>NZ_QTSZ01000017.1 GCF_003730295.1 Ornithinibacillus gellani
TCTAAGATACTTCTATAATAACATAGTACTAAATAGTACTCAATATTTTATTTTAAAATTTGACAAAAAAATAAAGCCATCACTGGCTCTAAGGGCAATTTATTATTAGTTAGGTGTCAAACTCCCGAATGTATATGTCATCAATTATTAAGATATGAAACTTGTTTATATGTATAATTCCTTTTATACTTATAGTAGCATAATAAATAATTAATAGTTATATGGGCGTATTGGGACAATTGATTCATTTAAACGGATTTCACTGTTATACATACTGTTAACGATTCACATCATCACTTTATTTGTAATATTACTATAAATTACTACAAATTAAAAATAATTATAAAGTGAAACTTCAATTAGTGGGATTTTTCACTTCCTCCACTGATTGTAAGTTGAACCAATCAGGCCTTTACCGGCTGTTGATCCACCACACTTACAATTCTTTTTTTCTACAAAAATGCTTGATGTGGGGGGCTTACAGCCAGTTAATCTGTGATATAGTAAATCTGCCTTTATTATTTCAAATAAGTGTAATGTTTTAGAAGGATGGTGAAATATGTCAATTTTAATGGATTATTTTATAATATTATGGGGATTTTTGCTGATTGGTTTAATGGCAATTGGTGGATCCTTCATGTTTCGAAAGTTTTTGAAGAAGTTGCCAAAAGCTGACGGAAAATCAGATATGGACTGGGAAGAATATTATATGGAAAAAACGCGTCATATGTGGGGACAGGAAGAAAAAGATTTACTTGAAAAGCTTGTCTCTCCTGTTCCAGAACTTTTTCGCGATGTAGCTAGACATAAAATCGCCAGTAAAATTGGTGAGGTTGCTTTAGCCAAACAAGAAGATAAAATCACCCGTGAAGCACTAATAGAAGGATATATTATTGCAACACCGAAACGAGATCATAATTTCCTTAGAAAGAAACTTCGCGAAGAAAAAATTGATGTGACACCCTATGAGCCTTTGTTTGAACTCTCTAAATCAAATTATGCTGAAGATTGGCGTAAAAAATATCATATGAATAAACAATAAATGCCCTGTATCCAAGAATACAGGGCATTTATTATGTTCTACTAGCCAATCTTCGCTGTAATTCAACTGTTAATTTCTTATATTGATATAACATGGCAAGTCGCCAGCTTATAATCATTGCAAAAGCAAGCAAAAAGAACATTCCACTTGTTTCGCCAAGGGTAATCGTACGACCAATAATCGATTTCGCAACCAGACGCACTACAAGTAATCCGACTAGAATGAATACAAACGCTTTGGATGGAATTAAATAGATTGCTTCATCACGAATTTCAAAACGCGAGCTCCGAATGAGGAAAACGGAGAAAAACACACCTACAATAATTGCCTCTGCTATTTCTGATCCACTCAATCTAAATTCAGGGAAAAGAAACATAAGCGCACCACTACTCATAAAAATTGGTGGTAAAATTATTTTTTTCACGGTTACAGGTTTTTTAGCGGCCTTCAAGCGGACAAAAATCATCGTCACGGCCATAAACGCTGCAACAACTGTACTTGCAATAACCCACATCAAACCATCACACTTTCAAACAGACTTGGATCCTGTTAAAATCCGTAGAAATTAAAGAATCCAGCCAAAAATGAAGTTAATTTTGTCATCCAGTCAAAAAACAAGGCTATACCAAGTAAGATCATCATATAGCCACCAACTTTAACAATGATTTGACTATGTTTCTTTATCCAATTCAGCTTCCCAACAAAGAAGGAAAGAACGAAGAATGGGATGGAGAATCCTAATACATAGCTAATCATTAACACCATACCCATCTCAGGTTGAGAGGCAGCCAATGTAATAACTATTCCCAAAATCGGTCCAGTACAAGGTGTCCAGCCAAGTGAAAATGCCAAGCCAATAATGAAGGAGCCGAAATACCCTGCAGGTCTATTTTTAAATGATATTTTTCTATTTTTCATTAGGAATTCGAAGTTCAATAAACCTACAATTACTAGTCCAAAGAATATGATTAAAATAGCACCTATCTGACGAATGAGTTCTTTATATGCTAGCATAAATTGTGAAATATACAAGCTGCCAAAGCCCATCATGATGAAGATAACGGAAAAACCGAGCAAGAAGAAAACGGTATGTGTCATACTCTTTCGATTTAGCATCTTGTTATCATCTTTTAGCTCACTGACACTCATTCCTGTTATATATGATAAGAAAGCAGGAAATAAGGGTAATACACATGGTGAGATAAAAGATAAAAACCCTGCCCCAAATGCTAGAAAAATGTTAACCTCGGACATATACACCCTCCTATATACAAGACTCCAACTATCATTTTAGCAGAATTAGGAAAGGCTGGTTACGTTGTTTATGACAATATACCAACAGTTCCAACGAAAACATCATATCACATTCACTTACTTAACACATATATGCTGCCCAAATCAAAAATACCCCTCTTGATGAAATCGTCAAGGGGTATCATGTGATGCTGTCCGAATATATAAGGAATAATTGCTATTTATCCGTTTGATTATTCATTGCACGCATCATTTGATTGATTTTCTTTTGCGATGGCTTTTGTCCCATCTGCATCATTAGCGTGCGCAGCATTTGTTCATTAATTGGTGGATTTTTTTTCAAGTAGTTCATCATATACTTACGAGCAATGAAAAATCCAAGTGCAACACCTGCAATGAGTGCTGCCAATGCAATTAAAACGACCCAAATCGTGCTCATGTAAAGATTTCCTCCTTCAACTTGTCTCTTATACAGTATAATAAATCATTGCCAGGAATACAATACGATTTCTTGCCGATCTTTTTACGAATCACGAAAAAAAGCAAGTCCAAATCCCTGAAATGGTAGCTCAAACAGTAGGAAGCCAGTGGAGAAGCCTTGTCTCCACTGGCTACATACAAAGATACTTGATTAAATGGACAATGATTGATTATTAAAATCAATCCACCCAACTGTCCTTTATTGTAATAAGGATTCTACATTTTTCACAACATTTTCAACAGTAAAGCCGTATTCCGCTATGACCTTGTCCCCATTTGCAGATGCACCGAACGTATCAATTCCCATGATAATTCCTTCAGTACCTGTATATCTTTCCCAGCCAAATGGTGAAGCCATTTCAATGGCAACCCGATTTTTCACTGCACTTGGAAGGACAGCTTCCTGATATGCTTTATCTTGCTGATGGAATCGATCCCAAGAAGGCATGCTGACTACACGTGTTTCAATTCCTTTTTCACGGAGTGCTTCATGCGCGCGCAAAGCAAGCTGTACTTCTGAACCCGTTGCAAGCAAAATGGCATCTGGTGTTTCTTTATCTGCATCACAAATCACATAGGCACCTTTTTTTACACCATCATAAGCTTTTTCCTGCGTACCATTTAACGTAGGTAAACCTTGTCTCGTTAACACCAATGCAGTCGGCTGGTCCGTTGATTCCATTGCCAATCTCCAAGCAGCTTGCACTTCATTCCCATCAGCAGGACGAATGACTGACAATCCTGGCATGGCACGGAATGCAGCTAAATGTTCCACTGGTTCATGTGTTGGACCATCTTCCCCAACTGCAATAGAATCATGTGTGAATACATAGGTTACCGGTGTTTTCATAATGGATGATAAGCGTACAGCAGGACGTAAATAATCACTAAAGACAAAGAACGTACCTGCATACACTTTTAACCCACCATGAAGTGCCATTCCGTTAAGTGCTGCTGCCATTGCATGCTCACGTACACCGAACCAAATATTTCTTCCTGCATATTGTTCGCGAGTGAAATCGTCATTGTCCTTCATCGTTGTATTATTAGAACCAGCTAAGTCAGCACTTCCTCCAAATAAGGTTGGTACTGTCTTGGCAATCGCATTTAACACTTCACCAGAAGATGCTCTAGTCGCCAATTTATCCTTACCGGCTTCATATACGGGCAAGTCCTTATCCCAATCAAGTGGAAGCTCTCCACGTATAGCTTGTTCCAGCTGAGCAGCTTCTTGTGGATACTTCTCTTTGTAATCTGCGAAAAGTTTATTCCATTCTTCTTCTGTTGCAGCCCCTTTGGAGATGATTTTTTCTTCAAAATCAGCATATACCTCTTCAGGAACATGAAATGGCTCATGTGACCAGTCATAAAATTCCTTCGTTAATACAACTTCATCTGTCCCTAGTGGTGCTCCGTGTGAAGCAGAGGAAGCGGATTTATTTGGGGAACCATATCCGATAATTGTTTTAATTTCAATAATAGTTGGCTGATCTTCATTTTCTTTTGCCTTTGCAATGGCTTGTCGAAGTTCATCAACATCATTTCCGTCTTCTACACGTAGGTATTGCCAGCCGTATGCCTGGAATCTTTCCTTTGTATTCTCAGAGAAAGAACGATCCAAATCTCCATCAAGCGAGATATCATTGGAATCATATAAAGCTATCAATTTACCAAGCCCCAAATGTCCAGCTAGAGATGCTGCTTCATGAGAGATTCCTTCCATTAAATCACCATCACTAATCAAAGCAAAAGTATGATGATCAACAACCTTAGCGTCTGCTTTATTAAATGTAGCTGCTAAGTGTGCTTCCGCCATTGCCATACCTACTGACATTGCGATACCTTGTCCAAGTGGACCAGTTGTAGCTTCTACACCATCTGTATGATGTACTTCCGGATGGCCAGGGGTTTTTGAATCCCACTGACGGAAGTTCTTTAAGTCCTCAAGTGTTACATCATAGCCTGATAAATGCAGCAAGCTATACAATAACATAGATCCATGACCAGCAGATAATACAAAACGGTCACGGTTGAACCATTTTGAATGCTTGGGGTTATGATTCATAAATTCTGTCCAAAGTGTATACGCCATGGGAGCGGCTCCCATTGGTAAACCGGGATGACCAGAATTAGCCTTTTCAATTGCATCAATAGCAAGCGTACGAATGGTATTAATGGAAAGCTGTTCAATATTTGTCGACATTGTGTATTCCCCTTCCTTCATCTCTTCTTTGGGATATATAATATTATTATTTTATCACAGATTAACTGGCTGTAAGACCCCCACATCAAGAATTTTTGTTGATAACCTGAATAGTCAGTGGGGGATCAACAGCCAGTAAAGGCCTGATTGGTTCAACTAACAATCAGTGGGGGAAGTACGCCCCCCCTGCTTGAAGTTTCACTTTATCACAGATTAACTGGCTGTAAGACCCATACTTCAAGAATTTTTATTGTTAACAAATATTGTAAGTGGGGGATCACCAGCCGGTCAAGGTCTGATTCACAAGTTATATGACAGGATTCAACCAGTTCCAATTTACTGTGTGATAAAGCATAATCTTATTGTTTCTTCTGCCTCGCTTGTAAATCTCTAACCTTCTGTGGTGTTACATCGTTACCTTCTGGATCTATAACTGTCATTTTCTTCAAGTGATTCGTAAAGGAGCTACGCACGTTTTTCAAGTATTCATCCCGAAGCGTCTGTTGTTCTTCTTTTTCTGCTTCAGTTAATCCTTCAGCTTTGGACTTTTTAGATAATTGATTGATGCGTTCCAGCTTTTCTTTTGATAGCATATTGCTCAACCTCCTATAAATGAAATCCAACACACCAAATAAAAAATGTAGGTGGTTCATGTTAAAAAAAGCAGGACCCGCGAAGGTTCCTGCTTGTTTATCTTACCTTTTCTATTTTCTATTTTCAAGTTTTTGATATTCTTGATACCTACGATGCACCGTAGCCTTTGAAACTTCATAACCAAAGCCGGTTAAAGTATGGGCAATTTCATCAAACGTAAGATTGCGATCCCGAAGCTTCAAGATTTCTTCTATTGGCAATTCTTTCCGTTCTCGTCCAGGAGACTGATTGATTCGCGATAAATTATTACCGGGAGTATAACCATTTGCCATAGCCTTTTTTATTCCTCGGGAGATCTTTGCATTATGAATTTTCCGCTGATATTCCTCCACAATCCCAACAATTTGCATGACCATTGAATCAGATTCCGATAACTCCAGCTCTCCATCATGCATGACTGTATAAATAGATATATTCATTCGCTCAAGTTGATGCAGTAAAGCGATTTTAGTATTTCCTCGCCCAAGCCGGGTCTCATCCTGAATCAATAGACAATCTGCTTTTCCATTCGAAAACAGTTCTAGTAATTCAAAAATACCATCTCGTTCTAATTCATATCCACTCGCTTTTTCCTCTATCGTCCTTACAATCGTTATATGATGACGAATGGCAAGCTTTCTCAATTCTTCCTGCTGTCTTTTCAAAGATGTTTCCTGTATTTGCTTATCTGTACTAACGCGACTATAAATAATTGCTTTCACTAGATGAACGCTCCATTTATTATATTTAGGCACCAATAAGTGAGAAGTAAATCATACCAATTGTTAGCATAAAGGCTACTAGATAAAACGCATCCGTCTTTGTAATTTTACCAAACATATGAATCCGTCCTTTCTCCCCAATGGGAACCTTTGTTCTGATATCATCTTACAACAGAACATATGGTCTGTCAACTGTTTTTTCGAACGAATGTTTGCATTATTATTTTCTTAATGATAAACTTATTACAATAAAACTTATGTGCGAGGTGTCCATGACATGACTAAATTATCAAATAGACAGCAAGCCATCGTCGAATTTATCAAACAAGAAGTTCGTGATAAAGGCTATCCACCTTCGGTAAGAGAAATCGCAGAAGCAGTTGGCCTTGCATCTAGTTCTACTGTTCACGGTCATTTATCCAGACTAGAGAAAAAAGGGATTCTGCGGAGAGATCCTACCAAGCCGCGTGCCATAGAAGTACTTGACCTATCAGAAGATACGGATGTCCCACGTGGAGAAGTTCGTTATGCGCCATTAATTGGTAAAGTTACTGCTGGTATTCCAATAACTGCTGTTGAGAATATTGAAGAATTTATTCCCATCCCGAGTTCCAGCGCATCAGCTGAAGACAATGTATTTGTATTGGTAATAGATGGTGAAAGTATGATTGAAGCGGGTATTTTGGATGGAGATATGGTTATTATTAAACAGCAAAACACTGCACAAAATGGGGAAATCGTCGTTGCGATGACCGAAGAAAATGAAGCAACGGTTAAACGCTTCTTTAAGGAGAAAGATCATATACGTTTACAGCCAGAAAATGCAACAATGGAACCACTGATTTACCGTGATGTGACCATTCTTGGTAAAGTAGTTGGCTTGTATCGTGATATTCATTAAAATCTCTTAATCTTGCATGGACGTTATCTAGTACTTTACAAAAGATACGAATACAGAAAAATGTTTCGCAATTGTATGTTATGCACCTACAATTTGCGAAACATTTTTTTATTTATGCTAATTGGGACACTTCATGCTGGGCATGCGTTACATACTTCTACATAAAAAGGCTTTAGTCCTCAAAATAGAGGGCTAAAGCCTTTTACATAATCAGGAGCTATGTCTGTTAATCACGTGTCTATTCTAAATTATCATCCTTAATAGGTTGCGAGATATTGCTCTCGTTCCCACGCGTGTACTCTCGCGTTAAACATGCCCCATTCAATTTCTTTTGCTTTCAGAAAATGTTTATATAGATGGGTACCCATCGCTTCTTTTACAACCGTATTATCTTTTAGTTTCTTTGTAGCTTCGATTAATGTTCCCGGCAGATCCTGAATACCAAGTTCTTGTCGTTTTGCCTCGGACATTTCGAATACATTTTCATTTACCGGTTCTGGTGGTGTCAAATCATTTTCCACGCCATCCAGTCCTGCAGCAAGTAACACTGCGGTAGCCAAATATGGATTTGCTGTCGGATCCACGCTTCGTAATTCCACCCGTGTACTTAATCCTCTTGCATAAGGAATTCGTACAAGCGGGCTCCGATTCTGAGCAGACCAAGCAACATAGCTTGGGGCTTCATAGCCTGGTACCAGTCGTTTATATGAATTAACAGTTGGATTCGTAACTGCAGTATAATCGATCGCATGCTTCATTAAACCAGCAATAAATTGATACGCATCCTTACTCAGTTCTGCATTTCCAGCAGGATCAAAAAACACATTTTCATCGTCGCGAAATAAAGACATATTCACATGCATTCCTGAACCTTGGACACCAAATAATGGCTTAGGCATAAAGGTTGCATGTAATTGATGACGTCTGGCAATCGTTTTTACGACTAGTTTAAACGTCTGAATATCATCACAATGTCTTAGGGCATCTGAATATTTAAAATCAATCTCATGCTGTCCAGGTGCACTTTCATGATGGGATGCTTCAATTTCAAATCCCATTTCTTCTAATTCCAGTACAATATCTCTGCGGCAGTTTTCCCCTTGATCAGCAGGACCCAGATCAAAATAACCGCCCTGGTCATTTACCTCCAGGGATGGCTCGCCTGTTTCATTTAATTTAAACAAGAAAAACTCAGGTTCAGTTCCTAAATTAAACGCAGTATATCCATGTTCCTTCAATTTTTTCAGGTTTTTTTTCAAATTATTTCTCGGACATCCAGCAAAAGGGGTACCGTCAGGATTGTGGATATCACAAATAAACCGCGCTACCTTTCCTTTATCTGATGTCCAGGGAAAAACGACAAAGGAATCTAAATCCGGATGCAAGTACATATCAGATTCTTCAATATGAACAAATCCATCTATTGATGAACCATCAAACATGATTGAATTATCCAAAGCTTTATCCAACTGACTTAATGGTATTTCAACGTTTTTAATGGTTCCTTGCATATCTGTAAATTGCAGCCGAATAAATCGTACATTTTCCTCCTTAATCGTTTGATAAATCTTTTCTTTCGTCAATTGCGAATACATTCAAATCCTCCTAATTTTCTTCCTCCCCTTCCTATTCCCTAATTTTTTAAAAGAAAACCCATTTCCTGCATCTTCTTCACTGTTTCCACAACAGCAATCTTCACATGCGCGTATGTTAATCCACCCTGAATAAATACCAAATACGGTTCCCTAATTGGTCCGTCTGCTGATAATTCAATACTTGAGCCTTGAATGAACGTTCCAGCAGCCATAATTACCTCGTCTTCATAGCCAGGCATATCACTTGGGTATGGGGTGAAATGTGAATTAACAGGAGAATATTCCTGAATAGCTTGGCAAAACGCAATCATTCTGTCTTTATCATGGAGCGCAACAGATTGTATTAAATCTGTCCGTTTTGCTTGATAATGTGGCGAGGTTTCATAGCCGCAAAGCTCTAAAAATCTTGATGAGAATACTGCACCCTTTAACGCTTCTCCAACAATCATTGGTGCAAGGAAGAATCCTTGGTACATTTCCTGCAGTAAGCTAAAGGTGGCTCCCATCTCTTTGCCAAGCCCTGGTGCTGTTAAACGATTTGCACATTGTAAAATAAGCTCTTCACGGCCTGCGATGTATCCCCCAGCCCGAACGATTCCGCCACCTGGATTCTTAATTAGCGAACCAGCTATCACATCAGCACCAACATGTAACGGCTCCCTTTCCTCTACAAACTCACCATAACAATTATCAACAAATACAATTAACTTTGGATCAATCGTTCGTATGTATTGAATCATATCTGCAATTGCTTCTATGGTAAAAGAAGGGCGATCATCGTAGCCTTTGGAACGCTGTATTCCAATCACCTTCGTATGTTCATTGATGGCTTTCCGAATCCCGTCATAATCAATTCCGCCATCAGGCTGTAGAGGGACTTCATTATAGTCTACTCCAAAATTTTTTAAAGAGCCGGTGTTATCTCCAGTTGTACCAATCACTTGCTCAAGCGTATCATAAGGTTTTCCAGTAATATAAAGTAATTCATCTCCTGGGCGTAGAAGTCCAAATAAAGCGGTAGATATGGCATGTGTTCCTGAGACAAGCTGTGGTCTTACTAATGCAGCTTCTCCACCAAATACATCTGCATACACTGCTTCTAAGGTATCTCTTCCCATATCATCATAGCCATATCCGCTCGTAGAATTAAAATGAGAATCGCTCACCCGATTCTCTTTAAACGCATCCAGTACGCGTTTTTGATTTAATTCAACTCGTTTATTAATGTCATGGTGAATAGACATGCAATCTGCTTCTGCCTGTTGTATCAATTGTTCAATCATTTTCTCTCTATACTCCTTTAAAATGGTGTGTCTGCTTTTAAATTCAGATCTACTAATACTGTCGAGGTATATCAAAGGTTACCATGTACACCATCCTTACTTAATCACGCTCTAGTACATGTCGCAATGGATGGTCTGTACGCATAAATCCTTTAACAGTATACACATTACCTGACTCATCATACTTTCTTTCTGTTGTAATTGTTTGCTGTTTAAGTTGTGTTAATAGCTTTCCTTCATCCGGATTAACGTGCACAATATAACGATCCCAATCTTCTATAAATACCGTTTCTAATGTTTGCAGTAATTGTTGTACATCTGCTGCATCTGTTGCATTTAACATCGCATATGGATGCTGCATCGGAATAAAATCTGCCGTCAATAAATCCTTTTTATTGTATACCGTTAACATAGGAATCTGATCAGCATCTAGGTCCTGTAATAATTTAATAACCGTTTCTTGATGCTGAGTTGCATCAATATGAGAACTATCCACAACATGTAAAATAAAATCTGCTTCTGCTACCTCTTCCAAGGTTGAACGGAATGCTGCAATTAGCGTTGTCGGGAGTTTTTGCAAAAAACCAACCGTATCCGTAATCAATGTTTGAAAGCCTGAAGGTAATTGTATATTTCTTGTAAGCGGGTCTAATGTAGCAAATAATTGATTTTCTGCAAGCGACTCACTATTCGTTAACTGATTAAATAATGTCGATTTTCCTGCGTTAGTATATCCAACAATCGCAATTTGGAATACATCATTCGTCTTCCGTCGTTTACGATATTGTTCTCGCTGTTGAACAATTGTTTTCAAGCGCCTGCGTATATCATAAATGCGATTTCGAATATGACGTTGATCCGTTTCCAGCTTCGTTTCTCCGGGTCCACGTGTTCCAATTCCAGCACCTAGCCTGGAAAGCTCTGTACCTTTTCCCCTTAATCTAGGTAATACATATTCCAATTGGGCAAGCTCAACCTGCAATTTTCCTTCTTTGGTTCTCGCACGCTGTGCAAAAATATCAAGAATAAGCTGACTTCGGTCAATGACACGAACATCTAGACGATTTCCAAGGTTCCTTAACTGTCCCGCTGAGAGTTCATCATTGGAAATCACCAAATCAATTTCTTCTTCATCAACCACTTGCTTCATTTCTTGTATTTTCCCTTCACCTATATATAAAGCAGGATGAATTCGAGTTCTATTTTGTGTAATCGTTTTAATTACTTCGCCACCTGCAGTTGTACCAAGTGATTCCAGCTCCGCTAATGAAGAATGAAATCGGTCGTCTTGTTCCATAGGCAGCTTTACTGCAATAATTATTATTTTTTCTTTTGCCATTTGATAACATCCTTTAAAGTCATCTTGGTTGCGCTTGTTCACATCTATCATAGCAAAGTATTGATAACGGTACAAAACTCAAGTCACATCATATGGTTGAATATCCGGCGCACGCAGATAAAATAAGTCATCTGCAGTAAAGCTTCCAGATTGCATCAATCGAAATGCATGCTGCCGGATTGCTTGCTCCATTATATTTCGAATGTAGCGTCCATTTGAAAAATTCCAATCTTCTTCGGCAAGCTTTTCATTTAATAGATATTTTAGTTTCCATTCAGCGTCTGTTGTTAGCTGGTATTCTTTTTTCGCTGCCATTTGCCTTGCCATTTCCATTAATTGCGTCGTATTATAATTTTCAAATTCTAAAATAAACGGAAATCGTGATTTTAATCCAGGGTTTAAAGCCAGAAACCGATCCATTTCAAGTGGATAACCAGCAAGAATAAGGACAAAATCATGCTGATGATCCTCCATATGCTTGACTAGTGTATCCACAGCTTCCTTACCAAAGTCTTTATTCCCACCTCTTGCAAGGGAATACGCCTCATCGATAAATAGGATTCCACCTAGGGCTTTTTGTATTAAAGCACGTGTTTTTTGAGCAGTCTGCCCAATATATTCCCCAACTAGATCAGCGCGTTCTGCTTCGATAAAATGTCCCTTGGATAGCAAATTACATTGATGATATAATTTGGCCAAACAACGGGCGACGGTTGTTTTCCCTGTGCCTGGATTCCCTTTAAATAACATGTGGAGAACCTGCTTACTCCCAGTCATACCTAATGCCCGTCTTTTCTCGTTTACCATAATGGTTGCATAGACCTCACGCATCGCCTGTTTCATGCGATGTAAGCCGATAAAAGGAGCAAATGCCTCATCAATAACAGAAAAATGGTCATTGGTAGACACGGATTGTTGCTCCTGGGTTCCAGACTTTCGATCGCGCAAAATGATATTAATTTTACCATTTTTATGTTGGATTTTTTGCGTTTCCATCTAGATCACTCCCCACTCACCACAGTATACGGAAACGATACAATAGTTGTGACAAATGCCTATAGAGATGGGGAGCAAATGCCCCTTTTCATAAAAATCACCCCATCACAGGTAAGTCCTGCAATGGGGTGCCGTCTTTCAGCGTTCTTATTCCTTATCCACTTTGACGTTTTTAACCGGAGCAAACGTAGAAATAGCATGTTTAAAGATTAATTGCTGTTTCCCATCGGTTTCCAATAGCACTGTAAAGTTATCAAATGCTTTAATCACACCTCGTAGCTGGAATCCATTTGTTAGAAAGACAGTTACCGAGATATGATCTTTCCTTAACTGATTTAGATAGTGATCTTGAATATTTACCGCTTGTGCCAATTGTTTTCCTCCTCTTTTCTATCTGTTGTCATAAGGACTTGCTATATTAATATTTCTACCTTTCTTTTAAAAATCCTGCTAAATCATTAATTATTATTCTAAATTTTTCATTAATTGTTTCTGGTTCAACTGAATACCAGTTTATATCTAGTTTATTTTTAAACCAAGTGTACTGACGTTTGGCATATCTACGGGAATTTTGTTTCAACGTTTCAATCGCTTCCTCCATGCTGCATTGACCCTCTATATAAGGTATCAATTCCTTGTAGCCTATTGCTTGCATGGATTGACATTCCCCATAGCCTTCAGCCACCAATTGCCTTACCTCTGAAACCAGACCCTTCTCAATCATTTCATCGACACGATTATTAATGCGGTCATATAGTAGCTGTCTTTCCATTTCCAAACCGACTAGCTGTACTTCAAATTGCAGTTCTTTCCTTTGATTCTTTTGAAGTTCTGTCATCGTTCCACCTGTCGCTTCATAGATTTCAAGTGCACGAACGACGCGTCGGTGGTTATTGGGGTGAATTTTTTTAGCTTGCTCTGGATCAACCTCTGTTAACCTTGTATACAGTGACATAATGCCCTCGAGTTCTATTTGCCGCTCCAATTTAGCCGTTATTGCTTCATTTCTTTCCTGCTTCGAGAAATGATAATCATATAGTACAGCTTGAATGTACAAACCGCTGCCACCGACCAAAATGGGTAATTTTCCACGGCTCGTTATATCGGTAACACAACGCTTCACTTCACTTTGGAAAGCTGCTGCTGAATATGCTTCATCTGGATTTTTAATATCCAGTAAATGATGTGGAATGCCTTCCATTTCCTCCACAGAGATCTTGGCTGTTCCAATATCCATGTTTCGATATACCTGCATGGAATCGCCACTAATAATCTCACCATGGACACGTTTGGCCATTTCAATACTTAATTTTGTTTTTCCTACCGCAGTAGGTCCAACGATGACAACTAGTTTTTCTTTCATGTTGATTCCCCTTGTAACCACTTTCGAATCCATCCATATGCAATAATTTATCTTTTGGTCTGATAAGCGTCAATCATCCAATTATACTTTTCAAACTGGCTGGTGAGACCAATTAGTAAATCCTTTGTCGGCTCATCCTGGGATTCATCTGCCAATCTCAACCCTTCATCCCGATTAGAGGCAATCATATGGTTAAAATCATCTCTTAGCTGATTCATCATTTCATCGACGGTATCATCAGCAGTCGCTTCCGCTATCGTTGCTTCTTTTACAAACTTTGACATCGTTGCGTAAGGCTGACCGTTGATCATTAAAATACGTTCCGCAATTCGATCAAGGTCACTGGCTGTTTGCTCGTACATCTCTTCAAATTGTGCATGGAGCTGGAAAAATTGTGGCCCTTGCACATACCAATGATAACGATGCAGCTTTACATACAACACAAAATGATTCGAAAGTAGCTCATTTAAATAATTTATCAATGGTTGATGTTTCATGATTATTTCTTCCCTTTCCTTAGCTAATCTATGACTAGGCTGTACGAAAGAGAATGAAATTATACCCTGCCGACTACATTACTCGTTTAAACATCTTTTCTAATTCATAAGATGAAAAATGTACAATAATCGGACGTCCATGTGGACAAGTAAATGGATCTGTTGTTTCCCGCAAATCTGTTAATAATCGAACCATATCTGCTTCATTTAAATGATGATTTGCTTTAATCGACCCTTTACAGGCCATCATAATTGCAGCGTCTTCACGAATCTTAGCGATATTTATTGTTCCTTTCTGGATGACCTGCTCAACCATCTCCCGAATGACTTCTTCTTCATAATGCTTGGGAAACCATCTTGGATGGGAAGTAACTCGGTACGTTTGTTCACCAAATGGCTCCAAATATAAACCGACCTTTTCCAGCTCTTCACGCGCATCTTCCATTAAGATCGTCTCTTGTTTGGTAAATTCAAATGTTAATGGGATCAATAGCTGTTGGGATTCATTAGCAGGTTTAGCAAGCTTGGCATAGAAAAATTCATATTTGATCCGCTCCTGTGCAGCATGCTGATCAATCATATACAAACCATTTTCATTTTGTGCCAAAATATATGTTCCATGTAATTGGCCGATTGGATACATGGTTGGAATCCTATCTTTATCTGTATGCTGTTCAGTCGCATATTCTGCATGTTCAATTGCTGCAGGTGTATATGATGTTTCAGCAGCTGAGTCCAATCCCTTGACATCCGCTGGAATAGACCATTGCTCTCTTTCGTTTGCTTGAGGCATTGGTTCATAGGCGCTTGCAGGAGCACGTTCAAACGCTTGCTCGCTAATCGTTGCATTGCCATATGCTGGCTGGGATTGTTGTCTATTCGGTGTGTCTAATGGCATAGCATACTGTTCTGAAACTGGTTTAACTGTTGGCTTTTGTTCCATTTCCGGAATTAAAGTAGTTTGCCGAAACACATCTCGAATCGTACGCTCCACTACATCCACCAGCTCTTTCTCCTTACTAAACCGTGCTTCCAGCTTCGTTGGATGTACGTTTACATCTACTAGAATAGGATCCATTTCTATGGACAATGCAACAATTGGATTTCTGCCGATTGGCAATAACGTATGATAAGCCCGTAAAATAGCATGAATAAGTGGCTGACTTCTTATGTATCTACCATTAATCATAGTAGATATATAGGATCTTGATGCCCTCGTTACCTCGGGCTTCGCTACATAACCTGTAATGGAGAAATCCAAGGTTTCTCCTTTTACAGGAAGCATTTTTTTAGCTGTCCCCATACCATAAATTTGGGCCAGCACCTGGAGTAAGTCATTTGAACCTGGAGTTTGGAATAAAGTTTTGCCTTGATGTACTGCCTCAAATCGAATTTCAGGATGGGAGAGTGCTAAACGATTCAATAAATCTGTAATATGTCCAAGCTCTGTATGGATGGTTTTCATGTATTTTAAGCGTGCAGGTGTATTAAAAAATAAATCACGAACAATAATTTCCGTCCCTTGCCGTGCATCACTTTTTCCACGTTCGACTAATTTACCACCTTCCAGCTTTAAGCTAGTTCCAGCCCGATCCCCTTCCGAAGTTTTAATTTCCAGCCGACTGACAGATGCGATACTTGCCAAAGCTTCACCACGAAAGCCTAAAGTTCTAACATGGAATAAATCTGTTTCTGTGCGTATTTTACTTGTTGCATGACGAAGAAAGGCTGTCTCCACATCTGCCTCACTCATACCCGTACCATTATCGGTTATTTTGATTTCCTGAAGTCCAGCCTCCAACAGTTCCAGTTTAATCCAAGTACTGTTCGCATCAATGCTATTCTCCATCAATTCCTTTACTACGGATGCTGGCCGTTCGACTACCTCACCAGCAGCGATTTTATTAGCAAGTGCATCAGGCATTTGTATGATTTTCATGCAGACATCCCTTTCTTATTGCTATTACGCCTTCGCCTGTTTTTGTAGCTTATACAATGCATTCATTGCTTCCAGTGGCGTCATTTCAAATAGGTTGAGTGTTTTTAATTCCTCTAACACTTTATGATCATGGGTTTGCAGCTTTTCCTTTTTGGATGATGCCTTTGTATCAACAAAGAAGGATAGTTGACCTGTTTCCATTTTTTCTTTCGTTGGTTGCGGACGATCCTGACCTTCTAATTGCTCTAAAATCGTTCTCGCTCTTTCAATCAATGGTTCCGGAAGCTCAGCAAGCTTTGCCACATGAATACCATAGCTTTCATCTGCTGCTCCCTCTTTTATTTGATGCAAGAATACAACATTTCCTTCATACTCCTCTGCTCGCACATGAATATTTTTCAATCGTGGAAGCGAGTTTTCCAAGGCTGTCAATTCGTGGTAATGGGTAGAAAATAATGTTTTTGCATGGATATTATTATGAATATATTCTACAATCGCTTGTGCCAGCGCCATCCCATCATATGTGCTTGTCCCACGTCCAATTTCATCCAATAGGATTAAACTATTTTCAGTTGCATGTGATAAAGCGTGATTTGCCTCCAGCATTTCCACCATAAAGGTACTTTGTCCAGATACCAAATCATCTGCTGCACCAATCCGGGTAAAAATTTGATCAAAAATGAACAACTCTGCCTCGTCACAAGGTACAAAACAGCCAATTTGTCCCATGATGGCCGTTAACGCGAGCTGACGCATATACGTACTTTTACCTGACATATTTGGTCCGGTAATCAGCAGGATATTCTTTTCTTTATCCAAAGCTACATCATTTGGTACGAATGAGCCGTCCTTCATCACCTGTTCAATAACTGGATGCCGGCCATTATTGATCCGCAATTTCTGATCAACAAAAACAGGTCGTTTGTAATTATTTTTCTCACTTACAGTTGCAAGTGACTGCAATACATCCATATGACTGATTGTATCAGCAATCTCCTGCAACAATGGTATATGTTCTTTTATTTCTTCGCGAATTTCTGTAAAGAGCTTATATTCCAGGTCGACACTTTTTTCCTGTGCCTCCAGAATTAATTGCTCTTTTTCCTTCAGTTCCGGTGTTACATAGCGCTCCGCATTTGTTAACGTTTGTTTCCGTTCATACCGACCTTCCGGCAACAAATGCAGATTAGCCTTTGTCACTTCAATATAGTATCCGAATACCCGATTATAACCAATTTTTAACGACCGAATATTCGTAGCTTCTTTTTCTTTTTGCTCCAACTCACTAATCCATTGCTTGCCATTGCGAGCTGCATCTCGATATAAATCCAATTGTTCATGAAAGCCATCTTTAATAAGAGAACCTTCCTTAATTGAAATAGGCGGCTCTTCCACCAGACTGGAATCTAGCAGTTCTACCAGATGTTCTGGATACTTGAGCTGTCCAGCTAATTCTGTTACTTGCTTTTGACCAAACTGCTGCAAAATAGATTGTAGTACTGGAATCTGCATTAAAGATTTTTTCAATTGCACCAGATCCCGGCCATTCACATTCCCAAATGAAATTCTGCCTGCCAGTCGCTCCATATCATAAACTGATTTCAGTGCTTCTCTTAATGCATCTCGTTCCATGAATCCACTATAAAATGCATCTACTATATCCAGACGCTTTTCAATTTCTACTTTATTTAACAATGGCCGCTCCAGCCATTTTTTCAGCATTCTAGATCCCATCGCGGTTGCAGTCTGATCCAAGACCCACAATAGGCTGCCATGTTTCCCTTTTCGCAGTATGGTTTCTGTCAGCTCCAAATTGCGCTTAGAATACATATCTAGGGCAAGATGATTCTTTAATTCTATAATCTCCGCTTTTTGCAAGTGATCTAGTGACCGCTTCTGTGTATGTTGTATGTAGTTTAATAGTCTGCTAAATGCCTTCATAAGCCGTTCATCATTCAAATTTTCACATAAATAGCGATATTCGGCATTGAAATTTACTTCATCCTGATAGGAAAGGGTAACATGTAAACGATCTTTTAATTCTGTTTGTTTTTCCTCTGGAAGCTTAGATGAAATAACGATTTCTCGGATTGGTTGATTATACAACTCATGAATCACTGCATCCCAACCAATTACAATTGCTGCTTTATTTTCACCTGTGGATAAATCATTATAAACGATTGCATGGGACCCATCTTGAAAGTGAGAAAGGCTGGCAATGTAATTATTATCCTGTTCGTTCAACATATTACTTTCCATAACAGTACCTGGCGTAATCAACTGCACAACTTCCCGTTTCACAACACCCTTGGCCAGTTTTGGATCTTCCACCTGTTCACAAATAGCTACTTTATAGCCCTTATCTACTAAATTTTTTATATAGCCTGATGCGGAGTGGTGTGGGACCCCACACATCGGTATCGGTTCCTTCTGGCCTGAATCCCTTTTAGTTAAAGTGATTTCCAGTTCTCTTGCAGCCTTCACTGCATCTTCATAAAACATTTCATAAAAATCACCTAAACGAAAGAAAAGAAAGGCATCTTTATGCTCTGCTTTTATCTTTAAATATTGCTTCATCATTGGTGTTTGATTTGACATCCTATATCCTCCAGAACCAGCATATTCTTTTGTAAGTATAGCATAAAGCATACGCTATCGCGACTAGGTAAACTACGATTCAGCATGGATAAATAAAAACCCGGTGCCTTGTCCCCTTTCACCTTTTACTTGGTATTGCCTATGGTGTTTCGCCGTGACCAGTCAATATCAATCGACATAAAATAAATAACCCGCAGGAGAACGAATCTCCCGCAGGTACAATTAGTCTTTGCCGCTATTTTTTAAAAAATGTGGATTTACTTGCTCCATTTCATCATCTGTCGCTGCAAAATCCCAATCATCATCATCATCATAGCTGTAGCCTTTTCGATCAACCCGTACAAAAAGCTTTGTATCACCAAGCACCTGAACGAGAAATTCGCGTTCGACATCTACATTGAGCTGATGACCTTTTCCTGTTATTTTGCACTCCAGGCAATTCGGCTGCTGCAGCACTTTACAAATCACATCATAATCATCATTTAAGCAGTGCTCATCTCGAACAGATAGTGGAATGATATCTGTATAGGTGACACGCTCTGTGACGACCTCTGTTTTGGTATTATCATTATAGGCATACCAAATGTTAATATCATACGAACCGCTAACCTCAACAGAATCCTTTGATTTCTTTTTAGCATGGTATAGATGATTTATCACCCAGCATCCCAAAATGCTTGTCGGGCGATGGGATGGTGAAATGGAATGGGTTGCCTGTGTAAACTTTTTGCCGCGGCCGCAAACGGCTTTCGTAATGATTTCTCTATAGTCTTTTTCTAGAAAACTCATAATAACGTTTACCTCCTCTTTTTTCATAGTCATTTTATGCAAGACAAATACCTAAAGTGCATCGGACTTCTATGAAAAGCAGCAGGTAACGCTTTAAAAGGAAAAAAAGCCGCGCTGGAATACAGTTTCCGCACGGCTTTTACCTCTTTATTAAATTAATGATCACAGCTGGTTGCTGGAGCATGCTTTCGTTTCGAACCGGTTTCACCAGAAAGTAAATCTCCACCAGTTGATTCAATTACATGATTGGTTACTTCTCTAGCGATTGTACCAGTTACTAGCTGAAGCACATCATTAACAAGAATTTGTGTTTCTTTAAATTCTTGTACAACCGGAATATCATCAATCTCTGCCTGTAAACGATCGATTTCTGCTTCTACCTTTTTCAATGCTTCTGTTTTTTCATATGCTTGTAGATTTACAGCTTGTTTTTGCAATGCTTTGATACGCTTAATCAGCTGTTGTACTTTTTGATTCTCATTAATCTTTGCTTCAACTTGTTTGAAACGGTCAATTTCTTCCGTGTTCGCAAGCATATTCGCTAAATTCTTAGCCTCATCCAATATTTGATTACGAGTATATTCCGCCATCTCAATTCACCTCAACTGTATTTTCTACCATGACGCCATCCAAAGACCACGTTTTGGCCTCGGTGATTTTCACTTCCACAATTTTTCCGACTGCTGATGCTGGTCCAACAAAATTAACCAGTTTATTTCTTTCCGTGTATCCGGCAAGTACGTCCGGGTTCTTCTTGCTTTCCCCTTCCACAAGCACCTTCACCGTTTTACCTTCATATGCTTTCATGGAAGCAGCCGATTGTTTATTAACTAGTTCATTTAAACGATATAGCCTTTGTTTCTTCACTTCCATCGGTACATCGTCTTTGCGGCGTGCTGCTGGTGTTCCTTCACGTGGAGAATAAATGAAGGTATAAGCAGCTTCAAAGCCCACTTCTTCCATTAATGTCATGGTTTCCTCAAATTGTTCATCTGTTTCATTCGGGAACCCTACAATAATATCAGTCGTTAACGTAGCATTCGGCATTGCTTTTTTGATTTTTGCAACAAGCTCCAGATAATCCTCCCGCGTATACTTACGGTTCATCCGCTTAAGCACTTCGCTGCTGCCAGATTGTACAGGCAAATGGATATGATCCAGTAAATTGCCGCCCTGTGCGAGTACTTCAATTAAACGATCATCGAAATCTCTTGGATGTGATGTCGTAAAGCGAATTCTTGGAATATCAATTTGATGCAGTGCATCCATTAAGTCTCCTAATCCATACTCCATGTCTTCAAAATCTTTCCCATATGCATTTACATTTTGCCCGAGTAATGTAATCTCCTGATAGCCATTAGCTGCGAGATGACGTACTTCTTGGATAATATCCTCTGGACGACGGCTTCTTTCTTTTCCGCGGGTCATCGGTACGATACAATACGTGCAAAACTTATCACAGCCATACATGATATTTACCCATGCTTTAATTTTCCCGTGGCGGACCTTTGGAAGGTTTTCAATGATATCTCCTTCCTTGGACCATACCTCAACTACATTCGCTTTGGAAAACATTGCTTCCTTTACCAAATGCGGCAAACGGTGAATGTTATGGGTGCCAAAAATCAAATCAACATGCTGGTGTTTTTTCAAGATACGATTCACGACAGACTCTTGCTGTGACATACAGCCACATACACCAAGAATCAGATCCGGTTTTTCAAGCTTCAATGGTTTTAAATGGCCAATTTCACCAAACACTTTGTTTTCCGCATTCTCACGGATGGCACATGTATTCAATAGAATAATATCTGCATCATTCGTATCATTAGTTGCTTCATATCCCATTTCCGTTAGTATACCTGCCATTACTTCTGTATCATGCTCATTCATTTGACAGCCATATGTACGTATAAGAAATTTTTTGCCTGCACCAATATCAGACATATCTTCTGGTATGTCAAAGTCATAATGAACATTTACCTTTTCACGACCGCGTTTTCTGGCTTTATTTATATTAGGAGGCTGATATGTCGTTTCGAAATACTTCGCAAAATCAGCACTTGTCTTTTCATGCAACGGTTTTTCTTTTGCAGGACCTTCGCCCGCATTATCTAAAGTATTGATTTGCGCTTGCTGCTTGCGCTGTTGTTCGTTCATGGTTATGCCCCTTTCCCTTCAATCATGCACGAAAGCATTATACATTATTACAGTATAAAGCCTTTCCCTCAATTAAACAATACATGACCCCTATGCGCAAACAGAAACCTTCCAATATATTGGAAGGTTACTAAATTTGTCATATTTATTGGAGAAACGTCACCAAGTAAAAACGTGTTGCGTTTGCACGCAACACGAATGATCAAGCGATTTCCCATCGATAAAGTCAGCAACAACCTCATTTAGAAGCAATTGTTCCCTATCTTGGCTCTATAATTAGTTTAATGGCAGTGCGTTCTTCATTTTCAATCATGATGTCGGTAAAGGCTGGGATGCATATTAAATCAACTCCACTCGGTGCCACAAATCCTCTGGCAATAGCAACTGCTTTCACGGATTGGTTTAATGCACCCGCACCGATTGCCTGAATTTCTGCTGTGCCGCGTTCCCGTAGTACATTTGCAAGTGCACCTGCTACTGAGTTTGGGTTTGATTTAGCTGAAACTTTTAATATTTCCACTGCTAGTACCTCCCTCATATCCTAATGTAGTGCTACTGCTACTATATTCCTTTGAATTGATGCTTATTCCTTTATTATGGAGGATGGTGCTTGGGAATTCAAATTGTCAGCCAAAGAAAGGATGGTCATCATTGATTAAAATTCGCTTGATTTCTTTCGCTTTACCTGTTTTTTGATCCATTTCTGCCACGACTCCGCTTAGTTGATTTCTTCCCTTTTCATCAATATCGAAACGTACTGGCAGTGCAGTTAAAAATCTTTTCATCACAGCGTCTCTTTGTACACCAAGGATACCATCGTATGGTCCCGTCATGCCGACATCAGTAATATAGGCTGTTCCTGCTGGTAAAATGCGTTCATCAGCAGTCTGTACATGTGTATGGGTACCGACAACACAACTCACCCTGCCATCTACATACCATCCCATTGCTTGCTTTTCACTCGTTGCCTCTGCATGAAAATCAAGAAAAATAAGATTAGTCCGTTTCTTTGCCTCTGTAATATAATGATCTACGGTTCGAAATGGATCATCGATGGCTGGTAAAAATGTGCGGCCTTGTAAATTGATGACTGCGATTTCAGTGCCATTCATCTGGATATAGGCAATACCATTTCCTGGTGTTCCTTCGGGAAAATTTGCTGGACGAATCATATATTTGGCATCGTCAATAAACTCAAATATTTCCCGCTTGTCCCACGCGTGATTTCCCAAGGTTACAACCTGTGCTCCCCATTCCAAAAACTGCTTATATATTTTTTCGGTTATTCCTTTTCCTGCAGCAGCATTTTCACCATTGATAATTACGACATGCGGCTTATACTTCTCTTTTAATTTTGGCAAATATTCTTGTACCATTTTTCTACCTGGGGAACCAACAACATCCCCAATAAATAAAATTTTCATTCCATCTTCATTCCTTATCTCTCTTATGTCATTCTTCCTATGTTCTATATTCCATCATACCACGTTTTACGGTTAGGTAAGCCTCTTTTCAGTTGAGAAATATGAAAATACATTTTGCAAAAGATGATCTTCAATATAAAAAAGCGGCCAAATTGACCGCTTTTCTTATTTTGCATATTCAACAGCTCTTGTTTCACGAATCACTGTAACTTTAATATGTCCAGGGTAATCTAATTCCCCTTCAATTCGCTTGCGAATATCTCTTGCAATACGAACAGATTCCATATCATCAATTTCATCAGGCTTTACAATGATACGAATTTCTCTACCAGCTTGGATCGCATATGATTTCTCAACGCCTGTAAAGGATTCAGAGATTTCTTCCAGCTTTTCCAAACGACGGATGTAATTCTCCAAGGTTTCACTTCTTGCGCCCGGCCGCGCTGCGGAAAGTGCATCTGCTGCTGCTACAAGTACAGCAATGACAGACGTGGCTTCCTCATCTCCGTGGTGTGACGCAATAGAGTTGATTACAACATCATGTTCCTTGTATTTCATTGCAAGCTCTTTACCGATTTCGACGTGGCTTCCTTCTACCTCATGATCAATTGCTTTACCGATATCATGAAGTAATCCCGCTCTTCTTGCTAATGACTCATCTTCGCCCAGTTCAGCAGCAAGCAATCCTGAGAGATACGCTACCTCAGTTGAATGCTTCAGTACATTTTGACCATAGCTTGTACGATATTTTAAGCGTCCAAGTATTTTGATTAAATCAGGATGTAGACCGTGTACATTTACCTCGAATGTTGTTTCTTCACCAACTTCACGAATATGCTCGTCTACTTCACGTCTAGCTTTATCCACCATTTCCTCAATTCTAGCTGGGTGGATTCTACCATCCTGCACTAGCTTCTCAAGTGCCATACGAGCTGTTTCTCTTCTTATTGGATCAAAACCAGATAAAATAACAGCTTCTGGTGTATCATCAATGATTAAATCAATTCCAGTCAACGTTTCCAACGTTCGGATATTACGACCTTCACGTCCGATGATCCGTCCCTTCATTTCATCGTTAGGAAGGTTAACAACCGATACAGTTGTTTCTGCAACGTGATCTGCAGCACAACGCTGCAAGGCTAATGAAAGAATGTTCTTCGCTTTTTTATCCGCTTCTTCCTTTGCACGGTTCTCCGCTTCTTTAATCATTAAAGCTGATTCATGTGCTACCTCTTTTTCGATCCGCTCCAAAATAATCTGTCGCGCCTGGTCAGTGGTATATCCTGAAATGCGTTCAAGCTCTGTCTGCTGTTCCTGCAGCATGGATTCCACTTTGCTTTCCATTTCTTCAATTTGTTGTTGTTTTTCCGTTAGAGACTGTTCTTTCTTCTCCAACATGAGCTCACGCTTATCAAGCGTCTCACTTCTTCTGTCCAGATTTTCTTCTTTTTGCATCAGGCGATTTTCTTGTTTTTGCATTTCCGTGCGACGTTCGCGCAATTCCTGCTCTGTCTGCTGGCGAAGCTTATGATTTTCTTCCTTCGCCTCAAGAAGTGCCTCTTTCTTAGCGGCATCTGCATTCCGACGTGCTTCTTCAACTATTTGCTTTGCTAAATTTTCCGCACTGGAAATTTTAGCTTCTGCAATAGATTTACGAATCAGATAACCAACAACAATACCGACGATTAGGAACAAGGCAAGCAAAATGGAGATGGTTATGGGATTGTCCATGATTTCACCTCCTATTGCTATAAAGTTTTTGAATTCATTATTGTCGGCATGTACCATATTCAATGAATAATAACCAAATGTATAATAAAATATAAAATTATACAACTTAATTTTAAATGTCTGTCATCTCAATGTCAAGGAAACGTCACAAGTATTATCGAATAAAAAGAACGAACTTTGAATTTTATGAACCTCTGATAAGCTTGTATGCAAAAAGGCTCCACTGTATTTATACAGCGGAACCTTTTTCAATCATACATCCAAAGTTTCTTGGCCCATTTCTTCGGCAGACTCTTCCGTTGCTGCTGTTTCATCTAATTGATAATGTGCCCGTATTGCTTGGTGAATCTCATTCATAATTGCTTCATTCTCTCGAAGGAAAATCTTTGCATTCTCCCGTCCTTGACCAAGACGCTCTCCTTCATACGAATACCATGCACCACTCTTTTGAACAATATCAAGCTCTGAACCAATATCTAGTATTTCACCTTCTTTGGAAATACCTTCTCCATACATAATATCGACTTCTGCTTGTTTAAATGGTGGAGCAACTTTATTTTTAACAACTTTAATTCTAGCCTTGTTTCCGACCATATCGTTACCAATTTTTAAGGTTTCTGCGCGACGGACCTCCAGACGGACAGAAGAATAGAATTTCAATGCCCGACCACCTGGTGTCGTTTCAGGATTACCAAACATTACGCCAACTTTTTCACGAATTTGGTTAATAAAGATAGCCGTTGTTTTTGATTTATTAATCGCACCAGATAGCTTTCTTAAAGCTTGAGACATCAAACGAGCTTGTAAACCGACGTGGGCATCTCCCATTTCTCCTTCTATCTCAGCCTTCGGAACAAGCGCAGCTACAGAGTCTACGACAATAATATCAACTGCACCACTACGTACAAGTGCCTCGGCAATTTCCAATGCTTGTTCCCCAGTGTCAGGTTGTGAGAGTAGGAGTTCTTCGATGTTTACACCCAATGCCCTGGCATAGTTCGGATCCAGTGCATGCTCGGCATCAATAAATGCAGCTTGTCCACCTTTTTTCTGCGCCTCTGCAATCGCATGCAAGGCAACAGTTGTTTTACCAGATGATTCTGGTCCATATATTTCAATTACACGCCCACGTGGATATCCACCTATTCCTAATGCAACATCCAATGCAAGTGAGCCACTTGGTATCGTTTCAATCTTTTGAATTTCTTGTTCTCCAAGTTTCATAATAGAACCTTTTCCAAATTGCTTCTCTATTTGTCTCAATGCCATATCTAAAGCCTGTTTTCTATCACTCAACGAGACTACCTCCTTTAATGAACTATTACCATCATACATGGTTTCTGTCTGTTTGCCAAGAAAAATCGAATAAACGTTCCCCTATTTTAGATTACTTTTTTATACCATTTTGGAAACTTTATATGAACAAGCTAGGATAAAATTAAATAATAGCCATTGATACCACGACAAAATTAATCCTCTAAGTACCTCATTAAAATTTCAAAGCCTTTTATCATCGCCCGCTTTCGAATAGTATTTCGGCCACCTTGAAGCAATAATTTTTCCACATGGTGACGGGTACCATTCGTTACGCAAATATATACCGTGCCAACTGGTTGTCCTTCCGACGTATCCGGACCTGCTACACCAGTAAAGCCAATCCCAATATCTGCTTGCAGTAATTCTCTTACCCGGCTTGCCATTTCAGTGGCACATGCAGCACTTATCGTTCCCTCGGCTTCAATTGTTTCTCTAGCCACACCTAAGACATCCCGTTTAATATCCTCCGCATAGCTAATGATGCCGCCCTTACAAATCATTGCTGCACCTGGAATCGAAATAAGCTGTTCGGTAAACATACCGCCTGTAAGGCTTTCAGCAGCTGCAATTGTTTGGTTTTTTGCTTTCAACAGACCTGCAACGCGGTGCTCCAATGTCTCTTCATCTGATCCATAAAAATAAGCACCTACACGTTCCAAAATCTTTTCCTTCGTATCATGTAGTAATTGTTCTGCCTGCTGCAACGATTCTGCTTTAGCAGTTAACCGTATAATCAGTCCAGTTTCCTGGGCGAGTGGCGCAATAGTCGGATTGGTTTGTGCATCAATTAAATCTTTCAATACATCCTCAAGCTTTGCCTCGCCAATCCCAGCAAAGCGTAGTACAGTTGATTTTATTAATACAGTACCGCCAATCCAGGTTTGAATTTGCGGAATAACAAATTGCTTCATCATCTGTTTCATTTCTCTAGGAACACCCGGAAGAAATATCCATGTTTTCCCTTGATAGGTTACAACCATTCCCGGTGCCATTCCGACTTCATTCGGAATCACTTCTGCTCCAGTAAAAACACGTGCTTGTCTCCGATTATTTTCTGTCATGTCCATACCACGTGACTGGAAAAATGTTGTAATATAATCCATGGAGGGTGTATGTATCTCCATGTCAAGCCCTGATAAGGATTGAAAAGCTTCTCGTGTTAAATCATCTTCTGTCGGACCAAGCCCTCCTGTTACAATAATAAGATCTGACCGCTCGGCAGCGAGGGAGAAAGCCGCCGTTACCCGAGCTAAATTATCCCCAACTACACTATGGTAAAATACGTTAACACCGCAGTCTGCTAGCTCACTTGATATCCACTGTGCATTCGTATTTGCAATTTGCCCAAGTAATAGTTCTGTACCTACAGCTATGATTTCGCCATTTATTTGCTTCATTATTTGGAATCCCTCATTACATGCCAGTTTTTAATAAAATATTCCAACCCTGATAAAACGGTAAAGAAAAGTGATACGTATAACATGATTGTTCCAAACGGAAAACCTAAATACGAAAACGGATAATTATGTAGTAACAAAGCAGCAATCGCCACCATCTGGGTTGCTGTTTTTAGTTTACCCATTTTACCAGCTGCAAGTACAATTCCTTCACCAGCTGCTACAAGTCGAAGCCCAGTAACTGCAAATTCTCTGCTAATAATCACAATAACAACCCAGGCTGGTGCCAGTCCAATTTCAATTAATAAAATTAAAGCTGCCGATACGAGTAGCTTATCTGCTAATGGATCCAAAAATTTCCCCAAATTGGTGACCAGATTATATTTACGGGCATAATATCCATCGACCCAATCTGTTGCTGCTGCGATGATAAAAATCATTGCCGCAACAAAATGTGCCACTGGAAGCGTAGCATTACCAATTTCCCATCCTCCCCATGAAAAAGGTACTGTCATTAAAACAATAAAAATTGGAATCAATAAAATACGTGACATGGTCAATCTATTAGGTATATTCATCATTTAAACCTCCAAGTTGTTATCTGGTTAAATCAAAAAGCACCAAGCTGCGGTCGTTGGGGATGCTAGATGGTTCCAACGAAACACGGTGGCACATAACGTTGCCCCTATCATTTGAATAGCATGTCCTGTAGTCCAGCTACTGCTAGCAAAGGACGCCACACCGGTTAACGCTCTAAGCTTTATGAACAAAACCCTTCCCTTAACTCGAAGGGAAGGGTTTCTTATTCATTATTTTCTTTTTGTATCACAAGCCAAAAACGTTGAACAGTTGCCTCAGAAGGATACGCTAATTCAGTACCGTTAACGGTCACCTTTAGCCCCGGTGTGCTACCAATGTTCAAATAAATTTTTTCAGCATCGTCGATTTTTAATTCCATCGGTGAATCATTGCTAGTGAAAACTGCACCATAATAGGAGTGACCTGCTTCATTCTTAACATCTAGCCACGTTTCACCATCTGTTTCAAATTCCAATACCACTTCTTCACCTGATTGTTTTACATTCACCGTGTGCTCCGGCTTACTGCCAGTTCCTGTCTCCACTAATTCCAATTCAGTGGTCTCGTTATCAGGTTCCTCAGCTGTCTCATCATCACTATTATTGTCAGTTTCGTCCCCTGATGCATTCTCATCTTCGGGATCATCTTCTACATCGCCTGGTTGCGATGTATCATTTTGATCCGGTCTGTTAATAACATTATCCTCTGTTTCCGGTTCGCCGTTATCGTCGGATGGAGCCCTTTCAGAAATAAACCACCAGGCAGCAAATAAAATACCAATAATTAAAATGACGACAATAATCGTTGGGATAATCGAAAATAATGCACTATTTTTTTGTGGATTACTATCTCTTCTTGAACGCTGAATTCTTGTGTATTGAGTCGTCTCTTCCTCTGCCTGATTTGGCAGCTCATCCTTATACGACTCTAGCAATTCATTTGCATCAAGTCCCACTGCAACGGCATATTCCTTAATAAAAGCCCGTGCGTAAAATTTCCCAGGCAAAATATTGAAGTTTCCTTCTTCAATGGCAATGAGATAACGTTTTTGTATTTTCGTTGTTTCTTGTAATGTATCTAAAGAAATACCCTTTGTTTCTCTAGCTTCTTTTAGTTTTGAGCCTATCTCCATAAATAACACCATCCATTTTAAAAATCAAACATGGAAAACCCGCTTCCCTGCTCAAACTGGTTCTTTTCAACTTGTTCGTAAGTAATTTCTTCGTCTTCATGACTGCGAAGCTCAATAATATAGTCAAAATCGTCTAAGTCATATTCGGTTGATTGAATAAAAATATCTGGATGCTCCACAACCTTTACGGCAGGAAGCTGCATAATTTCTCTAATGAGTTGCCAATGCTGGTCATTGGCACGTTGCTTCGAAACAACCCCATCGATGATAAAAATATTATCAGGACTATATTCACCAGCTATCAATTGACTTCGTACTGTTTGTTTTAATAGTGTACTGGATACGAATAACCAACGTTTATTAGCACATACACTTGCAGCAACGACTGATTCCGTCTTTCCCACACGTGGCATGCCTCTTACACCGATGAGCTTATGACCTTCATTTTTATACAGTTCGGCCATAAAATCCACGAGTAAACCAAGTTCATCCCGTACAAAACGCACCGTTTTGCGATCTTCACTGTCCCGATGGATATATTTACCATGGCGAACAGCCAATCGATCACGTAGTTTTGACTTACGTAGCTTTGTCAAACGTATCGTATCCATCGTTTCAAGGACAGAACGCAAGCGCAGGATTTGCTCTTCATGCTTGGCAAGCAAAAGCATTCCCCGTTTTGCGTTTTCCAAACCATTTATTGTAATAATATTTATGGATAGCATTCCCAACAAGGAAGATATATCTCCAAGTAATCCAGGCCGGTTCAGCTGAATTTCGTATTCGAGATACCATTCTGTTCTATCCATAACAATCTCCTTTGTTCATATATACTCTATTCATGTTACCCAATCATATATAGAAATGCAATATATCTATAATAATAAACGATTTTGTGTATAGTTGAAAGATAATTATCCTATTTTTTGTGATTCTACGAAAAAAATCGTGATTTTTAACACCATGTACATGCTAATGTATGCATATTCTCCATATATATGCCTAACTACCGGAAGTAAAGTAGTACTGTCATACACAAGAATGAAGCTTTTTGAAATCTATTTATAGGCTTGCTTAGATTAGCATGAAGCAAATCTAACTACTATTACCTATAAAAAAGAAGCTGCGTCTGTCTGCAGCTTCCTCTCTTGTGTCTTAATGTGTATTTCCTTTTTGAACAAGCTTCACCATGGTATTAGCAATTGCTTGTTGTTCTTCCTTTGAAGCAGCATTCCATAACTCTCTTAGCACAGCAGTTTCATCATTTTTGACCTCTACCGATTTAGCTAAGTAATCGCCTACTTCATAAGCAACATTTGATATCGTTTCCTGGGACATTCCTTCAGATTGAGCTTGTTCCAGTCGATTGGCAAGGAAATCTTTCCACGTTTCATAATTGTCCAATACAGACATATTCATTCCTCCTTCATTTTTACATGTATAGTATCTGAGGGAAAGCATCTGTTTATACATGATAAAAAAAGAAGATGATAAATATGTTTACCAACCACCGTTCATACCAATAATTTCACCATTAATATAACCGGCTTGCTCATGCATAAGAAAGCTGATAGTATGCGCCACTTCCTTACTTGTACCAGCACGATGCACGGGAATTTCAGCCAAAATACTATCTTTTTCCTCCGCTAGTAAATGCCCATTCATTTTAGTGTCAATATATCCGGGACTAACAGCATTTACCGTAATGCCGCTAGCACCCACTTCCTTTGCAAGAGCTTTTACAAATGTATTTTGTGCCCCCTTCAAAGCCGAATAAACGACCTCATTACTCGCACCAACCTCGCCCCAAATGGACGTAATAAAAATGATGCGACCCGATTTATTTCGAATCATTTCCGGTAATAAATGCTTCGTAATCATCATCGGTGCTTTAACGTGTATCGTTAACATTTCATCTATTTTTTCAATAGGCATTTCTTGAAATAAACCGTAATAAGCATTGCCACTAGCAAAAATAATAATATCCACCCGAAAAACAAGCGCTGCTAGTAGCTGTTTAACCGCCTCTATATTGGACATATCACATTGCAGTTCCGCCAAAATAGATTCCCGTTCGACTTGCTCACGAACCCTCACTAGCATGTCTCGATTCCGATTATAATGTAAGAGAAGCTGATAGCCTTCTTTTCCAAGCTGTATTGCTATTTCGCTCCCAATATCTCCACTTGCCCCAATAATCAAAGCTGTTTTCCTCATAAATCTATCTACCCCGCAGTTATTTTACATACCGTTAAACGTTCCTCATCAATCCAGTCCTGCACATATGCACGAATATCATCCGTAGTAAATGATTGTACCTGAGGAATTAAATCAAATAATTCCACCCCTGCCAACTGGTAATGGGTGTATTTATTGGTCAAATATTCAAGTGAATTCATGGAACGTAATAACTGACCAATCTTCTTACGTTTCATTAATTCCGCATCATGATCCGATATATCTATCTCTTTTGTGCTGAGCAACAGTTGCTTCACGCGGTCTGCAAATGCATCTGGTTGATCCGTATTGCTTCCAATCATGGAATAACCAAAATTACGATCTAAATTGGTTTCATAATAAAAACTATCGTCAATAAAATTTTCTTCATAAAGGGCCTGGTAAAAGGATCCGCCTTTTGAGAAGAAATGTGTCATCACCATATCCTGTAGCATATCCTTCTTTAAAAAAGTCTCTCCCGACAATCGTGTCCAAGCTTCTTTAATGCCTACCGTACATTTAGCTATCGAGACCGGCATATGAATTTCATGAACTGCCTTAGCAGCATTCGCAGGTTCGTCCGGCTCTTCACGAATAACCTCAGCCATTTTATCAAACTGTTTATTACGCTGGTTTTCTTTAATCAGCTCCATCATGGCTGCTTCATCAAAATTACCAGCGATAGAAAGTATCATATTTTCCGGATGATAAAACGTATGGTAGCACGTATATAAATCGTCCTTCGTAATCGATTGAATAGATTCTACTGTACCAGCAATATCAATGTTTACAGGATGATGCTGGAATAGACCTTGAATGGTCCCCATAAAAGAACGCCAATCCGCTTGATCATCATACATATTAATTTCTTGTGCAATAATACCTTTTTCCTTTTCAACCGATTGTTCCGAAAAGAAAGGATCCTGTACGAAATCAAGTAGTGTTTCTACGTTTTTTTCAATCTGGCTTGTTGCAGAAAAAAGATAAGCCGTTTTGGTAAAAGATGTATAAGCATTGGGGGATGCACCTTGCTTACCAAAATCAGCAAAGACGTCCCGATCTTCCTTCTCAAATAATTTATGCTCTAAAAAGTGAGCAATCCCTTCAGGTACGGTAATTTCTTCTGACTCACCAATGGGAACGAAGGTTTGATCAATGGATCCATAATTTGTTGTAAACAATGCAAAAGTCTTGGACATATCCCTACGCGGCATTAAACATACCGTTAGTCCATTCTCCAGTTTTTTTGTAAATACCGTTTCTTGTATGTCAGGATAGTTTTGTTTATTCAACTTCTGCACCCCCTTTGGTAGTCAATAAATAGACTGTGTCTTCTTGCATGCGATTTGCCACGTTTACTACCTCTTCTTTTGTAACGCTGCGAATTCCTGCTAAAAGTTGATCAGGTGATCGTCTTCTTTGCCCGATAACCTGCTGATATAATACTTCAATGATTCCTTGTGGATTATCTAAGGTTTCTAACAATTGGTTAATCGTTAAATCTTTAATTTCATTCATCTCTGTCTCTGAAAAATCGCCTTGCTTCATGGCCGTCATTTGTTCTTCAATGATATTGCGAGCTTTCTCATAGTCTGCAGGTGCAATACCGCTAAAGACCAACAATAATCCCTTATGGCTCTCCATTCTAGAAGAAGCATAATAAGCAAGGCTATTCTTTTCCCGTACATTTAAAAATAGCTTAGAGCTGGGGAACCCGCCAAACAAACCATTAAATACTTGTAACGCATCATAATCCTCATCCCGGTATGTACAATGTGTACGATAGCCAATATGAAGCTTTGCCTGCTGGATATCCTGGTGATCCAATACTTCCTGGACGGACTCTCTCTTTACGTCATGAGACGAAGCTTGTGTGGCTCCAGATTGATGACTACTATTCAATTCCATAGTCGAAGCGACTAATTTTTCCGCAGATGCTTCATCTAAATCGCCAAGCAAATAAAAGTCGATTTGGTCTTCCTCTAGCATTTTTTTATAATACTCGTAGACCGTCTTTTCATCTAATTGTTCCAGATCAGCCTCATCACCATATACATGTAATTGATAAGCTTCCTCTTTACACATTTCATCAATTAGTCGCATATTTGCGTATTGCATTTTATCATCAATGATGGCATGCATTTTCTTTTTTAAACCTTGTTTTTCCCGTGCGAATACATTTGGCTCAAAACCATCCTCTGTCACATTTGGATGACAGATAATTTCATTGAGCAATTTAATAGCTTCTTTCAAAATGCCATTTTCAGAAGGGATAAATTTATCATTGGCGATTTCCAGACGAAAGCTAATAATGTGATTTTCACCTTTTTTGGCGCCATCGATGGATAAAACGGCACCGTATAAGTAGTTAAGCTCTTTTTGAAATGCTGTGCGTGATGGATAATTTTTTGTACCCTGCTGAAGTAAGTACGGTAATAATGCCCGCATCGTGATGGTATCTTTTTCGAGGGGAGCTTTGAACTTCACAACCATACTAATGGTTTTAAATTTGGAATTGGGAACTACATGTAACTGATAACCATTCACCGGTATAATATCTTCTTGAATTGTTTTCATTCGTCATCCTCCAACAAAAATTCATCTAGACCGTAGTCAAAATGCCGTATCACATACTAATTAACATCCGTGCCAATTCACAGAACGTTTTAAAAAGTATATGCCAGTAATATTCTTAGTTTAACACCGTTTAATTATTGTATCCAATATAATCCAATTAGATGCTCGATTCGAATCCTCGTTTGAAAAAAGCTCAAAAAAACGGCCCTCCATTTGCTGGAAGGCCTTTGTAGTGACTCTACTTTATCTACTACCTTTAATATACGGCACACCATTTGCTTTCGGTGCATCTGCACGGCCAATAAACCCTGCCAATGCTAATATCGTTAGGACGTATGGTGCGATTAATAAAAACACCTGAGGCACATTTTCAAGGATTGGGATACCAGAGCCAACGACACTTAGACTTTGGGCAAAACCGAAGAATAATGCTGCGCCCATTGCCCCAAGCGGATGCCATTTTCCAAATATGACCGCCGCAAGCGACATAAAGCCCTGACCAACAATGGTGGAATGTGAAAAATTGGATACGATGGTTAACGCAAAGACGGAACCACCTAAACCACCAAGTGCACCAGATAAAATGACCGCAATATAACGCATTTTATATACATTAATCCCATTTGTGTCTGCAGCCATTGGATGCTCTCCTACTGCACGTAAACGTAAGCCGAAAGAAGTCTTATACAATACGTACCAAGCAATGAATGCTGCAATAATTGCTAGATAGGACGTAACGTAGATTCCTTTAAAAAAGATAGGGCCAATGAAAGGAATATCTGACAAGAATGGTACATTGGTTGTGAAAAAAGGCTGTGAAACCATGTCTGTTTGACCTTTTCCATACCATTGTTTGGTTAAATATACACCGATTCCAAGCGCTAAAAAGTTAATTGCAACGCCACTCACTACCTGATCAGCCCGAAATGAAATCGATGCAACCGCATGAATGACAGAGAAAATAGCGGATACGATGGTTGCAACAGCAATGGATACCCAAGGGGTCCATACGCCAAAGACATCTGCAAATGCCAGGTTAAACACAATACCGACAAAAGCACCCATTACCATTAAACCTTCCAGTCCAATATTCACGACACCTGAGCGTTCACTGAAAACGCCGCCCAGCGCTGTAAAGATAAGGGGGGCCGAAAAGAATAGTGTCGTAGGAATTACAGATTGTAATATTTCAATCATTTACTTCCCCTCCTTTTTAAAGCGGATCAAAGCCCATCTTATGATGTAACTAGAAGCTACAAAGAAAATAATTAATGCGATAATAATATCCACAAGCTCAGTCGGTACACCAGCACCTGTAGGCATTTCACCTGCACCTTCTTTTAGTACACCAAACAGGATGGCAGCAAGTACTACACCAAACGCGGTATTAGCACCTAATAGAGCTACTGCAATCCCATCAAAACCAAGATTGGTAAAACCGGACATGACAGAAATCGTACCATAGGTTCCAAGTCCTTCCATTGCACCAGCTAAGCCTGCAAATGCACCGGCAATAGCCATGGACAGAATAATATTTTTACTCACATTCATCCCTGCGTATTTGGAAGCATGCTGATTAAATCCTACTGCTTTCAGTTCATATCCAATAGTTGTGCGTTGAATCAAGAACCACATCACTGCAGCTGCAAATAAAGCGATTAAAAATCCGTAATGCAGTCTGGAAAAATAGGTAATACCTTGCAGCCATTCCGAAGCAAGCGATGCTGTCGGTGCAATAGCTTCGGTTGTTGTTGTGTGATCCGTTAATACATTTCTAATAATTTCATTGGTAATAAACAAAGCGATATAGTTCATCATAATGGTTACAATAACTTCATGTACTCCGAGCTTCGCTTTTAATATGCCAGGAACGAAGCCCCAAATCGCTCCAGCAAGGGCAGCAGCTGCGATAGCGAGTGGTAAATGAATATACATTGGAGCATCGATCGCTAGTCCAACCCACACTGCAGCTAACCAACCGACGATTACCTGTCCCTCTGCCCCAATATTGAATAACCCTGTACGGAAAGCAAAGGCAACAGCCAAACCGGTCAAAATAAGTGGGGTTGTTCTGCGGGCCGTCTCCCCTAAAGTAAAGGCGTCACCAAAGGCGCCATTCCAGAGTGCCCGATATCCCTCAATTGGATTATGACCGGATATTAACATGATAATTGCACCGGCAATCAATCCAAGTAGTACTGAAATAATCGGGATAAGGATATTAAAGATTCTATTTCTCGCCATGTGCGCCACCCGCCTTTTCTGCCTGACTTCCAGCCATTAACAATCCGAGCTCCTGTTCATTTGTTGTTTCCGGCTTCACATTTGCCACAATCTTGCCATCAAACATCACCGCGATTCGATCACTCACATCCATAATCTCATCCAGTTCAAATGACACGAGTAATACTGCTTTCCCTTTGTCTCGTTCTTCAATTAGTCTGCGATGGATAAACTCAATCGCACCCACGTCTAACCCACGCGTCGGCTGTGCAGCAATGAGTAAATCAGGAGAACGATCTACTTCCCGCCCAATAATTGCTTTCTGCTGATTTCCCCCAGATAGCGCACGCGCCATCGTATGTTCACTTGGTGTTCTAACGTCATATTCAGCAATAAGCTCTTTTGCCTTTTTAGAAATTGCTTTTTGATTTAATACAGTCTGTTTGGAATATGGTTTTTGATAATACGTTTGCAGCACCATATTGTCGCCGATGGAGTAATCAAGCACCAAACCATATTTATGTCTGTCCTGCGGAATATGACCAATACCACTTTCCGTTACTTTTCTCGGTTTTTTATTCGTAATATCTTTATTTTTTAGTTTAATGTGACCAGATTCTGATTTTCTTAACCCTGTAATGGCTTCAATTAATTCTGATTGTCCATTTCCATCCACACCGGCAATCCCAACAATTTCTCCCGCTCTTACATCTAAATTCAAGCCTTTCACGATGTCTACCTTGCGGGTATCTTTCACATGTAAATCAGATATATTTAACACAACCTCCTGTGGCTGTGCCTCTGCTTTGTCTGTCTTAAAGCTAATTTCACGACCTACCATCAATGAAGCGAGCTCAGATACATTTGTCTCAGCAACTTCTACCGTACCAATTCCCTTTCCTTTTCGGATGACGGTGCATCGATCACATACTTCCATAATTTCTTTTAACTTATGCGTGATTAAAATAATGGATTTTCCCTCTTTAATCAAGGAGCGCATGATACCAATAAGTTCATGAATCTCTTGTGGTGTTAAAACAGCGGTTGGCTCATCAAATATTAAAACCTCAGCACCACGGTATAACGTTTTTAAAATTTCTACACGCTGCTGCATACCAACAGAAATATCGCTTATTTTAGCAGTTGGATCAACTTTTAAACCGTAGCGGTCTGATAATTCCTGGATTTCTTTTTCTGCTTTCTTAATATTTATTTTACCTGTTTTTGTTTTAGGTTCTTTACCCAAAATAATGTTTTGTGTTACCGTAAACGGTTCTACAAGCATGAAGTGCTGATGTACCATCCCAATACCGAGTTCGTTTGCAATATTGGGGTTGGTAATGTTTACTTTTTCACCGTTTACACGTATTTCACCTTTTTCCGGTTGATACAGCCCAAAAAGTACGTTCATTAATGTGGATTTTCCAGCTCCGTTTTCACCAAGTAACGCATGAATTTCTCCCTTTTTCAATTGAATCGTAATGTTATCATTGGCTACAATCCCAGGAAATTCCTTCCGAATGTCTAGCATTTCAATTACATATTCCAAACCTCTCACCCCTTGTCCACTATTCATTTTACTTATTTACAAAAGCATAGGCTGCTTTATATTTGATTCGCCAACTAAAATGGGCGGACGCAAATACCGTCCACTTTAGTTGAAGATGGATAAAGCTGGCGAGCAGCTTTATCCACATCCCTTATAGGCCTTCAACGTATGCTTTCGTTTCTTCTCTTGTCTTTGGAACGTCTACATCACCATTCAAAATTTTCTCTTTCCATTCGTTTACCGCTTCAATGATATCATCTGTCATGGCCTCTTCATTTGTAGTTGCCACACTAATTGCATCCTCTTCGATACCATATTCCAGCAATTCTCCGCCATGGTGTTCCCCTTTCATGGCTTGATTGATCACATCTTCTACGGCAACATCAACACGCTTAACCATACTTGTGAATGTAACATTATGATCACCGATTTTACCTTCGTCGTGCTGGTCACGGTCAACACCAATTACCCATAGTTCACGGTCTGGGTCACTCTTTTTAATATCTTTTGCTTCGTTAAATACACCGTTTCCTGTACCACCAGAAGCATGATAAATGATATCAATACCACTGCTATACATATTAGAAGCAATGATTTTACCTTTAGCAGCATCACCAAAGGATTCAGCATATTCAACTTTCACATCAATATCAGGATTTACGGATTTGACACCCGCGATAAACCCAGATTCAAATTTATTAATAAGTGGGGAATCGATTCCACCAACAAAACCAACTTTATTTGTTTTGGTTTTCTTTGCTGCTGCCACACCAACTAGGAAGGAACCTTGATGTTCTTTAAATGTAATACTTGCCACGTTAGGCAACTCAATCACATCATCCACGATGGCGAAATGTGTATCCTTATACTGCTCTGCTATCTTTGTTAAATCCTCTTTTAATTCAAAACCAATACCGAAGATTAGATTATAATCATCACGTACCAAGCGTGTTAGGTTTGGAATGTAATCAGCCTTGTCATTAGACTGCGCATAGTCAAAGCCATTCCCCCTTGATAGACCATGCTCCGCTCCCCAGTTCTGCAAACCTTCCCAAGCAGATTGGTTAAATGATTTATCATCCACACCACCGATATCCGTAACCATTGCAGCACTAAAATCTGCACTTTCCTCTGTACCTTCTTTATCACCGGATGCATTGTCCTTGCCATTATCTTTATCTTTGTCGCTTGAACCACATGCAGCCAATACAAATCCAATTGTTAACATGAAAGCAATTAATAAAAATTTACGATTTTTCACTTTTATACCCTCCTTTTAATATGTCCATGCATGAATAAAAAAGATGTTTTATTAGATTCGTGCTGACACATCACCTCCCGAAATGCACCGTGGTGAAAACCCTTACACCCTTTTCCGCAATACATGAAAACGAAAAATATCTGGTCGAAAATAATTAGCGGAATATAGAACAGGCTCATCATCTTCCGTATAATGCATCTGTTTTAATAAAAATAATGGTTGGTTTTTATCACATTTTAAAACATGATGAATTCTTTCGTTATAACCAACAGGTTCTATGTATGCCACAGCATAGGTAATTCGTTTTTGCAAATGCTGTTCCATCATATGAAATATGGAATCACCAACTGGTTCTTTTTCAATCGGAATATACCCTTCAGGTACTTTATCCACACAAAAGACGACTGGTTCACCATCTGCGGTTCGAACCCGTTCGATTTTAGTCAATCGCTGTAAATGAATTTGATTAAATTTTTCCATTTCGTCCTTGGATGGATCAATCATTTCTGTGGACAAATAAATGGATCCTGGCTGTTTTCCTGCTTGTTCTATCATGTCCGTTACACTAGACAACTCTTCAATTCCTGACGAAAACATTGGTTTCGAATTAACGAATGTTCCTACACCATGTCTTCTTGTGACCGTTCCTTCTTCCTCCAAAATTCGAAGTGCCTCCCGTAATGTTGCACGAGATACTCCTAGTTGTTTCGACAGTAGGTATTCAGAAGGTAACTTTTCTTTTGCTTTATACGTATGGTTTTCGATACCCCGTTTAATTTCATCAATAACCTGCAAATACAAAAGACGTGAATCAGCTTTAATCGACACGTTTTCCCCCCTTTTCCGTCTCGAAGGTCAGACCTCTGACGTATGACGCTTACATACCGTTCATAATATATCATTTATTGTCCAATAAATAAACAGGTAATCGACAAAATAAATGGACAAATTATGAAAGCGTTACCAAATGGGTAGTTAAAAGAACAGTAGTCAGAATAAACATATCATTCATCATTGTCTACTGTTCTTTTATTCACGTGTTTATTATTTATTGGGATAGTTCCTCAGATTGCTGAGAAACTAGTACTGTTCTTGGTTTGCTTCCTTCATATGGACCAACAATTCCACGCAGTTCCATTGCATCAATTAATCGGGCTGCCCTTGTATAGCCAATCCGAAATCTTCGCTGCAGCATGGAAACACTAGCGCTTTGCATTTCGGTTACCAATTGAACCGCATCATCATATAATTCATCATCCACTTCCTCAGCTACCTCAGGATTATCCTCAGGAATCATTTCCTCCTGATAAGATGCTTTCTGTTGATCAATGCAATGATCCACAATCCTTTCCACTTCCTCATCGGATAAAAAAGCACCCTGGACGCGAGTTGGCTTGGAAGCACCTACAGGCATGAATAGCATATCGCCCCTGCCGAGCAGTTTTTCCGCACCGCCGGAATCTAATATGGTCCTTGAATCTGTTTGTGAAGAAACACTAAAGGCAATTCGAGATGGGATATTTGCTTTAATAACACCGGTAATGACATCTACAGAAGGACGCTGGGTAGCGATAATCAAATGAATACCTGCAGCACGTGCCATTTGTGCCAATCTGGTTATCGAATCCTCTACATCACCTGAGGCAACCATCATCAAGTCAGCGAGCTCATCCACCAATACGACAATATATGGAAGATGCGGCTGTGTATTTTCCCCATTCGCTTGATTATGTTTTCGAATATATTCGTTATACCCTTCGATATTTCTCGTGCCACTATCGGAAAACAAATCATATCTTCTTTCCATTTCCGCAACAACTTTCTTCAATGCCCGAGATGCTTTCTTAGGATCGGTAACGACTGGCGCCAATAAATGGGGAATACCATTATACACATTGAGCTCTACTTTTTTAGGGTCAATCATCATCATTTTAACTTCATGCGGCTTTGCTCGCATGAGGATGGTCGTAATAATTCCATTTACACAAACACTTTTACCACTACCTGTTGCTCCGGCAATTAATAGATGCGGCATCTTGTTTAATTCAGCTACAACGGAATCACCTGAAATATCCCGCCCAAGTGCGAATAACAATTTGGAGGATTGTTTCACAGTACTATCCATTACTTCGCGCAACGATACCATTGCTACTTCTTTATTTGGAACTTCAATACCTACCGCAGATTTACCAGGTATTGGGGCTTCAATCCGAATATCCTTTGCAGCAAGTGCAAGTGCCAAGTCATCATGCAAACTAACAATTCGGCTGACCTTCACACCTGCTTCTGGATAAACTTCGTATTTCGTTACTGCCGGTCCAACATGAACCTTCGTAACACGCGCCCTAACCCCAAAGCTTTGGAAGGTTCGTTCCAGCTTTCGTACCGTTGCTTGAATTAGTGATTTTTCTTGTTGTTGGGCATTATGTGTCGGCGGCTCCAATAAATCCAGTGATGGCAGCTCATAAGCTGGGTTTTCCGTTTCTGTAACAGTCATAGAATCATCCAATGCTGTCATGTCTGATTCAGTACTACTTTCGACAGTTTCTACTTCTGTTTTCTCCTGCTGCTTTGTTGGTTTTTCAGAAGCTTGTCCATCAAAGGAATAGGCCACATCAACAAAGTCCTGAATTTCCGGCCCGTCATCTGCTGGGCTATCCTCCAACTGTAGAGGTTCAGGTTCCACGATATCTTTTTGTTGTGCTTGCTCTTCCTTACGCGCTGCTCGTTTTTCATGCCAGTTTTTATAGATTACTTTTATTCTGGCGTATCCTTTGGAAACTAATTCACCAAATGATAAGTCCGTTAAAAAGACCAAGCCAATCATCATAGAAAATACAGCAACAATCTTTGCACCTGCTGCGGAAAACAAGTAATAGCTGCATGCAAAAAGGATCGCCCCGATCATTCCGCCGCCCGTCTGACCTGTCACCCTGCTACCCTCCAGATGGTCCATAAAATTATCCCAGGATGCCCGAATTATCGAAACGTCGTTTGACAGCAGCAGCATCCGTTCAAATGTCTGAATATGTGTAAAGAGTAATAATCCAGCTAATAGAATATAAAGTCCGACAAAACGACGGTGACCAAAATTCGGAAAACGGCGCTTTACAAGTAAGTAAACGCCTGTGGCAAATAAAAATAATGGTGCAGCGACATACCAAATACCAAGAAAGAATCGAAAAATATTTTCTAGACTACTTGGAAATGCGCCATCACTAATTGCACCTGCACCACTTCCAAAAATAGCCAGGAAAATAAATAGTAGGCCAAGCAATTCTACCTTTAGCTTTTGTTTCATATTTCTTTGTTTTTTAGTTGTTTTTTTTCTCTTTCTTTTCGCCATCCCTTTCACCTCTTTAAAGACAGGAAACCTTACATGAATAGTAAACCCCTGCCAAACAAATGGCAAGGGAATCACTAATTTTATTATAGCATAGTTCAAAGTGATGATAGGTTATTTTTGGTGTATATGGTGAATGATTCTTCCTGGTTGATAGTCTGCTTGAAAAAAATCATTCGGATCGGTTGACAGTAGCTGTGTTAATTGAAAGCTTCCATCTTCAAGCCTTCTTGCCTGACAAGTACGTCCACCAACAACAATGCTTTCATATTGTGCGTATTCATCAGCATTACTTGGAAAAATATCTGTTTCACTTAACGGCGTGTATAAGATCATTGAATGACATCTCCCTTAGGCTGTTCCTCTATCAGTTCATTCATTTTTAACATTGCATCATGCACACCGCCAACCTCATCGATTAATCCAATTTCCACTGCATCTGCACCAACTACGTTCGTCCCAATATCTCGTGTCAAATTACCTTTGGCAAACATCAATTCTTTAAAGGTTTCCTCCCGAATACCAGAATGACTTGTAACAAATTTGATGACGCGATCCTGCATTTTATCCAAATATTCAAAGGTTTGTGGAACACCAATTACCAAGCCTGTCAATCGTATCGGGTGAATGGTCATCGTTGCAGTTGGTACAATAAAAGAATAATCTGCAGCTACAGCAATTGGTACACCGATGGAATGTCCACCACCGAGCACAATGGATACAGTTGGTTTGGATATACTGGCTATCATTTCAGATAAGGCAAGTCCAGCTTCTACATCGCCTCCAACCGTATTCAGCAATATAACCAATCCTTCAATTTTCGGATTTTGTTCAATCGCTATCAGCTGAGGTAAAATATGCTCATATTTTGTAGTTTTATTTTGTGGCGGCAGCTGAATATGCCCTTCCACTTGGCCAATAATAGACAGAACATGAATATTGGAATCTGGTGCCTGTGGAATCGTTGTTTGGCCAAGCTGTTGAATTTTTTCGACGAGGGACGATTCAGCATTTCCTTCTTCTTGATTTGTATCTTCTTTTTTTTCTGGCTGCTGATCCATGGGTCAACACTTCCTTTACATCATAATGACTTCCTTTCCTTAGTATGGTCGAGAGTACTTGTTCCATGCGGAAAGTTTTCAAAATGAAACACCCCTTCGTTAGCGTTTTATCTAACGATAGGGGTGTTTCACATCACTACCTATTGGATAGGTTAATCAAGCATGTGGTGCTTTCATGGTCTGATTATATATGAGCTGTAGCTGTTGGTGTTCCTCATCTGTTAACTCCACCAATGGAAGTCGAACTGTTCCAGTATCAATTCCTGTCCATGAAAGTGCCTTTTTCACAGGAGTTGGTGAAGGTGCCATAAATAATCCACTCATCAAAGGAAGTAACCTACGATGAATAGCCGCCGCCTCTTGCACATTTCCCTGTTGAAATGCCTTTGTCATCTGCTGCATCTCATTCCCAATTACATGGGAAGCAACAGATACAACACCATTCGCACCAATAGCGAGCATTGGTAATGTTAAAGCGTCATCCCCACAGTATACAGAAAAGTCATTGGATGTTTGTGCAATAATTTCTGCTGCTTGTTCAAGGTTTCCACTTGCTTCTTTCACGGAAACAATATTCTTTATTTCACTCAATTTAATAATTGTGTCTGCATCGATGTGAACGACTGATCTGCCCGGAATATTATAGAGCATAACGGGTAATTTAGTTGCTTCGGCAATTGCCGAAAAATGAGCATATAATCCTGCTTGATTTGGCTTATTATAATAAGGCGCCACTAGCATGACTGCATCTACACCACAGGCTTCTGCTGCTTTTGTCATTTCAATGGATGAGTTGGTGTCGTTCGAAGATGTTCCTGCAATAACGGGAACACGTTTATCGACAACATTCACCACATGCTTAAATAAGTTTATTTTTTCATCATTTGATAATGTTGGCGATTCACCCGTTGTGCCCGCAATTACAAGACCATCTGTGCCATTTGCAAGTAAATACTCGATTAGTACAGTGGTTTGTGATAAATCTACATTGTTATCCGCATCAAACGGGGTGACCATCGCTGTTAGTACATTTCCAAAGTTCATTTCTATCACCCTTTCTTCATTCATCATTGAATCATTATTATACATTCACATGATCCAATTCAAAAATGGCATGCATCGCATTTACAGCACGATGTACATCCTTTCCATGAATAAGTACCCAAATGGTTGTATGGCTATCAGCAGCCTGTAATATTTGCACGCCTGCATCTGTTAGTGCAGATACAATCTTCGAGGCGACACCCGGGATATCTCGCATACCAGCTCCAACTGCTGAAACTTTTGCACAATCAGGAGTAACAGCAACTTTCATATCCAATGTTTGCAATATGTGGATTGCTTGATCTGCTACCCGCTCTGCAACTGTGAAAATAACCCGAGATGGTGAGATAGATATAAAATCTACGGATATTCCAGTCTCTGCCATTGCTTTAAAAATAGCTGGTTGGAGACGAAGTGGTTCTGCTTCTGTTTCAATACATAGTTGAACAATTGCAGGTGTATGTGCAATGCCCGTAACCAATCGTTCCGAAACATGCCAACGATTATTTCCTGCATCAATTCTTGTTCCCATGTCATCCATATAAACAGACCGAATTTGCATCGGAATACCAGCCTGCATGGCAATTTCAACCGCTCGCGGATGAATTACTTTTGCACCCTGGTATGCAAGATTACAAATCTCGGTATATGTTGCTGTCTTAATTGGTTTAGCCTGTTTCACCATTCGTGGATCAGCCGTCATAATTCCTTGTACATCTGTAAAAATCTCTATACGTTCAGCCTGAAACGCAGCACCAAGCGCCGCAGCAGTAGTATCACTGCCTCCTCTACCTAGAGTCGTTGTATCACCTGCACTGGTTTGCCCTTGAAATCCAGCAACAACGACCACATCATGGGTTTCTAACGTTTCTTTGATGCGCTGAGGCACAATCGCCTTAATTTTTGCTTGATTATAATCAGCGTTTGTGACGATACCTGCCTGTGCACCCGTTAATGCCATAGCTTTTACCTGTCGTTGCTGTAATTCCGCTGATAAAATGACAGCAGCGATTGTTTCACCGCAGGACATGAGTAAGTCTAACTCTCTTCTCGAAACCGCACCATGTGTATGCTGGACTAATTCAACAAGTGTGTCCGTAGCATAGGGATCTGGCTTTCTCCCAAGTGCTGACACAACAATTACAATTTTAAAACCTTCTTTTTTTGCTTTTTGAATATGTCGTATGACATGTTTTCTATTTTCCGCTGACTGAACAGATATACCTCCAAATTTTTGGACCAAAATCTGCAATGATGCCACCTCTTGCCGTATTAGCGGTTTTTATTTTAAGAGGACAAACCTTGTTCAATTAATTTTTCCGCAATTTGAACTGTATTTAATGCAGCGCCTTTAACTAAATTATCAGAAACAATCCATAGATGAAAGCCATTTGATTGGTCGAGGTCCTTTCTGACTCTACCAACAAACACATCATCTTTTTCAGCCGCACTAAGCGGTGTTGGATAGGTTTGTGTTGCAGGATCATCCTCTAAGACAATTCCTTCAGCTCCTTCTAATACCTGCCAAACATCCGCTACCGTTACTTCATCCTTTTCAACTTCTACATAAACACTTTCGGCATGAGAAGTGTAAAAAGGTAGTCGAACACAAGTAGCAGCTACAGATAAACCTGGAGCATGTAAAATCTTCTTTGTTTCATTAATCATTTTCATTTCTTCAAACGTATAGCCATTATCTTGAAATTTATCAATTTGTGGTAATGCATTGAAAGCAATTGGATAATGCTTTTCATCTGACTTAACAGGAAGTAGCTCCGCATGCATCGTTTCATCTTTTAAATGATTTTCAGTTTGTTGCTTTAATTCGTCGCATGCTGCAGCACCCGCTCCCGAAACAGCCTGATAAGTGGATACAATGACACGCTCCAAGCCAAATGCTTGTTGTATTGGCTTTAACGCAGCTACCATTTGTATCGTGGAGCAATTTGGATTTGCCAAAATACCTTGATGGTTCTTTATATCTGTTGCATTTACTTCAGGCACGATTAACGGCACATCCTCATCCATGCGAAATGCGCTCGTATTGTCAATCACAACACACCCTCGTTCTACTGCAGCAGGTGCTAATTGCTTCGATATCTCTCCTCCTGCCGAGAACAATGCGATATCAACACCATCAAAACTTTCTGGCTTTGCTTCCTGTATAACAATCTCCTGATCTCGGAAAGTTACTTTTTTACCTGCTGATCTGGAAGAAGACAATAGTGTTAATTGTTTAATTGGAAAATCACGTTTGTTTAATATTTGGACAATCTTCTGTCCTACTGCTCCTGTTGCTCCTACTACTGCTACATGATATGCCGTTTTTCCTGCCATTTTTCTTTTTCTCCCTTCCCCACCGACATGATTCGTCGGTAACAAGCTTTTAATTTACTATTTTAACACATTATTCTCAACATAAGGAATTATTATTGGCTGAAGTTGATTAAATTCTAATGCAGCCTCCACCGTTTCCGCTAATTGTCCCATATGAGCCACAAGCGAATTGGGTTTATCAAATGGATTATCCTGACCAAAAGGAATGAAATAAATAAATTTGCTTGCCATTAATCGCATGATATTTACGCCATTTAAACCCAATGCATCATTGGTAGAAATACCAATAACGACAGGACGACGATTTCGCATGGTTGCTTTGGCTGCCATAAGTGGAGGAGAATCTGTTAAAGCGTTTGCTAGCTTACTCGTGGAATTCCCTGTCAGCGGGGCAAGCACCATAATATCCAATGGATGCTTGGGGCCAAGTGGTTCAGCCTCAGGCATTGTCGATATAACCCTTTTACCTGTAATGAACTCTATTTTTTCAATATGATCCTCTGCTTTTCCAAACTTTGTATCGGTATTTCGGACCGTATAAGAAACAATTGGCACAACATCAGCACCTAAGTCAACCAATCGTTGCAGCTGCGGAAATACATCATCATACGTACAATGTGACCCAGTGAAACCAAATCCAATCCGCTTACCTTTTAAGTCCATCTTGCTATCACACCTCTTCTAATATTTGTTTTATGACTTCTGCCAAAATTTTTCCAGCTGTTTTTGGCGCAACGACACCTGGAAGGCTTTTGGCTAAAATCGCCTTAATACCACGTTGCTCTGCATATTTGAAATCTGTTCCACCTGGTTCAGAAGCCAAGTCGAATATGAGGGCATGTGAAGGTAACTGGCTAATCGAATCTTTTTTAATAACAGGGGCAGGAATCGTGTTGATGAGAATATCACACTGGCCCGCATATTCTTGGAGATTGTGGAGCGGTACAGCTGTTAATCCCATTTCGGTAATTCTAGCTAAATCGTGCAGACTGCTTGCTGCAACAGACACCTTGGCACCAAGTGCGGCAAATTTATTAGCCACTGTATGCCCTACTCTGCCGAATCCAGCTACAATGACCCTAGACGAATGAATGGTATAATCTGTATTGGTGATCGCCATCATAATCGTTCCTTCAGCAGTTGGAATAGAATTATAAATTGCTACATCATCCCGATTCAATAATGGGATGAGCTTTTTATTCGTTTTCCCGGCAAGTTCTGTTAAATAGTCATTGGAAATTCCAGTAAATATAATGGTTGTTTCTTTTAACTGTGTCATCCAATCCTCGGTCAATTGAATGGCTTCTTTTGAAAAAGTAGACGTAATGTGTCCTTCCTGATTTGTGCCTGTAATAGGAAGAATAACTGCATCCAGCTGCTTAGGCTCTAATTCATTAAAGTCTAACTGTCTAGAGCTGGTAAAGCTTTGCTCCAATCGGTCATAACCAACTAAAAACAGCTGCACATTTGGTATATGCTGAAGCTGCCTAATTAACTCAATATATCTTGCATCCCCACCTAAAATCGCTATTCGCATGTCTTTATCCATACACATCCCCCAACCCATTCATTTCAAGCTTACATTTGATTCATATATAGCTTATGTGTTTATAGGCGGAGAGTGCCTGCAATTACAAAGAAAATCTAAAAAAAGGCGAGTAACCCATGAATAGAATCATCAAATGACAATATTAAACGGAAATGCGAATGGAAATGAGTAGACAGAGCATCTATCAAACAAAACCAATTGATTTTATTATCTAATCGTGACAAAAAAATAAGCTATCACCCACATCAAAATGGGTGATAGCCAATTGTAAACAAAAATATATTCCTTCAAATGACGGAAACAGTTATTTTAAGAGGAGGGATCCGCTTCAATTAAAATCATGTCTTCCCCAATTTTTTTTATTGCATTCCATTTAATGGTAGCTTCTTCTCCTTCTTTTTTAAGACCAAACCATTTATAGTTAGGGATAATGAAAGCCTTTATTTGTCCCGTCCTTCGATCAATTTCCAAATCCGTTTGGCCTAGAATACCAAGCCGAGTTCCCTGACTAATATCAACAATTTCCTTTCCACTAATCTCCTTATACCGCATTTTATCCGCCTCCTTTTTTTTCGGTCTATTACATTCTATGTAGCAAAAAACCAACCTATGTTTTATAGGTTGGTCTCATCATTTTTTGGTGCGATAACAGCAGTGGAAGGTTCAGATTGAAAAGTAGATTCTATCACTTGCTGTATGGATTCATGTGTTACAGCATCAATTTCTTCAATCATTTCGTCTAAGGAACGATGACGTTCAAGTAACAGCTCATTCTTACCATTTCTACTCATACGACTGCTCGTACTTTCAAGACCCAGCATGAAATTACCTTTCAATTGTTCCTTGCTGTTCTTGAGCTCTTTATCTGTCAAACCATCCTTCATAAAGGACAATATCGTTTGCTGAATGGTTTCCTCCAGTAAAGGAAGCTGCTCTCTTCCTGTTCCTGCATAAATTGTTAACATGCCACTGTCTAGAAAGGAAGAGTGATAGGAGAAAACAGAATATGCTAGACCTTGTTTCTCTCTTACCTCCTGAAATAACCTGGAGCTCATACTACCGCCTAATACATTATTCATGATCACAAGACTGTAGATTTGATGATCTAATACCGATAATCCGTTATATCCTAGACAAAGATGTGCTTGCTCTGTATCCTTGTGACGATGAATCGATTGTGCAAGAAATGTTGGTTTCGAGATTTCATTTTGATTTTTATCGGATGTGTAGTCACCAAATAATTGCTCGATTTGATCGATAAACGTTTCATCTACATTACCAGCAACAGATATGACAATATTTTTTGGTGCATATTGTGCAGCGATATAGTCGCGTAAGTCATTAGATGTAAAGGAATGAAGATTCGTTTCCGTGCCAAGTATTGGATAGCCCAGTGGATGTGTTCCATACGATGCACGTGCTAATAAATCATGCACCATATCATCTGGTGTATCCTCATACATTTTAATTTCTTCAAGCACTACTTTTTTTTCACGTTCCAGTTCATTTTCATCAAAAGTAGAATGAAAGAACATATCGCTTAAAATATCCAAAGCCTGTTCTTTATGGCTATCAAGTACTTTTGCATAAAAGCATGTATATTCTTTAGATGTAAACGCATTTACTTGACCGCCAATGGCATCAAATGATTCTGCTATTTGTTGTGCAGTTCTAGATTTCGTTCCTTTGAAAAACATATGCTCTAAAAAATGTGACAACCCATTGTTTGCCTCTGTTTCATTTCTCGAACCAGTTAAAACCCAAATACCAATTGTTACAGATCGCACTGCTGGAATTTCCTCCAAAACAATCCGCAATCCATTCTTACACGTGTGCTTAATAACCAAGCTGCTGCCTCCAAACCTATGCTGAAAATAACATATAAGTATTTTATTAATAATTTAATTATCTTTCTTCGCTTAACAGCTGTTGGATCGTCCCTAACCGATAACCTTTATCCGAAATATCGTCGATTAACTGTGGCAATCCTTTTTCAATAGCAGCTGTTGGATGCATAAGAATCGTTGCACCTGGATGAAGCTTGCTCATCACTCGATTTATCATAACAGATACAGATGGTTTCTTCCAATCAATCGTATCCACCGTCCATAAAATGGTTTCCATCTTCAATTGGTGTGCAAGCTCAACAACATGGTCTGTATAGCTTCCACTTGGAGGAGCAAAATAAACAGGTTGTTTTCCAGTAATGGCTTTTAATATATTATTTGTTTGTGTTAATTGATCAAGGGCAGCTTGATTGGAGATCCTCGCCATATCAGGATGATTATACGCATGGCTGCCAATCACATGCCCTTCCTCTTCCATCATTTGCACATAGCTGGCATTTTCCTTTGCCCATTTCCCTTCAATGAAGAATGTAGCTTTTACATTTTTCTCCTTTAATGTACGTAAAATAGATGGAATATATTCCGTTCCCCAAGAAACATTGATTAATAATGCAACCATTTGCTTTTTTGGATGGCCACGATAAATTGGCGCTGCTGGAAGATCCTTCAGCGTAACATCGGGAGTAATTTGATCAAACACTAGTAAATCTTCTTGGAATTCGCCTTTTTTCTTCATTTTTTGGTAAGACTTATCTACGTTCACCTGTAATCCATTCAAACCAGGAGTCTTCTTCCAAACACGGTCAATGACCGCATCTTCAGCCTTTATGGCATAATCATCACGCTTTGCCTCAATTTCCTTATAAAGCCCTGACTCCATTTTAGATGCTTGCATAAAAAAGTCGGCTTCAAGACTTTGGCCTGTAAATGGATTGTAGGTTTGATTCATTGCTAAAAATACCAAAATCACTAATAAACACACATTCACTAAAGTTCGATAAGACCGCATTCGTGTTCCCTCCCCATACAACATATGCCGATATGGGACAAGATATGCGATGCTCCTACGTCAGAGATTCAATCCATTTAAAAAGCTAGAATGGATAAGTACACCGAAAGCTATTTCTATAAACAGCTATGTGTATCATTATCAGCATTCCAGCTTTTGGTTAGTCTTGTTTCTTTTCTTTTTCCTTCTGTTCCATCAATACAGCTTTACGAGATAAATTTACTCGACCTTGATGATCAATTTCTTTCACCTTCACGAGGACTTCGTCACCAATTTTGACAACGTCTTCTACTTTATTTGTACGTGTCTCTTGTAGCTCGGAAATGTGGACAAGTCCATCTTTTCCTTTAAATAACTCTACAAAAGCACCGAATTTCTCAATTCTTTTTACTTTACCAAGGTAGATCTGACCAACCTCTACTTCACGTACAAGGTCCTCAATAATACTTTTTGCTTTTTCATTCATTTCCGCATCTGTGGAGGAAATATAGACGCTACCATCTTGTTCAATATCAATCTTCACGCCGGTTTCGTCAATAATTTTATTGATTTGTTTACCACTTGGTCCAATGACATCGCGAATTTTATCGGGATGAATTGACATCGTTAAGATTTTCGGAGCATATGGAGATAGCTCTGATTTTGGCTCTGCAATCGTAGCAATCATGGAATCTAAAATATGCATACGACCTGTTTTCGCTTGACTCATTGCTTCTTCCAGAATTTCTTTAGACAATCCGTCAATCTTAATATCCATCTGTAAAGCAGTAATCCCTTTAGCAGTACCAGCTACTTTAAAGTCCATGTCACCTAATGCATCTTCCATTCCTTGAATGTCAGATAGAATAGAGTATTCGTCTCCGGATTTAATCAGTCCCATGGCAATCCCTGCTACCGGTGATTTGATTGGTACTCCTGCATCCATCATAGCTAGCGTACTCGCACAAATACTTGCTTGTGAGGAGGAACCATTAGATTCGAGCACCTCTGAAACGAGTCGAATGGTGTACGGGAATTCATTATCGCCAGGTACAACAGGCTCCAAGGCACGCTCTCCCAGTGCACCATGGCCAATTTCACGACGACCTGGTCCACGAATTGGTCCAGTCTCCCCAACACTGTACTGAGGGAAATTATAATGGTGCATGAAACGTTTCGATTCTTCCAAGCCAAGACCATCCAAAATTTGCACGTCACCCAATGCACCTAACGTACAAATACTTAACACCTGTGTTTGCCCCCGGGTGAATAATCCCGAACCATGTGTTCTTGGTAACACACCAATACGAGAGGATAATGGTCGAATCTCATCAATCTTCCGACCATCCGGACGAATTTTTTCAATTGTAATTAAGCGGCGAACTTCTTCCTTCACCATATGATCAAGGATTGATTTTACTTGCTTGATTGTTTCTGGTTCTGCTTCTTCATAATTTGCAAGTACTTCCGCCTTTACTTCCGCAATCGCATCTTCACGCGCATGCTTTTCCTTCACTTGAATAGCAGCTAGTAGCTTGTCCTTTGCAGTGCCTTCGATCTCTTGGGTAAGCTCCTCATCCAATTGGAATAAAGCTACCTCTGATTTAACTACCTCTACGGATTCAATGATTTCCTCTTGGAAAGCAACCAATCGTTTAATTTCTTCATGACCAAACAAAATCGCTTCTAGCATGGTTTCCTCGGAAACCTCCAGCGCACCCGCTTCTACCATGTTAACCGCATCTTTTGTTCCAGCAACAGTTAAACTGATATCACTTTTTTCTTGTTGCTCGATTGTTGGGTTGATTATAAATTCTCCATCAACACGTCCAACATGAACACCTGCAATTGGCTGTTCAAATGGAATATCTGAAATACAAAGTGCTACAGATGATCCAATCATTGCCGCCATTTCTGATGAACAATCCTGATCCACACTCATCACAGTGCTAATCACTTGAACTTCATTACGGAAGCCATCTGGGAAAAGCGGACGAATCGGGCGATCAATCAATCGAGAAGATAAAATGGCTTTTTCACTCGGTCTTCCCTCACGTTTAATAAATCCTCCAGGTATTTTACCTACAGCATATAAACGTTCTTCATAATTTACTGTGAGTGGAAAGAATGGTAGGTCTTTTGGTTCTTTTGATGCAGTAGCAGCAGATAACACAGCCGTATCACCATAGTGAACCATGCAAGCGCCATTTGCTTGTTTTGCAACTTCTCCTATTTCAATCGTAAATTTAGTTCCAGATATTTCAGTGGAGAATACTTTTTTCTCTTCTGCCATTAGTAGTGTTACTCCTTTCAAAAAACATGCTGACTCTATTTTATATTGTTTTATCATGAATGTACATGTTATGTAGTCCAAAAGTTGGAATGAATATGATAGCATGCAAAAATAAAGCCTAAACAGCAGTAATAAACATTAGAAAAAAAGCAGGATTTCTCCTGCTTTTTCCTGAATGTCTATCGACGTAATCCAAGCTTTTGAATCAATTCACGATAGCGTGTAACATCTTTGTTACGTAGGTAGTTTAACAAGTTACGACGTTTACCTACCATTTTCAATAGACCGCGACGTGAATGGTGGTCTTTCGTATGAACACGTAAATGTTCGTTTAATGTTGTAATTTCTTCAGTAAGTACAGCAATTTGTACCTCTGGAGAACCAGTGTCCTGCTCATGAACCTTGTATTCGTTGATAATTTCATTCTTACGTTCTTTTGTGATAGCCATCTGGCTCACCTCCTAATTTTTTTGAAATCCCCATTCCCCTAGCAAACGTCGGAGTTACAATTTGCCAAGCGAAGGTTTTTACGTTTTTAAGCGTAACTCTTTTTCAGGAAAAATGCAAGTGAAAATAAGCATCTGACAAGCAATCTTATTTTAATTTGGCAAATAATGCCCGTATTTTCCGCTCATCATCTTCTATTTGTCGAATAAGCTCCTCCACCTGATTAAACTTTTCCTCTGGTCGAATAAAATCATGCCATTCCAGCTGCAATTCTTCGCCATATAAATCATTATTATAATCTAAAATATGAACCTCTAATGATAAATCCAGTCTATCCTCTGTAAAGGTAGGATTAGTACCAAGACTAGCCATTCCTTCGTATATTTGCTGCTTATAGATTACTTTTACCGCGTAAATACCTGAACGAGGAAGCAAAGCAGCCTCATTCACGTCTAAATTAGCGGTTGGATATCCTAATACCCTACCACGTTTGGCTCCTTCGACAACAACGCCCGAAATGGTTAATGGACGTCCTAATAGTCGTTTCACTTCTGCTACATCGCCTTCCTGCAGCAAGCCTCTAATTCTTGTAGAGCTTATTTTTTCATTTTCGAGCTCTACTTTATCAATAACCGAGTAGGTAAATCGTCCTTGCGCATGCTTTCCTATTTCTGTCATGTTGCCTTGTCCTTTATGACCATATGTAAAATCGAACCCAGCAACAACATGTTTTATATGGAGACCTACGACAAAATGATCAATAAAATCCTGTGGTGACAGACCTGCTAATTCCATATTAAATGTAATAATATAAAGCCGATCCACATCCATCCGACGTAAAATTTCTTCTTTTTCTTTTAAAGGCGTAATATATTGAACATCTTTATTTCCATTTTTTCGTAAAACGACAGAAGGATGCGGATGAAATGTAATGACTGCACTTGCCATATTTCTCCGTTTTGCTTCCGCAACTGCTGTACGAATCACCTTTTGATGACCTTGATGGATACCATCAAAAAAACCAAGCGCACAAACACTTTCCGGTAGATCTTGTTCCTTTAATATATGGGGATATGTTAATTCAATTGTCTTCATGGCTTTCACCTTCATTCTCTTTCTCCGAATACTCGAACAGGTTTAATCTGATCATCATGGTCCGGATGTTTTTGATAAATTGCCAACAGCTCGTCCTGATACATGACAGCAAAAGGATTCGTTTTTAATGGCTGTTTTGGCTGCATAAGCTTTTGACCATATTGTACGCGTTTTCGTAAGTCCGTGTCTACATAAAGGACATCTAAATGGGTAATTCCCATCGTCATTGGTAATAATAGCTGCGCTAAACCATCGGTAGTTGTTACGGCTTCTACTTCTTCCAAACGAATGGTATCCTCAGCGTGAATGGCTCCTGTTTTTGTCCGAACCAAATCAGACATATGGGCGGGATAACCAAGTGCTTTCCCAATATCAACACAAAGCGTTCGGATATAGGTTCCCTTTGAACATTCTACTTCAAATCGACAAGCGGTTGTTGTCCACCTTGATGAATCCTTCGGGGTGATTCGAAATATAGTTACTTGACGTTGTGGTCGCTCGACAGTCTGATTTGCCCTCGCATATTCGTACAGCTTCTTACCGTTTACCTTCACAGCAGAGTACATTGGTGGAATCTGGGTGATTTCACCAACAAAAGACTTCAATACTTCCTCAACCTCATGCTTTGCAGGTGGATGATCCACTGGTACGACCTCAATTGTTGCGCCATGTTTATCCTCTGTTTCTGTTGCTGTACCAAGTGTTAATTCCGCTTCATATGTTTTGGTTGTAGCTGTTAGAAAAGGCACAATTTTGGTTGCTTGACCAATACAAATTGGGAGTACGCCTTCTACCTCTGGATCGAGTGTGCCTGTATGTCCTACTTTTTTTGTTTTAAAAATACGTCTCATGCGCATGACACAATCATGGGAGGTCATGCCTTTTGGTTTCCATAATGGCAGAATACCGTTCATTATTCAATCCCCCAATACAAGCTTTGACTATATCATCGTCATATGATCATTCTATTAGATGTTAAAATAACGGTAAAAAACCTGGCTCATCTACATCTTAAATGAGCCAGGCAGCAAATACCATTATTTATTTAAATCTCTAAGAATGGATTCAATCTTGTTGCCATAAGCTAATGCTTCATCAAATTCAAAAGTAAGCTCTGGCGTTTTTCGCAAACGAATTCGTTGACCAATTTCTGAGCGAATAAACCCCTTGGCTTTCGCCAGTCCGAGCAGTGTTTCTTCTTTTTCCTTTTGATCACCAAGGATGGAAACAAACACTTTCGCCTGTTGCAAATCTCCAGTCACCTGAACATCTGTTATCGTTACAAAACCAACACGCGGATCCTTCAATTTTCTAGTAAGGATTTCACCCAGCTCTTTTTTCATTTGCTCTGCAACACGATTTGCTCTTACATTACTCATATTCTTCACCTCTTTAATGAAAACCATGTACCAGCTGTGTGCTATTTAAACGAAACTTTTAAATCACTAGCATTTTTCAACATGTGTGATGGTCCGCTCCAATTCCGGGAAGGAATCAATGATTCGCAATGCCTCCTGAATTACCTGCTCAGCATGGACACTTTCATTCGAAATGGTTACCAGCCCAATTTTCGTTCGTTGCCATAAATCATGGAAATCTAATTCCGTTACAGCAACATTTAAATTACGCTGTAGCTTTGTATGCACTTTTTTGATTAGCGAGCGCTTCTGCTTCAGCGAATGACCATCATACATCATACATTCTACCTCAGCATAAACGATCATACGCGTTCGATTTCTTCCATTACGAACGCTTCGATAATGTCGCCTTCTTTAATATCATTGTAATTTTTAATAGTAATACCACATTCGTAGTTTTGGGCTACTTCTTTGACGTCATCTTTAAAACGTTTCAATGCATCAATCTCGCCTTCAAACAAAACGATACCATTACGAATTAATCTTACACCAGCATCTCTCGTAATTTTACCATCTGTCACATAGCTACCAGCAATTGTACCAATACGAGATACTTTAAATGTTTCACGAACCTCTGCTTGGCCAATTACCTTTTCTTCATATTCCGGATCTAGTAAGCCTTTCATAGCTGCTTCCATTTCCTCAATAGCTTTGTAAATGACGCGATGCAGACGAACGTCTACTTTCTCTGATTCGGCTGCTTTTTGTGCATTCACATCAGGACGCACATTAAAGCCGATTACAATGGCATTTGATGCAGACGCAAGAATAATATCTGATTCCGTAATTGCCCCTACACCAGAATGAATAATCTTAATGTTTACTCCCTCTACTTCAATTTTACGTAGAGAGGAAGCTAATGCCTCTGCAGAACCTTGAACATCAGCCTTTAAGATCAGTTTAATTTCTTTTAACTCACCTTGTTTAATATGTTCAAATAGGTCTTCCAAGCTAACCTTTGTTTGTTCACTTCTTGTTTCCTGGATATGCTTCTGCTGTCTAGCTTCTCCAATTTGTCTTGCCTTTTTCTCATCTTGGAAAACCAGGAACTGATCGCCTGCCTGTGGCACATCATTTAATCCAGTAATTTCTACCGGAGTAGATGGACCAGCCTCATTTACCCGCTTCCCAATATCACTGACCATTGCGCGTACGCGGCCATATGTGTTACCAACTACAACAGATTCCCCTACACGCAATGTACCATTTTGGACAAGCAATGTTGCCACGGAACCTCTTCCTCTATCCAATTGGGCATCAATAACTGTACCAAATGCATTTGCTTTTGGATTTGCTTTTAATTCTTCTACTTCTGCAACCAAGAGAATCATTTCCAGTAAATCATCAATTCCCTCACGTTTGATGGCAGATAGGTTAACGAAGATGGTGTTTCCGCCCCAATCCTCAGGAATTAATTCGTATTCTGTTAATTCCTGCATCACACGATCTGGATTAGCTGTTTCTTTATCCATTTTATTGACAGCGACAATAATTGGTACTTCTGCCGCTTTTGCATGACTAATTGCTTCAACTGTTTGTGGCATTACACCATCATCTGCAGCAACAACCAGTACCGCAATATCCGTAACCTGTGCACCACGTGAACGCATGCTTGTAAATGCAGCGTGGCCTGGTGTATCCAAGAAGGTTACTTTCTTACCTTCACTTTCCACTTGGTATGCACCAATATGCTGCGTGATTCCTCCAGCTTCACCTTCCGTTACCTTTGTATGACGAATCGAATCAAGTAAAGTTGTTTTACCATGGTCAACATGCCCCATAATCGTTACAACAGCTGGACGTTCTACTAGATTCTTTTCATCTTCTTCTTGAATATATTTATCAAAATCTGTATCTTCTAAAATAATTTCCTTTTCAACCGCTACGCCAAACTCTTCACAAATTAACTCAATTGCATCATCGTCAAGATCCTGGTTTTTCGTAGCCATTACACCAAGAAACATCAGCTTCTTAATAATTTCTGTCGCATCTTTATTAAGCTTTTCAGCCAGCTCACTAACGGTTAATGTGCCGCTATATTTTATTTCTTTTGGCGTCTCTTTCACAACAGGCTGTTGCTGCTGTTGTGGGGCTTTTCCTTTTTTACCCTTTGCTCGTTGTTGATGCGGTTTTTGCTGCTGTTTATTTCCTTGTCGCTTATTCGGATGCTGCTTATTTTGTTGCTGTGGATTATTTTTAGCCTGTGGGCTCTGCTGATTTTGCTGTTTTTGCTGCCCTGAAGCTTGTTGCTTTCCCTGTCCTTTACCCTGCTTATTTTGGGATTGCTGTTGCTTGCCCTTTGACTGGCCAGATTGCTTTGATCCCTCTTGTTGGGTACGTTGTGGCTGTTTAGCACGTTGTCCGTCCACTTGTTTGTTTGATTTTGAGCCGAATTTTTCATCCAGCTTAGATTTTACTTGTTCACTGATCATAGACATATGATTAGAAACTTCTACATCCATACTTTTCAAAAATTGAATTACTTCCTTGCTTGTCGTATTATTTTGTTTTGCATATTCATAAACACGCATTTTACTCATACGTTCACCCCCGGGTTTAATTGCCGAGCAGCGATTGGATTTTGGCTGCAAATCCCGCATCCAAAATAGCGATAGCTACCCGTTGTGACTTTCCAATAGCGTGGGATATTGTCTCCCGATCGTCCACTATCGCAAAAGGCACCTGGTATGACTTACATTTATACGTAATTTTCTTCATTGTTTGGGGACCGGTATCGTTTGCCAGCAAAACCAGCTTCGCACGATTACGCTGAATATCTTTCACAATCGTTTCTTCTCCAAGTGAGCATTTTCCAGCCCGGATAGCCAAACCTAACATATTTAAATAATTATTTTTCATTGTTTCTTATTTGCCAGTTGTTTAAGTTCTTCATAAATGGCATCCTCAATTTCAGTTTGAAGCTGACGATTTAATACACCTGATTGTTCTGCTTGATTGATGACATCTAAATCAATCGTAAGATACGCACCGCGTCCATTCTTTTTACCAGTTGGGTCAACAAATACTTCCCCGTCTTTATTACGAACCACACGAATTAATTCTTTTTTCGGCTTCATTTCATTCGTTACGATGCATTTCCGCAGTGGCACTTTTCTTTTCTGTACCATAAGGCATCCTCCCCCTTTTAACATCAGCTTATTCTATTAAAAAAGGCATTATGGAAGCATTCCATCAATGGAGGTTTTATTGAAACAGGTCATCCTCGAAAGCATCTTCCTCAAATTCATCAGGCTCATCCATTTTCAATGCATCTTCATCCAATAATCCTTGTTCTTTCGCTTCTGTTTCACTTTTAATATCAATCTTCCACCCTGTTAGCTTAGCTGCCAGTCGTGCATTTTGACCACGTTTTCCAATTGCCAATGACAGCTGATAATCAGGAACAATAACAGTCGTTGCTTTTTCTTCTTCATCAACAATTACATCGACAACTTTAGATGGACTTAATGCATTTGATACATACACTACTGGGTCCTCTGACCATTCAACGATATCGATTTTTTCACCTTTTAATTCATTTACAATTGCTTGCACACGCTGACCCTTTTGGCCAACACACGAACCAACTGGATCAACATCTGGATCCGGTGCATAAACCGAAATCTTAGAGCGGTCTCCCGCTTCTCGTGCAATCGATTTAATTTCTACAATACCATCAAAAATCTCTGGTACTTCCATTTCAAATAGTCGTTTTAAAAGGCCGGGATGCGAACGTGAGATAAAGATTTGTGGACCTTTACTTGTATTCTCAACCTTCGTTACATAAACTTTAATGCGGTCATGTACATCGTATTCTTCAGTTGGCATCTGTTCTGTATCTGCCAGCTTAGCCTCGATTTTCCCAAGATTAACATAAACAAATTTGGAATCTTTTCTTTGAATAATACCTGTCATGACATCTTCTTCACGATCCGCATATTCATTAAAAATGACGCCACGTTCAGCTTCACGTACACGCTGCGTAACAACTTGTTTTGCTGCTTGTGCCGCAATTCGACCGAAATCTTTCGGAGTTACTTCTACCTCAATAACATCTTCAAGCTCATAATTAGGATCCATGTCCTTTGCAGACGCTAATGAAATCTCCTGTTGGCTATCTTCTACTTCATCCACAACTGTTTTACGGGAAAACACCCGCATCGTACCAGCAGTTTCATCCAAATCCACTCGGACGTTTGATGCTGATTTAAAGTTTTTCTTATATGCTGAGATAAGTGCTGCCTCTAATGCTTCCAATAGCACTTCCTTTTCAATCCCTTTATCCTTTGCCAAATATTCAATTGCTTCAAATAACTTGCTGCTCAACTTTTTTCTCCCCCTTAAAATGCAACTGCAAGCCTTGCCTTTGCAATTTTATCAAATGGTATTTCAATTTCCTTCGTTCGTGTTTTTACCTTATAGGAAACTACGGCAATTTCATTATTAAAATCCTTCAAAATACCTTCAAATTCTTTTTCGCCATCGATCGGGCTATAAAGTTTTATCAGGACGTTTTTTCCAATGTTATTAGCAAAATCCTGTTTGGTTTTCAATGGGCGCTCTACTCCAGGTGAGGAAACCTCCAAGAAGTATGCATCCTTAATCGGATCGACACGGTCGAGTTCTTCACTTAGAAGCTCAGATACTTCTCCGCATTCTGTTATATCTATCCCGCCTGGTTTATCAATATAAACACGCAAAAACAGATTCGGACCTTCCTTTACATATTCGATGTCAACCAATTCCAGATTTTTCTTCGTTAAAATCGGTATCACTAATTCTTCCGTTGTTTTAATTACAGCGCTCATTGCTCATCCTCCTTCACCTACATATTCCTATTATGGACTAATAACCAATTTTTCATTTGAAGCTCATCAATATAAAACCCTTGCCGGTAAGGGATGGCAAGGGAATGTCAGCGCTAGATGGGTGGTAATAAGACGAAAGAGTGGGGAAATCCCACTCTTTTAACGAACATATTGCTACGTACAATATGAATATAACATAAGTAAAAAAATCATGCAACAATGAGCATTGCCAGCACTTGGGTGTCTTTTTATCGTTGCAATTGTAATTGATTAAGGCAAATAAGCTTCTATGATTTCCCATTCTGCAGGTTGCCCATTTTTTATCTGGTATTTTAGGAGTAAAGCGCCTGCTGCTGTGCTGTTTACCACTGGTGCATAGACCCATTCATGCGATAGCACAATAATATCCCCAGCCGGATAAAACTGTGCCGTTCCATCTTCATTCCAAGCATCTGGAATGATCTCAGGATGTGCTGTAACTTCGTGTTGAATATCTGTTAGAGTACCTTCAAAGCCTAACTTCCTTAACTCCTCAATGGTTGCTTGTTCAGGTTGTAATCGTTCATCCAAGAAAGTTTCATCCGATTCCTCCTGTGATTCTGCATCATCAAAATGCGTCGCATCATACTCACTACTATCTTCTAAACCATATTGCTGTGGCTGCTGAAGAATGTTATAAAAGATAAACCCAAATACACAAACTGATACTAGAATTCCTAATGAGACAGCAAGATGGTAACCTGTTCTTTTTCTGGGCTTTGGCTGCTTCGTCTGTGATAGAATGTGTTGTTTTTGCTGCTCTGTAAAGAAGGGTTCTTCACCTAGAACCTGCTTAATGCCTGCTTTAATATCTTTTCTATCCATTGTGCATTCCTCCTTCAAGCCCAGTCCATAACGTCTTCAGCTTTATTCTAGCTCGGCGCATTCTTGTTTTAACTGTGTTGGAAGAACAGCGTAGCAGCTGTGCTATCTCGTCTACAGAAAAATCTTCATAATAATAAAGGATAATGACCTCTCGGTACAATACGGGTAGTTTTAAAATTGCTTGACCAAGTGCTTCCTTTTGATCCAGCTTTATTGCTGTTTCTTCCGGTTCGTTCCCCTTAGAAAATATACCAGTTATTTTATCCGTTAAAATCATGTTCCGATACGACCAACTACGAAAATAATCATGGCAACGGTTAATCGTCATTCGGTATAGGTATGTTTTATAGGTCGACTGTTGTCGAAATTGATGAATCTGTTCAAATGCTTTCATAAAAACATCCTGAATGATGTCTTCAGCAACTGCTCTATTTTTTACATATAAATAAGCAAGCCTTGTCAATTCTTCCCCATGCTGTTCCATTAATCGTATAAACAAGGAATCTAATTCTTTATTATTTATTTCAGACTGTTCTTCCATGCACCTGACCCCCTATACCCTTATGATTAGACGAAACAGAATCAATTAAGGTTTCATAACGTTAAATTGTCTCATACTAAACCAATTCACTACTCCCCAGATGCTTTATGATTAAAAAGGCAGACAAAACACGAATGTGTATGTCTGCCAATCTGTGCTTAAAATAAGGATAACTGATTTTTTTCTTCCATTCCTTCTAAACAGCCGTGCTGATCCAAGTATTCGAGTACAGTTTTGGAAATTTTACTTCGTTCCCGCAAGTCTTCCTTGGAGAGAAACTCTCCCTTCTTTCTTGCTTCCACGATATTGATTGCTGCATTTGTTCCAAGTCCGTCAACTGCATTGAATGGTGGAATCAAAGCATTACCATCTACTAAAAATTCGGTTGCACTCGATTGATATAGATCTACTTTTTTAAAGGAAAATCCTCTTTCACACATTTCCAATGAAATTTCAAGCACAGTCAGTAAGCTTTTTTCTTTAGGCGAAGCATCATTTCCTTTAGCGATGATCCCATCTATTCGCTGTTTTATTGCAGCAGATCCTTTAATCATTGTATCCAATTCAAAGTCACTGGCACGAACGGTGAAATAAGCTGCATAAAATAAAATCGGATGATGCACTTTAAAATAAGCAATTCGGACTGCCATTAAAACATATGCGGCAGCATGTGCCTTTGGAAACATGTATTTGATTTTTTTACAGGATTCAATATACCAATCTGGAACACCTGTTTTCTTCATTTCTACAATCCATTCATCCTGTAAGCCGCGACCCTTTCGCACAGATTCCATGATTTTAAACGCAAGCGATGCTTCGAGTCCTTGGTGCATTAAATACACCATAATATCATCACGACAACCAATAACATCTGGAAGCTCACATATTCCTTCGTTGATTAATTCTTGCGCATTTCCGAGCCACACATCCGTACCATGGGAAAGTCCCGAAATAATAACAAGCTCCGAGAAAGTATTTGGTTTTGTATCCTCCAGCATCTGACGGACAAACCGTGTACCAAACTCTGGCACACCGAGTGTACCTGTTTTACAGTCAATTTGCTCTGGGGTTACCCCTAGTGACTCTGTACCAGAAAATATCTTCATCACTGCTTCATCATCGATAGGAATCGTTTTCGGATCCATCCCGCTTAAATCCTGCAGCATCCGAATGACAGTTGGATCATCATGTCCAAGTATATCGAGCTTTAAAAGATTTTCATCAATGGAATGGAAGTCGAAATGCGTTGTACGCCATTCACTATTTCGGTCATTAGCCGGAAACTGGATTGGTGTAAAATCAAATATTTCCTTGTTATCTGGAACAACGATAATACCACCAGGGTGTTGACCCGTTGTTCGTTTCACACCTGCACAGCCTTGGACAAGCCGCTCTACCTCAGCATTTTTAAATACAAGCTGATGATCCGATGCATAGCCCTTTACATAGCCAAAAGCTGTTTTTTCCGCAATGGTTCCAATCGTTCCTGCTCGGTAAACATAATCCTCACCAAATAGTTCCTTTGTGTAATGGTGTGCCATCGGTTGATATTCACCGGAAAAGTTTAAGTCAATATCCGGCACCTTGTCTCCTTTAAAGCCAAGGAATGTTTCAAATGGAATATCTTGTCCATCTTTTAATAGCTCAGAGCTGCAATTCGGACATGATTTATCCGGCAAATCAAAGCCGCTTCCATAGGAGCCATCGGTAATAAATTCATGGTAATTGCATGATTCACACACATAATGTGGCGGAAGTGGGTTCACCTCTGTTATTTCGGTCATAGTTGCTACAAGGGAAGACCCTACAGAACCACGCGAACCGACTAGATAACCGTCATCCAATGATTTTTTTACTAGTTTATGAGAGATTAAATAAATTACCGCAAAACCATTATCAATAATACTTTTCAATTCTTTTTCCAATCGATCGGTGACAATTTTGGGAACAGGATTACCATAAATCGCTTCTGCCCGTTCGTAACAAAGTCGCTTAATTTCTTCTTCTGCCCCATCAATTTTCGGGGTAAATAAGCCGCTTTTTACCGGTGATATTGCTTCAATTTGATCAGCTAGAGCATTTGTATTCGTAACAACAATTTCCTTAGCTAATTCATCTCCTAAAAATGAAAAACATGTCAGCATTTCATTCGTCGTACGGAACGGTGTATCAGAAAGCGTTTGGCGGTTTAATGGGTTTCCCGCCTGAGAAGCAATAAGGATTTGACGATATAGCTTCTCATGATCATCAATATAATGAACATTACCTGTCGCAACGACCAGCTTATCCATTTGCTTCCCCAGGTCAACCAGTTTGGTGATGATTTCCAATAGCTGTGCTTCATTTTTGACGAGTTCTTTTTCAATCAAATGTGCGTAATTTGCCGGGGGCTGTACTTCTATATAATCATAGAATTCAGCTGCTGATTCAGCTTCTTCTGCTGATTTTTGCATCATTGTTTCAAATACTTCCCCTTGATCACAAGCTGTGCCAACCAATAATCCAGCACGATATTTCTGTAACAATGATCTAGGTATTCTTGGAACGCGATAAAAATAATCAATATGCGCGTAGGACACAAGCTTATATAAGTTTTTTAAGCCTTCCTCATTTTGAGCCAATAGCGTGCAATGGTAAGGGCGGGAACGTTGATATGCATCTCCTTCCCCCATATGGTCATTTAAATGGATGTGATTCGTTATGTCCTTTTCGATAAGCTTTCGAATCATTTTCCAGAATAGATAACCTGTCGCTTCCGCATCATAAATCGCTCGGTGATGTTGGGTGAGTTCCACATCCATCAGCTTACACAAGGTATTCAAACGGTGGTTTCTAAGTTCTGGAAATAAGAATCGAGCCAGCTCTAACGTATCAATAACTGGATTCTCTACTTTGTTGTAATCAATTCGTTTATAGCCTTGATTTAAAAACCCGATATCAAAGCTGGCATTATGCGCAACAAGTGCTGAATCACTTGACCATTCATAAAAGTCCTTCAAAACATCTTCAACCTCAGGTGCATCCCGTACCATATCATCCGTAATACCTGTTAAGTCCGTAATGGTTTGCGAAATCGGCTTATGTGGATTTGCAAAGGATTCAAAACGGTCAATTATTTCCCCATTTTGTATCTTTACACCTGCTAGCTCAATGATTGTGTCATAAATAGCAGATAAACCCGTTGTCTCTACGTCAAATACAACATACGTAGCTGATTCCAGTTCAAGGTCTTTTTCGTTATAAGCAATTGGTACACCATCATCAACGATATTGGCTTCCACTCCATAAATCACTTTCATATCATGCTTTTGGGCAGCGCCATGTGCCTCAGGGAAACCTTGCACAGCCGCATGGTCGGTTATCGCTATTGCAGAATGCCCCCATTTTGCTGCTTGCTCCACCAATCTAGCGGGAGAAACAACAGCATCCAACTGACTCATCGTCGAGTGCGCATGAAGTTCAACCCGTTTTTCTCCTTCGGGTGCTTCGTCTTTACGCAGTTCTACCTTCACTTCCATTAAATCATTTGCCATCATTGCCAATTCATTCGTATACATATCTGTTTGGATGCTACCGCGCGCTTTGATCCACATTCCTTTTTTAAGTTGTTCAAACTTAGCTGCGTCTTCATCATCTTTGGAAAACATTTTGATTTGAAGTGAATCCGTATAGTCTGTTGCCTTTGCAATAAGAAGACTTCTACCTGAGCGAAGTTTGCGTATTTCTACAGCAAAAACATAGCCCTGTACAGCAACACGGCGTTCTTCATCCTGGATATCTTCCATTTGCATTGGTTCATCTTGGATTTGATAACCGATTGCAAATGGTTTGTTTTGCTCCTGATCCATTCTGTTTTGGTCACGTTTTTCCTTATCACGCATCGTTTTCATCACAAGCTGCTTATCTTCCAAAGCCTTTTGCTCACGAAAACTTTCCAAATCAAGGGCAGACTGATCAATATTAATTTCCAAAGTGAATTGCGGTAAACCAGCTTTCGTACAGTATTGACGAAAACCTTCTTCCACTCGTTTTTTGAGTGCTGATGCTTCTGCTTCATTTCTTGCAGTTAATAAAAGCTTCTTATGCTCAAGCTTCGGTGTTTGGTTCTCAACCAAATCTTTATAAGCTGGCGATAGTCTTGCACTTGTTTGTAAAAACATCCGCCAATAATCACAAATGAGCGCCTCTTCACAGTCCGGGTTAACCGATTTAATAGTAACCTCTACAGCAGCAGTATGCTGAAACGTATGCTGTAGCTTCCCTACTAATAATTGATAGATTTCAATAGGAAGTACTTGTTGGACAGTCAAATGAAAATGCCAAAGCTTTTGTTGCCTGTACACCTCCAATTTATCCAAATATGCATCTTTAAAATATGTATGCATATCATCCTCAGACATTTCCAATTGCGTTAGAAGATGATGTAGTTTATCACTTTTAGAAATGTTCATGGTAACCTCCTGTAACAATGCAAATTCAGCTGCTTCCCTATCGGTGGAAAAACTCTACCTTTATATGGTAAAACCCTTGTCAAAATGGCAGGACAAGGGTTTTAAACAGCATAAACATTCTTATTTAAATCCATTATAGAAATAATCTTTGGATGTCATTCCATGTGACAACGATCATTAAGAGCATCAGCAGTGCAAATCCAATAAAATGCACCAACCCCTCTTTTTGAGGATCAACCGGCTTGCCTCGAACTGCTTCAATACCGACGAACAAGAGACGTCCGCCATCAAGAGCAGGAAGTGGAACCAGGTTAATAATCCCTAAGTTAACACTTAAGATAGCTGTCCACATTAAAAAGTTATGAAAGCCCGTTTGCACTACCTGATCTGTTATATCATAAATACCAACAGGACCAGAAAGCATATCAATTGAATATTGCCCTGTTACAAGCATAAATAGATTGGTCAATATTAGAGAAGTCGTTTCATACGTTTGAACAAAACCATATTTCAAAGTGCCCATCGCTGATTTTTCAAAAGCTCGTTGCACACCAATTTGACCAATTTTATCCCCTTGCTGAGATTCCACACTTCGTGGCACCACCGTTAAATCGATGACCTCTTTACCTCTCGAAACGGACATGTTCAATTCCTTATCCGGGCTTTTTATGACAATACCAGTAAATTCCTCCCAGGTGGAAATTGGTGTTCCATCGATTGCCACAATTTCATCGCCATCTTTAAAACCTGATGTGGCAGCAGGACTGTCTGGCTGTACTTGGTCAATCAATGCTTTTTCAGCTGGTACGCCTTGTATGACACCCAAAATAAAGAACAGCACCATCGCCAATAAAAAGTTCATCATTGGACCAGCAAATAATTGCATCGCACGTTGCCCAACACTTTTGGAAGCAAACTGACGATCAAAAGGGGCAATCTGTGTTTCTTTTTCATCCATGATAAAGAAAGCTTTCTCATCCACATCAAAGTGCAGCTTTTCATCTGTTTCATCAACCTCATAGCCTTCGATAACCAGTTGATGATCCAAATCAACATGCTCTACTTCAATTACCCTAGCTTCAGGATGCTTTGATTTATTGTTTACGATAATTTGATTGACCTTACCTTGATCATTGAACGTCAAACCGATATGGTGTCCCGGTTTTAATTCAATGATTTCCGGATCCTCCCCGGCAACACGAACATAGCCTCCTACCGGAAGTAGTCGAATCGTATATAATGTTTCATTTTTGGTAAAGGAAAATATTTTTGGCCCAAAGCCAATCGCAAATTCACGTGCAAGCATGCCTGCGCGTTTAGCAAAAATCAAATGACCTAGCTCATGGATAAATACGAGCAAGCCAAACATAAATATAAATGCAATGATTGTATTCAAAAAGATACACCATCCTTTTTCCATGCGCAAAGCGGAGCCGAGTCACGCATCATTCATTCCTAGTTTACCTCTTTTTCCTCTGATTGTACAAGTGACATTTACTATCCTATGCCAGTACTATTTTGGAAATACGGTTCATTAGAAAAAATGTATAAAATATAGCATTGGAAATACAAATAACAGACTATCAAAACGGTCTAGAATTCCGCCATGACCAGGAAGTAATTTACCTGAATCCTTCACTTGATAATGTCGTTTAAATGCCGATTCAACTAAATCACCAAGCTGCCCAAACACGGAAACAAGGATAGTCACCCCAATAATAATCCAAATCGAGTAATCAAATGGGTGAACCAGATGAAAAATGATACCAACAACTACTGCAAGCAATACGCCGCCTAATGCACCCTCAATTGTTTTTTTCGGACTTATTTCCGGCCAAAGTTTATGTTTACCATAAGCTCGTCCAAAAAAGTAAGCACCAGTATCAGTTGCCCACACAACAAAAAGGACATAAAAAATATTAGCAAGGCCTGCAGCCCGTGTTTCTGAAAAGTAGAAGAATCCCATCCCTACGTAAATAATCGACAATAACACAAATCCTGTGTCATCAAAGGTAAATTTATTCTTCACTAATACAGAATAGCTTAAAAGTAAGACTACGAAAATCATGATGAAATCGGATTTAGCAAATCGTGAGTAATCTGTCAATTCAATTGTACTTGGTAACAGAATCACCCATAGCAAAATTATTGCAAATAACGATGCAAAGGATAGCAATTGTATTTTTCGCATTCGTAATAATTCTAAAAGACCAATGGTTGCCAGTAAATATATAAAAATTGTAAATGGCCATCTTCCATAAATGACAAAAGGTACAAAGATAATTATGGCAATAATGGCTGTAATAATGCGTTCCTTCATAAACCATTCACCACCCTATAAACCTCCGTAACGCCGTATGCGCTGATCATATTCTACAAGCGCCTGATAGAAAATCGTTTCATTGAAATCAGGCCATAATGTATCTGTAAACCAAAATTCTGAATAAGCCAATTGCCATAACAGAAAATTACTTAATCGTTGTTCCCCACTCGTACGGATAAGTAAATCAGGATCTGGTAACCCGTTTGTAAATAAATAACGGGAAAATACAGATTCATCGACAGCATCTGCCTGTAGTTCCTTATTTTCTATATCAGCAGCCAGTTGTTTCACTGCCTTCATAATTTCAAATCTGCCACCATAATTAATGGCAAAGTTTAATAACAACCCGTCATTGTTTCGGGTCTTTTCTTTTGCATGATTAATTACTTTTTTGGTTCCTTCCGGTAATCCTTCAAAATCACCAATTGTCTCAATACGCACATTATTTTCAATGAGTTCAGGGAGATATACATGCAAAAATTCCTTTGGCAGCTTCATTAAAAAATCTACCTCAGGTCTTGGACGCTTCCAATTTTCAGTCGAAAATGTAAAGAGCGTTAAAATTTTTATATCATACTTGATTGCTGTTCGTACCGTATTCTGTACAACGTCCATTGCAGCTTTATGTCCTGCAATCCGAGGTAATCCTCGCTTTTTAGCCCATCTGCCATTACCATCCATAATAATTGCCAGATGATGTGGAACTTTACTTAATTCCGTATTTTTTAACACTTTTATTTGTTTGTTTTTAAAAAAAGGAAGTTTCATTGACATCGTTTGTCCTCCAGATCCTGCTTAACAGGTCATGAATCACATAATCCATTAAGCATGAGAGCATATCATGCCTGCAAAATTTTCTTCAACAGGTGTACGAAGCCACCTCTTTGTAATGCGGTTTAGACCATACCCCTATTCATGCAAGCAATAACTCAAAAGTATAGTGCTTATACCTAACCTCTAAATGTAGGCAAGCGAAACCTCATTATATCATTTTACCATACTTATTATAACGATTTTTACACAGGTTGGGAAATTTTTTTTATGTAAGGTTGTTTGAGAGGACATGAATGTTTGTATGCCATTATGATTAGCAGGCTTTTTCACTATTATTATATGTGATGGTATCGATAGTTAGTTATTCTTTTTCTTAATCGGTGAACTTAAGGAAAAATTAGTGCATGAAAAAAATTACAGTACATTCAAATCATAGGATAAAAACATTTTCTTTTTGTATTTCCAGGACTGATTTAAATCCAAATTTGAACATCTATTAAACTCAAGAAAAGCCCTCTATTACAAGAGGGCTCATAACTCTTTTACTTATGGATGATTATACTTCCATAATTTCATTTTCTTTTGTTTTAACCATTTCATCAATGGTATCGATGAACTTATCTGTTTCCTTCTGTACGCTGTCCTGTGCATGACGTAGTTCATCTTCGGTCAATTCCGCATTTTTCTCTGCCTTACGTAATTGATCGTTAGCGTCACGACGAATATTTCTTACTTGGACACGTGACTCCTCTGCATATTTCCCGACAATTTTAACGAGATCTTTACGACGTTCTTCTGTTAAGGCAGGGATACTAATACGAATCACATTTCCATCATTAGATGGGGATAATCCAAGGTCCGCTTTTTGAATCGCTTTTTCAATATCATTTACTGCTGATTTATCATATGGTGTAATCATCAATAGTCTTGGTTCTGGTGCGGAAATAGTGGACAACTGGTTTAATGGTGTAGTTGCCCCATAATAATCAACAAATACATTATCCAAAAGGCTTGGATTGGCACGACCTGCTCTAACGGTTGCCAAGTTTTTTGCAAATGCTTGGGTAGCCTGATCCATTTTATCGCGCATCTGTTTCATAATTGAGTCTGTCAATGTTATTTCCCCCTTATCGTTGTTCCGATGGTTTCACCTTGAACAACCCTTTTAATATTACCTTCTTCTACTATTGAAAATACAATTAATGGAATATCATTATCCATGCATAGTGTGGAGGCTGTTGAGTCCATTACACCAAGTCCTTCATTAAGCATGTCCATATACGAAAGCTCATCATATTTACGCGCATCTTTATTGGTTTTAGGATCATCTGTATAGACGCCATCCACATTATTTTTTGCCATTAAGATAACTTCAGCTTCTATCTCCGCCGCGCGCAGAGCAGCCGTTGTATCTGTGGAAAAATACGGATTACCCGTACCTGCTGCAAAAATCACAACACGTTTTTTCTCCAGATGACGGATTGCTTTCCTTCTTATGTATGGTTCTGCAACCTGTCTCATTTCAATTGAGGTTTGTACCCGAGTAGGAATTCCAATCGCTTCCAGGCTATCCTGTAATGCCAGCGAATTCATAACTGTAGCGAGCATTCCCATATAGTCGGCGGATGCACGATCCATGCCCATTTCGCTGCCTACTTTACCGCGCCATATGTTACCGCCACCTACAACTACAGCAACCTCTACACCAAGTTCAGCTACTTCCTTCACCTGGGTTGCAATGGATTGAATAACCTTTGGCTCAATCCCATAGCCTTGACTGCCGCTTAATGCTTCTCCACTAAGTTTCAGAACGATTCTATTATAACGAGCTCCTGACATAATAACCTCCATGGAATGTATATTTAGATGTTTGATACATGCTGTCTGTCTCTTTATGGTGAAATAGGGAACATCATATGTTCCCTATTTCGACCCAAAGCATCTGCATGCAGCAGATGCTTTGGATTCCCATGCATTATTTTTTAATTTGGCTCATTACTTCGTCAGCAAAGTTTTCTTCACGTTTTTCCATGCCTTCGCCAACCTCATAACGGGCAAATGCTTTTACAGTTGCATTATTATTTGCTACGAAAGTTTTCACTTTTTCATCCGGATTCTTTACGAAGTTTTGCTCAAGCAAGCAAATTTCTTCAAAGAATTTACCAAGACGACCTTCTACCATTTTTTCTACAATTTTTTCTGGCTTACCTTCGTTCAACGCTTGTGTTTTCAATACTTCGCGCTCGCGGCTTACTTCGTCCTCTGCTACATCATCACGGGAGATGTAACGAGGATTAACTGCAGCAATATGCATAGCAACGTCACGTGCAACTGCTTCATCAGTTGTACCTTCTAGTAATGTCAATACACCGATTCGTCCACCCATGTGGAGGTAAGAACCGAAAGCATCCTGATCTGTTTTCGTTAATAATGTAAAGCGGCGTAAAGAAATCTTTTCACCGATTTTAGAAACGGCAGTATTGATCAATGCATCTACAGTTTCACCTTCACCATGCAGTTTTTGTTGTAAAGCTTCCTCTACATCAGCAGGCTTTTGGCTAGCGATGTGCTTCGCAATGTCAGATAGTAATTCTTGGAATTGCTCATTTTTTGTAACGAAGTCTGTTTCACAGTTTACTTCGATTAAAACGGCAGTATTGTTATCTACTTCAATATAAGTTGAGCCTTCAGCAGCAATACGGCCTGCTTTTTTAGCAGCAGAAGCCATTCCTTTTTCACGTAGAAAGTTAATTGCTTTCTCCATGTCACCGTTCGTTTCAGTGAGTGCTTTTTTACAATCCATCATACCAGCACCAGTTTTTTCACGAAGTTCTTTAACCATTTTTGCAGTAATTGCCATGTTCATTTCCTCCTTAATTCGATTTCGTCACCTATTGAATCCTCTTAAAAAAGGTGATAAAAGGCTTATCCTCTTATCACCTGACCTTTTTTTAGAAATTATGCTTCTTCCGTTTCTGCTGCTTCTTCTGTAGCTTCAGCTTCCACTTCTTCTAATTCTTCACCCTGTTTCACTTCCAAAATTGCATCAGCCATCTTGGATGTTAGCAATTTAACGGCGCGAATCGCATCGTCATTTGCAGGGATTACATAATCAATCTCATCTGGATCACAGTTCGTATCAACGATTCCGATAATCGGAATGTTCAATTTATGAGCTTCTGCAATCGCAATACGCTCTTTACGAGGGTCGATTACAAATAGAGCATCTGGAAGTTTTTTCATTTCTTTAATTCCGCCCAAGAATTTTACAAGACGGTCTTTTTCCTTCATAAGCTCTACAACTTCTTTTTTCGGAAGTACTTCAAATGTACCGTCCTCTTCCATACGCTCGATATCCTTCAAACGATTGATACGTTTACGGATGGTTTGGAAGTTTGTTAGTGTACCACCAAGCCAGCGTTGGTTAACATAAAACATTCCAGAACGTGTTGCTTCATCGCGAACAGAATCCTGTGCTTGTTTCTTTGTACCAACAAATAGAATGGTTCCACCATTTGCTGCGATTTCCTTCACATAATTATAAGCTTCATCAACCTTTTTAACAGTTTTCTGCAAGTCGATGATGTAGATGCCATTTCTTTCCGTGAAAATGTATTTTTTCATTTTCGGATTCCAACGGCGTGTCTGATGACCAAAGTGGACACCAGCTTCCAGCAATTGTTTCATTGAAATTACTGACATGTCTATTCCTCCTAATTGGTTTTTTCCTCCGATTGCATCATCTCTGTTTGAACACCAGCCCTCGGGACTGACACCAGTCAAACAAATCAGCAAACGTGTGTTTTTTTATAGTTGTCCATGACATACTATTTACACCAAAAATTAATATACCATATACCGCTCTGCCAATCAAGCATTTCTTATCCTTTTTTTTCATGTAGTTTTACGATTAATTCAACCTCCGTTTTACCGATACCAAGTTTTTTTGCGATCTCTGTCTCTGTTATTCCGTCTTGATGTAATTGAAGCACCTTTGATTCTACGGAGGCTTCCATCGTATCATTCACCTCGGTTGATAATAGAGGAAGTTGAAAATCCTCCATTTCCTCATTCAAAGCGGTACCGCGGGGAATCTCTTCTTTCTCATTGTGTGTGGTTAATGCTTCAGATGGCTGTGCGCTCGTTGCTGTCTCGTCAAATTGTCGTTCCATTCGTTTATTTTCTGCTCTAATTTCTGCCAATGTTTCTTCAAGAATAGAATGTAACACTTCATTTTGCGACTGTTCCTGCTCTCGCACTCGAACTTTCATAACCAATTGATAAATAATTGCGAACGTCACTATATGCAAAAGAAAACTAATTAAAAATAAAAATGATATCATGTTCATGCCTTCTTTCTAACCATTTAGATCTATACGTTTACCAAGATAAGGATGTGATGCTCGTTGTTCATTTTTGTCTGAAGGCTGATTTTCTTTATTATGCTGATGCTGGGATTGTTGTTGTGATGGGTCTTCTTTATTTTTTCCAAGTGCTGCTTGTTCCACATCTTCAAATGTAACAACCTGTTTCCTTTTTAATTCTTCCTCTTTTAATTGGGTTTGGGCAAGTGATTCTTGAAATTGCTGGTTTTGTTTCATTTGTTGTTCTTGAAGCTTCCCCGCATCCTGTGCCCGAGGCAAAGCAACTTGCATTTCAACTGATTTCCAGCTCATTGAAACGACTTCCCTTCCTGATTAAATGCATGGACATCATTTAGCCTCTAGCCTGTACAGAAATCTCCTGATCCGCTAAACAAATTCGAACTGCCTGATGGTTTGTCTTGATGATTCTCTTGTATTTTCCAAATGCTATAATAACATTCGGATACAATTGATTGCGTACCACGATACTTGCTTCGCGTTCACTGCCCAAAAATGCATTGATACGTAGAAGCTGTTCCTCCACATCGTGTAGCTTAGCTTTTGTTTTTTGATACGAATTTTTTTGTCGTAGCATCGTAATTCTCATCTTAGCATCCATATCTTCTGGATTCGTTTGGGCAAGTTTTTGACCAATGTAATCCAATTTCGATAGCGTTTCCTTTAATTCTTTTTCTTTTGCACGCAATGTCCTCTCATGTTCCAGTGTAGCATAATCGCGTCCAATACATACTTCCGTTTTAGTGCTAAGACGGTTTCCAATATCCTTTGCATCTACGAGCTGTCCAGCTGAAATAACACCACCAATAATATTACCTTGCTGGCATTTAATCATTCCACGTGCCGTACATTCACTATGAATAATAGACTGTGATACAATTATATTTCCCCTCGCATATGCCTTACCTTGATTCATATAACTAATATGTATGTCTTCTGTTGCCTTGAGTTCCCCTTTTTTAACACCTGACATGCCTTCAGAAATATAAATGGAGCCACCAGCGATAATCGACGCAGCCTCAACCATGCCAAAAATCTTCACATCTCCTGCGGCTTTTACCGTATAACCAGATGGAACATCACCACGGATGACAACGGAACCAATAAAGTCAATATTACCTACCTTCATGGAGAGCGATTCATTCACTTCATATACGGCATAAACATGTAAATAAGGACTATTCAAACTAATTTGACCATCTGCAGTTGCATAAAAGCTCGCATCCTCTTCACGATAGACAACATTTTTCCCTGCTTTTAAAACAGCTTGTTTTCCGGGCTTGGCTGCCACTTGTTTCCCGAAAACATCATGACCTGGCTCCCCTGCTTCAGGAGGAATTAATCTAGCTAATTTTTGGCCTTGTTTGACGGTTGGGATTTGCATCATATCACGAAAGCTAATCACATCATCCTTCGAAATATGTTTCTCTGTTGATAAGTCCAATGCAAAGTCCACCTGGCCATCCTTGCCTGCAATGGGGTGTTTACCAATCGCAATTTCAACTGGAAAAACGTCAGAAGATGGCTTTGCAACAATTGTTTCAATTGCATCCTGCTGAATGCCATCTACAATCTTATGTTTCTTCAATAATTCATGAATCATCGCTTCACTACATGTCCAATCTGCACTGCTGTAAGCATCCGTACAATCAATCTCAGCTCGCATCCCATCTGCCGAGGAGCGGATAATCAAATACGTATGAATAGACGACAAATCGATTCCCCCTTTGTTATAGAACTACATATAGCTCTTTAAGGTTTTTCTCAACTTGCTAATGGCAGTCTTATGAATTTGGGAAATTCGTGATGTTGTAAGATCCATGACTTTTCCAATTTCCGTTAAAGTTAACTCTTCATGATAAAGTAAACTAACAACCAGCTGCTCATTTCGATTCAATTGTTTAATAGCTTGGATAAGATTTTCATTTGTTTCTTCCTGGAGCAAATGTTCTGCTGGCAAAATTGCTGTATCATCAGGGATAACATAGCCAATTCCTTCCATCTCCTGATCAGCTTCTACCATTGTTTTGTTTTCAATTGACACGACACTCGCATACAATGTATCGCGCATGACCGTTTCCACTTCAGGTATGGTCATCCCGATTTCATTTGCAATTTCCTCCATATTTGGTGATCGATGAAGCCTTTGTTCCAGTATTTGGGTAATGGCTTCTATTTTTTTCACCTTTTCACGTGCTGTTCTTGATAATCGATCTTCCTTGCGTAATCCATCAATGATTGCCCCACGGATTCGAAAGGATGCATAAGTGTCAAACTTTAAATCTCGAGCTGGTTCAAACTTTTTTAGTGCATCAAACAATCCCATCAGCCCAAAACTTACCAAATCATCCCTTGAAACATTACGTGGCAGATGGCTCGCAGTACGATCAACATGGAAATTAACTAAATACATATAATGCTGAATGAGCTCGTTTGCAGCATGATTGTTCTTTGTCGTTATCCAATTATTCCATAATCGTTCTTCTTCTAATAAAGAATACTCCGCACTCATAACGTAGTTCCTCCCATCTATTCCTCATTTATTCCCCATCAGACATTCCATTAAATGTAGCTTTCACCTTGATTAACGGTTCGGATTAATAGTTTTCCGGTTTCTGGATCAAATTCAATCGTTCTTCCACAATTTCCACCAACATCTGAAGCAATAATCGGTATTCGCAATTCGTGTAGCTTTTCTGTTACTGCATCAACATTTCTCGGGCCGATTCGCATGATGTCAGAACCAGACGACAACTGAAACATTTGTGCTCCGCCTGCCAGCTTAGCTTGAAGCTTGTACTTTCTAGCTCCAGCAAGGATTAATTTTTCTACTAGGGCAGCTACGGCAGTATCTGCATATTTTGCTACATGAATGTTTTTTTGCTTAGCCAAACTGGAATCCGGAAGCATAATATGTGCCAATCCACCAATACCGTTTCTTGCATCATAGATGACAACACCGACACAGGATCCAAGCCCAGATGTTCTTATCACATCTGGCGTTTGCACGATATTCATATCGGAAATTCCAACCTTTACAATGGTTTGCAGCTTAGTCATGATCAGATACTCCCAATGCTTGAAATATTTTCTTAAATGAATCCGGAGTTGGTAATAACAAAATTTGGCCACTCATTTTATTGGCTTCTCCCACATCATTCATTTTTGTATCTATGATGATGGCATCATCAGTGTAAGGTGATAATTCCATTAAACCAATGGATAAGATTGCACCTGCCATATCCATCAACACTTGTGGGACAGATGGATGGATATGGATATTTATAAAATCGGAAAGTGCTGTTAAATAGGAACCAACGATGATATTCCCAGCTTCCTGTAATACGGATAACAGCATGTCATTTGGCACTGTCTGAAAATCAACTTCTCCTTCAGCGTCCGGAAATAACTTATGGATTAAATAATTTGCTTCCTCTCTTGTCAATAGAAAGTAAACCATACCAGCTGTGTCACCTTGAATTTGAAATAAAATGGCTACCATTGGTTGCTCAGGACCACCAACCAAGTCGACCACATCTTCAAATGGGACTACTTGAACGGAAGGAATTTGCATATCTATTCTTTCATTTAATAATACGGACAAAGATGTTGCTGCATTTCCAGCACCAATATTTCCAACCTCTTGGAGAATCTCTTTTTGCCATTCCGATAGCTTATTTGGTTCCATTGATTTGTTCCTTTTGGCGCCATTCTTCCAAATCAGCTACTGATAAAATATGTGTTAAATCCAATATATTAATTAACTGATTATTCATTTTGGCAACTCCAGCTATATATGCGGAAGTTTCCATATCAATTACCTCTGGTGGTGGCTCTATATTTGCTTTAGGTATATCAAGAACATCCTTAGCTTCATCTACGATTAACCCTACATTTATATCATCAACGGTAACGATTATAATCCTTGTCTGTGTATCATATGCTTTTTCCGGCATCCCAAACTGGATACGTAAATCAATAATTGGTGTAACAACACCTCGTAAATTGATGACACCTTTCACAAAACGGGCGGTCTGCGGAACCCTTGTAATTGGTAACATCTGTTCAATTGAACCAATATGGTATACAGAAATTGCATAGGCTTCATTCATCAATTGAAAAACAATCACTTTTTGATTAACTTCTGCTGCTTTTAACATGGTCCATCCTCCTCAATCATTAATAATTATCTACCAGTAGGGTGATTAATCATATCAACCATCGTTTTACCGATTTGCTGTAAAAGAACCATTTCATTTACAAGATTCGTTTGTGCTGCCGCTTTCGGCATGCCATATATCACTGCAGATTCTTTGGACTCTGCTATAACGATTGTTTCCCTGTCCATCCGTTTCATCTGTGTGATACCTGCCGCACCATCATTTCCCATACCGGTCAGCACAACTGCTATTTTATTTATTTGTTTTAATTCAGCAATCGATTGAAATAGGTAATCTACAGATGGCCGATGCCCCTTCAATGGTGCATCCTTCGTTAATTCAATGAACATAGATGTACCCAATTGGCGAATCGTCATGTGAAAATCACCGGGCGCAATATAGGCCGTATTTCTCTTCAGCTTTTCACCATGTTCTGCCTCTTTCACATGGATATTAGCCAAACCATTCAATCGTTTTGCCAGTGAAAGCGTAAACCCTGGAGGCATATGCTGAACGATAACAATTGGTGGCATCCCTATTCCCGGCAAATCGCAAAGCACCTGCTGAAGCGCTCTGGGTCCACCAGTTGATGTACCAATCGCTATGAGCGTATGGGCATGTCGATGGTTTTTAGTTAAATGTTGTCCATCTACAACTGGCTTCGATATGGTAGCAGTGGCGAAATTGACTTGAGAAGCAGCAACCACCTTGGTAATAATTTTTTCCTTTATTTTGTGAATATCCAATGATATGGCACCAGATGGTTTTGCAATAAAATCAACAGCTCCATTGGAAATGGCCTGGACAGTCTTTTCAGCAACACCACTGGTTTCACTTGCGAGCATGACAACAGGAAGAGGTTGCTCCTCCATGATTTTTGCAAGTACGGTCATCCCGTCCATAATTGGCATTTCCACATCCAGTGTAACTACATCTGGTTGAAGCTCTTTTATTTTCACAAGCCCTTCTTCACCATTTCGTGCGGTGCCTATCACTTCAATTCGCTGATCAGAAGATAAGATTTCCGAAATCATTTTACGCATAAATGCGGAATCATCAACAATTAATACACGTATCTGCTGCAACTAGACTACCTCTCCTTCAAGAAAAAATATTTCATTTTTTGAATGAACGAATCGGCATCTTTTTCCGCAACAGGTTGTGATTCAAATCCATACTTTTCTACAGTCTGTTTAATTGCCTTGGAAAAAGGTGACTTTCGTTTGGAGCAGACAACTGGCTGCTGTCGAATGACCGCCTGAGTGACCGCTTCATCATTCGGAATAATGCCAAGCGGTTTCACATCTATATTTAGAAATTGCTGAACGACCAAACGAAATCTTTCTAAAGCAGCATGTCCTCCTTTAGGAGAAGTAGAACGGTTCATAACAACTTGAATTGGCATCGATCCATTGTGATGAATGATATGTTTAATCATCCCATACGCATCTGTGATTGCAGTTGGTTCAGGGGTGGTTATGACAATACAAGCATCTGCAGCAAGGATAAAATACATACTATCAGCAGTTGCTCCAGCCCCCATATCCAACACAATATGGTCAAAACATTGAATCGCCTGTTGAAGCTGACTGGAAAAATGATCCATATATCTTTGATCCATACGAAAAAAATCAGATAAAGCGGATCCCCCTGCTATGAATGCCAATCCATTTGGACCATGTTCTACAATGTCATGCAGCTCTAGCTTGTCTTCGAGCATATCAACAACAGTTTTCTTAGCCTGTTGTCCCAATAATATTTCCACATTTCCCATCCCTATATCTAAATCCAGTAGTAATACTTTGTTACCTTTTGCTGCTAATTCCAAAGAAAAATTAATTGCGATATTGGACTTGCCTACACCGCCTTTTCCACTAACAAACGCGACAGTTTTAGCCTGTTTGATCTGCGCATTTTGTTTCATTTTTTTCCGAAGGTTTTCCGCTTGATCATTCATCGGCTACGTCCTCCAGTAACAAACCGCATAACTGCTCCGCTGAAAAAACATCTATATCCTCCGGTACGTCCTGACCAGCTGTAACATATGAAATGCCAATTTGTCTATCGAAAGCAAGTGATAGCATACTTCCAAACTGCCTTGTTTCATCTAGTTTTGTAAAAATAAAGCCATATATAGGAACATCTTCAAACTGGCGATTAATCGCTTGTAAGTCTTGTTGTTTTGCCGATAGGGATAATACTAAATAGGTCTCCATCTCAAATGGCAACTCTGTTAATTCTTTTACTTCATCCATATATTGTGCATCACGAAAATTTCTTCCCGCTGTGTCTACTAGTATGAAGTCATAGGCAGAAAACTTTTCCAATGCTTTGTTAAAATCGGTACTCGCGTAGACAACCTCCAAAGGTATATTTAATATTTTGGCATAGGTTTTTAGTTGTTCTACTGCTGCAATTCGATACGTGTCCATCGTAATGAGTGCTACTTTTTTCCCGTCAGTCAGCTGGGCTTTCGCGGCTATTTTGGCAATTGTCGTTGTTTTCCCTACACCTGTGGGGCCAACAAAGCGGACAATCTTTTTCGTATACGATAACCCTTGAAACGGAATGTCTGATAGCTGATGCAGTATCTCTGTTTTAACAGCAGTTACCGTCTGATCAAAGGTTAAGCTTTCAGCCTTTCCATCTGCTTTCTCTACAGCAGCTGCAACGAGCCGAAACGCTTGCTCCGCCTCTACCTCTTGGTTTAGTAAATGTTTATAAATCGTTTGAAAATGGTCCATAAACAAGGATTTTCCCTGTAAACCAACTACCTGCATATATTGCTTCATTTCCCGTATTTCTTTTAGAACTTCCTGACTTGTTGGTGATTCCTCCAACTGATTCATGTTGGAGACAGTCTTTTGTTTGGTTATCTTGTCAACTTTCAACGGTTGCTTCATTTGCTTCGGAGTCCGTTCATTCCTTCTGATTGGATTTGGGTCCAACCCCGCGATAACTTCTATTTTTCGTTGTTTAAAAAATCCAAGAAAGCCACCGTCAAGAATCTCCTTTGATTGCAGGATGACTGCATCTGGTCCCATTTCTTTTCGAATGGATTGCATCGCTTCCGGCATGGATTGCGCAATAAACTTTTTTACCTTCATGCTACATTCACCACCCCAACACTCTGAATTTGTACGGTAGGCTCCAATTCGTTATAAGAAAGCACAACAACCTGTGGTAGGAAGCGATCTACTAATTGGCGCACATACATCCGAATTGCTGGGGAGCATAAAATAATCGGTATCTCCTCCTGAATTTCCAGCTTTTCTACTTCCTCATGGATCGTTTTAACAATGACCTGCTGTGTTTCAGGCTGTAACGCCAAGTAACTGCCATGCTCTGTTTGCTGAATGGCCTCTGCAAACAACTTTTCTACTTTACCTGAGACGGTCAGCACCTTTAATGACATATCATCCTGTACATACTGCTTCGTTATTTGTGGTGATAAGGATTGTCTAGCATATTCGCCAAGCAATTCAGGATCATTCGTTAGCTTGGAATAATCAGCTAACGTTTCAAAAATAACTGGTAAGTTACGGATAGATACATTTTCCTGCAACAGCTTGCCCAATACCTTTTGAATATCACCGATTGCGAGCGGTTCTGGTGTAACCTCTTCTACTAAAATTGGATTATTTTCTTGCAGATGATCAATTAATTGCTTTGTTTCCTGTCGACCTAATAAGGTGTGCGCATATTTTTTAATGATTTCTGTCATATGTGTGGATACAACAGACGATGGATCCACAACCGTATAGCCGGAAAGCTCTGCTTCGTCCTTCAACTGTTCACTAATCCATTTAGCAGGCAAACCAAATGCAGGTTCTTTCGTTTCGATTCCTTCAATATCGTCACTAAAATCTGGTGTCATCGCTAAATAATGATCTAATAATAACTCGCCGCGTGCTACTTCATTTCCTTTGATCTTCAAACGGTATTCATTCGGATTTAACTGGATATTATCCCGGATTCGAACAACTGGAATAACCATTCCCAGTTCTAATGCTAGCTGGCGACGAATCATAACCACTCTATCCAATAAATCTCCACCCTGCTTTGCATCTACAAGTGGAATTAATGCATAACCAAATTCAAATTCAATTGGATCCATATTTAATAAACCAACAACATTTTCCGAGGTTTTCATTGCCTCGCCTTCTGCCTCTTCCAGCTCCTCTTCTTCTGGTATCTCTGGTTTTTCGGCTTGCTTTAATAATAAATAGCCACTTACTGCAAGAAAACCAGCAATAAAAGTCGTTAAAAAGAAATTAATCGGTGTTAACCCTAAGAAAAAGATTGTTCCAGCAGCAATAAACAATAGTTTAGGATATTGCAATAATTGTTCCGTAACAGCCGTACCAAGATTGCTACTACTTGTCGATACACGTGTGACAACGATACCTGTTGCTGTTGAAATAAGCAGTGCAGGTATTTGACTCACTAATCCATCCCCAACCGTTAGTCGCATAAAGGTATTAACAGCTTCGGAAAAAGACATATCCATTTGAACCATACCAATAATCAGACCGAAGACAATGTTAATCAGTACAATGATAATCCCTGCAATGGCATCCCCTTTTACGAATTTACTTGCACCATCCATCGCCCCATGAAAATCAGCTTCATTCTCTACTTTTTCACGTCTTTCCTTTGCTTGCTGCTCGGAAATTAAACCTGCGTTCAAATCAGCATCAATACTCATCTGTTTACCAGGCATAGCATCAAGTGTAAATCTAGCAGCTACCTCTGAAACTCGCTCGGCTCCCTTTGTTATAACTAGAAATTGAATAATTACTAAAATGATAAATACAACAAAACCAACCAATGGATTATTTCCGATAACAAAGCTACCAAATGTATCTACTACTCCACCTGCATTAGCTTCAGATAAAATAGAACGGGTGGTAGAAACATTTAGGCCAAGTCGAAATAAGGTAAGCAATAGCAAAAGCGAAGGAAAAATGGAAAATTGCAATGCTTCCTGTGTATTCATAGACACCAATATAACAATCAATGCCAATGAAATATTGCATAGGATCAGCACACTTAACAACCAACCTGGCAATGGAATCACTAGCATGATAATAATTAGAATAACACCAATTAGGACGGATAAATCTCGGGCTTTCATGGAACTGTCTCTCCCTTATTGCTTAAACTTTTCTCTCCAACCGATAAACATAAGCCAGTATTTCTGCAATCGCTTGATAAAATTGCTCTGGTATCGCCTCCCCAATTTCCACCTGGGCATATAGGGAACGGGCAAGCGGTCTATTTTCAACAGTCATGATTTGATGAGCTTTTGCGACTTCTTTGATTTTTTGCGCTGTTAAATCTACACCCTTTGCAACAACATATGGTGCACTGGAAATTGCCTCATCATATTTAACTGCAATGGCATAATGGGTCGGATTCGTTATGATGACATCAGCGGTTGGCACCTCACTCATCATACGCCGCATCGCCATTTGTCTTTGTTTTTCTTTAATTTTAGACTTAATTAGCGGGTCTCCCTCAATGTTCTTATGCTCATCTCGGATATCCTGTTTTGACATACGCATGTTTTTCTCATAATCAAAACGTTGATAAGCATAATCAAACACCGCCAGAAACAACAAGGCAATCGTGGCAGCAATTCCCATGATTAACATCGTTTTTCCAAAAAATGCGAGGGAACTGTCTACACTTTTGAAAGCCATCATCATCATGTCATCCTTGTATATCCAAATCACAGCAAAGGTAACGACTCCAATGCAGACAATTTTCAATAATGACTTAAGTAATTCAACCAAGGCACGAATGGAAAATATCCGTTTTGCTCCTTGGATCGGGTCAATTTTCTTCAAATCAAATTTCAATGGTTCAGACGTAAATAGGAAGCCAATCTGCATTAAATTCGAAGCCAACCCTGCGACTATGGCAATTAATGCAATGGGTGCAATTATTTTTGCTGCATCCATTGCTGCCCCAGAAAAGATCTGGTGGACGGAATGCTCCGTAACTTCCCAATTGATTCTTTCGGTAAAGGTGTGATAGTAAAGTGAAACCATGCCATCCTTCATAAATGGAGCAAATACCATCAGCACCATAAAACATGCTAGCAATAATATGGCTGTATTGACATCTTGACTTTTGGCTACCTTCCCTTTTTTACGTTCATCTTCTCGCTTTTTCGGGGTTGCCTTTTCTGTTTTCTCACCGGCGAAAAATTGTATATCAAGCCTGAGTAGCATACTAGATTCCTCCAAATAACTTCATCAAGCCATGCATCGCCTCAAACATGGCAGCAAAAAGATTTTTGGCAAGTGTCATATACAAGCCCAAAAAGACGACCAATACAGCAAAGCTGACAAATATCTTCAATGGTAAACCAACAACAAATACGTTTAATTGCGGAACTGTCCTTGCAATGATTCCTAAAGCCACATCCACCAAAAACAAACAGCCAACAATCGGTATAGACATCTGAAAAGCAATTAAAAATAACTGATTAAAGATACGCATGATAAATTCTGGAAGTCTTCCATCCTGAAACGGTACAAATGCATCAATTGGAATGAGCTGATAGCTATAAAACATTCCATCTATTAACAAATGATGTCCATCAACCGATAATAAAAATAATAGCGCAATGATATAAAAATACTGTCCAATTAATGGGCTTTGTGCACCTGTTTGTGGGTCCACAACGTTTGCAATCGCAAACCCCATCTGGAAGTCGATAAACCCTCCTGCAATTTGGACGGCTGCCAGGATAAGATAAGCTATTAACCCGATAAGTAATCCAACAATGATCTCTTTGGCAAGCAGAAATAAATAATTTTCATCCAATACAAATCCGGATGTGTCCACTGTGGTGTACATAAGTAATGCAATGAAAAAGCTTATTCCAATCTTAAAGGGCAAAGGAATCGTCCGATAAGAAAATAACGGCATTGTTATGAAAAAAGCCAACACCCTTACCAATAACAGCATGAAGATTGGAATGCTTTGAACCTGAATAATTTCTAGCATAACGCTAACCTACAAACTGATTTAAATTTTGGAATAATTCCAATGTAAATTGAACCATTTTTGATAACATCCATGGACCAAAAAAGACTAAACCAACAAGAACAGCAACAATTTTAGGAATAAATGCTAGGGTTTGCTCCTGAATTTGTGTTGTTGCTTGAAATATACTGACCAGTAATCCAACTGCTAATGCCAATATAAGCAACGGTCCCGCAACAAGTAGGATCGTATATATTCCCTTTTCAGCTAATGCCAGTACAAATTCACTATTCATGATTCATTAACCCCTTGTATATTCCATTCTTATTGATTAAAAGCCACTTAATAAGGAGTGGGTAATTAAATACCAGCCATCGACCAAAACAAATAATAATATTTTAAATGGTAAAGAAATCATCACTGGTGGCAGCATCATCATTCCCATCGACATCAATACACTTGCCACAGCCATATCTATCACTAGGAACGGAATAAAAATCATGAACCCCATTTGGAAGGCTGTTTTCAGTTCACTGATGGCAAACGCAGGCACAAGTGTCGTCAATGGAATATCCTCTAAAGTTTCTGGCTTATCGCCGTTGGTGTAATTCATAAATAATGCCAAATCCTTTTGTCTCGTATGTTTGGCCATAAAACCTTTCACTGGTGCACTTGCACGGTCATATGCTTCATCCAATGTTATTTCTTCTGCGAATAATGGCTGTAATGCATCGTTATATACATCCCCAAATGTCGGCGCCATGATAAAAAAAGTAAGAAAAAGTGCTAAGCCAATTAATACTTGGTTTGGCGGCATCTGTTGGGTTGCTAAAGATGTCCGTACAAACGATAAAACAATAATGATTCTCGTAAAACTTGTCATTAATATTAAAATACTCGGTGCCAGCGATAAAACAGTTAAAAGTAGTAATAATTTTACCGATGTGGAAACTGCGGACGGATCACTGCTCGAAAACATATCCATAAATTCATTCATATCGATCCGTCTCCTGTTTCTTTTGTTCTAACTGCTTACGATTTTGCTTCAGCTTGTTTAGCTCCCTCGAAAACAAAGCAGTAAAATCCTGTTTTCCTTCCTTGGAATGATCATCTTTCTTTGAAGCTGGGAGGGAAAGGAATGGTTTTAAAAAGGAATGAGATGTTGCTTCATCCTTTTCTTGTTCCATCATTTCCTGTATGACGGATTCATCTGTAATTTCTTGAAGCATTTCCACATTATCCCCTACACCGATGATATAGAGTCTCGAACCAATCCGTACAAGCTGTATTGACTTATTCTGGCCAACTGAGATTCCACCTAAATTTTCCAGCATCTTTACCTGCTGAAACATTTTATTTCGTCGGTTCATCAGCTTTAATAAAATATAAATCAATGCAAGGACGAGTAATAATGCAAAAAACATTTTTACCACACTAAATGTCAATGATTCAGAATCTGCTACCTCGCCAATGGTTTCTGACTGATTCTCTTGCTGGGCTGGCTCATTTTCTATACAATCTGCATCTTCTTCCAAACACTCGTCCAAGTACTTATCCTTTGCACTTACCGAAGAAAAAGGAATGTAGAATAACAGCAATACGAGCATAAAGCTGATGCTAAGTTTTTTTAGCATGTTATTCACTCTTTTCTTAGTTCAGCACTTTCTGAATTGCTTCTATGACACGATCAGCCTGAAATGGTTTTACGATGAAATCCTTCGCACCCGCTTGGATAGCATCGATGACCATTGCTTGCTGGCCCATCGCAGAACACATAATTACTTTCGCACTTGAATGGATATTTAAAATCTGTTTCAAAGCTGTAATTCCATCCATCTCCGGCATGGTAATATCCATTGTTACTAAATCAGGTTCCAATTCTTTATACTTTTCGACCGCTTGCTGGCCATCCTGTGCTTCACCAACTACATCGAAACCATTTTTTACTAAAATATCTTTGATCATCATTCGCATAAATGCTGCATCATCAACAATTAAAATCCGTTGTCCCATTTTTCATTCCCCTTATTATTTAAGATTTTTTATTCTATCTGATTGGCTAATAATACCTGTCACCCGCACACCGAAGTTTTCTTCAATTACAACAACCTCTCCGCGAGCTATTAATTTCTCATTTACAAGAATATCAACCGGTTCTCCGGCCAGCTTATCTAACTCCACAATAGAACCAGACGTTAATTCCAAAATATCTTTAATACTGCGTTTGGTCCTTCCTAATTCAACCGTTACCTTTAACGGAATATCCAATAGCATATCTAAATTTCTGCGTTCCGATTGATTAAATTCCACCTGTTCAAAATTAGAAAAGACTGCCTGCTGTACATTTGATTGGTTGTGATCAACTGGATTCCCCATGTATTGTGGTGCACGCTCCTTTCGATCTACCGGCATCGCTGTTGGCTGACTCACAGGTTCTTCGGAAAAAACATCCTTTGTCATAGCTTCACTTTCAAATGGAGCTGAAGAATCTTCCTCCTGAGGCTCATCTAGTAATTGGCCAACCAAGCTTTTTGCAAAGTCAATAGGCATCAGCTGTTTGAAACAGGAATCGATTAGATTTCCAACCTTTAACTGGAAGGATACCTTCACAAATGTTTCCGCAGTACCAATTTCTTCACTATCAGCTTGTTCATTTTCCTTTGTTAATTGAATCGCAGGTGGTGAAATGTCCACACGCTTGTTAAATATCGTAGACATACTGGTTGCTGCTGCACCCATCATCTGATTCATCGCTTCTTGAACAGCACTCAAATGAATGTCGGTCAGCTCCTCATCAGGATTTGTTCCATCTCCACCAAGCATAATATCTGAGATGATGGACGCGTCCCTCGATAAAATCACCAATACATTTTGTCCGGAAAATCCTTCAATATAATTCACTTGGATATTCACACGATCAAAGTTAAAAGATTCAATGAGCTCTTCTCTGCTGACAACTGAAACGGTCGGTGTCGTTATTTCTACCTTTTGATTCAGCAAAGTGGATAGCGTAGTAGCAGAGCTGCCAATCGATATATTGCCTATTTCTCCAAGCGTATCGATTTCGATATCGGTTAATTCATTCATTTCATCCGCTTGATCTTCTGCTTCGCTTATTTTTAATAGCGCATCAATCTCATCTTGGGAAAGCATGCTATCATTCATTCTGTTCATTCCCTTCCTCTATATCTTCCAATATCTGTACCGAAATTTTGTTTTTTAGCTTTCCAGCTTGGACATGGAATTTGGCTTCATCATTAATCAACAGCTGTAACGGCTGTTCAATTGGCTGATTCAGCGAAATAATGTCATTGGATTGCATATGAATAAAATCCTGTACACTAATATTTGTTTCACCAAGTAATGCCTTGACCTCAACATTGGCAGCTTGTATATTTGCTGACAGTTTCTCATAGACTGCCTCATCCCGCTCTTTCTTGGCTGTTTGCATCCAATAGTGGGCAGATAGCTTTGGAATGATTGGCTCCAACACAATATGCGGAATACAGATATTGATCATGCCGCTCGTTTCACCAATCATCGTATTCAGCGAAACGACTACAACTGTTTCATTAGGAGATATCATTTGAAGGAATTGTGGATTCACTTCAAAGTCCTCCAGTACTGGATCTATAGAGACAATAGAGGACCATGCCTCCTTTAAGTTAACGCTAGCTTTTTCAAACAGCTGTGACATTAAAATGGTTTCAATTTCTGTTAAACTATCAACCTTATTTATTCCATCCCCTCTACCACCAAGCACCCGATCCAGCAGGCCATAGGCAATATTCGGATTGATTTCCATAATCATGCGCCCATCCAGTGGTGCAAGTTGGTACACGTTCAGTACAGTAATTTCAGGTATGGAACGAATAAATTCCTCATATGGTATTTGGTCTACCGATGCAACATTGATACTCACATATGTACGTAATTGCGCTGAGAAAAAGGTTGTTAGTAACCGAGCATAGTTCTCATGAATTCTGCCAATGCTACGGATTTGATCTTTGGAAAATCGTAACGCACGTTTAAAGTCATACACACGGACTCGCTTTTCTTGTTCGTCTTTCTTTAACTCATCCGCATCCATTTCCCCCGAGGTCAATGCTGATAACAATGCGTCGATTTCATTTTGTGATAGTACTTCGTCAACCAATTCGGTCACCTCCAACTTGGACAAACTTTTGAAGCATATGTAGAATGCACCCACCGACAGGATCGTTATTGCAGGATTTTGCTAATGGTATATACACCTGTAACTTCGCCTTCTGTCATTAGTTCATTCAGCTTGGTCTGAAGCTGTTCTTCTAATTTTCCTAGACCTGATTTAAAATCTGCTTCTTTCATTGTTGCTAGTTCTTTAATAATTTGGTTACGCACTTGGAATTCCCGTTTGGTAATTTCCTTTTTCGCATCCTTACTATCCAGGATCAATTGGAATTGTATCCGAACGAAGCTTCCATCCTCCAAATCCGTTGTTACTTCAGGTGTTTCATAGGAAAGCTCGACCATTTCATCAATAGACTGTGCATCCGTTGTTTTTTCATTGTCCAGTACATATAAAACAATAAAAGCTGCAAGTGTCCCAATTAATACAATACTAATAATCGAAGTTAGCATTGTTTTAACCAATTTACTCATTTGACTCACCCGCCTTACTGATTAATTGCTGTAAACCAATCTGTTGATAATAGGAAGTAATCATTTCCGAAACAGCATCCACCTGTTCCCTAACGACAATCTTCTTACCATCTATCAATGTGATGGTCGTATCTGGAAGAGACTGCAATTCTTTAATCATTAAAGCATTTAATAAAAAAACATCGCCATTCAATCTAGTTAATTCAATCATGGTTTGATGTGAGGGGCGCCCTTAGAAGCGCCCCCACCTCCTTTTATCGTTTTAGGTTAACGAGTTCTTGCAAAATCTCATCAGAGGTTGTAATAATTCTCGTATTTGCCTGGAAACCACGCTGAGCAGTAATCATTTCGGTAAATTCTTCTGATAAATCTACATTCGACATTTCTAATGCACCGCTAACGATTGTTGCTGCACCATCACTTTCTGGCGCAATGATTGTTGGCTCCCCATCTGTTCCAGTACCAGCATTGCTTGTAGCACGATATAAATTACCGCCAATTTTTTCTAATCCACCTGGGTTAGCAAAAACAGCAATTCCGATTTGCGCTCGCTCGCTTGGATTGTTATCATCTCCAACAACAGTAATCACACCATCTTTACCGATACTAATGCTATTCGCTTCGCTTAAATTAATACGATCTCCGTTGACATCTAATACAAAATATCCATCAGCATTTACCAGATTGTCATCCCCATCTAAGTAAAAGTTCCCGGCACGGGTATATACTCTGCCTTCTGGTGTATCAAGGATAAACATGCCGTCTCCTTCTAACTGCAAATCCAATGGGCTGTTTGTTGTTTGGCTAAATCCTTGTGTATGGATATTGTCGATGGAACCAATTTTCGAACCTAGTCCAACTTGGGAAGGATTCGTACCACCTCGTACATCCGTAGGAGCATTAGCACTTACCATCGTTTGACTCATAAGATCCTGAAACGTAACACGACCTTTCTTAAACCCAACTGTATTGACGTTGGCAATATTATTTCCAATTACATCTAGCTTCGTTTGAAAACCTTTCATTCCTGAAATTCCTGCATACATTGAACGTAACATGTTTCATTTCCCCTTTTAGGTTATTATTTTGATGTGTGCTGCATCTGTCAGTCAGCAGCTTTGGCCTCCCTAATGGGTCCAGCCTATTCTTCCATTAAAATGGTTCCATTAATATTCGTAAAAATCCGATCCTTCGCTTCCGCTCGATCCATTGCTGTCACGACGGTATGATTACTTGCACTAACAAGTAGTGCTGCGTGATTCATGATAACGAGAGAATCCGTAATTCCTTTTTTTCTTGCTTCAGTGACCTTCTCACCGATTGCTGCCCATTGCTGATCATTAATATGAATATTTCTTTCCTGCAAGCGTTCTGTAGCATGCTTGCTAATCTTTAAATCCTGAGCGCCCTGTAAAACCTGTTTAAAATCAATACTTGTTTGTTTGGGTCGCTGTGCAGAATGGATATGCAAGGAATGCTGACCAGGTACTTGGTGGATACGATGGTCCACTACGTATCACTCCTTCTGTGATGGAGCATCATCTTCTTCTGGCTCATTGGTTTCTGTGGATGCATCCTTAATTTCCAAAATGGAGTCAGCATATATTTTTTCGCCATTATCCAGCTCCAATATCGCCCAGCCTTCTGATTGACTTACTGAGATAACTTTTGCAGTAATCAAATCACCTTTTTTACCAGTTTCTTCATCATAATCCTGGTAGGAGACAGTCTTGCCAATCATATGACTATACTGAATCACAGGAGACATTAATTGACTCTGTACGAGTGTGTCAATAGACTTCGACATGTTCATCATTTGTTCCAATGAAGAAAATGTAGCCATTTGTGCTATGAAATCCCGATCTTCCATCGGATTTAATGGGTCCTGATTTTGAAGCTGTGTCATCAAAATCTTAATGAATTCGTCTTTCCCTAGTTCCGTACTTGGCGTTCGATCGGTCGTTTGATTCTTTAAATAAAAGGATGGATCGATTGTATTCATCATTACTCACCTACACTTTCTCATCTAGCGCCTCTTGAAAAGTCTGTGCAAAATCATGTTTCTCTTGATGTGAATGACCTGAATGGGATCCACTAGCATGCTCTTGATCTTGTTCTTCAAAAGACTGATCGGCTTGTTCCTGCTGTGCTTCCTGTGTTGTTTGAATGGTTGGCTCTTGCCTTTCAATAACAACCTGATGCGGCGAAAACATATGCTTTAATTGATGCAAGTTGGATTCAAGCATTTCTTTAGCTTGTGCTGTTGCAACAACCATCTTCACGGTCATTTCGCCATTTATTTCAGTAAATCGAATGAGAATATCCCCCAGATTACCCGGATTTAATGCAATCGTTAACTGGCTTCTCCCTGGTGACTGTAGAAAACCTGTCGTTTGAATTGCTTTTTCAAACTGGGACATCAATTGTTTATCAACCGTTGGCGAATCCTGTGTCAATTGCACATGTACAACATATTGCTCCAACTTAGACATTGGTAGAACAGTACCTGCAGCATGAGGCTGTGTCACTTCTGTTGGTTTCGTAATCGTTTCTGGCTCCAACTGCATTTCATGAATGAGCCATTTGGCAATATCTTTACTTGTCAGCTCTGCATTCATTGGATAATGCTGCTGGACTTTAGAGTGACTGCGTTTTTCAAATAGATGTATTAACTTTTCTCTTATTCCCTGCTCTTCTGTATCCTGTGTTGGAAACACTTTTTCTCTGTTTACTTCAGCGGTTATTTTGACATCTGCCCAATCTTCAACCGGGACTGGCTCATATGGCCCAATTTGAATGGGGATAGGTTCGTTGGGCCTATTCCAATTTGGATGTACCGCCTCCATTGGTGTAGACGACTTCGCTCCCAATGCATTTTGTTGCTGCATAAGCAGTGAGTATTGTTCAAGCAATTGTAGCAGCTGGGGTGCATGTTCCAGTGCCTCCTGCATTGTCGTTACACGAGCCAAAATGGCGTCCAGTTGCTTCTCTAGCTGCTTCAGTTGATTATCCAGCTCTTCTTCTGTCGCTGTTATATGCATGACCTGCTCCGTATCGGCAATTTCTTCTACATGCGATATCCCCTCTATCGGAACGGCAGCTGACAGTTCTTGTAACGAATCACTCGGTTGAGCCAAAGCGCCTGTTTGAACGAGGATATTTTCCAGTTGAGCAATCCCATCCATGTTCCACGGCATAGTTGGAATAGGCTTGGTAGACCATTCATCCTGGTTTTCTTCCAATTCCATCGTCATGCTTTCCTTCTCATTGGCAGTCATTTCCTTTTCAACCGCTTCCCTATCAGTTGTCGTCACATCTTGTAATGCTGCTAATTGTTGTCCGAAGGTAGATGTACTTGAATCGGCACTTTCCTTTTCCGCTAACCTACCATCCGATAAAGATATACCTGAAGTGAATAATGTATTCATCTGGATCATTTTTTCACCCCCTTTCAAGGTCGTGATGTTGATATTTATTGTTGAAGCATGTTTTTTGTCAGTTTGGCGGCTATTTCCGGGTCCATCGCACCTAAGATTGATCCGCGAACCTTAGAAGAAACCTGTGCTAAAATAGTTGCAGCCTCCTGATGACTCATTTTCTCAAGTATTTGTGCTGCTTGCTTACCTTCCATCGTTCGAAAGGAAGCAGCCAGTTCCTTGAGCATGTCCTTTTCTTCGGTAGCTGTGCCCTCTGGAAGATCAGATGCAGCTACTTTCGCTTCCAAATGTTTTACCTTTTCTTCCAACTGGGTAATCGTGCCATGTAAATCTTCATTTTCCTTCTCGATTAATTTAAGATCCGCATTCTTCACTGCAATATCCGTTTCCAAATCTTCAATAACTAATTCAAGTGAAGGCCCTGCCTCTTCATCCGGAATCATCTTGGAAACGACAGGAATATTTCGTCCTTTGTCCTTTAACCAATCCATTACTTCAAAACCCGCGAAGGATAGGGCAGCGATGATCAGCGCTATCACGATCATAATTGGAATCACAATTGCAAAAACGACCCATAAAATGGGATTGGAGCGTTTTTTATGCTTGCTATTCATTTTCCCTGCCATTTTCATCACCTATTATTCTGGCTCACATATTGCTGGATAGATACTTCATCCATTGCCATTGTTTCCTGTCTACGCACCGTTTCCGCAAATTCCTTTTCACGTATTTCAATGATTTTCTCGAACTTTTTCACTTCCACATGTGCGTCAGTGAGCGTAGCTTGTCTTGCCTCCATCTCGGAACGAGCAAGTTGTACTTTTTTCTGCAATTCCATCATTTGTCGATTTAGCACTTCTATGTAAGCTGCTTGCTCTTTCATGACATCAATTTGAATCGTATGTTGAAGGGAATCTTCATAAGACTCCTCTGCTTCTTCTTTTTGTTTAAGCAAACGATATAATTGCGTCGCAGCATCCTCGAAAAACTGCATTGCTTGGCTATAGGCTGATTGCGCTTCATTTTTTTCTCTTTCTCGTATATGAAGTATTTTTGATAATGCAACCGTATTTGTCATGACGTGACACCCCCATGTAACAGCCTTTCCATTTGCAGCACGGAGTCTGATAAAGGCTGTGTTTCATAAACATCCTGCTTTAAAAAAGCTTGTATTTTTGGATAGTAAGCAATTGCCCGATCGATTTCTTGACTTGTTCCCCTTTTATAGGCACCTATTTGGATCAATTCACTATTTTCCTCATAGGAGGCCATTAACGTACGTAACTCCTGCGCGTTCTGCCGATGATTTTCGTCTACGATAGCATGCATGACACGACTAATTGACTTCAGAGCATTGATTGCTGGAAACTGCCCACGTTCTGCTAATTTTCTATCCATGACGAAGTGCCCATCTAAAATTCCTCTTACCGTATCCGCAATCGGTTCGTTCATATCATCCCCATCGACCAATACCGTGTAAAAAGCTGTAATAGCGCCTATTTCATTTGTACCAGTTCGTTCCAATAACTTAGGTAATGCTGCAAAAACCGATGGCGTATAGCCTTTCGTCGTCGGTGGCTCTCCAACTGCTAACCCTGTTTCTCGCTGTGCCATTGCAAATCTGGTCACAGAATCCATCATGAGATTAACTTGGTAGCCTTGGTCACGAAAATATTCACTAATTGCTGTAGCGGTATATGCACCCTTGATTCGCATTAGCGCGGGCTGATCTGATGTCGCTACGACAACAATTGATTTTTTTAAACCTTCTGGGCCAAGATCATTCTCGATAAATTCACGTACTTCACGACCTCGTTCACCGATAAGCGCAATCACATTCAAATCCGCTTCACTATTTCTGGCAATCATCCCAAGTAAAGTACTTTTACCAACACCACTACCCGCAAAAAGACCAACCCGTTGCCCTTTTCCAACGGTTAGTAAACTATCAATAACCTTTACACCGACCTGAACCGGTTCCTTTATGGATGCACGTTTCAGTGGGTTTGGTGGCGATTGCTCTGTTGAATAGGATACCAACCCCTTCGGTAATGCTGATTGATCCAGTGGCTTTCCCAGTGAATCTAGCACACTTCCAATTAAGCTTCTGCCTACTTTAATTTTTAGCGCCTTTCCTGTAGATTCAACAAGACAGCCTGGCCCAATCTCTGTTACTTCACCAAAGGGCATGAGCAGCATTTTTTCTTGGTTAAAACCAACAACCTCAGCCACTACAGGTTTACCTCTTTTTGAGGAAGGATGGATGTAACATACTTCACCAATGTTCGCGGCAGGTCCTTTTGATTCAATCATCAACCCAACTACCTGCTGCACACTTCCATAACGTTTATATGTATCCATATTTTTCATATCGGATAAAACCTGCAGTCTACTCATTTACTCGTCTCCATTTAATACTTCCTGTAATTGGATGCGGATTGATTCCAGCTGTGTATCAATACTGGCATCGATTTTCCCATATGGATGTTCGATGACACAGCTTCCTGCTGACAATGAATCATCTATACCAATCGATAACGTTGCATGCTGATCCAGCATCCGCATGAGCTCATCCTTTTGCGCCAACACGTACTCATAATCATCTGGATGCAAATAAATCGAAATGGCTGGCTGATTTTTTACTTCCTGAATGGCAGCTCTCACAAGCGGCAGAAAGGTTGTTCTATCTTCATTGATGGTTCTCTTCATTATTTTTCCTGCGATTTGAATGCCAATTTCCAAAATATCTTCTTCCGCATGGTCAATTGTGTCATGATAGTCATTCCGTGCGGAGGCGACGATGTCATTCATCTGCTGAATTAAAGCTTCATATTCCTTTGCACCAGCCTGCTTCCCCAGGTTTAATCCCTCTTGAAAACCAGCTTGCTTGGCTTGGTCTATCCACCCCGCTTTTTCGGTTTCCCAGTCTTCACGTTCTTTTTCTATCTGTTCTTGCGTTTCTTTTAGTAGCTGGTTCTTTTGTGCACGCAATTCCATCAATTCATCCTGCAAGAGCTTCAATTCTTGCATACTGCTTTGCTTGGCGGATTGAACATTATCCTGTAGTTGAAACTGTTGACGCACGGTCTTCATGGACTTAATTTTAACGATGCGTCCATTAGATGCATGTTCATTTTCCTGTGGATAATCAGACAATGATATCATCTCCTCCACCTCTTGCAATGACAATTTCGCCAACATCTTCTAAGCGCCGGATAACAGAAACAATACGCGTCTGCGCTTCTTCCACATCCCGCAAACGAACAGGACCCATGTATTCCATTTCTTCTTTAAAGGTTTCTGCCATTCGCTGTGACATATTCTTAAAGACAATATCCTTTACTTCATCACTTGCTACACGTAATGCTAAACGCAGGTCTTCATTTTCCACTTCTCGAATCACGCGTTGGATGGCACGATTATCCAGAATAACAATATCCTCAAAGACAAACATCCGTTTTTTGATTTCTTCCGCAAGTTCTGGATCTTGTATTTCAAGTGCGTCCAGAATAGTTCTTTCAGTACTTCGATCTACTCCATTCAAAACTTCCACAACAGCTTGAATTCCACCAGTTTGCGTATAATCATCTGTAAAGGATGAAGATATGTTTTTTTCTAATACCTGTTCCACCTGACTAATGATTTCCGGTGAAGTTGAATCCATTGTTGCGATTCGTCTGGCAATATCCGCCTGCATATCCTGGGGCAGCTCCGAAAGTATTTGACCCGACTGCTCTGAATCCAAATAGGATAATACAAGTGCGATGGTTTGCGGATGCTCCCCTTGAATAAAGTTCAGTAATTGCTGTGGATCAGCCTTGCGTGCAAAATCAAACGGACGCACCTGTAAAGAAGAAGTAAGGCGGTTAATGATATTGGTTGCTTCTTCCTTACCAAATGCCTTTTCTAATACCGTTTTGGCATAACCAATTCCGCCTTGAGATATATAATCCTGAGCCAATGCGATTTGGTGAAATTGTTCCACCACATCCTCTTTCATATCTGTGTCTACTTTTTTTACAGAGGATATTTCAAGGCTAAGCTTTTCAATCTCTTCTTCTGTCAAATGTTTATATACTTGGGCCGACACATCCGGTCCCAATGAAATTAGTAGAATGGCTGCTTTTTGTTTCCCTGTTAAAGCACCCTTTTGCCTTGCCATAGAAACACCTCCTAATCTTCCCCAATCCAACTTCGAAGTAGCTTCGCAAAATCATCGGGTTTTTCCTTCGCCATTTTTTCCAATTGCTTTTTACGGACAATTGCTTCTGTCTCCTCGGTATCGCCAATATCTGGAACCTGGATATTTACTGCAGGAGTTGGTACCTCCATGATCGTTTCCTCTTCTACCGTTTCACGTTTTCGAAGCAGCATGATGAGCAATAGCGCAATCAGGATTAGCAATGCCCCACCAGTAACATACATCCATAACGGAATACCTGTTGGTTCTGTTTGTGGTAAGGATGCACTTTCACTAAATTCCTGGAAGACGATGGATATATTCTCTTCCGGTGTAATTGCTTCGTATTCTTTATCAATTGACGTGCGAACAATGGATTGAAGAATAGAGGCAATTCCTTGTTCTACGAGTGCTTGATCGTTTTGTGACAGGTACTCTATTTTATCTCCATCTCGTTCTTTCACGCGGTTAACGACAACCTGAATCCCTAAATCTCTTACTTTATACGGACTTTCTACTATTTCCTTTTGAATCCGATTGAATTCATTGTTAATTGTTTCCTTCACAAGCTCATAATCGCCATCTTCATCTTCCGTTGCTTGATAAGTACCTGCCGTGTCCTCTTCACCAGTTCCCGAAGTTCCACCAGGCACTTGCCCTCCAGTGTACGTCTCATGAATCGATTCAATGCTGACAGGCAAGCCTTCCATCGTTTCTTCATCAACTGGATCAACTAATTCTTCTACTCGGTTTTCCTGTGTGAAATCCACATCTGTTGTCACGGATACAACAACATTTTCCATGCCGACCATCGAACCTAGCATGTTTTGTACACGGACCTGAAGATCACGTTCAATGTCTTTTTTCACACCTTGCTGGTAGGCAAATCCTTCTTGTGCCGTTCCTTCTTTGCTATTTCGCTCAAAGCTCTCTAAATATTGGTTCGTAATAACAATATTATCTGGTGTCACATTTGGAACAGCTTTTGAAACGAGATGATACAATGCATCAATTTGATTCCCTTGAAATTGATAGCCTGGTTTTGTGTGAATCTTAATCGCAACACTTGCCGGTTGTTCTGCTTCACTCACAAAAACTGTTTCCTTAGGCATCGTAATCATTACCGATGCATTTTCTATACCATCAATGCCCTTGATTAGATTAGCCAATTCTGTTTGCATGGCATCCAATTTAATAACATCGAACTCGTTGTCGGTTATTCCCCAAGAGGCATTTTCACTAAAAAAAGAATAATCAATGTTACCACTATTTGGAATTCCTTGGCCTGCTAAATCAATAAGTAACGAATCGACCTGGTTATCTGGGACTGTTATCGTTGTTCCGCCATTAGCAATTTCATATGTAACTCCTCTGGCATCCAATTCCGTTTTGATTTGACCAGCCTCTTGGGCAGATAAATTGCTATATAACGGCACTAAATTCGACTGATTTGCAAAAAATAAAATAATGCCAATAAGCATTACGACCAGTACAGTAGAACCGATAAATACGCTTTTTTGCACCTTCGACCGATTTTGCCAAAACGAAGTCAGTGTGGTCTGCATTTGTTTCAAATTTTCTTTCATATAATCCCCTCTATACTACAACGACAATATCTAACATATAAAAGCAGTACAAAAGTTCAGTAGGTTTCCAGCCACCTGAACCGTTAACAAACATTCATTCTTTTTATGTATTCCACTAGTCATGACAAATTACCTGAAGCCATACAGATGATGCTATTTATACTTGCATTCTCATAATCTCGTTATAAGCATCAATAACCTTGCGTTGAATTTGCACAGATGTTTCCAATGTAATGCTCGCCTTTTGTGACTGAATCATCACCTGATGTAGATCATCAATGTTTCCGTTTATCAGTGCTTTCGTCGCTTGATCGGATTGTTGCTGAGCTGCATCTACCTGTTCAATCGCTTTTTTTAATTCCTGCGCAAAGCCCTGTGTCTTATTACTTTCAGTTGAAGCTAGTTTAGCTGACTGTAATGGCTGTACACCTATAGACTGTAATCCCAATATTTGCTGGTTCATATATATCTACTCCTGCCTATTTTCCAATTTCCAAAGCTTTCATCAACATACTTTTACTAGCGTTTAAAGCCGTAATATTTGCTTCATAGGAACGAGTTGCTCCCATTAAATCAACCATTTCCTTTAAAGGATCGACATTCGGCATTTGGACGTAACCTGACTCATCCGCATCTGGATGGTTCGGATTAAACACAAGTTTAAATGGTTCTTCATCCTCTACGATTTTAGAAACCCGTACGCCCTCTGCAGCATTTCCACTTGATGCTTGTTGAAGTGCTGAGCGAAAGCTTTGTCCATTTATCGGTTTCATATGTACTAACTTTCTGCGATAAGGCTCAAACTCGCCTGCCTCATTCACTGTTGCTCTTGTGGAATCTGCATTAGCAATATTGGATGAAATAACGTCCATACGAAGTCTTTGGGCTGTCAATGCACTTCCACTTGCGTTTATCGCATTAAATATCGACATCGTTAACGCCCTCCTCTTATAACAGTTTGCAAATTATTAAATTTACCATTCATTCGATCTACTAATGCTTGATAATAAATTTGATTTTTAGCTAGCTCGGACATTTCTTTATCGATATCCACATTATTGCCGTTGTGATTATAGGACGTTTGTCCCCTTTGCACAATTTGATAAGGTGTAGTTGGCTGTCCGAAATCGATATGCTTGCTATGTGTACGCTTTGTTTTCACTGTACCGAACATCGCATTGTCTAGTACATTTTTGAAAACTACTTCTTTAGACTTATAGTTTGGTGTATCAACATTTGCGATATTTGTTGAAATAGCACGATTTTTGGCCGATGAATAATCTAGAGACTGTGATAATGACTGAATTGTTTTACCAAACAAATCGATGATCATCCACTCCTTTTACATTTAGTTCCATTTATACAATAATTAAATCTTCTTAAACAGTTGATACATAAGCATTCAATCGTTTGTGAAACAAGTTAAAAATGGACACCCATAAAATTTTTAATCACTACGAATATTGTATGTTATATCTTTTTCAAAGTCTATCGTTATTCGACACAATTCATATTGGGAAAGTGAAATGGATATAAAGTCCTAGTACTTTTAACTCATTATTCAACCATTAAATGTATTTAATGCCACTTAATTGTAAAATTAATGAATACAAAAGAAATCTTTTCCTTTGTAATTTTGTGAAAACGGACCAAGATTAGACATAAATTAGGTAATTAGAACTACAACTAAAAACCCATTATCTTATTTATACCATAAATTTCGTTCGGCATAGCAAACTATTTTAATGCTAAATAATTTTGTAGCTAACATCTTTTCATATAGACAAATAAATTTGTTTGTCAGCGTTACATCAGAAAAATCTATATCAAAGGGAATTTATATCACTGTGCTGTACAAGGTAGGACTATGTCATCTGGCAATTAATGAAGGATTGCGTTCAAAAAAAGACCCAAATCTCTGGTGGAGGGTGAAAGCAATTACAAGTTGCACGTGCATTACTTTATGGCAAAGAAATTCTAGTGGTGGACGAAGCTTTATCTGGGTTAGATGAGGACAGTGCGAATCGCTTAAATCAATTAATCATGCGTTATCCAGGAACTGTGATTGATATCGAGCATCGACTGGATGAGAAAATGAGGAGGCGATTTAATAAAATAATTGAAGTAAGCAAAGTTACCGCACAAGTAAGTTACGAAGGATAAGGTGGCATAATTGCATCTATAATTACATTTTATTAAAAAAAGACAGTTGAATTTTCATTCTAACTGTCTTTTTCAATTTTTCAATACATGTATGTCTTGTTTATCACAGGTTAACTGGCTGTGAGACCCCCTCTTCAAGTATTTTTGCGTTGATAACAAGAAATGATAAGTCGGGAATCAACAGCCAGTAAAGACCTGATTGGTTCAACTAACAATGAGTGGGGGAAGTGCAAAAATCCCCACTGATTGAAGTTTGAAGTTTCACTTTATCTGGAACGAAGCTTATCTAGTTCTACTAGGAATTTATCGTTCAATACTTTGATATATGTTCCTTTCATACCTAGGGAACGTGATTCAATAACCCCAGCACTCTCTAGCTTTCTCAATGCATTTACGATAACGGAGCGAGTGATTCCTACGCGATCTGCAATTTTACTTGCAACAAGTAAGCCTTCATTGCCGTTCAATTCCTCAAAGATATGGTCAATAGCTTCTAGTTCACTATAAGATAAAGAACTGATTGCCATTTGAACAACCGCTTTACTTCTAGCTTCCATTTCAATTTCTTCTGTTTTCTCATGTAAGATTTCCATACCAACCACAGTTGCACCATATTCAGCCAATAACAGGTCATCTTCATTAAAGCTTTCTGTTAGTTTACCTAGTACAAGTGTACCTAGACGTTCGCCACCACCAATAATAGGGACAATCGTTGTTAAACCGGACTGGAACAATTCCTTATTCTCTACTGGAAAAACTGTGTATGGACTTGAAATATCCAGGTTTGCAGTTGTTTCATGAATATTAAATAGTCCTTGTGTATATTCTTCTGGGAACTGTCTATCTTCCAACATCGATTTCATACGGTCATTATCAATTTCTTGGTTAATGGCATAGCCTAGAAGCTTTCCTCTTCTGCTGACAATGTATACATTCCCTTTCAATACATCTCTTAAGGATGCAGACATGTCATTAAAGTTAACTGACTTTCCTGTTGCCTTTTGTAGCATTGCGTTAATTTTTCTTGCACGGTTTAATAGTTCCATGATAATCCTCCATTCAATATTTGAATTTTACATATTTTTTACAATATAAATTGACTTAAATCTTTATCTTTTACAATGGAATTTAATTTGCCGTCAACATACTCCGGTGTTATTTCAATGGTTTCCAATGTAATGCTTGGTGCCTCAAAGGATAAATCCTCTAATAGCTTTTCCAAAATAGTATGCAATCGTCGTGCACCAATATTATCTGTTTCCTGATTAACTTGATAAGCAATTTCTGCCAGTCTTTTAATGGCTCCATTTGTAAATACAACATCAATATCTTCTGTTTTCAACAATGCCTGATACTGTTTTAGCAATGCATTAGAAGGTTCTTTTAGAATACGCTCAAAATCTTCTACAGACAGTTTTTCAAGCTCCACACGAATGGGGAATCTCCCTTGCAGTTCTGGAATTAAGTCAGATGGTTTACTCATATGAAAAGCTCCGGCAGCAATAAATAGCATATGATCTGTTTTAACAGGTCCATGCTTCGTGACTACCGTTGAACCTTCCACAATCGGCAAGATATCACGCTGAACCCCCTCCCGCGATACATTCGGAGAGTTATCTTCCTTGCCTGCCACCTTATCAATTTCATCCACAAAAATAATCCCGGACTGTTCTGCCCGTTCAATCGCAATTTGAGCTACCTCTTCCATATCGATCAGTTTCTGGGCTTCCTGCTGTGTTAATACCTTCCTTGCCTCTGATACCGGCAGCTTACGTTTTTTCTTACGCTTCGGCATAAACTGTCCAAAGGCATCTTGCATATTCATCCCCATTTGTTCCATACCCGAACCTTGTAGCATGTCAAACATGGAAGGGGGAACTTCTTCAATTTCAACAGTTACGATATGGTCTTCCAATTCACCTAATGCTAATTGATGAGCTACTCGTTGGCGCTTGGTTCTTACCTCGTCATCCTTGACGTGATCCTTACCATCTTCCTCTGTTTGAGATTGCCCGGAAAATAGCATCTCCAACGGATTTTTCATATTGGATTGTTTTTTGGCCTGCGGAACAAGCAATTTAACAAGCTTTTCATTTGCTTCTTTTTCCGCACGATCCATCACGCCTTCAAGCTGTTCTTCTTTCACCATGCGCATCGCCATTTCCACGAGATCGCGCACCATGGATTCTACATCACGTCCAACATAACCGACTTCTGTAAACTTCGTTGCTTCCACTTTTACAAATGGTGCACCAACTAGCTTAGCTAGTCTTCTAGCAATTTCTGTTTTACCTACGCCTGTTGGACCAATCATCAATATATTTTTTGGAACAATCTCATCTTTGATTTTTTCGTCCAGCTTCGTACGACGATAACGATTACGAAGTGCAACAGCAACTGATTTCTTGGCAGTCTGTTGTCCAATGATATATTGATCCAATTGCTCAACAATTTGTCTTGGGGTTAATTCCATTCCCATCTTTGCAATCGGCCTCCTCACTCCAAAACTTCCAGTGTAATTTGGTCATTGGTATAGACACAGATTTCACCGGCAATTGTCAATGCTGCCTGCGCAATTTCTTTTGCAGATAAATGATCCGAGTATCTGACTAATGCCCTGCCGGCACTTAATGCATAATTGCCACCGGAACCGATAGCAAGAATGCCATCATCTGGTTCAATGACTTCACCAGTACCAGATACAAGTAACATATTGGACTTATTCATCACAATCAGCATTGCTTCGAGCTTACGAAGCACGCGATCGCTGCGCCATTCCTTAGCAAGTTCGACAGCAGCCCGTGTTAGATTACCATCATATGCCTCCAGCTTGCCTTCGAATTTTTCAAATAATGTAAAGGCATCTGCAACAGATCCTGCAAATCCTGCAAGCACTTTCCCGTTATACAAGGTTCGTACTTTTTTCGCTTTATGCTTCATTACGACAGCATTGCCTAAAGTTACCTGACCGTCGCCACTCATGGCACATTGACCATTGTGACTGACAGCAAATATCGTTGTTGCATGCATTTCTTGTACCAAACAATCACCTCTTCACTCAGCTTGGTCAATCATTTGCCCGTGGATGGGCCTTTAAGTAAACGCTACGCAGATGATCCTTTGTCACATGTGTATAAATTTGTGTGGAAGAAAGATTCTCATGCCCTAATAATTCCTGGACAGTTCGTAAATCCGCTCCCTCGTTCAGCATATGTGTTGCGAAGGTATGTCGCAGCTTATGTGGATGGACATGTACAGTTAATGCTGCTTTTTCCACCATTTTATCAAGTATCATACGAATCCCTCTCGCTGTCAGTGGTTGACCACGAAAGTTCAAAAACAAATCATTTGTTGGCTGTGATGTTTTACCTGCAAGTTTCCCTCTGCCGTCTTGGATATATGTTTCCAATGCCATTTCCGCATAACTACCAAAAGGCACATAACGTTCTTTTCGTCCTTTACCAGTGACAAGCATCGTACCAATTGCGAAGTCCACATCGTGAAGCTGTAAACCTACACACTCACTCACCCTGATACCTGTCGCATATAAGGTTTCCAATATGGCTTGATTTCGCTGACCCAATGGATCAGTTACATCATTCACCGCAAACAGCTTATCGAGCTCTTCCGTATAAAGGAAACCAGGTATGGTTTTGCTCGTTTTTGGTAAGTTAATTTGCTGAAATGGATTATTTGACACGTTTCCTTGTCGCTCTAAAAATCTGTAAAAACTACGTAAGCTTGATATTTGCCGCGATACCGTTCTCCTGCTCAATTTTTGCTCGTATAAATAAGCCAAAAATAAACGGACAACATGATGATCAACCTCTTGAAAGCTTTCCACATTTTCACGCTGCAAAAACAAATGTAGTGTTTCCAGATCATTCAGATAATACTTAATTGTATAGGGTGAAGCATTTTTTTCAATCTGCAAATATTCGACAAAATCCTTTTGATTTACGGCATAGTCCTCCATTTGCATTACTCCTTAGTGAATGGCGAATAAAGCATATCATATATTAATTTTCAAATCAATAAATTTAACTAAATTGTAACAACATTCAGAAAGACACTGAAAATGGATTCGTTTTACTTGCTAAATTGCAAAAACTTTATGTATGCACGTTCACATGCATCCATATGTAAATTTTTGTATAAAAAATGGTCCTATTGGAATGGTGTGCAGCATCCCTACATAACAGGCTTGTCATGGAAAGCTATATATATCCACAAACAAGCTGTCAAGTAAATTTCCTTTCCAATAGGATATTATATCTATTTGGTTCATAATAGTCAATAAAAACAATTCATGCATTCATAAACTTTACAATTGTTTCTATAAGCCAATGTATTCTAATTATTGCCATGGGTTTCGTTGATTATTCCCATTTCTCTCATTTTTTGTTTTGTATCATCTGTTCCTAAAAGATAAATGCGGCGATAAATTTCCATTAAATGTGCGTCATAACCATATCGTTCATCATCAACACTGAATTCATCAAATGGTTTTGCCAAATATTCTACTGCCTTTACAGCATGTGATTTTTTCTTTTTAAATAAATCTCGAATTTCCTCTACTTCATCTGTAGATGCTTCAATTTCAAATTCAATGCCACTATCTGGTACAGACATGGTACGAATATCTTCCTTATCTACTGTTACATAATAAATTTGTTTTTCATTCATCAAGAAACCCTCCCTTACCAAGTAATTCCCTTTTTGCTTTACTTAAAACATGCAGCCTCCTCCATCCTCGCATTGTCCTTATCACCATGCAAAAGTGCTGCCTTCATAAAAAAACACCACCACATTCCATTTTGGAATGATGGTGGTGTCTCTTTTAATACAGCTGTGAATGTCTAGCCTTGAGGCGCTTCTTTATAATCACATTTTGTACATTGAATTTGTGTTTGTTTTTTAATTTTTTTCTCTACAAGTAATGATTCGCATTTCGGGCATGGACGTGATATCGGCTTATCCCAAGAAACAAAGTCACATTCCGGGAATCGATCACAGCCATAAAATGTACGCCGTTTTTTGGATTTTCTTTCTACGACTTCACCCTTTTTACAGGTTGGACATTGGACACCTATTTTCTTTAAAATCGGCTTTGTATTTCGACATTCCGGAAAATTAGAGCAAGCAAGGAATTTACCATAGCGGCCCATTTTATAGACCATTTCATGACCACATTTCTCACAATCAATTCCAGCAGGCTCATCCTTGATTTCAATTTTTGCCATTTCTTGTTCCGCTTTTTCCAAACGAATGTGGAAGTCCTTATAGAAATCATCCAATAACTGGATCCACTCTGTTTTACCTTCCTCGATGGAGTCAAGATCACTTTCCATCTTCACCGTGAAATCAACATCAATGATTTCCGGGAAAAATTCCTGCAGCATTTCTATAACAATGACACCAAGCTCAGTTGGAATAAACCGCTTGTTATCAATGCTAACATAGCCACGTCTTTGAATCGTATCTAATGTCGGTGCATAAGTTGATGGACGGCCGATTCCCTTTTCTTCCATCGTTCGAACCAGGCGAGCCTCTGTATAGCGTGGCGGTGGCTGTGTAAAATGCTGATTCGGTTTAATATCCTTTGCTTGTACAACTGTTCCCTCCTCTAACTCTGGCAAAAATGCCTGATCTTTCTGTTTAGAATCATCGCTACTTTCAATGTATACGCGCATAAACCCTTTAAACTTTACCTTTGAGCCAGTTGCTCGGAATTCAATACGACCATTTTTCAAATGGACTGTCATTGTATCCAATACAGCCTGTGCCATTTGACTTGCCAAAAAACGTTCCCAAATGAGCTTATAAAGACGAAGCTGATCCCTGGATAAGACTGTTTTCAATGAAGAAGGTTCGCGCATTACGGATGTTGGACGAATTGCTTCGTGGGCATCCTGTGCACCTTCTTTTTTCTTTGTAACACGCTTGGTACCCAGATATTCTTTCCCATATGCATTTTCGATATATTCAGCAGCTTCCTGCCTGGCTACATCGGATATTCTTGTTGAATCGGTACGCATATAAGTTATCAGACCGGTAATACCGCCTGCTTTTTTGCCTAAATCTATTCCTTCATATAATTGCTGGGCAAGCATCATTGTTTTCTTTGCACGGAAATTCAGTTTTCGTGCGGCCTCTTGCTGCAAGGAAGACGTAATAAACGGAAGGGCGGGATTACGCTTTCGCTCACGTTTGTTTACTTTATCAATTGTAAATTCTTTTGATTTCAACTCATTCAAAATTTCTTTTACATCTGCTTCTGATTCGAGCTTCTTTTTCTTACCATCTAATCCGTAAAAAGCACCTTCGAATTGTTCCTTATCCTTTAGAAAGTCAGCTTCAATGGACCAGTATTCTTCCGGCTTAAAGTTTTCAATCTCTTTTTCGCGATCAATAATCATTTTTAAGGCTACCGACTGCACGCGTCCGGCACTTAGACCTTTTTTCACTTTTTTCCATAGTAATGGACTGATGTTGTACCCAACTAATCGGTCCAGTATACGTCTTGCCTGTTGCGCTTCTACTAAATCGATATCAATCGCTCGTGGATGCTTAAATGATTCTTTGATGGCATCTTTCGTAATTTCATTAAATACGACACGGCATGCTGAGTCTTCATCAACATTGAGCGCGTGCGCCAAATGCCAAGCAATTGCTTCCCCTTCGCGATCCGGGTCAGCCGCGAGATAAATCTTTTTGGCTTTTTTTGCCGAGCTTCTTAGGTCTTTTAAAATATCACCTTTACCACGAATCGTAATATATTTAGGTTTAAAATTATCATCTGGGTCAACACCCATTTGGCTTTTCGGTAAATCAATAACATGACCCATGGAAGCCTTTACTTTATATTTCTTTCCTAAATAACGTTCTATCGTTTTCGCCTTAGCTGGCGATTCCACGATTACTAAATAATCTGCCATTATTTTTCCTCCCAAAATGAGGTACAATCAATTTTTTTATCTGTTGCCCCTTCATGAGCCGCTCATTTTATCTTGATGGATATAAAAATGAACCATATACAACAATAGATTACAAATCTTCACTAATAGTAAATATATATATCCTTTTTGTCAAACAAACTGTTGGAAGTCTTCTTAAAAACACATCATTAATTGTTCCAACATCGCGACAATTGCTCCCAATCTTCCATAATATCTGTTGCCTCATAAACAAGCTTTGCACCATCCTGAATCATTTGATGGCAGCCAATAGTTTGTGGTATGAATGGGGATCCTGGAATAGCATAAACCTCTCTGCCTTGATCAAGTGCTTGATCCACTGTAATCAAAGTTCCGCTTTTCATCGCAGCTTCGACAACCAGTGTACTGAAGCTTAAGCCACTGATAATGCGATTTCTTTCCGGGAAGTAGTATGGTTTTGGTGGCTCGTTAGGTGGATATTCAGAAATTACTAATCCGCTCCTAACTATTTGCTGAAATAATGCTGTATTCTGTTTTGGATAAATGTGCTTTAAACCACAGCCTAATACAGCAATTGTTCTCCCTTTAACTGCTAAAGCTGCCTGATGTGCAAAACTATCAATTCCTTTTGCCAGTCCGCTAACAATCATCCAGTTTCTTTTAGCTAAAGGAATCACCAAATGATTGGTTTTTCGTCTTGCTTCTTCGGAGGGATTTCTTGTTCCAATCACACTAATTGCAGGTTGTTCATGAAGAAATGAGGCATTTCCTAAACCATATAATACGATTGGGGGATCTTTAATTGTTTTTAACATAGATGGATAGTGTGCGTCAACTATTGTAAACGTATGAAATTGATTCGCATCGATTTTAACACGGTGTTTTAGGTGTTGATCATGCAGGTCATGATAGAGATTGGTGGCACGTTTTACCGGTATGGAAAAGTTTTTGGTAATCTCAGATGGAGTAAGCTCATATACGTGGTGTAATGTGGGGTCTAAACGGTATAAGAGGCGAATGAACCTTCTTGTCATCCCTCGACAGCGATGTAAATGAAGCAAGCGCATTCTCTTCGTGTTCAATAAACCACATCCTTTTTTAGTATAAGGAATCCAGAAACATACACTGCTTCTGGATTCCCATGATCCTATTAATGTGTTTTACATTTTTCTTTTAAATTGTTTTCTTCCAGTACACGGATCATTGTTTCACCCATGACTGCAGGTGTTTCTGCAACCTGGACGCCACATTCATTCAGAACACGGATTTTCTCCGCTGCAGTACCCTTACCGCCAGAAATAATCGCTCCAGCGTGACCCATACGTTTTCCTGGAGGGGCTGTTGCACCACCGATAAAGCCGACAACCGGCTTCTTCATATTAGCTTTGATCCATTCCGCAGCTTCTTCTTCTGCTGTTCCGCCAATTTCACCAATCATAATGACAGCATAGGTTTCAGGGTCATCATTAAATGCAGATAATACATCGATGAAATCCGTACCATTCACTGGGTCGCCACCAATTCCAACTGCTGTTGTTTGACCATAGCCAGCTTCTGATAGTTGATGAACTGCTTCATATGTGAGAGTTCCTGAACGAGAAACAACTCCAATATGACCTTTTGTATGAATGTATCCAGGCATAATACCAATTTTACATTCATCCGGTGTAATCACACCAGGGCAGTTCGGTCCAATTAATCGTGTTTTCTTACCTTCCATATAACGCTTCACTTTGACCATATCCATGACTGGAATATGCTCTGTAATACAGATAGCGAGATCTAATTCTGCATCAACAGCTTCTACAATTGCATCTGCCGCAAATGGCGCAGGAACATAGATAACAGATGCTGTTGCACCAGTTTTTTCTACCGCTTCCTGAACTGTATTAAAAACAGGAACACCTTCAACCTCTGTTCCACCTTTTCCAGGTGTAACACCAGCAACAATTTTCGTTCCATACTCTAGCATTTGTTTTGTATGGAATTTAGCGGTGCCACCGGTAATTCCCTGGACAATTACTTTTGTATCTTTATTTACATAAACACTCATTCTCGTCCGTCCTTTCTAAGCAATCTATTTTGCTGTTCACCGTTACATTCCTCTAATTTGAACGTTTTTTACTGTACCATGGAGACAATTTTTTGTGCACCATCAGCCATGGAATCCGCAGATGTAATGTTTAAGCCGGATTCATCCAGAATTTGTTTGCCGAGCTTCACATTTGTACCTTCTAAACGAACTACAAGCGGAATGTTTAGGCCAACTTGCTTTGTTGCTTCAACGACACCTTCTGCAATGACGTCACATTTCATGATACCTCCGAAAATGTTCACGAAAATACCCTTTACATGTTCGTCTGCAAGAATAATCTTGAATGCTTCGGTAACTTTTTCAGCAGTAGCACCGCCTCCAACGTCAAGGAAGTTAGCCGGATCACCTTGATAATGCTTAATGATATCCATTGTTGCCATTGCAAGACCTGCACCGTTAACCATGCAACCAATGTTTCCATCTAAAGAAACATAGCTTAAATCATGCTTAGATGCTTCTATTTCCTTTTCATCTTCTTCATCCAAGTCACGGTATTCCATGACATCCTTTTGACGGTACAATGCGTTATCATCGAAGTTCAGCTTCGCATCCAAAGCCATTACTTCACCATCACCTGTTGTAACAAGTGGATTGATTTCTGCAATGGAGCAGTCTTTTTCAACAAATGCTCGGTAAAGACCAAGCATAAATTTAACTGCTTTATTTACCAATTCTGCTGGAATATTAATATTAAATGCTAATCTTCTAGCTTGAAAGGCAGATAGACCAAGAACAGGATCGATAACCTCTTTAAAGATTTTCTCAGGTGTAGCTGCTGCCACTTCCTCAATCTCTGTTCCACCTTCTTCAGAGCCCATCATGACGACACGTGAAGTTGCACGGTCCAATACCAAGCCTAAATAATATTCTTTTTTAATATCGCAGCCTTCTTCAATAAGTAGGCGCTTTACTTCTTTACCTTCTGGACCAGTTTGCGGAGTTACAAGCACTTTGCCCAAAATTTCATCAGCGTATGTACGTACTTCCTCTTTGTTTTTGGCAACCTTTACGCCACCTGCTTTACCACGTCCGCCCGCGTGGATCTGCGCTTTTACTACTGCTACATCAGTGCCAAGTTTTTCAGCTGCTTCAACAGCTTCATCAACTGTATATGCAACATGTCCATTAGGAACTTTTACACCGTAGTTGCGTAAAATCTCTTTGCCCTGATACTCATGAATGTTCATGCTATATCCTCCCATCAAATTTCACTGCATTTATATTGTATTAAAAAACAACAAATTTCACAACACTTTGCGACCTTTGTTGTTTTTTGTTCCATATGAATCTATTTTTTATATAGGTTTTTGTGAACGTTGATCATTCCATCGATTGATCTGTTCGATAGATAAATGCAAATACTTCTGCAACTGCTTGGTAAAGCTCTTCAGGGATTGTTTCATTTAAGTTCAGTTCACTAAGTAGCTCTACCAAAGCCGCGTCCTCCAAAATAGGAATATGGTGTTCGCTAGCTTTTTCAATCATAGTATCTGCGACAAGACCTTTCCCAATTGCCGTCACTTTAGGAGCGATATGTTTTTCCCGATCATAACGAATTGCAGCCGCTTTTAATCGCTTATCCTTCATATTCGATAATCGACTCCATTTCTACCAACTGTTGGCATATGCCTTGTTGTTTTTTCCACTGCTTCCGTTGTTCTCACTAGGGGTTTAAACATTAATGATGATAGTTGATAATCCAATTTTTTCATACCTTGTTTTAACCCTGGTGTAAATGCTGCAGCATGCTGTTCAAGTAATTCAGCATCATGGTATACCGATACAGCGACCATTCGTTTTTGAATATGCATATCAATTAATATTTGATTCAATTTCGGTAATTCTATATCAAATACAATTCGACAAAAATCCGGATTAATCTGCCCATCCTTTGTTTTCTGTCCTTCTATATCCAGTTTCACATCTTTTTCCAATCCGAGTGGGCCGCCTGGTAGTTGTACAGCAGCTTGAATAAATTCCGCCGTCTCATCAACTGCCTGCAGTTGCAATCCATGAATGATGTGCATCAGCTGTTGTGCACGTTCCTGGGGCAATACGTTTGCTTGGGTTAATCGTGCTAATACTGACTTAATTGTATCCTGTGCTAATGTATGATGTTCAGCGGATTCCAGATTGATATTATGAGACAATCCTAATAATATTTGCGCCTGTTTGACATATTGCAAAAATTGTTGTACAGGTTTTGCCTGCAAATCGGCTTCCGCTTGTATTACTTTATCCAATAATGCTGTAACTGTCGTAAAGCTATCATTCTCTTGCAATACGAAAAGCGACTGATGCAATTTTTCCAAAATGCGTGGGCTATGATCTACATTCTTTAATAGCGGCTGTTGGGCAGTTAGTGGAAGCAATGGCAACATTTCCTGTTTAAAGGCATCAACTAACGTTTTGGTATTCATATGTACGGTTGATTCAGTCATGATGTGATTGAGCTTAGGTGCTGCAATGAAATCATTTACAAGTCGTTTGGCAGTCGATGTGATTAACTGCTGTTGATGTAGCAAAGCTTCCAATGCTTCTTTCACCGTAGTGAAGGTTGCCTTGATTGGGGTCTGCTCCAGTGCAGTGCTCGGCTGGTATGCGGTTTCCCAAGTTCGTTGCCAATCACTCATTTCTTGGTCTAGCGAAACCAATCCAGTCATCTGCAAAAGCATAAATAAGGTCGAATTCTTTTGTGCAACTTCCGTACGAATTTGATTTAAAATGATTGCATCTCCTACACGAGGTTGCTCCGTTAATGTTCGAAGCTGTTGAAGCAACACTCGTTGTTGCTCGGTAGGTGCATCCATTTTTAACAGCGGATCCATCCATTTTTGCAGCTGTTCTGCAACCGATCCCTGTTTTAAAGATAGGAGCGCATGAAAAATAGCTTCATTTACCGGATAACCCTTCACCAGGATGTGATTAAGCAGTTCAATTGCCACTGATTTATCGGGCGCGTTTTCCAGCAAATTCAATGCCATTACAAGCCCTTTTTTTGGAAAGGGAATTTGTTGATCCAGTATTTTTTGTACAAACGTTTCATTCGCTTTATTCGTTTTAAACCCAAGCTGTTCGAGCAATTGTTTGGCAATTGGTTGATGTGTATCCATTCCACTAATGATTTTAAGCTCGATGGACGGCTCTGTTTCCTGTACTTGCATCAAATAAGTTGTCCCGACCTGCATGGGTACTTCCAATTGAGCAATCACTGTTTGCCCGTTCATTTGAATTGCTGCATGTTGGTTCGGGTATAATTTCAAAATCTGTCCCTTCAGCATTTGACCTTTTTTCAAAGCCGAACGTATATCAATTACTTGCCGAATTCCTGTATGTTGTATATCTGTAATCTTAATATTACCCATTCGGCACCTCCTTGCTCGATGTTAAATCGATTCTTTCACAGGTGAAAATGATCTACGATGGTAAGGGGATGGACCGTGTTCTTTAAGCATGTCTAAATGGTGCTTAGTCCCATAACCCATATTGGATTGAAAATCATATGCTGGATATTCCGCATGAATTTCGGCCATCAATTGGTCACGAGTAACCTTTGCCAACACGCTCGCTGCAGCAATTGAAATACTTCGTTGATCTCCTTTGGTAAGAATCTCTGATGTGCAACCAAGATCATTTAATTTTACGGCATCAATTAGCACATGCTGTGGACTGGGTTTGAGCTGTTCACATGCATCCTTCATTGCGAGCTTCGTAGCCTCGAATATATTGACTTTATCAATAATATCATTACCAATTATTGATATGCCGTAGCTAATCGCCTGTTCTTTAATCACGGTAAAAAACGCATTCCGCATCCGTTCTGAAAGCTGCTTGGAATCATTTAATCCAAGTAGCATAAAATCTGACGGCAAAATTACTGCTGCCGCTACCACTGGCCCAGCCAATGGCCCTCTACCAGCTTCATCGATCCCTGCCACGAATTGTTTTCCCATTGCATTTGCCTTTCGTTCAAATTGCGACATTTGCTGAAAAGCATTTTTTTGCAGGGCTAGCTTTTGTTGTTTGCGTTCGTATGTACGGAGTAATGCCTGAACCCCTTTACGTTCATCCCGCTTCAGTTGCTCTAAAAACTCCTGTGACATCTCCTGTTCGAGTAGCTGCTGTTTAATAGCAGCAATTGATAATTGTTTCATCAGATCATTACCCCTCTTATCCCTATATCGGTTGATTTTCTATTTTATAAAAATTTATAGCTGTTATTTTTTAAAATATATATAAGCTGTAGAACTTTGTTTATGTATTCATCTATGTCATACAAAAATCATGTTAAAAAAGCATTCCTGGCGCGATGCATCATGTCCGGAATGCTTAACATACTATTGACGTGGTCTATTATTAAAAAGCATGCAATCCAACCACGTTATATTTTATACCTGTCCATTTGATTGCGGCTCTTCAGACGTATCTCCCGTCACGTCATTTGCAGAGCTTTCCAAAGTGATTCTTCCTAATCTTCCCGTACGAAGATCCCGCAGAATGATTTCTGCCACTTTATCAAAATTAACGTGACCACCACTTTCCAGGGCGCCGCGTTTTTTACCAATGTGAACGAATAAATCCCACATATCATCCATTGCCGATTCCATCACATAGCGTTCCAATACGATTTGCGGATAGTGTTCTTGCATATAACGAAGCACAAATGCTGCAATATCTTGAAGCGATAATAACTGATCTTTAATCGTTCCAATTGCAGCAAGCCGCTCTGCAACCTGTTGATCCTCAAATTTTGGCCATAATATGCCGGGCGTATCCAATAACTCAAAATCCTTCTTTACTTTTATCCAGAGCTGCTGTTTTGTTACCCCTGGTCTATCACCTGTTTTGGCAATTTTTTTATTGGCAAGTCGATTGATTAAGGTGGATTTACCTACATTCGGTATTCCAACAATCATGACACGTGCTGCACGTGGTTGAATGCCTTTCTTTTGCAGCCTTTCCATCTTTTCTTTTCCTAATTCTTTTGCCATTAAAATGACCTGCTGTATATCTGCTTTTTTATTCGCATCAATGGCTAGTGCAGGTATACCATTTGCTTTAAAGTGGGCAATCCAACGCTTTGTTTCTTCCGGGTCTGCCAAATCCTTTTTCATCATTACAATCATCTTTGTTTTATTCGATAATACTTGCTGAAGCATCGGATTTTGCGAGGATAGTGGCGCACGTGCATCAACTAATTCCATAGCAAAATCAACAAGCTTTAGTTTTTCTTCTACCTCTCGTCTGGCTTTCGCCATATGGCCAGGAAACCATTGAATTGACATCGTATCACCTATCCAGTTCATTCATTTTATTCATTTGCAGCTTTTTGTGCATCCAACACTTGCCAGCGCTTATACGGCCAATATATCAAATTCGTTTTTCCGACAATCTGATCCTTTGATATTAATCCAATTGTACGACTATCTGTAGAATTATTGCGATTATCTCCTAGTACGAGGTAGTATCCCTCTGGTATGACATCATAATTCCCCGGTAATTCTTCCAATTCAAAATCATTACCTATTGGTTGAAAGATTGAATCACCTGTTTTGACATCTCCGAGAAATGGTTCATCAACCTTTTCACCATTAATATATAGGACATTATCCGTTACCTTCACATGCTCTCCCGGCAAGCCAATAACACGCTTAATAAAATCTTTCTTTTCCGAAGCATGAAACACAACGATATCAAATCGCTTTGGGTCATTGAACCGATAATTAATTTTATTGACAATCATTTGATCGCGGTCTTGTAGGGTAGGAAGCATAGATGGTCCGTCCACCACAATGGGGGCAAAGAAAAACGTACGGACAATCAATCCCAAAATTAATGCAATCAGCAATGCTTTGATCCAATCTAGCCAGTCATTCTTCTTCTTTTGTTTTGCCATATTTTAACCTCCGACAACAATTTCCATATCCTTATCATCATCCAGGATAATTTAGCGATACAAATGATATTCTTAAAGATGAACAAAAAGGAGCTTGTGCATATTGCCAAGCTCCTTTCCATAAATTTAATATTAGCGGCGTTCTTTAATACGCGCTGCTTTTCCGCGTAGATTGCGAAGATAGTACAATTTAGCACGACGTACAATACCACGTCTAACTACTTCAATTTCCGCTACCCGAGGTGAATGCACTGGGAATGTACGTTCAACACCTACACCGTAAGAAATCTTTCTTACTGTAAATGTTTCGCTGATTCCACCATTTTGGCGCTTGATTACAACACCTTCAAAGATCTGGATACGTTCACGTGTACCTTCAACAACCTTCACATGAACTTTCACTGTATCTCCGGGGCGGAATTCAGGATGGTCCGTACGAAGCTGATCCTTCGTAATTTCTTCCAATAATTTTTGCATCCTGCTTCACTCCTTCCAAACCAATGTTCATGCCATTTAGAAAGAGCAGCGGAACATCGTTTATAAAGCTTAAGACATACTTAAGCACAATAGTTAATATACCATAATACATTTGCTAGTTCAACCGTTTATTTATTTTTTATTTCCGCGTTTAACCATTCCCTTTCTGCATCAGTTAACGCGGCCTCCTGTATCAATTCTGGACGGCGTTGCAATGTTCGCTTTAAGGACTCTTTCTTACGCCATTCCGCTATTTTCCCATGATCTCCGGATAATAAAATTTCAGGAACCGCCATCCCACGAAAATTCGCTGGACGTGTATAATGTGGGTGTTCCAGCAGTCCAGTGGAGAATGAATCTTCTTTAGCAGATGCTTCATTTCCCAACGCATCCGGTAACAGCCTTACCACACTATCAACTACGACCATGGCACCAAGTTCACCACCGGTCAATACGTAATCACCAATCGAAATCTCATCCGTCACTAGATGCTCACGAATTCGTTCATCATAGCCCTCATAATGACCGCAAATAAATACAAGATGCTCTTCTTCCGCCAATTCTTCAGCCTTTTTCTGTGTATATGGCTCCCCTTGCGGACACATTAAAATAATTCTTGGCTTTTTGTTCGCTTTTTCTTGAATGGCATCAACGGCATCAAATACCGGCTGTGGTGTTAAAACCATGCCAGCACCACCGCCATACGGATAATCATCCACTTTTTTATGTTTATTTTCCGTATAATCCCTGAAATTGATTAATTGATAGGTGAAGGACTCTTTTTCCTGCGCTTTTTTCAAAATGGATGCTTCGAATATGCCTTCAAGCATTTCAGGAAATAATGTTAGAATATCGATATGCATTATTCTAGTAGTCCCTCCATTAATTCAATCATCACTTTCTTTTCATGTACATCAACGTCTTTTACTACATCCTCTATATACGGAATATAAACTTCGGAACCATCTAGTCGTTTTACCACCCATACATCATTGGCACCAGGGGATAATATCTCGGTAATCTCGCCAATTTGTTCCCCGAAATTTGTAAAAACGGTACAACCAATGATTTCACGATAATAATACTCGCCTTGTTCAAGCGCTGTTTGTTGCGCTTCAGCTATTTGTAAATGCAAGCCTTTAAAGCTTTCCACATCATTTACATTGTTGTAACCTTTAAACTTTAGGAGATCAAATCCTTTATGCACGCGATGACTGGTTATTTCTAATTCTACAGGCTCTGATCGATCATTTGCCAAAAGCAACTTACTGCCAACCTGAAATCGATCCTCGAAATCTGTAATTCGATAGACCTTGACTTCTCCGCGTATACCGTGTGTATTAATGATTTTTCCGACATTATAGTATTTTTGTTGCATGTACTCACCTTCCATCATTCAATCCGAATGACAGTGTCATCCTTAATAATAATTGCTTTGTTAGCCATTCGCCCATCCCAATGCATTCCAACCTCTACTTCAACAAGAGCTTCAACTTCTTTTTCAATAATTTCGCTGCCAATTTCAAGTAATTCCAGCTGTTCTAGTTTAAAATCGATGAGCTGTATTTGGTTCTTACGATTTTGAATTTCCTGCTGAAATCTTCCAGCAATTTCTTGCTTGGAAACGCCTGTTTTATTTTGAAGCTTTCGCTGTTCAAATAACAGTTGTTGACACTCTTGTTCAAGTCGCATTTGGCGAGCTTCAAAGCTATCTTTTAACTTACCCTTACTATTCTCTGTCACAATTTGTTTTACAAGCACCTTTTGGATAATTTTCACGGCGGATTTTTCACTCCTATCCTGCTTCATCCAGTTTGGTTTCCACAATAGACAGTTCGCCCAGCAAGTGGAAAAAGGGAAAGGTATTCCCTTCCCCTTTACATAATATCAAGATAAATTCGCTTGGTTGCATCCGTTTTAGCTGCATAAACAACTGTACGAATGGCTTTGGCAATTCGCCCATTTTTACCGATAACCTTACCAACATCTTCTTGATGGACGGCTAGATGATAGACGATCTTTGTATCCTCTTCGTTAACTGTCACAACAATGTCCTCTGGATGATCGACGAGTGGTGTTACAATAGACTCAATTAGGGCTTTCATGATATCACACTACTTTACTTTTGATTTTTCTGGTCGTGGAATTTTTTCATGATGCCTTCTTTAGAAAAAAGATTGCGAACTGTGTCACTTGGTTTTGCACCGTTAGCCATCCAGTTAAGAGCTTTTTCTTCATCTATTTTAACCTCTACTGGATTAACTACTGGATTATATGTTCCAATTTGCTCGATGGAACGTCCGTCACGTGGTGAACGAGCGTCAGCCACAACAATACGGTAGAATGGATTTCTTTTGGAACCCATACGCTTTAAACGAATTTTAACAGCCATTTCTTGCACCTCCAATTAATTGTATTACACAAGTTTAGATTCTAACAGATTTTTTATAGCCTGTAAAGTATTTTTACATTACATGAAAGGAAGCTTGAATCCTTTGCCTTTTTTCCCTTTTTGCATGTTTGTCATCTGCTTCATCACTTTTTTCATTTCTTCAAATTGCTTTAACAAACGATTGACCTGTGAAACGGTTGTACCAGAACCTTTGGCAATTCTTTTTTTACGACTGGCATTCATCAATCCTGGTTCCTGCCGTTCTGCCTTGGTCATGGATTGAATAATCGCTTCTACTTGACCAAGCTGACGTTCGTCAATCTGGGCATTTTTCAGCCCTTTCATTTTATTTGCACCTGGAATCATCGCCATCAAGTCTTCCAGTGGTCCCATATTTCGAACCTGACCCATTTGCTCAAGAAAATCATCAAACGTAAATGACATGGTACGCATTTTTTCTTCCATTTCTTTTGCTTTTTTCTCATCTACGTTGGTTTGGGCTTTTTCAATTAATGTTAGAACGTCACCCATACCTAAAATTCGGGAAGCCATTCGATCTGGATGGAAGGGCTCAAGCTGGTCCAGTTTTTCACCCATACCAGCAAATTTGATTGGTTTATCTGTTACTGCTTTAATGGATAACGCTGCACCACCACGCGTATCTCCATCCAGCTTTGTCAAAACTACACCAGTAATATCAAGTTGGTCATTAAAGCTTTCAGCAACATTAACAGCATCTTGTCCTGTCATTGCATCAACAACGAGGAAGATTTCATCTGGTTTTACTTTTTCTTTAATTTCTGTAAGCTCCTGCATTAAATCGCCATCTACATGCAATCGTCCTGCCGTATCCACAATGACATAATCCTGGTGATCTGCCTTTGCTTGTTCCACCGCTTTTTCTGCAATTTCAACTGGGTTTGCATCCGTTCCCATGGAAAATACAGGCATATTCAATTGCTGGCCAAGTGTTTCCAGTTGATTGATTGCCGCCGGACGATAGACGTCACAGGCTACTAGCATTGGCGTTCGATTGTGATTTTTTCGTAAGTGATTGGCAAGCTTACCAGAGGACGTTGTTTTACCTGCCCCTTGTAAACCGACCATCATAATGACAGTCGGAGGTCGGTCAGCAACAGCAATTCTGCTCTGCTCCCCCCCCATTAAAGCAGTCAACTCTTCTTTCACAACCTTAATAACCTGCTGACCAGGTGTAAGGCTCTCTAATACTTCCTGACCAATCGCACGTTCTTTAATTCGTTTAATTAAATCTTTCACAACGCGAAAGTTAACATCCGCTTCCAGCAATGCAAGTCGTACCTCGCGAGCCATTGCATTGACATCTTGCTCTGTTACTTTACCTTTACCAGTAATTTTTTTAATTGTACTTTGTAAACGGTCGGCCAATCCTTCAAATGCCATAGAAGGTGTCCCCCTAATCCAATTCTTTTAATCGAGCAATTTCCGTGCCCAGTTTTTCAAAATTCTTTTCAGATAACGCCGTTTCCAGCTGATCCAATATCGCAATGCGCTTCTGAAACTTATCATATAAATGCAAGGTTTCCTCATAGGATTCAAGCATTGCTTCTGTACGTTTGATATTATCATAAACAGCCTGTCTGGATACTTGTGAAAGATCGGCTATTTCACCTAAGGAATAATCCTTCAAATAATACATTTCCATATAATTCCGCTGTTTCGGGGTTAATAGTGCTTGATAAAAGTCAAGCAAATAATTCATCCGAATCGTTTTTTCGATCATTTACCTCACCCCTTGTTAAGTGAAAAACCTTTACAACTATCTATAATAACGAAACTACACGCTTTTTTCAAGCTGTTCTCCTGCTTTTCGTAACAGCGTTATACCAATGAAATTACTCCTCTGGTTCTTCCAATATGTCAGCAAACAAACCATATACAAACGCATGTGCATTAAAATGCTGCAAATCCTCAACCTTTTCACCGAGTCCAACATATTTTACCGGGATATTCATTTCATTGCGAATCGCAAGTACAATTCCACCTTTAGCAGTACCATCCAGCTTCGTTAATACGATACCGGAAACATTTGCAGCTTCTGAGAATGTTTTCGCTTGGCTTAAGGCATTTTGTCCTGTTGTCGCATCCAATACAAGAAGCACTTCATGAGGAGCACCTGGCACTTCCCGCTCAATTACGCGGTTAACTTTCGACAGCTCGTTCATTAAGTTTACTTTATTTTGCAATCGACCTGCTGTATCGCAAATGAGGATGTCTGCACCACGAGCTTTCGCTGATTTAATACCATCAAAGATAACAGCAGCAGGATCACTTCCTGCACCTTGTTTAATGACTTCCACGCCAGTCCGTTCGCCCCATACCTCCAACTGTTCAATTGCACCAGCACGGAATGTATCTCCAGCAGCTAGCACAACATGCTTTCCTTCTTGTTTTAGTTGATTGGCAAGCTTACCTATGGAAGTGGTCTTACCAACTCCATTCACGCCGACAACGAGGATTACCGTCAAGCCCTCTTCTTGAATGTTCAATGCTTCAATTTCTTCAGCTTCTCCATCATAATAGATCTCTACCAGCTTTTCAGAGATCACCTCTTTCATTTCTCCGGTATCCTTAATATTACGACGTTTCACTTCCATTTTTAATTCGTCAATTAAATCCATTACGGTTGTGACACCAACATCTGCTGTTATTAAAACTTCTTCTAATTCTTCGAAAAAATCCTCATCTACACTCCGGTAACGAGCGATTAAATCATTGATTCTACCCGAAAAAGACTTGCGGGTTTTTTCCATACCTTTTTTATATTTATCCGAAACTTCTTCCGCCGACTCTGTCTTTGTAAAGCTCTGCTTCAGCTTCTTAAAAAAACTCATATTCTATTTTCCTCCTAAGATTCGATTAATTCTTTCGTATCCTCTAAGCGGACAGATACCAAACGGGAAACCCCAGATTCCTGCATGGTAACGCCGTATAGAACATCCGCTTCCTCCATCGTTCCTTTACGATGTGTGATTACGATAAACTGTGTTTCTTTGCTGTGCATCCTGACATACTTTGCAAATCTAGCCACATTTGCTTCATCCAATGCAGCTTCTACTTCATCCAGCACACAAAATGGCACAGGTCGAACACGCAAAATGGCAAACAATAAAGAAATGGCTGTCAACGCTCTTTCCCCACCAGATAATAAACCAAGGTTTTGTAATTTTTTTCCTGGTGGCTGTGCAATGATATCGACTCCAGTCTCTAACATATTTTTAGGGTCTGTTAATTTTAACGCTGCGTGTCCCCCACCAAATAACGCCTTAAATACAACGGAAAATTCTGCTTGAATTTGAGAGAAAGATGCCTCAAAAAGCTTTTCCATTTCCTCATCCATTTCAGAAATCACCGCAAACAAGGTTTGTTTCGCTTCTACTAAATCCTGTTTTTGTTCACTTAAAAATGTGTATCGTTCAGAAATACGGTCATACTCATCAATGGCACCGATATTAACAGTGCCAAGTCGCTCTATCTGGGTTTTCAAATCTTTTACTGCGGTTTGCGCAGCAGTAAGGTCTTCTACCTTTTCATAGCTTTGCTGTGCACGCTCAAAGGTAATCATATATTCTGTTTGAAGATGGGAAAGTTTATTTTCTAAATCAACATCCAGTCGATTTGCTTTGACCTCTTTCTGCTGAATGGATTTTATCTTTTCTTGATGCTCTCGTCCTTCTTCCTTCAATTCACGTTCTGCATCTTGTAATAATTGTGTTCGCTTTTGGCGATCACCACGTTGCTCTTGAATTTTAATCAATAATTGTTCTCGTCTATCGGTGTGTGATGCAATTTGCTCATCCATCGTTATCCCAGACTCTTGCTTTTCATGCAGCTCCTCTAATTCTTTCAATTCACCTGCTGCTTCTTCATACGATTGTCTTGCTTCCTCCAACCGTTTCATTTGACCAGCTGTTTTTTCTCTTTGGTATCGTTCCCGTTCTTCCTGCTCAGCAAGTGCGATTTCAGCCTGGTGTAAATGTTGCTGCAACTGCTGACGATTGTCTTTGAAGGCTTCCAAATCCTTCGTTCGCAGGTCTATCTGATGTTGAAGTTCTGCAAGACGGGCCTCTATTGCTGCCAAATCTTGCTGCAATTGTTCATCCCGCAATTCAAATGCCTTATCATCTTCAGCAAATTGCTGTTGATCCCGATCATAAAGTGTTAAATTTTCTTGTAAGACTTTAAGCTCTGTTTGTTGTGTAGTTTTTTCCGCACGGAGCTTTTGTAATACAGTTTGTGTTTCAGCCATGTTTATTTCCAATTGTTTTACTTCATTTGCTTTATCTATTGCTTCACGTTTTAGTTGATTCACATTTTGCTCAAACGTTGCAGCACGTTGCTCGTAAGTAGCTAGTTTAGCAGTAATATCCTGTAAATCCTTTTCCCTTGTAAACAAAGATTGATTCGTCTTTTTTTGTGCTCCGCCGGTCATGGCACCTCCAGGATTAACAACGTCTCCTTCTAATGTAACGACTCGATAACGTCGATTCAATAGCGCAGCAATCGCATTGGCGTCTTTTAAAGTCTTAGCAACTACGACATGTCCCATCACATGTTGGATTGCCTTCACATAGGAATTTTCTACATCGACTAAGGCTGCAGCAACACCAACATAACCATCATGCTGATCCACTTGACGGATTAAATCAGCTGGGATGAATCGCGGCTGTAAGACATCCAATGGCAAAAAGGTTGCCCGTCCATTATTCGTTTGTTTCAACCATGTAATCGCTTCACGCGCAGCCTGTTCATGTTCCACCACGACGTGCTGTGCCTGACCACCCAATACCGTTTCAATCGCAGTAATATATTGTTTGGGTACCTGGATCAAATCAATTATTGCACCGTGAATATTTGTAAGCTGCCCTTTTTTTCTAGCTTTTAAAACAGCTTTTACGCCATGAAAATACCCTTGATAATCAGCTTTCATTTCTTCCAGCATTTCTTTTCTGGATCTTAGTTTTTCAATATGCTGCAAGCCTTGATATAGTTTATGCTGGGATTCCTCTGCTCGTTTTCTATCTTGCTCAAGATCTGTTTTCAATTGGGTATAAGCAGCATTTTGCTCTGTAGCAACCTGTTCCGCTTTTTCTAGTTCACCCTTTGTTTTGGCAAGCTTTTCTTCCCAGGATGATCGTTTTTTTAACAAGGAATGAAACTGGTCTGACTGATTGTTTTGTTTCACTTGCATTTGCTGCTTCTGTTGGTTTATCGACTGTCTTTCATTCCGCTTTGCTGCTTGTTCATTTAAGTATTCGATATAGTCCGATTTCATGTTTTCTATTTGCGCAGCGATATCATCCTGTCCTTCTTCCAGTTGTTCTTTCCATTGTAAAACCTTATTCTTGGTCGATTTCTTTTCCTTTTGCAATCCATTCAAAACTTCTTTTTCCGTTTGCAGTTGCAACTCCATTTGGGATATTTTTTCCGACCATTCTATTTTTTGTGTTTCTAATTTTTCCTTGTTTTCGGCATAATGCTTCGTCCGTTCTAAAAGCAAACGTTTCTTCCCCTCAAACTGCTCTAATCGCTGTGTCGCCTCTAATAAATCTGCTTGCAAGACTTCGATTGCCTTATCTAACTGGTCCAATTCTGAACGTTCTTTTTCTAATTTCGATTCTGTATGCTGCATCGCCGTTTTCAGTGCAATTTCCTGTTGTTTTTCTTGTTCCAAAAGATGTAATAATGACTGCCATTCTTCATGCAATGCTTCTATTTCAGTCACTAAACAGGAAATTTCATGGTCCTTTAAACGGCCCTTAAGCTCTACATATCGTTTTGCCTTCGCGGCTTGTTCTTCTAACGGTTCAATTTGTTGTTCAATTTCATGAATGATATCATCCACGCGATTTAGATTTTCTTCTGTCTCCGCTAGTTTATATTCTGCTTTTCTTTTACGCTGTTTGTATTTTAAAACTCCTGCCGCCTCTTCAAATATCGTCCGTCGTTCCTCAGCTTTTGAGCTTAATATTTCTTCTACTTTTCCCTGACTTATAATTGAGAATGCTTCACGGCCTAAACCGGAATCCATAAACAATTCAACAATATCTTTTAGGCGACAGGATTGCTTATTTATATAAAACTCACTATCACCAGAACGATAAACTCTTCTGGTAACACTAACCTCCTTATAATCAAGCGGCAATGATTCAGAGGAATTATCTAAAACAAGTGTCACTTCAGCAACATTCAATGGTTTCCGTGTATCGCTGCCTTGAAAGATAATATCCTCCATCTTTGCACCACGCAACGTCCTGGCCGACTGCTCACCAAGTACCCAGCGAATCGCATCCGTAATATTACTTTTCCCACTGCCGTTTGGTCCAACAACAGCTGTCACACCGGGAACAAATTCAACTTGGATTCTCTCGGCAAATGATTTAAAGCCAACACTTTCTAATCTTTTTAAATACATATACATTCTCCTAAGCTATGAGAAACACGCTTTCATCTATTTTAAGACGTGATAATTTTCAGATAGATTTCTAATAACAACTTGGCAATTTAACGCATTTATTTTATCATATTGTTATTGACAAAAGAAGCAAGCAGTATAATCTATTTTGTTGAAATTCCTGTATGGACTGAGGTGTTAACATGAATTTAGATCAACCATCCAAAGAAAATCTAACATTTATCTTGGAAGAATTATCTGAACGGCTTGCAGTTGCAAATCGCTTCATCATGGATCCGGATGGGTATGATTTAGACCGATATGACGACTTAAAGTTTATGTATGATGTCGTTATCCAAAAGGGCCGGCTAAGTCCTTCCGAAACGCAAGCATTCATCGAGGAGCTACGTGCTGTAAGAAAATAAAATGAAACTTCAATTAGTGGGGGATTTTCACTCTTTCCCCACTGATTGTTAGTTGAACCAATCAGGCCTTTACTGGCTGTTGATCTGTGATAAATCGTATGCACAAATCCATTATGACGAGGAAAAAGACTGTTATTCTTGTTTGATGAATGACAGCCTTTTTCCTTGTTTATTGCTTATGATTCTTTGAGTTGGTCCAGCGCATGTTTCGCAGCACGCTGCTCTGCTTCTTTTTTCGTACGGCCGGTTCCTTCACCTACTGGCTGCAGCTGAATGAGTACTTGTGATACAAATTCACGATCATGAGAAGGACCCTTTTCCGCTACAATTTGATACTCAATCGTTTGATTTTTAGTTTGCTGTACAATCTCCTGTAATCTGCTCTTATAATCCATCGCATGCGAAAAAGCACCTGTATTTAACTTCGGAAAAATAAAACGTTCAAAAAAACGAAGTACCTCTTGAAAACCTTGGTCTAAATAAAACGCACCTAAAAAAGCTTCAAATACGTCCGCCAGCAAAGCAGGTCTTGTCCGTCCACCTGTTTGTTCTTCACCTTTTCCGAGTAAAACAAAATCATTGAAATGAAGTGTTCTGGCAAATTCAACCAATGATGCCTCACATACAATTGCAGCACGTAATTTAGTCATTTCTCCTTCACTCATATCGGCATTTTCATTATATAAATAATTAGAAATAGCCAATTCCAACACGGCATCACCGAGGAATTCCAAACGCTCATTATCCGAAAATAATTCATTACGATGCTCATTCACATAAGATGAATGGGTAAAAGCCTGTTTAAGGAGCTGCGTATTTTTGAATTGAATGCCTAGCTGTTTTTCCAACTGTTCAAAATGCATGCAGGTCTCACCTCTATTTGGTAGGATATGCAGAAAGTCCCGCGTCATGCGAGACTTTCCCTTTCATATCGAGTGTATACTCGAACAATCATCCTTGGGTACTGTTTATGTAATTAACAGCATCACCAACGGTATTAATCTTTTCAGCTTCTTCATCAGCGATTTCCATATCAAATTCATCCTCAAGCTCCATTACAAGCTCAACAACGTCGAGTGAATCTGCATCAAGATCATCTTTAAATGATGCTTCCATTGTCACTTTAGACTCTTCCACATCAAGCTTATCAACGATAATTTCTTTTACACGATCAAATACTTCTGCCATATCGCTTCACCTCCTTTCAAATCGTTCATATCCCTAGCTATCATACGAGGGAATTTTATCACATAACCATGCCACCGTCTATATGAATCGTCTGTCCAGTTATGTAATCAGCATTGGCCGATGCCAAGAAGCCAACGACCCGCGCTACGTCTTCTGGTGTACCAAGTCTTGCCAAAGGTATCATGGCAAGCATGTTTTCCTTTTGCTCCTCTGTTAATGCATCTGTCATATCAGATGAGATAAAACCGGGTGCTACAGCATTTACAAGTATATTTCTAGATGCCAATTCCTTTGCCGTTGTTTTCGTTAAACCAATGACCCCAGCTTTTGCAGCTACATAATTAGCTTGTCCCGGATTTCCACTTACGCCAACAATCGATGCAACATTAATAATTTTCCCTGCACGCTGTTTCATCATTTGTCTTGTTACCGCCTTCGTACAGAGGAAAACTCCTTTTAGATTGGTATTAATGACTTGATCAAATTCATCTTCCTTCATACGCATCAGCAAATTATCTTTTGTAATCCCAGCGTTGTTGACAAGGATATCTAATCCACCAAGCTCTGTCATGGTTTCCTTCACCATTTGCTTTACACTGTCTTCAGATGAAACATCTGCCTGAATTTTACAAGCTTTACAACCCATTGCCTCAATTTCTTCTACTACGGCCTGAGCTTTAGCCTCACTGCCAGCATAATTTACTACAACGTGTGCACCCTGAGAAGCTAATTCCAATGCAATCGCTCGTCCAATTCCACGGGAAGCCCCGGTAACAAGTGCTACCTTATCTTTTAACATGATGAAACCTCCTTATGCCATTCGATAAATTCCTTTAAAGATGCCTCGTCCTGAATGGTAAAAATGGTTGCTTTACGGTTAATTTTTTTTACTAATCCACTTAATACCTTGCCATTACCCACTTCAACAAAAACATCTACCCCATCCTCCATTAATTGACGAATCGATTGTTCGAATCGTACAGGTGAATATAATTGTTGGATGAGCAATTCTTTAATTTCTTCTTTGGCAATTACTGGAGCCGCTGTTACATTCGCATAAACTGGGATGTTGGCATCCTTCACTTCTACCTGTTTTAAATGACTGGAAAAAGCTTCACTTGCAGCTTCCATTAATCGAGAATGAAATGGCCCACTCACATTTAATGGAATGACCCTTCTTGCTCCTTTTTCTTTTAATAGCGCAGATGCTTGCTCTACGCCTGCAACTGATCCAGAAATAACAATCTGACCTGGGCAGTTTAAATTAGCGATATCAACTACTTCATCTGTAATTTCAGCTAATGCATCCAAAATAACAGCCTCTTCCAAGCCCAGTACAGCAGCCATTGTGCCCTGACCTTTTGGAAATGCTTCCTCCATTAAGCGACCACGTGTGGCTACTAAAGGAATTGCCGCTTCCAACGCAATCGAACCAGCCGCAACAAGTGCACTGTACTCTCCCAAACTATGTCCGACCGTTGCAACCGTACGAATACCTTCCGCTTTAAGGATTTGCTGAAGCGCAATACTGGACAATAATAAGGCAGGTTGTGCATGCTCCGTTTCAGTTAATGTTTCCTTTGGCCCATCAAACATTAGCCCCTGTAAATCTTTACCTAACACGTCATTTGCATGATGATACAATGCCTGTACCTCTGGATAAGCATCGTAAATCTCCTTGCCCATTCCGACATCTTGAGAGCCTTGACCAGGGAACATCAATGCTATTTTCTTCATGACTTCACTCCTCACCCGTATCCAATGATTCCATTGTCTCTTTTATTGTCTCTGTCACCTGATGCTCTACCATATGACAGGCTTGTTTAATCGCATTATAAATGGCTCTCCCATTAGAGGACCCGTGGGCTTTGATCACAGGAGCCGCTAACCCAAACAATCCAGCCCCACCATATTCTGAATAATCCAGTTTGCTTTTCAAGGCGCCCAAATCACCCTTGACCATTGCTGCAGCAAGCTTTGTTTTCATCGATGACATAAATGTTTCCTTCAATAGGGAGAACATCATTAATGCCGTTCCTTCAATTGTTTTCAAAGCAACATTTCCACTAAACCCGTCAGTTACTACTATATCAGCAGCACCAGTCAATAAATCTCTTGCTTCCACATTGCCAATAAATTGGATAGGTGCATCTTGCATCAAAGCAAAAGCCTTCTTTACCAAATCATTTCCCTTACCATCTTCCGTTCCTACATTTAATAAGCCAACAGTCGGGTTATGAATACCACGAACCTTTTCCGTATAAATGGAACCCATAATGGCGTATTGTAATAAATGCTCTGCCTTTGCATCCACATTGGCTCCCACATCGAGCAGCAAAAATCCTTTACCGTCTGCAGTTGGTAATGTTGGACTTAATGCCGGGCGGGAGATTCCGGGAATTCTACCAACCCCAAACAATCCCGCACTCATTAATGCGCCAGTATTTCCTGCTGAAATACAGGCATCCGCACGACCTTCTTTCACTTCCTTCGTCATCAGAACCATAGAAGCATTTTTTTTACGACGTACAGCCCGTACTGGTTCATCCTCTCCAGTAATAACTTCATCTGTGTGTAAAATTTCGATACGAGATGGATCTGATAAATGCTGTTTAATAAGCTGTTCATTACCGATTAATGTAATTTGCAATTCAGGTATCTTTGCTACAGCCTCCATCGCACCTTCCACTATCGCTTGAGGAGCGTTGTCTCCACCCATTGCGTCTATTGCAAGTCTCATATAAAAGCTCCTTTATTAAACATGATCGGAATTCTCAGTGGATCGATACATTTGAAATGTACCCGTAAATACTTTTTCATTCTCTACATAGCTATTTACAGTAACGGTCGTCAAATTCTTTTCACTTATTCCTTCAACTGTTGCTTTGGCTACGACTCGTTCACCAAGTTTTACCTGCCTTCTAAACCGTATATCTGCCTTAGCCGTTAAAGCAAGTTCATCATTTATTACCGCAACTGCTAATGAGTTCGCTTGCGCAAATAAATGATGACCACGTGCAATATGATTTCGTGAAAATACATGTTCACTTCCAATATCTAAAATAGAAATTGCTTTATGATCCAAGTCCAGATCAATTATTTCTCCAATAATTTCTTCTAACGGGAGCGCACGAACTGTTTCATTCCATTGATTGGTCGCAACCGATTTGATACGTTCACGCAACTCCGGTATGGCAAGCTCCAATCGATCCAAACGAATGGTTTGAATACTAACAGAGAACTTCTTCGCCAGTTCTTCATCTGTAATAAATGGTGTATCTTCTATCGTTTGTTTTAATAATTGTTGACGCTCCAGCTTTGGTCTTCTCATCTACAGCACCATCCAAACTAACCCATTTCTACGGTCCAATCATAAAGATTATGACTTGGTCCTAATAGTAATATATAATACCAGGAGGTTGATTGCAAGCATGTTTTAGTCCAGTTTTAATGTATAAACGCCTTCCGATTCAAGATAGCTTCGAATTGGTTCAAAGGCAGGATTGTTATCTAAAGCATTGGTTTCAATAACTTCTGCTGCATCCTTTCTTGCTGTTTCCAATGCACGATAATCATGAATCATATCTGCAACTTTAAAGTCCGGTAAGCCGCTCTGTTTTTTTCCAAAAAAATCACCGGGACCACGAAGCTTTAAGTCCTGTTCTGCTAATTCAAATCCATCGGTTGTTTCTGACATGATTCGCATACGTTCTTTCCCGGTTTCACTCTTGGGGTCAGCGATTAGAATACAATAGCTCTGCTGGTCCCCTCTACCTACCCTGCCGCGAAGCTGATGAAGCTGTGAAAGGCCAAACCGCTCCGCATCATAGATCACCATAATCGTTGCATTCGGTACATTGACACCGACTTCAACCACCGTCGTAGACACAAGAACTTGTATTTGATTCGATGCAAATTCACGCATGACTTCTTCTTTTTCGTCAGAGGAAAGTCTGCCATGCATTAATCCGATTTTCATTTGTTCTGGATAGTAGTCGATCAGCATTTGATGGAGCTCAACTGCGTTTTGAATATCTAATTTATCTGATTCCTCAATAAGCGGGCAGATGACATATGCCTGCTCCCCCATCTGTACATGCTTTTGAATAAATTGCAATACACGTTCCAATGTATTTTCCTTTGTCCAGTAGGTTTCGACTGCCTTTCTTCCCATCGGCATTTCATTAATTACCGATACATCCATATCTCCAAATGCGGTAATAGCAAGCGTTCTAGGTATTGGAGTAGCCGTCATAAATAACACATCTGGATGCATTCCCTTATCACGTAAGATCCTGCGTTGTTCTACACCAAACCGATGCTGCTCATCAACAATCGCAAGTCCCAAATCATGGAAAAACACATCATCCTGAATTAACGCATGTGTACCAACAATAATATGCGCTTCATTGGATTTCAAAGCCGCTAATATTTCACGGCGTTTTTTCCCCTTAATGGAGCCCGTTAATAACACAACATTGGCAAGCCCTGCAAATAATTCGGTTAACGACTGGTAGTGTTGTTCTGCCAAAATTTCTGTTGGAACCATTAAAGCTCCCTGCTTGTTAGCTGTAACAGCAGCGAATAAACCAATTGCGGCCACAGCTGTCTTTCCAGAGCCAACATCTCCCTGTAATAATCGATTCATACGATAAGGAGATTGCATGTCAGCGAGAATTTGTTGTAAAGCATGTGACTGTGCATTTGTCAGCTCAAAGGGAAATGATTGGATAAATTGTTGAACCGCATTTTCATCATATTGCTGCGCATTCCCAGTAACCGCCTCACGTTTTATTTTACGTAATAACTGCATCTTCAGTTGAAATAAGAAAAATTCCTCATATGTAAACCGCCTGCGGGCATGCTTTAAAGCAGTACGATTTTCCGGATAATGCATTGTTTTTAAAGCTGCTCCCCGGGTAGGTAATTTATAAGCCTCCAAGTAATTTTGCGGTAGTATTTCTTTTAATTCGTCGCTATATGTTTGTAATGCTTGCTTCATTAATTTCTTTAGCCGAGCACTAGTCACATTCCCTTTCACCGAATAAATTGGTTGAATTTCAGCCTGAGCACCAGCCTCACCCATTTTATAGTTGTCAACTGTTATTTGCAGACGATGGGCATCCCATTTACCAGTCAAGGTAATCGTTTCATCAGCATGAATGTGTTTTTTGGCAAAAGCCCGATTAAACATGACTGCCCGCACTGCTACTCCTTCTACTTCCACATTAAAGGAGAGTTTTGATCGTTTGCGTCCATAAAAAGACAGGGAAGGTTCATAAAGTACCCTTCCCTCAATGGTTGCCTTATCATCATGAATGATTTCTGCAAGTGGCTTTACTTCATAAAAATCATATCGGAACGGGAGATGAAAAAGTAAATCCTCTATCGTTCGGATCCCCATTAGTTCCAAATCAGCTGCAAATTTCTCTCCAACCCCTTTTAATCTATCCACTGTATCTTCTAGCAATATAACCACACCTTTTAATCATCCTGTTTCGAATAAAAATTGCTCCATCAGTTCATACCTTACCTAACCTTTATGTGCAAAAACGAAACACATTTTTATACAGATAAACCAAATATTTTTTCTTTTAACATCCGTCCTGTCGGTGTATCCGCTAGTCCGCCTTCCCCTGTTTCTCTTAATGCGGAAGGCATTGTTTTACCGATACGATACATCGCACCAATTACTTCATCACAAGGAATTCTACTTGTAACACCAGCAAGTGCCATATCTGCAGACACAATAGCCAAAGATGCCCCGGCAGCATTTCGTTTGACACAAGGAACTTCCACCAGACCAGCAACAGGATCACATACGAGTCCCAGCATATTTTTTAACGTGATCGCAAATGCCTCAGCAGATTGTTGTGGTGTTCCACCAGCCATTTCTACAATTGCAGCTGAAGCCATCGCACCGGCAGATCCAACCTCTGCCTGACAACCACCAGCAGCCCCAGAGATAAAAGCATTATTGGCAACGACAAAACCGAATGCACCTGCAGTAAATAGATAACGAATCATTTGCTCTCGGCTTGGTTTAAGCTGATTTTTTACAGCAAATAATGTTCCCGGAACACATCCAGCACTTCCAGCAGTCGGTGTTGCGCAAATCGTTCCCATTGCTGCATTCACTTCGTTTGTTCCCATTGCTTTACTCACCGCATCCATCATTAATGGACCTGATAATGGTGTTTTCTCTTTCATGTAGGTTTGAATACGAACAGCGTCACCACCTGTTAATCCCGTTACAGATTCTACACCTTTCAAGCTATCTTCTATTGCATTTTCCATTACAATTAAATTTTTTTCCATATCTGAAAGAACGTCTTCACGAGCGCGCTCCTTTACTTCCATTTCCTGGCGAATCATCACTTCTGAGAGAAGGATGTTCTCACGTTCAGCAATTTCCACCAATTCAGCAACTGTACGAAACATCGATATGCCCCCTTTCCCATTCAACTTACAATTTTAGAAATATGTCCAATATATTCAGACGCTTCCAATTCCTTTAATATGGAATCGTCAACATTTTGATCCACTTCAATAACCATCAACGCTTCCTGTCCAACATCTTTTCGATTTACTTCCATATGACCGATATTCACCTCATGCTTCGCTAGTACACTTGTAACAGAAGCAATTGCCCCAAATCGATCATTATGTGTAATCAGCAGTGCAGGGTGGTTACCGGATAATCGTAATTCGAAGCCATTTAATTCCGTAATCTCTACCTTACCTCCGCCGATGGAAATACCCACAAGCTCCACTTGATCCTGGTCATCCCCAATCACAAGTCGTACTGTGTTTGGATGACTAGTGGCCGCGGTATCCTCGACGAATTCATACGTCATCCCATTCGCCTTGGCAAGCTCCAATGATTTACTCATTCTAGAATCGTCCGTTTCAAATCCTAATAAACCACCAATCAACGCAAAATCTGTACCGTGTCCTTTATAGGTTTTCGCAAAAGACTCATATAAGTAAATCGTCGCCCATTTCGGTTCCCGTCCCAACAAATTACGTGCAGCTTTACCGATTCTTGCTGCACCTGCTGTATGTGAACTGGACGGACCTATCATGACCGGACCGATTATATCAAAAACAGAATTAAATTTCATAAACATGCACCACCTTATTCATGATAAAAGCATTGCTTTCTCATCCTTTCTATTATAACAAATATGGCATCTTTATTCATTTGTATAACGTCATATTGGTTACAAAATCATATGGTACAAATGTAATCTTTTTTAATAACTGGGAATATACTTGCAAATACACACATCCAATATTGAATTACCAATTAATAGTCGTGATCCAAAGTTACTTAAATAAATCGCTAATAGTGCGATAACGGATTAGACATCTTTTTTGTATGATATTGTAGGATTAAAAATCCCCCTTCATTTGGTTTAGTCAACCAATATATAAGGGGGAGTTTTATTTATGGAATGCAAATCTATGGAAAAATGGTAATTCCTATCGTACGACTTGCTGCTTTTTCTGTTGATTTTCCGTAATACTTTATCATTAAATCATTTAAATCTGCCTGAAAATCCTGGAACGTTTGATCATCTAATTGAATATCAACCACAGATAAAGTTGAAGCATCTTTTATATCTTCTTTTTTTATATTATTTAAATAGGTTTGATATTGATTAAAAAGTGCAATTTGAAAATAAAAAAAGTAATCTAATTTCTCTTCTATAGAATAAGCTTCCCACTCTTGCGGGCTAATACTCGTTTCTTCTATATTTACGACATAGTATTTTTCAGTTACAGCTCGTACCTTTTCCTCTTTTAATACACGGATAATATTCGCATCGGCAAGCTTTTGTATATGACGGTACAACGTTGCCTGTGATACATCCTGGATAATTTTCACCATATCCAATGGTGTTAATCCCTCTTTATTGTACCCCATTAAAGTACGGACAATTTTCATTCTTACAGGGTGTAATAATACCTCAGCTTTATCCACCTTTATCGCCTCTTTAGCTAGTCATTAAGTTAAGCAAAAGCCCATGCTATCTTGATATTATCATAGTTAATCATAAATTGATATGATGCCATCTTATATTTCACTTCCAATTTATTTATGTTATCATTATTGATAATGATAACATAAAGAGGTGCAAATTATGAAGAAAATTTTAATATTATTTGGCATGCTATTGTTCATGTCACCCATTTCTACTTTTGCAAATACAGCGAAAATCCCCTCAGGGTTACCCTTAAACGAAGTAGAAACTTCAATTAATGAAATTATGGAAAATTATGTTGGAGAAAATAAGGAAATTCCCGGTGCAACTATTTCTATTGTCAAGGATGGTGAAATCATATTTGAAAAGGGGTATGGCTACTCAGACTTGGAAAAACAGACAAGCATAGACCCAAAGCAAACTGTCTTTGAAGCGGCATCCATTTCAAAAGTGTATACATGGACTGCAATAATGCAGCTGGTTGAACAAGGCAAAGTTCATTTACATGATGATATTCGTGATTATTTACCTGATGATTTTTTAGAATTAGACTATCCTGATAAGGTCAGCATACTCGATTTAATGAATCATACAGCAGGGTTTGAAGATACAACAGAGGAATTATTAACGACGGATCCAAATAAAGTCATTCCCTTACAGGATTATCTATCTGATAAGCATGAGCAGCCTTCCCAAGTGTTTCGACCAGGAACTGTGACAGCTTATTCAAACTATGGTACATCCTTAGCTGGATATATCATTGAACGTGTAACAGGAGAAGATTATGCATCATACATGCAAGCGAATATTCTGGATCAGCTTGGAATGAACCTTTCTTCCTTTCAAGCTGATTACAGTGACTTGACCATGATTACAAATCATAAAAGCAAGAGCTATGTAAAAACGAAAGATGATTTTGAAACGGTGGATTGGTCATATGTCAATGATGCCCCAGCCGGTGCTCTAAATACAACCGTACATGATATGGCTAAATTTATGCTGGCTCATTTAGGAACAGGTTACGATCAGTTATTTGAAGATGAGGCAACTTTAGCCGAAATGCATGAACAAACGTCCAGCTTCACGGGAAATGCACATGGTTTTTGGGAACGTAGCGTAAATGATTATAGTATTCTCGAACATAGTGGAAATGCAGTTGGTTATACAACACTGATGACGCTTGTACCGGAAGAAAACTTTGGCGTTGTATTATTTATGAATGTTGGAGAAGAAATGTCCGGCTTAAGAGTAGAATTGTTAAATGCATTGATTGGTGAACAAGAAAAACCTGAAAGGGTACATAGAAGTCCAAATGATGAAAAGGTGGAAGGAACTTATCGAATTGCCAGGGGAATATACACGAACTTTCTCAAGCTGTTACCAATAATCGGAAATTCAGATGTTACTGTTAAACAACATGCATCTGGTGGAATTACGCTACAAACAGCCGCAGATCTCGAACCAATTCTGTATACTGAAACGGATGATTTTGTTTATGTTCGTGTGGATGATACCGTACCACTAATGGATAAGGCGGGAATGGATACGAGTAAAGTGTATTTTCAACTGGATGAATCAGGTCATCTGAAAAAAATGACCTATGGAATCGTGAGTGACTTTCTCCCTGTACCTGCGAAGGATCGTGTAGAGGTCCATATGTTGATCATTATGGTTAGCGTACTGGCGTTCATTCTCTATACACTGGTTGTGCTCATCCAGTGGATTATTCGTAAACGAAAGAAAACCAGCAGGGTAAACATGTTTCCAACCACCGGCATCCTATCCATTATTGGATTGGCAGTGACAATCAATATCATTATTTTATTCGGGCGATTTATGATGGATCCGTTTCAAAAACTAGCAACACTCCGCGTCCATTTGTGGCTTAATATGCTATTGCCAATTTCCATCCTTGTCTGCGGTTATTTTATGTGCAAACAGTGGAAAGACAAAACACGCCTGCAAAACATCGCTCGAACCAGTTTACTGCTTATCAGCTGCATATTCACCCTATTTCTCTATTATTTCCATTTATTGTGGTAGGAATAAGGTAGAAGAAAGTGGATTGCCCTTAAGTAATCCACTTTTTTAATACACCGCTCTATTACATGGAAAATGCTAATGTTTTAATTACTCCCTATGTGGTCTCTAAACAATTAGAATCTACTTTATCACTTCTTACCATCTCAAATCCCCAAATACTCCTTGGTTAGCACGTCCTGGACAATACCAATACTATATAGGGATTTCTCCGTTTTGGTCGTTGCGATCATTAATGTTTGTTCAATACTTTCATCTGTAAAACTCATATAAATCGGTGTGTTTGGAAAGGTCTCGGATAAATCAATTCCTTCCATCAAATCGATGTAATCCTCATCAAAACAAATAAAAATGTGTGTCAGTTTATGTTGATGTTCATCAATGACGTTTTTTAAGGAATCCTTCTCTATTTGAAAAGGAATTTTTTCGATATGGTTCGAATGGGTTATCTTCGGAAACGCATCCAATATGGTCACATTCAAAGGATATGCTGGACTATGTTCCCGATAAATTCGTTCTGCCTCCTGTACGATTTGTTTACCTAATGCATGATAACCAACAATTAGAAAATGATACGGACGCGGTTCCTCGAATAGAGACAAATGTTGTTTCCAAAATCTTTTTGCTAACGCTTCGTATACATTAATGACCTCCACTGGAAATGAGAAATGCTCTACTTTCTCCAGAAAAGAATTTAATTCTGCTTTATACCGATTATCATCAATATGAATCAATAGCTTCTTAAATGATAATTGGATATTTTTTTCCCGAGCAAACTTTTCCAAATTCATTAGAACGGTTAAACTATCTTGATCGCTTGGATGAAAAAGAGAGATAGATGCTGCTTTTTTCACTCCAGTGACTTGAAATATCGTCTCATCCCGTATAGGTGCTTGGATAACAATGACCTTCATATCCTCAAGCATGTTTTGTGTTTTTGGCGTGATTTTTTCATCTACTACAATTACACTCTCGCGGTTTGCACATAAATTCTGAATCAAATCATGACTCTTTTCATTATAACTAAAAATGATATGATGATTCCCCATTACCTGTGCTGTGAAGAGTGATATTTTTTTCTCCAAGGTCCGATACATAGCAATGAAAATGGTCGTAATCGTATAAGAAGCAGCAGTCCATCGTGCTATTTCCAATAAAAGCGGATAACGAATGGGACTGGAGCCATCTACCGTAAAAACATCTGCTAAATCTAGTAAATAAAGCCGGAATGTAAAATAGAGCGCATTAGAAATAGAGTGCTGATCCACCGAATAATGGTAGAATCCATAAAAACCAGCTATAAAAGCCAATAAAAATAAAAAAACATGCAATGCATATCGCAAAGTACATAACAATACCATTGGGAAAACAAGTAAGTATACACATAAAATCAATTTAATGGTGGAATCCATGGATGCATCCATTGGCACAAAAAAAGTGAAAAGCAAAATCACGGCACCAATTACCACATAATATAAAAGGATGATATGTTGTATAGATTTAAATTTGTCCCGCAAAATAATCACTCTTTTCCTTCCAGTTCACGTAATGCAACTAACGTGTTTAACGCAACTGTTGGTCAATAAAATGAATCGTTTGCTTTAGGCTTTCCTTCGCTTCCGTTAACTGATAATTAAACTGATATTCATGTGAAATTTCCTTATCAAGATCTTTAAAAAATAAGGTTTGAACAGGAATACCAAAGTATTTCAATTCCGCCGCAAAAGCAATACCTTGATCTTGAAAAGAGAACGTATTTCCATCTGTAATATAAGTTGGCGGAAAATCTGTAGTAATATATTCCTTTACCGAGGCTTGCTTTATCTCATCACTCTCTTTCCAATCTTTCGTTCCTATAAAAGCCCTGGCAACCGTGCTCGTAAAAAATTTCATAAAAGGATCACTGGACTGTACCGTTGTCATTTGCTGTAGATCCAATGGGCCACTGAAGGAGATAAAAGCATGAATAGAATCTTTAGGAATAATTTGTTCCACCCCCATCTCCTTTGCATATGTGTCGTTTGTTTGTAAAGCAACATACTGGCCAGCGATTTGGGCACCAGCAGAGTCACCACCAAATAATACCGACTGAAGGTCTAACATCGGAAAATCCTTCCTATGTGCATGTATATAGCGATAGACTTCATCTAATTGTTTGATTTGACCTGGATATTGTAAACTTGGCGCCTTTTCATAATTCATAGCAACTACCGCTATTTGATTACTAGCGGCAATGTAAGTAGAAAACTCAGCAACCCCTTCTTTATCTCCACCAACATATCCCCCACCATGCACCCAAAATAATACCGGCCTCGCTTCATCCACACCATCTGGATAATAAATATCAAACGTATTATTGTCGTAACGGGATGTATATGCAATATCCTCTAATTTACGCACTTGAGAAGCAGCTGTTTCATAATGTGCCTGATCGGTAATGGTAATTGGTTGATCAAACATACGCTGGATCAGAAAAACTCCTGGTTTTACCGATACTTTAAATGCTATAAGGATACCGATGATAGCGATGCACACCAAGCCTATAAATCCTAAGATGATTTTCCAAAAAACTTTCATACTTACCCTCCTTTATACATCCACCATTCCATAGGAAGAAACATCAAATCCAAGGATGAATTTGATGTTTCACTTTATCACAGATTAACTGGTTGTAAGACCCCTACTTCAAGAGTTTTGTTGATTACAAGAATAGTAAGTGGGGGTTCAACAGCCAGTAAAGGCCTGATTCGTTCAACTAACAATCAGTGGGGGAGTGCGAATCCCCCACTGATTGAAGGTCACTTTATTTATTCTTTTTCGGATTTAATTTAGCTACATGATCAAAGTAGAAATTGCGTTTACCTCCTTTCCATAAAACAAACACAACATGAATGAACAGAACAGCCCACATCAAGATCAGAATGAGTAAAATAATGACTGCTCCCCATACATGGTAGAGATAAAAAACAGATTCCATATCAATCTTCATTTGGGACACACCTTGATGTATACGCACCAATAAAAGCGGCAAAGATATGGCGATGGTCCGTTTCATTAACGCAACCGATAACGGCTGATTTTCAGGAACTGTGGTCAATTTAAATCGCATAAATCCTGTTCCAATTGTTTGTCCATTTCCAATCAAAGGAATGACATAGAATACAATGATAAACGCAACGATTGTATAGATAAATTCAATAAATCCGTTATGAATAAATAACCCAATCGTAAGGGACCAGCTTAGCTTAATGACAAGATAATCGATTAATATCGCCAATAATTGGGAGAGGGGTGGAACAAGCTTCTTTTGCTCTCCCTTCGCTATGACAGCCTCCTTGGAAGGGAATAGAGCCAGCAAAATGGGGGCAATTAGAAAGCCGAATAATGCCCCAGTGCTATTTAATAGTAAATCATCCACATCAAAAATACGGTATGGACAATTGTAAATCCCATAAATTCCAGTAACCTGGGTGATTTCGTAAAATAAAGATAAAGCAAACCCTAATCCGAATGCGCTAATCCAATGGCGGCGCTTATTCATGAAATACCTTAAATAGACACCAAATGGCAATAATAATAAAAAGTTAAATGCAGCCTGGATAAAAGCATTTTGTTTTAAAAGATTTATATAAGTTGATGGCTGAGACAACACGACTGAACCATCTTTAAATATATCTTTTATAAAAGTGAATGGTGTTAAGGAATAATGTACGGTATCTGCAGGCTGCATGGAACAAGTATCTCTAGTAGACGGAAGTGGTAACAATACCAAAAATAATGCAGTTAACATATAATATGCAAAGGAATAAACTACAACCGACTGCCACAGGCTTAAATAACCATATTTTCGATAGCTGTATATGAACCATGGAATCATAAGCAGAAATCCTAGAGGAATAAAGATAAGAAAAGCAATATGTATGGATTCAAAATAAGTAGACATGAAAAAAGCACTCCTTTAGCAAACGGGCCATTACAATTTATCTTGTAATCTTTATACCCATTTTCCCCACGGGATACTCATAAATCAGCGACTCTTCTATTTTCTAAAATCCGATTAAGAAAATATTTGCAAGCACAAAAATTGTAATCATGAAATAACCAAATAAAATAATAGACATATGATATTTCTTCTGCATATAAATGACCCCAATAAATTCGCGGATTAAAGCATTTAACCAAAAATAAAATTTCGTTTTTGCCCCAGCACCATCACTTTTAAGCTTCACTTTTCGAGCCCATAACAAAGCTCGGAACACATGAAAATTATTCGTTACAGTTATGGTGTGATAGGTATTGGAATGTTCCTTAACAGACGCATCTGCTTCTATCAACCGCTTCGAAAACAATAGATTTTCATACGTATTTACGGCTTTGTTTTCAATGATTATATGTTCCTTTTCCAGACCTTTTTCAAGTGCATATGCAGCCATCGCTTCTCCCTCTGCCAACGCTTCATCTGAGCCTTGTCCTCCAGTAAAAATAACCTTCACTGGATGAGTGTCAGTATGAAAGCGACGAAACAAGGCAATTCCTTTATCAATTCGACTTGCTAAAAGCGGCGGAACCTTATCACCAATTAATCCACTGCCCAAGACAATGATATAATCATATGTTTTAAAAGGCATCGGAATTCGATTAAGTAATGAAGAAACAGCAAATAGTAATAATAAACCAATAAAATAATAGACACTAAATGTAATCAATAAATAAAACGCCATCCAAAAAGGATTCGTCCATTTGGAAACAGAAAAAAACGGAGCAACAATAGCCCAGACGATAAAAAATACACCAAGTGCGATTGACAAAAAATTCCGTAGCTTTGTTCCTTCCTTTTTGATGAGCTGAATCCCCGAAGAAATTAATAAAATAATAAATGATGCAAAATAAAATGGAAATAAAACAACAACAGGTGCAACCACTATCAATGCAAAAATTAGTGCAATATGTTGTTCATATATTTCTAACGTAATAATGATAAATACAATTAAAGTCATGGCCCAACACAAAAATACAGCTCCAAATAGTAGCGATCGTCGTTCAACGTAGAATAATAGTAATAAAACAATGGTGAGTACGATAGTAATGGCGCCTAACATATTGTCCTCCTAGCAGTAAAAGTACGTTATCTTATGGATAATTATAGCAAACAACATTTGACAATACATCTCTGACCCAAATTTGACAGCTTGCCAATTTCAAATGGTTATCATACATAGGTTATAGCTTTTAATTTTTGATGCAGCCATGCTTACAAAAATCAATATGAGCACAAAAAAATACACCCCAAATGATTGTAATCATTGGAGTGCAGTTCATCACTTCCTATCATTCGACTGCGAATATATAGGAATAAATTGGCTGGTTACCTTCATGTACCTCAATTTCAATGTCTTCGTACGCTGCTTCAATATATGCAATTAACGCATCCATTTCTGCTGCATCCGATTCTTCACCTTGAAGAATGGTGAGGATTTCATCATCTTCTGTAATAATTTCCTTGAGCATTAATTTAACAGTCTCTAAGCGGTTTTCATGGGATGCTTTTATGTCGCCATCAACAATTCCCATGAAATTTCCTTTTTCAATGGTAATTCCATTGATTTGTGTATCACGCACAGCATAGGTAACTTGTCCTGTTTTTACGCGGCCACATTCTTCCTGCATGCGTAATTGGTTATCCTGCATACTGCTTTCCGGCTGGAAGGAAAGTAAGGAACTAATTCCTTGTGGGATTGTTTTGGATGGGATCACCACAACTTCTCCATCTGCCAGTTCCGCCGCCTGTTCCGCAGCCATAATTATATTTTTATTGTTTGGCAAAATATATACTTGCTTTGCATTTGCTTGCTGGATAGCATCCGTAATATCCTTTGTGCTTGGGTTCATCGTCTGTCCGCCTTCGATAACAACAGTCGCTCCCAAGCTTTCAAACAAAGCCTTTATTCCGGAACCCATTGCAACCGTAATGATGGCATGTTCTGATTGTTCTTTTGACTTGGCGTCCTCTTGTTTGGTTCCAACGATAGAAGAATGCTGCTCACGCATATTTTCGATTTTCATATTAATGAGGCTGCCGTACTGCTGACCAAGCGTCATTACTTTTCCAGGATATTCGGCATGAATATGTACCTTAACAACCTCTTCATCAGAAACAACAAGCAGGGAGTCACCATATTCGCTCAATTCATTTCTAAATTGTTCTTCATTAAATGGTGAATTACTTATTTTTTCATCCTCGAATTTCACCATAAATTCTGTACAATAGCCAAATTCAATTTCCGAGGTATCCATAAAGTCCTGAGCAACCTTATGATGTTCTGCATTAATCATTTCGTCCATTTCAATGGTATCTGCAGTTTCCGGCAGGTCCTCACCTTTCAATGCAGCAAGAAAGCCTTCATAAATTGTTACGAGCCCTTGTCCACCTGAGTCCACTACTCCGACTTCCTTTAGAACCGGTAATAATTCTGGTGTCCGTTTTAAAGAAGCTTTCGCCTCATCGAGCACCTTCTCTAAAAAGATGGTAATATCTGCTTCCTTTTTTGCTTCGGATACTGCAAAATTCGCTGCATCCTTTGCTACAGTCAAAATAGTTCCTTCAACAGGCTTCATGACCGCTTTATAAGCGGTCGTTACACCACTTTCCAATGCAGCGGCTAAATCTTTAGAAGTAGCCGTTTGCTTTTGCTCCAGACCTTTAGCAAATCCACGAAAAAGCTGTGAAAGGATAACACCAGAATTTCCACGTGCACCCATCAACAGCCCTTTTGAAAATGCTTGGGCCACCTCCGAAATGTCATTACTCGCGGCTTGTCTAACTTCCTTAGCACCAGAAGTCATAGATAAATTCATGTTCGTACCTGTATCTCCGTCTGGCACGGGGAATACATTCAAAGCATCGATCATTTTCGCGTTATTCGTTAAATGATGTGCGCCAGTGGCAATCATCTGCCCAAGCATGGCTCCATCAATTTGTTCTAGCTTCACGTTTCTTCCTCCTCATTACTGCACATAAGCATTGAAGAAAATTATTCCTTCGCTACACGCACTCCTTGTATGTAGATGTTTACAGAATCAATTGTTAGTCCTAATGATTGATTAAGCATATACTTCACTTGAGACTGCACGTTATGAGCTACTTCAGATATTTTGGTTCCGTAGCTGACAATAATATACATATCAATATCCAGTCGATTGTTTTCCTGACGAACGACTACTCCACGAGAGAAATTTTCTTTTCGCAAAATTTCTGCAATACCATCTCTGATCTGACTCTTGGAAGCCATACCAACAATTCCATAGCACTCTACGGCAGCTCCACCAGCAATAGTAGAAATGACTTCATTCGTGATCGTTACCAGGCCATCCTTCGTGTTTAGTTCGATGGACATATTCATCCTCCTTAAAAAAACTGTATCCTATGCCTATTTTACTATAAGCGTACCCATTTTTAAAGCAGACTCCATATTTTTCCCAATATAACAATGACGTATATCCTTTGTTCTGTCAAGTTATAATTCTTGATACACGTATTGCAATCTCGAATAACATATGGTAAATTGTATAAGTATTCATATGACACATGTTAGAGTAGGAGGGATTAACATGGCAAGAAAATGTGTGATTACCGGTCGTCAAACGCGAACTGGAAACCAACGCTCCCACGCCATGAATTCCAACAAACGCAGTTGGAAGGCGAACGTACAAAGAGTCCGTATCATGGTAGACGGAAAACCAAAACGTGTTTATGTTTCTGCACGTGCCCTTAAATCAGGTAAAGTAGAACGCGTATAACATAATGAGGACAAATGAAAAAGACACCCCTGGTTTATCAGTGGGTGCTTTTTTAATGGACAAATTTAATTCTTCTATTCGTTAAGATTCAATCAGGTTGTACAAAAAAAGTGCTTCTGCCAAAATCAATTGACAAAAGCAGAAAGTCCTATTTTTCCTTTTTAAAAACACCTATAACAACACGAATGAATCCACCGATGAATCTTGGGAGTTTAATTGTATAAAATCGCATTGCATCCCCCTCCTCCATATCCAAACAGCCCTAACGCAGAATCGTATTCTCACTCGCATCACGACTCTTTATTAGTAATAGTATGCCTTCCTTATAAAAAAAAGTACCACTATTTGCTTGAAGCTTATTGGATATACAAAGCGTGGATCCCATCGTTAATGTTGTGTCTTCAAGTGGATAGAGAAAACCAGTCAATGTAAGCCCTTCTACAACAGGTGTAGCGGGAATAAATGAGATATGTGTATAATGCGAATCTGACATCACCTGATGCATACCAGGTTTTGTTACCTCTACATAGTTATCTTTATCTATTAATATGCCTGTAATACCACGATCTTGAATTAATATGAGGGTCTGCATATTAATAAACATATGATCCAGCCTGCCTCCGGTTGCGCCAAATAGAAAAATAGCATCCGGATGAAGCTTAAACGCTTGCTGAAGGGCCAATTCAAGATCTGTTTCGTCCTTCATGGATGGATGCGTTTGGATTGTATCCGCATGTTTCTCAATTTCTATAAATTCTTCTCTAGCTACGGAATCAAAATCTCCAATCGCAATGGACAATGGAAGTTGACTTTGTAAGATGGATAATGCTCCACGGTCTGCACCAATCCACACGTCTACGTCATTCCGATAAGCATTTAAATTCGGGAGTAGCGATGCTGGTCCATTGGCTACAATACCTATTGTCGTCATTTACGCCTTCGCAGCCTGTCTGATTGCAGCAATAGCTTGCTTACGATCGGTTTGATTAAACACGGCACTTCCAGCAACCAAAACATCTGCGCCAGCTTGCGCGCATAACTTAGCTGTTTCAGGGTTCACGCCGCCATCAACTTCAATTTCAAAGGTAAGCCCCAATTCCTTACGCCAATCTGCAATATGTTTCACTTTATCAAGCGCCAATGGAAGGAAGGATTGACCACCAAATCCTGGATTCACAGACATTATAAGTACTAAATCCACATCTGGTAATATATCTCTTATCATCTCGACAGGTGTACCAGGATTGATGACAACACCCGCCTTTACGCCAGCTGCTTTAATCTGTTGCAAAACCCGGTGCAAGTGAATACACGTTTCCTGATGAACAGTAATAATCGTGGCACCCGCTTTAGCAAACGTTTCAATATATGCTTCCGGATTGTCTATCATTAAATGGACATCCAATGGAAGGGCAGTTACAGGGCGAATCGCCTCCACAATAAGTGGACCAATGGTAATGTTTGGTACAAAATGACCGTCCATAACATCTACATGGATATAATCTGCACCTGCTTCTTCAACCTCTTTTATTTCTTGACCAAGTTTCGAAAAATCAGCTGATAGAATGGATGGAGCAATTTTTATCATATTAATACCTCGGCTTTCTCGATTGAATTTCTGCTAAAAAGTCTACATAATGCTCATACCGAAATGATGGAATCTCCTGTGAGGCTACTCCAGCCTTAATTGCACATTGTGGCTCTTTCACATGCAGACAACCACGAAATTTACACATACCGGTTCGTTCTCTAATCTCTGGAAAGCACCCGCCAAGTTCCTCTGCTTCCAGTCCTTCGAAATCTAATGCACTAAATCCAGGTGTATCCGCTACTAATCCGCCATTCACTTCAATTAGCTCGACATGACGCGTCGTATGTTTCCCCCGCCCAAGACTTTTAGATATATCTGCTGTCTTTAATAATAACGAAGGCTTGAGTGCATTTAACAAAGAAGATTTCCCTACACCAGACTGGCCTGCTATTACGGTTACCTTATTCGTAAAAAGTGCTGCAATCCGTTCTGGTTGTGCAGGCTCCTTGGATGAAAACAACTCGACATGATAGCCTAGTTGTTCATAGCTCTGTTTATATGCTTGAAGGGCTGCTTTTTCTTCCTCTGTAGCCATATCCATTTTCGTAATAAAAATGATTGGCTGAATTCCCTTTGCTTCAATTAAAACGAGAAAACGATCTAGTAATGTACTGCTAAAATTAGGCATGGCTGCGGAACTGACAATCATAGCCTGATCAATGTTTGCTATTGGTGGACGTACCAATTCATTGTGACGCGGTTTAATTTCCGTAATATATCCTTCTTGATTTGAATCCAAATCAAAGGATACAAAATCACCAACAAGTGGGGTTATGTTTCGTTTCCGAAACACACCCCGTCCTTTACATGGATAAACTTGATCTTCTGTCTGCACGTAATAAAATCCACTTAGAGCTTTTACAATACGACCTTCTGCCATTTATTCACCTTCCTTATAGGGCTCTGTCTTATCAATGATAACTTCATCATCACGAAGTACTTTATATTCTGCATGGCTATTTGGAGCAATGGTTAGTGTAAAGGTGAACTCCCCGTCCTCTGTAATCTTTTCTTCCTTATAAACGTCAGTAATAGAGTGGTCCATGTCACCGATGTATATTTTCACATTCTGTTCAATCGGATCTTCCCCTTCTTCGGGTTCTTCTTTTGGATTATATGGAACTTTCACCGTAATTTCCCGTGTTGCAGGCGGTAATTCCTTTGGTCCGATTGAAAAGACGACTTCAATGGTTTCATTTTTTTCCAATTGTGTGTTCGCTGCTGGCTTTTGCTGAATCACTTCACCTTTTGGTACGGTATCGGAATTCTCTTCCTTCATATTCATGTGTAATCCAACCCGATCCAAATAATCTCGAACTTCTTTTTCTGTCATCCCTTTTAAGTTGTTCAAGCTAATGAGCTCCGGTCCACTGCTTACTTCGAAAATTACTTTCGTTTCACTCGGGATTACTTTGGTACCTGGAGACGGCTGAATTTGACCGATTATTTCCCCTTCTGGACGATCAGAATGTTTTTCATATGAAATAACTTCAATATAATCATCCTCCAATAATCGCTTGATTTGATTAAAATCTTCTCCTACATAATCTTTAAACTCAATTTGTTCTTTCCCTTGGCTTACAAAGACTGTAACGGTATCGCCTTCTTTTGCGGTTCGCCCAGGCCGTGGATCTGTTTTCACCACTAAGCCTTCCTCTATTTCTTCATCCCATACAAGCTCTCTTTCTGCCTCGAGCTTAAATTTAGCTAATTCATCCACCGCATCACTATATTCCAATTCCGTCACATCTGGTACGGTGACGTCTTTAGGCTTCATGATGCCAGGAATAATAAATAATGCTGCTACTCCGGCTACTAATAAAAGGAAGATAATCAAAAGAATAATCAACCATTTTTTCTTTTTGTTTTTCTTTTTAGGCTTCTTTTCTTTTACTTTTTTTGATTTTTTAGCTTTTTTTCCTTTAGCTGGTTTTGCTTTCGGATCATCAGGAACTTTTATGGTCTCACTATCTGCATGATGAACTATCGTATCACCATTTGATTCACCATGAAGCTGATCATCCGTAATAATTGGAATAGCCTTCGTCTCCGCTCCTTCTTCTACAGGCGGGGCAAATTTCTCCACATGCAAATTACTTGAATCCAGTGCATGCACAAGACTATATTCCATTTCTTCCACGTTACGATAACGATGGAATGGATCTTTCGTGGTTGCCTGTAACACAATGTTTTCAACACTTTGTGGAATTTCCGGATGAGACTGTCGAATCGATGGTGTCTCACTTTGTAAATGTTTGAGTGCGATAGAAACTGGCGATTGTCCAGAAAACGGCAATCTACCTGTTAACAGCTCAAAAAATACAATACCAAGCGAATAAATATCCGATTTTTTAGTTGCCATTCCACCTCTAGCTTGCTCCGGTGACAAATAATGTACGGAACCAAGTATCGAATTTGTTTGTGTTAAGGCAGTAGCACTAAGGGCTATCGCAATCCCGAAATCCGTCACCTTCACTTGTCCATATGTATCAATCAATATATTTTGTGGTTTTATATCCCGATGGACAATTCCGTTTTCATGCGCATGACTGATTGCAGAAGTAATCTGCTTCATAATATTAATTGCTTCTTCCACATCCAATGGGCCATTGCGCTGGATGTATTCTTTTAGGGTCATACCATCTACATATTCCATGACCATATACAATATATGGTCTTCTTCACCAACATCAAATATATTTACAATATTGGGATGGGAAAGGCTTGTTGCTGATTTTGCCTCTCGATCAAAGCGCGCAATAAATTCTTCATCATTCGCATATTCCAATCGAAGTACCTTAATTGCTACTTCTCGATGTAATATCGTATCTGTCGCTAAATAAACGTTGGCCATCCCTCCGCCACCAATTGTTTCCTTAATTTGATAGCGATCACCTAGTAAATGTCCATTCAGCATGATGATTCACCCGCCTTTTCCAAAGCGTCGTATTGAATCAGGATGAGAGAAACATTATCTTCGCCACCGCGTGCATTGGCTAAATCGACCATTTCTTGTCCTACCTTTTCCAATCCATCAGACGACTGCATGAAAGACTTCAGCTCATCATCAAGTACTTTATCACTTAAACCATCAGAGCATAGTAAGAGCTGATTTCCTTGATCCCAGCTGATCGAACGAATATCCGCAGTGACATGTTGATCGGTTCCCAGCGATTTCAATACAACATTTTTGCGGGGATGTGACTGTGCATCATCCTTGGTAATTTCTCCGGACTGAACAAGTGCATTAACCAAGGAATGATCTTCGGTTATTTGGGTAAACCCAAAATCGTTCAACAAATAACACCTGCTGTCACCGATATGGGCAACACTAATGAAATCCTGTGCACAAATTGCTAACACAACAGTGGTGCCCATCCCATGGCACTCCTCATTGGCAATGGAACGTTCATAAATTTTTTGATTCATATATTGTAATGCTTTTGAAAGCCATGCTTCTGCATGCTCTGGACGTAATTGTGCTTCAGCATTTTTCCACTGTTCATCGATGAGCTGAACGGCCATTTTACTAGCTACATCGCCAGCCTGATGCCCACCCATGCCATCCGCAATGATTGCCAAAAGCTGTCCAGAATGATTATAAAAGATGCCACCTGCATCTTCATTATGTTTGCGCACTTGGCCTCGATCAGTCAAAAACTTTGCCTGCATCCTTCCACCCCTTTTCCAACCTGCCATTTCTTCTATTTTCTATCATTAGTATTACATAATTTCACAAAGAAAAGAATGATAATCTCTTCTATCATCGACGAATATGTCGGATTTTAAAGCTACTTCCTTCCATGACGTACAAATCGAACGAGAAAGAAGCCGTCTGTTTCATATTGCTGGGGGAATATTTGTAAACCGTATTTACTCACTCCAATGGATTGCTGCAATGTATCTGGCAATTCAGTGAAAAATGTCGGGTCTACTTCATAATCTGGATGTCGATTCAAAAACTGACTTACTACTTCTGTATTTTCTGCTGGATCCACTGTGCAAGTACTGTATACCAGCTTGCCACCTTGCTTTAATAACGGGGCAACCGTTTCTAAAATATCCGATTGTATTATAGACAGCCGTGCAATGTCCGCTTCTTGTTTACTATACTTAATATCTGGTTTCCCACGAATCACACCAAGTCCTGAACATGGTGCATCAACCAATATTCGGTCAAAGCTTTCAGGTGAATATAAAGAGCCTAATTTGCGGGCATCCATGGCTGAAGCGTCAATAATGGATAGCTGTAACTGCTTCGCTTTTTCTTTTATAAGACGGATTTTCTTATCATGCAAATCATGGGCTTTTACGGTCCCCATATTTTCCATCAATTCCGCAAGATGGGTCGCTTTACCACCTGGTGCACTGCATGTATCAAGCACTTGCATTCCTGGAATCGGAGCTAGCATTTGCCCAGCAAGCATCGAGCTTTGATCTTGAATGGTGAGCAGGCCGTCCAGGAAAAGTGAAGACTTCAATATATTCCCTTCTTCAATAGTGATTCCTTGTTCTGATATTGGCGAGGGTTTAACTGTAAATCCTTCCTGTTCCAACTGCTTCATTGCTTCTTGACGTTGAATGCGTAGGGCTTGTACCCGTACAGATATTGGCTTATGGTTTAAATTCGCTTGGCACATTGCCTCTGTTGTGTCATAGCCATAGCTCTTCACCCAGCGCTCAACCAACCATTGAGGATGGCTTGTTTCAATTGCAAGCCTCTTGATTGGATCCTTTATGCTATCTAAATTAGGTCGTCCTTGACGTTGGACATTTCGCAATACACCATTCACCAGTGATGCGATACCACGATGCCCACGTTGTTTAGCAATCTCAACCGCTTCATGAATGATGGCATGATCTGGCACTTTGTCCAAAAAGAACATTTGATAAATAGACATGCGTAGCAGCATCCGTACCCATGGCTTTAACCGTTGATTTGACTTCACAAATTCGTCAATCACATAATCCAAATAAAGCTTATGCTGTAGGGTGCCATACACTATTTCCGTTAATAGTCTTTCATCGATAGCGGCAATCTGGTTTTTCTTCAGTTCATGATTGATTAGTAGATGACTGTAGCCACCTTGTTCATCAATACGTATAAGCACATCAAGGACCGTATTCCGTAACGCATATTTACGCATGACCATCCCCCATGACTATTCCTGTCTCAATCCGTTTTTCAGAGCCAAGCAAGTATTCCTTCACGGTCATTCGTTTACTTCCCGCCGGTTGAATATCTGTTATTCTCAAAGCCTTTCCATTTCCACATACAGTTGTGAAAGAGTCCTCATCCTTTTCAACTATGGTACCTGATTGGATGCCATCAAATAATTTGTCTACAGGCTCTGCCCACCATATTTTCATATTTTTATGTTGATAGGTCGTAAAAGCCACTGGCCAGGGATGCAACCCTCTAATTTGATTATAGATTTCATGATGGGCTCGATTCCAGTCAATTTTCTCCTGTTCACGACGAATATTGGATGCAAACGTCGCTTTCGTATCATCCTGTTTTTGGGCAGTTATCTCCCCTGCAAATAATAATGGCAATGTATCAATAAGCAGTGTTGCTCCAACTGCAGATAGCTTATCATGCATGGTGCCAACATGATCATCCCACACGATTGGAATTGCTTGCTGTGCAAGTACATCACCTGCATCTAATTTTTCGGCCATGTACATAATGGAAATACCAGTCTCTTGTTTTCCTTCCATAATGGCATAATGAATCGGCGCACCACCCCTTAATTCCGGTAGCAATGAAGCATGTACATTGATACATCCATATGCAGGGATATCTAGTACGGCTTTCGGCAGTAATTGGCCATATGCGGCTGTTACAATTAAATCCGGCTTGCAGTCAACTATTGGTTGAAAGTCCGCACCCAGCTTTTCCGGTTGAAAAATCGGTATCTCATGCTTTAAAGCCTCTACTTTGACCGGTGGTGGTGTAATGATTTTCTTTCGACCTTTTGGACGGTCAGGTTGGGTGACCACCATCACAATTTCATAATTGGATTGAATCAGCTTTTGTAATACAGGCACGGAGAAATCCGGTGTCCCCATAAATACAATTCGTTTCATGTTCATTCCTACTTTCCTTGAAGACAACATATTGTCTTACATTAATTGATACGGCTGCATATCTACAGTAACCAGTAAATCCTTGCTGCGTTGTTCACGCTCGATTTGTTCCAGTATCTTTCGAATGTTCGTTGCCAAATGTGGCTCTTTCTTATATTTGATCATACATTGATAACGATATCTATTTTTTATTCTAGCAATTGGAGAAGGGGTTGGTCCAAGGACAACCGTATCTGATCCAATCACTTGGTGCAACAGCTGAACAATTCGCTGGGTCGCCTGTACCGCTTGCACATGCTCAGGATGGGATGCAGTAATCAATACTAGAAATACATATGGCGGATATTGAAATGTTCTTCGCAAACGCATTTCGTACTGATAAAATGCTGTAAAATTATATGCAGCTGCCATTTCTATACTATAATGCTCCGGGGTATACGTCTGGACAATTACTTCACCAGGGAGCTGATGCCTGCCAGCACGACCACTCACTTGGGTGAGTAACTGAAATGTTTTTTCCGATGAGCGAAAATCTGGTAAATGGAGCATGGAATCTGCAGTCAGGACACCAACCAATGTAACATTCTCAAAATCTAATCCTTTTGCTATCATCTGGGTACCAAGTAAGATTTCTGCTTGTCGATTAGAAAATTGGTTGAGTAATTTTTCGTGCGCACCTTTTTTACGGGTCGTATCTACATCCATACGAATCACACGTGCATCGGGCATCAGCTGGGTCAAACTCTCCTCAACGCGCTGCGTACCTGTCCCAAAGTAACGAATGAGGTCACTATTACATTCGGGACAATTTAAAGGCATCGGTTCTTCATATGCACAATAATGGCATTTCAACAGATTACTATTCTTATGATAAGTTAATGCGATATCACAATGTGGACATTCTTTTACATGTCCGCAATCCCTGCACATCACAAAGGTTGAATAACCGCGCCGATTTAATAGTAGGACAACCTGTTCCCCTCTTGCTATTGTTTGCTCCATCTTATCCATTAGTGCTCTTGAAAACATGGAGCGATTTCCTTCATGAAGTTCCTTACGCATGTCCACAATTTCAACGTCTGGCATAGCTTGTTGATTGGTTCGTTGGTCCAAGGTTGCCAGCTTGTACACGCCTTTATTCGCTCTTGCATAGGATTCAAGCGTTGGCGTTGCACTGCCAAGAACAACAGGGCATTGATGGCTTCTACCACGGTGAATAGCAACATCTCTCGCATGATAGCGTGGCTGATCCTCCTGTTTATAAGAAGTCTCGTGCTCCTCATCAATGATAATGATTCCAAGATTTTCGAATGGGGCAAAGACAGCAGATCGCGCACCGACAACAACCTGGACTTCCTTGCGCAGTACTTTTCGCCATTCGTCATATTTTTCCCCACTGGATAATGCACTATGCAATACCGCAACCCTTGAACCGAATCTTCCTTTAAATCGGCGCACCATTTGTGGGGTTAATGAAATTTCTGGAACGAGCACAATCGCTTCCTGCCCTTTATCCAGTACATCTTGAATGGCTTGTAAATAAATCTCCGTCTTTCCACTTCCTGTAATACCATGTACCAAGAAAACATCATGCATATGATCCTGAATCGATTGCTTAATTGGTAGTATGGCTTGCTGCTGTTGTTCTGTCAGCTTTAATGGTTCGGTTCTAGCAAAGGATTCTTCATCATATGGATTCCGATATATTTCTACTTGGAATTCCTGTAACATGCCTTTATCCAGTAAAGCTTTCAATGTAGCACGATTTGTTTCCAATGATTTTAGCAGCTTGGTTTGCTGTATTTCGGTAGGATATTCAATAAAATATGCAAGAATTTGCTTCTGTTTTACCGCTATTTTTGGTAAATCCATATATGCTTCCTCTAATAAATGTACCTCTCTAGCCGGCTTAATCATCGTTACTTTTTTCTTTGTTGCTTTAGAGCGAACGATATAATCGACAGTCACATTGCCAGCTTCTATTTCTTTTTGCAGCATAGATAATCGGATTGGAGCATGTTCAAATTCTTCATACGAAATCACGTCCCGCCCAGCAAAGAGCAACTCCAATGCTTCTGCGAGTATAGCCCCTTCCGTACGAACCAGTTCTTTTTTATATTTTGCTTTTAACACTTGAGGCAGCATCGCTTGATAGGCAGTAATATAGATACTTAATGTTTCATCTGCCAACCATTGACCAAGCTCGAGCAACTCCTCCGTCAGTACTGGCGTAAGATCAAGGACATCCTCTATTTCTTTTAAACGTTTAAACTCCGAACGATCGCCTATCTCCAGCACAAAGCCCATAATTTTACGAGGGCCAAATGGAACAATGACACGCATCCCTGGCTGTAACATGTCTAACAAACGTTCAGGTACAAGATAGTCAAACGTCTGATTCACTTGTTTATGTGGAACATCAACGATTACTTGGGCTATTTTCACGGTTTTCATCCTTTATATCACGATCAATGAGTCGTAGAATTCGTTCTGCCACTTCTCGTTTGGATGCAAGTCCAATCTCATCTTGATGCCATTTTTTATTTAAATAGGTGGCAATATTCGTATCCCCTTCAAAACCTGCACCTTCAGTACCTACATTATTAATAACAATTGCATCCAGCCGCTTCTTTTTTAGTTTTTCCTTCCCATATTCCAACGGCTTGTCTGTTTCTGCAGCAAATCCAACCAAGTATTGGCTCGTTTTCCGTTCCCCCAGCGCTGCAAGAATATCAGTCGTTCTTTCCATTTCTATAGAGAGGTTCCCGGGCTGTTTTTTCATTTTTTGATGATGCACATGTTTCGGACGATAATCCGCAACAGCAGCAGATTTAATGACGATATCTTTGTCCTGGAAATTAGCCACTGCAGCCTCATACATATCTGCTGCTGATATGACGTTTATACGCCTAATATTTGGATGTGATGTTTCCAAATGAACAGGTCCAGCAACCAAGGTGACATCAGCGCCATATCTTGCCGCTGCTTCTGCCAAAGCAAAGCCCATTTTCCCAGAGGATCGATTGGTGAAAAACCGAACTGGATCGATTATTTCTCTCGTCGGGCCAGCGGTAATTAATACTTGTTTACCAGCCAATAACTGGTCTGTACCTATATGTTCATTTATCGTTGCAATAATGGTTTCTGGTTCTTCCAATCTTCCTTTTCCAATCCAGCCACAGGCTAAATATCCTGATCCCGGCTCAATAAAATGATAACCCCATTGTTCTAGTTTTTTCATATTATTCATAACTCCGGGATGACTATACATGTTCACATTCATCGCGGGTGCCACATAGACAGGTGCTGTGGTAGCAAGTAAAAGCGTTGATAACATATCGTCCGCAATACCGCTCGCAATCTTACCAATCATATTTGCTGTAGCAGGGGCTAAAATAACGATATCAGCCCAATCAGCAGTATCAATATGAGAAATATATTTAGGATCCTTTTCCTCAAAGGTATCTGTATAAACATGATTCCGAGATAATGCTTGAAAGGTGAGTGGCGACACAAATCGAGTTGCATTTTCCGTCATAACAACCCGGACGTCAGCCCCTTGTTGGACAAGCTTACTCGTAAGTGCACAAGCCTTGTATGCGGCAATTCCACCTGTTACACCAAGTAACACTTTTTTATTTTTCATCATTTGTTATGTCTCTCCTTCATGGAGCATTGGCTCTACGTTTATTTATACCATATTCCACTAAGAATAAGCATGATGTACACGAGTCATTTATCCGCATGAAAGAAAAGCCCTCGCTGTGATTAAACTGCGAGGACTTATCAATCATTCATCATCTTCTAAAGTTAATATCTCTGCTTGAATTTCTTCCAAAGCCATACCAACAAATTTTACAGATTTCGGATGCTCTAGCATACCGTTATGAAGATCACGAATTTGTCGTGCTCTTTTCGCTGATAATGTAACAAGTGAGTATTTTGATTTTATTTTCTCTTGCAAAGCATCAATTGATGGTTCTAGCATCATAGTTCATCCTCCAAAATTTTTTTATACTGTGAAGCGATTCGCTCACGCTTTAAATGTTCGCTTTGAATGATTGCTTGTACTTTTTCTACTGCGAGTCCAACATCATCATTAACGACAACATAATCATATGCATCCATTAATTCAATTTCATTGCGGGCTTCTTTAAGACGATTCAACACCAATTCTGTCGATTCTGTCCCACGACTAACGATACGGTTTTTCAATTCCTCTAAACTAGGTGGAAACAAGAAAATAAATACACCGTCCGGAAAGTTTTCCTTTACTTGCAAGGCGCCTTGGACTTCAATCTCCAGAAAAACATCATGACCTTCTTCTAACGTTTTCTCGACATAGTCTCTTGGAGTCCCATAATAATTATTAACATATTCCGCATATTCCAACAGCTTATTTTGTTGAATAAGCTGTTCAAATTCTTCTCTTGATTTATAAAAATAATCTACCCCGTCCACTTCACCAGGACGTTTATTTCTGGTTGTCATGGAGATAGAATATTTTAGATCTGTTTTTTGCTGAAATAATTCTTTCCGTACCGTACCTTTGCCAACGCCGGAAGGTCCAGAAAGAATAAATAAAATTCCTTTTTCCTCTATCAACATATTTCCTCCTATACCAATTCGCCTATGTATTATTCATCTGGTATTTCATCATGACTTAGCACTCGCTGACCAACAGTTTCCGGCTGTACTGCAGACAAAACAACATGATCACTATCTGTAATAATGACAGCTCGAGTCCTCCTGCCATATGTAGCATCCACTAATTTATTATTGTCCCTGGCAACTGTAATAATTCGTTTTATCGGTGCGGATTCCGGTGAAACAATTGATATCACACGATTGGCTGATACGACATTGCCAAATCCGATATTAATTAATTGTAATCCCAAATAGATTCTCCTTTCAACAGCAAACCATACTGCTTGTTTCCATTTCCATTCCATATCATACTGCAAATGGAAAGAAATGAATAGCTGATTGCTTAAAACTATTCAATATTTTGTATCTGTTCTTTCACTTTTTCCAAATCACTTTTAAGCTGTACAGTCAGCTTTCCAATGGACTTATCCGATGATTTAGAACCGATTGTATTTGCTTCCCGATGCATTTCCTGCAAAATGAAATCAAGGGTTCTTCCAATCGCTTCCCCACGGGCCAATGTTTCACTAAAGTGATCCAAATGGCTCTTCAGGCGCGTAATTTCTTCCGTTATATCTCCTTTTTCAGCAAGGATGGCAATCTCCTGTTGTAGACGTCCTTCATCCAAATTCGATTGACCTGCGATATAATCTTCAATTCGAGCATGAATTCGCGCACGATATTCTTCGATAACCCGTGTGCGAAGTTCTTCTATTAATAATACCATATCCTTGATATTTTTCATTCGTTTTTCAATATCCGCTTGTAAAAATGTCCCTTCTTCTTTACGCATCACATACGCACGTTCGCAGGCATTTCTTACTGCAGCTAATAATCCCTCACCAAGCTGATTGGTATGTAAGTCCTCTTCCTGTATCATCATTAAATCTGGATGAGAAGCAATGCTCGCTATAGGAACGTCACCTGATAGCGTATAACGCTTTTTCATTTCAGACATATGCGACATATATTGGTCCATCAGTTCCCAGTCCACTTCCAGACTTCGTTTTGTCAATCCACTGCCTTTCAAGTCTATAAAAACTTCTATTCTTCCACGACCAAAGCTAGCGGCCGCAATTTTTTTCATTTCGTCTTCCAAATAGATTATCGAACGTGGTATCTTCGGGCTAAAGTCAAAAAAACGGTGATTGACTGTACGAACCTCTACCGTTGCTTGTATGTCCGAACAACGAAATACGTCTCTACCATATCCAGTCATGCTTAACACCATGCACATCACACCTATCCTCATACTAATAAACATTATAACAAATCATTATTCTATGTGCCCCTATTAATTGCTAATTAAACCCGTGTAGAAATAAAGTAAATATGTGAACCACCTTCCAAACAGCGGTTATTAAAAAACACCAGCGACCAGAATTGTAAAATCGACTTGTATTTTAAAAGCTGAGAGGATTTTATATCCATTCATTATTCCCTTAAATAATGATGTTTCCAATCAAAGAAAAGCAGCTTCTCGAAAGAAACTGCTTAATGGTGCAACACGCTATTTCGTTATGATTTATTTTTACTGACTCCGAATAATACAGTTGGTAATCCACTTAATCCGATAACGAGCAGCCAATCATGTAATCCAAGTGCGGTTGTATGGAATATAGGCTGCATTGGCGGCCAGTAAATAACTACGAGTAGAAGCAGTAAAGATGACAATACCGCAAAAACGAGATAGAGATTCCCGAATGGATTCCGCTCAAATATAGAATGCTCGCTACGGCAATCAAACACATGAATTAACTGTGCCATGACAAGGATGGTGAAAGCCATTGTCCTTCCGTAAACGAGATGATCCGGATCATTATTATACGTGACCATAAAGCCGATTAAAGTAACAATTCCTATTAATATACCTCTACTAATAATCTTTTTACCTAATCCCCTCGCAAAAATACCTTCTTTCGGACTTCTTGGGGCTCGTTTCATCACATCACTTTCAGGCTTATCCAGTCCAAGCGCCATCGCAGGCAGCCCATCGGTAACTAAATTCACCCAGAGAATTTGTACAGGTACGAGTGGCAATGGCATGGCAAGCAACATTGCAAATAACATCACCAATATTTCACCTACATTCGAAGCGAGAATATAACGAATGAATTTTCGAATGTTTTCATAAATATTCCGTCCTTCATTAATCGCGTGTTTAATAGTTGCGAAATTATCATCCATTAAAATCAATGAGGAAGCTTCCTTCGTTACATCCGTACCGCTTCTTCCCATACTGATTCCAATATTACTCGCTTTAATTGCAGGTGCATCATTTACCCCATCCCCTGTCATAGCGACGATATGGCCTTTTTTCTGATAGGCTTCCACAATTTTTAGTTTATGTGCAGGGGTAACACGGGCAAATACATATACATCTTCAATCACATCAGACAGTTCATCTTTTGTCATCTCGTTCAATTGTTGTCCTTCTAGTACCAACCCTTCAGCAGGCAGCATATTCAATTGATCAGCAATTGCCCGAGCGGTCTTGACATGATCACCAGTAATCATGACTGTCTTAATGCCAGCCTCCTTACATTCCTGAATCGCCTGTTTGACCTCTTTTCGCGGTGGATCAATCATGCCGTATAGTCCCATAAAAGTCAGTTCTCTTTCCAGTAAGGCATCCTGAATCTGTTCCGGACCAGACAGCTGACGATAGCAAATGGCAATCGTTCTCAGGGCTTGATCTCCCATATTTCCAATTGCTTCATCAATGCGTCGTCTGTCACGTTCCTTCATGATTTTACGACCACCATCATCCACCAGGTAATTCGTCCGTGGCAGTAATACATCTGGAGCACCCTTCGTGATTAAAAAGTATTTACCCTGCTCATCCTGTACAACCATGCTCATCCGTTTTCGATCCGAATCGAAAGGAATTTCTTTTAAAATGCGAAAGTTTTCTTCATGTCCGGCAGCAAGTCCCCATTTTCTTGCTGCAACAATTAAAGCCCCATCAGTTGGATCTCCGTCTACATAATACTTTCCTTTTTTTATAAACAATGAAGCATGATTACAAATGGACCCATATAACAGCATATTTTCTAAATAAGCTGCATGCTTACCTATCTTATATTTACCGTCAAAAAAATCACCTCGAATATCGTAACCGTCGCCAGTTACAGTAATATGCTTGTCATTAACAAATAACTGTTTTACGGTCATTTGATTTTCTGTCATTGTACCAGTTTTATCAGAACAAATAATCGAGGCACAACCTAATGTTTCCACTGCTGAAAGCTGCCGAACGATTGCTTTTTTACGAATCATACGCTGCACACCGAGAGACAATGCCACGGTAACAATAGCAGGTAGACCTTCCGGAATTGCAGCCACTGCAAGTGAAATACCCGCTAAAAACATTTCATACGTAGAATGTCCTTGGTAAATTCCAATTCCGACAACCAGTAATGTTAAAAATACAGCAACTGCAATTAATATTTTACCGAGTTCAGTCAGTTTTCTTTCCAACGGGGTAATAGCTTTTTTAGTATTGTCCATCAAAGATGCGATTTGTCCCATCACTGTTTGCATACCTGTTGCGACAACAATTCCAATTCCATATCCTCTAGTAACCAATGTGCCCTTAAATGCCATATTCACTTGGTCCTGGGCATCTAAGCCATCCCGTACAATCGATTCAGTCGATTTTTGCACAGGCAATGACTCACCGGTCAATGAAGATTCTTCCGTCTCCATTCCCATTGATTGTACGATACGACAATCAGCGGGTATACGATCACCACTTGACATTTTAACGATATCACCGACTACTACATCTCCAGAAGGAATCCTTTCCCATTTTTCCTCTCTAAATACATGTGCCACTGGGGCGGCTAGCTCTTTAAGTTTTTCCAATGATTTTTCGGCTTTTTGCTCCTGAAAATAGCCAATACAGCCATTCAGAATAACAATAATCATAATGGCAATGGCATCGATGTATTCTCCAAGTAATCCAGCAATCAATGTTGCAGCCAAAAGCACAAGCACCATAAAATCCTGAAACTGCTTTAAGAAAATGAGCCATCTCGGTGTTTGCTTCTGACCTGCAAGTATATTCTTACCGAAACGTTTTTGCCGCTCTGTTACTTGCTTTGCATTTAATCCCCTTTTCGTTAGTACATGCAGTTTCTGTTCAACTTTTTCCTGATCCAGCTGATACCATTTTTCCACCATTCATTCCCCCAGTTCGCATAAAAGCGGATGCCAAATTCGGCCGCATATGATCATTTATGTTCACCAACAACATGTAATTACGCTGTACGCTCATTTGATATCTATGCAGACTTGTCCTTAAAAATGCTATAATTACAAATGAGGTGAACGACATGCCATTTGATGGAATTGTAGTAAAAGCAACAGTAGAGGAATTGCAGGAGACCCTCCTACAAGGAAAAATAACAAAAATACACCAGCCTACCGACACTGAGCTGATTTTGACCATACGCAGCAATCGAAAAAATCATCCATTACTCTTATCTGTTCATTCCACCTATGCACGGATGCATCTAACAGATGATCAATTTGACAATCCACCAGAACCAACGATGTTTTGTATGGTTTTAAGAAAGCATCTCTCTGGAGCCATTTTGGATAGCATAGAACAGCTTGGTATGGAAAGAATAATTGAATTCTCCTTTCAAGCACGTAATGAAATTGGGGACTGGACAGCAAGAAAGTTAATCGTAGAAATCATGGGAAGACATAGTAATATTATTCTGGTGAATGAAGAGAAAGAAGTTATTATCGACAGCATCAAGCATATTTCTATGGCCCAAAACCGCCATCGTACCATTTTGCCTGGAGCAGATTATAAATTGCCGCCTAGTCAGCATAAATGGAATCCATTGGAACTGAATAGCGCTGATTTCATTAAGAAACTGGATTTTAATGCTGGGAAGTTGGATATGCAAATGGTTCAATTATTGGAAGGTGTATCATCAATCGCCGCCAGGGAAATCATTGAACAGGCACAATTGGGCTCCCAGCAGGCATATGAACAAGCATATCAACATTTTCAAACACAATTACTGCAGCGCAGCTATCAACCAACTATTTATCGTAACAAAAAAGAAGACTTTCACGTTATTCCGATATCGACTATGCAAGGCGAACAAGAACAGCATGATTCCACCAATGCGATGCTGGATGCATTTTATTCTGGCAAAGCAGAAAGGGATCGTGTCAAACAGCAAGCTAGAGATTTATACCGGTTTATAAAAAATGAAACCGATAAAAACATTCGCAAAAAAAAGAAGCATCAACAAGCCATTAATAAGGCAAAAGACGCAGATCGCTACAGAAAATATGGAGAACTATTGACTGCTAATATGCATCTGGTGAAGCCTGGCGATACTTCCGTACAAGTACTGGATTATTATGATCCTGAGCAGCGTGAGGTAACGATTAAGCTCGACCCACGTAAAACACCGAGCGAAAACGCACAAGCTTTTTTCAAATCGTATCGCAAACTAACCAATTCTAAGAAAATGCTGCAAAGAGAATTAAAGAAAGCAACGTTGGAAATTAACTACTTGGAGCAGCTGCTGCAACAATTAGATGTTGCGCGAACTTCTGATATCGAAGAAATTCGTGAAGAGTTACGCGAGGAAGGATATTTAAAAAAACAGGCGAAACGAAAACAAAAACGAAAGCCAGCACAACCTGCGCCTGAAGTGTATACCGCATCTGATGGTACGACCATTTTAGTTGGGAAAAACAACAAACAAAATGAATATGTCACGACAAAGCTTGCCCATCGGGATGATGTATGGCTGCATACCAAGGATATCCCAGGATCACATGTCGTTATCCGTTCCAAAGAGCCAGCAGAGGAAACCTTATTAGAAGCTGCACAGCTTGCTGCCTACTTTAGCAAATCACAGCAATCATCATCTGTTCCCGTTGACTATACAACGATTCGGCATGTAAAAAAACCAAATGGTGCCAAACCAGGTTATGTAACCTATGATAATCAAAAAACAATCTTTGTTACACCAGACAAAGCTGTAATCGATAAACTTAAAAAATAACAACCTATCGACATCGCAACATAGAGGTTGCTTTCTCGTTCAGAAGGTCTGGTACACCGCAAACACTAAATCTTGAGGGGTAGCACCGATGTACCCCTCTTTTTACTATTGAAAAGTCGTTTCCAACAAGGCTGTAATAAATTGATCCACCTGTGGCAGTTGACGTGCCCCTTCTTGATAACAAGCCCACGTATCCCGCTTCACCCTTCTGCCATTCAGTTTCAAAGGTAGGTTCGGATATTCATCTTTCATCGAGGCAGATACGCTCTCCGGTAAAACAGCCATACCAATTCCCTGCTTCATAAATTGCTTACAAGTCTCAATCTGATCGACTCGAATTGTTTTTTCCGGCTTAATCTTTTCATAATGATGATGTAGCCAATTATCCACCAATTCGTGCATACTATCATCACTTTTAAAAGAAATTAATGGTCGCTCTTTTAATCCATGCTTTGGAAAAGGTTCCGTATCAAAAATATATAGTGGATCTTCAAAAAGCCGGACACATGTACTTTCCTTCAGTTTATCCCCACGAATGATGCACACATGATAATCAGCATGGTTTTGTTTAATATCCTCACTAATACCTGTTACTAAATCTATGGCAACCTTGGGGAACCTCGCCGTATACTCCCCAAGAATAGCTGGCAAAAACTGCTGACTTACGAGAGAAGAACATGCGATAGAAAGTGAACCTTGAATTTCCTTACTCGTTTGTGCCAATTTATTGTGAATTTGCTTTTCCTCTTCTATTACCTGTTTTGCATGGGCCAAAATTATTTCACCTGCTGGTGTTAACACAAGCCGTTTCGGTGTACGAATAAAAATAGCAGCATCAAAATATCCTTCAATATACTTTAAACGCTGTGTCACTGCAGGCTGTGAAATGAGGACAGCCTTGGCGGTTCCACGAATGGTACCAACCTCCTGCAATTTCAGCAACAAGCTATAATCATCTATTTTCATCAAAACCCCACCTTGTTATAAGTAATCATAATATACTTTCATTATAATTGTAATAATTACTTATTGCACGTCTAACATCGAGCTGGTGGAAGTGTTGAGGGTTTATTAAAAAAGGAAAAAGGGAGTTAATCACACTCCCTTTTAAAGTAGCCCCATACTTAAATAACGTTCACCTGTATCGGGTGCGATACAAAGAACTCGCTTACCAGGGCCGATTCGTTTAGCTACATCCAATGCTGCACATACGGCTGCCGCACCAGATAATCCGGTAAATACACCTTCCAGTCTAGGCAATTTTTTAAAATAATGGATAGCCTCCTCATCCTCAATTTGCATAATCTCATCATAAATAGTTGTATTTAAAATTTCAGGAATAAACCCAGGGCTTGTGCCAACTAATTTATGTTTCCCAGGTTTTCCCCCAGATAAAACTGGTGATCCTTTTGGCTCAGCAACCGTTATAAATAGCTGTGGAAGGTGCTTCTTTAATACCTCTCCAGTACCGGTAATCGTTCCCCCAGTTCCAGCTGTACATACGAAAGCGTCCAGCTTCCCATCCATTTGTTGTAAAATTTCACGTGCTGTTGTATGTCGGTGTACGTCAGGATTTGCTTCATTTTCAAATTGCTGTGGAATGAAACTACCAGGAATTTTCTTTTGCAATTCCAATGCTTTTCGAATAGCACCAGGCATTCTCTCCTCACTAGGTGTCAGTACTACCTCTGCGCCATATGCCCGTAGTAAATTACGTCGTTCTTGTGTACTGTTATCCGGCATGATTAAAATAGCTTTATAGCCTTTTGCAGCAGCATTCATAGCAAGACCTATTCCTGTATTTCCGCTTGTAGGTTCAATAATGGTAGCACCAGGCTTTAATTTCCCCGTCTTTTCCGCCATTTCAATCATGTGAGATGCCGCCCGATCCTTTACACTTTTTGAAGGATTCATCGATTCCAGCTTGATGAAAACGGTTGCAGCATTTTCCGGTACAATACGATGCAATTGAATAATCGGCGTATTGCCAATCAGCTCCGTTATATTATGAACCACTTGCATGCTATTTTCCTCCTCACCTATAAACCAATAATTCCTATTAGTTTACTATACTTTTTATATGGATTGCAACGTCTTTTGTACACCTGTTTTTGCAGAATTATAAAAAAATTAGGGATTCGCCTATTGAAAGTAATTCCGATACATGCTAAAATACATTTCAATTCATAGTAAGTTGATATGTTTAATTATATTTTAAAACACAACTACTTTTCATAAGGAGCGTCCAGGTATGACTTTAACTATAGATGGGGTTTCCAAACAATTTAATCAAACAGGAAAGACTCCTGCCATTGTGTTGAAGGATATTGATCTGACCATTCCAAATGGGCAATTTGTTTCTTTGCTAGGACCATCAGGCTGTGGTAAATCAACCCTCTTATCCATTCTCGCTGGCTTGCAAAAACCAACGTCTGGAAAAATTTTTTTAGATGATGTACGAATTACAACACCAAGTCCAGATAAAGGTGTTGTCTTTCAAGAGGCAGCACTATTCCCTTGGCTAAATGTATTAGAAAATGTCATGTTTCCCCTACGGAAAAAAATGCCTAAGAAGCAGCAAACAGAACGCGCGAAGCATTTCTTACAAATGGTCCAGCTTGGAAAATTTCTAGAGCATTATCCCCATGAATTGTCGGGTGGCATGCAGCAGCGTGTTTCTATTGCAAGGGTGTTGGCGATGGATCCAACCTTATTATTAATGGATGAACCTTTTGGAGCCTTGGATGAACAGACAAGAATTATTTTGCAGCAGGAAGTAGAAAAAATCTGGCTAGATACTAAAAAAACAGTACTATTTGTTACACATAGTATTCGCGAAGCTATTACATTATCAGACCGCATCCTTGTTATGGGAGCAAGACCAGGAACCATTATTAAGGATTTTTCAGTAGATTTGGCAAGACCTAGAAAAAAAGCAGACATGGCGCCTCTTGAGGAAACGATTATGGACCTATTAAAAACAGAGATTGCCAAAGTGATGAGAGAGGAATTAAGCCATGCAAGTAACGATTAAACGAATCATCTTTTTTCTGTTATTAATAGCCATTTGGCAGGGCATTGTCCTAATGGAAATCTGGCCACAATCTATGATTCCAAGTCCGTTTTCTGTTTTTCACACATTATATCTGGGGTTTGCTGATTTAACGCTCGTGTATGATTTACTTGCGAGCTTCCGACATTTATTTATTGGCTTAGCCATTTCTATTTGTATTGGAACTGCAGTAGGCATCTTACTTGCCACTGTAAAAACGGCAGACGAAACCTTAGGAACCATGATTTTGGCCCTGCAAAGTGTTCCAAGTATTGTATGGGTTCCACTTGCGATTATTTGGTTCGGATTTGGTGAAACTGCAATTATTTTTGTCGTAGTCATTGGGGGTACTTTCGTTATGACGATGAACATACGTACTGGAGTACAAAATGTTGCTCCCATATTTCTAGACGCTGGCAAAACGATGGGGTCAAAGGGGGTGGATTTATTTATAAAAATAGTATTACCTGCCTCTGTACCATATGCAGTTACAGGTGTACGGCTCGCTTGGGCATTTAGCTGGCGTGCACTCATGGCCGCCGAATTATTAAGTACAGGTCCAGGTCTTGGTTTCACACTTTCATACGCGTCTGATTTTAATAATATGAGTCTCGTCATTGGGATTATCATTATCATTGGTGCAATCGGGTCTATCATGGATCAGCTTGTTTTTCAGCGAATGGAACAAAAGGTGTTAACACGATGGGGATTACAAAAAACATAAATGAAAAAATGCCTAAATATAGACGAGGAGGAAATTATTGATGAGAAAGTCATTTTTATGGTTATTTATTGGTTTATTGCTCATTCTTGGTGCCTGCAGTTCAGAATCCGCCGCTAAAAAGTCTGAAGGTGATACAAAAAAAGAAAAAATAGTACTTGGATATTTCCCAAACTTAAACCATGCCCCAGCATTGGTTGCTAGGGAAAAAGCTTTATATGAGAAACAACTTGGTGATGATGTCGAAATAGAATATATGACATTTTCTGGTGGATCTGATTTTATGACAGCCCTTGCAGCAGGTGAAATTCAAGGAGGTCTAGTAGGTCCAGGGCCAGCAATGAACAGTTATATTTCGGGAGTTGATGTCCAATTAATTGCCGGTTCCTCTACTGGGGGTACTGTCATCGTATCTAGAAAAGACAGTGGCATTGAAAAACCGGAGGATATTACGGATGCCACATTTATCTCCCCGCATGTCGGCTGTACCCATGACGTTCAATTTGAAACCTATATGAAAGAAAAGTATGGTAAAACCTCTAATCGCACTGGCGGCACCATGAAACATGTTACTGGCAAGCCCGCACAATATACTACCATGTTTGAAAACGGGGATGTCGATGTTGCGACAGCGCCTGAGCCTTGGGCATCTGTTCTTGAGGCTGAGCAAGATGCTAATGTGGTGATCGATACACCTGATATCGCATTTGGTGAAACACTTCCGGCTGCTATTTTTGTTACGAGCAGCGAATTTATCAAAGAAAACCCTGAAAAGGTCCAAAGCTTAATAGATGCGCATAAAGAAGCAATTGATTTTATCAATCAGAATGCAGATGAAGCGATAGATATAACGATTCAAGCCATCGATGACATTACCGGTCAGAAATTAGAAAAATCCATTTTGGAAAATGCATGGAAACGGACTTTCTTCGCTGCTGATTATGAAGCGGATGTCATTCAAGCGTTTGGAGATGCCTCCTATGATTTGCAATTTTTAAAAGAGCAACCTGATTTTAGTGGATTTATTAATAAGAAGTTTTTGGATTAATACCAGACAAAAACTTTTGATAAATACCGAAGATTATACAAGCGTTAAAAATGATAAGCTACTCATCGAACATTAAGACTGAATAGCGAGAGAAAACGCAAATACCTACAGGGAAAATATGCAGGTGGAATCAAATAAAAGATTCCACCTGCATATTGTCTTGTATGAACCATCTCTACATTTGATATGGAATAATCATGTTCATAAATAACTGTCTGTAGAATAAAAAAGAGGCTGGGACAAAACTAGCCTAAAAAATGGTTCTAAGCATAAAATATTGCTTGGAACCATTTTTTTGTTAGAAATATTTTCTCTCCAGACGTAGAAGGTGCTTTTTGGCGGTATACTTTCTCAAGTTTACCGCCATGAGCGCAAACCCTAATTCATTTTTCACATTTTCTTTGCCCCTAACGGACATTCGAGTGAAGCACAAATTAGCCTTCAGAAATCCAAAAACTGGCTCCACATCGATTTTTCTTTTTTTGTAGATTTCACCAGTTTTCTCGTCCGAAAGCTTCGCTTTGACATAAGCTTTTTGAGATTCCCATTTTTCATTACGGAGTACTTTTCGATTGTTTCCTTCTTTTGCTTTGGTGCATAAGGCGCGTAATGGGCACCCAGAACAATCTTCACATTCATAAACTTTGAATTGTCGTGTGTATCCATATCGATCAGTCCGATGTGACAGATGGCTGAACAATACTTTTCTTCCGTTTGGACAAGTGAAGGCATCCTCTTCCTCGTTGTACTCCCAGTTGTCGACGTGAAAAACGTTGTTTTTATGCTTCTTTTTCTTCTCCTTTCGATATTGATTATAAGTGATTAAAGGTGTGAGTTTACGATGTTCAAGTATATCCGTGTAGTTTTGTTCACTTCCGTAGCCAGCATCCGCCACCAGATATTTCGGTAATTCGAAGAAGTGTTTCTCGATAGTATTCAAAAATGGGATTAAAGTGCGGGTGTCCGTAGGATTTGGAAACACATCATAAGCGAGCGCATACTGACCGGATGTCGCAAGCTGTACATTGTAACCAGCTTTCAATTGACCATTTCGCATATAGTCATCCTTCATTCGCATAAAGGTCGCATCGGGATCCGTTTTTGAATAGCTATTACGTTCTCTAAAAATCTCCATATCCTTTTGATACTTCTGCTTTCGGAAGATAAAGTCTTCGAATTGCTTCCGGTATTGTTTTGGTAATTTCCGTTTAGATCTTATACGTTTCCGCTCACTTCCTAATTCGCTCGCTTCAATTTCTTTGTCGTAGGTTTCAATCTTTTCACTCAGTTTTTCTACAATTTCTTTCATCTCTTCAACGGATAATTCACCAAAATCATCCCGCTCAATTTCTGGTATGATTTGCTTTTCAACTAGTTCCTGGTACATTTGATTAGACTTTTCAATAAGTTTTTGACTGTATTTTTCAATGGATTTTCGCCAAACAAATGTGAATTTATTGGCATTGGCTTCAATCTTCGTGCCATCAATGAAAATGGCTTCTTCATCTATGAGCTTTTCTTTCACCAGCCGGCTTCGAAATTGTATAAAACACTCTCGAAGGAGTTTGTTCATTTCTGGATGTACACGGAAACGATTGATGGTGCGGTAACTTGGCTCATAACCTTGGGCCAACCACATCATTCGTACACTGTCTTTTACCAGTGCCTCAATTTTCCGTCCAGAGAATACAGTTTGAGTATAAGCGCATAAAATAATTTTCATCATCATTCGGGGATGGTAAGAAGGTCGCCCGGTTTGACGAACGAATCCTTGAAAAGCTTCTTCTGGAATACTTTCCACCAATTCGTTGATAGTAAAAGCAATATCGTTTTCCTGTAACTTTATTTCCAAATCCAGCGGCAAAACTACTTGATTCATGGTATAATGTTTAAACATAAGGACACTCCTCTTTTAGGTTATTGTTTGGTCACTTTAATTCTATCAAAGGGTGTCCTTTTTGTTTACTAAAATAAAAAAAGCCGTTAGCCTACACATTATTGTGTAAGCCGACGGCTTAATTTATTTGAGGGTTTTGTCCCAGCCTCTTTCCTACGATTAGTCAAGTCTAATTCGATAATTCCTGAAACTATTTTTAATTAAAATTGGGTATAATAAATAAACCTCAGGTATTCTATTTTTTTAACTGAGGGAGAATATGTGATATAATACGAATTAATTAATGGTCCATAGAGATCGCGTACGAGTAATCGTACTTTGTATTGTTCCTGACCATGGAATGGATACATTTTAGTAGTTTGTTCATGCAAGCTACTACGGCAACCTTGTCCTTTCCTACGATTAGTCAAGTCTAATTCGATAATTCCTGAAACTATTTTTAATTAAAATTGGGTATAATAAATAAACCTCAGGTATTCTATTTTTTTAACTGAGGGAGAATATGTGATATAATACGAATTAATTAATGGTCCATAGAGATCGCGTACGAGTAATCGTACTTTGTATTGTTCCTGACCATGGAATGGATACATTTTAGTAGTTTGTTCATGCAAGCTACTACGGCAACCTTGTCCTTTTTAGGATGAGGTTGTTTTTTTAATTTGTAATAGTAATCTACAATGTGATTTGGTGCTGCCTTCTGTTGGCGTATCATGTTTCGAACAATGAAGTATAAGATTTTCCTTCCTTTTGGATTACCCCGCTTATTAATGTGATCTTGGCCTGCATATTTTCCAGATTGATATCTTCGTATATCAATACCAATAAAGGCGTTGACTTTTTTGTGATTTGAAAAACGTGTAATGTCACCAACTTCTCCGATGAAGAGTGCTGCACTGATTTCACCGATCCCTGGAAAGCTAGTGAGTACTTCAAACTCTAGAAGCTGTTTAGCTTTCTCTATCATTTGTTTAGAAATATTCTCTTTTTCTTCTAATAGTCGATGAAGATGCCTTGCGTAATATTGCACTTTTTGAGTTTGAACGCTGTTTGGAGAAACAGCTGGATAAGACTCTTTGGCGTATTCAATAATTTGATTTGCCTTTTGTTTCGCGCGATTCTCCGATATTTTTTTGGTCGTACTTTTCATTAATAAATTTTTGATTTTTGTTTTACTACTTTGTAACACATATTCTGGATGCGGAAACAAGTTAATTAGGGTTAGCGCATATGGTGTGACTCTGCTTGAAAAGAATCGTTCAAGCTCAGGAAAACTTAATTGCAATGCATTATGTAAGTACATCCGTGTGCGTTTTATATCATCTTCTATTTCTTGATAAAAACGGGATAAATCACGTAGTTCATTATAGATGTTTGACTGTTGTGTTTTTTCTGGTCGGTCATTCTGTTGATGAACTTGTGCCAATTTATGGGCGTCATGCTTGTCTGTTTTCCAACTTCGTAAAGTTCCTTGTTCTAATTGTTTTTTCGCTGCAAGAGGATTTAATAAGCAATAACGTATCTGGTTTTTTTGGCAAAATGCTTCGATTGGTTTGGAGTAAATGCCAGTAGATTCAAACACAAGCATTAAATCATCTGGAAGAGTTTGAATTTCGTTCAATAGCTCTTGAAAACCAGTTTGATTATGAATAACCTCACCTTCAGAAAGACAACTTTGATCATTATAAACAACCTTATAGCTTTTCCCCATCGCAACATCTAAAGCCATTACTGTTCCCATTTTACTACCTCTCTCTTTTGTTTGTGTGAAAGATCTTCACTTATTCATTTCGATTCCAATTTCCTATACACGAGCTCTGATGGCCCCAACATACTTAAACCTGATTCAAAAATGAAAGTGAAGAAGCCCAGTTTTTTATTCGGATTCGTAATCCCTGAGGCTTCGGTCGGGCTTTCTTTCACTCCTCACTATAACTCAAAAAAGAAATAGTGGGTAAGATCACCCGTCGATGACCTTACCCACTAATCTTAGTATGTTTTTGTGAAATTATTATTTACAGAAATATTTTAATTCAAAAAAATTGCAAAAACTTGGTGATTATTTCATTATAGGTTATGATACGAAGAAAGATATCCAATATATTGGAGCTGGGAAGGTGATTCGATGCGACTAGAGAAGGGAGCAACTCCTATTCAAGCAAGAAGCACGACAAAGATGTTAACGGTGACAGCTGCACTTGTTGCGGTGAATTTAGTATTAAATCAATTTACCCTTTCTTTTGGACCTTTACTCGAAATTGGTTTTGCATTTCTACCGATTGCTGTTCTTGCCTATTTTTATGGTCCGATGAATGCGGGGATTGCATCAGCAGTTGCTGATACAATCGGATTTGTATTAAGACCAGCAGGTTTCTTTTTCCCTGGATTTACCTTAAATGCGATACTCATTGGGGTAATATTCGGTTTGTTTTTCTATCGAAAGGAAATTTCGCTTAGTCGTATTGCGATTGCAAATTTAGTGGTAACCATTGTTATCACTTTAATATTAACACCAATTTGGTTAAACATTATGTTCGGAAGTCCGCTTTTTGCCGTTCCGCGCTTAATAAAAGCAGTGTTGCTTTATCCAATTGAAGTTGGGCTACTATATGGGGTATTAAAAAGTATTCAACGTGCAGATTTAAGGTTGTAAATGTTACAATTATCACTGTCATATCATTCGCATAAACTATTGTCAGAAGCTAAGTAAAGGATGATTCTCTTTGTTGAAAAATTACTATGTTTCAGCGAATACAGCGGAGGGTTATATCGATTTATTATCCTCCAATCTCCATGGGATAAAGGAAACAATTGAACTTGAATCTCATTCTTACCAAATGAATACGAAAATACTCCAACAGCTGATCGAACAATATAAAGATAAAACTCCGGTTGAAGTGTTAAAAAGTCCGATTAGCGAACGATATGTTGAAGGAATTATTCTCCGCGAGAAGGAAGTTGCAATTATTGGGGAAAGAAAATCCCCTTTTACAACTGAAGCATATGAACAATTTAAACAGGGTTTACGCATTCACGATAACTTGGAAAAAGTATATATTCAAGAAATGGATTTTACAAAAGCCAATCAACTAGCCGATGATTTTACGGAAAAGTTATTAGCAAACGAGTCAAAAATAGGTCGTACTCCACATATTTATCGACGATTATTTGGTACTAATACAGTAGATGGGGTTGTAAATGAGGTACCTAACCTCACTGAACATCTTAAGCAGGTGTATCATATTAAAGGACGTGCTGGGACTGGCAAGTCTACATTTATGAAACGGGTAGCAGAAGCCTGTCTAAATCATGGATTTGATCTTGAAATATATCATTGTAGCTTTGACCCGAACAGCATTGATATGGTACTCATACCAGCATTGCAAATTTGTCTGTTTGATAGTACAGATCCTCATCGTTTTGAACCGCAGGATACAAGTCGTGAGGTTATCATCGACTTATATGAAGAAACAGTGACACCGGGGACCGATGAGAAATATGCCGAAGAGATAAATAAACTTACGAAGGAATATAAAAGTTTTATGAAAAAAGGTTTGGCAGTAATTAAAGCGGAAGGTGAAAAAATAATAGCTGCAGATGATAAAAGGCCATTTTCCCAAATGGAAGTTGATGGAATTGTCAGTGAACTACAAGCGAAGATTAACTAAAGAGGCTGGGACAAAACTAGCCAAAAGAAGAAAATTAAAAGGATCCAAGCAATAAAAATGTTGCTTGGATCCTTTATTGATGAAAATACATCATCGTCAGTTACTGTTTTTCTGGTATTTGCGGTGAACTTCCTCAAGTTCACCGCCATTAATGCAAAGGCCAATTCATTGGTGACCTTTCGTTTCCCTCTGACGGAAAATCGAGTGAAACCCAAATTAGCCTTCAAGAATCCAAAAACTGGCTCTACGTCAATCTTACGTTTTCCGTAAATTGCTCCAGTTTTCTCGTCTGAAAGCTTAGTACGTACATATTCTTTTAGGGACTCCCATTTTTCATTGAAAAATACTTTTCGATTGTTTCCAGGCTTCGCCTTGGTGCACAACTCTCGCAGTGGACAGTCTGAACAGTCCTCACATTCATACACTTTAAATGTACGAGTGAATCCATACTTATCTTTGCGTTTGGAATGGTAGGCAAACCGAAGGTTTCTTCCATTAGGGCATAGATAGGAATCTTCTTCTTCGTTGTACTTCCAATTATCTACATGAAAAGCATTCTTCTTATGTTTCTTTTTCTTCTCCTTTCGATACTGGTTATATGTAATGAGTGGTGTGCGTTTTCTATTTTCGATGATGTCTTCATAGTTTTGTTCGCTGCCATATCCGGCATCCGCAACAATATAATCTGGAAGTTCAAAGAACTTTTCTTCTATGGTATTCAAAAAAGGAATCAAAGTTCGTGTATCTGTTGGGTTTGAAAAAATATCGTAAGCAAGTGTGTATTGACCTTCCGTAGCCACTTGTACATTATAACCAGCTTTCAGTTGTCCGTTCTTCATATAGTCGTCTTTCATACGCATAAATGTCGCATCTGGATCTGTCTTCGAATAGCTATTGCGGTCACCGAAAATCTCCATATCTTTTTGATACTTTTGCTTCCGCCTAATGAAATCCACAAACTGCTTACGAACTTGTTTCGGAAACTTTCGTTTCGAACGAATCTTCTTGCGTTCACTGCCAATCTCGCAAGTTTCAATCTTTTCGTTGTATTCCTCAATTCTTTCATCTAATTTCTCAACTACTTTTTCCATTTCTTGAACGGATAATTCTTCTTCATTTTCACGTTCGATTGCCGGGATGATTTCTTTCTCTAACAGCTCATCATATAGCTGATTTGACTTTTCGATGAGCTTTTCGTTATATCTTTCTATGGATTTTCGCCAAACAAAAGTGAACTTATTTGCGTTCGCTTCAATCTTCGTTCCATCAATAAAAATAGCTTCTTCTTCAATTACTTTGTTTTCCACCAACTGATTGCGGAACTGCACAAAACATTCCCGAAGGAGATCTTCAATCAATGGATTAGAACGGAATCGATTAATCGTGCGGTAGCTTGGTTCATAACCTTGGGCCAACCACATCATTCTAACACTGTCATGTAATAAAGCTTCGATTTTGCGACCGGAAAAAACGGATTGAGTATAACCACACAATATAATTTTCAACATCATCCGAGGATGGTAAGCAGGTCGTCCGGTTTGACGTAAGAAATCTTCGAACGCTTCATCAGGAATACTTTCAACTAAATTATTAATCGCAAATGCAATATCATTTTCTTGTAACTTAAATTCTAAATCTAGCGGCAAAACTACTTGATTCATGGTATAATGTTTAAACATAAGGACACTCCTTTTTTGAATTTTTGTGTGGTAACTTAAATTTTATCAAAGGGTGTCCTTTTTGAAAATAATAAAAAGCCGTTAGCCTACACTTTTTGTGTAAGCCGACGGCTTTGTTTTTATTTAGAGGGTTTTGTCCCACCCTCTTTTTCATTTCATTTATTCAAACTGATTCAAAAGCTCCTCTGTACCATTCATAAGTGTTTCATAAACTGTTTCTGAGATTTGTTTCTCTTTATATTGGTATTCCAGTAAGTCCTTCAATCCGCGCAGGTGTTTAACGGTTTTATCGTCATTCCCTATTTTTTCAAATTGTGCGACAGCCTGTAGATGAACCTTTAGATTGTGTAGGGCTGCATCATGGTTAAACGCGCCTTCTTCTTCCAATTGTGCTACCAGCTCCATTAAACCATTTACATCAACAATCGTTTCATTGATTTTTTCTAAGCCATCTATTGCTGCCTGTAAATCAGAAATTGCTTTTTCCAGTGCTTCTTCACTATGAATCTCCTTTAATACCGTTTCAGCTTCCGTTATTGCTGTTTGTAATGCTTCAAAGGATGCTTCCGTATATTGATTGTTTGCATTTGAAATCGCTTTGGCTTCTGCTATTAATTCTTCGAGCGCAGTAATGTCTAAGATTACAAAGGTCTTCTTTATAGTACCTTCATATTGAACAATACCCTGAATGGTAATGATTGCTTCGCCTGGTTCCGTGTTATCTTCATAAGTGACGCGATAGTCTATTCCCTGTTCAAGTTCCTCAGAATCCAATGTTACCGTTGGTTGAGGGGTCTTGGCTTTTCCATCATAGGGATATACCTCTTCTTCTAGGGTGACAGTTGCATCTGCCAATGATTCTTTAGCAGCGGGGGCTTGACGAAGCCTTATTTCATTTGCTGTCATAAACTTATTAGCCTGATCTCCATACGTTGACAAGGCTGTTAAGCGCACAAATTTAGCCTCTTTTGGTTCATCGAACGTCGCGATGGACCAAGTGTCCCTTTTATTCGGCCAATTGCCAACTGATACTTCTTCCCAGGTCTTATTATCCAAAGAAACTTCTACTTTGTATTCATTCACAATACCATTACTACTTCCACCACGAGACAAATAACGGAGTGCATCAATTTCTGTTGCCTCTTCCAATTCTATAGTAATCCAGAAATTAGAAGGATCTGTTCCTCCCCAAGGCGTATGGAAAATAGTATTTGGATTATTATCCACTGCAAAATTAGGATCTCCTTCTGTTTCATGATTTTGATGGTAGTCTCCGGCAGTTGCTGTCGTTTTTTCATACGGGTAATCTCGTAAATCACTATCTGCTGGTAAATCTTTATCCGGTGCTGGCTGATCGAGATGAATCGTATACGTTTCTCTAGCTGAGTGGTCCTCTGATTCTGTAATGATTCGAATGACATTTTCAACTGGTTCAAGAACGGTGACAGCGACATTCTTACTACTCTCTGTTTCCACTACTGCTTTCTGGTATTCTGTCTTAATCACTTTACTTTTTAATTCTGAAGGAGAAACATGCTTCCCATTTAGCAAAATATGATCCAATTCTGCTTCGCTATTTTCGATTAATGCGCTATGTTCCTCTCTTAATTCCACCTCTGACAGTCCGACTGCATAATGCTTACCTGCACTACTGATTCCTGGATCACTTGTTAAGACAATCTTAAATGCAACTGCAGGGACTCCGTCAAAGCGATAGTTCACTTTTGTAATATTTGGAGTGCCTTCAGATGTTTCTCCTTGGGTTACATCTACATCGTCTAATTTGGTCCATTTTGCGTTTTCTGTTCCTTCGTTAGACCAATAGAGTTCGACATTTTCAGGCAGTTTTGCAGCCCAATTATCTTGATAGAAGTATAAATCTGCAGACCCTAAAAACTGTGCTGTTGCATAGGTGAAAGTAATTTCAGCTTGATTATTTCCTGTTTGGGCCATATCATAATTCGTCCAGATAGACGGGTTTGGTCCTTCCTGAACCGTTTTAAATCCTGTATCGCCATCAACGATTGCTGCTAAATTATCAGATTGCAATTCTTCTGGTATATCCTGTGTTATTGTCAGGTGATTACCTGCAATATTATCACCTAGAGTATATTTTTTATCAGCCACACGAACAGATGCGGTAACTGGAATATCTTCCCCAAATACAGTTGATGTTCCTGCTACTTTTACAATTCCCGGTTCCTGATAGTTCTTATCATCTTGCGCTTCCCATTCCACAGGAAATTCAGTTTCTAAAACATCACCATTCTCTAAAACAAGTGGTCTGCTAGATGGTAATTTAACCGTATCTGTTCCCGTTTCAACAACTTGTGAATAATTTAGAAGTCCACCAACCGATTGTAGTACAGTAACATTCGCAAATACGAGAAGGTCATGCTTTTTTAAATCTCCTGCCACATTGACAGTCCCAGGAGTATTAAACATGTCTTCTTCTATATCCCATGTAATTTCGCTCGTTTCTGTCGTGCCATCACTGAAGCGCAGCTCTGTCTCCGTTACAAGTTTTGGTTGGTATCCTAATTTTACATAGTAATTTTTTGGCATTGTATACCCTACAACATATTTTTCTGTCGGCATTTCAGAATCTTGGGTCGTTTGAATAGTAATACTCTGACCCTCTATTCCTTCACCTTGTACATGAAGGGTCATTTCTCCTGCATCTGTTGTAGATTTTACAATTGCTACAAGCTTTCCATTAAATAATTGACGTTTTCCACTGTCATATGGTTCATGATCGACTTGATCTCCGTTGTCAAGGGCCATAAGTTCCCCATCACCACTTACACTGGCTTCAACCAAATTCGCAGCATCTTCAACGATATTTCCATGTTGATCAACTGCTTCAATAGTAATATAGGATAAATCACGACCATCGGCTACAATCGATTCTCTGTCCGCTTTTAGTGTTAATTCAGATGTTTCCTCAAATGTAGTAACACTGCTCCGTCCTTCTGTGTCAGTTATTTCAACCCCATTTTCATCATAAGCCTTGGCATGGACGGTTCCATCCTCATATGGAACATTCCACGTTAAATATAGATTTCTAAAATCTTTATCCTTCTTATCCTCACCCTCATAAATCTGGTACTTGTGTCCTGCATCTGTTGTATAAGATGTAAATGTTTTCTTACCTAGCGATTTTTCCTCCCCTTTTTGATTCGTAAAGAATAATTCAACGCTAGGAGCATTACTATAAACATCCACACGTACATTGCCTTGTTCATCGATTTCAACCATATCCTCTTTCCATGCTGGGAGAACATGAAGCGTATCTACTTCCTCATTCCATTGGGATTGATAGAAATAGAATCGATCCTTAGGCAATCCTGCCGTGTCGACAATACCAAAATAACTAGACTTAGGTGATGGCCATGCACCGGTTGGACCCGAACCTACATTATTCCATGGAGTTGGCTCGCCAAGATAATCAAAACCAGTCCAAACAAATTCACCGGCCATAAAATCACGGGTTATGATTGTATGCCATGATTCTGCTGAAAGATGTCCCCATCCAACAACAGATTCATCATATGATGTTAAATGTCTATCATAATTGGAAGGTTTATAAACTCCACGACTGTTAATGGATGATGCTGTCTCTGATCCATACATTTTCCAGTCAGGATAATTTTTATGGAAGTTGTCTAATATATTTCCATTCGCATAGTTAAAGCCAACTGTACCATCCAGCTCTGTTAATGTATTGCCAAATTTGATCGCTTCTCCCCAGCTTGCTTGCAGCTTATTATCACCTATCGTAGCTGGACGAGTTTGATCTACTTCGCCAACCCAAGTTGCCAATTGCTTCAAAGTATCTGGATATTCATCATATGGACCACTATTCCCTTCCATCACTTCATTACCTGTAGACCAGCTAATGATTGACGGGGCATTGATGCCGCGACGTACCATTGTTTTAATATCCAATTCTGCCCATGTCATTTCCGGTGTTGCACCTATTAGCGGGTTATCACCGACTGACTTGTTAAACCATACCGCATAGTCATTTTCATTTCCATTTTTGCTATCCAGCCACATGTCAAATGCTTCGTCGATAATGAGCATGCCTTTTCTATTGGCAATTTCAATTAATTCATCGGCAGCTGGATTATGTGTAACACGAATCGCATTTACTCCCATCTCTGCTAAAATTTCGACTTGACGCTCCATTGCACGATGGTGCGCGGCTGCACCTAAGGCTCCTTGATCCGAGTGCATACTCACCCCTTTTAATTTAATCGCTTCTCCATTTAAATAAAATCCGGTATCCGCTTTAAATTCAAAGGTTCTAAAGCCATAATCGGTTACATATTCATCAACCACTTGATCATCGACTAAAACCTCTGTAACAATTTCATATAAATAAGGATTGGAAACAGACCACAATGTTGGATCATTTATCTTCAAAGGGACATTTGATGATACGGATCCATTGGCTTTTATTTGTAAAACATCACTTTTTCCACTAACAATTCTTTCTTCTGAGCCCTTTTGGCGGATACTTTGTTTCACAACTGCCTGCACAGCTTCAGATGACTGGTTCATAATTTCGGCATTCACTTCCATATCCACATCTTTACCAGCCTGTTCTTCTAGGTTTGGTGTTAATACTTGAACACCATAATGATCCACATGAACAGCATCTGTTATAGTAAGATGGACGTCACGATATATACCACTACCTGAATACCAACGACTGGATGGAAATTTGTGATTCACTCGGACTGCAAGAACATTTTCTCCATCATGATTCAAATAATCTGTTAAATCGTATGCAAATGGCGTATAACCATTTGGATGATCTCCCAACTTATGGCCATTAATGTATACACTAGCATTCATATATACGCCGCCGAACTCCACAATAACACGCTTATTTTTATCAACATGATCAAGTGTAAACGACTTACGATACCAGCCAATACCACCGAGCTTGTATCCACTTTCTGCCTCACCTGCCTGGCTATATGGCAGACTTAAACTATAATCATGTGGAAGTTGAATATGATTCCAATTTGAATCATCAAAGGAATTCACTTGAGCATTACTTTGTTCCCCATAATGAAATTTCCAATTATCATTAAACAATTGGCTTCGATTTTCATCACTTACACTTGTATGGTGAATAAACGTTTCTGGTGCACTAATGGAATAGTCCTCCTCTGCTGCCCTAACCACATAGTGATTTGAAAATGTAGACGCTACCAGCATCGTAGATAATAATGCAACTGCTGCTTTCTTAACATTCTTCGACATGTTTTACCTCCTGTGAATTTTCGTAGTAACTTTCTTTTTGTCACCCTTTTCCAAAAATTTTTAATGTCTGTGTGTATGGTGCACGATTCTATGATGTATACATTAAAATTACTTATTTAAAAGCGCTTTCACAATATGGATATTGTTCTTTATTTTATGTTTATTGCTCACTATCACCCTGTGCATCCCAATGCGGGACGTAAGTATTAGTCCATTGGATGCCTTTACTAGTTTTCAGATGAATTTTTCTTCATTTTTCAGGAATCATAAGCATCTATTTAGTAGTAACAAACTTGATGTCGGTGCTACGATAAAAAATAATAAACAAAGCATTATTTTTCCATCAAAAATAGCCATTAAATATTCCATTTAAATGTACTTGGAATTTTAATGGCTACCACTTTACAGGATATTATTTTAAATACTGTTCTTTTACAATGCGTCTCTCCATGCTATCAGTTCTTCTTTTTCTGTTGCTGTCAGTTTTTCATCTTCTAGAAGTGCTTCAAGAAGGATGTCAAAGCCTGTGATTGTATTTAAGGAAATACCTGCAGCTTCAAATGATTCCTTCGATTTTTTTAAACCGTATGTAAAAATGGCTAGAACACCAGTTACATTTGCTCCTTCTTGTTGTAGTGCATGTGCGCTTTCAAGGGAAGAGCCGCCTGTTGAAATCAAGTCTTCAATCACAATCACACGTTGTCCTGGCTTTACTTCCCCCTCAATTTGGTTGCCCTTGCCATGCCCCTTCGGCTTCGAACGAACGTACACCATTGGCAAGTCCAAGCGTTCTGCGAGCCAAGATGCATGTGGAATCCCTGCAGTGGCACAGCCAGCAATGACATCTGGTTTCGCGCCTTGTGCCTCCATGATATGTACAAATGCATCTGTAATTTTGCGGCGAATTGCCGGATACGACATGGTCAATCGATTATCACAATAGATGGGAGATTGAATACCTGATGTCCATGTGAAGTATTCTTTTGCATTAATTTGTACTGCTTGAATATGTAATAAATCCCGAGCTACATCTTTACTCCATTCCATTATTGCTCCACTCCTTCATTGCTTGTTCATATGCTTTCTTCGGATTAGCTGCCTTCGTAATACTTCTGCCGATCACAAGTATGTCTGCTCCGTTATCCCTTGCAAATCCCGGGGTAGCTACACGTTTTTGGTCATCATGTCCGGATTCCTTTAAACGAATGCCTGGTGTAACGGTTAGAAAATCCGTTCCGCATGCGACCTTTATTTCCGTTGCCTCATGTACAGAGCAAACGACACCATCTGCACCATGTTGGTTCGCCAGCTTAGCTAAATGAACCGCATTGCTCGTAATATCGCCTGGAATTCGTAAAGCTTCATTCAATACGGTCTGATCCATCGATGTTAAAATGGTTACTGCAATTAATTTCGTATGACCACTAGGATCACCTGCTAACAGGCCTTCCTTTGCACGTGCTATCATGTCACCGCCGCCAAGGGCATGAACATTAACGATATCAACACCCAATGCCGCGATATTTCGCATGGCACGCATCACTGTTGTTGGAATATCATGTAATTTCAAATCTAAGAAAATGTTATGTCCACGTTGTTTTAATGTTTCAATGAGCTGTGGGCCTTCTCGATAAAATAATTCCATACCTACTTTGACCGGTACCCCATATAGTTCATGCTGATCTAAAAATTGTTCTGCCATTTTCCATTCAGGAAAATCCAGTGCAACATAAATGTCCTTATTCATAAACAGACACCCCTTTTCCAATTGCATCCTGAACAGATGAAAAACCATATTGTGCTAACACATTAGGTAGGGCTTCGATAATCTCTGGGCAAACAAATGGGTTTTGAAAGTTTGCTGTCCCGACCGCAACAGCACTTGCTCCAGCAAGCAAAAATTCCAGCACATCCTCTGCATTACAGATCCCACCCATTCCAATGATTGGGATGGATACATGTTGACTTACCTCATAAATCATTCGAATCGCAACTGGTTTAATAGCCGCCCCAGATAATCCACCTGTACGATTCGCTAATAGTGGCTTTCTGGAAGGTAGATGGATTTGCATACCAGTTAGTGTGTTAATCATGGTCAGACCGTCTGCACCTGCTTTTTCCACAGCCTTAGCCATCGCAACAATATCAGATACATTTGGTGAAAGCTTTACATATACAGGATGATTGGAGGCTGCCTTCACTCTTGCAGTAACTTCTGCCGCCATATCAGGGTCTGTACCGAATTGAATACCACCCTCTTTTACGTTTGGACAGGAGATATTTAATTCCAGCGCATGCACATCTGAAGTTTGATTAAATGCAGCAGCAACTGTTTCATATTCTTCAATGGTACTTCCAGCAATATTTGCGATAATGCAAGTATCATATTTAGCTAAGAAAGGAACTTCTTCCGCAATAATTTTATCAACACCCGGATTCTGTAACCCGATTGCATTTAACATGCCTGAAGCTGTTTCGGCAACTCGTGGGGTTGGGTTTCCAAAGCGCTCCGTCCCAGTTGCAGCCTTCATCATGATTGCACCGAGCTGATCCAAATGATAAAACGCACTATATTCGCGGCCAAATCCAAAGCAGCCTGATGCAGGCATAATTGGATTTTTTAAATGTAAACCTGGTAGGTCTATCGATAAATCGATACTCATAGCGCAACCTCCTCTGCATGGAAAACGGGACCATCCTTGCAAATTTTCTTATAACCATTTCCATCATTAACTGGAATAACACAAGCAAAACATGCACCGACACCACAGCCCATTCTTTCTTCCAAGGAAATATAACCATCCTTCCCCTTGAGTTTCGTCGTAATGGCTTGTAGCATCGGAACAGGGCCACATGTATAATACCGATCAAAATCTAAATCATCCAACACATCTGTTACAAAGCCCTTTTCACCGTACGACCCATCGTTTGTAACAATAATGGTTTGGCCAAGTGCCTTAAATTTCCCCTCATAAAAGACGTAATCTCCAGTTTGAAAACCGAGTACTGAAATAATATTTATTCCTTTAGCAGCCAGTGCCTTACCTAAATTATAAAGTGGAGGGACACCGATTCCTCCACCAACCAGCAGGATAGTAGCTCCTGAATGATTTTCAAGCTGAAAACCATTACCACTTGGACCAAGTGCATCCACATATTCACCAACCTGATAAGCGGCGAGCCTCTTCGTCCCAGAGCCGATTATCTTAAATAAAATGGTAATTGTTTGCTGCTCACGATTGATATCAGCAATAGATATGGGGCGGCGTAATGTGTGACCGTCAACTGTTAGATGGACAAATTGGCCAGGAGTTGCATGTTTACTTATATAGTCATTTTCCAATACCATTTCCACCGTGTCTTTTGCAATTTGGCAAGATGAAACAATACGCAGCTTCTCTTTATTTATCATATACAACAACCTCTTTATCCCATATTATTTTTCTTATCACAGTAACTAGTCCTACATACACACGCAATGATGAATAATTTACCAGAAAACAACAGCTCTCCCTTAGGAACGAGCTGTTGTCGTTGCGTGCACGCCATCTTCATATACAGTTTCACCGGCAACCATCGTGCGTACTGGCCATCCAGAAACCTTCCAATTGTGAAAAGGGGTATTCTTTCCTTTTGAGAAAAATGTATCCTTATCAATGGTTGTTTCCTTATCTAAATCAATAAGCGTTAAGTCTGCTGGTGCGCCTTCTTCCAATGTACCATAAGGTAATTGAAACACCTCGGCTGGTTTGATGGTGAACCAGTCTACTAACTGCTGCAATGTAAATTTGCCTGTCTTGACAAAATGGGTGTATAGCAAAGGAAATGCTGTTTCTAAACCAACTATTCCAAATGGCGCCTTCAAAAATCCAGCAGCTTTTTCATCTTCCGCATGTGGTGCGTGATCCGTAGCAATAAAATCAATGGTCCCATCAAGTAACCCTTCTATTAATGCTTCCTGATCTTCTTTACTTCTTAATGGCGGATTCATCTTATAATTTGCATCATCTTCTTTAATATCATGCTCATTCATGAGTAAATGATGTGGTGTTACTTCAGCTGTCACATGTATACCAGCTTTTTTAGCATCACGAATCACACGGACGGATTCCTTTGTACTAACATGGCACACATGGTAATGACAGCCAGCTGCTTCCGCAAGTAATACATCACGAGCTATCTGAACAGACTCTGTAATGGAATGGATGCCTGGTAATTGCAGGCGCTCACTCACTTCACCCTCATGAAGGACACCACCGTAAAGGACACTATTATCCTCACAATGCGCAACTACCGCTTTTCCGCTTGCAGCTGCTTGTTGCATCGCACGGTACATGACGTCAGCAGTTTGGATTCCTACGCCGTCATCCGTAAAAGCAAAAATATTTGCCGCGGCTAATTTAGGAATATCAACCAAATCAGTTCCTGCCAACCCTTTTGTAATCGCTGCATAGGGAAGCACACGTACTTTTGCATCAGATGAAATTTTTTCCCATAAAGCTTCCACTGTTTCTAGTGAATCGGGTACTGGATTAGTGTTGGGCATAGATGCTACAGTCGTATAACCGCCTCTTGCTGCTGCCATGGTTCCTGTTGCGATGGTCTCTTTATGCTCTCCGCCCGGTTCACGTAAATGAATATGCACATCAATGAATCCAGGTGATAACAGCTTTCCTTTACCATCGATTACTTCGGTTGTTGAATCAGCATCTATTTGTGAATCAATCTCCACTATCTTACCATTTTCAATAAGGACATCTTTAGCCACTAATTCGTTTGAATGAAATTGTGTCACGTTTTTTAACAGCGTCTTCATGAATAATCCCCCAGTCATGCAATAATTTCGTCATAATGGCCATCCGTACATATACGCCATTTTCCATTTGTTTAAAAATCCGAGATCGTTCACATTCTACCAAATCTGTATCAATTTCCACACCACGATTAATTGGTGCAGGATGCATAATAATCGCATTTGGTTTCATGTTTGCTTCTCTTTCTTTTGTTAAGCCGTATTCCTCTAGATAATGATTCATCACTTTCACACCATCATGACGTTCATGCTGGATTCTTAGAAGCATGACAACATCACACATTTCAGTCGCTTCATCTATCGTAATGTAAGGAAATTCTAAAGTGTGATCCTGAAAATCTGGTGCTGCACAGAAGAAAACATTGGCACCTAATCGTTTCAAAGCATGGGCATTTGATTTGGCCACGCGGCTGTGTAAAATATCACCAGCAATTGCAACATTTAGCCCCTCTATTTTGCCAAATTCCTGATAGATAGTTAGCAAATCAAGCATGCATTGTGTAGGATGCTCTGCTTTCCCTGCACCACCATTTATAATAGGAATGTTGATGTTTGCATTGATTTCTTCATACCATGTATCAGATTCATGGCGAACAACTAGCAAGTTTGCACCAATTGCTTCAAATGTTCTTGCCGTATCATACAGTGATTCTCCCTTTAATACGCTTGAAGAATTGCTATGAAAATCAAGTGTTTCCATCCCTAGCTTTTTCTGGGCAACAACAAAGCTCATCTTTGTTCGTGTGCTCGGTTCAAAAAATAAATTTCCGGCAAAAATTTGTTGTTGAATTGGCGTATGACCAAGACGAAAATCCTCTGCGGACTCCAAAATACCATACATATCTTCCACAGTTAGTTGATCTAAAGAAATAAAATGTCTCATTGGTTTTGCCTCCCATATTTGTAAAAAGTTTGGGTCGTTTTCGCCAAGAAAAAAGCTCCTTGCGCAACGTCGCAAAGAGCTTTGCATGCCAGAAACAGGCACACGTATCTTAAACGACCTTGAAAATCTCTCTGGATTTCTTTAAAGGTCTTTCTTTTCCATTATTCAGTTCCCTGCTTGACTAATTTTAAAACAATTGCTTTATCTTTCGTAGTTATGCCTCAACAAGTTAACTTACCTATCAGCCATTACTGCTCTTCGATTTTTTCATAAATACTTACAAGGTCTTCCTGATCACTTTCCGCTAGTTGAACGACGATAATTTCTCTGTCAGAGGTTGGGATATTTTTCCCAACATAATCTGCTCGAATCGGCAACTCGCGATGACCGCGATCAACCAATACAGCCAGTTGAATTTGTGATGGTCTTCCTATATCCATCACCGCATCCATTGCTGCTCTTACAGTTCTTCCAGTGTACAGTACATCATCAATTAAAATGACCTTTTTACCTGTTAAGTCGTCCTTGATATTCGTTTCTTTCAGCTCAGGCTCCTCTGCAGCAACTGCTTTCTGCAAATCATCTCGATACAAGGTGATATCTAACTCACCTATTGGTACATGGAGATCTTCTATCTGACGGATCTTTTGTTGAAGCCGCTTGGCAAGTGGTACACCTCGCGTCTTAATACCAACAAGTAGTAAATTTTCTCCGCCTTTATTGCGTTCTAGAATTTCATGTGCAATTCTCGTCAGCGCCCTTTGGATTGCCGGCTGATCCAAAATATCAGTTTTCCTTTTCACGGTGTCACTCCTATTGGTAAATGGACCACTTGTCACACAAGGTGACATTACCTTTGTTATAGGTTGGATAATATATCCTTCCCTACAAAAAAATCCCATTTCTCCATGAGGAAAAAGGGATTAATATGTGCAGACACACATGATTATACGCCTCCTTCATAGCCTCACGGGACTAGATTAAAGGTTCATTTTGTACTTCATTTATTATTTCAAAGTATCATCTGAAAGTCAAGCCATTTTCTTGATATTTTCCAAGGCTTCTTGAAACACTTTTGGAGGATCTGCTTCAAAGAGCAGCCATTCTCCAGAGATTGGGTGATGAAACCCGAGCACCCTTGCATGCAACGCCTGACCTTGTACATCCAATGTCTTTCTTGGACCATATTTCGGATCACCGACTAAGGGATGACCAATATATCGCATATGCACGCGGATTTGATGAGTTCTACCAGTTTCCAGTTGACAAGTTACATGTGTATAATCCGCAAAATGTGTCAGTACTTGGAAATGTGTGATGGCCTGTTTTCCGTTATCGACAACAGCCATACGCTGGCGATTATTTGGATCTCTACCAATCGGTGCATCAATCATACCTTTTTCATGCTGTATCTCACCATGTACAATTGCTTCATAACGGCGTTCCACATCTTTAGCAGCAAGTTGTTTCGCCAGTTCCTGATGAGCTTGGTCGTTTTTGGCCACAACTAATAAACCACTTGTATCCTTGTCAATTCGGTGGACAATGCCCGGCCGCTCCACATCATTTATACCAGACAAGTCCTTACAGTGATATAATAACGCGTGTACAAGTGTCCCATGCTCATGACCTGCCGATGGGTGAACAACCATCCCTTTTGGTTTATTGACAACTACGATTGCCTCATCCTCATAAATAATGTCAAGCGCTATATTCTCCGGCTCCAAGGCAAGCTCTTTTATCTCAGGCTTTGTCCAGGTAAGGATATCGCCTTCCTTGCATTTATAATTGGATTTCACTGGCTTCCCGTTCACTTGGATCATACCGTCAGCAATCCAGCCTTGCATACGTGTTCTCGTTTCTTCCGGTAAAATCATCGTCATCATGCGATCAATTCGTAAATTTTCTTCAGCTTCTGTAATGAAATGGCGTCCATCCATATTAATTTTTTCCTTTCCTTGTCTCTTCCAATAGTGTTGCCAAAATAATAAAGCCTACACCAACAACCAATGCGGAATCTGCCACATTAAAAATTGGAAAGTCATATGTAAAAATAATGAAATCTAGAAAGTCAACAACCTCCTGGCGAAACAATCGATCAATAAAATTACCAATCGCACCACCTAATACAAAGCTAAGGCCCAATGCCAGCAGCATATTTCCTTTTGCATGCTTTTGCATATAATAAACAATTCCAATGACAACAATGACGGTAATGATATAAAACAATACCATTTGGTCCTGTAATATTCCCCATGCTGCACCTTTATTTCGATGAGAGGTAATATAGAAAAAATCTTCAATCACAGGAATTTGTTCAAACTGTTCCATGTTTTTGACGATAATCAGTTTCGTGAATTGATCTACAGCAATTACTACCGCAGCAATAATATAATAAAAATACATGCATTCATCCTCCAACTTTTCAAACTTGGCTTCCTTATGCATTTTACCATAAGCACGTATCAATTAGTGAGGATTCATAAGAAAATAATCCTCATCTATATATTATTATCGAGTCATACGATAAAGTGAAACTTCAATCAGGGGGAATTTTCGCACTTCACCACTGATTGTTAGTTGAACCAATCAGGCCTTTACTGGCTGTTGTTCCCCCACTTACAATGCTTGTTATCAAAAATATTCTTGATGTGGGGGGCTTACAGCCAGTTAATCTGTGATAAAGTGAAACTTCAATCAGTGGGGGTTTTCGCACTTCACCCACTGATTGTTAGTTGAACCAATCAGGCCTTTACTGGCTGTTGATCCACCACTTACCATGCTTGTTATCAGAAATATTCTTGATGTGGGGGGCTTACAGCCAGTTAATCTGTGATATAGTGAAACTTCAATCAGTGGGATTTTTCACTTCCTCCACTGATTGTTAGTTGAACCAATCAGGCCTTTACTGGCTGTTGTTCCCCCGCTTACAATGCTTGTTATCAAAAATATTCTTGATGTGGGGGGCTTACAGCCAGTTAATCTGTGATAAAAACATCCCGCAGTATGACCTGCGGGATGCATGATTTTTATTCATAATGTTTTTTTACTACATCTGCACAACGTGTACATAGCGTAGGATGTGCTTCATCTTCACCAACCGTTTTAGAAGCCATCCAGCAACGTTCACATTTCTCACCAGAATGTTTTTCAACAAGTACATCAACCAAGCGATAAGGTTTCGCTTCAGTTGCCTGATCTGTTACTACAGCCTCAGACACAATCAACAATTGATGAAGATCCGGAATAGCTTGAAGAACACGCGCTGTTTCATCATCCTTTGCTACAATCGTTAGTTTCGCTTCTAATGATTTACCGATGACTTTTTCATTACGAGCTTCCTCCAATGCCTTCAACACATCGTCACGAATATTCATAAAGTGATCCCAGGTCGTTTCCATATCCTTACCATCGATTATGTTACGCGGTTCTGGAATGTCTGTTAATTGTACACTTTCCTCTTCCACGCCAGGAATATACTCCCATACTTCTTCTGTTGTATGTGGAATAATAGGTGTCAACAACTTTACAAGTGTTGTGAGTATATCATAATATCCAGTTTGAATACTTCTGCGACGATGGTTATCTGCCGCCTCGATATAAAGCACATCTTTGGCAAAATCCAAATAGAATGAACTCAAATCATCGGCAATGAAATTATGAACCCGATGGAATACAGGTGAAAATTCAAAGCGATCATAGTGATCCCGAACATCTGCCACCAGCTTTTGCAGTCGGTGCAGCATATATCGATCTACTGATTCCAAATCCTTTTCTTGTACACGGTCCTTGGCAGGATCAAAGTCTGCCAAGTTTGCCAGTATGAATCGGAACGTGTTTCTAATTTTACGATAGGACTCAGATACTTGCTTCAAAATATCCTGTGAAATTCGAACGTCCGCCTGATAATCCACAGAGGATACCCATAAACGAAGGATATCTGCTCCCAGCTGCTTTTGAACCTTTGCGGGAACCATCACATTCCCCAAAGATTTACTCATTTTTCTACCTTGACCATCTAGTACAAATCCATGACTCACGACTGTTTTATATGGTGCCTTGCCAGTTACGGCTACAGAGGTAGACAAAGATGAGTTAAACCACCCGCGATATTGGTCGCTTCCTTCTAAATAAATGTCAGCAGGTCGGCGCAGTTCTTCACGTCCAACCAACACTCCCTCATGCGAGGAACCAGAATCAAACCAGACATCCATGATATCTGTTTCTTTTGTAAAGTGACCATTTGGGCTGTGCTCAGAAGTGAATCCTTCCGGCAATAGTTCTTTTGCTTCTTTTTCAAACCAAATATTAGAACCATGTTCGGCAAATAGTTTTGATACATGTTCAATTGTTTCATCTGTGATAATTGGTGTTTGATCTTCCCCATAAAATACAGGAATCGGTACACCCCATGTCCGTTGGCGTGAAATACACCAGTCTTCACGATCTTTCACCATATTATATAGCCTTGTTTCACCCCAGTTTGGATACCAATTCACCTGTTTGATTTCTTCCAAAATATCATCTCGGAAATCTTTAATCGATGCGAACCATTGAGCAGTCGCTCTAAATATTGTTGGTTTTTTCGTTCTCCAATCATGTGGGTAGGAGTGTGTAATAAATTTAAGTTTTAACAAAGCCCCAACTTCATCCAGCTTTTCCGTAATAGCTTTATTAGCTTCATCATAAAATACGCCTTCAAAGCCAGGTGCTTCATTCGTGAAAAATCCTTTCTCATCAACTGGGCATAGTGCATCAATACCGTAACCTTTGGCAACATAAAAGTCATCCTCACCATGTCCAGGAGCTGTATGAACACAACCAGTACCAGCATCTGTTGTAACATGTTCACCTAGCATAATAATGGAATCACGATCATAAAAAGGATGTTGCGTTACCACTTTATCTGCTTCATTGCCTTTAAAGGATTGGACAACTTCATAGGTTTCCCATTCCAATTCCTCGGCAACAGCTTCGACCAGCTCGCTTGCAATTACAAAACGATCTTCACCAACTTCAACAACATGATATTCAATATTCGGATGTAAACTAATCCCCAAGTTGGCTGGAATCGTCCACGGTGTTGTTGTCCAGATAATAAATTTATCTCCAGCTTCAAGCAAACCTTTACCATCTGTAACTTCAAATGCTACATAAATGGATGGTGACCGTTTGTCATGATATTCAATTTCGGCCTCTGCCAAAGCGGATTCCGAAGATGGTGACCAATATACCGGGCGCAGGCCTTTGTAAATATAGCCTTTTTTAGCCATTTCACCAAATACTTTAATTTGGGCCGCTTCATAATCTTTTGTTAATGTAATATATGGATGATCCCAATCCCCATTGACGCCAATTGTTTTAAATTGTGTACGTTGACTATCCACCTGTTTAAGCGCATAGTCTGCACATAATTCTCTAAATTCAGCGACAGAGATTTTTTTACGGTCTACCTTTTTATTTTTTGTCAATGCTGTCTCAATCGGTAAACCATGGGTATCCCACCCTGGAACATAAGGTGCAAAATAACCAGTCATAGATTTATAGCGGATAATAAAGTCTTTTAAAATTTTATTTAAAGCATGTCCAATATGAAGATCACCGTTAGCATACGGTGGTCCATCATGTAAGATAAAGGATGGTCTTCCTTTTGTTCTTTCCAAACCTTTTTCATATATATGATCTTCTTCCCATTTCTGTTGTCGCAATGGTTCCTTATTCGGTAAATTTCCTCTCATTGGAAATTCTGTTTTTGGCATTAACAGTGTTTCTTTATAATCCATTACCAGTTTCCTCCTTCAATCTAATCATGTGTATACTTCTGTTGTCGTACAAAATAAAAAGCCTTCTAATCCCCAAAAAGGGACGAGAAGACTCGCGGTACCACCCTTATAAATTTAATCTACATTAAATTCACTCGATATTCGTAACGTGAATGACCCGTCCAATTCTACTATCATTCGAATGGCTGCTCCGGAGTGATATTCTAAAAGCGTTCCTGTGCCAGGCTCCCACCATACCCCAGCTCGCTATCCAGTCCACCTGCTTTTATACTGTCTCCATCCATGCATGTTAACTTATTGATTATATAAACCAAGCGTGTTCACTGCCATGCAATTAAGCTTACATGCCAGCTATTTGCGCACTTATCGTATCATGAATTATATGTAATAATTCCATGCCCGTCAAGCACTAGGATTTGGTTTCCACCAATTCTAGATCCTCACCCATTTCTGTGTCAAAGAGATCTTCCCAATCATCTGTATCAATCATATCCAATTGTGCTTCAACCAACATTTTCAAGCGGGTTCGGAAAACCTTTGCCTGTTTTTTTAATTCTTCTACTTCAATGGAAATACGTCGTGATTTACTTAATGCTTCGTTAATAATCCGATCCGCATTCTTTTCTGCTTCTTTAATAATCAGTTTAGATTCCTTAGCAGCATTTCCTTTCAGCTCTTCCGCTGTTTCTTGTGCTACTAAAATGGATTTATTCAAAGTTTCTTCTATATTTGTAAAATGACTTAGTCTTTCATTTAATTGCGATGCCTTTTCGTCTAATGCTTTCTTCTCGCGGATGACCATTTCATAATCTTTCACAACCTGATCTAAAAAATCATTTACTTCATCTTCATTGTAGCCACGTAAGCTTCTTGTAAATACCTTATTATGAATATCCAATGGTGTTAATGGCACTGCGGCCACCTCCTGAAATATATTTTTAGCAATTTATGAATTCGGTATTACGTTACTATTCGACATGAATATAATAATTCCTGCATAACCTGCCAATTATTTTAAAATTGCAGTGGTGATTCGAATTTTGTCTTTTTTTGTTTGACCTGCTATTTCGACGAGTCTACTCCTTCCCTTTTTTCGTAGGGAGAGTAAATCATCTTCCTGCAAAATAAATTTAGTATCTTCTACGACACGATAATTTACCTTAACTAATCCTTTAGCAATATACTCCCCAGCCGCTTTCCGGGGAATACGATAGATTTCCTTTATTACGTTATCGAGTCGAAGCGAGGATACGGTATGATGATGATATATCCATTCCTGCTCTTTCTCCATAAAAACATCGATTGGCTTTTCTGACAAACGAATGGTAGCTTGCTTTATTGAAGTTAAATTAGTCTGTACATAGGCAGAAATTTCTTTTGCCAGCAGAATTTGCAGCATACCATTTTCGACATAAATATCACCCAATTTCCCACGGGTTATACCAAGAGACATAAATGCCCCTAATACATCCCGATGACTCAAGGTAATAAATTTCTCTGGGTAAGCTGCCTCCAGCAAGGTCAATTGATAGCTTTCTGGAGTAATTTCCTCATAAAACGGTGCTAGCACAGCTCGTTTCCGCTCCGAATACTGTCCACCGCCAAATAATTGGATCTGTACATCTTCATTCGTTGTCCCGATAAGTGATTCAACAATCTGTTGCTCTCTTGGGTCTAAAAAATCAGTTAGCTTCGTTTGATAGGAACGCTCGACATCTTCTTTCCAAGATAATACTTGGTCAATGAATGGATGCTCTTCTTTACGGAAATGTTGGTATAAATCCATGAATACCGAGCTCCTACAATACCCGATAAAGCATACTGAACAATGCTGACAACCCAGATGTACGCGCGAAATACAAAACAAATATCGCGACGATTGGTGAAATATCAATCATGCCAAGCGGCGGAATTATCTTTCGAAATGGTTCCAAAAATGGTTCACATATTTTCGCTAAAATCATTCCAAATTGCGATTCTCTCGCACCAGGAAACCAAGACATAAATATATAAATAATTAACGCATAACTATAGATTTCAAGTGCATAAAATAAAATTACGTATATTTGTCCTAACACGCCCTACCATCCTTTATCAAATTCATCCCCACTGTCCATGATATCTGTAATACTTCCAGAGACATCCACATTATCTGGGGTACATAAAAATGTTTCGGAGCCTAATTTCTGAATATCTCCGTTAACGGCATATACAGTACCGCTTAAAAAATCAACCATTCTCATTGCTTGCTGATGGTCGACACGCTGTAAGTTAATAATTACGGCACGACGGTTAACAATATGATCGGCAATTTCCTGTGCTTCATCGTAGGAACGCGGCTCACATAGGACGACTTTTGGTGTAGACTGCTGCACACTTGTTAAGCTAACAACATTCCGCTTCTTTTTTCCAGTGTCTTCCTCTGGTTCTGCGTACGTAGCCTCTTGTTCTACATATTCATATTCATCATCGTCAGCAAAATAATCCTTCAGCTTGCTGAAAAAACCCATGATTACACCTCACTGTTTAGGCACCGACAAGCTGTGTACCTATTCGGATATGTGTTGCACCTTCTTCAATTGCAATTTCAAAATCATTGCTCATGCCCATTGACAAACCTTCACATGGCGCATGGGGAAGCTTTCTACGCTTCACATCATCGCGTAGTGCTCGAAGCTGGCGAAAAACACGTCGAAGTTCGTCTTCATCATCCACATGTGGTGCCATTGTCATCAAACCAACAATTCGAACCTTTGGATAGGCCTCTAGTTGCTCAATAAAATCTGCCGTTTCCTCTGGTTGAAGGCCATGCTTGGATGCTTCTCCACTCACATTTACTTGAACAAAACAATCTACGACATCATCTGCACGCTTTTCAATTTCCTTGGCAATCGACTTACGATCCAATGAATGAATTGCCGTTACCTCATGAATAATATCCTTTACTTTTCGAGATTGCAGCGTTCCAATAAAATGCCACTTAGCATGATTGCCTATTGCCTCGTACTTATTAAAAAATCCTTCTGTACGATTTTCGCCAAGATTGTCAATTCCTGCTTCCAATGCTTCATTTGTTCTCTCTATTGTAACATATTTTGTCACCGCAATTATTGTAATTTCATCCGGATTACGATTGCTTCTATCGCAAGCAGCAACAATTCTCTCCTGAATGGCGGCTAAATTTTCTGCTACCGTCATTATTACCATTTCTCCTTCAGTATATAATGCTTATATATAACCAATAAATCCTAGCATTCTTCCCGTTTGCCCCTGATCACGTCGATGCGAAAAAAATAAGTCATGATCTGCAAAAGTACAAAAGCTAGTAATATCTATATTATGACGAAGTACCCCTGTTTGTAAAAGATTTTCAACATTAAGCGCCTTTAAATCCAATAAATATTGATTTTCACCCATTTTTTCTGTCGTTTTTTGCTTTTCCGATTCAGACAGATGGGAAATGACATGATTATCTACACGGTAGTGCGGCTTTGTGATACAGGGACCAATCGCAACCTTTATGGTTGAAGGATCTACCCCTTTTTCCTGCAGGGTAGCTACCATTTCTCCAGCGATATTCCCAACTGTTCCTTTCCAGCCTGCGTGGGCAATCCCAATATATCCAGTAGGTGGATCAAAAAAGAAAATAGGTGTACAATCTGCATAAAAAGCGGTACATAAAATGCCTGTCTGATTCGTCATCAAACCATCTGTATCTTTAAGTGTCGTTTCTACAGTAGTAGCCCCTTTTCCTTTATCTTCATCACCGACCACTTTAACCCGCACCCCATGTGTTTGTTCACCGGCAACCCAGGTATCTAATGCTAGTCCAAGTGAATTTGCTAATTTTCTACGATTTTGAAGGACATGTTCCTGATGATCTGCAACATGTAATCCCATGTTCATGCTGGTGAATACTCCCTGACTATAACCGGCACGACGTGTGGTAAAACCAACCCGTAATCTAGGTTGCAGCTGTTGCCATGATGTTAGTTGTAAAAAAGATGCATCTTTTTGTTCAAATATGTCACCCATGTTTCACCCGTCCTTTATTTAACGTATCTTCTCATCATTTTATCACATTTTATCAATTAATATCGATTTGATTCCTGAATGTATAGTTGGGGACCGTCTGGTTCTTCAACTAGGATAACATCAGCTCCAATCGTAACAATTTGATTCCAATAAATCAGAAGTTCTTCCGCTTTTCCAAAGAATGACCCCTTCGCTTCTCGCATTTGCAAAATAATTGCTAGAATTCGTCCTTGTTCAGGATCAATTTCCAAATCAATAATATGCCCCAGCCTTCTTCCATCGTTAATGACAATCACTTCTTTTATTTGCAGCTCCGATAATCTGACCATTTTGTCGCCCCCTTTTCCAATGTATATGCTAAGCTTGAAGAAATTTTAACTAGGAGTCCATTTTAGTCACTCCAACCATACAAGACTTGCACATATGAAAATGGCAAAAGGGTGAGACTATGTAAAAGCTCTTCCGTTGAAGGGAAAGCTAGACCCTCGAATTCTATATTTTCCATGAGAAAAACCCCTTCGAAAATAATTCAAAAGGGGTTTTTCCTACAAGTACTTCATAACGTTATTCAAACATATCTTTATTTAATTGTGTTATTGCTGACTTTTCCAGCCGTGAAACCTGAGCTTGAGAAATGCCTATTTCATCTGCTACCTCCATTTGTGTTTTCCCTTGGAAAAATCGCTTATTTAATATGAGCTTTTCTCGTTCATTAAGTTGGAGCATACCTTCTTTAATGGATAAATGATCTACCCAGGATTCATCCTTGTCCTTATCATCACTTATTTGATCCATAACATAAATTGGATCCCCACCATCATTGTAAATTGGCTCAAATAAAGAAACTGGATCCTGAATGGCATCCATGGCAAATACAATGTCTGAATGCGGAATTCCCATTTCTTCTGCAATTTCAGTTGCAGTCGGCTCGCGTGAGGTTTTACTGATTAGTTTTTCTCTCACTTGTAATGCTTTATAAGCAATATCCCTAAGCGATCGCGATACACGAATCGGATTATTGTCGCGCAAGTACCTGCGAATCTCACCAATAATCATGGGGACTGCGTATGTAGAGAAACGAACGTTATGACTTAAATCGAAGTTATCAATCGATTTCATTAAGCCAATACAACCGACCTGAAATAAATCATCGACATATTCACCACGGTTGTTGAAACGTTGGATGACACTTAATACGAGTCGCAGATTCCCATTAATGAGTTCCTCACGAGCCGACAATTCCCCTCCTTGCATTTTTACAAATAACTTTCGCATTTCGTCATTCTTCAGCACTGGAAGCTTTGCTGTATCCACTCCACATATTACGACCTTATGTCTTGTCATTCTGTACCCTCCCGGTTGGAGATGCTGTTCATGGACAGTATCTCCGCACAAAAGGGAAATTATGCAGGGAATAATAGACATCATTCACGAATAAATGGAGGGATTAAGTATAACTAAAGGGCTACACCATTTTATTAAATTCTTTTTTCAATCGACGAATAATCTTCTTCTCCAAGCGGGAAATATAGGATTGAGAAATGCCAAGTAAATCAGCGACATCCTTCTGGGTTTTCTCCTCCTTGCCGACAAGGCCAAAGCGCAACTCCATAATTTGCTGCTCCCGATCATTTAATTGGGATAGTGCTTTTTTTAATAAATGCTTATCGACTTTCGTTTCTAAATCCCTCGTAATAATATCCTCATCTGTTCCGAGCACATCTGAAAGTAATAATTCATTCCCATCCCAGTCAATGTTTAATGGTTCATCAAAAGATATTTCGGATTTTAATTTATTATTGCGACGTAAAAACATGAGAATTTCATTTTCGATACAACGGGACGCATAGGTGGCAAGTTTTATCTTTTTTTCCGGATTGAAAGTATTGACTGCCTTAATAAGCCCAATTGTACCAATACTAATTAAATCCTCAATATTGATACCCGTATTTTCAAATTTACGAGCAATGTATACGACAAGACGTAAATTCCTTTCAATAAGCATCGCACGTGCAGCCTTATCACCCTTTGGAAGCAGAATAAGTAGCTCTCTTTCCTCCTCTTTGGATAGAGGTGGCGGCAGTGCCTCCCTGCCCCCGATATAATAAATTTCATCAGACTTCATTCCAAGTTTAATTAACAAGCGATAAAAGAATAATTTTGATTTAAGCTTCAACTGAATCAACTTGCCTACCTCCTAATCTATTATGCTGGGTGTACAGCTTCCAATTGAATGATTTGTGGGTGTAGCAAGCACTGATACGCGTAATCCTTTACCAAATGCTGAAACTGAATGCCAATGAGCACACGGTTGGTTTCGATGTTTCCAGAGTGATAGTTTATAACAATCTGATCTGGTCTCAGTGCCAAAAGAAAACCATTTTTACCTGCTACCCCATAATAAGGAATGAGCTGTATGATAGATTCCCACCCATTCGGAATTTGATCCATTTCCAAATGTTCATATGCCCGCTCCATTTGCAGCCATTCTTCATCTGTAAACCATTGTGACAAAAAGCCAGCATCACAAATCACGACTGGCTTTTTACTGATTGGATCTACTAACTGATTCCCACTATCTAAAAAACCAGCAGTTGAAAACGTGATATCCTTCATCGTGATAGATACTGGATAAAGCTGATCATATCGCAATTTTTCAACAGCGTGCCTGTCCATGCGTTGCTTTGTGAAGTACCAAATAATCGGAAAGCCGATGATTACAAAGCTCCAGCTTATCGGATCACCAAATCCACCCTGATACGTTAAAAAACCTAAATTGGATAACGCAAATGGACGCTGAAGCATAAAGTGCGCCGCAAATAATCCACCTCCTACTGAAAATGATACGAAGTAAAACAATAGTACCAATTTCATCAAACGTGTGAGGGAACGATAACCAAAGCTGCATATAATGATGAAAAAGGCATAGCATATCTTACCAATTGGACTTACCAATACAGCGTCTGGGAAAAAAATCGTAATAGGCACGAGCAATGATGCAACCAACGCTCCGAAAGCCAGTCTGATTTTTGGAACACGCTGCTTCGCGAGTATTTGAACGAGCATCAACAGCATCATATCCAGAATAAAATTTAATAGCCAGACCGCATCCAGATAGATTTCCATTCTGCTCCCTCTCTTCCGGTCCAAACGAAATTTCACATGCCAATTCCATGCTAGCAGCCTATTCTGGTTGTTCTATCGCACGCTCAAACGGACATTATGTAGAGTATAGCTCATCCTAAAAGCAAAGTCTGTCACTTCTTGTATGCATAAACAGACTAATTTCAACTAGTTATCAGTTATTCTGTCGGAAGAATTAAACCAGGATAGACAAACTTTTTTTACTATTATTTTTTCAAAAGCTGTATCCCTTCCTCGGTTAAATTCACATATACTAAAAAATTTTGAAACCAAAGCCTGGAAAAACACAAAAAGGAGTTTCGGTAAAAGAATTTTACTGAAACTCCTTTTATTGGATTGGTCTCAACCACCATGTTTTTCACTTTTCTCTATCGTTTTCGGACACAGCTGGTCCTGTAGCAGTCTTCCACCTTATGAAATGTAGACATACAAAAAAGTACGCTCTGGTGAAAGAAAGGTATCTACTCCATAACCCACCGAAGTGCGCCTTATGAAAATAAACTAATATTGAATTTATGAACACATGCTGCAAGTTCAAAATAAAAAATGGTCATGTTTATCTTTTCGTGATAAACATGACCATTTTTTCATGATGAGAGACTCATTATGTCCCAGCACCTATGTCATTCGTGATTAACGAATATGTCTTCTGTTTCGATTTCTTAGGAAGGTTGGGATATCTAATGCGTCATCCTCTTCCTGACTAGGCATGTCCTGTGGAGCATCTCTTGGCGGCTCTTCCATTGGTCTGGATGGCTGCTGATGATGTTTCATGACAGGCCTTGATTTCGGTATTGCTTCCGCACGCTTTGTTTCGTCGAAGCCAGTTGCAATCACCGTGACAATAATTTCATCTTTCAAATTCTCGTTAATAACAGAACCAAAGATAACATTCACTTCGTCATCTGCTGCAGAAGTAACTAAATCAGCTGCTTCCTGAACCTCAAATAAGCTCAGGTTGGCTCCACCGGTAATATTCATAAGAATTCCATGTGCACCATCGATTGAAGTCTCCAATAATGGTGAGGAAATAGCTTTTTTAGCCGCTTCCGTTGCACGGTTTTCACCAGTTGCAACACCAATTCCCATGAGTGCAGAACCTTTATCAAACATAATTGTTTTGACGTCAGCAAAGTCCACGTTAATTAATCCTGGCTTAGCAATTAAGTCAGAAATACCTTGAACACCTTGACGCAGTACATTATCTGCCTCTCTAAATGCTTCTAGCATTGGCGTATTTTTATCAACAATTTCCAATAAGCGATCATTCGGAATGACAATAAGTGTATCGACATTGTTCTTCAATGACTCGATACCGGAAACGGCTTGGGTAGAGCGTCTTCTTCCTTCGAACGAAAATGGTCTTGTTACAACACCTACTGTTAATGCACCTAGTTCTTTCGCTATTTGTGCAATGACAGGTGCTGCTCCAGTACCTGTACCGCCACCCATTCCGGCGGTTACAAAGATCATATCTGCCCCTTCCAGCACTTCCTCAATCTGTTCCTTACTTTCTTCAGCAGCCTTTTTTCCTACTTCAGGATTAGCACCTGCGCCCAATCCACGAGTTAATTTACCGCCAATTTGCAGCTTTATTTCCGCTTTTGATAGATTCAACGCCTGTGCATCCGTGTTTACTGCAATAAATTCAACACCTTCTACCCCATGCTCTATCATTCGGTTCACAGCGTTATTACCGCCGCCACCTACACCAATTACTTTTATTGTTGCCAGTTGGTCTATATTTGTATCAAACTCTAACATTTTCCGTTCCTCCTCATATGCAAAGTAACAAGAGTTTTAAATCAAACTGTATCTTTAGAATCGACTATTGAAATTCAACTCGAATTCTAGGAACGTCTAGTCAAAAAAGTATTTGAAAATATTTGCAAAGCCAGATTCTTTTTTCTTTGTTTCCTTTGATTCGTTTGATTTTGATTGCTGTTTTTTAATTCTTTTTGGTCTGACATCGTTTGGTTCCCCAATAACAGATGGAAATAAATCTTTTCCTTGTATTTTCGCATTATGATAGGCAAATTGCAAGATTCCAACACCTGCAGTAAACTGTGGTTCCCTTACGCCTATGTAATCTGGAATAGCAATTCGTACATTTGCACGGAATAGATCCTCTCCAAGCTCTAACACACCGGGCATCTTCACTGTTCCACCTGTCAGCACATAACCGCCAGGAAGATCACGATAACCCATTTTTCTTATTTCACGTTCCGCATAAGCAAACATTTCTTCCATTCTAGCTTCAATCATATCTGCTACTTGCAGTTGATTATAGGACTGTTTTGTATTGCTTCCAATGATGGTTGCTTCAAAAATCTCATCTTCTCTTGCCTCATCGTAAAAGGCATGTCCATAATTGACTTTAATATCCTCTGCTTCGCTCGTTGTTGTCCGAAGACCTATAGATATGTCCTTCGTAATATTATCTCCACCAAGTGGTACAACGCTTGTTGCAGCAAGATGATCATTTTCAAAAATAGATACAGTTGTGCACCCGCCGCCAATATCAATTAACGCAACACCAAGGGTTCTCTCATCCTTGGACAATGCGACAGATCCAGATGCTAGTGGCTGCAAGCAAATATCTGACACTTTCAAACCAGCACGTTCTACACACTTTAATATGTTATGTAAAACGGTTTTGGCACAGGTAATGATGGTTCCTTCCATCTCCAAGCGTACGCCAATCATACCCCTTGGATCAGTAATTTCATCAAGCCCGTCCACTATAAATTGTTTCGGGATTACGTCAATGATCTCGCGCTCAGGCGGTATGGATATCACCTGTGCACCATCAATCACCCTTGTGACATCCTCGTCACTTATTTCACGATTTTCACTTTGTACAGCAACCACACCGTGACATGGCTGCAGTTGAATATGATTTCCATTAATACCTACAACAACACTATCAATCTGCATACCCACCATACGTTCTGCTTGTTCAATCGCAGAACGAATCGATTGAACTGTTTGGTCGATATCTACAATAGCACCTTTTCGCATGCCATTAGACTTCGCAGATCCTACACCGATTATATTTAATGAGTCGTTTAAAACCTCTCCAACTATTACTTTGATTTGTGCTGTACCTATATCTAGACTTACCAGTACTTCACTGTTGCTCAACGAAAGGCACCTCCAATTCAAATGCATCCTAAAAAGTAAATCTCTTTTAGATGTTTTCATTCCATATTAATCACTTTTATTGACATACTATAATCTATTATATTATATGAGTTTGTCAAAAAAAGAAATATATATTAACTAATTCCATAAAAAACTATTTAATCCTTCCATTTCCTTGATTTTCATAAAATTCCCATCCAATTCCATGAATATTTCGTTCCACTAAACTATTCGAAAGAAACCGGTGAATTATGTCTTGCTGGAAGAATTTTTTACTCCTCTTCCGCATCCTCTTCTTTCGGAGGTTGCACGTCATTAAAATCCTCAAAATATGCGCCAACACCGATGTGGACAATTCCCTTGCTTCCTGGTTCCAGCTGGGCGGCAATCGAAGGATAGATCTTCATTTTTTCTGCAAAATCTCGGACGGTACTAGAAACAATTAAACCATCATTCATATACAATTTAATTTTATTTTTATTTTTCTCCTCAGGAGCCCAATATACCTCGGAGATCATATTAAGAATTCCTTTTGGTAATTTACTTAATTCCTCTGTCATACGATTTAAATAGGCTTCTTCTGTAAAATCTAAAATTAATGGCGCATCTCCACTAATCGTTTTTCCCGCATGATTGGTCAGGACTGTTCCATTTTCGATAATTGGATAATAACGATCCTTTTCCCGAATATAGCCGACACGCTTATATTCCGCTATGGAGATTTCTACTGTCCAAGGGAGCTTCCGTTTTACTTTAACGGATTCAACGACGGGCTTCTTTTGGAACGCTTCTTCTATTTCTCCCGTGCTAATTGTCCAGATATTTGTCTTGGTAGACAATCCGCTGATCTCCAATGCCTCATCATCTGTTAGAAACACATTGCCGTTTAATGAAATGGTTTTGATATGGCTAAGTGGTGATTGAAGATAGACAATAATAGCCAATAAGAAGAAAAAAATAGAAAGGTAGAATATGAGACGACGATTCGCCTTCTTTTTTCGAGCTTGTTTCAATTTTGGGATGCGATCCTCGATTGAAACAACATTTTTTTTGTTCATCTCTTTCTTCCTTTTTTATGTATAGTCTATTGTTACCATATAAAACAACACCAAAAATGTTACTTACATGAATTATACCATAATATACCCCCTATTATCACCATACAATCCATAGATTCCCCACTATTTTTATATACAAACATGCACCGCAGTCAAAAATGAGCTGCGGTGCAAGAAAAAACTATAATTTTGTATATTTACTAATGTTTAACAGCATGCCAACGGAGCATAGGGTTAAGGTTAAGGAGGAGCCACCATAACTTAAAAATGGTAAGGTGATTCCAGTAACTGGAATCAAGCCAATGACGACACTTATATTAATCATTGTTTGAATAGATAGCATACCAACAATTCCCAATGCCAGATACCTACCAAATGGATCAGCTGTCTCCAGGGATATTTTCATACCCCTCCAGAATAAAATGAAAAATAATCCAATGACCACAGTGCCTCCAATAAATCCGAGTTCCTCTCCGATGATGGCAAAAATAAAATCAGTCTGTGGCTCAGGTAAGTAAAAATATTTCTGTAAACTGTTACCTAACCCCATTCCCATTAATCCACCCGGACCAATTGCATATAAGGACTGGATAATCTGAAAGCCATCTCCAAGTGGATCTTCCCAAGGATTCAAAAAAGACGTAATCCGATTAATACGGTAAGGTGCGGAAATGATTAATAAAACAAAACCGATAACGCCAAGCATCATCAAGCCAACGAAATGTGATATGCGTGCACCAGCTGCAAATAAAATGACCATGCATGTTAACACAAGTACGACACCTGTACCTAGGTCAGGCTGAAGCATAATCAAACCGAAAGCTAAAAAAACAATGAGCAACGGTGGTAAAAAACCTTTCTTAAAAGATTGAATATATTTCTGGTTGACAGATAAATACATGGACAAAAAGATAATTAAACCAAGCTTCATAAATTCGGAGGGTTGAATACTAAATGCCCCTACTCCTATCCAGCTCCGCGCTCCGCCACGAACCATTCCAATGCCAGGTATTAACACAAGTAACAACAATACAAAACATCCGATTGCGATGATGCCCGCATATTTACGGAGCATCGTATAGGGTACTGCCATCAAAAACAACATTGCTGCCACACCAGCACCAGCAAATAAAAGCTGCCGTTTCACAAAGTAAAAGCTGTCACCATATTTGTATTCAGCCCATACATAGGACGAACTGTAAACCATGACGATTCCGATACCAAGTAATAATAAGATGACAAAAAGCAATGTATAATCCGGTTTATTCATTTCTTTTTTTTGTTTAGAAAGCAAAAAAAACACCCCTTTTTCTCAAGCTTAGGGGCGTCTATTGTGTCACATGACTGTACTATATTTGATTAGGTGGACGATTGCCAAGCCCCTACTTTAATTTATGCACGGCTTGGACAAACATGTCACCTCTTTCTTCAAAAGTTCTATACTGATCCCAGCTCGCACAAGCTGGTGACAGTAGAATAATATCTTTATCTGCAGATAGCTCATACGCCTTTTGCACTGCCTCTTCCATTGAATCTACTTGAGCAACTGTAGAAATTCCTGCCAGATTTGCAGTTTCCATTAGCTTTTCAGCAGTTTCTCCGAAGGTCACCATTGCCTTTACATGTGTGAGAGAAGGCATTAAAGCTTCGAAACCGTTGCCTCGATCAAGACCTCCTGCAAGCAAGATTGTTGGCCTCTCGAATGCAGCCAACGCTTTCTCCGTCGCCAATATATTCGTTGCTTTCGAGTCATTGTAGAATTGTCGTCCATTTATTTCTTCAATAAATTGCAGACGATGTGGGACACCAGAGAATGTCTTTAGTACCTCGCGAATTCCTTCATTGGATGCTCCACTTAGCTTAGCTGCACTAACTGCTGCTAAGATGTTTTCAACATTATGCTCGCCAACAAGAACAATTTCATTGCGATCCATTATTTTTTCGTTCATAAAATAAATACTATTATCATCAGCCCATGCACCGTTTTCCAATCGTGTTTTGGTTGAAAATGGCGCTTTAATGGAAGGTGCCTCTTTAACTGCCTCAGAAACAACAGGATCATCATCATTGTAAATTAATATATCTTCAGCGGTTTGGTTTTTGAAGATGTTGCACTTTGCCTGCCGATAATTTTCCAATGTTTTATGATAATCCAAATGGGCTTGATATATATTTAATAGTACGGCTATATTAGGACGAAACTGTTGGATTCCCATTAATTGAAAGGATGATAGCTCAAGTACCATCTGCATATCCGGCTCGATTGTACGCGCCACATCCGTCGCTACGGTACCAATGTTACCAGCAATTTTCACTGGTACACCACTCTTCATGAGCATGTGACCACATAAAGCCGTTGTCGTTGTTTTACCATTTGAACCCGTAATACCAATAATAGAACCTGCTGTAAGCTTACCAGCCAATTCAATCTCGGTAATAATTGGAATATTTCTTTTTTCCGCTTCCACTAATACTGGGTTGTCATATGGAATACCAGGATTTTTAACAATGATGTCGATATCCTCCAGCACAGACAGCGGATGACTCCCAACAACGACCTCTGCACCGAGCAAACGCAATTCCGAAACAACCAAATCGTTTTCTGAGCCTTTCCCATCGTTTACACGTACCGTTAAGCCAGATTCTAGAAATAACTTTGCAGCAGCCGTGCCACTTTTAGCTAATCCCAAAACAAGTGGTCGCTCGTAAGCAAAATCTTTTAATGTATTCATGATAACCACACCTCGATGTAAATACCTAATGCTGCAAATAATAAACCAATTAACCAAAAGGTTGTGACGACGCGCCATTCAGACCATCCCACTAACTCGTAATGATGGTGTAATGGGCTCATTTTGAACACTCTTTTTCCTGTTGTTTTAAAGGAAATAACTTGAATAATAACAGACAATGTTTCAATTACAAAAATACCGCCAATGATGACAAGAAGTATTTCCATTTTAGCTAAAATAGCAATAGCCGCGATGGCTGCACCAAGCGCCAAAGAACCGGTATCTCCCATAAACACCTTTGCCGGATGAGCGTTGAAAACCAGGAAACCGAGTAAGGCACCAACAACCGCTAGTGAGAATACTGCAATTTCACCATTTGGCAGCAAGTACCACGTCAAGATACCGAATGCTCCAAACGCAATTGCTGCTGTACCTGCAAGCAAGCCATCCAAACCATCTGTTAGGTTGACAGCATTAGATGCCCCAACCAGCATGAAGATAATTAAGATTGCATAACCCCAGCCTAGCTCGAATTGAACGGATGTACCTGGGATTTGAATGTAGGTTGGAAAATCCTGACTACGTAAAATAAAGTAAAAGATAAAAGCAATGATTAGCTGTCCAACCATTTTTTGCTTCGATGTTAAACCTAGGTTACGTTTTAATACCACTTTAATAAAGTCATCCAGAAATCCAATTAAGCCATATCCAACAAGAACAAAAACGAGCAGCCATGTTTCGTAACCAATGGAACCATTACCTAGTTTGGAGCCCATGATCAGTGTTGTAATAATGATACTGGCAACAATCATGACCCCACCCATTGTCGGCGTACCTGTTTTCTTCATATGTGATTTTGGACCTTCTTCACGAATACTTTGTCCAAATTTCAGCCGCCGTAAAAATGGAATCATGATTGGCGATAATAGAACTGTTATTAAAAATGCAATCGCTAATGTAATTAATAGAACCGTAATATTCACTGATTATATCCTCCTTCAGCTGATGCCGTTACGTTAAAACCCTTTCTTCCCAAATCATAATCCTAGCAGAAAAACAAACATCCGTACAGCTTGTTTTATCATCGGCTATATCATGACATAGGTCCAATTGTTTTGGTAACGGCAATTGATTCAGCCTATTGAACTGCCTGAACCAATGTTTCAAACGCCATACCCCTTGATGCTTTGAACAGAATTAATGTATCAGCGCCTGCACAATCATTCAATTGTTGAATCAATGCATCCTTTGATGTGAAATGCTGGATATCCAGCTTTGGATGTTCCAATGCTGCCTGTTTACTAATCGCAACCGCAGCCTGTCCATACGTATATACAGCAGTAATTGGTGCTTCAATCACTTCTGCTACACGTTGATGTAGTACTTCTGAATATGTGCCAAGTTCAAATATATCTCCCAACACCAGTACTTTTTTATCATATCCAGCCATCTGTTTTACAATGTCAATGGCGGCCTTCATTGAAGTAGGTGAAGCATTATAGGCATCATTAATCATGGTAGCACCATTCTTCGCTTTACTTATTTCAAAACGCATCGAAGTAAGCTGCAAATTGTCCAATGCAGCTTTTATCGCCTGCTGGCCGATATTCAATTGTTCAGCTAAGGCAATCGCATAGCTGGTGTTCTTGGCATGATGTCGTCCTAGTAATGGAATCGTATATGTATGTCCATTAGAAAGGTCAAAAGTAGTTTGGTTACCAGTTAGTTCTGTTTGTTGAATCATATAATCATTTGATTGCGAAAATCCAACTGCAATGGTATGGCCAACAGCACGTGCTTCCTTCAATAATGCTTCATCACCATCAAAAATAAGAATTCCTTCTTCATTCATCCCTTTACGAATTTCTAATTTGGCTTGTAAAATCCCTTCTCTTGAGCCCAAAAATTCAATATGCGACTCTCCAATGTTAGTAATAATGGCATAATCTGGTTCTGCAATTCGACTTAATAATTCAATCTCGCCAAAATTACTCATCCCCATTTCCAATACGAGCATTTCAGTATCGCGTGCCATAGATAAAATCGTAAGTGGCATTCCAATATGATTATTTAAATTTCCGACCGTAGCATGGGTTCGATAGGATGAACGTAAAACAGCTGACACAATATCCTTCGTTGATGTCTTGCCATTTGAGCCCGTTATGCCAATAACAGTAGGTTTTATTTGCTTACGATATGCCTTTGCTAATTGTTGTAAGGCAATGGTTGTATCGTCGACAAAAAAAACAGGAAAATCGGACGGCAAGGAGTCGGGAAGTATTTTATCTTTTTCCCATAGCACTGCTGCCGCCCCATTTTGATAAGCCTGCTCTATAAATTGATGTCCATCAAATCTTTCTCCAACAATCGGAATAAAGAGGGTGTTTTTTCTTTGTTTTCTGCTGTCTGTGATTACTTCATCGATATATTGTTTTGGTTGATTTAATCCTTGGCAATCCGGGAAAATACCCGCCAGCCACTCTATAGTAAATAACATTAACAATTCTCCTTTATTTCTATTGCTTCTCGTGCAATTACCCGATCATCAAAGGGGTACTTTTCCCCTTTGATTTCTTGATAATCTTCATGCCCTTTTCCGGCAATTAGTACAATATCTTCTGATGCTGCAAGCTGTATTGCTTTATGTATGGCAGCTTTTCGATCTACAATGACTTGGTAATGATCTACAGCTTGATCCAATTCCACAGTCATATCTTGAATGATTGCCATTGGGTTTTCATTGCGAGGATTATCCGATGTAAATATTGCAGTATCCGCATAGTCAACTGCAACCTTTGCCATAACTGAACGTTTTGTTCGATCACGATCACCACCACAGCCAACGACAACTAAAATCCTTTGTTTTGCAAATTCCTGAATCGTCGTTAGTACATGACGTAGCGAATCTGGAGTATGGGCATAATCGACCAATACGGAGAATGGTTGCCCAATGGCTACCTGCTCCATCCTACCATCGACTCCGTGGATAGATTCCAATCCCCTTTTAATAATAGTTAGCGATACGCCAGATGCTAGTGCAGCAGCCGCTGCAGCAAGCATATTATATATATTGAATTTGCCTACCAGGTTACTGGAAATAGTTGTTGTTCCGACGGGGGTAGCTAACGTAAATACGGCCCCTCCAGCTGTTAATTTCCAATTCAACGCCCGAACCTGTGCTGCTTCACTACAGCCATAAGTCATAATATGTTGCCCTGTCTGCTGTATGAGCGTCTTTGCAGCAGGATCATCCATATTGATAATAGCGAATTTAGGCTTTTCACCATATGCGTTTCCTAATTGCGAAAATAATAATGCCTTCGCTTCCAAATAAGCGTCCATGTCAGTGTGATAATCCAAATGATCCTGCGTCAAGTTAGTAAATACTGCAATATCAAACTGGCAACCATATGTCCTTCCTTCTGCAAGTGCATGCGAGGAAACCTCCATCATCGCCTGCTCTATACCTGCTTTATGCATCATTGAAAAAGCATGTTGCAGCACCAATGCATTTGGAGTCGTATTTTCTAAGGCATATGTCTTCTGTCCGATTTTCATTTGGATTGTACCGATAATGCCTGTTTGTTTATCGTTCTCTTTAAATATCGAATCCAACAAGTAACTGATGGTTGTTTTTCCATTTGTACCAGTAATTCCGATTAAAGGAATGGTAGCAGTTGGATTTCCATAAAATCCTGTTGCTAAAACAGCAAGTGCACGTTTCGTATCTGAAACCAATATTTGTGGTACAGGTACATCGACTGTTTTCTCCGCAATGATTAGCATGGCACCATTTTCTGCTGCTTTTCCTGCAAAATCATGGCCATCAACGGTATGTCCCTTGATACATAGGAAGACATCGCCAGGACGGACAAGTCGGTGATCGATTGCTAATGCGCGAACTTCTTTTTCCTTTATATCTACTGAACATTTCGTAAATGGTAACCACGCAAGCAGTTCCTCTAATCTCATAGCTCCAACATCCCATCTTTTCGTAGTTGGTAAAACATTCGAAAAGATTGTAAAAGTCAAAATAAAGCGTAAGTCATGACACCCTTTCTCATGCCTTTTACCCATTTCGAATGCTGCCTATATAATGTATGCAGCATTCGTACAAATGGGAACAGACAGGCTAGGTTTTGGGATGTTGTTTGCTTTTCATATTATATCAAATCCAAGACAAAATCACGATTATTTTTTGTCGGATAAATAGACCCTTACCGTTTCACCGGCTTCAAGCAGAGACCCTGCTGGAGGTGACTGATCAATAATATGTGTACCTTTACCGCTCGTTTCCACTGATAGATTTGTAAGTAATTCCGTAAGTTCATCTTTTTTCATCCCAATTAAATCCGGAACTTCCACTTTCGGTTCCTCGGGCCATAAATACTCCTTATCCAAACCATCTGTACGCAATGACACATCCATAGCCTGTAAGGAATCCTCAAGTATAGTCCCGACAATAGGCGCTGCAACTACTCCCCCAAATTGAACCGTCCCTTGTGGATTATCTACCGCTACCAGCACAACAATCTGTGGATCATCTGCAGGGGCAAAACCGATAAATGAAACAATGTGATTATTCGTCATATAACGTCCATCAGGCCCGACTTTTTGAGCAGTACCGGTTTTTCCACCGACCCGGTAACCGTCCACATATGCTGGGCGTCCAGTCCCTTTTGCCACAACACTTTCCAATGCCTCTCGAACTTGTTTGGAGGTTTCTCCAGAAATGACCCGTTTTTTCACCTTTGGTTCCTGATCAGATATCACTTTTCCAGTTTTCGGATCCAACCATTTATCAGCAATGAATGGTTCATATAAAAAACCACCATTCACTGCAGCGGAAACTGCCATAACCTGTTGAATCGGGGTTACGGAAACCCCCTGCCCGAAAGAAGTAGTTGCTAATTCAACCGGACCGATTTGTTCTGGCTTAAACAGAATTCCGTTCCCCTCTCCTTGCAAATCAATCCCGGTTTTGGTCCCAAAGCCGAAATTCCTTATATAAGAGAATAATTTTTCTGTGCCTAACTTTTGGCCAAGGTTAACAAAGCCGGGGTTACAAGAGTTTTGCACGACCTCCAAATAAGATTGTGAACCATGTCCGCCAGCCTTCCAGCATCTCAACTTCGCTCCACCAACTGCTATCGAACCGCGATCATGATAATGATCGTCTTCCAGGTCAACTAACTCTTCCTCCAGTGCAGCGGCCAAGGTAATAATTTTAAAGGTGGATCCTGGTTCAAATGTGCTCCAAATGGGTAAATTACGATTAAAAATTTCTTGATCAACTTCTTGATATTTTTCTGGATGAAAGGTCGGTCTGGAAGTCATTCCAAGGACAGCCCCGGTAGATGGGTCAACAGCAATCGCCATCGCACCATCCGGTTGATAAGTGGCCATCGCAATATCAAGCTCCCGCTCCATAATGGTTTGCACTTTTGAGTTAATGGTCGTCTTCAAATCCAGTCCGTCCAGAGGGGCAGTATAACTATCTGCAAAAAAGTCCAACCGCCCCCCCTTTGCATCAGAATAATAGGACAAACTACCTTTTTCTCCTTTTAATTTCTCCTCATGGTACAGCTCCAGCCCCATAAGGCCCTGATTATCAATACCTGTAAAACCAAGCACATGTGCCAGCCGATTACCAAAAGGATAATGACGTTTGGAATCCTTGGCCAAGTAAACACCCGCTAGCTTTAGCTGCCGAATGGCTTGTTCCTGTTCCTTGGAAATTTTAATGCCTTCTGGTCGTATCGAGGTACTCATCGCTGACTTCGTGATGGATTCCAAAACTTCTTCCGTCGGCGCCTGTAAGATCTCTGCTAATCGTTCCGCTGTCTGCTCTGGATTTTCTACCTGTCTTGGTACAACAACAACTGAAGGTGCAGTTACATTCTCCGCGAGCACCTCTCCCTCTGAATCCAAAATTAAACCACGTTCTGGTTGAAATACGATATCCCTGCTCCATGAAGCATCTGCTTTTTCTAGCAGCTTGTCTCCCGTAATAAATTGAACATACCCTAATCTTGCATCAATAATCACAAAAAATAGCAGCCCAAAAAGAAAAACAGCTACTAATCGTTTTCTTACCGTTACAGTTGATACGCGCTTCATATGACATCCCCTTTTCAAAAGGTAGGCTTGTATCAACTATATGCATAAGCAAAAGGATTAGAACGCTGTTTTAATCGTGGAGATGACTCCTCCATTTATCAATTTGAACTGTTTTTCTTTCCGGATACAGTGGGTAGTTTCCGCGCATTTATAAGTGGCGTATGAAAAACAAAGGAAGACCCTCTTTAAAACGGTCTCCCTCTGTTTAAACAATTTCCGTAACAAGCGAAGCTCAATTACGATCCTGGTTATTCACCATGGTTGGTTGATTCAGCATCTGATTCAGAGCTTTCTTTTTTTGGTTTTTTAGCTTTTTTCTTTTGTGGCGGCTTTAATTCCACCCCTAAATAATCACCTTTTTTGATTGATTTACCTTCTTTGATTCCTTGCTTGGTAACATATCCACTTCCAATCGTTTCCAGCTTTAACCCGGTCACGTCAGCAAATTGCAACACTTCCCGTATAGACCAGCCTTTCATGTTTGGCATGGTTGGCTTATCGGTGACTAGAAATACGCGACTATTTGGAAGTAATTCTGATTTACCAATTACATTCGAGGCGATAATTTTCTTCCCTTTACCTGAAATTGTAACATGTAGTCCTTTTTCTGATAGCATGGCTTTTGCTTCTGCTACTTCCATACCCTCCAGTTCAGGTATTTGAATGAGCTGGGATTTTTGATCTTCATCGATATCAGGCTCAATATCTAAATAATGAAGACTATTTTCCATCACATTTTTAAATATATAGGATACAGGAGCTGAACCGGCTTCAATGCCGTCCTCCGTTTCTAAATCAGGCTGCTTTACAGATACATACATAATTAATTGTGGATCATCCAGTGGAGCCATTCCCATGAAGGAATAAATATTATTACCCGTTCCTGTCAAATATCCACCTTTTGGATTCGGTATTTGTGCTGTACCGGTTTTACCTGCAAGTGTGTAATTGTCGAGTGCAAACATTTTACCTGTACCATTTTCAGAGCTGACTACCGTTCCAAGCAACTCCATCACATGATCTGCTGTTTTCTTTGATATGGGTTCCGCTACCACTTGCGGTTTGTTTTCTTTAATAATTTCTCCAGTATTTGGATTGACAATCTTATTAATCACATAGGGCTGAAGCATTTTCCCATCATTTGCAATCGCGGTAGCAGCTTTCATTTGTTGTATTGGCGTGACGGTACTACCTTGTCCAAATGACGTGGACAATTTATCTCGTGGCCAGTTATACAGAAGCTGACCACTTACCTCGCCCGGCAAATCAATACCTGTTTTTTCAAATAGCTTAAATGCTTTGAGATACTCTAAATATTTATCTGCCCCTATTTTTTCCCATAATAGCTTAGAAGCTGCAACGTTTGATGAACGCTGAAATCCTTCATCAAATGTAATTTTTCCCCAGCCTCTTCCACCATTATGATCTCTGACTTTTTGTACTTTACTATTAATTTGATAACTACCTGATTGAAAAACTTCATCCCCATTATACACGCCTTCTTCAATTGCGGCAGCCCAAGTAAACATCTTCATCGTGGAACCTGGCTCAAATGGGGTAGAAATGGCATCATTATACCAATTCTCAACATCTGTTGGGTTATTCGGATCATAGCTTGGACGATTACTCAACGCCTTTATTTCTCCTGTTTTAGCATCCATTACAATCGCAGTCATCCGCTTAGGACTATAGTGTTCATCTACTTGGGACATCACATCATCCAGTAAGGTTTGGATTTTCTGGTCTATAGTTAAATAAACGTCATCCCCATTATCTGGTTTCTTGACTACTTCATCGGGATGTAGAAGTTTTCGGTTATAATTATCACGTTGGAAGGATATATAGCCATCTTTACCTTGCAATAATTTATTCATTTCCTTTTCCATACCCGTAATACCTGTTATCTGATTGATGGTCTTATCATCTTCTGTCTTTGGTTCTGTTTCCCGTGCAAATCCAATAATATGGGAAGCAAACATACCATTTGGATAATATCGAAGTGATTCCTTCGTAAAATGTATGCCAGGTAATTCCAAAGCCTCTATTTCTTCCTTCTGGGTTTGGGAGATTTTTTGACCTGCTCTACCAAATTCAACCTGGAATCTGTCCTGTTCAATCCCATTTTTTAAGGTTTCTAAAAGATCTTGTTCATCTGCATCTAAAATAGGTGCCAATTTAGCGGCCGTTTCCTCCGGGTCTACCACATGACGCTTCTTGCTGGAATTGTCTGAGTAGGATTCCCGTGTGATTGCATAAATACGAAATGCGGGGCGATCATATGCAAGTACCATTCCCTTGCTATCAAAGATCTTTCCCCGCTCTGCTTCTAATGTATAGGATGAGCTTCTTTTTTCTTTCGCCCATTTATCCAACGACACGCCTTCAATTTCACCTGTAGCTTGAATATATAAAAATCTGCCTGTCAGGATTAAGAAAAACCCGACAAAGATCGTAATAAATACAAATGCCATAAAATTGGTCGTTTTATTCTTTTTCATCCTCATTTCACCCGATTTAATTATTGTATGCGCTAGCTTGTTTCACTTTTGCGTTTTGGATGGTTAATCCATGTTTTTTCGCAATTTCTGTGATGCGATCGGGACTGCTTAATTCTTTTACTTCAAATGCCAAGCCCTCGTTCGTTAGCTGTTGTGATTGTACCACATTCTCCAGTTTTTGTAACTCCCTATTCAAGCTATCGGTTTGGGAGGAGAAGGATACAACATAAGTGGAAACGAGGATGAGGATAACACCAAATATTGCATATAAAAATTTTTCTCCTTTGGTTACCCAGCTTTGTCTACGTACTTTTACTACTTTTTTATTATCCTGTTGTGGTGCAGTAGCTGTATACGATTGTTGCCAATTTTTAAGCTTCGGTGCGGCCATTATTTTTTCCACCCTTCTTCATAAGTAAAATCATCATTCCACTCGTTTATTTTCTCAATGATTCTAAGCTTGGCAGACCGTGATCTGCGATTTTCCGTTAACTCGTTATCTGCTGCAGCAATTGGTTTTCGATTGACCAATTTAAATGGTGCTTCAAATTCTTTAGGGATAATCGGTAGATTCCGAGGTGTTTCCTTTGCCGTACTCCACTTTTTGAAGGCTTGCTTGCAAAGGCGATCTTCCAATGAGTGGAATGTAATAACGGCAATTCTGCCATGGATAGATATTACTTTCGCGGCTTGATGAAGGGCATCATTAAAAGCTGCCAATTCATCATTAACTGCGATGCGCAACGCTTGAAAAATACGCTTACCAGGATGTCCACCCTTCCTTCTTGCAGGAGCAGGAATGGCTTCTTTAATTAATTCGACCAAATCAAAGGTCGTATTAATTTCCTGATGTTGTCTCCGTTCTTCAATTTTTCGAGCAATTTGTTTAGAAAATTTCTCTTCGCCATATTTGAAAAAAATAGATACTAATTTCTCATATGGCCATTCATTTACAATTTCCTTTGCTGTCACATCTGTCGTTTGGTCCATCCGCATATCTAATGCTGCATCATAGCGATAGCTAAATCCTCTATCTCCTCTGTCCAATTGTGGAGAAGAGACACCTAAATCAAATAAAATCCCATCTACGTGTTCAATACCATGTAACTGTAATTGTTCCTGGAGGTTCCGGAAGTTGCTATGTATAAACAAAACGCGTCCCTGATATGCTGACAATCTTTCCTCTGCAGCCGCTAGTGCATCCTGATCTTGATCGAACGCAACCAGTAATCCTTCTTTTCCTAAGCGAGAGGCTATCTGTTCAGAATGTCCTGCTCCTCCTACTGTACAATCCACATAAACGCCATCTGGTTTGATAGCAAGTCCATTAATTGTTTCTGTCTTTAACACTGAATAATGTTCAAACATACAAACACCCATTTCTATAGCGGACAGCTTATTTCGGAAGCTATTAAATATCAAAATCCATCAGATTCTCTGCAATCTCTGCAAAGGATTCTTCTGATTGATTGAAATAATCTTCCCAAACATCTTGTGCCCAAAATTCAATCCGGTTGGATACGCCAATAACGACACATTCTTTTTCTAAAGTGGCATATCCTCTAAGCGGCTGTGGAAGGTTTATTCTTCCCTGTTTATCCACTTCACATTCCACGGCTCCCGAAAAGAAGAAACGGGTAAAAGCCCTTGCGTCTTTTTTAGTCAGTGGGAGCTTTTTCATTTTCTCTTCAAGTACTTTCCATTCTTCCATTGGGTATGCGAACAAACACTGATCCAATCCACGGGTCACAACAAAACTTTCACCGAGTCCTTCACGGAACTTCGATGGGACTATAATTCTTCCTTTTGTGTCAATGTTATGTTGGAATTCACCCATGAACATAGAGTCCGCCCCACTTTCATATTTTTATATTACCACAATCCCCCACTTCGTACCACCCTATTTATAAAAAAACTAAAAAAGACGATAGAATCCGCCTTTTTTAGTTGGAATTTTATACTGTTTTGATGAGCTAACCACTAATTGAACCGCCATGCAGTAAATTACACAACACCAGACACACCAATGATTTTAGGGATATTTATCAATTATCCACAGTAGTTATTTTTCAATTTTAGCGTAAATGGTGGTGGGTGGTGGGGGATCTTTTCAAATATCAAAATAAGGGCAATTTGTGGGGATATATCTTTTCTTTTAGACCCTTTATGAAAAACAACTATCATTCATAACGGTTTTTCTCTTGTAATCATTTCTTATCCTTAAAGATAAAAAAATACAGACGAAGGTCATCGCCTTCGCCTGTATGTTATAAATGTACAATATAATGGCCATGTTCCACACTACATCGTTCGTTAGCCAATTTCGCTACGATGTCTGGTCCATATGCGTTGATCCAATACAATGGATTCCAAACCCTTTCTTGTAAGCCATTCATTGGATGAAAATGCATTTCAATTTGATCGAACTCTGTTAATTCAGTCTCATGATTTTTTTTAATACGTTGTTTAATTTTGCGTTCCATAAAATCAATATGCTGTTCCAAGTAAGATAAGTTCTTTTCCGCAAGCTGTTCCATGTCTACACCGAGCTCTCCAGCAATTTCCCGAAAAGGCTGATGCACCTCTTTAATGAGAGATTTCATACGATTCGTTTCATCGTGCACCTGATAATGCGGTTGAGCAAAAAGCCAGCCTTCCTTTTCTTTCCGAATACCAGACTGAATTGCCTGCTCTAAAGAAAGATTGTATTTTCGGACCAGCTTAGCCAGATATCGATCTACCCAAGTAAAGGAAAGCCGCGGCACAACTGGAGGCATGTCTAAGCCAACTGCATCGAACGCTGGCTTTAATGCAGACCAATAGGCTATTTCACCAGGTCCACCAATAAATGCTAAGGTTGGAAATAATAATTCCTGCATGACTGGACGTGTCACCACATTATTACTTAAATTCTCGGGATGATGTGAGGCAATTTCTAATATCTCATCTGTCGAGAATTTTACTTCATTTTGCTTGCCAATCCAGTCGCCATCTTCATTTCGCATGAGTAAAATACGTTCACCATGATGATGATAAAATAGATGTGCATCAGAAGGTTCCGCATCTAGCGCTATGGAATACCCCTGATTCTTAAGCTCCATTAACGAATCTGCCACACCGGAACTGATATCTGATTGCTTTTCAATTAATTGTGTAAAATAAGTTGATTCTATTGTTCTAACAAGCTGATGTCCCGAATCAACCAACACAAGCCCTTCATTTGGGAATAAGTAAAATATAAATCTCGCAAAAAAATCAACATAGGATTGACATTGCTTTAACATGCTTGCTGCTATTTCATATAAATCTTTTGTATATACTGTTTCCGGAAGTGTTTGAAATACTTGCTCCAACCATTGATTCATATCTGTTTCTTGAATCGTAATGTCTGAGATGGATTTCTTATCCAATACACGTTGCCTAACTTTCATTTTTTTCATGCTTGCTTTGCTCGGCATATATAAATGATTCATTTCTTCAAAATCATGATCCTCTCCTGCAATCCAAAATACTGGAATGACAGGTACACCAAGTTCCTCTTCTTGTTGTTTCGCAAGCTGGAGGATAGAAATCACTTTATGAATGGTATACATGGGACCTGTGAAAACCCCAGCCTGCTGGCCACCAATCACAACTGTACTGTTTTCATCCTGTAATCGATTCACGTTTTGTATCGTTTCAATTGGCGCATCCCAATTTGAGTTCAATGTATGTAAAGCTTGGACCAATTCATTCCGTTGGAAGGAACGTTTTTTTAAATCATTGACCCTATTAGCATATGTTTCGGGTGCATACACATAGCTGAAGTGCTTCATCAATTCATCGTTATTATTTCGAAAATCATGCATGATTTTCGATTCTTTTCCTAATGGCATTGGGTCAATTTGCATCTTTTACATACTCCTTTAAAATAAACTGGAATTTCATTCATATCCATTTGTATTGTACATAAATGCTTGCTGTTTTTCATGGAATCTGCCTATACCTATCCAAAAATGCGACTACCTATACCTATAATGACCAGGAAAACATATAATAGCAGGAAAACCAAAAAGGAGCCACGCCAAGTGACTTTAAATGCCTTTGCAAAATCCACCTCTGTCATGCGCTTCCACTGAAAAAATATAACAGCTGTGAATATAAATAGAAAAAAGATAAGGATAAAAGTTATATAAGTGCGCTGAAATAAATCTTGAAGAATCATCAAAACTGCAATGATATACAATCCACCTGTCCAGTTAACCGCTCGATGTACAGCAAACCATTGATTTTCATAGCGCCATCGGGTTAATTTATACACTAACAAAGTGGCGATTATTGGGATGGTAACAAAAAATGCAATAACGTAAACAAGATAATCAAGCATCAGAATCACCTTGCTTTAACTCCAGTGCCCGAATAGCATGATCTACAAATTTGGTATAGGGCATGTAATTATAATTCTGTAATAAGTAGCCGGTCATCGAATCAATTTCTGTCTTACGCCCTTCTTGAATATCTTTGTACATAGACGATATATTTTCCGACGTTGCCATTGCAATTTGCTCGACACGCTCCCAACTGGAAGACTCTGATAAACGCAATGCTCGCGCTGACTCTTTGCACAGTTCCCTGGCTATGTTACGTATAAATGAATTCTTTAATATCTCGCCATTTCGCACCTGGAACAATGCAGTTAAAGGATTAATTACCGCATTGATGATCAGCTTTTCAGATAGTAGACGTCTCCAGTCATCTGCAGCCTCTACCCGGAAATCAAGTTGATGTAAATGAACCGCCAATTCAGATGCTGATGGACCATCCCCTGAAACTTTAGCAATTGCAATCCGCCCGCTGCCGGTATGATGCACATTCGTATCACTTACTCGAATTGCACCATGCTCTACAATCCCTGCATAAATAAAATGTGCTGGAGATTGAAATTTCTCTATATGGCCCATACCATTTTGCAGGAACACAATCGGCTTCCCTTCTGCCACCTGATATAAAGCAGGCATGACGTCCTGCAGCTGATGTTGTTTGACACAAATAATATACAAATCCTGCGCGTGAATATCCTGTATCAGAGCAACATCCACATTACAATCACCATACTTACTATCCAATGTTAGCCCCTGTTCCATCAAGTTCAATCGTTGCTCCTCACGTCTGACATATAACGTCACAGGATGTTCTTTACGAAAATAACTGGCCAGTAATAGTCCAATTGCGCCTCCTCCAATGATCCCGATATGCATACCAATGACCCCTATCCTATATTTTTCTTCTATTGTAGCAAACATTCAGACCATTTGTACGCTATAACATCCAGTGTTACTGGCTTTTCCTTTATTTATGGCTTTCCTGCACTTCCCCTCATCGTAGCAAAAGTGTTATTTCGGTAGCCATATTTCATTCTTGAGCTGTTTATACTATAATGAAAATAATGCATTCAATATATTCAGAATGTGAAGGGGGAAATGCGCATGCCAAGCAATGTTAAAGTTGAAAGACTTTTAATTAACTACAAAACGCTGGAGAAATTTAAGCATTTTAAAGAATATGGTAATCAGGAATTGTCCATGATGGAAGACTTGCAATCGAATATCATTGAAAATGATAGTGAATCACCATTCTATGGTATATATTTTGGGGATAGATTGATTGCCAGAATGAGCTTGTACAAGGTTGATCGTAAATATGATGCCTTTTTTAAACCACAGCAGGATTATTTGGAACTGTGGAAACTAGAGGTATTGCCAGACTATCAAAAAAAGGGGTATGGTAAGGCACTCGTTCAATTCGCAAAAGATTTTCATATGCCTATTAAAACAAATCCACGGATTAATTCCCATGACTTTTGGGAAAAGATGGGCTTTCAAAAAGCACATTATGAAATGGAAAGGGATTTTGGGCAGAATCCTTTGATTTGGCTTCCAGAAGGTGTCGAGGAAAAGCTCGAGCAATCATAAGTCTTCCAAAACGAACAAAAGACATGAAACAGTTCATGTCTTTTTCTCTTTCACCCTTATCCCCTTTTTATGGTTCATATATTTACCCTTCTCGCTTCTGTACCCAGCTCCAAACATTTCCCATCTCATTCCATGCACTTTCATAGCGTTGCAACTTTTCTTTTAAGGCATGATTTTCTTGCTGTAGATGGGCTACGACTTCATGATGGCCAGTATTTAATGACTGCCTCTCTTTTTGAAATTCCTGTTTCATTCTTTCCAGTAATTTAATAGCATGTTCTATCTCATCATTTGCTGGATCATCCGTTAATAAAGAGGAATGATGGCTAGCCGCTCCCACTTTTCGTTGTTGTTTCGCCTGTAAAATGGCATCGTGATAATTTTTTCGTAAAGTTGCGTTCCAACGAAATCCGCAGGCAGCAGATGTTCGAGATAATTTTTTCGCCACTTCTTTAAAAGCCTCCAGCTGTGTTTTACCAATTCGTATATACTGAAGCACCGTCTCCGCTAATAATAAATCCTCATCTCCAGTCCAAGCATCCTGTCTTGTCGCATTCATATCATCACTCCTAATAGGTTTGCTAACAATGTATGCAACAAAGAGGAATGATAGAATCATGTAAGCTATTTTATTTTAAAATAATCTGTTTTGTAGATAGTAGGGACACTATATTTTAGGTGAATTGTTTTTTTCCAAGAATTGTTTTACCGCTTGTTTATGTTCAGGAGAATCCCAAAGCTCTGCACAGTTTCTCACTTCTTCCTCCATCCGTTTTGCTAATGTAGAAATGGAAATAGCATGTAAATATTGCTGTTTCAGCAGCTTCATTTGATTGTATGACTTTAATACATATGGTTGAAGGATTTGTTCATAATCATGCCAAGCTGATGCATCAACTATATGATGAACCCAGCCTTTATCTACTAATTTCTCAGCCTCATAAATAGCTGCTTCCGTTAGCCATTGTAAAGCAAAAGAAGGATGTGTCTTTTCATAAAGTAGGGCACCCCCACCCCAGCCTGGTAAGATACCGAGCTTCGTTTGCACAAAACCAAATGATGTTCCTGCCTTTGCAATGCGGAAATCACATGCAGTTGCAATTTCACAGCCACCACCAAGTGCATTTCCATTTAACAAGCAAATAACGGGAACCGGGAAAGTAACAAGCTCGTAAAGTAATCCTTTCATCACACGTAAACGTTCATAAGCTTCTGCTGGCGTTAAGTTTCCATGCAGCTCGGTCAAGTCACCGCCTGCACAAAACATCTTGTCCTCAGCCCCTGTAATTACAAGAAACTTTAATGCATCCAATCGCGCCTGCTGTAAGGTGGAATGAAATGCATTTGCCATCTTCTCAGATATGGCATTACGTTTTTCAGGACGATTTAAGGTAATAACTCCGTATCCTTTGTCCATTTTTTGATAACCAATCATCGTAAAATCTCCTTACCATCCATTCATTATAAAACATGTATGCATGCTCATAAAACACACGCAATTTAATAAGTTCATTCTACTAGCGATTAAGCCAGGTCGCATAATTGTTCAAGGTTTACTAGGAAACAAGAACATCTACTTTCCTTGCTATTAAAAAAACAGACCACCAGGTGATCTGTTTTATCCAATATTATTGGCTAATTACTTCTTTTCCATCATAATGACCACATGAACTGCAAACATGGTGTGGCTTCGTTAATTCACCACAATTTGAACATTCAACCATGCCAGGTACGTGTAGTTTTTTATGCGTACGACGCTGATTTTTTACTTTCTTAGAAGTTCTTCTTTTAGGTACTGCCATGACTTACACCTCCTTCAAATCCGAAAGGAAAACACGAATGATTGCTTCTTATTTTTCTTTCTTATAATCTTTTAATAAAGATTCCAGTTTTTGCAAACGGGGATCTGGTTTCTTATCTTCTATTTCCTCGGAAAGAACTGTCCAGCCTTTTCCTTCCTGCATAGAATTTAACTGGTCATCCACATGCTCAGCAAATACTCGATAAGGTACTTCCAATAGAATATTTTCCTTTATTAGCGGCATTAAGTCAAGTACTTCTCCATTTATCGAGTGAATTTCAGAATCTTCCCATTCATCTTCATCAACAGCAGCTGAAAATACTTCATTTGCTTTTATTTTAAATGGATAGGGAACATCTACTAAAGTCCGGGCACATGGCAAAATCATCTCACCTGTTATCGTAAAAGTAAAAATGAATTGATCGCCATGAACGATGCATTTCCCACTGACATGTACAGGCTTTATACTGCGGATATCATTGTTCATGTCAACTAATTCAGAAACATTCACTTCGCCATCAAACGTAAATGGTTGATTGTACGCTATTTTTCTTATCTGACCGAGTGTAAATTTCATTTGAATCACCTCACAGACAACAAGAGTAATTTTAAAAGGAAAATCAAGTTTTGTCAAGATATTTTCTTTACACAATAGAATTAAAAATCCTATATTGCCTTCTTCATCATTTCATACATATTGTACATACTACAACACATTTTGATACAATAAGCAATATCTATTCGAATGGAGTTGTTCGTATGAATGCATGTGGTTTAATTGTCGAATACAATCCTTTCCATAATGGGCATGTCTACCATCTTCAAGAAGCTAAAAAAGTCTCCAATGCAGACTGTATGATTGCTGTAATGAGCGGTTCTTTTTTGCAACGCGGTGAACCGGCCATTGTCGATAAGTTCCACCGAGCCCAGGCGGCGCTCCAGCATGGAGTTGATATTGTTTTAGAACTACCGTATATGTTCGCAGTTCAAAGCAGTAAATTATTTGCCAAAGGGGCTATTTCCATTCTGCAAGCAATGGATGCTCACTCTGTCTGCTTTGGCAGCGAATCAGGAAATATTCAGGATTTTACTTCTAGCTTAACCATCTTAAGAAAAAATCAATCCACTTATGACCAAGCTCTAAAACGATATTTAGCCACGGGCATATCCTATCCGGAAGCAAGCAAATTAGCCTATCAGAAAATTGGACTTACAGAACATGCAATTGATTTAGGGCAACCTAATAATATCTTGGGTTTTAGCTACATTCGGGCAATATTTGATCATGGTAATTCCATTGAACCACTCACCATTAAACGATCTAATAGTCATTATCATGATACCGCAATTCAAGGTCCCATTGCCAGTGCAACGAGTATTCGTGAAGCTTTGTTTCTTCAACAAGAGCCTTTAGAAAATATATTCCGCACCATGCCAAACGCAATGAAAGCGCAATTACAGCGATATCATCAACAAGCAGGTGCTTGGCATGACTGGGAAAGCTATTTTGATATATTACAATATCGGGTACTTACAACCCCAATCCAAGAACTTGCAACGATTCAGGGAATGGATGAAGGAATTGAGCATCGGATTAAAAAAACTGCCAGATCTGCATCTAATATGGTGAATTGGATGGAAGCCGTTAAAACAAAACGTTATACAAGGACAAGAATTCAACGTATTTTCACACATATACTGACCAATACGAAAAAAATGGAATATCCCCAGGACATAGATATGGTAAAAATGCCTTACATACGTTTGGTTGGATTAACAAAAACAGGAGAACAATACCTTCACGACCATCGTAAAAAGATAGATACTCCTATTGTTTCATCTTTAGGTCGTAACATGCACCCAATGTTAGAAATGGAAGAACGTGCATCAAGGGCATATTATAGTATACTCCCAGCAACTCAACGCCAGTTGCTATTTAAACAAGAATTAAACCTTCCAATACGGACAAATTAGTTGAAGAGGCTCTGATGTAACTAGCCTTTCTTCATGAAAAAACAGTCATGTTTATCACGAATAGATAAATATGACTGTTTATTATTCTGAATTTGTTGAAATGCTGGGGTACTGAGAGTGTTTTTTCAATTTAATGCAACAAGGCAAACCCTAGTTCATTTTTAAAATGAGCATTTGCGTAAATTATGGTGTATATACTTTTACCGGTGTTTACTCTTTTTGTTTAAATTGAATAAAGCGGAATAAATCTAAAAAGGCTCCCACGGGACCAACTAAATTTTATCCAAGCCTCTTTCATATCAAACTTATTTTTCTTTTAAGCCTTCTAAAAATTTCAAGGCATCATCAAATGTATCTACAGGTACTACTTTCATGGATGTACCGATTTCTTCAGCAGTTTTTTTGGCTATTTCATAATTAGAATCCTTTGCGCCATTTTCATTAGGAGCAAAGAAAACCGTACAACCCGCTTTATCTGCTGCAATCACTTTTTTATCAATCCCACCAATACGATGTACATTTCCGTTATAATCAATTTCACCAGTTCCAGCGATTTGCTCGCCATTTGTTAAGTCATCCGCTGTCAGCTGGTCATACATTTCTAAAGCAAACATTAATCCCGCGCTGGGGCCGCCAATATTTCCACTGGAAAATTCTACTTTCGGATTTACCGTAACCTGCCGATCTGTCACGAGCTGAACCCCCATGCCAATCCGATTATCCAGCTCCTTCAATTTCTGAAGGGTAATTTCCTTGGTAATTGTGCTGCCGTCACGCTCTACTTGCAGTTCAATCACATCGCCGTCTTCTTTATCTTTAACATAATTGATTAAATCATCTGCTTCTTTTATTTCCGTTTGATCGACTTGTTTAATTAAGTCGCCCATCTGCAAGACACCATCTGCTGGTAACTTTTCCACAACGGAAACAACGTATACACCACTAAAATCGATTTGAATGTCTGCATTTGCTGCCTCGTAGGCAACAACAGTGGAAGCTTCTTGTGAATTCTCCATCATCTGTAACTGTGCATGAAAATACTCTTCATCCGTAATTCCCTCGGGTCGAACCTCATGAATGGGAACAATATCATAATGGGGCATGAACTTTGCAATAACAAATTGTATTGGTGTTGCATCCATCCCTCGTACGGTTACAAGGTGCATATCTCCTTCACTTTCATAGCCCCCATCAACATGTACAATCGGATTCAGAGCATCGGCCCCACCAGGCTTTTGAATATAATATGGTAATTTAAATGTAAACAAAAGCACGATGATAATGGTAATGATTGCTGTATAAATCAAATTCTTTCTCGTAATCATGATTTTCATCTTTAACCCCTTCCGTTTCCCCTTCCGGTATGACACGTAAACATCGTAATCCTATTATTCCAATAAATCCACAGGAATACATCAATTGAAATCATACTTGCTGTCATATTCTTTCCCTGTACAAGCGTATAGATAATAAAGACTACTGCTGTCAATTTTATTCAAGCTAGCATCATTTTACTACTTACAATTTAATAAGTACAGGGAACTGAAAAGGAGAATGAAAATGCTGCTTTCATATGATGAGAGCGTATGATGACATATGTTTCATTACATATACATATTATTTAGCTTTACAACAGTTTTTGAATGATTTGTCAAACTCATGTAACAGGTAGGAGGAAATGCATTGAAACGATTTATAAAAACGATACTCCTAGCGACTGGAACCACCTTTCTTGCTTTTTTACTCATGCAATTTCCTGATCAGGCATATGAGGCAAGTATTCGCGGATTAAATATATGGTGGGAAATTGTGTTCCCTTCCTTGCTACCTTTTTTCATCACGGCAGAGCTTCTGCTTAGTTTTGGTGTGGTAAAATTTCTAGGGGTGTTATTTGAACCAATTATGCGTCCACTTTTCAATGTGCCGGGTGCCGGCAGCTTTCCTTGGCTGATGGGGATGGCAAGTGGTTATCCAACTGGAGCAAAAATCACCACCAGACTTCGTGAGGAAGGACAAGTTAATCAATTTGAAGGGGAACGCCTAGTTGCATTTACAAATGCTTCTAGTCCCTTGTTTATATTTGGAGCCATTTCTGTCGGTTTTTTTCACGATGTTAAGCTTGGCGTTTTACTTGCCAGCAGCCATTATGCAGCAAACTTACTTGTTGGTTTAACGATGCGCTTTCACCCTTTTTTGAGCCGAAATAAAAAACAAACACCCAAAAAACACAGCAGACCTTCAATTCAAAGAGCCTTCCGAGAAATGCACCGAACTCGTATAAAAGATTCCCGACCTTTTGGTGAGGTCCTTGGTGATGCAGTGCTTCACTCTATTCAAACACTTGTCATGGTCGGTGGATTTATTATCTTATTTTCTGTATTAACCAAGCTCTTTTTTATGGTAAGGATTTCGCCTATTATCGCTTCTATATTAAAACAGATATTTGATCTCGTTTTCCTTCCAGTTGACTTAGCGATGCCATTTTTAACTGGAATCTTTGAAATTACGTTGGGCATTCAAATGATGTCTAAAGAAGTAATAGATCCATTTCTGGCAAAACTCGTTTTAGTCAGCTTTATTCTTGGCTTTAATGGATTCTCTGTCCAGGCGCAAGTTGCAAGTATCATCGCGAAAACCGATATCCGCTTCATGCCTTATTTCGCGGGCCGATTATTCCATAGCTTCTATGCAGCCTTTCTAACCATTCTTCTGTATAAACCATTATATTTGAATCGCCAAGCATTTGATATGCATGATATGCCGGTTACAAGTCCTATAGCTGAAAGTAACTGGGGATATTTAACAGAGCTGATGGGAATTGTTGGACCAATCATAACAATCTGCGCACTCTTGGTAGCTGTTATGATTTTATTAACACGTAAATAACGACTACATAGCAAATAATGAAAATGGTCATTCCTTTCTTCGGAATGACCATTTTCATTATTTATATTTTTCTTTTAATGCTTTTTCCACCACTTCAGGTACTAAATCCGCTACGGTTGCACGGTATTTAGCCACTTCTTTTACAATACTTGAGCTAAGGAATGAATATTGGTTGTTCGTCATCATAAACATGGTTTCAATATCTTTGTCTAGCTTTCTATTCATAGAAGTAATCTGCATTTCATATTCAAAATCACTTACTGCACGTAATCCCCTTAGTATCACCTGTGCTTGCTTTTCACGTGCATAATCAATTAAAAGTCCCTCACTCGCATCAACTGTTACATTTGATAAATGCTTAGTTGCTTCTGTTAGTAAGTAAATTCGTTCCTCTACTGTGAACAAAGGATTTTTAGATTGGTTATTAAATACAGCCACAATAACATGATCAAAAATACGCGAACCTCGCTCAATGATATCCAGATGTCCATTTGTTACTGGATCAAAGCTTCCCGGACAAATTGCCAGCTTGCTCATTACAACTTCCTCCTTTGATAGATGGAGATACCAATTGTTCCACCGTAATTCTCTTGTTTGAGCAATGCCAATTCATCCAAATTCAATAAAGGGGTTTCCATAGCAGCATGCTCACAATAAATTATTCCGTCTTCAGTAAGTAAATGTAATTCCAAGGCATGCGACACCAGCTTTTCATACTGGCCTTTGCCATATGGCGGGTCGAGGAATATCAAATCAAAGGATAACCCTCTTTTTGCAGCTGCTCCAAGTGCACGATATGCATCAGCACGAAAAACTTCTACTTCGGATTCCAAATTCAATTGCGCCACATTTTGTTTAATCACTTGCACAGCCTTTGGATGCTGATCAACAAAAATAGCTCTATCCATCCCTCTGCTAATTGCCTCCAGACCTAAAGAGCCGCTTCCAGCAAATAAATCTAAACACGTTCCACCTTGAAAATAAGGCCCAATAACTTGAAAAACTGCTTCCTTTACCTTATCTGTTGTTGGTCTAGTGGAAACACCTGGAACTGCTTTTAATCTTCTTCCCTTATATGTACCTGCTATAACCCGCATATCATCACTCCGAATTGACATGTTTCGTCATTTATCCTATCATAAATCGACTTGAATTTCAGTGAAATCGTTTAAAATATATTTTATAATAAATCGGATTTTTATTATTAACTAACTGCTATTTATGTATTTGGTATTTTTTCCCGCTACATATGTATATAAAAAATTCCTTCGTACATAATATCATATGAGACAGCTAATGCGTAGCTTGGTTGTTTCATATACGGAGAAGACTTACACTTCCCCATAAGTTTTTCTCCGGTTTCTCCTCTCCCTTTGCCTTTTTGTTTTCCTTAATGAAAACAAAGGGACCTGCAGAATGGAATTATTCTGCAGGTTTTTTTCTATCATTTATTCAGCCAATACCATAAAAAAACTTGCGGACCAAATGATATATAACTATCATCTATCCGCAAGTTTACTAAATGCCCATTTTATAATCATATTGCTTAGCCTTATCCGGCTTCGCATTATCAAAATCGGTTCGTACAAATGGCTTATAGGACCGATCGATTTTGGAGACAAATGCATGCTTCATTAATCTATTTTCAACACTTTCTATTTCATCCTGATTTACATATAAAACGGCATATTTTAATTTTCTCGATGAGTAAATCAAATGCCCATATCGTTTAATTTGTTTGATATTTTTAAAATGCTGAAACCAAACAATGATACCCTGTCGATTTATTTTCATAGATAATCCTCATTTTCTGTTCATTTAAAAATATTTTAACAGATTAGCATAGCGGTTTCAAACTCTAATCCTTAAGACGCCTTACAGCCACAACTGCCACCAGATCCACAGCCACAGCCACCATCAGTCAAGGCAGCCCCATCTTTCGGTACCATGATTTGCTCACTGACACTAAATGCTATGAGTTCACTCACCTCGTCCAATAAACGCTGGAGATTACGTTCTGCAATCTTAAATGCAGCTACTTTATCATCCATGTCCATTTCTCGTTTAGCAGCACGCACATTCTTCATGATATCCCGATAATCCGGGTGATATCTGCCAAAACGTTGGACATCCTCATAATGTTCTTTTATATTCGTAAAAGCACGAATAAGCCTTTGGGATTCTTCATCCTCTTCCAATGCCTTTCGCGCTAGCATAAATTGTTCCATATCATCCGATTGGACAATCATTTCCCCTAACTGTTCAGATCGATCTAAGATGTCAGCATATTCAAGGGTAGCTATCATACCAACTCACCTCCACCCTTATCTTACCATGTTATCCAAGGAGTGAAAATGAAAAGTTCTAATCTTTCATTGCTTCGACAAATTGAAACAGCATCCCAAGCATATGAATTCGATCGTTCCACTTATTCATTCGTTGAGGAATTGTTTTACCGAAGTATACCTTTGCTTCCTTTTCCAATTCAAACATTCGCTCTGGATCTCTCGATAAATAACGGTACCAAATGGGATGATGACGAACAAAGGTTTTCAAGTCTGGATGGACAGTTAAATAAGCGTGTACACGATGGTCCACACAATCCCTCCTTAATCCTTAAACCAATTTGGACGACGCTGCATGTTAGGTAAATGTTTTTTCGTTTGTTGAAATTGATCCAACAGTTCTTGTAGTGTCGTAATCGTCTCATTGAACTGCTGCACCTGTTTATGCAATTTATCCAAATCTACATTTTCAGTTAGCTTCATCACATGTGAAAATAACTCCATTTTATTTTCTTTTTTATCTTTAACTGGTTCCTCCGATTGACGATACGGTTCCCAGAAGGGATCCTCAGCCCCCAGTAACACCCATTTTTCATAATACTCCTGCCACGATCTACCATGTTTTCGAATCTCATGAATTAATTTTGGGTGTTCATTAATAAATGTCTTAAATTGTGAAACATCTGGATGCAACTGTTTTTGTTGATCACTCATCTTTCTTCACCCCAATACATCAAATCGCCCCTCATTATTATTGGTTGAAAGCATTTCGTAATAGGGACATTATAGCCTATGCGGCAATATTGGGATTGGTGCAGTTATTCCAGCCATCGGCCTATTAAGGCTTTGATAAAAAGTTTTGGGTATAATAAAGCTGATAGGCTCCCACCCCTAAATGTGTATAGCTATCATTCAGCAATGCTTCCCGATGTCCTTTACTATTAAGCCAGCCTTCCATTGCGGCAGGCGCATCTACATACTGCGCAGCAATATTTTCTCCCGCTGAAAAGTAAAAGACTTCGTTTGCAGCTAAACGCTCCTTCAATCCATCTCCATTTTGACTTTCATGTGAAAAATAATGATTCTCAGCCATATCCTTACTATGCAAATAGGCTACTTCTTTCACCGAATCATCCCACTTCAGCTGTGATTTTTTAAAGGAATGTCGCATGACATTGGTAATGTCAAAGATTTGTTGCTCCATCCCAGCCTCAACCTTGGCCCACTCCTTTTCGCCAAGCTTTTCCGCAACTAATAACTTTCCACGATATTGCATTTCATATGCCTTATGCTTCACAAGTGTCTCCCCATCCACGACACGTATAGATGATAATTGATTTGTTTCCGTATCAAAATAACATTGGATGAAAAGATTATCCGTCATTTTTAATAACGGGCGCATCTGTAAATCTTCTTCACTTAATTGAAACTCATAAGAAGAAATTCCCTTTTGGAATGTCACAGCCTGCTCAAATGGTAATTGTTTATTTATCTCATCATATGATTGACCGATCTCGATAGGAGATGATTTGATTCCATCTCCTATGGCATAAATCGTCATTACTTTTCCATTTTGGACTCCAAATTGAATATAAGATTTTTTATGGTCCGTATAAACCCACCACGTATAATCATAGGCGCTTAGATCTTTGCGCACCGGCTTACCTAGCTGTGATTCCAGCTTGTCCACAGATTCACCCATCCATTGAAAAATTTCACCTGTATAGGTGCTGCTCAGCAATCTCTTTTCAAGCACAGGTTTTTTTGCTAATTCCGTATCCTTGTAGCTGACATCATGCCCTACTTTTTCCTTTTGATCGTCTCCCATGCTACTCCATAAAAAACCACAGCCTAGTAATAATAACAGTAGTATCCATATCCATAATCGTTTCATAAATGATTCACCCTATCCTATCGAAGTGATACTATTAAATATATGTTTCTTCTTCCTTTCCATGCCTAATAGATGGAATGATATTTTTTTATTCATATTCTTGCCTACAGCCCGTGGAATGGGGAAACCATGCACATTTCCATTGCAACTTATCCCATTTCGTACTATTATAGTTTTAGTGAGGCATAAAATTGTGAGGTGAAAATAATGAGATTAGAAAATCTAGGTATCGAAGACATTCAGATGGATCTTAAACCACTTGACCACATCATGGGTAAACATGCTTTCATTCGTGCTGGACAGTGGGATTATGAACGTGTCACATATGATTATAAAATTGGTTCATCCGAAAAGAACATTACATATTATATTCGTATTCAAGGCTATGCTGTAGAAGGTGATGTCGATAAAGGTGATGCTGTAATTAAGCTTATTACACCACTTCTAGGAAAGCATTACTATCCCCACGGTGTAGAGTATGGCGAGGAAGAAAACTTTCCAGAAAATTTAATTGAACGTGCCAAAAACTTAGTTTCAAAAGTACAAGAAGAAATTGGCCAATATAAATAATAGCTATCGGCTTCACTCCAATGAGGGTTGAAGCCGTTTCTATTTCCGATGATATTTCTTCCATTCCTGTTGGATTGTTATAATAAACATAAAAGTCAATTATCTTCTGTTCAAAATATAGATTTCATGCTATATTTCTTATAAGTATTGAATCCCATTGTGTTCTTGAAAGGAGACATCCAATCGTTTTGATCCGTAATATTACCAAACGCCAATGGACATTAACTATTTTCGCACTATTGTTAATCGTTGGATTATACTTCATTCTACCAATATCTATTCCAATTGTGCTTGCTTTTATTACAGCCTTGATGTTAAATCCAGTCGTGCGAATGATCCAACAGAAAATAAAAATTAGTAGGAAGAACTCCGTTATAATCGTCTTTTTACTATTCTTATTACTCCTTGGATTCTCTGGAACATTTCTTGTTACAAAAGCAATTGGTCAGGTCATCAACTTTGTAGAAGATGTACCACATTATTTCAACCAACTAAACCGAATTTATGCGGACTGGGAAGAAAGCTTTCATCACTACGCCAGCAATCTCCCACCTGAATTTGTAAAACAAGTATCTGAAAGTTTGGAGGATAACCTCACAACCCTTAGTACGACAGCGAAAGAAAAAATTACGATTGATAAAATCGCAGAACTTGTTTCTAAGGTTCCACAATATTTAATTAGCCTATTGGTATATTTAATTGCATTGTTTTTATTTATGCTAGAATTACCAATGCTTAGAGCACGGGCATTTAACCTATTGACTCCTCAAACTGCGGAAAAAGTCACCTTTATGAATGCGCGTTTAACCAATGTAATCTTTGGTTTCTGGAAAGCACAGGTACTCGTTAGTTTAATCATATTGGCAGCCTCATTAATCGGTTTATTTATTATTGCGCCAGATGTTGCAATTATTATGTCACTCGTCATCTGGGTCATCGACATCATTCCGATTATAGGATCAATCATCATCCTTGGTCCATGGGCATTATTTATGTTTCTAGCAGGGAACACAGCAATGGGTATCAAGTTGTCCATACTTGCGATTATTCTTTTAGCAATCCGGAGAATCGTAGAACCAAAGGTAATGGGCAAACATATTGGCCTATCCCCTCTTGCAACTCTAATTGCTATGTTTCTGGGCTTGAAGCTATTGGGGATACTGGGCTTTATCCTTGGACCATTAGTCGTCATTGCATTCACTTCCGCACGAGAAGCAGGTATCATCCAGTGGAATATCAAGATTTAATCAATCAACAAAAAAGAACTGGGACACAACGAGTCTCTCACCGTGAAAAAATGGTCATGTTTACCACAAATAGAACATGACCGTTTTTATTGTGAATGTATTGGAATGGACAGGAACTGCCCGCAATAAGGCTAATCCTAATTTTTTTTCATAAGGAGCACCTCTGTAAATTATGACTAGATACTTTAAATTTATCAGAGTGTGCTCTATTTGTATGTCTACATTTAATTAAGCGGACTCCATCTACGGAGATTCCTACAAGACCAGCCGTGTCCTAAGGGCTTACAGCCAGTTAATCCGTGATAAAGTGAAACTTCAATCAGGGGGATTTTTGCCCTTCCCCACTGATTGTTAGTTGAACCAATCAGGCCTTTACTGGCTGTTGCCCTCCACTTACTATTCTTGTAAGCAACAAAAATTATTGATGTGGGGGGCTCACAGCCAGTTAATCCGTGATAAAGTGAAACTTCAATCAGGGGGGGTTTTTGCCCTTCCCCACTGATTGTTAGTTGAACCAATCAGGCCTTTACTGGCTGTTGAACCCCCACTTACTATTCTTGTAAGCAACAAAAATTATTGATGTGGGGAGCTTACAGCCAGTTAATCCGTGATAAAGTGAAACTTCAATCAGGGGGGTTTTTGCCCTTCCCCACTGATTGTTAGTTGAACCAATCAGGCCTTTACTGGCTGTTGCCCTCCACTTACTATTCTTGTAAGCAACAAAAATTATTGATGTGGGGAGCTTACAGCCAGTTAATCCGTGATAAAGTGAAAAGGAGTGCCAGTAATATTAATTTACTGAAACTCCTTTTGTGTGCTTCATTGGGTTTTGTCCCAGAATCATTTTTGATATTAAAATCCAAGAATGGCTTTAATCATGCTAGTTGTTTCGCCACCAGAATAAAATACATACAGAAATAAATAAACCATAATTCCTGTTAAGGCAGTAAAAAACCAGATGATACTTGTGATTGGACCAAGTTTCTCATGTTTACTGATTTTTCGTTTATTGGCAAGTACAAGTGTAACAATACCGAATACTGCACCAGTGGTAGACAGGATAATATGAAAAATTAAAAACAAGGTGTAATAAATTTTCAAATGATCTGGACCGCCGAAACTCGTGTTACCAATAAATATGGTTCTGGAAACATAGATAATAAGAAACAACAATGCACTTATAGCCGCTGCAATCATTGTTTTTTTATGTGCAGCCCGCTTTCCCTTTACAATCAGGCGCCATCCAATTGCTATTAAAATTGCGCTAAGCAATATGAAGAATGTACTAATTGTAGGTAGAATTTGTAAATCCATTTATTCCTCTCCCTGTCCCCCATGAAATATGGAATCATGTTTTATATTTATTTAATGTGATTCTGTTATTGCTTCAGTTGGAAGTGGATCAACTTCAAGGCTTTTCTTTGTAAACCATGAGAAGAAGATTTTTCCAATGATAACACCATAAATTGCTTCTTGAACAATCTTCATTATAATGCCACCCAGCTGCTGGTCGTTCTCTATCGTTAATGGTGAGAACAATTCCGGTCCATTAATATGTGGTGGTAAACCACCCAGCACATCACCAGGGACACATAAGGCCATTGCTTGTATCCAAGCACCTTCAGAACTATACGCATCAAATAGTGGATTTGGCGCAAAGATAATCAATGCACAGGATATGGTAATAATCGCAGCGCTTGCCATGAGATAAGCCATTTTCAACAAGGGCATCATTTCTTGTTTCGCCACAAATGGTCCCACAATCGGCCAGTACATAATAAACGCTAGAACAAGCAATACAATAGAAATAGATGTATGTGCCATTTGAGATGACTTAGAAAAGTCAAATATAGCCGGCATGTGATATAGCGAGAATAATATATTAAACATGAGCAGTGCGATTAACGGTTTCGTAACGAAACGAAAAATTGGACGAACAAATCGATTCTCAAGTACTTTTCGCCATATCCAGACAGGTATCCCTTTGATGATTAGTATTGGAAATACAAAATAGTAGAATACCATCTGCAGCATATGTGCTGACAACATAATGTGAGTCAATAAATCAATTGGGGATCCCTTTACAACATATAGCAGTAAAAGGCCTGAATAAAAACAAAGCTGCTGTTTACCTGTTGGTTTGTCATCGCCACCAAACCGATGACGTGATGGTCCAGTGATGACAAAATATAAAATTCCAAGTCCAATGATAAAGGACATAAAAATCGGACTCCATAATGCTCTAAAACCAAAAATTTGTAAATCCAACCACATGATATATCACTCCAAAAAAGCGGATTAGTAACTTCATTATAACGCAAAACAATCGATTGCAAAGCGATTAGATTTGACAATAAATCGAAAAATATTTAATATTTAGGCTTTATATCCATAGATGATACGTACCTGAAAACCAATGAGATAACACTCTAATCAAAAGCATTTATCCAATTGGAAACCAATTTCATCAAATATGCAGCAAGAAAAAAATCGGGGAAAAATCCCCGATTTTTTTAAAAGCTTACCACCATGAAATTAATACGAGTCCGCATAGTGTTAGAAATGCTGCCCATACACCACCATAAATTAATACAGATGGCATTTCATGATCTTTATCTTTCATATGCATGAAATAATAAAATTGGAATGCAACTTGGACCAAAGCAAGAATGAACAATACAGGGATTGCAAACATTTTACTCATGGAACCAGTCGCCACAACTACGAATGCAATAAGTGTTAATCCAATCATTAGTGCAAATGAAATAATTTGCTTTTTCATTTCTTCTTTATTTTTACGTTTGTTATATGCATTTACTGTGTTGGTATTGGTGTTGTCTGTCATGCATTAACCCACCTTTCCCATTAGATATACAACTGTAAATACAAATACCCAGATGACATCAATAAAGTGCCAGTACAAGCTAAATGTATTGAACTTAGGAGCGTTGTATAAATTTAAACCTCTCTTCGCATTGCGAATCATCAGCGTGATAATCCAGCAGATACCAAATGTAACGTGTCCACCGTGGAACCCAACCAATGCATAGAAGGCTGAGCCGAATGCTGAAGAGCGGAACGTAAATCCATACTCCGTAATATAATGCGCAAATTCATATATTTCCAACCCAAGGAATCCCATACCTAACAGTGCTGTAATACCAAGCCATAGCATCATTTTCTTAAATTCATTGTTGCGCATATGATACATAGCGTAAACACTTGTTAGTGAGCTGGTTAGGAGCAACATGGTCATAATAAATACTAGACCAAGTCCAAACATATCTTCTGAGGATGGGCCACCTGCAGTGGAATCCTTTAATGCTAGATATGTTCCGAATAGACAAGCAAATAAAACTGTTTCACCGCCAAGAAAGAACCATAAACCCATAAATTTATTTTTACCTTCAAGAGTAGCTCTCTCAGGATGCTGCGGCATTGTTTCTGGATACAAGGAATGATCTTGACTCATAATCAGTCAGCCTCCCTTTCAAGTTCTGCTTTAGGAATATAATAGCCATGATCATCTTTGATGGAGCGATAAATCATGCAACCAAGTGCAAATGCCATTCCACCAAATAATGCAATATGCCATAAACTATTATCTGTCTGGTAAATAAAACCAAAACCAGCGATAAAGAATCCTAAAGACATGAGGAAAGGTGTGAATGATCCATTTGGCATATGGATATCACCCAATGGCTCTGCAGGTGTCATCTTACCATTTCCTTCTCGTTTTTCAATCCAAAGTGGATCAAGTCCACGTGTAAGCGGAAGCTGCTTAAAGTTATAGTACGGTGGCGGGCTTGAAGCTGTCGCCCATTCAAGCGTACGTCCATCCCAAGGGTCGGCAGATGCTTTTTCACCCTTCACTGCTGTGTAAATGATGTTGATTAAAAATACAATCACACCAAAGGACATAAAGAAGGCACCTATCGTACTGATAAAGTTCCCCAAATCAAGCCCTTGATCCTCTAGGAATACCCAGTAACGTCGTGGCATTCCCATTAGACCTAGAAAATGCTGAATAAAGAATGTCAAATGGAAACCAATAAAGAATGTCCAGAACGTTAACTTACCCATTCCTTCATGTAAGATGCGTCCAAACATAAGCGGCCACCAATAATGGAGCCCCGCAAAAATACCAAATACGGTACCACCTACAATAACGTAGTGGAAGTGTGCAACAACAAAGTACGTATCATGATACTGATAGTCTGCTACTGCAGAACCTAACATTACCCCTGTCATACCACCAATAGTAAAGGAAGGAATAAAACCTAGTGACCAAAGCATTGCAGTGTTTATCCGCACGCTTCCTCCCCACATCGTAGCAAGCCAGTTAAAGATCTTAATACCGGTAGGAACCGCAATTGCCATCGTACCTACTGCGAAAATAGAGTTTGCAACTGGTCCCAGACCTACTGTAAACATATGGTGTGCCCAAACCATAAATCCTAGAAACGCAATTAGCATCGTTGCAAAAACCATTGCTGTATAACCGAAAAGACGTTTCTTAGAAAATGTGGAGAACACATCACTAAATAATCCAAATAACGGTAGAATTAAGATATAAACTTCCGGGTGACCAAATATCCAGAATAAGTGCTGATAGATAATGGTATTACCACCTAAAGCTACATCAAAGAACGCAGTACCAAACATGCGATCAAACATCAATAAGAACAAGTTAATTGTCAATGCTGGAAAAGCAAAGAGAATCAATACACTTGTAATGAATGTAGCCCATGTGAACAAAGGCATACGCATGTAAGTCATACCTGGTGCACGCATATTTACAATGGTAGCAAGGAAGTTAATTCCTCCCATTAGTGTACCGGCACCGGCTATCTGTAGACCGGCAATATAAAAGTCAATTCCATGGCCTGGTGAATCTAATGCTAATGACGCATAAGAGGTCCAACCAGCATCAGGTGCTCCTGTAAACCAACTAATGTTCAATAATAGTCCACCAAACAAGAACAACCAAAAGCTTAAAGCATTCAAGAACGGAAACGCAACGTCACGCGCACCTATTTGCAAAGGCATCGCAGCGTTCATTAATCCGATGATGATCGGCATGGCCGCCAAAAATATCATCGTTGTTCCGTGCATGGTAATCATTTCATTATAAAAACCTGCGCTAATAAAGTCGTTTTCAGGTTTAATCAACTGAATTCGAATTACAACAGCTTCAAGTCCACCAAGTAAGAAAAAGAAGCCGCCGCCAAATAAGTACAAATGTGCAATCTTCTTATGGTCAACTGTTGTTAAATAATCCCATAAAAAGGCGCCGAAGCTTCTCTTTTGAGTAGCTGCTATACTCACAACTTATACCTCCCTTAATAATCATCCATCCAGAATATATTATTTCTATATTAATTTACTGTTATTTACCAGCACTTTCAGGTGTAATATCGGTTGCATCCAATTGCAATAGATATTCAGCAATCTTATCAGCTTCATCTTCTGAAAGCTCTGGATATTTTCCAGTCATCAAGTTGCCAGGCTTATACTGTTCAGGATTTAAAATCCACTGTACAAGAACATCTTTGGAGTGCTCTTTCACACCTGCAACAGTTGTGCGGTTTGCATAGTTAGTTAGGTTAGGACCAACCTGTGCCGGAGATGCGCCAATCGCATGACAGCCCATACAACCATTTGCTTCAAATAACTCTTTACCTTCTGCAGCAACAGCATCTTGCGGTACTTCCTCAGGATCCACAGCCTTCATGTCTGCAACCCATTGTTCATACTCTTCTTTGCTGACTGCAATTACTTTAAAGTCCATCAAAGAGTGTCCTGGACCACATAACTCTGCGCATTTACCCCAATAAACACCCTCTTCATATGCTTCAATATAAAGTGTGTTCGTGTTTTCCGGGTTTACATCAAGCTTCCCTGAAATACTAGGAACCCAGAATGAATGCACCACGTCGGATGAAATCATATTAAGATATACTCTCTCACCTACAGGAATATACAAATCTTGACTTGTTTGGAACTCATCGTTTTCATAATCAAAATGCCACCAGTACTGATTTCCAGTAACCTTTACATTCAGATGCTTACTCGCGCCTGAATTATCCGCTAAATCAAAGCTTGCCAAAATGGTTGGTACAGCCATAATGATAACGAGGATAATTGGAATTACTGTCCATACGGTCTCTAGGGCCTGATTACCTTCAACTTGCTTTGGTATGTAATCTTCTTGCCCCTTCTTCTCCCGGTATCGCATCAATACAATTACAAGTGCAATAATCACAACCAGGAATACAAATGACATGACAACTGTTGTAAGGATGATCAAGTCCATCGAGGACTGTGCCCCATAACCTTTAGGTACAAGTGCGGTTAAATTATCCTTCCCACAAGCAGTCAAGAATAGTGCTAAAGCGCTGAATACTAGCAGTGCTTTAATTTTTCCCATCCAACCTTTCATGGATTAATACCTCTCTTTCTGTTTGTTTCTTCCTTATATATTAATGAAATTAAGGATGATGTTAAATAATGAATGACCAATCAATTGTCAAAATAATCATCATTAAAAACATGATTGTTAAATAATTCAAGGAATAAATAAAAATCATGTTTGCCCACTTTAAATCATTTTTTGTGAAAAATCCGCTAATTCCTATCAGTAGCCAGCCAATATTGAGAACCGTTGCCAGAACAACAAATATTGGACCTAATGAAGCTAAAAACAAAGGTAACGGTAATAAACAGGCGATGTAAACAACAATTTGTCGTTTTGTAATAGCAAAACCATATACTGCTGGTAACATTGGTATGCCTGCTTTTTGATAATCTTCACATTTTTTCATGGCGAGTGATAAGAAATGGGGAGTTTGCCAGATAAACATCATAAGAAATAAAATAATTGGTGCGAAATGCAAATTCGGATCAATTGCTGCCCATCCAATTAATGGTGGAACAGCTCCAGAAATGCTACCAACAGCTGTATTTAATGTGTATCTTCGTTTTGACCACATCGTATACAGCACCACATATGTAAACCAACCAACAAATGCCACCAAAGCTGCTTCCATAGTAGTCATCATTAATAGTAGATGTCCGAGAACAGAAATGACAACCCCTAATACCAATGCGGCATGCAATGATATTTTACCGGTAACTGTTGGTCTGTTTCTCGTGCGGTCCATGACTGGATCAATGTCTATATCATACCAATTATTAAGAACGCACCCGCCAGCAATCACTAGCCCACTACCTAACAACGTCAATAATAATGTATCCCAATTGTTCGTTATCGATGTGCCCGTATAATATAATGCAAGCCAAAAGCCGGCAAATACGGTAATCAAGTTGGAATTTACGATACCTATCTTAATCAATGACTTCATATCTTTGAAAACACTACTACTGTTACTTGGAATGGTTGTATTTCCAACAACATGTCTAGAAGCATCAGCCTCGTTCACTAGAAGTATCCCCCCTTCTAACCCTTAGAATAAAAGACATAGTTGAATCAATTTCCTGTTGTAAAAACAGTGCTGACAACGGGTGATATGGGGCATTCTCATTTACTATTATAGTAATTGTACCACGGAATGGTTTAACAATCTATTTCGAAATTTACCGCAATTCCCACGACTGCCATCATATCACATGCTATTTATGACATTTTTGTGAACGTTCGATTTCTTGATTCTTCCGAGTGGAATTTTATCGTTCTTGCGAAACCAAATGCACGCAAAACAATAAAAATAAGCATGATTCAACAGAGTTTATCAAATACGTCCTACACTATTTCTAGCAGACAATACCAAACATTGCAAGCGTTTCTTCTTTTGCCATAGTGAAAAAGGTAATTAAACATGATACTATAACAATTGTGTGTCTTTTATCACTTTTTCATTGTAATTAACAATTGATTAATACTATTATGGGTATGATAGACAGATTTTATCATTTATTTTTCTATAAATGGATTGGGTTTGTATCATTATTCTTAAATAAAGTGGGGCAAATGGTATGATGAAAAGTTTAAAATGGCTCTCGGTTGCAGCATCCATTGGGATGATTTTTGTTTTGATTGGCGGAGCATTGGTCACCAAAACAGAATCTGGGGCAGGATGCGGCAAAAGCTGGCCATTATGTAACGGGCAATTTATTCCTAGTGAAATCACCTTTGAGCTCGTGATTGAATTGAGCCATCGACTTGTTTCAGGTGGGGTTGGTATTATTGTAGTTGTACTATCCTATTTAGCTTGGAAAAAAATTGGACATATTCGTGAGGTTAAATTCTTATCTGTTTTATCCGTATTTTTCTTGGTTTTACAGGGTCTAATTGGGGCTGCCGCTGTAAAATGGGGACAATCTGATTTTGTATTAGCATTACATTTTGGTATTTCCCTCATTTCCTTTGCAGCTGTGCTTCTACTAACATTACTTATTTTTGAAATTGATAAGAAATTTGATGCGAAGGCTTTATTAATAAAGAAAAAGCATCGAATAGAGATTTACCTACTTACTATTTATACATTATGTGTGGTTTATACCGGAGCATTGGTTCGTCATGCAGGTGCAGATCTTGTATGTAAGGACTGGCCGTTTTGTACGAATGAAACACCGTTTGCATTTTTAACAGCGGGCAGACTTGATCTTTGGATTCAAATGGGGCACCGGCTAGCAGCAGGTATTCTATTTATTTGGACAATCCTATTTACGATTAAAATGTATAAACACTATCATGAAAGCCGGGTAATGAAGGGCGGCGCCATCATACTCGGGGCTTTAATCGTTTTACAAGTATTCTTCGGTGCGATGATAATTGCAACCATGTTAAATCTTGCTATTGCGTTATTACATGCATTGGTTATTTCATGCTACTTCGGTTTACTAAGCTATTTTATACTACTAGCATCCCGAAGTGCAGCACAGGAAAGGCAAGCTGCAACAATCGCAGCTCCATCTACGGAACCTGTTCCCATCAAATGACTTAAACACAAGTCATATCAACAGAAAAAGGCTCGCCTCAATAGTCTAATCAGACCTTTGGGGCGAGCCTTTTATTTATCATTCAAATTCTACCATCAAATCATTTACAGTAATAGCTTCTCCATCTTTAACATGCATCTGCTTAATTGTTCCAGAAAATGGCGCTTGTACGGTCGTCTCCATCTTCATCGCTTCTGTAATGATAAGATAATCACCCTTCTCAACCTTTTCTCCCGTTTCACATAGTACTTTTACGACAGTACCTGGCATCGTAGCGCCAATATGCTTTGGATTATTGGGATCAACTTTTGGCCGAGATGTTTCGGTTGCTTGAACATGGGTATCTTTAATAACGACCTCACGCGATTGGCCATTCAATTCAAAGTAGATGACTCTCGTACCATCAGATCGAGCTTCTGATATGGAAACGAGTTTGACAATCAAGGTCTTTCCTTGTTCAATCTCAACTTCGATTTCTTCACCCAATTTCATTCCATAAAAGAATGTTGGTGTGTCTAGCACAGCAATGTTTCCGTACGTTTCATAAAATTTATGGTAGTCCATAAATACTTGTGGATAAAGAGCATGTGCAATGATATCAAAGCTCGTTACTTGTCTATCCAGCTTTTTAAAGAGCGTTTCTCCCATTTCTTTAAAATCAACTGGCTCCATTAATTGCCCTGGACGTCCTGTAATTGGCTTTTTACCTTTCAGGATAATTCGCTGCAACTCTTGTGGAAAACCTTGATAAGGCTGTCCAATCAACCCTTCCGCAAATGCTACAACCGAATCAGGAAAATGAATCGTGTCTCCCTTTTCATACACATCATCTTCGGATAAATTATTTTGCACCATAAATAATGCCATATCTCCAACAACCTTTGATGATGGAGTAACCTTCACAATATCACCAAACAAATCATTCACACGACGGAACATTTGCTTCACTTCATTCCAGCGTTCACCAAGTCCAACCGCTTTTGCCTGTTGCTGCAAATTACTATATTGACCGCCAGGCATTTCATGGAAATATACTTCTGTGTTCGGACCTTTCATTCCACTTTCGAATTCATGGTAGTATGCACGAACACTTTCCCAGTATTGCGATATTTTTTCATAGGATGCAACATTCATTCGTGGCTGGCGTTCTTTCGTCTCTAATGCGTGATATAAGGATTGGGCACTCGGCTGTGATGTAAGCCCAGACATTGAGCCACAAGCTACATCAATCGCATCGACTCCCGCATCAATTGCACGGGCATACGTATAAATACCGTTTCCGCTGGCGTCATGTGTGTGCAGGTGAACCGGTAAATCTGTGGACTCTTTTAAGGCTGTTACAAGCTGATAAGCCGCTTCCGGTTTCAACAGACCGGCCATATCCTTTAATCCAAGAATATGTGCCCCTTCTTGTTCCAATTCTTTAGCAAGATTCACATAATATGCTAAATCATATTTACTGCGACTAGGGTCCAGAATATCCCCGGTATAGCAAATGGCTGCCTCCGCTATTTTATTCTGATCACGAACAGCACGGATTGCTGGCACCATTCCTTCCACCCAGTTCAAACTGTCAAAAATACGGAAAACATCAATACCTGCATTCGCACTTTTTTCCACAAATTCCTCAATTAAATTATCGGGGTAGTTTTTATAACCAACTGCGTTACTGGCTCGTAACAGCATTTGAAATAATACATTTGGCATTTTTTCTCGTAACTTTAGCAGTCTTTCCCATGGGTCTTCCTTTAAAAAACGGTAGGCAACATCAAAAGTCGCGCCTCCCCACATTTCAACAGAAAATAAATTTGGCAATAATCGTGCTGTTGGTTCGGCTATCTTCAAAATATCCTTTGTACGTACTCTGGTGGCGAGTAATGATTGGTGTGCATCACGCATCGTTGTATCTGTTAATAGTACTTCATGTTGTTCCTTCATCCAACGCGCCAATCCTTCAGGTCCGTGCTCATCCAATATTTGCTTGGTTCCTTTTGGCATCTCTTCCAATGTATTAAATTTTGGTATAACTGGTTTATCAAAGTTTGGTTTTTTCTTGTTCTCCAAGCCTTCAAAACCGTTAACTGTCACATGTCCAATATAAGATAACATTTTGGTTCCCCTATCTTTTCGCTTAGGGAACACAAATAGCTCTGGTGTTTTGTCAACAAAAGTCGTATCATACTCGCCCGACATAAAGTGTGGGTGCAACATTACATTTTCCAAAAACGGAATATTGGTTTTAATGCCACGTATCCGAAATTCTCTTAGGTTTCGAACCATTTTTTGTGCAGCTTGTTCAAAGGTAAGCGCGTGCGTAGACACTTTAACTAATAATGAATCATAATGCGGGGATATTTCCGCACCTTGAAAACCATTACCTGCATCCAAGCGAACACCAAATCCACCACCGGAACGATACACATTTAATTTACCAGTATCGGGCATAAAGTTGTTTAACGGATCTTCCGTTGTAATTCTGGATTGAATGGCAAACCCATGCATGGAAATCTCTTCTTGACTCGGAATTCCTATCATATTTCCGAATAATGCTTGTCCATCTGCAACCATAATTTGTGTTTGAACGATATCAATACCTGTAATCATTTCAGTAATCGTGTGTTCTACCTGTACACGTGGATTTACTTCAATAAAATAAAAATCTTCACCCGTAACTAAAAACTCTACTGTTCCCGCATTCACATAGGAAACATTTGTCATTAATTTTACGGCAGCATCACATATTTGTTGGCGTAGTGTTTCGGAGATGGAAACACTTGGTGCTATCTCTACAAGCTTTTGATGTCTACGCTGTACCGAACAATCACGATCAAATAAGTGGATGATATTGCCATGTGCGTCTCCAATAATCTGAACTTCGATATGCTTTGGATTTTCAATCAATTTTTCAACATAGACTTCATCGTTACCAAAGGACGCTTTCGCTTCTGATTTCGCACGTTCAAATGCTTCTCTTAAGTTACTCTTGTTGCGGACGATACGCATTCCTCTGCCCCCGCCACCAAGCGATGCTTTAATAATAATTGGGTAACCATGTGCATCTCCAAACGCTTCAATCTCTTCGACTGTTGAAACGGGGCCATCTGTACCAGGAATAACTGTCAACTCAGCTTTTAATGCTTGTTCCCGAGCACGCACTTTATCACCAAACATATGTAAGTGTTCACTATTTGGACCAATGAAAATAATCCCTGCCTCTTCACACCGTTTTGCAAACTCAATATTTTCCGATAAAAACCCGTATCCAGGATGAATAGCATCGACCCCTACGCTTTTAGCAAGATCAATAATACCATCGATATCTAAATAAGCATCAATCGGCTTTTTACCTTCCCCTATCAAATAAGCCTCGTCCGCTTTATAGCGGTGATAGGAGCCTGTATCCTCGTTTGAATAAATCGCAACAGTACGAATATTTAATTCTGTACAAGCTCGAAAGACCCGAATCGCAATTTCACCGCGATTGGCAACTAATACCTTCTTTATCTTGTTTAACTTGACCATGATCTTCCTCCTCTTTGTTTAAGCATGACTGGTTTCGTTACAGATTCCTTCGGTTGGACATCTGCTTCATCTTTTTTTGTTTGCATGGCAATATTATTTAATATTCCCATTGAAATTAATAGAACCATTAAAGAAGATCCACCATAACTTATAAATGGAAGTGTTACACCGGTAATCGGCAATATACCACTAATCGCGCCCAAATTAATGGACGCTTGAATACCTACCATAGCGGAAATTCCAATTGCCATCAGGGCACCAAAGCTATCCTCACATTTTCTAGCAATAAAAAAGCCTCTTAATACAATAATAGCCAGCATTCCAATGACAATAAAAACACCGATAAAACCGAGTTCCTCTGCTACAATCGACATAATAAAGTCAGTATGTGCACCAAACAAATAACCTAATTTTTGTACACTTTGCCCCAAGCCCTCTCCACTGAGACCACCACCAGAAATAGCCAAATAGGACTGAATTAAATGGTGTCCACCATCATCTGGTGCTTCGAATGGTTGATAGGCCCCTGTAAATCGCTCTATTCTTGTTTCAGTAACCATGTTAGGAATCGCAATGGCAACGACTATAACTCCGACAGCTGACAATAAAAACAAATGGCGAAACCGAATACCTGAACTAAAGATAATCGTGCTGCCAATTAATAGAATCGTTGCAGCCGTACCAACATCAGGCTGTTTCAATATCAAAGCGAGAATAATTCCCATTAAAACGAGCGGGGGAAGCACAGCCTTACCAAAATCGCTTATGTACTCTTGTTTTTTAGAATAGACAGAAGCTAAATAAATAATTAATCCAATCTTCACGAATTCAGATGGTTGAATCGTCATAGGTCCTAGTGAAAACCATCTCGTTGCATTTCCTTCAGAGTGACCATTTATCAATACGTAAACGAGCATCCCTATCATAACAAGTGATATAAGCTTAACTAGTTTTTGATAGGTTTTATAGGGAATGATACAGGTAATGACAAACCCGACCATTCCAATGACGAATGAACGTAATTGACGAACCAAATAAAAGGTTGGTTCATTTCCATTAACAACTGCTACAACCATGCTTGCACTATATATCATGACAATACCGAATGCTGCCAACAGGATTGGCGTTATCATTAATGTAAAATCATAATTTTTTAATTTCCTAATCATTTTTTCTCCTCCACCAAACGGAATAATAGAAAAAGCGAAAAGAAATTTCCACTAGTATAACACAAAAACAAAATGTGTTATACTACTTTTTAATTTCTCTCTCTTATTTTCAACTATATGAAACAAAAAAACCTTGCCAATGTAAATGTCGGCAAAGTTTTTGCAAAGTCGATACAGTCAACCCGAATTACAGGATGGTGCTACACCGAACCCTGTGCTGCCTCATGCAGTATATTCAGCTGTCTTTCAAGATTTTCCAGAAGCGCCTTGCCTTCTACCTCATCTATGAGTCCTAATCGAATTGCAAAATCAATTTCCCTTGAAAGACCGAACATTTGCGTATCTAATACTTCTTCATATAATGGACATTGCGGCATCGTTAAGTTTTCAATCTGAACCTCTATTAACCGCAATATTTTGTCAGCGTCAGCCTTAAGAAGGGCATAGGCTTTTTCTCGATGATCTACAGTCATCTCGGGCATCAATAGTATCCCCTCCATTTTGAAAAACAGGGTTTACCGTTGCTATACAACGTATAACCTGATCCTTTATTTTCCCAAAGTATTTCTTCTATATAATATTATCGTCTGGACAAGGAAAATGCAAATGAAATTCGTGTTTTATACATCGATCCATCTATTTTTTACTCCAAGTCATAAAAAATGTTAGAAAACAAGCAAATCACCTATTACAGCGCATTTGTTGAATAATCATGATTGTCCTATATTTATTGTATGGCATTTGTATCGTGGATAGACATCATCCCATTATTTTGTTTCCATCACACATGTACAGAATGAAAATCGTGAAAAATAATCGCTTCTCTGCTATTCTTAAACAGATAGATATGGAAAGGTGGATAAAGAATGATTGTACCAATAACAGGAAAAGTTACATACTCCATTACAATGGATCCAACCGTATGGATATTTGATGATCGAAAAATTATCCTGGAGGATGCATTTATTAAAAAGGATACACCTCAAGAACAAGATGAATTAGAAAAGGCTGCAGAACGCTTTAATCAAGAGATTTATCAGCAAAAAATTAAGCCACCTGTAAATAAAAGCATCTCACGCTTTGAACGTGAAAACATTTTAAAACATTCCTATGTCATGCCCATTGAAGACTTTTTAGGTCACGCAGAACCAGATTCAGATGCTCAAAAAGCAGTCTTGAAAACCAGTCAAGGGGAGGTAGAAATACCATTACAGGATTTACAGGCGAGCTATCTTTTGTTTGCCATTGATGGTAAGCCGGTTACTGACGAGGGCCCTGTTCAGCTATATTATCGTGATGGTACGAATAAAGAAAATCCAATTAAAGGAATAAGTAAAATAGAAATCATATAATCAAACGCTGATTCACAATTAAAAAATGGTTTACTGCATATTTTGGCATAATCTCCTCAAAATAAGGTAGAGAAGTTACCTTTAGGAGGTTATGCCAAATGCAACTACGATCCATCCTCATCGTTCTCGGCATTTTTATACTAGCAGGCTGTCAGCAGGACAATCGCGAAAATGCATTGGAAGAGAAATCCGCATCTGATCGAATCATTCACGTAGAAAACACCAATCAAACACAGCTTAAAAACTATTCCAACTCTGAAATTGCCAACCATCTGTCCAATGTTGCAGCATCTGTACCTGATGTTCATGGAGCGGCAGCAATTGTAGCTGGACCCTATGCAGTGGTTGGGATTGATGTAGATCAGGACCTTGACCGAACTAGGGTTGGAACACTGAAGTATTCTGTTTCTGAGGCACTAAGTCACGACCCATATGGCAAAACAGCAGTTGTTGTTGCCGACGGGGATGTTTTGAAAAGAATTCGTGATATGAATGATAAAATAAAACAAGGCTATCCTGTCCAGGCAGTTGTTGATGAATTAGCAGCAATTGTAGGGCGTTATATGCCTTACCTTCCTCCACCAGAAGATCAACCTAAGGATTCTGATCAAAATAAAGATGTCCTACCAAAAGATGAGGAAAAAGAATTGGATGACATTCAAGAGAAACAGTCTAATGATATGATGAACAAAAAAGAATAAATAAAAAAACCCCCTGGCAATATGCTAGGAGCGATGATTCATGACTGAAACAATACTAATTTTATCGTATTAAGAAGCAAACATTTTATAACTAGAATACCCCTCCGGGAATATACTTTATATTTATCATTACGGGTACAAGAAAGACAGCGCAGTCCTAGGACGTTACGATTTAATAGTCTGCCTACCACAGCTTTTACCTTGAGGGGTCTTCTTATATAGCTCTTAACACCCACATGATAGGGCTTCTACGAAAGCGGTGCACTTGCAGAGAAAGTGCTCTGCTTTTTCAATGGGCCCGCCTATGTTCCCGAAGCTGATTCATGTTATTGTTCGACTCTCCAACTAATCATGATAGTTATGTCCCGACACCATAATCAACAATCAATGAATTCGCCGCAATAAATATGTTTTTTAATTTGATAATCCTGTTAAATCAATCGAGTTAGCAACTTTCATAATTTCTTCTTTTTCAATTCCATGGGTTGATAATGTAATAAAATAATTTTCAGTTACAATATGAAGTGTACTGTAGTATGAAGAATCATTTTCTAATAACAGGAAAGCGGGATTCCCATTCACAATCATCTCCACCGGTTTTTCATTTGGATACATGACGTGCTTCACGTGATTAATAGCATCTACTCCTTCACCTATTTCACTTTGTGTGAAATGGAGGTAAAATGAACTGTTTCCATCGTATTTAACCTCAGCCGTTTTTGTGCCTTCTGGATGTTTTATAATTATAAATTGGGAAGTTGTATTCATCTGACTCGGTGTATACGTTGGGAGCCTTAGATCTATTTCCCTCAACATTTCCTCTTTTGACACGAATCTTCTATCCGCATTTATGGCATTGTCTTTATCACCCTCTTTAGGTTGCTCATTACCATCCTCAGTAATAACATTATTTTGTGATTGGTTATGATTGAAGTAAGTGCTACTTTCATCAAGTAAATTATTAGATAATATAAATTTATAACCCAACAAAAGAAAGACAAGGAGTATACCAACACTTGAGGCATATTTAAGATTATTGTATTTACTGGATTTTTGGTCCATCTTTTTAATACTACAAGATACCCGATACTGCAGATTACTTTTATTTTCCTGTTTCCAAATAATATTTTGATTTAAATCTTTTAGAGAACGATCAAAAATAACATCTTCAGGTGATCGTTTTTTCTCATACGTAAATCCCTCCTTAACAAGTTCTTTTTCCAACGCTGGGATTGCCCTATAAAGCGTTGTTTTAACCTTGTTATCCGACCATTTTAAAATTGTACTGGTCTCCTTAATACTAAAATTCTTTATTTTTCTTAAGATAATAACTTCACGATATGTACTTTTAAGCCTTCCCAATGCTTTGTACAACTCTCTTGAATTCTCCCTAATCGCTACGATATCTTCAGGTAAAGGGTCATTCTCAGCCTTTGTATGAAAAAAGTTTTTAAACACGATTAATGTTTTTTGTTTCCGTATAAAGTCTATTGTGATATTATGCGCTATACGGTAGAGCCAGGTTTTTGGTTTTGACTTTCCTTTATATGAACTATAACTTTTATAAGCTTTTATAAAGGTATCATGTGTTAAATCTTCCGCTTGTTGATAATCACGTATCATCATAAGGACGTACTTGAAAATGGATTCACTATATTGTTGATACCAATCTGTAATGACATCACTTGTATTTACCGACAAAACAACACCTCCTTTTTAGCATGTCATTATATAGACGTATATTCTTTTAAAAAGTCACACCTATTTTCCACTTCTTTTAAAGTAAATCGAACTTTTATAAAAATCACCCTAATTATTTACTATACTAGCTACACACAAAAAAAAAGATACATGCCCCTCAGTGAGCACATATCTTCTTGCATACGTTTGTCTTCATGTTTATGTTCCAATTAGCTATACTGTTCTTCTCCATCATTTGCTTTATGCTTTGTATAATATTGAACCCCGAATTGCGAGCCTTCCGAGACCATTTTGGCATTTTCCAATTGCGCTAAGTCGGTTGCCTCTGATTGATCTGGGGCACCAGCATTTTCAAATGTAGAGTTATTATTTACATCTTGTTTTTTACTTTTATTATATAAATAGCCTGCAACACTTGCTCCAACTGCTCCTGCAATAGGAAGTAACAACCTTTTTTTCATGTTAACCATCCTTTCTTATATTACGTATATTTCCCTTCTTTATTTGAATAAAACATACTCTTCTTTCCATTTCACCACTTTTTTTGATATAGTAAAAAAACATAGGTTAGATATTTGAGGTGAACAATATGCAAGTGAAATGTGTACTTTGCGATAAAATAGAAAGCTTGGACGATGACTGCCCGGAAGCAAAGCGTTTGCGTAACCGGCGAATAAATATGTATATTTGTGCAGATTGTTATCATCGCATTGAAAAGAGAACAAATGAACGCCACCAAACAGGTAACTTTCATCTGTATAAAGAAAAAAAGTCCAACGATCTCATTTAATCATTAAGAAAGAACAAAAGACCTCGCTTTTTAGCGAGGTCTTTTTTATGCTTCATTTGATTTATTTCTTTCTTTACGCTGTTGATGTAGTCGAAAACGGTATATGGCCAGTACAATTGCAATGATTACCAGACTTTCTGTAATCGGTAAGCCAAAAATACTGAAAATCGTTAAAATATACGTACCAACTGCCAGCATGATATACACGAAAACATCTTTTAGTAGTGGTAATTTCCGGGCAAATCCCAGCTTATAGGAGATAGCACCAAAGATTAAATTCAGCCCAAATAAAATCCAAAAAACATGGTCTGTTCCGAAATGATTAATAATGTAATCCATAAAAAAACTAAATTTATTTGTCATTTATTTCCCCCGCAATTTTGATCAGTTCCTATGTATAAAATATCCCTAACACCAATTTATCTCGATAAAGTGAAACTTCAATCAGTGGGGATTTTGCACTTCCCCACTGATTGTTAGTTGAACCAATCAGGCCTTTACTGGCTGTTGCCCCCACTTACTATTCTTGTGATTAACAAAAATTCTTGATGTGAGGGGCTTATAGCCAGTTAATCTGTGATAAAGTGAAACTTCTATCAGTGGGGGTTTTTGCACTTTCCCCCACTGATTGTTAGTTGAACCATTCAGGCCTTTACTGGCTGTTTATCTGTGATAAAATCCATATCTATAATACTAAACTTTTATATTCCATGCCAGTATATGTATCCTTTGAACATCATAAATAAATGGTATATACTTAGCTTTGGAATAAACGAGGTGCTTACAGATGAAAAATATTAACTTTCCAATGCTTTTCTTAGCTATTTTGGTTATAGCAATGTTTGTAGCAGTAGGAATTGCCATTTCCTATCAAAACATATGGCTGATTATATTATTTATTGTATTGGGTTTTGGATTTATGGGCTATGGAATTTCTTTAAAAAAGAAAAAGTGACTCCAATATAAAAGGGTCACTTTTTTGCTTTGATAAAATATTCTTCAATTAGCTGTTGATGAATATTCGGATGACTGACAAGTATAGAACCACTTTGCAACATATCCACCGCATTTCCTGTGAGATTAGTGGTTAAGCCCCCTACCTCATGTACGATAATCATGCCAGCTGCGAAATCCCATGGTGATAATCGCATTACTGCATATCCATCTAAAATGCCTTCCGCTACATAAGCGAACTCAATTGCGGCTGACCCATAGGTTCTTACACCTCTAATTTTCTTGACGAGCTGGTGCATTACTTGCTCATCCAATAAGCGATTCGGGCACAGCATGTAGTGGTTCATTCCAAGCACCGTTGTTTCCAAGGTTACATCGGGTTTTAACTGTGGAAGTTTCTCTCCATTACGGTACGCACCTTCATCTCTTAAAGCATGATACAATACATCATTCATCACATCATATATGAGACCAATTTCCCCAACCGCATCCTGATAAATACCAACCGATATAGCAAAATTTCTTTTTTGATGTACGAAATTCATTGTTCCGTCAATCGGATCAATAATCCAGGTGACACCCGTAAGCTCTTTTACATCATCTCCATACCCTTCTTCTCCCAATAACTGGTGATCCGGATAATGTTGATGAATACGTTCTACAAAAAACTGTTCTGTTTTCTTATCTACTGAAGTCACTAGATCATTTGCATTTGATTTTGTATCAATTTCCATTGGTTGAATCATTTGGGTACGGATATTGGCACCTGCTTCAAGTACCCATTGCTTCGCTTGTTGAAAAAGCTCATTTCTGCTACTTGTATTCATCTTCGTTCCTCCAATTAATATGTATCCACTTCCTATCTATCGTATCAAATGAGAGGAGAAAAAAATAATAAATGACCTCGAGCATGTTCTTTAATTGCATAAGCAATTAAATGGATACCGAGATCATTCCTGTTTATTCCGCATCAATTTTTATTAACTGCTTTCTTAGTCCTTCCAAGCGTTCCTTTGTCTTAATAATCATAACCGTGTCATTCTCCTGCAGTGCATCATATAGGGTTAATAACTCATAGTCGATTTCCATACGAATAACAGGAAGCTTTTCCTGCAATTCTTTTTGTCTAAGTGCCTCCATCACATATTTCATTTACTACACACCCTTTACGGTAAATTTTATAGACAATTCGCTTCCAACTTCCTTTTGCCATTACCTTTTACCATTAGTTTATGTTGATGTATGTTTTTCGTTCAGCCTGTTTCTAATGTTACTGATTTATTTACATACGATACCCAAATAATCATTATTTTAAACCAAAAATTACAATCGCTCTGCTTGACGAGTGGGGTGTACATATCGAATAATAAAAGAGTATGCATGATAAGCAATGATGGAAAGGTCGGTTAAACATGAAAGGATTTAGTCAAAAAGATTTCGATACATTTCTTATTGATGGCTTAGAGGCTAGAATGACAGCCATTCAAGAAAGAATTCAGCCAAAGTTTCAAGCAATTGGTAATGAATTAGTAGATGATTTATCTGCTCATTTAGGTAATGAGGTTTATTTACATATAGCGAAGCATGCCAGAAGAACGGTTAATCCGCCGAATGATACATGGCTTGCAATTGCTGATAATAAACGTGGCTATAAAAAGCACCCACATTTTCAAGTAGGGTTGTTTGATGACCATCTTTTCATCTGGTTAGCCCTCATCTATGAATTGGATGGAAAAGAAAAGATTGCAGCATCATATTTAAAGGATATCAATCAATTAAAACAATTACCTGAGGATTTCGTCGTTTCTTTGGATCATATGAAAAAAGACTCCATTTCAATTGGCGACTTGGCGGAAAAGCACTTCATACGTTTTCGTGACGTAAAAAAGGCTGAATTTCTAATTGGACGTCATCTCCAATCAGATGATAAGAGAACGAAAAACGGTGAATTATTAATGGAAACCATCAAGGATACGTTCCATACACTCATCCCACTTTATCAACAGGCTATGCAGGTAAGAAACCAATAATGCTCAAATGTAAATTTTGATAAACGGGACCGAAAAAAATAGGTCCCGTTTTACATGTATATTCACATCGATATATACTGCTGTTCTGTGTTTCTAGCCTTTTTTATCGTATGGTAGCTTGAATAGCCGGATTCTTGTTCAAATGCATTAAATAGTTGTTTCTCTTCACTTTTTCCTGGTACGATTTCCTTCAATCGACGATAAGCTTGTAATAAGCTATTGCGTTCCACGCGATTTTCATAAGCTGTTTCAATCAGACTGAAAAAACGAACCATATCAATCACTTCCTGTTTTGTCCAAGATGCATCTATTGGGTATGAATAATTCACAATATCACCTCATAAAGACCATTTATTTCGAATTTCTTCTGCTTCACTAATCATGGAATGGATAAGATCTTGTACAGAAGGAATATCTTGAATTCCAGCTGCGCCTTGCCCTGCCCAGCCAAAGCCTGAATCTGCATTCCCTTTGTGAATATACTGTTTATTTGCATGTCCATCAATATATTCACGTAGTTCTTCAAAGGCTTTCCCCTCTGCCTCCAGCTGAAGTATTTGATCGGTCCAACTATTTCTCAAAGCTCTTGCGGGTGTACCTAAGGTTTTTTTGATAATGACTGTAGCATGCTCATCTGCATCTAATATAGCTTGTTTATACGTTTCATGGGCATGCACACACTCTTTTGTTGCAATAAAACGAGTTCCAAGTTCCACTCCTTCTGCACCAAGTGAAAGTGCAGCCATTAGCCCCTTTCCATCGATAATACCACCAGAAGCAACTACTGGAATAGATACATGATCAGCGACCTGTGGCGTTAAAACAATCGTACCTGTATCCGCTCTTCCCAAATGTCCGCCACCTTCCTGCCCTACAACCATAACTGCATCTGCCCCAAGCTTTTCTGCTTTTTCCGCTTGTCTCCTAGCAGCAACTAATACCAGCTTTTTTATTGGATGTTCTTTTACCATATCCAGAACACCCTTTGGATTGCCTCCAGTTACAGAAATCGCTGGTACCTTTTCGGCAATTGCAACCTCAACCATTTGCTCATATAGACGACCGTGTTGACCAATCGCAAAATTCACACCAAAAGGACGATCCGTCATTTGTTTAACCTTCTGGATTTCTTTCTGAAGTGCTTCCGGATTCGGAAGACTCATCGCTGTTATCTGTCCAAGACCGCCTGCATTAGAAACGGCTGCTGCCAAATCAGCATATGCCAAATGGGCTAATCCACCTTGAATAATGGGATAGGTAATATTTAATAAATCTGTAATTCTTGTTTTCCAATTCATGGCATTACTCCTTATCCGTCATTTCTATCTGTAGTTTACCACGCACTTTTCTATGTGCCCAATAAAGTATGTTACTTCATAAATAGAATAAGGCTATACGCGATTTTCACGTATAGCCTTGCGTTTCCATTGTATTATTCACAAGAAGGGCAGCGACCATATAATGTTGTTACCTTTTCTTCCTCGTAATGCTCGATTACTTCCTGACAATCTTGGCATACGATGGTACCCACTATATTCATCTCCTTTTGTCATTTCATTTCTTATTCCTTATTATATGATGACATATTAGAAGATGCAAGCATTATTTGTATAACATTATAACTAAATATATTATACAATATAGCAAATTTACTATATATATTACACAAACTCAATAATAAAAGGCCTGAATATATATGTACATTATAAATTGGAAAATATGCCAGTTTAATTCATGTACAATATATTCAAGCCTTCATTTTATTCATCCAATTTTGTTTCAATCTTTTCGGGATCCAATATTTCATAGCCTTGATCTCTTAACCCAGTAACAATATCCTCCAACGCTTCTGAAGTCCATGTTCTGTCATGCATTAAAAGATTCGCACCATCACCAAGCTGTGGAGCATGAATCATGATATCCGTAATGGCCTCTTTTGTCTGATAATCCTTCTCCCAGTCATAGCCATAAGACCAATTCATTAGAATCATATCTTCTTGATCTGCCAATTCTTTGGAATAATCGGTGTTCGCACCATTTGGAGCCCTGAAAAATAACGGCTTCTCGCCAATTATCTCTTCCACTTGTTCATTTACAGATATGATTTCCTCTTTTTGTTCCGCATCTGATAAATTTGGTAAAAATCCATGTGTAGCTGTATGGTTACCAATCATAAATCCCATATCATGAATTTCTTTCAGTTGTTCTTTCTTCTCTGGTGTCGTTAAAAAATGTCCGTTCACAAAAAAGATTGCTTTCGCGTCAAGCTTCTTTAATGTTTTAGCCATTTCTAATGCATGTTTGTCTGGTGCATCATCAATTGTAAGTAGGACTACTTTCGCATTTGTATCATCATCCAGAGGTTTAATATACCAGCTATCTGACACATAATAGGATGGAGCCTCTCGTTCGGCATCTGAATCTGAATCAGCTGCGTCTTCACCTTCTGGGTCCTCTTGTTCATCTGTTGTACCATCATTTTGTTGCTCATCATTCTGTTCGTCATCATCTTTTTCCGGTTGCTCCGTGTTATCCTGTTTATCTCCATTGTCTGGTGCTTGTCCTTGCTCATCTGTAGAAGAACTACATGCCGTAATAAAAACCAGTAATGCTGTACATAGTATCAATTGTTTCCAAATCTTCATAGTCATCCCCCTGTTGCAAACGAAATAAATTTCTAACTTCCATTATAAACACTTATTTTACGAAACAACAAGTGTCTTCTTTGTTCACCTACCATAACTTGGATGACCTGTTTACAAATAAGACAAATAGGGAAACGAAATGAAGTAACGGTTCTGTAGTATAAGTTTATTTTAATGAGGAAAAATAACAGGAATGCTTTATTTCGCAGATCCGTTCATCATAGGTTTATGTAGGAAAGGAAGCTGTCTATGAGTAGAATTACAAATGTTTTTTACATCTCTGCAGTAATTGCAATCTTATTTATCATTTGGGGTATTATCCCAGACACCGTTTTACCGTATTGGAATTTAGATAATATCACGGGAAACATACAAGATTTCCTTGTGGATAACTTTGGTTGGTTCTATTTACTGAGTGCAACAGCATTTCTTGTTTTTGCCATCTATTTGATATTTTCCAGATACGGAAATATCAAACTTGGTAAACCCAATGATGAGCCTGAATACAGTTATATCACCTGGTTTGCCATGTTATTTAGTGCAGGTATGGGGATTGGTCTTGTATTTTGGGGTGTCGCTGAGCCGATTTCTCATTTTCACAATCCACCATTTGGAGACCCTGCTACTGCAGAAACAGCGAAAACTGCGCTTCAATATAGTTTTTTTCATTGGGGACTTCATCCCTGGGCAATTTATGCCATACTAGCATTGGCATTGGCGTTTTTTAAATTTAGAAAAAAGGCTCCTGGTCTTATTAGTGCCATCCTCGAGCCATTGCTTGGTGAGCGTGTTCGTGGCCCTTTAGGAACCTTTATTGACTGTATTGCTGTATTTGCTACTGTATTTGGAGTCGCCACATCCCTCGGGTTTGGGGCCATTCAAATAAGTGGCGGTTTATCTTTTGTTTATGATGTGAAGCAATCATTCCTAATTGAATTAATTATCATTGCTGTCGTAACAGTTTTATACTTAACATCAGCGGTGACAGGCTTAAATAAAGGAATTAAATATTTAAGTAATACCAATATCGTATTAGCCGTTTTATTAATGCTGTTTCTACTATTTGTAGGTCCTACTATTTTTATAATGAAATTTTTTACAACTACGATTGGAACTTACATTCAAAATCTGCCAAGCATGAGTCTACGTATGACCCCTTTCAATGAAGCCAATAGCGATTGGATAAAAAATTGGACGATATTTTATTGGGCATGGTGGATCGCTTGGGCACCATTCGTTGGTACATTTATTGCACGGGTATCCCGTGGACGTACCATCAAAGAATTTGTTTCCGGAGTACTTCTTGTCCCAACCCTCTTTGGTGCATTGTGGTTTAGTGTCTTTGGTGGAACAGCAATTAATTTAGAGTTTTTTAGTGGAGCAAACATCGTTGAATATGTAAATGATTTGGGAGAAGAAACGGCGTTATTTGCAGTACTGGAACAATTTCCACTTGGAACCATTATGTCTGTCATTGCGATCTTATTAATCAGTACTTTCTTCATCACCTCAGCTGACTCTGCAACGTTTGTGCTCGGCATGCAGACAACTGGCGGCAGTCTTTACCCGGCAAATCGGGTAAAAATTGTTTGGGGCCTCATCCAGTCCGGTGCAGCTGCTGTATTACTTTGGCAGGGTGGTCTGAATGCGTTACAAACAGCATCCATCATTATTGCTTTTCCATTTTCATTCATTATGATTATGGTGGTCATATCACTGATGAAAGCATTTAAAGAGGAAGCAAGGGCCATTGAACTTCGTGATAGTCGTAAAACAAACAGGAGAGGCTAGTATGCCTCTCCTGTTTTGATTATTCCTGCGTACAATCATATCTTCTTCACAAGCATCCCCACCATTAATCATTATTTCTAACGCATTTCTAGTCATAAAATCCTCCCAATATATTGTCAGACCTTGCTAACATCAGTCTTACCAATTTGGTCTTTCTTCACAGATGTCGCAGTTCTTTCCGACTAGCTTTTATCTTGCTATGTAACATTGCTACAATTTCATTTGTTATTCGACAGTTTATTATCACTTTCATAACACTTCGATAACATAGCGATAAGAGGAATAAATTTTTGTTAGGATACAAAGTAAGGAGAAAAAATATCTTGTAATGAAAAGTGGGTATGTAAATGACTTTCCATAACAGCATGGCAATGAGCAAATGGATATACTTCCCTATCTTAATGAGCTGTTTTCTTATCTGCACAGCTGCTTGCCAAGAATCGGCTTTAAATATAGACGTCATTTCATTTCAATCAGCGGATTACGAGGTTGTTTTCTTATCCCATGGTGATGTGCAAGAAACGAAAGATGAAAAACAAACATACATGGACGCTTTTTTAGAGCTCAAAGCGCAATACCCGCAGCAGTTAAGTAATATGAAACTCACAAACGAACAACAGGATTTAATTGAACAACATATGAAGTTAGAGAACACAACCTACCCTGCATTATTAATTCAGAGAGATGGGGAGACGGTCACGAAGCTGGATGGAAAGCAAACAAAAACGAAGATCATCAATCATTTAGAGTCTATTCTACAATAATCCATGACATAATTCTTCAGTTCCGCATTCCCATATACCTAGATATTCTTATCAAAAAAACTGTCTGCAGGAGGCGAAATCTAGTTAGATTTGCCACATGCAGACAGTTTTTATATACATTACAACATATGGATTGGTGTACCTAAAGCAACTTCGGCACCTTCCATAATGGTTTCTCCTAAAGATGGGTGTGCGTGAATGGTTAATGCAATGTCTTCAGCGGTCATACCTGCTTCAATTGCCAAGCCAATCTCACCAATCAAGTCACTAGCATTTGGTCCAGCAACTTGGCCACCGATAATGAGCCCATCTTCTTTTCGTGTAACTAACTTGACAAAACCATCTGTGTTGTCAAGAGAAAGTGCACGACCATTTGCAGCAAATGGGAATTTCGCTACTTTTACATCGAATCCAGCGTCTTTCGCCTCTTTTTCAGTATATCCAACAGAAGCAAGCTCAGGATCAGAGAATACAACAGCAGGAATACCGATATAATCAATTTCTGCCTTTTCTCCGCTAATTGCTTCAGCAGCTACTTTACCTTCATAAGATGCTTTGTGTGCAAGAGGTGGTCCAGCAACAATATCACCGATTGCATAGATATTATCCACGCTCGTACGGCATTGCTTGTCGATTTTAATTAAGCCACGTTCATCAACTTCAATACCAACCTGTTCCAAACCAATTTCTTGGGTGTTTGGACGGCGACCAACTGTTACCAATACATAGTCAGCCTCTACAACTTCTTCTTTACCTTTTGCTTCATAAGTTACTTTTACACCGTCTTTGCTTTCCTCTACACCTTTAGCAAGTGCTTCTGTAACAATGACTGTGCCTTTTTTCTTCAAGCGTTTTTTCACAAGCTGTGTCATTTGCTTTTCAAAACCGCCTAGAATATCTTTAGCGCCTTCTAGGATTGTAACTTCTGTTCCGAGGTTTGCATAAGCAGAACCAAGCTCAGTTCCTACATATCCCCCACCAACAACTACAAGCTTCTTAGGAATTTCCTTCAAGTTCAATGCACCTGTTGAATCTAACACACGATCAGAAAATTTAAAGCTAGGTATTTCAATCGGTGTAGAACCAGTTGCAATAATACAGTTATTGAAAGTGTACGTTTGGGATTTCTTCTCGTCCATTACTTTTGCAGTATTTTTATCTACAAAGTAAACTTCACCAGCAATAATATCCACTTTATTACCTTTTAGAAGTCCCTCAACACCTGAAGTTAATTTTTTAACTACACTGCCTTTCCATTCTTGTACCTTGGAAAAGTCAACTTCCACTTTTTCTGTTTTAATCCCCATATCATCGCTACCATGAGCATGCTCAACACGATGACCTGCTTCAATCAATGCCTTGGAAGGAATACAACCTACGTTTAAGCAGACACCACCAAGTGCACCTTTTTCAACAATTGTTACCTTTTGTCCTAGTTGTGCTGCACGAATAGCTGCAACATAACCACCAGGACCTGCCCCTACAACAAGTGTGTCTAATTCAATTGGGAAATCTCCTACTACCATAGTTTTTACGCCTCCATCATAATTAGTTGTGGATCGTTCAATAAACGTTTAATTTGATTTAGAGCAAGCTGAGCTGTTGCACCGTCAACAATACGATGGTCAAAGCTTAACGACAAAGCAAGCACTGGAGCAACGACGATTTCTCCATCACGTACAATTGGTTTTTCTGCAATACGACCAATGCCAAGTATTGCTGCTTCTGGATAGTTAATAACTGGTGTAAACCACTGTCCGCCAGCAGAACCAATATTAGTGATTGTGCAAGATGCGCCCTTCATCTCATCAGGTGTAAGTTTACCATTTCGTGCCTTATCTGCCAATTCATTTATTTCTTTTGAAATAGCAAAGATAGACTTACGGTCAGCTTGTTTTACAACTGGAACAAGTAGGCCCTTGTCCGTATCAGCTGCAATACCAATATTATAATAATGTTTTTGAACAATTTCTTCTGTTTGATCATCGACAGAAGCATTTAGAATTGGATATTGCTTCAATGCAGACACAAGTGCTTTCACTACATATGGCAAGAAGGTTAGCTTGATATCTTGCGCAGCTGCAACTTCTTTAAATTTCTTACGATGTGCAACCAATTCTGATACGTCTATATCATCCATCAACGTTACGTGTGGAGCTTTTGTTTTGGAATTAACCATTGCATTAGCAATTGCTTTACGAATACCGCTCATTTTCTCACGGGTTTCTGCGTATTCACCAGCAGGTACAACTGTTTCTTTAGCTGTATCTTGTTCTTTGGCACTACCTGTAGTTTCTTCCGCAGCTGGCGCTTGATCACCGCTAAGGAACTTATCGATATCTTCCTTCACAACACGGCCATGCTTTCCAGATCCGGTTACTTGATGAATATCTACATCATTTTCACGTGCATACTTACGAACGGAAGGCATAGCAATAACACGTTCATTTTCATCATGGGTCTCTTCTTTTTTATCTTGTTCAGAAGCAGCTTGTTCTTTAGCAGGCTTTTTGTCTTCTGTAGAAGCTTTTTCCTCTACCTGTTCTTCTGCTTCTTCCTCGTCGTCATCTTCGGATTCATAGCCTTCTGCATCAAAGGAGATTAATTTATCACCAACAACTGCAACGGTTCCTTCTTCTACAAAGATTTTTTCTACTTTTCCTTCTACTGGAGAAGGAATTTCAACAACGGCTTTATCATTTTGAACTTCACATAATACATCGTCTTCTTTTACCTCTTGGCCTTCTTCCACAAACCATTTAACAATTTCACCTTCGTGGATTCCTTCACCAATATCTGGAAGTTTAAATACAAATGCCATTCTTAACGACCTCCTGTCTAGCAAATTTTAGTAGTCCATAGCTTGTTTTACTTTATCAATAACATCTTTATGATTTGGCAACCAAACACTCTCTGCAGCAGCAAAAGCATATACAGTATCTGGTGCAGTAACGCGGAATACTGGTGCTTCTAAGTGTAAAATAGCTCGTTCTTGAATTTCAGAAACTACTTGTGCAGCAATACCAGCTTGACGTTGTGCTTCTTGTACTACGACAGCACGATTGGTTTTCTTAACAGATTCAATGATTGTTTCAATATCCAAAGGTGAAATCGTCATTAAATCAATAACTTCTGCATCAATGCCATCTTTTTCAAGCTCTTCTGCAGCCTTTAGGCAAGTGTGCACCATTGCACCGTAAGCAATTAATGTAATGTCTTTACCTTCCCGCTTTACATCTGCTTTTCCAAGCTCAATGGTATATTCTTCTTCAGGTACTTCACCACGGAAAGAACGATAAAGCTTCATATGCTCTAAGTAGATAACTGGATCATTATCTCGAATAGCAGAGATGAGCAATCCTTTTGCATCATATGGTGTAGATGGAATAACTACCTTTAGACCTGGTTGCTGTGCCATCAAACCTTCCAAAGAGTCAGCGTGCAATTCAGGTGTTGCAACGCCGCCGCCAAATGGAGAACGCACTGTGATTGCTGAAGAATGATGTCCACCATGACGATAGCGCATACGAGCCATTTGACCACTAATAGAGTCAATTACCTCATATACAAAACCAAAGAATTGGATTTCTGGAACAGGTCGATAGCCTTGAAGTGCAAGACCAATGGAAAGTCCACCAATTCCTGATTCAGCTAGTGGTGTATCAAATACGCGCTCTTCACCGAATTCTTTTTGTAGTCCTTCTGTTGCGCGGAACACACCACCGTTTTTACCTACGTCTTCACCAAACACAAGTACATTATCATCGTTTTTCAATTCTGTCCGTAATGCGTCTGTAATTGCTTGAATCATTGTCATTTGAGCCATGATTTACTTCGACTCCTTTGCTTTATATTCTTCCATTTGCTCTTCCAAATTGGCAGGAAGTTTATCATACATATTGCCGATTAATTCTGTAACCTTTTGTTTTGGATAAGAATCAGCTTTTTTAATTGCATCGCGAATATCTTCTTTCGCTTGTTCGATCACTTTATTTTCGTCTTCCTCAGTCCATAATTTTTTGGATTCCAAGAATTTACGGAAACGTACGAGTGGATCTTTTTTCTCCCACTCCGAATCCATTTCAGACGTACGGTAACGAGTTGGGTCATCCCCAGCCATAGTATGTGGACCATAACGATAAGTAAGTGTTTCAATTAACATTGGTCCATCACCATTAATAGCACGTTCGCGCGCTTTCTTCGTTGCTGCATAAACAGCAAGAACGTCCATACCATCTACTTGAATTCCTTCAATACCAGCTGCAACTGCTTTTTGAGCTAAAGTTTTAGCTTTTGTTTGCTTGTCACGAGGTACAGAAATGGCGAAACCATTGTTTTGAACAATGAAAATACAATTTGCTTGGTATGCACCAGCAAAGTTAATTCCTTCATAGAAATCTCCTTGTGACGTACCACCATCACCTGTATACGTAATAGCTACTGCTTTCTTTCCACGCATTTTCATACCTAAGCCAACACCAGCTGCTTGTACATATTGAGCACCAATGATAATCTGTGGGCTTAATGCATGTACTCCTTCCGGCATTTGGTTACCATGAAAATGACCTTTTGAAAATAGAAATGCTTGATACAGTGGTAAACCATGCCAAATTAATTGTGGTACATCGCGGTACCCTGGTAAAATAAAGTCCTCTTTTTCTAAAGCAAAATGACTTCCAAGCTGGGATGCTTCCTGACCAGCAGTTGGAGCATAGAAACCTAAACGACCTTGACGGTTCAGGGCAATAGAACGTTGGTCGAGAATTCGTGTATACACCATACGCTTCATTAATTCCTGTAATTCCTCATCCGATAGATCCGGCATATCCTTTTCATTGACTAACTTTCCATCTTCGTTCAGAATCTGGAACACTTCGAACTGGTTTTCAACATTTTCCAATACGAGTTTCAAAACAGATCACCTCTACCTTTCAGCATATATTTTATTGGTATTTATTTACCTTGCCCAAAATAAATCTTTTGTACCAATTTCCATCTAACGTTCATGTACCCTTTATTGTTTTCATTTAATCGCATCAAATGAAAAACAAAAACTGTTACATTACTTTTGTAAAAGTTATTGATACAAGTTTCAATCCATCATTAATTTTAGCCTATAAACTTCAAATTGGTCAACTACTTTGCATTATATTTCATACATTTTATTGAGAGTATCCTGATACCGCCTTTTGACACCATATAAAATAAAACAATCTGTTATAATTAAAAAACAAATCTGTATTAGTTCAAAAGCTGCATACAGTCATTTTGAACGTGATTAAAAACCATGTCTCTGCCTTTGAGATGGGATAATTCAGGCTGATATAATCATACTTTGAAATATTTTTTCCATAATTGCTTTAAATATGAGCTAACTTTCTTCCTTCTTTCCACTTAAGGCAGCCTGTATTTCATTGCTAATAAAAAAACGGACAATATACGATGGAGGTATGTAGCAATTGCAGTTTCCTTATCCAAGGAAACAGTCGATCTACTACGACTCCATTATATTGTCCGTTTTTCATATGAAACAACAGCATGCTTTACGCTGGATACTTACTCTTTATCTTTTTCGGCATCATCTTTTTTTGGTGATTGCTTATCACCTTCATCATTATTATAAACGACGTCAATTTCAGCTGCTTCATAGAATTCTTTTTTCAGATCATTGAATTCCTCAGTCGTCTCATTAAACTGATCATTACCTTTTAGAATCTTTTCATAGCTTTCATTTATCGCATCTAGCTGTGTCTTTAATTCATCTTGTTCTACATCTTCTTGCTGAAAAGTTTCATAAAGTTTTTTCTCCAGTTTTATAGATGCTTCATAATTTTGGTAAAGCTTGTCATACACATCAAATCGTTCGACCATTTTATCATACATTTCTGTTGCTTTTTTCTTAGCAGCATCATCTTCAAGCTCCGCAATGAAGGATTCTGTTTTCAGAAACTCTTCCTTCGCCTGGTCAATACTTTCTTTTTCCAAGGAGAGTTTTTCAGCACGTTGGTCAATAAGCTTTAGAGCCTCTTGGGAAAGCTTTTTGATTTTATCAAACTCGTCCATTTTCAAATCAATAATTTCACTGTACAATTCCTGTTCTTGTTGTTCCAGCTCCGTTATCGGTTCTTGCTGCTCACCAAATCCTTTTTCTAAACTTACAGATTCCTCCAGATGTTCGTAGATTTTATCTGAAGGAGAATCACCACATGCAGATAAAAACATTAGCAAACCGGTGGCAAAAAATACAATCGCTAATTTTCGCATATTTCCGCTCTTCCCCCTTCATTCGTCCATACTATGTAACATTCATTTTTTCATGTTTACAAGTATATCATATATTATATCTCACTGTGTATTACTTTTTCATTGTACTAGTGCAAATGTATGATGTTATCCTTGTTTTTATGTTAAACTACGTTAATGAAGGTAGATTAAATATGTTTGGCAGTCATTGAGGTGATATTATATGTTAACGATGAAAGATATTGTTAGAGAAGGGCACCCTTCCTTAAGAGAAGTAGCAGAAGAAGTTAAATTACCACCAACAGAAGAAGAGCTTACATTGTTAGAAGATATGCATACGTTCTTAAAAAATAGCCAAGACGAAAAGATTTGTGAACAGTATAAGCTGCGCCCGGGCGTTGGATTAGCTGCTCCACAGCTTGGTATAAATAAACGAATGGTAGCCATTCATTTTGAAGACCATCATGGAAAGTTGTATAGCTACCAATTGATTAACCCTAAAGTGGTCAGTCATTCGGTCGAAAAAGCCTATCTCGGTGGGGGCGAAGGATGTTTATCTGTCGATCGTGCTGTAGAAGGCTATGTTCCACGTTATGCGCGCGTAACTGTGAAGGCTATGAGTCCTGATGGCCAACCAATGAAGCTAAGACTCAGAGACTATGCTGCTATCGTATTTCAACATGAAATTGACCACTTAAATGGTATCATGTTTTATGATCATATTAATAAGGAAAACCCTTATTTAGTACCAGAGCAAGCGAAAGTTATTGAATAAAAATTAGTCATATCACCTTATTGGGATTCCTCCAATGAAGGTGATTTTTTATTTGCTTGAATAAGTTATACGATATAGCAAAAAATAGAGCATAGGATTATATTTTAAAGTACAAAAGGAAATGAAAATTTCATTCTCGCACAATATTTTTTATCTACTTTAAAACTCATTGCTTACCTACCATTAAAAAATAAAATCATCAATTTAGGTTGTTTTTATTCCAAAATCCAGTAAATCATACTATAATGTAAATAAGAGGGATTGGATCGGTAGAACGTTTTTTGCTTTTCTGGATATATTCGAAAGGAGATGTGTATCCTCATGTTGAAACGCCTAAAAGAAAAGCTGAAAAAACGCTGGAAAGACTTTTTAGGCCAAGGACGGGTACCTACGACATATAAAGACAAGTAACGAGATTCGGAATGAATATAAGGAATAGATATATATATTCAGCTGGTCAGTAATATGTTTTAGTTTTTCCCCATGATGAGGGTGCTTATGCAATGGACGGGATATTGTATAAGTAGTGGCATTTTCCACGTCATACCGTGGTTATGATAACAACGGAAGGCGTTCTTTTGTTTTGTGTTCAAACGGAATCCTTTTGACGTTTTTTCATGTTGGCTATTTTGAATAATAGCTAAGACGAGACATGTCCGTGAAATGCAAATAACGACGGATCGACCAGACCATTCCCAAATTTATACGTCTATTAGAAATGGATGGATTTTTCATTTACCTTCATAATTTTCCCGGATGAAAGGTTCGTAAAATCCAAACAATTCATATATGGAAATATACTAAAAAAGATATGTGTTAGGAGAGATGGAATGATTTTCAAAGTTTTATATCAAGAATATTCAGACGAGATCCCTGTGCGAGAGCGGACAAAAAGCTTGTATGTAGAGGCAGAATCTGACAGAGAAGTACGAAGAATGTTAAGTGATCGTAATTACAACATCGAATTTATCCACCCACTAGACGATGCTCATCTAGCTTACGAACAACAATCAGAACATTTTAGAGTGGAGAATCAATAAGTCATGAAATTTGTTAAAAATGACCAAACTGCTGTTTTCGCATTGGGTGGACTAGGCGAAATCGGTAAAAATACGTATGCTGTTCAATTTCAGGATGAAATAATTATCATTGATGCGGGTATCAAATTTCCTGAGGACGAGCTTTTAGGTATTGATTACGTCATACCGGACTATACGTATTTAATTCAAAATCAAGATAAAATAAAAGGATTAATTATTACACACGGCCACGAAGACCATATCGGTGGAATTCCTTATCTTCTTCGTGAAATCAACGTACCTATTTATGCTGGTAAACTGGCACTTGGCCTTATTCGCAATAAATTGGAAGAGCATGGCCTATTACGTACTGCAAAATTAATCCCAATTCAGGAAGACGATATTATTAAGTTCCGTAAAACATCCGTTAGCTTTTTCCGGACAACGCATAGTATCCCTGATTCTTATGGAGTTGTCGTTAAAACACCTCCTGGTAATATCGTTCATACGGGAGACTTTAAATTCGACTTTACACCAGTTGGTGAGCCAGCAGATATCGCTAAAATGGCCGAAATCGGCAAAGAAGGGGTCCTTTGTCTTTTATCAGATAGTACAAATAGTGAGGTTCCGGGCTTCACTCTTTCTGAAAAAGTAGTTGGTGGCAATATTAAAGATATCTTTAGCCGGGTAGACGGACGACTTATCTTTGCAACTTTTGCCTCCAATATTTATCGTTTACAGCAGGTTGTGGAAGCAGCGGTTGAAACGAATCGTAAAATAGCAGTATTTGGACGCAGTATGGAATCTGCTATAACACTTGGTCAAGAATTAGGGTATATCCAGGCACCAAAAGATACCTTTATAGATGCCAATCAATTAAACCGTTTACCAGCGAATGAAGTAACCATCCTTTGTACTGGTTCACAGGGTGAGCCGATGGCAGCTCTATCCAGAATTGCGAATGGAACACACCGTCAAATTCAAATTATTCCTGGAGATACAGTCGTATTTTCATCTTCACCAATTCCGGGAAATACGGTAAGTGTAAGTCGTACAATTAACAAACTATACCGTGCAGGTGCTGATGTTATTCATGGTAAATTAAATGACATCCACACTTCTGGTCATGGTAGTCAAGAAGAGCAAAAGCTAATGCTGCGCTTAATTCAGCCAAAATTCTTTATGCCAATCCATGGTGAATATAGAATGTTAAAAGAGCATACCAAGCTTGCAGCATTATGCGATATTGATTTAGACCATACTTTTGTTATGGATAATGGTGATGTACTTGCATTAGGCAAGGATAACGCACTAGTTGCTGGGAAAATTCCATCTGGTTCTATTTATGTTGATGGAAGCGGTATTGGAGATATCGGTAACATTGTATTAAGAGACCGTCGTATTTTATCAGAGGAAGGTCTTGTCATTGTCGTTGTCAGCATTAATATGAAGGACTTCAAAATTGCTGCTGGACCAGACATTATTTCTCGTGGTTTCGTATATATGCGTGAATCTGAGGATCTTATTAATGAAGCTCAGAAGCTCGTTTCGAAGCATTTAAATAAAGTGATGGAAAGAAAAACAACGCAATGGTCCGAAATTAAAAATGAAATTACCGATACCATTGCCCCATTCCTTTATGAGAAAACAAAACGCAGACCAATGGTGCTTCCAATTATTATGGAAGTGTAAAGGCCAAAAGCACAAACGTTCTTACAGGCTAGGAACACATCCTGGTGGGCGAAGCAGCATCATAAAATAACCCCATTTTCCCAACATGTTTAAGTTGGGGAAATGGGGCTTTTCTTATCCACTCTGTTCCTTACGCTAATTATAAGCTCAATCATCAATAACCAAATATTTCTCAAAACGTGAAATATCACGATCCGCGCCAATGACAATCAATACATCATCTTCTTCAAGTGTGTCTTCTGCACTTGGGGATACATTGATATCCTTCCCCTGCTTAATGGCAACAACGTTACAACCAAATCTTGCTCGAATATCCAGGTCAATTAATGATTTTCCAAGCATTTTTTTACCCGCTTTTACCTCTACAATACTATGATCATCCGATAGTTCCAGATAGTCCAATATATTATTTGAAATAATATTATGTGCAATCCGTTTTCCCATATCTCGTTCTGGATGAACCACACGGGAAACACCGATTTTACGCAATATTTTCTCATGATAATCATTTTGAGCTTTAACCGTAATCGTTTTAATCCCTAATTCAGATAGCACCACAGTGGTTAAAATACTTGCTTGAATATTATCACCAATTGCAACAATCACATGGTCGATATTTTTAATACCTAGTTCCTTTAGCGTTGCTTCATCGGTTGAATCAGCAATTACTGCATGGGAAGCAATGTTTTTAAATTCATTGATTTTATCTTCGTCCTTGTCAATGACAAGAACCTCCATTCCTTCCATGCTAAGCTCTCGACATATACTTCCCCCAAAACGTCCTAGTCCGATTACTGCAAACTCTCTTTTCATAATTGTTCCTCCAAAAGATAATATAAAAACAGTGTATCATACTTTTACGGGGACTTGTACGTATGCTCATGCAATGATTGAGTCACGTATTTATAGCGGAATCTTCAGGCCTATCGTATTGTAAAGTTTTATAGCGGATCAAACGAGTTATTACGTATTCACGACTCACAATCCCCTTTGCTACAGCGAGAAGTATGCCAGCGTTGCCCAAAAGTCGGTCCCATCATTTATAATCGGCACGCACAGAAAAAAAGACTGCACCCTTTACCTAACATCGGGTGCAGTCTTTTAGTTACATTGCATCTAGCATTTGAAATTGTGATTTTACCAAACCAAAATATTCGCCTTTTTGCTTCATTAATTCCTCATGATTTCCATTTTCTAATACTCTTCCTTGTTCCAACACGTAAATATTATCTGATTCACGGATTGTGGATAACCGGTGAGCAATAATAATGGCTGTTCTACCCTTCAACAGCTTATTTAATGCCTGCTGGATCTTAACTTCTGTTTCTGTATCAATGCTTGCTGTTGCTTCATCCAAAATTAAAATACTTGGATTGGCGAGTAAAGCTCGAGCGAAGGAAAGTAATTGTCTTTCCCCTGCTGATAAGATATTTCCCCGCTCCTCTACTTCTGTTTGATAACCATTTGATAATCGTTTAATAAAGTCGTCTGCACCAACTGTTTTAGCAGCTGAAATGACTTCTTCATCTGTAGCATTTGGTCGGCCAAAACGGATATTCTCCATAATCGTACCAGAGAAAATAAATGTATCCTGTAGTACGACACTTATTTTTTGACGCAAGCTATTCAGTGAAACGTCACGTAAATCATGGCCATCTACCTTTACACTACCGGCAGATGGATCATAGAATCGACTGATCAGGTTGGCAATTGTAGATTTACCACTTCCTGTATGCCCTACTAATGCGATTGTCTGTCCTTCCTTAATGGTTAATGAAATTTCATGAAGTGCAATACGCTCCTCATCATAGGAGAACTGGACACGATCAAATTCAATTCTGCCTTTCATTTCATCAAATACATAAGGATCCTTCGATTCTGCAACGTTCGGCTGTTCATCCAAAAATTCAAAAATCCGTTCTGATGCCGCCATGGCCATGAGAAGTTGATTGTACATTTGTCCCAATCTTGAGATTGGTTCCCAAAACATCCCTAAGAAGAACGCAAACGATACAAAGGTACCAATTTCAATTCCACCATTTGCTGGTCCTTGAATTATGAGATAAGCACCATACGTGATTAAAATAATGGTTCCAATTGCATTACATAATTCTACCAATGGGCGGAACATGGCACTCTTTTTCGTTGCATCACGCCAGCTTTCATAGTTATCTTCGTTAATCCCATTGAAAAACTCTGTATTTTCTTTTTCCTGTGTAAAGGATTGGGTAATACGAATCCCTTGAATACTCTCGTTTAAATGAGAATTAAGCCGTGATTGTTGAATTCGAACATGCTGCCAGGAACGTCTGATATTTCTTCTTAACTTCGTTGAAATATAAAACATTAACGGAAGTACTACCATAATTGCCAAAGCAAGCTTTGGACTAAGCACGAATAAAATTACGATAATACCTGCCAACGTGATTATATCCATGAGCACGTTAATAATTCCGTTTGTAAATAGCTCTTGAAGCGAATTGATATCATTCATAATGCGGACAAGAATTGAACCTGCTGACCGCGAATCAAAAAAGCCATGGGACAAGCGTTGTACATGGGAAAATAAATGCTGACGCAAGTCATAAATAACATTTTGTCCAAGAATATTAACCCATTTAATACGCAATATATTTCCAACATAATTAATTAAATATAAGACACCGATAATGAGCACCAAATAAGTGAGTAATGAAGTATCTTTTTTGGCTATTGCTACATCAATGGCTACTTTACCAATCAAAATTGGGACAATTAACCGAACAGCAGTTGATACCAACATGGCCAATAATGCACCTGGCAAATAGTTTTTTGAGTATGGTTTCACATAAACGAGTAATCGCCAAATTTGTTTCCAATTAAAAGGCTTTTCAATCGATTGGTCGATTGTATAATAAAAACGATTTAAGTGTCTTTTTGGTGTATTTCCTATTCCTCTTTTGCTCATGATATCCCCCCTTTAATGCGTCACATTTAAGATTGCATCACGATCTTGATATTGAATGTCATAGATACGTTGATATGGCCCTTTATTATTCATCAGAAAGTCATGTGTACCACGTTCCACTATTTCTCCTTGGTCTAACACCAAGATTTCATCTGCATGCTTCAAGGATGAAATTCGATGTGCAATAATAAATGATGTCCTGCCTTTCATCACTTCACGCAATGCCTTCTGTATTTTGAATTCTGTTTCCATATCTACTGCTGACGTTGCATCGTCCAAAACGAGGATACTTGGATTAATACAAATCGCCCTTGCTATAGCAATCCGCTGCTTCTGGCCGCCGGATAATCCCATACCTCGCTCACCAAGCATTGTATCGTAACCATTAGGCATTTCCATGATAAAATCATGTGCTTGTGCACGTTTTGCAGCATCTATCACTTGCTCATCAGATATATCCGGGTTCCCATAGGCTATATTTTCCCGTATCGACGTAGAAAAAAGAAAGGATTCCTGCAGAACAAACCCGATATGTTTTCGAAGTGTTGACAGCTTGTAATCTGCTACCGGATGATCATCGACAAGCACAGCACCGCTTTCCGGTTCATAGAATCTAGTAATCAATTGGGTAATGCTCGTTTTCCCTGATCCAGTAGCACCAATTAATCCAATTACCTTGCCAGGTGGCGCATCAAATGAAATATTTTTTAATGCTTCATCATCGTCTTCAATATAAGTTAGTGTGACATTTTCAAATGAAACATGCCCCTGAATGGGAACATCGATGGCATTTTCTTTTTCAACAATGTCTTCCTTAGCATCTAAAATTTCATTTAAACGCTCTCCTGATGCCTTCGCTTGTGAAAACTGGTTGACAACGAAACCCAGATTCATCAAAGGGCCTAGGATATACCATACCAAGCTGAAAAAGGCGACCAATTCACCAAGGCCAATCGTATCTGAAATAACGAGATAACCTCCAAATGCAAGCAACGCAACCGCGCAGATATTTCCGATAAACTCCATTAGTGGAAAGAACTTTGCCCAAATATGTGCAGTAGATACATAGTTTTGACGATAATTATCATTACTCGAAGAAAATCTCCCAATCTCAAAATCTTCCCGTGATAATGATTTAACGGTGTGCATCCCACTAATATTTTCCTGTACACGGGTATTTAAATTACCAAGGGACTTTCGGATTCCTTGAAACCCTGGATGTACACGTTTGTCAAATCGAAAGACCACTACTGCTAAAAATGGCATGGCCGCCATTGTCACAATCGTGAGTGGAACCGAATAATAAAACATGACACTAAGACTAAAACCAATTAACAAAACGATGCGAATTAATTCAGCAAAGCCGAACGATAGGAAGAAACGAAATCCTTCCACATCAGCCGTTAATCGCGACATAATATCTCCTGTTTTCGCATTATCATAGTATTTAAAGGATAGAATCTGCAGTTTTTTATACAATGCATCTCGCATATAATATACGGATGTAATTCCAAACAAATCTCCCAAATACTGATGAAAAAAGGTCGCAACCCCCTTCACAAGCATCAATGCCAAAAAGGCAATCGCAATATACGGAATCCAATTGTTTTGACCTTTTAACACAACTTCATCAATTGTTAGCTGTAGAATAATTGGATAAACTACTGTAATCGCTGTAACAAATACCAAAAAGAATAACGATAAGAAAAAGTATTTTCTATAAGGCCAATAAAACTCCTTTAATCGTTTAAATGTTTCCAAAGCTTTCCCCCCAAACAATCTTTTTACAACTGGCAGCTTGCTTCATAGGGATTGTTAACGATTGCAAATTAATCATATTCACTGATTTTTGAAACAAACATCTCCTTCAGACATCAGCTTCATCATCAATCATTCATTAAATCACCCAATCACGGCACATCCACTGCTGCATAACTGAATAACTTTTGTATTTTCCGTAATCGATTTATTTTTCAGACATTTTTAATTCCTCCAATTTGCTACGCGCTGTCTCACTGACTGAACTAACTTTTTAATGAAATAACAGCATAACATATTTTTATTACTTCGCATCTCTAAATATTATTATACTTTAACAAATTAATAAAGATTTCTGCTTTCAAATTTTAAACATTTTTCTAAAAATAATATAAAACGCTATCATTTGTTCTATTTAATTCTGTGCTATCGTTTTAATTCGGCTCTTTCTTAATTGAATCACATATGAAAAGCTCCCCTACGTCATGTAAAGGAGCTTCCGTTCTTAGCTCAATTTTTCATTCGCAAGTTGTGCAACTTGTGCTGCGTTTGCGCCTTCAGCATTAATAACAAATCCTTCTGTGTAAACATCAGATATACCCATCATATCTTTATCCATTCCAGAAATGATACAGCAATCACAGCCTTGAGCATCTGATTCGGAATAAAGATCAATCACTTCATGCCCCATTTCTGCGAGGGTTTCCTTAACTGCAGTCAATGTTGGCTCCACACCAATTTTTGCCATAATCCGTGCCTCCTTTAATACTTGCTTACAAGTTTAGGATATCCGAATAGGAATGAATCATTCGTTTTTTGGCATGAAAGCGATTAGGATAAAGGTGATGATAGCAAGTACCAATAACCCAAGATAAACGATATGGAGGCCAGATGTTAAACCTGCTTGAAGCACCTCCATCGTATCCTTTGAAAGTGAAGTACTTTGGACGGGATCCAATAGCTGATTAACCGTGTCCACATTAACAGAGGCATGCACATTACTTGATTGAATATATGCTTTGATTTGATTATTCAAAAGACCGCCCAAAAATGCTGCACCAATCGCACTTCCAAGGGAACGCATAAACATATTGGAAGCTGTTGCTATACCACGCATTTTCCAAGTCACTGTACTTTGGATTCCAACGATAAAGGATGTGTTCGACATCCCCATTCCTACTCCAATAAAAAATGAACCAATCCCTGCCCATAACGGGCCTTTTTCAGGGGTGAGCATGAAGAATAGGATACCGCCAATAATCATAGAAATTCCACCAAGCAAGGATGTTTTTCGATATCCAATTACAAGCAATAATCTACCAGCAACAACAGAAGATAACGGCCAGCCAATCGACATGGCGGTCAGCGTAAAACCTGCAATGGTAGCAGATTGCCCCATAACTCCTTGAACAAATGCAGGTAAATAGCTGGATACCCCAATCATGATCATACCCGCTGTTAGCGATGCTAAGTTAGCCATACTGATTAATCGATATTTCCAAAGCGCAAACGGAAGCATTGGATCTGTTGCACGTCTCTCCTGCCAAACAAAACATATAAAAGCTGTAGCGGCAATGATCAATAACATCACAATAAGTGATGAATTCCAAGCAAAGCCAACTCCTCCCTCAACCAAGACAAACATGAGAGAACTAACAGCTACCATCATCCAAATAGCACCGCCATAATCAATGGCTTGTTTTTCTTTTTCCACATTTTCATGTAGAAAGAAGATAATTCCGAGCATAGCAATAATCCCCAATGGAATATTCATCCAAAATACGTAACGCCAGCTTAAAAAATCAACAAAAAAGCCGCCGAGCAATGGTCCAGATACTGCAGAAATTCCCCATACACTAGAGAGGTAGCCTTGGATCTTTGCCCGTTCTTCCTTATTGTAAATATCTCCCACAATGGTTGAAGCCATTGGCATTAATGCGCCGGCACCAATACCTTGAATTACACGTGCAGCTATTAACATGATCATGGACGTACTGAAGCCAGATAATGTGGATCCTGTCAAAAACACAATCACACCAATAACATAGATAGGTTTGCGTCCATATATATCTGAAAGCTTGCCGAATATAAGTACAGTTGCTGCATTCGTTAAAAGATAGGCAGAAAACACCCAGCTATACATCGAAAAACCGCCTAAATCTGCGGCAATACTCGGCATAGCTGTCGCAACAATCGTTGCCTCGATTGCAGCTAAAAACATTCCAATAACAACAGATGCTAAAATAAGCGGTCGCTTTCGTTTATTATGTTTCATTTCAATTGTTTCCATCTTTCATCCCATCACTTTTCTAATCTAAATCAGATTTACTGTTTCTGGAAAATCTTGCAGCATACTGAAATTCGACTTTACGAATCAAAGCCAAATCTTATTCTTATTTCCTGGTTGGAATATTCTATCTTATTCATGTTAAGAAAAACACCCTTGGCTATCTGTCAAGGATGTTTAAATAAACCTTTTTGCTATGAACCTGTTCATATTGAAGCAAGCATACTTTTTATTGGATGGTATTATTTTTAGTTGAATAATAGTCTCTTCGTAAATGTTTCAGTATTGCCCTTCTTGTTAAAATGCCATCAAAATACATGTCCGCATCTGCTACACATACAAATGGATAATCTATAATCGCGTTTAAACCTTCCATAAAAGTATTTTCCTTTGACACGACTGGTATATCTGTACGCATGATTTGTTTAACCTGCATATCTGATAATTTTTCAATTTCGAATCGCTCCAACCCAAGGATTTGATTCAGAATTACGGTTTTACCAATCGTTCCAACTAATTTATACTGTGCATCTAGCACTGGTACAGCAGAATAGCCTGACTTTACCAATACGAGTAAAGCATGCTCCAAAGGATTATTCAACTGTACATGTGCTACCTTTTCTGATGAAATCATGAGGTCTTCAATCGTTATATCTGTTAGGTTCTTATCTTGAATCATACTCATTATCATACGCTCCTTTTAAATCACTTCAACATCACGTATCTTCCTTTAAAAAGGAGTATCGCATTCCATATTCAGTTTAACATAGTTGTCATACATTAAGCACTTAATACCATCCTATTCTTGGAAAGTTGATATGGGTATGGTTATCAGACCTTTTTTCATCTGGTAAAATGAAATGTAACCGTTTTATTCTGTTTAAAAATAACCATTTGTGGCATGCTTGTTAGAAGGGTCATTTACGGGGATTTTAACAACATTAAATCATATTTTTTACATACAAAACGGTCCAATTTACATATAAACTGAACCGTTTCTATTATCATTTATCAATTTAAAATGGAAATTTATTTAGCCATTGTCCACCATCCATTGCAACGACTTCACCATTTATATATGCTGCTTTGTCTGAGAGCAGAAAGTAAGCTAACTCAGCAATTTCTTCCGGTGTACCTAAACGCTTTAAAGGTACTGAGTCAATCGTTCTTTTTGCGGCAGCTTCTGATTCGAATAGTTTATCGGCTCCTCCAGTTCTTTCAATAGGACCGGGAGCAATAGCATTCACCCGAATGCCGTACTTGGATCCCCATTCTACGGCTAGTGTTCGAGTCATATTTAACACACCTGCTTTTGCTGCTGAATTATGTATAACGCCTACTCCTGCATCCCATGCATACGTCGTCACCATATTCAATATATTTCCGCGAATGCCTTGATCAATCCAATACTTTCCTACCTCTTGGGAACAATAGAAGGTTCCATTCAATACAATATCAATAACTGCTTTCCACCCATTGACAGATAAATCCTCGGCAGCACAAATAAAATTTCCAGCTGCATTATTGACCAAATGATCGATCGAGCCATATTGTTCGACTGTATTTTTCACCAAGCGTTGCACATCATCAGGATTGCGTACATCCATGACCTCATAGGACACTTTTCCTTCGGCTGTTTGTTGAAGCAATGCTTGTGCGGCCAATAGGGTTTCTTCTGTACGGCCAGTTAAGACAACATTCCCACCTTCATCAGCAAATTTTTTTGCCATGTATTTCCCCATTCCACTTGAGCTGCCAGTAACGATAAATGTTTGATTTTTCATTTAATATCCCCTCCCCTTTAAAAATGAATACCTATTCATTTTATCATAGATGGAGTTTATGAATTCGTCAATATCAACTTTGTCAAATGATTCTTTAACATATCGTAAGTTGCTCCATCAACAATACAAGTAGCCACATCAAGATCAATGGTCATTTGATTCATTCTAAAAGATGGAAAATCATCTAGCATTTTATACTTCTTCTACTCTTATTCCGTGATATAATTTGGTTAATTGTTATTTTTGATGGGATGGATACACGAATGAATCGAAGAACGTTTCTAAAAAACGTTGCTGGTAGCCTGCTTGCATTGACAGGATTAGCTGGTGGCGGATATTATTATGCACGTGAAATGGAACCATACATGCTGCAAAAGGCAACGGAAACAGTCGTTTCCAAACGAATTCCAGTTGCTTATGATAACTTTAATATTATTCAATTTAGCGATACACATTTAGGGTTTCATTATACATTGGAACAATTTAGTGAACTCGTTCATAAAATAAATGCTAATAACCCGGACCTGATTGTTTTTACTGGTGATTTAGTAGATAATCCAAGTACTTATCATTGGAGTAAAGAACTCACAAAACAATTACAAACTTTACAAGCAAGATATGGTAAGTATTGGATATACGGTAACCATGATCATGGCGGTTATGGTACAGAAAAAGTGAAGCATGTCATGGATCAATCGGGCTTTCAGCTTTTAAAAAATACGCATACCGTTTTAGATAAAGATGGTGCCCAAATTGTTTTGGCCGGTATTGATGATGTCATACTCGGTAGACCAAATTTAGATAAAGCATTGAAAAATGCCGATGAAAACCTGTACACCATTTTACTTGCACATGAACCGGACTATGCGGACACAACCACTCAACATGCAGTTGACCTTCAATTATCGGGGCACAGTCATGGTGGACAAGTAAGGGTACCTTTTTGGGGGCATTTATATACCCCTGCATATGCTGAAAAATACATTGATGGTAGATATATACTTGGGGATGGACGTTTAGTATTACTTGTGAGTACTGGGGTAGGAACGACCAGATTGCCTTATCGATTTTTGTGCAAGCCAGAGATAAATCAAATTATCCTTAAACGTGGGTAGCAATCTATTTCCTGTCATTCACATAATCAACCGAAACTTTCAAACAATTCCTGTCCATTCATTTGCGAATGGACATGCTTTACGATACGATAGAGTCAATATAGTAGGTTAGGAGGGATAAAAAGAATGTATTCAGAAACAAACCTCGGAAATTTAGCAAGGGCAATCTATACGATTAATAGACACGCAAAAACTGCACCAGAACCACAGCATCTTTATTACATTAAAAAAGAGGCAATTAATAAGTTATTGCAAGAGAAACGGGCAAAAAAAATGGGGTTGCATTTTTCAGCAAATCCTAAATATAGTAATCAACATTCTACACTGCTTGTTCAAGTAGCTGACTATTACTTTCATATTCCACCTTCAAAGGAAGACTTCAAAGTACTAGAACATTTAGGTACCCTCGATGAAAACTATCGAAATCCACAAACCAAAATGTCTTTGTCTCAAGCAAAACGAATTGTGTATAAGTATATTAATTGGCGGCCAACCAATCAAATGAAACAGCAACGGCAGAAAAAGGTTTCTTCCTATTTTACGCCCTCATCGCTCGGAAAAATGGAATGGCCACCTACCAAACGACATTTCTAAATAAAACCTCTTTTTTGATGTTTCAATTCTTCTTTAAAAAGGAATCCAACTATTAAAAGGAGGAGTTCCTATGAGTGAATTGAATGATTTTTTGTATGAGTTAAATCGTTATGCACAACAGGCACATATATTAAAAGATTGTTATGAGAAACTAACCGAATCAGAAAAAAAGCTAGTAATGGATCAGGCTCCAGCACAACAACTCCCACCTGATACATTTTTCCATCAATCAATTGACTGGGTTGAAGCAATGCATGAAATACTTGGGACGGATGACAAACATCCATAACATCATTAAATAATAATATAATGGTAATTGCCGAATCATGATCATGGCCGACTTTGTTGGCCATGATTTTTTCGCTCTATGAAACACTCCCTAAATGATTTACCACCTCTACCCCATTTTTGTCCATTTCATTTACTGCCGAATTGTTTATTCATTTTTCCAACGTCGCCACATCAAAACGATAAAACGATATAGAAATAATAGACCACCAAAAACAGCAATTGCTTGTAAAGCATACCGTAATAGCCACGCTTCTTGAGATGTATCAGGAAACAACCATACGACCCATAGAAATAATATCAAATATATTAAGCCCGCCACCCAGTAATTCAACAAATAAATAGCATGTTTTCTCATTAAAAAACGTATAATCGATTGAACAATTAAATAACAGATCATCAACCCTACTACTGAAAGCATTAAGTGAACCAAGTCAACATTCCAATCGAGTATGCCTACATATTGATGCTGCATCGCTACCCTACCCTCCTTTGGCTATCCATTCCCATGCTTGCCAACTATTTATTAATCTATACGATGCACTTTTTATGAAATCTGATATACTACTATTTAACTTCATTTGATTATTCAGATAATGACATGTTATACATAATGTATAAAGGAGCATCCATTTGTGAATAGAGCTTTTTTGTTTATCATTTTAGGTGCATCCCTATGGGGTACCATTGGCTGGTTTGTTAAAAATTTATATACATTTGGATTTACCCCGATGGAGGTTGTCACCCTGCGAGCATGGACAGCAGCCATAACGCTTGTCTTATATTTACTCTTGACTGCACGCGAAAAACTGAAGCTTACTTCCATCAAAGATTTAAAATACTTTATCGGAACAGGAATTTTCAGCATCATCTTTTTCAATTATTGCATGTTTACTGCGATTGAACTCGCCACCATACCAGTTGCAACCGCACTCTTATATACCGCGCCGGCATTTGTTGTAATACTGTCCGCTTTACTGTTTAATGAAAAATTAAGCATCACGAAGCTTTCCGCATTATGCACAACATTATTTGGAACTTGTTTGGTAGTTGGCCTTATTCCTTTTGATGCTGCATCTTTACATGTTGGTGCCATCTTATTTGGACTGGGCTCCGGCATTGGATATGCGCTTTATAGTATCATCAGCAAATTCGCATTAAGAAAATATTCATCATTAAGTATTACAACCTATACGTTTTTAATTGCGGCACTTGCATTAGTACCTTTCTTCCCTTATTTTGAAAAACTACATCTATTATCTGACCCGAAAGTATTATTTTATGCATTTGGACTTGGACTGCTTCCGACCGCCTTTGCTTACATCATTTACACCTATGGGTTACATTACACGGAGGCATCAAAAGCTTCCATTTTAACAACAGTAGAGCCAGTAGTTGCTGCTTGTATCGGTGTTTTTATTTTTGAAGAGGCTTTTTCCGTCATACAAATGATTGGAATGGCATGTATCATTTTTGCTGTTATTCTGATTCAAAAAAACGACACAAAAAAAAGGATATTACCGTCTTCAATTAGAAACAGTGATATACCTCACGGCAAGAATCCAGATTAATGATTATATTTGAGATGTAATCATGAAAAGGGAGGAAAACAATGATGAGACAATTTACGACTTCAGATACACCCGGCGAAATTGTAAAAATATTTCCCAAGGCGAGTGATCTTTTTAAAGAAAATCAAATAGACTTTTGCTGTGGAGGAGATCGTCCCTTAGGTGAAGTATTTGAAGAAAAACAATTAAGCAAAGATATCATTTTGGAGCAATTAAATTCAGAATACGAAACATGGAAGGATGCTGGAAATCAACCTAAGGATTGGGATGCTGTACCTGCATCTGAGCTGATTGATCATATTGTCCATACACACCATGCACATTTAATGGAAGAATTACCTGCTTTAGGGCAATTTGTAACGAAAATATATCGAGTACACGGTGCTGATCAACCACATCTTAAAGAACTATATCATCTCTATAATGAATTCCGTGTGGAGATGGAGGAACACTCCATTAAAGAAGAAACAGAAGTATTTCCGTTAATTAAAAAATATGAAACAGATCCCAGCCCGGAGCTTCTCGCTAATATTCATGAAGCAAACGGTGGATTGGAGGATGAACATGATGCAGTTGGTGATATTTTAAAACGCATGCGTGAAATCACCAATGGTTTCACTCCTCCTGTTCATGCTTGCAACTCCTATCGAATCACCTATGCGCGACTATTGGAGTTGGAATCAGAAACGTTTCAACATATCCATTTAGAAAATAACGTTCTATTTAAAAACTTAGCCTAAATAATTGGTATGTAACTGGAGTATGTTCACCATGCTCCAGTTATTTTTATAAACGATTTATGAAATGGTATCTCTGCGTTTCTTTTTCACCAAGTCTGTTTGTCTTTTTTCCAATCGGAGTTCTATTTGAGCAATTTTCTTTTCATCTCGTAATAAATCTTGTTTATTTTGTTGTACCAATTGTTCATATTTAGATAATCTTCGACGCATGATTATTCCTCCCTTTTGAATATTAATCTTCATATACCCCATTTATCATAATACTAATCAAAATTATATGAACATTTCGTGAAACATAAAATGAAACTTCAATCTGTGGGGGTTTTCGTACTTCCCCACGGATTGTTAGTTGAACCAATCAGGCCTTTACTGGCTGTTGAACCCCCACTTCCAATTCTTGTGATCAACAAAATGCTTGTTGGGGGACTTACAGCCAGTTAATCGGTGATAAATATGTATAAAAATACCGCGTGAACAAATGATTTTCATTTGTACATGCGGTATCCATAAGTATGATTCATTCGGGCTTTTGGCTTTTCTTAGCACATTGCCTTTCGCATCTGTTGTGTGATACTTTCAGCGTTAACTCACTTTTTGTCTTACCTTCCATTTCACGTTGACAGAAATTAATATAATCTTACCAAAATAATTCATGCTTTTTATAACCAGCATATTCGGCATTGTCGAACGATATATTGGCAAATATTGAATTGATGAAAGGTTAATCACGCATATTACTTCTTAGCTTTTTCTTCGTCATACTTATTCAATAGTCGATCCAATTCTTGACTGATGGCAAGTGATTCTGCACTAGACAATCCTTTATCAAGTGCAATAGACGTCATTTTATTTCGAAGATGTTCTATATGGTGAAGGAGTTTGTTATCACTTTTCATAGATGCCACCCTCCTTTGGTAATTAGTACTACTTTATCATATATTGTTTATTATGCAATAAGAATACACAGAAAAATTAGTCATTTGTAACTAGAAGATAGCCTTTTTCTGATATAAAAGAACTGGTTCCTTTGATTTTATGTTCATCTACACAAAAGAGTAGACTACATTCGTATCATAGCAGGACCTATGATATTATGAATAAATAATTACCTTATTTTTTAGTTTAATGGTTCAAATATGAGATAATAAGGTGAAACTTCAATCAGTGGGGATTTCAGCACTTCCCCGCTGATTGTTAGTTGAGCGAATCAAGCTTTTGCCAGCTGTTGATCCCCCATTTACAATTCTTGTAATCAACAATAATTCTTGATGCGGGGAGCTTACAGCCAGTTAATCTGTGATAAATAAACATATGGGTACTTTTTACGTGAAACAAGATCGATTTATGATACTCATTCATACCAAACAACTATAAATAATAATCGAACTATATTTATTCTGGTAAAGAAAGGATGACTTCTTTGTCAAATACAAACAAGAAAAAAAATGAATGGCTTGAATGGGCAAAAGCAATTACAATTGCAATTTTACTGGCGTTTTTGCTTCGAACCTTTGTTTTTGCAACTTCTGTTGTCGAAGGTGAAAGCATGGAACCAACTTTGGAAAATGGTGAACGCGTTATTTTCAATAAATTAATTTATTTTGTAAAGGACCCTTCCAGGGGGGATATCGTTATCATTCAACGTCCCTTTAAAAATTATGTTAAACGAGTAATTGGGTTACCAGGCGAAACCATTGAAATAAAAAATCATAATCTATATATTGATGGTAAACGAATGGAGCAGTCTTTTATCACAGAAGAAGCTAAGTTACACACGGGGAGCTTTGGCCCAATTACGATACCGGAGGATAGTTATTTTGTCATGGGAGACCATCGAGCAATTAGTAAAGATAGCAGAAACGGGCTCGGGTTCATTGATGAAAAAGATATTATTGGCAGATCAGAAATTATTATCTATCCCTTTAGTCAATGGTCCATCACACGATAAAAAATTCGTGGAGTGAACTGCAGAAAATTTGTCATTATCTTGTGGCAAATAGAGCTGCAGTTTTTTCATAAACAAATGATAACAACTTTGATTTGAACCAGAAATGTATCCTACCAATTTACAAATAGAAAGGACATGTGCCCGGATAGCTTACCGCGCGCATGCCCTAACCCGTTGTCATGTATAACTATTTCAAATGAAGCATGGTTTCCTTCGTTGCAATTCTATCATTATTTTTCATTATCAAAAAGGCAGTACCCAATGTTTAGGGCAAGAATTCCAAAACAAACGACTCCAAATACAATTTCCCACATAAGGTGGACACCTCCTTTTAGCATTCACAACATCATATTCACTATGATTATTCTTATATTTATGTATGTTTATAATTACCATTACTATCATACCAAGTTCAGACCACTAAAGGAAGTATAAATATGATAAAATAATAAAAAGCCATGTAATTGTCACGGAGTTTTATTACTATGTGACAAATCAAGTTCTCGTATTCACACGATTTATACATGGTAACGAGGACCACCTGAGATGTATCTCTCATTAAGATAACTGCGACAGTAGGTGATAACATGCTATTTTGTCCTTCATGCGGTTCAGGAGTAAAGTTAGACGAATCTTATTGTGTGATTTGTGGTAACAAGCTTCCTGATGATATGGATGAAAGATTAAACGGAAAAAAACCCCTTCATAAATTTTGGTTAATACCCCTTTTCACTTGTATATTTTTTGTTATCACATCAGGAGTTTACTATTTATTTTTAATGAATCAGATACAGGATGCAAAAGGGCTTTATGAAGAAGGAGAACAATTGGTGCTCCAATCTGAATATAAACAAGCAAAGAATAAATTTGAAGATGCATTAAAAAAGAAATCTAATTTTATGCAAGCTGAATCTGCACTTGAATTTACTAATAAGGCCATTCATGTTGAATCCATGATTCAAGATGCAAATGAACTCTCCATGAAAGACGATTATCAACAAGCCCTATCGGTTATGACGGATGCAGAGAAACAAATTAATAATTATATCGGGACAGCCGTAGATCAATTAATCAAAAAAATTGTAAATAGCCAAAATGCCTTAAAAACAGATCATTTAAAGAAACAACTTGCCGACCAGCCAAGCATCGATGAACTGAAAAATTTATTATGGGAAGCCGACGCTATAAAAAATGAAGAAGCTATCGAAATTACAAATAATATTCGGGAACAAATTGTAGATTATACGCACTCGAAGGCAAGCGAGCTATCGAATAAAAAACAATTCTCCGATGCAATCGCGTTTATTGAAGATGCGATGCAATTTGCACCTCGTTCAGAAAAATTACAGAGTTTGGAGAAAACGATTGAAAAAGAAAAAAGCACATTTGAAACGACCCAGCAAGAACGTATTGAACAAGCTATTAGTACGGCTGAAAAAGAACAGAAAGTCAACGAAAAAGATGCTGTTAAGCTTGTTTCTGTAAAGGTAGATAATGATAAGCAAGGAAACCTTGTCATCAAGGGGGAGGTCAAGAGTGTCGCAACTGTCCCAATAACTTCTGTGCAAGTAAACTATGCCATTGCGATGAAAAAAGGGGACGAATTTTTAAAAAATGATGTTTTTGTTTATCCGGATACATTATATCCAAATGAAACGGGTAAATTTGAATTTACCCACTATGATATTCAGGAAGCAAGTAATCGATATCAGGCAAATGTAAAAAAAATCACTTGGTATACGGACTAAGCTAAGCATAACAACTGGAGTGAACAAAATTGAAAACAAAACGATATGCACCAATCGTCCTATCCGTGTTTGTCGTCTGCATCGGCATAGCTGCTATCTTTTTCATCCATTCCTTCTGGCAGAAGAAGACAATCGCTATTTCAAATCCAGTTGTCAATCACGTGAATGAAGATGTATCGGATACGACAAACTTAAAATCCATTCTTCATGAAACTGGAAAATATGTTGTACAGATTGAAACACAAAATGATGTGGAAACCGCAACTGGTTCCGGTTTTATATTTAATGAAAAAGGAGATATTTTAACCAATTTACACGTAATTGATGGAGCCGATTTTATTCAAGTTCGTACGGCAAATGCAGAAATCTATCCTGCTGCGGTAGTTGGCAAAGGAAAAGGCAACGATGTAGCTGTTTTACGTGTTCCACAATTGGCAGGTATGGGTGGATTGGAATTGGAGAAAGAAAATATTCCTGAAATTGGTGATGAAGTTATTGCGCTTGGAAGTCCTCATGGGTTTCAAAATACAGTTACACTTGGGATTATTTCTGGAACGGAGCGTAATTTTTCGGTTGATGGCTATGACTATAATAATGCTTATCAAATCTCTGCACCAATTACTTATGGAAATAGTGGCGGTCCTCTAATCAATCGTGAAACAGGCCATGTAGTTGGAATCAATTCAGTTGGAACTGAGGATGGAACAATTGGTTTTAGTATTCCTATTATTGATCTTTTGGAAGATATCGACGAATGGGTTGCAAAAGCAAAAAATGCCGATCTTGATTTCACTACTATTGAGCATATCAATCAAGAAGACCCAGATCAGCTTTCAAAAGATGCGGAATATATTATAGGTTATTTCTTTGATAGCCTCGTTATCCGAGATTATATCAATGCCTATACATTGATAGGAGATGCACTACAGAAAGCACAAAGCTATACATCTTTCCGTGAGAAATACATCGATATTATCTCCATTGACTACAAAAACTTTAAGAATAACATGACAGATGATAATCAAATGGAGTCCACCGTCGATGTCACGATTGAAAAGAAATTACCTAACGAGGAAAAAACAAAAAAAGAATCAAAAAAAGCAGTTTTTACCGTTGGATATGAAAATGACCAATTAAAAATTTTACGATTTGAATTAAAATAATGGTTCCACCGCAAACAGATGGGACTGGGACATAACGAGTCTCATCATGACGGGGTATCACGTTTAAACAAAAGGAGCACCTCTGTAAGTAATGGCTTAGATACCTTAATTTTATCAGAGCGTGCTCCTTTTGTTCTGTTTCACTGGGTTTTATTCCAAACTTATTTTTAGTTTAGCCAATGATGATGCGTTCTTTTGGATAATGGTAATTATCACTGCGTTTATAATTTTTAAACATAAATAAGAAGGTAATAATTCCTACCCTACCGATGAACATCAATAACATCAAAATAATTTTACTAAACGTGGTAAGTTCACTTGTAATGCCTAAACTTAAACCAACTGTACCAAAAGCTGAGGTTACATCAAAAAATAATTGCGTAATGGTAAATGGCTCCACAATAGAAATCACCAAAACAGACACGAACACCATGAATATAGCCATTAACGTGACCGTAACTGCTTTAAGAAGATCCTCGTCATGGACTTCACGTCCAAATAATCGAATACTGTTTCCCCCACGCGCATATGTGATAATAAAAATAATCACAAGTGCAAAGGTTGTTGTTCGAATACCACCACCAGCACTACTAGGGGACGCCCCAATGAACATCAAAAACGACATAAACAACTGATTTTGTTCAGACAACAAGCTGACATCCATCGTTGATAACCCTGCACTTCTTGTTGTTACAGATTGAAATAGTGAATAGAATAATGTTTCATGCCATGATTTATCTGCAAAATACTGGTTGCTATCCAGCAAATAAATAATTACTGTCCCAGCAATAATCAAGATAAAAAAAGTTATTGTTGTCAATTTTGTAAACAGGCTAAAACGGAAAAATCTCCGTTTCTCCCGATTGGCGAACAAAAATTCCTTCACCTCAATCAGTACAGGGAACCCAATCGCACCAAAAATAATTAGCAGCATAATAATAAATTGCAAAAAGTAATCCGTGTGATATGGAATAAGGGACTTTCCTGAAATATCAAATCCACCATTTGAAATTGCGCTAATCATACTAAAAAAACCATTCAAGAAAGCTTCTTGGGTAGAATCAAAATACCGTAAATAGTATATACTCAGGATTAAGAATCCAATCAATTCAATAATAAGAAGCACGAGAAAAATTTGTTTAATGAGACGTACCATACCTTCGAAATTGGTCTGGTTTTGATCGGTCATAATAAGCTGTCTTTCTTTCAGACCAATTTTCTTTCCAAGTAGAATCCAAATCATTGTACCCATTGACATAATACCAACCATGCCAAGCTGTAAAATAATAGCTAAAAAAATAACACCAGTCGTATTAAAAGTCTCAGCAATCGTAACAGTAGTTAAACCTGTTACACTTAGCGCACTTACAGCAGTAAACACAATATCAATAAAGTCAATGCTTACTCCCTCTTTATATGCAACAGGAAGTGCCAATAGAACGGTAGAAAATAAGGCAGCAATAAAGTAAAAGAAAAGGATCATTCGTACTGGTGACATACGGTTTAAGGCACGAATAAATTTGCTCGTATTGTACATGGTATAACTCCTTTACAGATTTTCCGAACGAGAAAGCCCATGCAGGTTGCAGACCGTCTTTAGACATGGGGATGATAGTGAGGTCAGACAAAGGGGGATTTTTGCCACCCTATTTGCCAACCCAATTGTCAGAAAATACGTTATACTTGGCTTATAGACAAGTAAAAGTCTTATGCTCCAATCTTGAAGGCTGTTCAAAACAGAAATGGACTGCGAACGCATTGTCATTCAAGAATCCCACTGGCGATTGCCAGCTTGCCCGTTTACGGGTGGGAATCTCAAAATACCCGGGTCATATCTTACCACAGATTAACTGGTTGTAAGACCCATATTGATGGAAGTTTCATTTTATTATCTTATCATATTTGATGCTAAATAAGCGTATTTTTCACACGATATCCTCTATTGATTTTAACTGCAACGAATGACAATAGACTTCATGATGATAAATGATCTATTACAAAAGAAAAAGGCCATTCCGATTGATGCTCCAACTGGGAGAAAAATCGGAATAACCTTGGTTATTTACAGCATTTCTTTAAATTTCCCTAAAAGCTCTTCCCCTTGATAACCTTTATTGACCAAGAAACGGAGCATTTCTTCAATTTTATTTTTACGTCTATCTACAATCGTCCCTATCAGTAATACATTCATTTGATCGCCTATTTCGTTTAATCCAATTATCGATGTAATAAAAGTGGCGGGTTCATTACTTTCCTTTGTAATCTTTGCCTCAACCATAATTTCTTCTCTTTCTTTATGGAGCCGTTTAAATAACTCCATATAATCACGACTAATATAGGCTTCAATGACCCATCGATTTTGTTCATCCTCACGGTTGATGGTTAAGCCGTCAATCAAATTAATATTATGCACTTTAATGTTATTGTGAACACTTTCGATTATACGTAACGCTTTTAACTTAAAGGTTTTCATTACACCAGCCCCCGCCTGCTTTATCCACCTATATAGGACATCTCAATCTTTTTTCGATTCTCATTTTTTCGCTCGGCGCGTTCATCTGAGTACCGATCCGTTCGTTGTGCCCAAAGATTACGCAAGGATTTTTCTAGTTCAGCATCTGTTAGTCCTTGTCTAAGCTCCTGCTTTATATCGTATCCACCGGAAGCAAACAGACATGTATATAGCTTTCCATCTGCAGATAGCCTTAATCTTGTACAGGTCCCGCAGAAGGAGTCTGTGACAGAGGAAATTACACCAATTTCCCCACTGCCATCAAGATAACGATATCTGGAAGCCACTTCTCCAACATAGTTTTCTTCCGCTGGCTCCAAAGGCATCTCCTCATGGATTCTATCGATGATTTCTTTTTTAGAAACAACATGTTGAAAGTCCCAGCCATTATGATTACCAACATCCATAAATTCGATAAATCGTAAAATAATATTACTGCCTTTAAAATGACGGGCCATAGGAATGATTTGACTCTCATTCATTCCTTTCTTTACAACCATGTTAATCTTTACTTGTAAACCAGCTGCCTGTGCCGCCTCAATTCCCTTCAATACAGGCAGCGTCACAACACCCTTACCATTTATTTTCTTAAATACCTCATCTTCAATTGCATCCAAGCTTATGTTAACTCTTTCCAAGCCAGCCGCTTTCAGTAATTTAGCTTTTCTTGGTAGAAAAATTCCGTTCGTAGTAAGGGCAATATCATCAATTCCATCAATCATTGCCAAACGTTCAATTAATTTTTCAAGATTTTTACGCATGAGAGGCTCGCCGCCTGTGAGCCGGATTTTATTCACACCCAATGCAGAAAAATGAGTTGCCAGGCGAATAATTTCTTCAAAGCTCAGTAATTCTTCTTCTGGTAAAAATACATAATCTGGTCCAAAAATTTCTTTCGGCATGCAATACGTACAGCGTAAATTACACTGATCAATTACCGAAATCCGTAAATCTTTTAGTGGTCTTCCAAATTTATCTGTGATTGGTTGCTTGTTAACTCCCATCTAACCACCTCCCCCAAAAATTGGATGCTGTGGAGCTGTTGTAAAGCATATCATTGGCTCTCTATCCTTTATTGCTTCGCTTATGTGGAACTTCAAAATGTTCCTGTCCAGCCTTGTCATTTAATAATAACACATCTACCATGGTTCCCTTTCGAAATCCTCTTGTTCCACCAGGCAATATCATCAAACTATCGGTATTGGCTAAAGAACTGACAACATTTGATTTATCGATTCCCGCAAGATTCACTTTCATTTTTCCATCTTCATAATCAAGCATGCTGCGTACAAAGCGGGTAAATGGGTTTGCCTTTGGAAAGTCCACTGCCAATTCAGCGCGGATGCTTCGTAAATAAGGTTGTGAATGGTATAGCGCATATTGCATGATTGGCCGTACAAATAATTCAAATCCTACATAACATGCAGACGGGTTTCCCGACAAGCCAAATAATAACTTCTCCCCCATCACTGCCACTGTAGTAACACTGCCTGGCCGCATTTGTATTTTATTAAATAAAACCTTTGCCTCTAACTTCTGATATAAATCAGGCATCAGATCAAAATCCCCCACAGATACGCCACCTGTTGTAATCAAATAATCCACTTCATCTAAAGCGGCAATCATTGCCTGATAGCTTGGGTCAAACGTATCTGAAAGCTTACCAAAATAGCGATATTCCCCACCGGCACGCAGGATTTGTGCGGCTACCATGGATGCATTGGAATTTCGAATTTTCCCTGGTTCCAATGGTTCATGTACCTCCAACAATTCACTTCCAGTTGCTAAAATACCGACAACAGGTTTCTTCGCTACTGCTAATTCCGCATGACCAAATGTAGCCAACAATGCTTTCACTCCTGGATTAATAACAGTACCTGGCTTTACTAAAATAGATCCTTTTTGTACCTCTGAGCCTTCTTGAATAATATTTTCTCCCTTTGATAGACTGCGTTTTATTTCGATAAAGTCTTTCCCGTCTGTTTCAATTGTTTGACATATTTCAAACATCGCAATACAGTCAGCGCCATTTGGTATCTGGGCACCTGTCATAATTCGGGTAGCCTGATTTTCACCAATTTCTTTTTGTGGAACCTGCCCTGCACCAATATGTTCGATTACTTCTAATCGTATGGGATTATCACGACTTGCAGATTTAATATCGTTAGACCGCAATGCAAATCCATCATAAGGTGATTTATCAAAGGAAGGTATAGGTTCGGTAGCAATAATTGGTTCTGCAATGCTTCTATCATAGCTATCTGTTATAGAAATTGTTTCCTTACTTCCTGCTTTACGATGTTGCATAACAAGCTCCACCGCTTCTTCAACGGGAATGGGATGTCGTCTTTCAAGCATTTCATCAATCCTTTCACCAGTCTCTATTCCAGTTTATCAAATTATTTCGATAATAGATATGGATTCCCATCCGCTTCCAAATGAAAAAGGTAGACATGTTTGGTCATGCATACAACAGGGAAATTAAAATGATACATAACTAAAACGTTTAATAATTCACTCACATAATTAATAGACGGTTTTATAATACTATGGTTAAACAGCCTAAAAAATGAGGTGTTGTCATTGTTTTGGATTATCGCCGTGATTATTGTTGTGATAGTAGCGATTATTCTCATCTCACTAAATAAAGGAAAGAGTCAATCCTTGGAGCCTGATGATCTAACACCTGAGGAAAAAGATTTGCTGGAAGAAGATTATTTAACCCATGGAACAAGAAAAAAAGACGAAGACCCAGAAAATATTTAACATCGGAACATCACGGTAGCAGCGCCTATTTCCGTGATGTTTTTTTCTATTTATCAGTCATATCTGGTTTGTTTGTGTATAATGGGTTAAGTGAATCATTCGTTAAAGAATGGAGTGTATTGGTATGAATAAAAAAATCACCGGAATAGGCATTCTACTTATATTGCTCCTCTTGCCCGCTTGTTCCAAAAAAGAACCTGCTGTTGTAAAAAAAGAATCCCCACCAGAAATAACAGAAAGTGATCCTGAACTTGTGGAACAGGTAATAAAAGAAGAGAGTGAAGAATTTATCGAATTCTCCTTGAAAGATGAAAAAGTACTGATAAATTTAAAAATGGTTCCTATCCTTGATGAATATTTACAAGCATCAAGGGATAAACAACGAAAAATCAAACAAATGGAACTGATTGAGCTGGAAAAGAAGGAAAATGAAAACATATACATACTAAAGTTTTCCTGTTACGAGGAGCAATGTTCTTATATTCTACTTGACCAGGATTCTGATAACACTGCTTTTCTGTTAGCTGATTTAGCAGAATTAGCAGAGGTAAAACTGTCCCCAGATGAGTCCAGGATTTTATTTCATTTTAATCGCGAATCTACATCCTCTATTCCTTTTTCCAATCTAACGGTCATTGATGTGGAAGCATGGGAGCGCCTTTCACCCATACCAGAAATTGAAACAAAAAGTATGCTTCAATTTGAATGGCCCATTTTGTCAGCTTCCTGGCAAGGAAATGATGCTGTCATTGCTGAGTTTCCAAATGTCACGGAGCCAAATGAAGAACAATTTTTTGAGTGGTTTGAGCAAGATCATCTAACCAAAACAATTACCTATCAGTTGGAATCAAACAGCTAAAACAAATGCAGGCTAAAGTCCGTTTATTCGGATTCATGTCTGCATTTTTTCTTTCCCCTCTACTATCCTTAATTAAATTGTAAATTCAATTCCTGTTTGATTGACATTCTTTCACCATTTACCATATATTTTGCCTCTGCATAAAGTGGATGCTCTCCTTTTGTATATGGTGCTGAAAAGGTCATCTCTTCCTGAGGAAAATAACTAGCTCCTGGATAAAGCACCTTATCGACTGTTCCTCCTGTAAAATCATGTTTACGCTTTCCAAAGGATAACGAAATGAGTGGTGTCTGATGCTCTATTTGAATGGGTTCTTTTCCTATGTACTGTAATGCTCGAAATACTTTTATCCCATGCGTTGTTTTTTCAGTATAAATATGCAAAATAAAATCACCAGCCTGTTTCGAATATGTACGTTCTTCCGATAAATTTGTTCCAAACACTTGACTTCCAAAACATATCATCCATGTAAGGGTCAATATACAAATAACAATGATGGCCTTCAACCATTTCACAAGATCCCCTCCTGCTCCTTATCTATATAGACGAATAATAGGTGAAAAAAGTTTCATCTTAGGAAAAAAATAGAACGTATAGAAATGACCATTCCTTTTCATGCTAACTAATGATAAGCGCAGGAATGAATACTTATCAATTTTAGGTTTAAAGGAGGATTTACATGACTGTTGGGAGTCAAGTAAAACAAACGATTGCGGGTTTAAAAAGTGCGCAGGCGAGTTTTGAACAATTTGCATTGCAAACAGAAAATAAACAAGCAAAGCAATTATATGAACAAGCAGCGCAGCAAACGATGACGATACTGCAGCAAGTAGAGCCACGTGTTGCGCAGTTAGAACAGGAAGAAACTCAGTACAAAGGGTTTTAACATTAAAATCGTTGTCCCATGGAATATGAAGCTCCAGGGACAACCTCTTTTTATATCGCAATCATCCTTATGAAAACCTGCCTATTATTCAAAGTGGATATGATCAGAAATGGGTGACCTACAATGAACAAGTCAATACAATGGGTACTGCTGGTTTTCCTATTCGTTCTTCTTACTGGCTGTAATCAGGATGGTACTACACAGGGTACGAAGCCTAAACCAACCTATCAACTTGTAACACAGGAGAACGTCAGTCAGGACCCAGCTAATCAAACGAAATTATTGTTGCAGAATAAGGAAGACATAAAACAAGTACATGCGGTTAATACAACAAAAGAAATTGTCGTTGCCATTGATGTGCCACAAATGAAACGATTCCAATTGAAAAATATCCAAAAAACGACAAAAGCTGAATTAAAAAAAGCTTTTCCGAAAGCAAAGATTCATTTATCAGCAGATAAAAAAATCATTCTGGAAGTAAAAAAACTGGAAAATGAATTGCAGCATCAAGCCATGTCATCTAAGCATTTACAGAAACAGGTGAAGGCGATTGTCCAGCTCATGAAAGAACAGACCTAAAGGAGGAAACCGTTCATGGCAGATAAAAAAAAGAAAAACCTGCCTCCAAAAGCACAATCTTATCAAGCATTTCAGAAACAAAGAGAATCGAAACGTCCTATTCTGATGAATTGTTTAAAAGCATTTTTCGTTGGAGGTTTCATCTGTTTCATCGGGCAATGTATCACGACGCTTTATATCCATTTTTTTGATTTCACCGAACAAACCGCTGGAAATCCCACGGTTGCAACACTTATTTTCATCACGATGCTACTAACTGGTTTTGGTTTTTATGATCGAATCGGTCAGTTTGCAGGGGCTGGTTCTGCTGTACCAGTAACTGGCTTCGGCAACGCAGTAATTTCTGCAGCAATCGAACACCGAACAGAGGGCTTTGTTTTAGGTGTTGGTGGAAATATGTTTAAGCTTGCCGGATCTGTCATTCTATTTGGTGTGTTTTCAGCATTTGTTATTGCTTTAATAAAGACGATTCTCATTCAATGGGGTGGTCTATAATGCTACAAGGACAAACGTGGATATTCAAAAATCGTCCCAGACTGATTTCCACCGGAACGGTTGGTGGGCCTTTTGAAGCCAAAGGAAACATTCCAGAAGCATTTGATATTTTACATGATGATATTTGGATGAAACAAACATCCTTTGAAAAAGCACAACAGACAATGCTTGAAGAAGCGTGTCAATATGCCATCAAAAACAGTAACCTTTCAAAAGAACAAATTGATTTCTTCATTGGTGGTGACCTTATCAATCAAATGACCCCCACTACGTTTACAGCGGATACCATTGGGATTCCATACTTTGGCATCTTCAGCGCTTGCGCGAGTTCAATGGAAGGCTTAGCACTTGCAGCACATATGATTAACAGCGATGGTGCAACGCATATTTTAACAGGAACGGCCAGTCATAATGCAGCTACGGAAAGACAATTCCGTTATCCAACTGAGTATGGTGGTCAAAAACCACCCACCTCCCAATGGACGGTAACTGGCGCAGGGTGTGGCTTGGTTGCCAAAACAGGGGCTGGGCCACATATTACATCAGCAACAATAGGAAAAGTAGTCGATATGGGGATGACAGACCCTTTTCATATGGGTGGTGCAATGGCACCAGCTGCAGTGGATACAATTATTGCCCATCTCCGTGATTTACAGTTAGATGTGGGACATTACGATCTCATTATAACAGGTGACCTTGGCCATGACGGTAGAAAAATCGCACTGGATTTACTCCTTGAAAAAGGAATTGCCATACAAGCTGAACAATTTGTCGATTGTGGTGCGGTCGTATATCGTGATGACCAACCTGTCCTATCGGGCGGCAGTGGAACAGCTTGCTCTGCCATTGGCATTTATGGTCATTACGTGCAAATGCTTAAGGACGGGACTGTAGACCGTATTTTAGCGGTAGCTACAGGTGCCCTTCATTCACCAATGAGTGTACAGCAAAAAGGGTCTATTCCTTGTATTGCCCATGCTGTTTCACTCGAAGCAGGAAGTGATGCAACATGACGTTTTTATGGGCATTTATAGTCGGCGGCTTCATTTGTGTCATTGGCCAGCTCTTATTTGATATATGTAAACTAACTCCGGGACACACGTTAAGTATTCTAGTTGTTGCTGGTGCTATCTTAGACGGATTTGGATTGTACGAGCCTCTAATTGATTTCGCAGGCGCAGGTGCAACTGTTCCTATCACAAGCTTTGGAAATTCACTTGTACACGGCGCTATGGCAGAAGCAGAAAAACACGGAATAATCGGCGTGTTAACAGGTATGTTCGAAGTGACAAGCTCGGGAATTTCCGCTGCCATTATCTTTGGAATGATTGGTGCGCTGATTTTCAAACCGAAAGGATAGTATGAGAAGGGAGAATCATCATGACTGTTGGATCTCAGGTCAAAACAGTACTTGCAAGTTTAAAAAACATCGAGGCAACATTGGATATATTATCACAGAAAACCCAAGATTCAGAAGCAAAACAAGTATATCAACAAACAAGCCAAATTATTCATGAAGTTAAGACAGATATGCACGCACAGGTACAAATATTACAAAATGAAGAGCCCCAATATGATACCTAGAAAGGAGCATACAAGATGCCATTATGGATTGAGGTCATCCTTCGTTCCATCTTACTCATTACCATTCTTTTTTTTCTAACCAAATGGCTAGGAAAGAAACAGCTTTCTCAAATGAATAGCTTTGAATTTATTAGTGGATTTGTGCTTGCCAGTATTGCAGCAATCCATTCTATCGATATAAGATTACCCTTGATTTATGGCATCCTTGCCATGTTCACTTGGTTCTTTATTCCGTTTGTATTAAAACAGCTGGCTTTAAAAAATAAAACTGTACGCGATTTTATCCAAGGAAAAAGCACTGTTCTAATTCAAAACGGTAAAATCATGGAAGATAATCTAAAAAAAGAAAGTTATTCTACAGATGATTTACTGGAAAACTTACGGGAAAAAAATATATTTCATGTTGCAGACGTGGAATTTGCCTTACTTGAACCATTCGGACGTCTTAGTGTATTACCTAAGAAGGAAAATCAGCCCTTAACCGCAAAACATGCCGGCATTACAGTCGCACCCATGAAAGAACCCCAAACGGTTATTATGGATGGAAAAATGCTATTAGAACCGTTGGCTAATTTGTCTTTAAATCCAGACTGGTTATCTACAGAATTAGAAAAAATGAATGTTGCAATTGAAAATGTTTTCCTAGGCCAAGTTGATCATGATGGACAGTTAACTATAGATCTGTATGATGATCAGTTGGTTGTTCCTGAAAGCACGGAAAAAGAACTTCTATTGGCAACTATAAAAAAATGCCAAGCAGATTTGGAGCTTTTTGCTTTGGCAACGAATAACGAGCATTCTAAACAAGTGTATAGTTCCAATAGTAAAAAATTGGATAAAGCGATAGAAGTTGTCACCCCTTATTTAAAATAGTGCAAAATCGTTTTCCTACTGGAGATGTCATGAATGATAAAAAATAGAAAATCCATTAAAACGAATAAAAATATTGTTCCTAAAAAAACGGGTCCGACAAATCAGCCTACTTCTATTCACTCTGATTTACAGAAAAACATTTCTTTATTTAAAACATTGTATAGCTACCCAACAAATGCAGATTTTAAAGTACGAGATATATTTATTCCCAGTTTACAAAAACAAGCAGCCCTCGTATATATCGATACAATAACAGATACTGTTTTATTAGAACGAGGCATCATTCACTCCCTGTCAACTCAGAACAGAGAAGATGCTACGGTTCAAGATTTATTAACTACACAGTCGATTTCAACAGAAATGAATGTTGAAAAGATTACAACGGGCATTAACAATGGAAGTGTAGCCTTATTTATTGAGGAATCCGATCATGGATATATTTTGCAAATTCCAAAATTTGAAGGCAGGCAGGTTGATAAAGCAGAGAATGAAACAACTGTGAAAGGGCCCCAAGAGGCTTTCAATGAGATAGCTGCAACAAATATATCGTTAATACGGAAGCGAATTAAGAATGAACATCTGATTGCGGAATCGATTACAGTTTCAAAACGTGCAGAAAACAAGGTTTCCATCGTATATGTGAATAATCTTGTCAATGAACAGTTATTGGAAGATGTAAGAAGTAGAATTTCATCCATTGATACAGATGCGATCCATACATTAAGTCAACTGGAACAATATATAGAAGATCGTAGCCTTACCTTGTTTCCCACCATGCTATATACAGAACGACCAGACCGGGCAGCTATGCTGTTGGAAGATGGTCATATTGTCTTAGTGATGGATAATTCACCAGATTGTCTGATCCTCCCTGCAACCTTTTGGACATTTTTTCATTCTCCTGAAGATAGCTATTTACGTTTTACAAGTGGAAATTTCACCAGACTGATTAGAATTCTGGCTTTATTTATTACACTATTTTTCTCTGCTATTTATATTGCAATTACCAATTTCCATGTGGAAATGATTCCACCTGATTTACTACTTGCTATTGCATCAACTCGCGATAAAGTACCACTTCCAGCATTTTTGGAATTAATTTTAATGGAAGTGGCATTCGAACTGATACGTGAGGCAGGCTTAAGGGCCCCCACTCCTATTGCTCCAATGGCTAGTATTGTTGGTGCACTCATTATTGGACAATCAGCGGTGCAAGCAAATATTATTAGCCCCATTGTGGTGATTATTGTAGCATTAAGCGGGCTTTGTTCTTTCATCATTGGTGATATTAGCATGAACATCGCCATTCGCATTACCCGATTTCTCTGTATCTTTGCTGCAGGATTATTTGGTTTATTTGGATTGACTGCCATCGTCGTTGCAGAAATCACCTATATTGTATCTTTAAAATCATTTGGCACACCTTATTTCGCTCCTTTAACACCGAAAATACTACCAACTGGTACATACTTTCGGACGTTTTTACAGAAGGATATTTTTCGTCCCGGCTATTTGAAAACGAAGGACATCACAAAAAGATAGGTGATTCATGCATGAAGCTGACCGAAGATAAAATCGGTATAAGAGAGTATATTGCGATTGCTGTATTAATCTTCACAGGAAAAGTATCAGATGATACCCCTGCTTTATTAACGCAAAGCTTATGGAATACCATTTGGATGACACCAATTATCGATGGAATATTAACCATCATCCCATTGTATTTTTTATTATATACCATAGGGAAATACCCGAATCAGCATTTCTCTGATATTTTCAAGCATTTATTTGGGCGTTTTTTTGGTGTCATCGTATTGCTATTACTTTGGCTTATCAGTGCCATCATCATTATTTTGGACTCCGCCATTTATACAAATATCATCGAGTCTATCTACTATTCTAAAACTCCAACTATCGTTATCGCTTTTACATTCATCGGGGTCAGCTCCTATATGGCAAAGCGCGGGTTGGAGCAAATCGGTTCCGTAGCATGGATCTTCTTTCCATTTATCATGGCCGCTTTGTTCTTAGCATTTATACTAACCATTCCCAAATTCAACCCATCCTTTTTATTTCCCATCTTTGGTCCTGGGGAATGGGAGGTCATGAAACAAAGTGCCTTGAAAACGAGTTCCTTATATATTGATTTACTATACTTATCCTTTTTGGCACCCTTCCTAAGTAGTAAAGGGGCGTTTAAAAAAGGAACCATTATTAGCTTTATCTCCGCAATTGCCTTGATAACAATTGGATATATTGTGTTTGTCGGTTTATTTGATTACCGCTCATTACGCATGCTCAATTATCCTTATCATGAGTTAATTTTGTATATTCATTTGGGCTTCATTACGAATATTGAAACGATTTTTCTTCCTTTTTCTTTAATAGCAAGTTTTATCCGCTTTGCTATTTTTCTTTATATTAACGCGTTAATCCTTGGGAAGATATGTAAAATTGATGATTTTGAAAGACTCATTCCGTTGCTAGCCATCTTATTTGCATTTCTTGGCAATATGTTTGGCAATCCAAGCCTGATTATTTATAGTTTAAGCCGTGCTTTTATGAATGTGCAAACCTTCATTTTCTTTATTTTAGCCTTTCTATTATGGCTCATGGCAAAAATAAAAGGGAGGGGAAAAGATGTTCAAGCAAAGCCTACATCATTACAGTAAACACTTGTGGATTATATTCGTATTAATTCTTCTAACAGGATGCTGGGATCAACAGGAAATATCCAAGCAGGCCTATGTTGTTGCCATTGGTATGGACAAATATGAAAAAAATCCTAATAAAATAAAAGTATCCTACTTAATAGCCAATCCAGATGTAGGTCAAGCCTCAACCGGTGGTGGCGGCCAGAGTGAACCTCCTGCCGTTGTGATGTCCTTTCCTGCAAATGATATTACTACTGCAAAAGATATTGCCAACATGGAAGTAGCAAAACCAATTTCCTACGATATGTTAAAAATTATTATTGTTTCAGAGGAATTTGCCAGAGATGAAAACTTTGTAAAATGGCTTTATGATACGACAAAGGAACCAGAAATAAAAATGGATATTAGAATGCTTGTCGTACCAGAAGGGGCAGCGGCTTTCTTAAACCGAAATAAGCCAATACTGGAAACCCGTCCACATGAATATTATGAGCTTATTTTAAGACATGGTGATGTCACAGGTTTAGTCCCCCCTACAGATGATTTATTAACCTTCTTCCGAATAGCAGAGGCTGGAGAGGATATGTTTCTAGCTATATATGGCACGACAACAGAATCCGACGAAAAACATACAGATTTTAATGTGAAGGCAGGTGAATTGCCCATCCAAGCAAAGGTGAAAGACAGACCCAGTTATGCTGGTGCTGCAGCCTTTTTTCAAGGGAAGATGGTGGACATCTATACAGCTGAAGAGGCAAGACTGGTTATATTAATGAATAATACGTATGCCGATACAACCATGTTAGATACGGTGAATGATCCTTTTAATAAAGATAATAAACTGGCTGTGCAAATACACAGAAATGGAATCACCAATACGAAAATGGACTTTCACAAAGGGAAACCACGTATAAAGGTTAAAGTCCCTATCAATGTGCAAATCGTAAATCATTCCATGCACAATATTTCTTATTCTGCTAGTAAACGTCATACACTGAAGCGCTCTATTGAACAAGAGTTCCAGGAAAGATTCCAGAAATTTATTGATAAAACCAAAGAAGAAACGAAGGCGCAACCATTTGGATGGTCATTAGCAGCAAGGAAAGCATTTGCAACAATTCCTGCATATGAAGCATTTAGATTCAACAAACAATATCCAGATATGGAAGTTTCGGTAACAGTGGAAGTCATTCTTGGTCAAGATGGCAGACAAAATAAAACGCCTACCATGCAGGATTTGAGGGACAAGAAATGAGTACAGTCCTATTGTGGTTATTTTTGCTTGGAACTTTTCTGTATGGACTTCGTTTCGCCATTGTCTTATGGAGGGATCAAAACAAGTTGGGTGCTATTGTAGTCATCTTAATAGCAATTGCTATCGTCATAGCTCCTTTTTTATCCGGGTTAAGAAATTACTTGATTTGAATGAAACCAAAACTGAGTAAATAATTTCTGTGTAGGTTCCATCCAGACCACCAGTTCATACACATTCAGCGTGGTCTGGATGACACCTATTTCATCAAATTAGGTTTCTTTTCCCATTCCTTTCAAAAATTGAAGAAGCATCGTTATACCACGGTTCACTTCAGGATCACGAAATGTTTTAATTAAACCAGTAAAAGTTGTTTTCTCATCTACCTCCGTGTCTAACGCCTCTATCATTCCTTGATTTATTTTTTCAGTAAATTCCTGTAGCATTTCCATATCCAATGCACCTAAAAGAAAGAATATATTGCTTATATTTTCCAATGATCCAGCATACTGTGGTTTATTTAATTCTGTTATTATATTTTTCATTGCTGCTTTGCGCTGTTTGATCATCGCTTCGGCAATGTCCAATAAACCGCTTTCCTCCAGTGCTGCCATCATATCAATCGATTGAAGCACTGTCGATTTATGCTCACTTAATGCTGCTTGAATTTCCTGCAAATTCTGTTCGATTATCATCTCTTTTGGTGTTTCCTGATAACGTATGGTCGAGATTGGTTTAGCCATCATACATCACCTCATCCCCTGGAAATGTGTAATCTGTCCGATCCCATTTTCGTTCCACTTGGACTCCGACTTGTGGTTGACGGTGACCACGTCTATGATTATGCTTCGGCAACGGACTTTTACCCTTTTTCGTCAGTATATCCATTTTAACCGCTACCTCTTTAAATGCTGGCGTATTTGTATCCTTATCCACGGAATTATCTGTCAGCAAATTAATTGCTGCTTTGCCAACTGAATTTAGTGGTATATACAATGTCTTTCCTTGCACACGATCCGTAATATGAGCTGTTCCGATGACTTCCCCAGCTTTGGATGTCAGCTTGACCTCTGCTCCCTCTCTTAATCCACGTTCGGCTGCTAATTCGGGTGAAACCTCAATGAAGGAGGTCGGCATCTCCCTTAAGAGACCTGCAGATTTAAAAGTCATATTTCCTTCATGAAAATGCTCTAATACCCGACCATTATTGACATGTAAGTCGTATACATCATCGGTATCATAATCATACTGAAAATCAAGACAATATAATGTCGCTTTATGATCTTCAAACGGAAATCCTTCACTATATAATAACGGCGTGTCTGTACCATCTGGGGCAACTGGCCACTGCAAGCTGTTATAGCCTTCCAATCGTTCATAGCATACTCCAGCAAACAGAGGTGTGAGAGATGCTGCTTCATCCATTATTTCTGATGGATGATCATACCCCCAGTTAACTCCCATTTCCTCCGCTACATTTTGCAATATCATCCAGTCCGGACGTGCTTCTCCTTTTGGCTCCAATGCCTGATAAAGACGCTGTATTCTTCTTTCCGTATTTGTGAACGTGCCCTCTTTTTCTAAACTGGGCACTGCCGGAAATATGACATCTGCATATTGCGCAGTTTCAGTTAAAAATAAGTCCTGAACAACGAAAAAATCCAACTTTTTTAAAGCTTCCCGAACATAATTAATATTGGCATCCACCATTCCGATATCTTCCCCTTTTACATATAAAGAGGTTACTTGGCCTTCATGAATGGCTCCAATCATCTCGTGATTATCCTTTCCAGGTGTTGTTGGCAATGTTGTATTCCATGCTTTCTCATAGCGTAACCTTACCTGCTCATCTTCAACCTTTTCATAGCCCGGAAAAAAGTTCGGCATACTGCCAAAATCACTGCAGCCCTGGACATTGTTATGCCCACGCAATGGATAAGCACCAGTACCATTACGCATATAATTCCCGGTAATTAATAATAAGTTAGAAATTGCCGTACTCGTATCACTACCCAATTGATGTTGTGTAACGCCCATTGCCCAACAAATCGCAACCTTATCCACTGAAGCGATTTCTTTCGCTACTTCTTTTAATTCTGTTTCTGGAATTCCAGTTATTTTTTCTGCATATGTCATCGTAAATGGTGCAAGACTTTCCTTGTAATTTTCCAGTCCATTGACCCATTGTTGAAGAAATGACTTATTTTCCCATCCTTGATCGATAATATATTTGGTTACCGCAGATAACCAAACCAAATCTGTTCCGCTTTTCGGCGAATAAAATCGATTTGCACGGCTTGCCATTTCATGCTTACGAATATCAAAGACAAATAATTTTTGCCCATTCAACTTTTGTGAGCGCTTTATTCTAGAAGCTAAAACAGGATGGGATTCTGCCGTATTTGAGCCAATGGTAATGACCAATTCCGCGGATGCTATATCATCAATAGAACCTGAGTCTCCCCCATGTCCAACCGTTCGAAATAGCCCTTTTGTTGCTGGCGATTGGCAATAACGGGAGCAATTGTCTATGTTGTTCGTCCCGATCACCTGCCGGGCAAATTTTTGCATTAAATAAGATTCTTCATTGGTCGCTTTGGAAGAGGCAATAAATCCAAGTGAATCAGGACCCTTTTCTGCTTTAATTTCCTGAAACCGCTTGGCTACGAATGAAATGGCTTCCTCCCACTCCACTTCTTTAAAATACTCACCATCTCGAATCAGCGGTTTCCTTAAGCGTTCCTCGGAATTCACATAATCCCATCCGAATTTCCCTTTCACACAGGTAGAAATACCATTAGCAGGTGAATCCTGCTGCGGTTCTATTTTTAAAATTTTACGATCCTTTGTCCAAACGTCAAATGTACAACCCACTCCACAATACGTACAAACGGTTTTGGTTTTTTTTATTTTTTCTTCCCGCATAGAAGCTTCTGTATCAGAAATGGCAAATAACGGACCATATCCTGATTCCACCTTCTTCGTCAAATCAATCATCGATCTTAAAAGTCCTGGTTCTTGATCTGTCATAAATCCCGCTTCACCAATCATCGATTTTTCCATCAATGCATTGCAGGGACAAACGGTAACACATTGGCCGCAGCTTACACAAGATGATTGATCAATTGGCACATCCTCATCCCATACAACTCGTGGTTGCTCCCTTTCCCAATCTATTAACAAAGTTTCATTCACTTGAACATCCTGACATACCTCAACACAACGACCGCAAAGAATACATTGATCCGGATCGTACCGATAAAATGCTCCGGAATGATCTACCTCATACGGCTTTGACTGAAATGGACGAGATTGTGTTTCCAGACCGAATGCGGCAACCGTATTATGAATCTCACAGGAACCATTGTTGTAGTCGCATACGGTACAATATAACTCATGTTTTTCCAGAATTCTATCCAGTGCTTCCTTTTGAGCCTGTTCTACGTTATGTAGCTTTGTTTGTACTTGCATACCAGCTTCAACGGTTGTACCACAGGCGCGTTGTAATACCCCATTCACCTCAACAATACACGTATCACATGTCTGAATTGGTCCAAGTGATTCGTTATAACAAATTTGTGGAACAAATATCTCTGCTATGTTCATGACATCCACCAAAGGTTGCCCTTCTTCTGCAAGCAGTTCTTCTCCATCCACGGTTATAACAAGATGCTCCTGCACCAAAACCCCTCCCTCATATAGTTTTATCATCTATATGACCTTGTTCCCTTGAATAGTCCAGTCTAAAACCACTTTAATCAGGAAGGCGATGAAATTGATTTAAAAACACAAAATCTTCAGTTCAATGGTAGTGCTATTCACAATCTTTATAAAAAAAACAATCCGAAAGGCGACTTGCCCTCCAGATTGTGATGAGTGAGCGGAAACCACATTTTATGAAGTTGCTGCGCCAAGTAATGTTCTTGGCTGTTTGTAAAATAAAAAGAAAACCAGAACCGTGCATAATACGAAAGATGGCAGCATGTAAGAACCGTTGTATAAGAAGGAATACAACCATACTTTCTGTCCTTCCGGTGCAAAATGTCCCCAGAATACAATTCCGGCATAAAAATGTGCTAGAAAACGGAATGACGTGCCAATTAATACGCCGAGCATCACATACATGAAAGCTAAATTGGATTTTCCATCTTTCAGTGCGCGTTGCAATGGCTTAGCAAATATACCTGCCAATCCCAATAACGTAAACGCAAAGCCATACTCAATTAGGCCTTGCAAAGGTGTTAATATGCTGGCACCAAAGGCAATTTGTAATAGCCCCCAAAGTAAACCAGAAAGCAAGCCACCTTTAATTCCCCAACGAAAAGCCACGATGAAAACAGGAATCATGGCGAAGGAAACGGATCCACCATTGGGCCATACTTTAAAAGCGATCGGTAAAATATCCAATACAAGTGCTAACGCTGTAAAGATAGCTACTTCTATTAAAAATAATGTTCGATTGGAACGCATACTCCCTACTCCCCCCTTGAAGCAATATTTTTACACACAAAAAAAGCAATGCCAAAGGGAAGCTTCCTGATGGGGGAATCCGCTCACATTACTTTATTTCCATCAAAAAAGCCACATCCCTACGCTAGTATTAACTAACAGGTTCAAAGGGTAAGAACATGATACATGTTCACTCTCAGCCAAAGGCTCCCCCTGCAGGCTTCATTTTCACTTTTTTTGCTATTCTTATTGTATCATAGTTCACTTGGTGCTGCTATCATTCTTGCAATCTAGTTCGGACTCTATATATTGTCAGCAACTTTTACAATGCCAAAAACTCCTCTACGTCATTCACGCAAACAGAAATTGCGTTTTCCCAAAATGCTTGCTTTGTTAGATCTACTTGTAGATGTTTCTTTGCCAACGCTTCGACAGTCATACTCCCTGTATCTCTTAGTAAAGCAATATATTTGTCTTCAAAGCTGCCTTCTTGTTGAAGTGCATAGGCATAGATTCCTTGACTAAATAAGTACCCAAATGTGTAAGGGAAATTATAAAATGGGACACCCGTAATATGAAAATGAAGTTTAGATGACCAGAAGTGCGCATCATATTCCTGAAGCGCATCACAATAAGCTTCTTTTTGAGCTTCAACCATCAGTTTATTTAATCTATCGACAGGAACCATACCTTTTTTTCTTTCTTCATAAAACCGCTGTTCAAACAAGAAACGTGCATGAATATTCATAAAGAAAGCAATGCTACGCTGGATTTTATCCTCCAATAAGGTCTGTTTCTCTTCCTTCGTATTGGCGAGCTGTATGGAAGCATTTGCAACAATGGTTTCTGCAAATGTGGAAGCTGTTTCAGCAACATTCATGGCATAGCCTTGATTCAGTCCATGAACATCATTCATTACATGCTGATGATAAGCATGACCTAATTCATGTGCCAAGGTTGCAATATTTGAAGTGGTACCGGAATAGGTCATAAATATTCGAGTTTGCTCGGCATTTGGAAAACTTGTGCAAAAGCCTCCAGGCCGTTTCCCAGCACGGTCTTCCGCTTCAATCCATCTATTCTCAAATGCCATCTTTGCAAAGTCTGCCATTTTCGGACTGAATTTACGAAAATGACTCATAATGAATTGAGCACCTTCCGTATAATCAACTGTTTTTGCCTCTTTCGATATCGGAGCCCCAATGTCATACATACTAAGTTTTTCTAAGCCAAGTAACTCCGCTTTTCGCTGAAGAAACTGCATAAATGGTTTTTTATGATTAGAAATCACACTCCACATGGCATCTAATGTTTCCTGTTCCATACGATTGATAGCCAACGGTTCTTTTAGTACTGAATCCCAGCCCCGATGCTTATAGGTTTGCAATCTGAAGCCGGCTAGATGATTTAGTGTCTGTGAAAAAAAGTCTGCATGCTCAGTCCATGATTTCTCCAATTGTTTTGCAACATGCTGCCGTACATTCCGATCAGGGCTACTCAACTTATTCGATGCTTGACCAACAGAATAGGTTTTTACCTCTTCTGCTTCTTCCACACGTACTGTCATACTCCCCACTATGGCATCATACATTTGACCCCAGGCATGGTAGCCATCTACCGCTAGATCATTTAATAACATTTCCTGTTCCATATCTAGTAGTTCATGGACCTTATTACGTTGCTCTGTCAAGACAAATGCTAATTCCTTCAATGAAGGCTCAGCCATTAAATAATCCCAATCTTCCTTTGATATTGCTGCTAATTTCTGTTTAAAATTAGTTTGTACACCATCCATTTTTGCCTTTAATTCACTTCTTTTACTTACCAAAACCTTTGCATATGTATCATGTACATTTTGGGCACTTAAGCAGCTAATATATGCAAAAGCATCTCTAAGCTGTTTCATCGTTTCTTCAAGCTGATTAATAATCGTAATGAATTGATCCGTCTGACTTCGCACACATAAAGGTTCGAACTCACCGTTCATTTTCTCTAACTTCTCCATTCCTGCTCGAACCCTCTTTAAGTGTGCTTCAAATTGCTCTGACTCACTTCCGCCCGGAAAAATACTTTCCAAATCCCACACAGGATTATATGCAATTTCATTCATGCCATTATCCTCCAATTCAATCGTTTATCCTCATTATAACGGTTCACCAATGGATTACAATTGTACAAGGTTGGGAAATATAGAACAAGTCAGAATAAAATATAATCTGTTTGAAAACAATGAACTAAATATCGCAAATTTCAATGAAAAGTTGCGCCTGTATTTGGGTGCGCATAAATTTGTACCCTGCCGAAATCTCTTGTATGAATGATATATACATGTGGCAGCGTTTTATCGATAATTTGATATTGAAGACCACCAAATTTGCCGGGACGGAGAAAGCCAATTTCATTTCCTTTCACAGGTTGTTTATTTGGTGGATAGACGCGCCAGCGAAGGACATGTCTTGGTAGATGAAGAAAAGACTTTATTTCAGATCTCTCTGAATCCAAAACTTCTAATAATGAAGCTTCCTTTTTCACAGAGGATTTGGGCATCTCATACGGATGCTTCATAAAAAGACAAAAACCTCGTATAACCGCCTCTGCATATTGTAGGTGATTATCCTTTAACTGCGCGACATCATCCAGTGGTGAATCAGCAAATCCATATTCAATAATAAGCGTTCGAACGTTCCCCGTCAGACGATGCATAAAATAATAATCTAAACTTTGAATGTCTGGAAGGGTTCTTGTGAATGTTCTGCGCACGTTTTGTCCTGTACGTTTGATTTCAACCGCAATGATGTCAGCCAGCTCTTTTCCCCCATGTATGGAGTGAATGATTTCTGCACCGTCCCCCCCACCTGCATTGATATGATTTGATAGACAAAATTGTGCACCGCTATCACGAACTAATTTTGCACGGTTTCCTGAAGAAATGGTCTCATCCTCATATCGGGTCAGCGCTGCAGAAATTCCTAATTGTTTACATCGTTCAAATTGATAACGTGATATACCCAAACACATATCCTTCTCCTTCCAAAGGTGATTACTTCCTCCCCCTGAATCTGCCCCACCATGACCAGCATCAATTATTAATAATGGTTTCAATCCACTTACCTCCCCATTTATTTGTCATACATACAATCGAAAAAAAGTTATGATTGGTAGCAAAATGGGTAATATATATTCACCGTCTTCTTGACAATGTTAATTTATTATTTTATACTTAGTTACATTAAGTAAGCTATATATTTTTCATAATCTATGGAGGGATAAACAAATGAGTAAAGTGAAATGGACAGTAGATGCAGGACATAGTATGTTGGAGTTTTCTGTAAAGCATATGATGATTTCTCGAGTGAAAGGTGTATTTAACGACTTCGAAGCGAATATACTAGCTGACCCACAGGATTTAACAGATGCAGAAATTGAATTCACTGTTGATTTAGGCAGCATTGATACACGTAAAAAAGATCGTGATGACCATCTACGCTCAGCTGATTTCTTTGATGTCGAAAATCACCCACAAATGAACTTTAAAGCTACAGATATTCAAAAGACATCTGAAAATGAATATGATGTTACTGGAGATATGACTATTCGTGGCACAACTAAACCTGTAACCTTTAACATGACGTTTGAAGGACAGCATAAAGATCCTTGGGGAAATGAAGTAGCTGGATTCAGTGGACACGGAAAGTTAAACCGAAAAGAATTTGGACTAACTTGGAATGCAACACTAGAAACAGGTGGCGTATTAGTTGGTGAGGATATCAACATTAACATTGAGATAGAAGCACATAAACAATCATAATATACTTCTAAAAAGAAAGAGTCAGGGATAAATAAAACTCTCTGAAACACAAAAGGAGCTTCAGTAAATTAATTTTTACTGGAACTCCTTTTCATTTTACCTCATTAACTTCGTCACGCAAAAATCTGCCGCGCATTCCACGGTACTACTTCAACCAAGAACAAATCATTTATCCATTTACGAGTTTCACTAATTTTTGTTCATATATACGCTTGTTTTTTTGGTCCTTTTTGCGTTCAAAATAGTCAATGACATCAATTAATGCATTTTCCAATAGCTGTCGATTATTCGTGCGTTCCAGCCATTGTATGGCAACTTCGAATTGCTTGGTAGCCTCTGCATGACGCGGCCGCTCCATATTTGCTAAACAAAATGCGTATTGCATTTGAATCATGCCCATTTCACGTGACGACGGGTGATGTATTTGATTAAATATCTGTATGGCTTCCTGATAATAAGGTACAGCCTCATCATAGGAAGGCGTTTCAAAATATAAATAACCCATTTCAACCAATGCTTCTGCATGTGTACGGGTTCCTTCCAAAGTTGATTCTCCTATCCTTCCCAATGCTTCCTTTAAATACGTATGGACCAGCTCACTTTTTTGAAGAGATCCATATACTTTCGCTGTCTGTACAAGACCATTTATTTTTACATCCAATAGTTCCTCGCCAGCAAGCTCAATGGATTGATTTAAATATTCAACAGCTTCTTCAAGCTTCCCGACTTCTACAGACAAGGAACCAATTTTAAATAACAGGTGTACCCGCATCTGTATATCGTCTGTATCTTGCTTCTCATGATAAGCAAGTGCTTGTTTATAATATTTAATGGATCGAATGTATTTTTGTAATTGTTCTTCTGCACCAGCGAGCGCAATATATCCCCGTGCATATTGTTCTGCACCCGTATACTGCTCCTCATCTAGTCGCCGGATGGCCTCCGATAGAATTCTTCTAGCTAGCTTGAAATCAGTCATATAAGCTAATTCACCCAGAATAAGTAATTCATCACTGTCATGTGCATCAGGCTGCTCATATAATTGATTAATTAATATTGTAGCGGTTTTTAACTCATTCATTTGCGCATGGCATACTGCAGCAATGATCATTAACAAACGGTGCAACTGCGGATGATCCGGTGATACTTCTTTTACTTGCTCCATTTTGGATAGAACGTTCGGATAATGTCGACGTTTAAATTCTTCCATAATAACATGCAGTTTTTCTTTGTTATTGTCATCCCATAACTGTTCCAGCTTTTCGTCTAAATCTAATATACGTAGATCTGCCATTTTCCCGTCCCCCATTCTATTACCTATTGTCTAGTTTATCAATAACGGGAGCAATTCAAAAGGACAACCTTTCATCTATTTTATTCTTCCTTATGATTCCGTGTTTTCTATTGCGTCCGATGACAAAATTTGAATGATCATTTTACCTTTGATTGCCTTAGACCGGATAAGAATAGGCATATGATATGTATTCTTAAACACAAAATCTGGTCCCCACCAACTTACCGCTGCATCCTTTCCACTTGGTACATAAGGTACACTTCTACTATGGGAGTACCGCTCCATTATTTGAATTCCCACTAGATTTACCGCGTTAAAAAGGGTTGACGATACTTGACATATTCCACCACCAATATCCTCTGACAGCTCCCCTTTCACAATCACCGGTGCACGTTTATAACCCCGTTGCTTTGTTCGCTCTCCAACAACCTTATTAAAAGAGAATGTTTCCCCTGGAAAAACAACATGATTATTAATGGCTTTTGCTGCAAGATCAATGTTATGAGAACGCTCCTGATTACTTTCACGATAATAGGTCACAAAAGCATTTAATTGTTTCACACTTATTTCAGATAGTAATTCACTATCAACAGCTGGATAAATTGGCTTGACCGGTATGGAATCAGCGGTTGTTTTCCCTTCGTAATAATAGCTTAGTAATAATAAAGACAAAGCATGACGGTCCACTTGTTTTCCAGGAACAGCTTCTACAATTTTGCCGTTTTCATCTAAATAAGCATTTTTCGGCTTTTCATACACAATGGTTCCAAGATGATTGATAAGCTCTTGCCATTTTTTCATGTCCATAAATATTGGGTCTACATATGGAAGTGAAAAATGTTGGTACATAATGGTTTCACTTTTATCATCATATTTCAAAATTAGCGGCTTCGCCTGTGCAATCGATACGGGAAGTATAAGGGATAATAATAATAAAAAAATCATTCGTCGCATCAAAAAAGAGCACCTCCTGTCTTTATTATCCTTCGGTGCCCTTTTTTCATGTATGTTAGATAAATATTAAAATAATGATTAAAGAAACGACAGTAAAGATAGCATATATAATCAATTGCAATGGGATATCCGAACGTAATGATTTCGTTTCATATTCCTGGGAGCGTTTCATTTGATCCTCTAAACTATCCCCTTCTTCTTCGTATTTTTTCATTTTATTTTCTTCTTGTTTAAATATTACCAACGTCCACACAAGTGCTATCGCTACTAGAATAGCTGAGATGGTTAACAAAAATGTCATATTCATGATATTTCCCCTTCCATGGTCACTATTATCCATACGTAATAAGTAAGTAATAAATGATTCCCTACTTTCTACTATTACCATACTATAAATAGCTCAAACACCATGTGACATGTATCACTGTTTTACAAAGCATTCGGTATATTAAAAAATTACTTTTGCGATAATAAAAAAGAGCCGATCAAAATGACTGGCTCTTTTTCTTTAAGTTTATTTAATTAACGGAAATCCCTTGTATCTTCCAATTTACGGCTAACACAGACATATCCAATTAGGGAGATGAGGCTTACAAGAAAATAAAACAAACCCTTTTTCATACACGCTTCCTCCTTATTACATTACAAATTAATTCTTTAGTATCTGGATATTAAAACGGACGTACTTTTCCTTTTTTCAATAACAATTTTACGCCACCAAGCAAGAATAGAGAACGATTGTCAACTACTTTTTTCATTGCAGCTGCCGGCTTACCATAAAGTTTCTTGCCAAAAACGGTACCCATTCCATCAGTAACGCCAAGTGATGCAACAGTTCCTTTGTCATCAAACACAAAATTAGTCAATGGTTCATGACGTAACAATGCTTTAATATTTCCAGCACAGGTTCCTGCGTGTTGGATTGCTGCTTGTGCGGTAGGTGGGAATGGACGGCCTTCTTTCTCATTCATAACCCATGCACAATCACCAAGAATGAAAATATTTTCTTCTCCTGGTGCACGAAGATCTCCATTTACAGTTACCTTACCTCTTGTTAATTCAAAACCGGACTTACCAAGAACGCTATTTCCTGTAACACCGCCTGTCCAAACAATTGTACCTGCTTTAATTTCTTCACGGTCTTCACCAATTACAAAAGCATCTTCCGTACATTCTTGGATCTTTGCATCTAAGCGAAATTCGACTCCACGAGCTTCTAATGAACGCTTCGCATAATCAACAAGGTCTTCGTCAAATCCTGGAAGAATAGTTGGTGCTGCCTCAACATTGACAATTCTAGCTTTGTTGCGATCGATATCGTACTTTTTGCATAGCTGTGGTACTTTTTCTACTAGCTCACCAACCAATTCGATACCGGTAAAGCCTGCACCACCAACAAGGATCGTAAGGCTATCATCATCTTTGTCCTCACTATTCTTATATCGAGCAAACTGATATTCGATATGATCACGAATAAGTTGACAGGTGTCTATATCTTGTATGAAAAATGCATTTTCCTTCATACCCTTGATTCCAAATGTATTGGTTTCAAAACCAAGTGCAACAACAAGGTAATCATATTCAATATCGCTGTTTTCTAGAACAACAAGATTTTCCTCTTTCTTCACTTCAACAACAGAATCATATATTAAGCGTACTCGATTTGGACTAAACACATCACTCAACATGACACGAGCCTGGTTATGATTAATTGTTCCTGCGGCTACTTCATGTAACCAAGTTGTTTCATAGTGGTAATTATGCTTATTAACCAGCACAATTTCAGCCTCTTCTGGGCGAAGCAGCTGAGTTAGTTTTCTTGTTGTCATCATACCAGCATAGCCGGCCCCCAAAACAACAATTTTTGGCTTACTAGAATTCATGAAACATCCACCATCCTTTTTTACTATAGGTAGAATGACGCGCTTCTGCCTAGGAAGCATCTACCCCATTTTACCATTTTGTGATTATCCTACTTCAATTCGAAAATGTATTAAAATAACCACTACTATCATAGCAAAGTTTTTTTGAATACGCTAATATAGACCGCTCATCTTCCGGCAAAAATAGCATTTTTTAAAGGAATATTTGCATGCATGACATGGTAGCCATTTTTCATGCCTTTAAAACTAGACATTTTGACCTGTATTTCTAATGGAAAACAACTGTTTCATTCCTATTACATCATGCTTTAGACAGTGTATATTTCAATTCTTTCCCCTTCATCAACAGTCAAACTGATTGATAGTTTCAGAAATTTACGTTAATATTTGATTACTCTTCATTTATTAAATTTGCGTGTGAAGAAATCGTATCCGAACACGATACGTCATGTTTTTTGTTGCATTTGGAAAAGGAGGAAGACCAAACATGAGTACAGTGGATCATAATGTCCAACTTCGAAGTGACGTCAAAACACTCGGTAATATACTGGGTGATATATTAGTTTTACATGGCGGAACCGAATTATTGAATCAAGTAGAATCCATCAGAGAAAAAACAAAAAGTATTCGTAATGAATATCAAGAGAATACCTATCATATTTTGAAACAAGAAATAAAAGAATTAAAGCCGCCAATGCGTCAGCAAGTGATTCGCGCTTTTTCTATTTATTTCCACCTCATTAATATCGCAGAACAAAACCACAGAATCCGGAGAAGAAAGCAGTATCTACTCCATAATGAAACCTGTCAACCATTTTCATTAGAGCATGCTGTATCACAAATAAAGGATGCGCCATTACCTAATGAAGAAATTCAAGAAGTACTTCATGATTTATCCATAGAATTAATCATGACTGCACATCCAACCGAAGCAACAAAGCGTACGGTATTAGAAATTCAAAAAAGGATTTCACTGATATTGCAACAATTGGACTTTCCAATGATTTCATCGAATGAAAGAGCTTCACTAAAAGAAAGCTTATATAATGAAATTACTGCCCTTTGGCATACTGATGAGCTACGGCATCGTAAACCACGTGTGATGGACGAAGTGAAAAATGGTCTATATTATTTTGATCAGACTTTATTCGAAACCCTTCCTGCCATCCATCAAGAATTGGAATGGCAATTAGAAACGCAACTCCCTGGATTTAAATGGGATGTGCCTAATTTCCTATACTTTGGTTCCTGGATTGGCGGGGATAGAGATGGGAATCCAAACGTGACACCTGAAATTACATGGAAGACATTACAAAAACAGCGTGCATTAATAATTAAAAAATATGATGCATCCATTGTTGAGTTGATGAAACGTTTTAGTCAATCCACTGAACGGATCACTATTGACGAACAGTTTATTAAACATACAGTGGAACAAGAACAAAAGTATTTAGATAAGTCTGAACGCTGGCCTATTCAATCTGAGGTGTTCCGTCGTAAATTTGCTATCATCTTAAAGAGACTTCGTGAAACAGGCAAATCAGACATTGGTTACGAGTGGGCGCAAGATTTGGAAAAAGATCTGATTGAAATCAAAGATTGTGCAGAGGCCCATCAGCCAGCCGAAAAGAAACTAAAAACAATCCGTAAACTGATTCGCCAGGTTCAATTATTTGGTTTCCATTTGGCGACCTTGGATATTCGTAACCATAGTGGTGAACATGAAGCAGCTGTTCAGGAAATACTCCAGATGGTCCGTGTAACCGATAATTACGCAGGACTTCCAGAAGCTGAAAAAATAGAAGTTTTACGTAATGCTTTACAGGATCCTAGACCGCTACTTTTACTGGAGGAAGGTTACTCTAAAGAGACTCAAGCCATGCTGAAGGTTTTCCAAATGATTAGGCAAGCACATCAAGAGTTTGGGACAAGGTCAATTGAAGTATATTTAATTAGTATGACTCAATCTCCAAGCGACCTGCTTGAAGTGTTATTACTAGCGAAAGAGGCAGGAATTTATCGCCTCCATCCAGATGGCAGTGTGGAAAGTGATTTACATATTGCACCACTTCTCGAAACAATTGATGACCTAATAGCTGGACCTGAGATTATGCAAACTTTATTTGAATTAGATGTTTATCATCATCAATTGAAAGCCAAGCATTTCCAACAAGAAATTATGTTAGGATATTCTGATGGAAGTAAAGACGGTGGAACACTAAGTGCCAACTGGAAGCTCTTTAAGGCACAGCAAGAAATTCATGATATGGCTAGAAAATTCGATGTTCGCTTGAAATATTTCCATGGTCGCGGTGGTTCTCTTGGACGTGGTGGCGGATCTTTATACACAAGTATCCTATCCCAGCCCGTAGAAACCTTAGGGGATGGTGTAAAAATAACTGAACAAGGTGAGGTACTATCCTCCCGATATTTACTAGAAGACATCGCCTATCGTAATTTAGAGCAAGCAGCGTCTGCCTTATTTGTTTCCTGTACGAAGGTACGCAGTAAATCAGAACAAGTGGAATTCCGAAAATCAGCATGGGAAGCTGCCATGGAGACCATCTCTGAACATTCCTTGGAAAAATATCAATCATTGGTATTTGGAGATGGAGATTTCTTAACCTATTTCCATCAGGCAACTCCATTGAAGGAAATTGGAGCATTGAATATTGGTTCTCGACCAATGAGCCGGAAGAACAGTCAACAATTTGAAGACTTACGAGCCATCCCTTGGGTATTTGCATGGACACAATCCAGACATATGATTCCTGCGTGGTATGCTGCTGGTACCGGCTTACAAGCTTTTATGGATCAGGATGAAAGCAACCTTTCTTTGTTACAAAATATGTATCAGGAATGGTCCTTCTTCCGATCAACGATTAACAATTTACAAATGGCTTTAATGAAGGCGGATATGCCTGCAGCAAAAGAATATTTAAGTTTAGTTAAAGATCCAACCATTGCGGAACGAATTTATGGTAATATATCTGATGAATACTACCGGACACGTGAAGCGCTCCTGAAGATTTCTGGTAATGAGGAATTACTATCGCACACACCTAACATTCAGGATTCTGTGCGACTGCGTAATCCGTATGTCGATCCATTAAATTTTTTCCAGGTTGATCTACTTCACCAACTGCGAGAAACAGAGACACCATCAGATGAGTTAATTACGGAAGTATTATTAACCATTAATGGTATTGCCGCCGGACTTGTAAATACAGGTTGATTCATTCGTACCCAACATCGTATAGCCATGCTACGACTACGTTGGTATAATATATTGATAATCACAATGGGAAAGGCTGATAAAATTGAGTGAGGATAGAAACGTCAAGTTACCTAAGAAAACATGTACCATTGAAAAGCTGGTCACCATACCTGCAGACGTTGAAAAAGTTTTAAGCGGGAAGAAAACGCAAACCAGAAGGAATGGCCGCTATGCTGATATTGGTGAGACGATGTGGTTAGATGAACAAGAATTTGTCGTACATTCGATTTACAAGCAGAAGCTCGGTGAATTATCTGATGAGGACGCCAAGCAAGAAGGCTATGCAAACTTAGAAGATTATAAAAATGCCATTCTATCCATCCATCCAAATATGCCATGGGTTCCACAAATGCAAGTTTGTGTACATGAATATAAGCGTGTAAATGAATAAGCCCTACCAATGGGCGTATCGAAAGTGTTCCTGTTCTGTTGAGCAGGGACACTTTTTTTCTTTAGATTACACATAAACCTGTTTTTCAAATCCATTTCTGATCATTTAAATTAAATTACAATCAAGTGCGAGCGCTTTCAATCAATTTTATGTTATAATTTAAAATACTTGAATAATTGTTCATGATGTCGAAAGGCGGTTTGATGTATGTCAGATATACAAATTCGTGTAATTGATGACAATGGCCAGGACGTTGCAAGAAATGGTAAAGAGATTGGAGAAATCGTAGTAAAAGGAAACACGCTTTTGCCAGACCAAAGCTTTGAAAAAACAACCGAAGACGGATGGTTATACACTGGGGACAAAGGAGTAATAAATCCAGACGGAAAAATTCAATCTGTACCGCAGACTGACAAACCAAATGATTCTATCACAGCAATGGAATTGGAATTCACCATTTCCGAACACCCTGCTGTTCTGGAGGCATCTGCACTCATTGAACCAGACCCTCAATTGGGAGAACAAATATATCTTTTCATTGTTCCACAGAATCAGTCATTAACCAATGAAGCAGAACTCACTGCATTTATAAATTCAAAGCTGATGTATCCTATTCCAGAAATTCATATTACATATTTAGCGGAACTACCAAGAACATCCAGTGGGAAAATTTTAAAACAAAAGCTTCAAGAAATGTATTAAATGAATAAAGATTTCGTAATGGGATTAGGAGGATGTACATGCGCAAAATTTTTATGAATGGATTCATCCATACATTTAATGACTTGCGGCCATTAGCTGAAGCGGTAGTAACTGAAAATGGGCGTTTTGTTGATATTGGCTCCACTGCAGATATGCTCCTGCAGTGGAGTAATTCTTCCAGTGTAACCATTGACTTAGAAGGTAAAACAGTGACACCCGGATTAACAGACAGCCATATGCATCTATCAGGCATCGCAAAAAACTTTATTCACTTAGATGTAACTGGACTTACTTCCAAACAGGACATGCTTGCAGCAATCCGTCATCGTGCTTCCGAACTTCATAAAGGAGAATGGCTGATCGGCCGCGGCTGGGATGAAAACCTCTTTACAGATGGTAGCATACCAACCATCGAAGAGCTGGATCAGGCTTCCCCGCATATACCACTATATATACCAAGAATATGCGGACATGCTGCAATAGTAAATACGAAAGCATTAGAAATTGCCCATTATCATCCCAATATAACTGTTCCGGAAGGGGGAACGGTTGTCCTAGACCGTCAAACGAATAAACCTAATGGATTACTATTGGAAACAGCAGCAGATTTAATCACTGCCCATATTCCGGAAACATCCTATATGGATATGTACGATGCCATGAAAAAAGCGGTGCGTTATGTACAGGAAAAAGGTATCACCAGTATTCATACCAATGATCCAGTCAATCTTGGTGGTGTAGATCGGACTTATCATATATATCACGGATTAATCAATGAGGAAAAAATGGGACTTCGTTGCAATTTATTGATGGATCACATATTTCTAGATGATTTACGGGAACGTTCTATGTATGCTGGCTACGGGAATGAACGCCTGCAAATTGGCGCAATAAAAATATTTGCAGATGGTGCAATGGGAAGAAGAACTGCTTTATTATCCACTCCCTACCAAGACGCACCGGAGACTTATGGTGATGCCATGTATGATCAAGCAACACTCTATGATATTGTTAGCCAAGCAAGGAAGATGGATATGCCAGTTGCGGTTCATGCCATTGGTGACAAAGCGCTGGAAAATGTGCTCGATATTCTTGACCGTTTTCCTGCTGCACCTTACCGGGATCGATTGATACATGCATCCATCATTCGAAAAGATTTGCTCAAGCGACTGGCTGTTCCACATAGAATTGTTGATATTCAGCCACGATTTCTTGCAAGTGATTTTCCTTGGGTGATAGAAAGAATAGGAGAAGAGAGATTGGAATATGCTTATGCATGGAAGAAACTATTGGAAGCTGGCGTGATTTGCGCAGGCGGTTCTGATTCACCCGTTGAACCTATTGATCCACTACTCGGGATTCATGCAGCTGTAACCCGTAAAAAGCCGGATGAGCACCATCAAGGGTATGTTCCGGATCAAAAGCTATCCATGACGGAAGCATTCAGGCTATTTACCGTAATGGGTGCCTACCCTACAAATGAAGAACAAATAAAAGGTACCATTGCAAGAGGTAAATTAGCAGATATGACGGTTTATTCCAATCATCCATTTGCGATGAAAGAACCAGATGAACTACTCGAAACAAACATTGATATGACAATTAATGGAGGAGAAATTGTATACCAACGTTAAGTATTAACCATTAAAGGATGTAACCAGTAAAGAGTGGATTATTCTTTCCTTGCATGCTAAAGTCGTTGACATTTACGATATTACTTGTCATAATTATCTAGATAACTTGATACGGTAACCTTTAACTCAGTCCTGAGAGACTGGCAAGGTAAAAATAGACATGGTAGTGCTAAAAATGACCTATGATTGGCTCTTCATGTCCTAACACCTTGTATATACACGAGGTGTTTTTTATTTGCAGTTTGGTTTGCCGTTCATACTAAAAAGAAAGAAGGAATATTAATGGCAAAATATGATGAAATACAAGTGGATGAACGATTACCCCTACTTAAAAGTTTACCACTTGGCCTACAGCACTTATTTGCAATGTTCGGATCCACCGTACTTGTTCCAGTTTTATTTGGAATCAATCCGGCTACTATCCTACTGATGAACGGTTTTGGAACCCTACTCTATCTATTTATTACAAAAGGTAAAATCCCTGCCTATCTAGGTTCTAGTTTTGCATTTATATCTCCTGTTTTTGTTGTACTGGACAAATATGGTCAGGCAGATGGCTATAGCTATGCCCTCGGAGGTTTTTTAGCAGTAGGTGTCGTGTTGACCATTGTTGGGTTCCTCATTAAGATTGCCGGCACTGGCTGGATTGATGTAATTTTTCCACCTGCTGCAATGGGAGCTATTGTTGCAGTTATCGGTCTGGAGCTAGCTCCTGTCGCTGCTGAAATGGCTGGTTGGATACCACCAGATGACGTAGATCCTGAACTTTGGACTATGGATCCTAAGGCTGCACTTGTTGCTCTCTTAACCCTTGTCATTACCATCATTTGTTGGGTTACCTTACGTGGATTTTTAAAAATCATTCCAATTCTTATCGGAATTATCGCAGGTTATATTATTGCGTACTTTTTTGGAATTGTTAATTTTAATGATGTTAAAGAAGCATCCTGGCTCGTTGCACCTGAATTTTATCAAATCAAATTTGATTGGTCTGCTATTCTTGTCATATTACCTGCAGCACTTGTCCTATTGCCAGAGCATATTGGGCATTTATTTGTAACAGGAAATATCGTACGCAAGGATTTAACGAAGGATCCTGGTTTAGACCGATCCTTTATGGGAAATGGGATCTCAACTATTATTTCTAGCTTCCTCGGCTCAACACCTAACACTACCTATGGAGAAAATATAGGTGTGCTAGCAATTACCAGAGTATATTCTACCTGGATTATCGGAATGGCAGCGGTACTTGCTATAATGCTCTCTTTTTTCGGAAAGCTTTCAACCCTTATTTCTTCCATCCCGCAACCAGTCATGGGCGGTATCTCCATGTTATTATTCGGGATTATTGCAGCAAGTGGGATTCGAATGCTTGTAGAAGCAAAAATAGACTATAGTCGTTCTCAAAATTTAATCCTAACCTGTGTTGTGCTCATTGTTGGTATTAGTGGCGCAACAATTCAAATTGGTGATGTTGCATTAAAAGGGATGGGCTTAGCTACAATCGTTGCAATCGGTCTTGGACTATTTTTCAAGCTGCTTGATATTCTACACCTTTCCAATGAATCTTAAAACTTATAGAGATGGCGATTAGCCATCTCTATTTAAATTGACGGAAAAAAATGTTTAAGCTATGGTTGACATGGGTTCGTGATTTCTCTTTCAAAAGGAGTTCGTATTTGTTATGAAAATAAATATTATTTATGAGGATAATCACCTGCTTGTTGTTGAAAAACCAGTTAATATTCCGGTTCAAGCAGATCATTCAGGTGATATGGATATCCTAACCATTCTAAAGCAGGGTATTAAAATTCGCTATCAAAAGCCGGGAAATGTATATTTAGGGCTCGTGCATCGATTAGATCGCCCTGTCGGTGGTGTCATGGTTTTTGCCAAAACGTCTAAAGCAGCTTCTAGACTTTCTGATTCCATTCGTCGTGGTAACTTTAATCGAAGCTATTTGGCAGTAACAAGAGGTGCTCCATCACAACAATCAGCGCGTTTAGAGCATTTTTTGTATAAAGATCAACAAAAAAACATCGTACATGCAGTGTCTTCAAAACATAAACAAGCAAAAAAAGCAGCATTGACGTATGAGGTCCTGGACAAACAAAACGCATTAGGACTGCTTGCGGTTACATTACATACTGGGCGCTCCCATCAAATTCGTGTACAGCTTGCTGAAACTGGGACACCACTTTACGGTGATCAAAAATATGGCAGTAAATACAATAAACCAGGCCAGCAAATTGCACTCTGGGCACATCGACTTGGCTTGGAGCATCCAACAACGAAAGAATGGCTGGAATTTCAATGCCTGCCTCCACAGCATCAGCCATGGCAGTATTTTACCATTTAATTCCTTGTCATTTTGACGTTTTCATCTAATGACAGAAAAAAAGGACAACCTGCAATAACCCCGCATGTTGTCCTACTTATAAAGTGAAACTTCAATCAGTGGGAGTTCACGCCCTTCCCCACTGATTGTTAGTTGAACCAATCAGGCCTTTACTGGCTGTTGATACCCCACTTACAATTCCTCTTATCAACAAAAATTCTTGTAGGGGGGCTTACAGCCAGTTAATCTGTGATAAAGTGAAACTTCAATCAGTGGGAGTTTTTTAAATCCAGCTACTCATACCACCATGTACGTTTGTGATTTTCTTAAATCCATTTTTCTTTAATTTTTTTGCTGCTTGCATACTTCGCATACCCGTCTGACATATTAATACTACTTCCTTATCCTGGTCTAACTCTCCCATTCGTTTAGAAAGCTCTGCCAAAGGAATATTTCGAAATGGTTTTTGATGAAGCTGGGCAAATTCTCCTGGTGTCCGAACATCTATAAACTGAATATCTTTGTCTTCAAGCATCGTTTGTATTTCTTGTGGTGTCCGGGAATCTACCCCCTTTGCTGGCAAAATCCGACTGATTACAATACCAACAAATAACAGAATAATGATCCATTTAATCACGTTTTTCACCTCCACAAATACCAATTAAGGTATTTGAAGCTCAAGCGAATCATATTTGATTAGAGATAGATTAATCCATCCCCTATATTAGAATTCCAATTCGCCTTCCCACTCCAACATACCGCCTGCCATATTTGTTACATCATAACCGTTTTCCTGTAATAATTTACATGCTTGTCCACTTCTACCTCCTGAGCGGCAAACCATATAGTAATGTTTGGATGTATCCAAATCGCTCATAGCATCTGCAAGCTCTCCTAGTGGAATATGTTTTGCACCAGGAATCATTCCTTGAGCAACCTCAATATCCTCACGTACGTCAATAATATGCAGTGTTTCTCCAGCTTCTACCTTTGTTGCTAATTGATCTGCTGTAATTTCCTTCATAAATTCATTCCTCCAACACATATTTTTATCTGCTCTTCACAAGCAGGTTGACGGCTTCCTTAATCAGCTGTTCCGAGTCATTATCATCTTTTGAATTCCGAATACATTGTTCCAGGTTCTGACTTACGATGATTGCCGCCGTTCGATCAAGTGCACTTCTCACAGCAGACATTTGAGTAATGACATCACGACATGATTTATTTTCGTCCATCATACGTATCACACCGCGTAGCTGTCCTTCTATTCGCTTCATTCTGTTCTTAACGAGCGCATCATACTCCATATCCAACCACCCCACCCCCACAACATGCATACTCAAAGTCTAACCTGTTACATTTTATACCCCGGTAGGTATGTTGTCAAATAAAATAATTACCCCTTATCTGCATGATAAAGGGTAATGATGGATTGCTATTAATCAAATTCATGCTCAGAAATGATTTGAACCATTTCATCTAATACATCAGGTCCGGCTTCCTCATCCATCAAGTAATTAAGCATCAATGAAAAAATAATGGCTTGATTGGATTTCGTACGCAGGTAGCCAGATAATGTGCTAACTCCAAATATAGTACCTGTTTTTGCTTTTACGTCCAATTTTTCCATTCGTTCCTGCAATGTACCAGCTGTCATACGATCTTTATGCCCGGCAACTGGAAGGGAATGTAAAAACACATCGTACCAGGGTTTATCCTGGACTTGATATAGCAACATTGATAAAAAATCCGGTGAAATAGATGTTGCATGTGAAATTCCTGAACCATCCCGAATAATAATAGACTCCGTAGGAACACCAATATCAGTTAGTGCTTCGTGTACCACTTCTAACCCCTTATCCCAGCTACCTTCCCCTAAAAATTGGCGACCCATTTCTTTCACAAGTATATCACCAATACCATTATTACTTAGTTTCATAAACGGAATTAAGATTTTAGAAAGCGGCATTGATTTATTCGTATAGATTAACCTTGCGGTGGAAGGTACTTGAGCAGACTGCCCCTGCCCAGTCCAATGAATATCAGCACGCTTCCATGCCTGTTTAAAAAAATCAAAAGCATATAAAGTAGGGTCCCAAACAGCAATCCACTCCTTAGCTGGTTCAGAATCAGCCGGTATCGTTCCGTTAATATAGACCACATTTCCACCATGTACCCTTTCCGAAATAATATCCGCTTCTCCTCCCGGTCCCGCAGTTATCACCTGGTTTACAATTTCAACGTAATTCGTCTCTGGTTGAATGATCATGCTTGTTAGCTCTCCTGGTGCTTTTCCAGGGACAATTTCAATGCAAACAGATCCCGTGTCAAAATCTGTCGTCGGAGAAATCGTAAAGGCAGAAATTTGTGCCCCATAATAAAATGTCTCATCACTCCAGGTAAGATCGGGAGACAATCGAACATCATCATACCAAGTATCATCTACGTAAAGATTACCTGTAATGGAATGGATCCCCTGCTCTTGAATACTTTCAACAATTGAAGATAAATCCTGTGGAAGCAAGGTTGGATCCCCCTTCCCTTTCACATATAAGTCACCATCTAAACTATTGTTTTCAACCGTTCCGTTCACCCAAACTTCAGTGGAAAACCGATAGTCCTCTCCCAGCTTTTCCAATGCTGCGGCGGCAGTTAATAGTTTCATATTAGACGCTGGTCGAAATCTAGTTTGATGATGATGTCCATACCATAACTCCCCAGAACTTGCCAATCGAATACTTACTCCAGTAAGTGCACCGTCCAATGTTCCGTGATTTGCGATAAATGCTTCCAGATGTTTTGCTAACATGTCGTTTTTCAATCCACCTAACCCCTTTAACTTTCATCATGTTTATATCAAGATTCGGCAAAAGACGGCAAATACCTTTTTTCTTTTACAAAAATCCATTTACTGAAACTCTTTTTGTCGTGTTTCCCTGGGTTTTGTTCCAGCCCTAATTTTTAACCTATTTCAACAATAAAATATAACAAAACCAATATTAAAAAACATGTACGATTGAAACCACGATTCGGCTGAACAGTAATCATCAAAAAACTGCAGTCTCGTATCCAAACATGAATACCAGACTGCAGCCTCTTCAACCTATTTCTTTGTAATTATCGAATGAATAAATCTTTAATTTGAAACCCTTTCCTGTTTCAGGACAGGATTTACGCTCCATTTCTTATTTTTAAGTAAAAAGTAGCTTAACGTCAATAAGCTGCACAATGCAATACTACCCAACAAGTACGTAAATGGTGACATCAAAGCGTCCCAGTTCCCACTTGAAATAACCGCTTTAAACGCTTGTACTGTATACGTCATGGGAAGAACGGCATTTACCGGCTGCAATACCTTAGGAATTAATTCCAATGGGAACGTTCCTGCACTTGTCGTTAGCTGCATAATCAGAATCAAAATTGCCACAAAACGACCCGGATCACCAAACCAAGTGACCAAAAATTGAATTAACGTCATAAATGTAAGACTTGTTAAAATAGATACTAGAATAAATAATGGTAAGCTCTGTACCTCCAGGCCAAGTCCGAATATCAATATGGCATCGACCAACAACGCCTGAAAAATACCAACCACTGTAAGCACACTGAATTTCCCCAAGAACCAGGACCAGCCATTTTTAGGCTTCATGGCAGGTTCATATAATGGATAAACAATGGTTATCAATAAAGACCCAACAAATAATCCCAATGAGATAAAATATGGTGCAAATCCAGTACCATAATTCGGCACTTCATTTATTTCATTTTTTTCAACAAGTACCGGCTCGCCCATCATATCATACGTTTCTTGATTTGCTTCTACTGCTCCTGCTTCATCTGCAGCTTCGCCAAGCTTCTGATGTAATTCATTCATTCCATCTTTCAATGCGACAGAGCCTTCAGCTAAATCGGTTGATCCGGCAGCTAATTGATCAGCACCAGTTACCAATTTTCCTGTTGCATCCGAAAGCTGATTCATACCACTGTTTAATGCCACCGCACCAGCTGTTAATTCATTACTACCAGTTGCTGCCTCTTTTAGCTTTTGATTAAACAAGGACATGCTTTGCTGATAGGTGTGTTGGCCGGAAACGAGTTGGCTGCTGCCAGTAGTCAGCTCCTCCATACCCGATTGTAAGTCTGCCATTCCTTTATTTAAAGCATGTTGACCATCTTGAATAGCACCTAATCCTGCTAGGAGCTGATCAAAACTAGATGCTGTTCCTGCTTGGATTTGGTCCGGTAGTCCAGCTGTTGCGTTTGATAGTTTTTGTTCTGCCTCTGACCTAAAAGTCGAAAAACCAGTCTGTAAACCGGCACCTATACCTTGTTCAAGCTGTGCAATTTGTTCATCCTTGGAAGGTATTTTTGTCGCTATTTGCTCTTTTATTTGATTAACGAGCGCTGGATCGACTCCATTTGCAAGCAGCACTTCAAAAAGTTGGTTCATTTGCTGTTCTTGTTGTCCAGCAATTTGTTCACCTATACCAGCTGACAATTGTTTCGTTAACTCATTCTCTAACTGATTCATACCAGCAAACAGCTGATTTGTTTGTTCATTCAGCTGCTGCTGAATAGAGCCAGCGAGTTGACTTGGCAGCTCTTGCTGTAATTGTCCTAATCCATTTGCTACTTGCTCTGTACCAGCTTGCAGCTCAGGTATGTTTTTACTGATTGTTTGTACACCATTATTGGCTGCAGTAATACCGGCTTGTAAATCTGAAGCCCCTTTCTCCACTTGTCCGGATGCCTGTAACAGTTCTCCATTTGCATCGGTTAACTGATGCAAACCGGTTTGAAGCTCGCTTGTACCTGCCGTTAATGTTTTCGTACCTTCATCTGCATTCGTCATACCGGCTTGAAATTCTATCGATTGATCTGCAAATAAACGCAGGCTTTTCTCCAACTGTTGGTTACCATCTTTTAATTCGGATGCACCACCATCTAGCTCTTCCGCTCCGTCACTTGCTTGTTTGAAGCCATTGGCCATTGTTTCCACATTATCAAATACTGTTTCAGCATATGTTGCTGTAACTTCTTTGGAAATAGCAGCTTTAATTTCATTCATAGCTGTTTCACCAATTTGTGATGATAGAAAGTTATAACTCTCATTTGGCACATAATTTAGTGTCAGTTTTTTTGGATGTTCATCCATAAGTGTTGTTGCATTCTTTGAAAATTCTTTAGGTATTTCCACGACCATATAATATTCTTCGTTTTCTAATGCCTGGAAAGCTTTTTTCTTAGAAACAAATTCAAAGCCAAATTCATCCAAGTCTTTCAATTTATCAACCAATTCATCTCCCAGCTGAAGCTGCTCATTTTCATAATTTGCCCCTTCATCCTCATTCACAACTGCAACTGGAAGGTCTTGTAAATGGTCATATGGATCCCAAAATGCCCATAGAAACATACCAGCATATAGAATTGGTACGCAAATGACCGCAATTACTGGAATTAGTATTTTTTTATTCGTTAACATTTTTTTCCACTCAGAAAATATCATTCTATCTTTCATCCCAAAAATTCCTCCATTACTTATATAGTGAAACTTCAATCCGTGGGGTTTTCACACTTCCCCCACGGATTGTTAGTTGAACAAGCCAGTTAATCTGTGATAAAAATGATACCCCGATAGAACCAATGACCAAAACAACCATTTGGTCACTTTAAGAGAAAAATAAAGGATTATCAGATTGACAATCCTTCGAAGAAATATAAATCAAATAAACGAATGATTTCTTCTTTCTCCAATGGGTCCCTGCTTAATTCCCAATCAAAAATTAATGATTTGTATAATTTCAGCATGACAAATGCGGTTAACTCTGGATCACATTGCTTTATTTCGCCTTTATCAATAGCTTTCTGCAATAATTCTTTAATATAAGCTATTATCGTATGCTCAAAGCGCTGCATAAAACCAATAACTTCCGGAGTGCCCATGTCTCTGCCTTCTTGAAATAACTTAATCGTTAATTGATGCTGCTTTCTAAATTCCAGTATTTTATATAAAACATGGTTGGTTTGTTCAAAAAAACGTTTATCACTATCTAATGTACTTTCTGCTACACGCTTCATCTCTGAAATTAACGTATTGACGATTTCATTAAATAATTCTTCTTTATTCTCAAAAAATGTATAAATGGTGCCTTTCCCTACATTTGCAAGTCTTGCAACCTGATCCATCGTTGTCGCCTTATACCCAAATAAAGAAAACGATTCAGTTGCGGCTTCGATGATTAATTGTCTCTTATCTTTTATCGCCATTTCATCCCTCCTTATTACCAATTGACTAATTTAGTAATTTGGTCAATTTATATCCTAAAATATAGCACGCATCATTTATATCGTCAATCAATATGATTTTTAACACACCGTTCATTTCGAATTGAGTACTTATACGAGCTGCTACAAAAATATAATGAAAATTATTACTATTTAACGTATAGTTTATATATAGGTATTTATAATAATACGAAACCAAATGGCAACCTGTCACGTACTATAAGGTAGCTAATAAATTTAGAAAGCGGGTGTCGATTGATGATTATTTTTGGTACACCTATAGAAACCATTTATCTTATTTTATTAATTGCTTCAGGTATCATTACAGTTTTATATCTGTTCTTTGGGGATGTACTTGAAGGTATTGGCGAAGTAGCGGGTTTTCTTAACCCAGTTCTCATCCTATCTTTTATTACATTTTTCTCTGCTGCTGGCTACATACTTGAACAGATTACTTCCTTTTCCAGTGTTTTAATTATCATCATCGCTGCAGTACTTGGCTTTATACTGGTTACCTTACTTAATGTATTTGTGCTGATTCCGATGGCTTCTGCAGAAGAATCACTTAGTTACACGGAAGAATCGCTTAAAGGACGTGTGGGACGGATTATTATCCCGATTCCGGAAGACGGCTATGGAGAGGTACTGATTGATAGTAAGATGGGGAGAATCTCGAAGCCAGCTGTTAGCTATGAAAAACAACCGATTTCAGAGGGAAAACAAGTCTTAATACTAGATGTAATTCATGGTGTGCTCTATGTAGAAGTTTATGAAGATGAGTTAGATGAAGTATGATCATGGTTAAATTACTAACCAATATAGGCTAGTATTTTAATAAATTTATTACTATTCAAAGGGGGAACACATATGTTGGAAAGCTTAATGGGTGGTGTAGGTATTGTTATTGCAATTGTTGTTTTTCTCATTATTGCACTAATCACTGTATTTATTACGAAATACCGCACCGCAGGACCAGATGAAGCCTTAATCGTTACAGGTAGTTATTTGGGAGGGAAAAATGTACATACGGATGAGTCAGGAAATAAAATTAAAATTATCCGTGGTGGTGGTACCTTTGTACTTCCTGTATTTCAACAAGCGGAGCCACTGAGCTTATTATCTAGTAAATTAGATGTTACAACGCCAGAGGTTTACACGGAACAGGGCGTTCCAGTAATGGCCGACGGAACAGCAATCATTAAAATTGGTGGTTCCATTGGTGAGATTGCTACAGCAGCCGAACAGTTTTTAGGTAAGTCGAAAGCAGACCGTGAGAATGAAGCAAAGGAAGTATTGGAAGGTCATCTTCGCTCTATCCTTGGTTCCATGACAGTGGAAGAAATTTATAAAAATCGTGATAAATTTTCCCAGGAAGTGCAGCGAGTTGCCTCTCAGGACCTCGCTAAAATGGGACTTGTTATTGTTTCATTTACCATTAAAGACGTAAGAGACAAAAACGGTTATTTAGATTCACTAGGAAAACCGCGAATTGCCCAAGTAAAACGCGACGCAGATATTGCGATGGCAGAAGCAGATAAAGAGACACGAATCAAACAGGCGGAGGCATCCAAGGATGCACAACGCTCCGAATTGGAACGTGCTACTGAAATTGCCGAGGCTGAAAAAGAAAATCAATTAAAAACAGCTGAATATCGTCGGGAACAGGACATTGCAAAAGCCCGTGCAGACCAGGCATATGATTTGGAAACTGCTCGTGCAAAACAAGAGGTAACTGAGCAAGAAATGCAAATTAAAATTGTTGAAAGACAAAAGCAAATTGAATTGGAAGAAAAAGAGATTCAACGTCGTGAAAGACAATATGACTCCGAAGTGAAGAAAAAAGCAGATGCAGATCGCTATGCTGTGGAGCAAGCAGCCATTGCAGAAAAAGCAAAACAATTTGCTGAAGCGGATGCCAATCAATATCGCATCGAATCACAAGCGAAGGCAGATGCAGAAAGAGTCCGTGTTGATGGTCTGGCAAAAGCAGATGCGCAGCGTGCCCAAGGTGAATCTGAAGCAGAAATCATTCGTTTGAAAGGTCTTGCTGAAGCTGAAGCAAAACGTAAGATTGCAGAAGCATTTGATCAATTTGGTCAGGCTGCCGTACTCGATATGGTGATGAAGATGCTACCAGAATATGCGAAGGAAGTTGCAAGCCCTCTTGGTAACATTGATCAAATTACAGTCGTTGATACAGGTGGTAATGGTGAAAATGGTGGAGCTAATAAAGTTACAGGTTATGCAACCAACTTAATGGCTTCCTTGCAGGAATCACTTAAGGCCTCTTCTGGTATCGATGTGAGAGAATTATTAGAGAATATATCAGGAAAAAATAAAGTTTTTAATGATATGGACTTTGATAACCCTCGCTTTGAAAAAGAAAATCCAGTCAACAGTGACGAATTACAGGAAGTTACCTCCAGCCAGGAGGACTAATATCATTTTCCAACAAGACAGCCTCGGGAGATTCCCGAGGTGTTTTTTTTGCCAAAAATATTTCCTTTGTAAATTTTTCGTTAACTTTTTAAAAATGACTATACCTTATCGACAAAATACGCTATATTAATATCGTTATGCTAAAATTTCACGACACATAACGATGAGATTTGGAATACTCATTTGGTAAGATAAAAAAATACAGGATGAGCTTTTGGCTACACTCCTATCATTCAGCTCTAGCATGTCTTTTTATCACAGATTAACTGGCTGCAAGGCCCCCACTTCAAAAATTTTTGTGGACAACAAGAATTGCAAGTGGAGGAAGTGTGAAAACCCCCACGGATTGAAGTTTCACTATATAGCCAGTAAAGGCGTTTCCAAATCTTATACATATCATCATTCGAAAAATTATAACAAGGGGTATGACCGAATGGATAGCGTTTTAATTTTGACGATTTTAATTGTAGTATGCGCCGTATCCTTTGATTTCATTAATGGCTTTCATGACACTGCCAATGCAATCGCAACATCTGTTTCTACAAAAGCTTTACGACCGAGACAAGCTGTCTTACTTGCTGCAGTCATGAATTTTATTGGCGCTATGACCTTTACCGGGGTTGCAAAAACCATCACAAAAGATATTGTTGATCCATTTAAGCTGGAAAACGGTACGATTGTCATATTAGCGGCATTACTAGCTGCAATAGCTTGGAACTTAATTACGTGGTATTTTGGAATCCCAAGTAGCTCTTCCCATGCATTGATTGGGTCCATTGCTGGCGCGGCAATTGCTGCAGCTGGTTTCAGTTCATTAAATTACAGTGGTTTTCTAACGATTATCCAAGCACTACTTATATCACCACTGCTTGCTTTTGGGGTTGGTTTTATTGTTTACAGTATATTTAAGGTAATCTTTCGCAATAATAACCTGACGCGGACAAATAATAATTTCCGTAAAATTCAAGTGGTCACTGCCGCATTACAGGCCTATTCTCATGGAACAAATGACGCACAGAAAGCAATGGGAATTATTACGATGGCACTTATTGTTAACAATTACCAAACCTCTGATGATGTCCAAACATGGGTACAGTTTATTTGTGCACTAGCTATGGGGCTTGGTACGTCCATTGGTGGTTGGAAAATAATCAAAACCGTTGGTGGAAAAATCATGAAAATCCGACCTATTAATGGAGTTGCTGCTGATGTGACAGGTGCAGCCATCATTTTTGGGGCAACTTTTATTCATTTGCCTGTAAGTACCACACATGTCATTTCTTCCTCGATTCTAGGTGTTGGTTCTGCTCATCGGGTAAAGGGAGTTAAATGGGGTACTGCACAACGTATGTTGATTACATGGGTTATTACATTACCAATTTCTGCTACTTTAGCAGCGCTTTTCTACTTTTTCATTCAGTTATTTCTCTGATACGCATAACACCCCGAATAGCCATCTTACTATTCGGGGTGTTATTATTTCTGGACTGTAAGCGCCGTTTGCTGCAAAAGTACCTCTGTTAATAATTGTATTGCGATATCTATTTCGTCTGTACTTACGGTTAAAGGTGGCAATAGTCGAATAACATGTGGTCCAGCACTAAGTACTAATAATCCTTTCGTCATCAATTCTGGAACCATGGATGAGATATCTGCATCAGATACGATACCAATCATTAATCCCTGACCACGTACTTGGTAATGCTGTCCGAGCTTCTCCTCCAAACAAGCTTTCAGATACTTCCCTTTGACATTAACTTCTTCCAAAAAATCAGCCTGAAAAACATGTTGAAGTACCGCCTTTGCTGCTGCCATTGCAAGTGGATTTCCGCCAAATGTTGTACCATGAGATCCAGGTCCAAAAGCCTCTGCCAGCTGTTCCTTGGCCAGCATTGCACCCACTGGAAAACCATTACCAAGCCCTTTTGCCAGCGTGATAATATCTGGGGATACATCGTATTGTTGAAAGGCAAATTTGGTTCCCGTTCTGCCGATGCCCGTCTGTACTTCATCAATAATAAGCAGAAGATCATTCTCCTGGCACAGCTTTTCTATAGCTGTTATAAATGCTTGTTCAGCTGGAATGACTCCTCCTTCGCCTTGAACAAGTTCTATCATAATAGCTGCTGTATGATGATCCACACATGAAACCACTGATTTTAAATCATTGTAAATTGCGTACTCAAAGGATTCCAGCATAGGGCCAAAACCTGCATGGATTTTTTCTTGTCCTGTTGCAGCCATGGATCCAAAGGTACGACCGTGAAAAGATTGGTGAAAAGAAATAATTTTTGATTTTCCGGTTGCTTTTCTTGCCAGCTTAATAGCGGCTTCATTTGCTTCTGCTCCGCTGTTACAAAAAAATACACGTTCCAGCTTGCTATGGTCTGTAAGCCATTGTGCTACTTCCTGCTGAATTGGCTGATGATACAAGTTGGATACATGCCAATATTGCTGTAATTGTTCCTCAACAGCTGCCATTACTTGCGGATGACGATGGCCTAAATTACACACCCCAATTCCCGACCCAAAATCAAGATATGTTTTCCCATCTTCCCCCTGAACAGCCGTTCCTTCTGCCGATTGTACGGACAGATTGAAACGGTTGTATGTAGGAAATAAGCCAGACATATTAAACAACCTCCATTGATTTTTTTATGATGGTTCCAGACCATTGATTATTAGCGCTTAATCTTCCATTTTTACCATCCATAATAACAGCTTCATTCAATCCGCCATGCAGGCTGGCAATGGCTGCTTTCACCTTTGGAATCATCCCACCGTAAATAATGCCTGAATCAATCATTTTTTCAACAGCTGCGGATGAAATGGAATCCACCAGCTGACCCTTTTTCATCACTCCTGGGACGTCTGTCACAAATACAAGCTGCTTTGCCCGAAGCTCTCTTGCTATTGCACCGGCAGCTGTATCAGCATTGATATTATACGTTCGCCCATCTTCACCTGGCGCAATAGGTGCAATAACAGGCACAATCCCTAAGTCCAGTAAGGAAAGTAAGAACGATTGATTGACTTTATCTACATTTCCAACAAGTCCATAGCGTTCATAATCTAATGGTGTTGCCGTTAAAAGTGCCCCATCAGAACCGGAAAGGCCGATAGCAGCGATACCACAGCTCGTTAATTTTCTTACGATTTCCTTATTTACTTTGCCACTTAACACCATTTCAACTAATTCCATGATTGGTTTGGTTGTTCGACGCAAACCATCGACAAATTCACTTTTTATACTTAAACGATTTAATTGTTTTTTAATTTCGGGTCCTCCACCATGCACGATAATGGGTTGCATTCCCGCTTCCTTTAATGCTGCGATACTATGATAAAATTGGTCTGATAAGGCGCCAACTGTACTGCCGCCGCATTTTAAAACAATTATATTTCGCAATTATATCCCTCCTACGAACGATAGCTTGCATTGATACGGACATAATCATAGGTCAAGTCACAGCCCCATGCTTTTCCAGTTCCATCTCCCATATGCAAGTCAATGTCGATTTTGATATGCTCTTGTTCCAAATAGGCTGAGGCCTCCGATTCTGAAAAAGCTACAGGCTGGCTTTGATGCAGTAAAGTAATATGACCAATTGCAGCATCAATTTTATGCACATCAATTGTTGCACCACTATAGCCAATGGCCGCAATAATCCTACCCCAATTAGCATCTGAACCAAATACAGCTGTTTTGACAAGTGAGGACCCAACAACTGATTTAGCCACCTTGCGTGCGTCCTCTGAATCTGTTGCCCCGTGTACTTCCACTTCAATTAATTTAGTCGCGCCTTCACCATCTTTAGCAATCATTTTTGCCATATCCTCGCAAGTAGATTCAAGCATCGCTACAAATGCGTCCCAATCAGGATGTGCTTTCGTTAATGGATTATTTTCTGCCATTCCATTTGCCATCACAAGCACCATATCGTTGGTTGAAGTATCGCCGTCTACCGTAATACAGTTAAACGTCTTTTCGGTTATTTCCTGTAAAGTTTCTTGTAGTACTTGCTGATCTATTGCAATATCTGTCGTAATAAAGCCAAGCATGGTGGCCATATTGGGTTCAATCATGCCAGAACCCTTTGCAGATCCAGCCATTGTTATCTTTTTACCGTCAATGATCGTTTCATAGCATGTCGATTTTGACTGTAAATCAGTTGTTAGTATAGATTCATTAAACGATGCAGCGTCTGTTGCTCTCGTGCCAGGCTGTAGTTTAGCAATACCAGATCCAATTTTATCCATGTCCATATGCAAGCCAATGATTCCAGTAGAAGCAACGGCAACATAATGGTTTTTCAGCTTCCATTTGTCAGCTACCATCTTCTGCATGTCCAACGCATCATGCATTCCCTGATCACCAGTACATGCATTTGCATTTCCACTATTTACAATCACTGCCTGCAGTTTTCCTTCCTTGGCAATACTTGTTTTTGTCACTAATAATGGAGCCGCCTGTATGGCATTTGTTGTATAAACGGCTGCCGCGTTTGCCGGTTGTACGCTATAAATCATTCCTAAATCATTTCTTTTTCGCTTTACTCCCGTGTGCAGACCTGACACTTGAAAGCCTTGCGGTGTTACAATCGAACCCTTCTCATTTTTTATACATTTCTGCTTTGTTGTCAGCATGCCATATCAGCTCTCCTTTCTGTTTTTCCATTATGGATAAACAGGTATGAATTCCAAACCTGTCGTTTCATCCAAGCCAAACATACGATTCATATTTTGTACTGCTTGCCCTGCCGCTCCTTTCATAAGATTATCAATGACAGATACGACCATGATACGGTTGGTACGTTCATCATACGCATGCCCAATATCACAGAAGTTGGATCCGTACACTTCCTTCGTACTTGGAAAGCTACCTTTATCCCTAATTCGTACGAAATGGTTGTGCTCATAATTTTCCTTATATAATGTTATGATATCGTCTATTGAGATGTCTTCCTTTGCCTCCATATACATGGTTGCCATTATTCCTCTTGTCATTGGCGCAAGATGTGTCGTAAAGGTTACCGCTCCTGCCGCTGGATTCCATTGTGATAATTGTTGTTCTATTTCCGGTGTATGTTGGTGTGCATTGACTTTATATATTTTAAAATTGTCATTCGTTTCCGCATAATGACTTGCTTGTGAAAGCCCTTTTCCAGCCCCACTTACACCAGTTTTCGCATCAATAATGATGGAGTTTTCATAAACCCATTTTTCTTTTATAACGGGTGCCAATCCGAGCAATACAGCTGTCGGGAAACATCCCGGATTGGATAATAATTGAACATTCGTTAAGTTTTGAGGAATCCATTCTGAAAGTCCGTACAATGCTTGTTGCAAATATGCGGGGTCTGGTGATTCCTTACCATACCAAGTTTCATAACTCGTTGGATCCTGTAAGCGAAAATCACCGGATAAATCAATAACTTTCACCTGATGTTCCAATAAACCCGGGATTAATTTAGCAGATACCCCTGAGGGTGTTGCGGTAAAAATACAATCAACATCCTCTGCTAGTTTGGCGATATTGGCAGGCTCCAAATCAAGTGTGGTGATTCCCTGCAGCTGCGGATAATAATTGGTGATTGATTCCGAATGACTGCTAGATGAATGAATCGAATGAATGCTAGCATGCGGATGTTGCTGTAAAATCCGCATCAATTCAACACCACCATATCCAGTTGCCCCGATAATTGCTATTTTCATAGAATACTCACTCCAAAATGATAATGATTTATTTATTATAAACTGTATAAAAATAAAATCAACAGTATATTTATAAATTTTTATAATATTTCATACATGTAAACGCCACCAAATAAGCCTTTCGTCCAAAATCAATATGTATTATATATGTATTTTACATAATCCTAAATTGGTAAAATCAGCCCATTAAATTATATTTTTTCCAAATATATGCCTATTTGACCATATTTTATAGTTAAAAAGGTTTAGTTTTTGTTAAATTTGGTTAATAAGTTAAAGAGATTACACGAAGGAGTGGTGAAGGGTAGTTGGATTTGCAGGCACAGCTAGAGCATAAAATCGAACAGCTTAGAGAAAAAATGTATGAAGCTTATCAAAATCATGAAAGTTCCGATGTTGTTTTAGAGATATCCAAGGAATTGGATGTTTTATTAAATAAATTGGACGCTATCAATAAATAATATGGATTATCTAAATAAGCTGAATGATTGATGTATTAAATTGTTTTTAGGCAATGAAAAAACACCTCTGCAATTGCGGAGGTGTTTTTTCGTAAATTATTCTACTGTATTTAATCTTGCTTCAATCTTGGTCATTATTTCCCCAGCTTTTTGCCAATCACCTGCACCCATTGCATCACGATAAGCATCAAATAGATCTGCCAGTTCTCGTAAAGTTTCTTCAGCGCCTATGATTGGATCGCTCTCATTGTCATTACCCTGTTCCTTATCATCTGGATCTGACTTATCAGGCTTTTCCCCTTCATGTGCTGGATCAATTAAGGTTAATATTTTATCCAGTGCTTCATCAAAGGTTGCTTCCATTACAATATGATCTTCATAAGCCATAATCACCTGTTTCACCTCAGGTAAAGAGGTTTCATTAGATGATTCAATGTATACAGGTTCCACATACAATACTGTATCTTCGATTGGAATGGCTAATAAATTACCCCGAATTACCTCAGATCCACCTTGGGACCATAAATTCAACTGCTGAGAAATAACACTATCTTGGTTGATTCGGTTTTCAATTTGTTGTGGACCATAGATATTTTTTTGTTTTGGAAAACGATACACGAACATCTCGCCATAATGTTCGCCGTCATTTCTAACTCCCATCCAGGAAATCATGTTTTGCCTTTTTCTTGGTGTGTACGGCATCATAAGGATGAATTCTTCTTCATCGTATTCTGGTAGCTTCATTGTGATGAAATATGGATTCATTTCAATATCCTTATTGAAATACTTCTCTGTTGGGAATTGCCAGAAATCCTCACGATTATAGAAAATTTCTAAATTAGACATATGATACGTTCCATACATGCCTGCTTGAATCTTAAATAACTGTTCCGGATAGCGGAAATGACTTTGAACATCTTCTGGAATATCTTCGGTTAATAACTCAGGAAACATATTTTGATATGTCTGTAACAATGGATCCTCTTTATCTACAATATAAAAATGAACCTCTCCAGTATAAGCATCTACAACGGCCTTCACTGAGTTACGAATATAATTCTCTTTATTTTTATGTGGTTCCGAATACGGATAGTTCTCCGCCTTTACGAAGGCATCAATGACCCATGCCAGGCTTCCATCTTCACGTACAAAAATGTATGGATCACTGTCATAGTCAAAGAATGGCGCAATTCTTTTTACCCGATCCATAATATTACGTGTAGCTAAAAGTTGACTGTCTTTCGTAATTTGATCAGATACCAAAATCCGGAATGATTTCTCATCTAATGCGAATAACAAACGGTTTAGACCTTTTAATGGAATACCCGCTCCGTCTGCCTCAAAACGATTGGACATATTTTTATCACCGGATGGGTAATCAAATTCATCTACCTTCGAATTAACAATCACGTTTGGATATGGCTCTTCCCCAAAATAAATTTGTGGACGCTTCACATCAAGTACCCCTTCAGCCGGGATATTCTTCATCATATATTCTGGTTGTCCCTGACTGGTAACTTTATTTACATGACTCATTGCAACACCATACCCATGCGTATATCTGAGTGTGCGATTGACCCATGTCTTTGCCTGTGCTGGCAAATCATCTGTGCTTAATTCTCTAGCACCAATAAATACCTGTTCATATTTCCCATCAATCTTATAACGATCAATATCCATATCATTAAATTGATAATAAGTTCTGAACGTTTGCAACTGATTATAAATATCCAGTAGTGGACGTGCATCATTTAACCGCACGTTTCCAAGTGTCAAGCTATTTCTTTCTACCATTGCTTCATCCAGTGAATAATTACCTGGATGTTCTTTTTCCTGGATGGTATCCAACTGATATGCCGTTCTTGTAAACAAGAGATTATGCTCCAGATACGGACTTTCTTTGGAAAATTCATTCGGCGATACAATAAAGCTTTGCACAATTACAGAGGCTCCCTGCCCGAGAATGATCAATCCAAAATAAATAATGACAGGAACAACCATCATCTGCAGTTTTCCGCGAACCAATGCAATAATCATCCACAAAGAGCCAATAATTGCCGCAGCTGCGAGGATATATGCTTTCGGTATATTAATCATCTTATCTGTATAACTCAATCCATGTACGACACTGCTTTGAAAAATATTCACATGGTTTGTCAATAAGGTTTCATAAGGAGCCAGTGCATGAATACCTGCTAATAATATACCAATGATTCCAAGTGTAATACCTAAGTGCAGCTGAGCCGTTCTATTTTTTCGATACATATTAAAAACAGAATAGGCGCCAATTTCCAGCAATAAATAAAAAATTGCCATTCCTAATAGGACATAAACAATAAACTGCACGAACGGTAAAATAAACATGTAAAAGGAAATATCCATATTAAAATACGGATCTGCTTTATGAAATGATGCATGATTGAGAAGCTTTAATGTTGGCTCCCAACCAACGCCCTGTACAATACTGCTGCCAATTAAACCAATAATAATTGCCGTTCCAGCCATAATTAAGTTACTAGGCTTGCGATTATAAATGACAGGCGGCAGCTCCCTCGGGCCAAAATAACTGATGTAAGAACGTCTAATCCAATACAACGTAAAAAATGCTGTAACTGCAAAAAGCAGGAATCCAGCCGCTCCCAACAATATCTTCGTTGAGAAAATCGTTGTAAATATCGTTCCGAATCCAAGTGTGTCCATCCAAATGTATTCTGTTACCCATTTAAAAGAAAGCAGTCCAACAATTAATAATAAAAGTAAGAAACCACCGATAATAGCAAGTCTTCTTCCAAGTCGCTTTAGCTTTTGAAATTGTTTTGGACTGATAATATTGCTTGTGTCTTTATGTATATTTTTTCTAAAATCCATTACAGCTCCCCCTTCGTGTCTTCCCCATCCATCATAACAAATCATGAATGGAAATGCCTGCTTATCGTTGTACGTATCATGACCATGAAAGGTTTCAATTACCCTTCATTTTCTTAAATCATTTAACAAATTATGCGTTCCCCTGTATACTAAACCATACCATGCTTAAAGGAGAGATTATGATGGCAAAATCTAAAGCGTTAAAAATACGTGAAAAACGGATCCGTGAAGGAAGATTAAATCCAGAAATCATGCGTAGCCCATATGCACAGTTTGATTTACGAACAAGAAAAACGAAAACAAAAAAAGATATATTATATCGTACAAAATATAAGAATCGTTATCCAGGTAAACAGGAAAACGATTCTTTTTATGTTCTTTTTTATTTATTTTTTGCTAGTGCTTGGACAATTTGTTCCGCAATCAAATGTCGCTCCAAGTCTCGTGTATAATCTGCAGCGACAATATTTTGACTCCGTACTTTATCCAAGAATGCCGATATAATGTGATGAAATCCTCTTTTCTTTAAGGTTGGTTCCCAATCATCGCCACCATGGACAAACCTATTTTTATCTCGCAGGATAACCATCTCATTTACATGATGTACTTCACGTGTTTCTGCTGCGCTAAATACCTTTGCTTTTTCCTCTGTTGTACCCGCATCACGATTCATGATTCCAATTGCTGTCCCCTCTTTCGTTTCCAATTGGAGTGTGACTTGATAAAGCTTTCCATCTTGCTGGACACCCCGAATTCGGTAGTTTTCCACCTGATATGGAAACAAATGAAGCATCGTATCAATGACATGAATAAAATCGTCAAAAATAAATGTACGTGCATCATCTGGATGATTGGCACGATTTTTTTCTACAAGTACCATATTGGGTTCTTTTACTTCTTTTAAAAATTGGTACGGTGGTGCATAGCTGCGATTGAATCCCACCATCAGCAAAAGTCCTTTTTCTTCCGCTTTTTTTATCAGTCTGGTTGATGATTCCCCATCATAAGTAATTGGTTTATCTATATAAACATGAATATGATGATCCAACAGTTGATCAATGATTTCCTCATGCGAGTCTGTTGCCGTATGAACAAAGACAGCCTCCACACCACTTTGCAGAAAGTCTTCCAGATGCTGATAAGTGTGGCTAATTCTATATTTAGCAGCAACTTTCTTCAAAACTGTTTCTTTTCTTGTGCAAATATGTAATTCTACGTCCTCCATTTGCGTGAGTACAGGTAAATAAGCCTTTGCAGCAATGTCTCCGATACCAATCATTCCTATTTTCATCTCATCATCTCCCACTTATTCTGTACTTTGATTATACGCTATTTTTTCTATGGGTGTTTTTTCCATTGATATTTTTTAAATCTATACATATAATAGGAACAAATGTTCTATCATTATTGGGAGGTTGCACAGATGGATTACACAGCATACCCACGACATGATGTCCTATGCATTGATATGCGTTCTTTTTATGCTAGTGTGGAAGCAGTCAAGCTTGGCTATAATCCGATGACCGTTCTACTTGCAGTTGTCGGTGATCCAAACCGCTCCGGCAGTATCGTATTAGCAGCTTCTCCTGCCCTCAAAAGCAAGTATGGGATTAGTAATGTCAGTCGATATTTCGAGCTGCCAGATGATCCGGAACTCGTTATTGTTCCCGCCCATATGGCCGACTATCTTCATATGTCCATCGAAATAACGAGACTCTTGAATCAATATGCCCCAAAGGAGGCTATTCATCCTTATTCTATTGATGAGGTTTGGGTAACTGTCAATGGATTGGAGCATTTATTTGGCACGCCTTACCATATCGCCACCCTTATCAAACAGGACATCTTGGAAAGCTTCGGATTAACCTGTTCCATTGGAATTGGAGATAATAAATTTCTTGCCAAGGTCGTCATGGATTTGCATGCCAAAAAGTCTGGGATTGCGGAATGCCGATACGAGGATGTCCAAGAAAAATTATGGCCTTTTCCAATTGAAAAAATTTGGGGTATTGGTAGCAGAATGAAACGTAACTTAAATGGAATGGGCATCATAACACTTGGTCAGTTAGCCCGATTTGATCAAAAACAATTGAAAAAAAGATTTGGGATTATGGGAGAGCAGATGTATTGGCATGCATGGGGTATCGACCTTAGCCCTGTATTTGGAAACTTTACCAAAACGGAACAAAAAGGATTTGGCCATGGTATTTCCTTGTTACGTGACTACACGGCAAAAGAGGTCGCTGTTTGTATCTTAGAGCTCTGTGAGGAAGCCTGTCGTCGTGCGCGTACGGCGAATCAAGCCGGGAAAACCATCCATCTCGGTATTGGCTATGCCAAGGAAACAGGTGGTGGATTTAGCCGCTCTAAATCCATTGATTTGCCAACAAATATAACCATGGATATGTATCATGTTTGCATGCAATTATTCGATAACTTCTATGATGGTGAAAGCAAGATTAGACGTGTTTATGTGACCCTTGATCACCTATTTGAAAATGGTATGACCCAATTAGACTTATTTGATAATCGTCCCAAGCAGAAAGATATTGGCTTTGTCATGGACCGGATTCGTGATAAATATGGGGCGACCTCCATTCTACGTGCTGCCAGCTATACCGATGCTGGTATTACCTTGGAAAGAAGCAAGAAAATCGGTGGACATTACGCTTAATATATATCATTCGTATGTGATCTACCATGTGAAATAATAGTAGCTAGACATACACAAAATCCCGCTCATCCCCAAAAATATTTAATTGGTGGGTGACTTAAGCTAAATCTAAATCTCGCATTGCAGCAAATCCTTTCATATTGTATAAAAAACACTTGGAAAATAAGAATGAGTATGGTAAAGTAAAGAGCGGTAAATGAATCAGATAAATTCGTAAAATGTATAACCTCAATAATATGGTTTGAGGGTCTCTACCAGGAACCGTTAAATCCTGACTACACAAGTAATCCGTAGTTGGGGTTTTTTTATGTCTAAAATAATAAATAATCTTGATTGTGCAGATAGATAGAAAACAGGAGGAAAGGTCTTATGAATATCAAGGTACTAATACTTGCATTAACCGCCATCACTGTTGGGTTAGTAGAATTAATTGTTGGTGGTATATTACCGGAGATTGCGGCCGATTTACAGGTCTCCATTGGCTCGGCGGGTCAGCTTATTACGGTATTTGCATTGGTTTATGCAATTGCTGGTCCAGTGCTATTATCTCTCACCGCAAAAATGGAAAGAAAAAAGCTGTTTATGATTACATTAACCATATTTTTCTTAGGAAATATGATGACTTATTTAAGCCCAAGCTTTACATTCATGATGGTCGCCCGGGTGATTACAGCGATGAGTGCCGCACTTGTCATCGTCCTAGCACTCACCATCACTGCCAAGGTAGTACAGCCCGTGCATCGCGCAAAATCACTTGGCTTCATTTACATGGGAATTAGTTCTTCCCTTGTATTAGGTGTACCAATTGGTATTGTCATTACCAATTTCTTCGGTTGGCGAACAGTATTTCTTGGTATTGCTATTTTATCCATTGGTTCCATCCTCATGATTTATAAATTTCTGGAACCAATCCCATCTGATAAAATATTACCATTGTCGGCACAGCTTAAATCGCTAGCTAACTTTAAAATTGTTGGTGCGCACCTAGCCATGATGTTCATGCTAGCTGGACATTATACGGTATATGCTTATTTCACACCATTTTTAGAAACAACCTTGCAGCTCAATTCGTATTGGGTAAGTATTTGCTATTTCCTATTTGGCATAGCTGCGGTCTGTGGCGGAGCGCTCGGCGGAACATTAGCTGATCGAATCGGCTCACCTAAAAGTATGATGATTGTGATCAGTTCGTTTGCCATCGTACTATTCATCCTGCCATATACCACCTTTTCATTTACACTTTTCATAGCAGCAATGATGTTGTGGGGAGCATTAAGCTGGGCATTAGCCCCGGGCATCCAAAACTATCTAATAGAGACAGATCCTGCTTCTTCCGACATTCATCAGAGCTTGAATAATTCGGCACTTCAAATCGGTATTGCTTTAGGTTCGGGTATTGGTGGTACTGTGTTAGAGCATACCAATTCTGTCGTAAGCACAGCAGGAGCAGGGGCGAGCGTTGTCGTCATTTCATTCGTCTTTGCTGCTATCTCGCTCGCTCTTCCCACACATACCAAGCAATTAGAATTATCCAAATAACATTTATAAAACCAAACAGCACTTGGACTTATTTTCATGGATCCTGTGCTGTTTTTTTGTACCCAAAAAAGAATTCCTCCCTCTATCCTTCTAACCTCTCATAAATCATTTTAAGCAGAATATCATATAACAATCTATAGAAAATCACTTCAAGCTCACCGATTTTCTACAAGGAGGGATGATTTTGGAGCATGCTTTAACTGGCTGGACCTTTTTCTGGTTTTATATTCCAATGCCCTTGTTGGTTATTTGGGCAACCATCACTTTTTTCACAGAAAGGAGAAATAATTCGTGAGTCCAACGATGATCACGTTTATCCTCTATCTACTGGTGATGATTATCATCGGTGTGATTACCTATCGAATGACACATACATTATCCGATTATATATTGGGAGGCAGATCGTTAAATAGCTGGGTAACCGCCTTCTCCGCATCTGCAAGCGACTTTAGTGGCTGGCTGCTCATTGGACTGCCGGGTGCGGCTTATGCTGCAGGATTAGGTACATGGAGCCTATGGATTGCAATTGGCTTAGCCATAGGTGCAGTTATCAATTGGCAATACATTGCGAAAAGACTTCGAATTTATACGGAATTTACCCAGGATTCTATTACATTGCCACAGTTTTTTGAAAATAGATACCGTGACCAATCCCATTTACTTCGTGTTATTTCTGCAGTATTTATTTTAGCCTTCTTTCTTTTCTATACCGCGTCAGGACTTGTCGCCGGTGCAAAGCTTTTTCAAGGAACATTTGCAGCAGATTATCATACCTCACTCATTATTGGAGCACTTATCATTGTCACATATACCTTTCTCGGCGGTTTTTTGGCGGTTAGTTATACGGACCTGATTCAAGGTTTATTGATGACCATCGCACTAGCGTTTACAGCGATTTATGGACTAATTTACATTGGCGGATTCGGTGCATTATTTAATCAGCTGGGATCCATTAGCCCAAGCCTCATTGATGCATTCGCAGATACACGATATGACGAACCAAATAGCATACTATGGCAGGCAGCTGGTCCAATCGGTGTGGTAGGCATTATTTCTGCGTTAGCGTGGGGACTAGGATATTTTGGCCAACCACATATTTTAGCACGGTTTATGGCTATACGGTCTCATAAACAGATTCCAAAAGCACGACTAATCAATGTGTCTCTTGGTTTGGTTATACCGTTATATGCTGCTTTAATCGTCGGTATGATTGGTATTGTTACATTAGATAAACCTTTGGCAGATGCTGAGCAAGTATATATTCAACTTGTACAAATTGTTTATAATCCTTGGATTGCGGGGATATTACTTGCAGCCGTATTGGCAGCAATTATGAGTACAGTAGATTCTCAGTTGCTTGTATCCTCCAGTGCACTATCAGAGGATTTTTATCGCAGGTATTTTCGAAAGCATGCGAGTGAAAAGGAATTGGTATGGGTCGGTCGTTTTTCGGTACTATTAATAGCCATTATTGCTTTATTACTAGCTTGGAATGAATCCAGTTCCGTACTGGAACTTGTGTCCTATGCATGGGCAGGGTTTGGCGCAACCTTTGGACCAGCAATCTTATTTTCATTATTTTGGCGTAGAACTACCCGAAACGGCATACTGGCTGGAATCATTGTTGGTGGCCTAACCATCTTCATCTGGCCCTTCACTGGATCGGAATTGTATGAAATGGTACCTGGTTTCATTCTCTCCAGTTTAGCAATTATTCTATTTAGTCTCATTAGCAAACAGCCTTCCGAGGACATTTTAAACGAGTATGATAAAGTGATAGATAAAATCCGTTCCTGATAGGATAGAAACTACGAATTTGAAAAATAGGCAAGGAGAGATTGTATTGGAAAACACGTTGTATGGGAATACTCCCTGTTTTTTAAATAGTAAGAGAGCTGATTGGTTGAATAGTGATGCATATGATGTCCTTATTTTCGGGGTTCCCTGGGAAGGTGCTGTCACTTGGGGAGATTACACTGGATGTGAGTTAGGGCCAAAATCGATCCGTCTACATTCTGCCCGTTATTCGGGGTATCTGCCAGAGCTGGGACATATTGATGTATTGGAGCATTATAAACTTGGGGATCTAGGTGATGTCGATGTCGTGGCAGCAAATGCTGTGGAAACGATGGAACGAATTGAAGCATTTGCCTATCAAGTATGGAAAACGAAGAAATTTCCAGTTATTTTTGGTGGTGACCATAGTATCACCTATCCCATCGTAAAAGCACTCGGTAAACAAACAAACGGTAAAATCGGGATCATTCATTTGGATGCCCATTACGATAATCACCCTGATTACCAAGGAGAACGCTATGCTAGAAACACACCATTTCATCGATTATATGAATGCGAATCCGTTCGAAATGAAAGTATCGTTCATATGGGGATACATGGCCCTAGGAATAAACCGGAAACTGGGAAATACGCAATGGAAGCTGGCGCAAAAACGATTACCATTCGCGATATTCGCCAAGCAAAATCCATTTCGGATATTGCACGTGTTGCCTATCAGATGGCAAAAGAAGATACAGAAGTCGTTTATTTATCTATTTGTAGTGATGTACTGGATTTTGCTTTTAATCCTGGTGGACCAGTCGATGGCAATGGGCTTACTTCCTTTGAACTGCTGGAGTTGGTACATGAATTTGCCAAACGCGGTATTAACGGAATGGATTTTGTAGAGGTATATCCTCCACAGGACAGAAATCATCAATCCTCTCATTTCGTCACCTATGCAGTACTTTATGCTTTAGCTGGAAATGTCATCAATTTATCCCAAAAAGAAAACGAGCGCTGACTTTGATTATCAGCGCTCGTTTTTTTGATACGTGTAGAATGAATTAATCTAACTGCTTATTCTTTTTACGCGGTCTACCAATTACTTCATATACGATTGGTACAATAACAAGGGTTAATAACGTCGAGCTTACCAATCCACCAATAACGGTGATAGCCAAGCCCTTCGAAATTAATCCGCCACCATCTTCCATCCCAAATAATAATGGAGATAATGCCCCGATTGTAGCTAGTGCAGTCATTAAGATTGGACGTAACCGGGTACCACCAGCTTCTAATATAGCTGCTCGTGTTTCCATGCCAGTTTTTTCATTACGGATCACACGGTCCACCAACACAATCGCATTGGTAACGACAATACCAATTAGCATCAAAGCACCAATCATGGCAGATACACTTACTGGCTCACCAAATATCCACAAGGCGACGAGACTACCAATCACGGTAAACGGTAGTGAGAAAAGAATTGCAAATGGTGCTAAACCACCACTAAAGGTTACGACAAGGACAAAGTAGACAATCGCAATTGCAGCTACCATTGCAACTCCTAATTGGGTAAATGCCTCTTCAATCTGTTCCGTAACACCACCGAATTCTACTTTCACACCAGCAGGTAGATCAAGTTTTTCTATCGCTTTATCAACAGTACTGGATACACCAGCTGCGTCTTTGGAATTAATATCTGCCGTTACACTGGCATACATTTTTCCATCTAGACGTTCAATCGTTTCAGGAGATTTCCCTTCCTTCACTTCAACAACATCGGCGATTTTAACCTTTGTGCCAAGCGGTGTATCTATTTCTATTTTTGTTAAATCATCGATGGTTTTATAGGAGTTTTTTTCAACTTCCACAAATACATCAACATCTGCCCCATCATGTTTCACCGTTGTAAGGGCTTCATTCGCTTGATTATCACTTAGAGCCATCCCAATTTGTGCAGCGGTCAACCCTTGCTCACTCAATTTCTTTTGGTCAGCAACAAGTGTGTATTGATCATACGCTTCCGTTAGACTTGATTCTACTTGATCCAGGTCTTTATTTTTTTCGATAGCAGGAATGATTTCATCCATTGCGGCCTGAATATCCTCTACATTATTCCCAAATACATTTAGCTCCAAGCCACTGCTCATACCGGAAAAATCAAGGCTGCCCCAATCTCCTCTTTCGGTATCTTGGTTCAAATCTTCAATTAAAAGTTTACTTTCTTCAGAGAAATTCTTAAAATCATCCTCGTATTTAATAAAAAACAAGGCGGAGTTTTCATTTATCCCCATCATGGCGCCCATGCCCATCATGCTATCTTCCCCAAGAGAGAACTGATACATCTCAACACCATCACGGTTATTAAGAAGGGATTCTGCTTCAAGCGCTACTTCCTCTGCTTGTGCTCTCGTTTGACCAGGTTCTGGGCTGTATGTTGCAATCATCATCTTCTCTTCTTCATCTGGAAGGAAACTTGCGCCAATAACCGGGATAAGAAACAAGCTTGCTACTAAAACAATTGTTGCAGATCCAAAAACAATGATTTTATGATTTAAGGACCATTCTAGAATCCCTTTATAAAAGTTCGCTAATTTGCTTTCTTTCTTTTCTTGTTTCAACTGTTCCCCATTTGTTTTTGCAACCAATCTCTTTTTGAACAAGGAGTGTGAAAGCATTGGGACAATTGTTACTGCCACAATGAGGGATGCTGCTAAGGCAAATACAATTGCCAGTGCAAAAGGTAAGAACAATTCTCCAACCATACCACCGACTAATGCAATAGGTAAAAATACGACAATGGTTACGACCGTTGAAGAGAAAATGGGAATAAACATTTGTCTCGTTGCTTCACGGATTAATTCTTTTCCTTGTAATTTCTCATCTGGCAATGACATTCTTCGGTAAATATTTTCCATAACAACAATGGAATCATCAATTACCCGGCCAATTGCAACTGTTAATGCACCCAATGTTAAAATATTTAAGGTGATATCCATTTGGTGTAAGAAGAATATCGCCATCAACAATGATAACGGAATCGACACGATCGATATAACCGTCGTTCTGAAGTTTCTCAAGAACAGTAAAATAACGATGACTGCAAAGACAATTCCAAATATAGCCTTTTCGACCATCAAACTAACAGAAGCTTCAATCGGTTCTGCCTGGTCAAAGGTAGTGGTTGCTGTAAATCCAAAGTCTGATTCGAAATCATCCAGCACATCTTTAACTTTGTTAACCACTTCAACTGTGTTAGCCTGTGGTGCTTTTACAATTTGTAATCCAATGGACTCTTCCCCGTTGGTTCTTGAAATAGATGGTGCTTTTTTCACCATTTCAATCTTAGCAAGATCACCTAACTTTACAGTAGGTACACCCATTTCAGCTTGTGCCATTTGATCACTTGACATATCACCTTCTGTTGGTAATTGGCTTTCTGCAGGGTTCTCCCCTTCAGTCGGCATGTCCCCACCATTTCCTTGATTACCCATACCAGGATTCATTGCCCCATCTGGAAGCTCCGGCATTTGCGGTGTATATGGAATTTGAACATTTTTCAAGTCTTCTAAAGATACAATATCATTGTCAATCACGACATTTTTTTCTGATTTATCAAAGGCAGTTAAACCGAGTGGAAACGTAACGCTAGATCCTTGTATAAGCTGCTCTACTGTATCCTCTGTTAATCCGTGTTCAGCTAAAGCCTTCTGATCAAACGTAAGAGATACTTCTTGAATTTGCTGACCAGCCATTTGTGCTTCTGCTAAACCATCAATTCCTTCCAGTGAAGGTAGAACTTCCTTTTCAATTAGTTCTGTTAGCTCCTCTAAAGAGCGATCCGAATCAGAAATACTCGCTGCCATGACTGGCATTGCATTAAAGCTTATCCGCATGACGTCAGGATCTGAAGCTGAGTCTGGCAAGGATAAGTTTTCTAATGCTTCCTGTACTTCCGTCGTTGCTTTATCCATATCTGAACCATAATCGAATTGAATCATGACAGAGGAAGCGTTGGCATAGGAGGAAGACATGAACAACTCTACACCATTTAAATTTTGAACACGCTGTTCAATAGGCTCCGTAACATCCTTCGCCACTACATCAGGTGCCGCTCCGGGATATGTAGTAACAACAGATAAGTTTGGCAAGGTTATGTCAGGGATTGCTTCTTGCTTCATATTCAGTCCTGAATATATCCCCATAAAAATAACGATAATCGATAAAATCCATATAGCTAATTTATTATTCAAAGAAAAATTGATAATCTTTTTCAACATTTACGCCCCTTCTACTTTATGTTTATTGTTCATAGATGAATCCTGCTTCATCATTTTATAAAGCCACGCTTCACTAGCTTTAACTGCAGTTCAAAATGCTTGGCCACTTCTTCATCCGATAATTCCTGTGCGAACTTTAACATTAATGCCTGTATCATAATCGTCATTGTAATCTGTAGCATATGAAATAATTCCTCATTATTGGCAGCATGTAAATCTTCAATTTGAATAAGAGGCAAAACATTCGACATTTGTTTGTTAAATTCCTCTAATTTGACAGTGTGCTTAAATGTTTTTTCAATCTTATAATTCATGTTTAAAAACATATTGCTATAGAAATCCCTTGTATCTTTTTCATTAATTAAAGATAATGTCGAATAAAACATTCCCGTCATTGCTGCAAACAAGTCACCATCATGTTTTTTTAACTCCGAAACAAAAACAGCCCAACGATCTTCTGTATTTTTATCTAATAAATAAAAGTATAAATCGTCCTTATCCTCAAAATATTGATAGAAGCTTCCACGAGAAACGCCAGCTTCCTTTACAATATTTGCTATTAATGCATCATTTAATGGAACACGAGAAAACTCTTTCCTTGCTGCCCGAATTAAAGTAGCCTTTTTTTCTTCTGGCAGGTTAAAAAATGTTTGCTTGGGCACTTCATCTTTCCCCCTTTTTCGACTATATGACACGGTGTTACTTATTACACTTTAGCAAGTATAAATGACGCGATGTCACACGTCAAGCATTTTATCACGGATTAACTGGCTGTAGCCCCCACTTCAAGTATTTTGTTTATAACTAGAATTGTATGGGGGGCAACAGCCAGTAAAGGCCTGATTGGTTCAACTAACAATCAGTGGGGGAAGTACGAACCCCACTGATTGAAGTTTCACTTTATGACGTCATGCCACTTTTTTTAATATACTTCACAAATCTTTGGTCATAAAACCAAAATGAAATAGCTGCACCAATCATTGGTACAGCTAGTTCATTCGGTTTATTATTTACTTAAAAATTATAATAAATGAAGAAAGCTTGTTGCGATTGTAAAATAGATAAGTAAGCCAATAATATCATTCAATGTCGTAATAAATGGTCCGGAAGCAATGGCAGGATCAAATTTTAATTTATGAATAAGCAATGGAACAACTGCACCAATAACAGCAGATGCACTTAAGGTGCAAAAAATAGAAACTCCAACAATCAATCCAAGCGCAGGATGTTGATATAATAAGGAAATGATAATCGTAATAATAATCATACATGCAAGCCCCATCCATATGCCTGTTCCAAGTTCTCTCCGAATGATTTTGAACACACTATTTTTTTCTATAGTACCGAGTGCCAAACCACGTACGGAAACCGCAAGTGATTGAGTACCCACATTTCCTGCTGAATCCATAATCATTGGAATAAATGCTGCCAACAAAACAACTGACTCTAATGTGTCTTCAAATCTCCCAATAATTCCACCGGTAAGTAAACCGAAAAACATAAGCGCAATAATCCAAGGAGATCGTTTTTTGGCTGCTGAAAAAGAACCAATATGAATATCTGTAGCACCTTTCGTAGCAGATATTTCTCCAAAGTCCTCGGTTGTTTCCGCTTCTAAAATATCCATCATATCATCAACCGTAACAATCCCTAATAAATGATTTTGCTTGGAAACGACCGGCACAGCAAGTAAATCATATTTTTGGATCACTTTACCAACTTCTTCCTGATCCATCACATCAGGCACAGATATAACTCTCCTACTCATAATCTCTTCCATGCGTACATTGGGTTGGCAATAATCAAATCCCTTAAAGAAACAACCCCAACCAACTTGCCGTCTTCATCAAGAACATATAAATAATAAACAATTTCAGCATCTGGCGCTTCGTCTCTCAGCATATTCAAAACATCTGTAACTGTTTCCGTACTTGAAATACTGATTAACTCTTTTGTCATAATGGCGCCTGCCGTTTCCTTTTCATAGGAAAGCAGCTGCTGAATCTTTTTCGCTTTAGCTGTTGGTATTTGTTTTAATATATGGTCGGAGCGCTCTTTACCAATTTTTGATAAAAAATGGACAATGTCATCTGTAAACATGTGATGAAGCATTGTAGAAGCATATAGCTCATCCATTTCATCAAAATATAGTTTTTGTTTTGCAAATTTAAAACCACCAAATAAAACAGCCATTTCTTTTGGCGACAAGTATGCATACACCGTTTGCCTGTCTTTTGGTCCTAATAGAAGAAAGATATCCACCTGATCCGATGGATGTAATGCCATAAAGGTTTGTCTGAAATCAAGCATTGCTTCCGCTTGAATAGCTGTCCAAATAACCTTTGCATACTGCTCCTTCGTTTTGTCATTTAGTCTTATCATTGAAAGTACCTCCTTCGCCAGCATTTTCATTGTCCAATTGTTCATGTGAACTAGCCTAGCCCTTATCTTACCTATCTGTTTGATAACTTCCAAATTAAATGACATGATTGCGGGAAGTGTATGTATTCGGTACATAGTAAAAGCAACACGTAACCTATTTTCAATGACAGCCCAACCATTTTTCTCGTTTAATAATTATTCAATCGGGTATTACTAATAGTACGGTTCATTACACACACATTAACTAGGAGGGTTACTTTGAAACCAACCGTAAAAGAATTTCAAGATGATGTATCATTAATGAACGAGGTCAAACTACAATCGCAAAAAGGGATTTCAAAAGACAATCTGTATGTCATTTCACATGATGATGACCGAACCGAAAGAGTTGCTGATAATGTCGATGCCAATACAGTAGGCATCAACGAAGAAGGACTCGGAACAGCTGTAGGTAATATATTCCGTAAAAAGGGAGACGAGCTGCGTGAAAAGTTTAAACAGCTAGGTTTTTCTCAAACGGAAGCAAATGAATTTGAGGAAAAATTGGATCACGGGAAAATACTATTGATTATTACAAATGAATAAATAACTCAAACAGGAGGATATTTCCCTCCTGTTTTTCTTTTTTCTCATAAAGATTCATATGTTACTAATCCGCTATGAAAATTTGATTGACAGATTCCAATTAATTATATATAGTATTAATTGTTGTACATATGTCATTTGATTCCGTAGCTCAGCTGGGAGAGCGCTACCTTGACAGGGTAGAGGTCGTTGGTTCGAGCCCAATCGGAATCACTACAAAAAATGCTTAGTCTATTAGAGACTGAGCGTTTTTTGTTTTATTAACCTGTCCTCAAAAATCGTAAATGTACCAAAAATGTACCAAAAATACCACACACCGACGTTTGGACAGCATTTATGGACAAAAATAAAGGCCAATGATAATTTCGCTTCATTGGCTTTTTCATATGGAATATAATAGTTAAACCATTTAGGATGTGTTTATGTTTCCACATTGCGCATCGCTTTTCGAGCGGCGCGCTGAATCGGATCCCAGGTACCATTATATGGTGGTGCATAACTAAGATCAAGGTCTTCCAGTTCCATGATGGTCATCTGATTGAATAGAGCTGTTGCAAGTACGTCAATTCGTTTATCAATGCCCTTCTTCCCTATAACCTGTCCGCCTAATAATAATAAATTATCAGGGCGATAAGTAAGCTTAACGATAATTTCTTCGGCATTAGGATAGTAGCTTGCGATATGCTTTCCCTCCACCGTTACAGATGCATAAGGTACATCCAGCTTTTCGACATCTTTAGCAGATAAACCCGTTCTGCCTATACTTAAATTCATAAACCTTAATATGGAGGTCCCAACAATACCTTTAAAGGCACGTATTTCTCCTGCCATATTCATGCCAGCAATTCGACCTTGTTTATTCGCATTTGTTCCAAGCGGAATATAATCATCTTTTTCCTTCACCAGATGATACTGCGTAGCGCAATCGCCTGCTGCATAAATATCCTTTACATTCGTTTCCATAAATTCATTCACGATAATTGCACCATTGCCGGCTGTCTGAACAGCAGTGTTCTTCAACAAATTGGTATTGGGACGTATTCCTGTTGCAACTAATACGAGATCCGTCTTGTACTTGCCTTTATTCGTATGGATCGCAGTTACCCGGTCTTCCCCTGCAATAGACATGATATTTTCATTCAGATGAACAACTATATCATTCTTCTTCGCTTCATTAAGAATATATGATGACAATTCCGGGTCTAGAAAGCCACCAAGCTGTTCACTACGATTTATTATTCGAACATGTTTATCAAGTAATCGGAAGCTCTCCGCCATTTCAAGACCAATATAACCACCGCCAACAATGGTTATGTCGTTTACATTATTTTCCAATTGCTCCATGATTACGTTTGCATCAGGGATTGTTTTTAACGTATGAACACCTTTTAAATCTACACCCGGCCAATTTGGAACAAATGGATCTGCACCAGTAGCTATCAATAATTTATCGTAATCAAGTGTAAATGCTTGTGTGCTATTTGTATGTAATCCTGATACCTGTTTTTTAAGTGTATCAATGCTTTTCACATGATGGAATACTCTCGCATCTATCCCATATTTATTTTGAAACACGTGACGACTGCGCATCATTAGCTCTTCAGAATCGGAGACAATTCCGCTTATCGCATATGGTAAGCCACATTGGGCATAAGAATATATGCCCGTTTTCTCTAATGTAGTGATTGCCGCAGTATGATCATACTTTAAGATTTGCATTGCCGCACTCATACCAGCTGCGTCTCCACCAATTATGACATATTTCAAGGTGTATCCTCCTTATTTCTTCACAACATCCTGTAATTCTGGATGCTTTTCGATATAGCCTTTCGCAAATGGACATAAGGGGATTATTTTCTTATTTTCTTTGCGGGCAAAATCAACAACATGTCTGACAAGTTTTCCAGCAATTCCTTCACCACGTAACGCATCTGAAACCCCAGTATGATCAATGATCAACTGGTTAGATCCTACCTCAACATAGGTAATCTCAGCCAACGTTTCATCTTCATGATCACCAATATAAAATTTACGTTCAGCGTGTTTTATCTCATACATATAGCGCTCCTCCTCTTATCGACAAGCTTCATTATTATCACAAAATGGATAGTTCCCAGTTTTCCCACACCCACAAAGAATGACACGTGTCGCATGGATACTTTCAGCCTCATTTGTAATTTGCAGATCTCCACGTACATACATTTTACCTTTCGGCTCGACATGCACCGTTGTTGGGATATTCGGAGCTTCTTTGTCCCCATTATCTTTTCTTACATATTGTAATGCGCCACTTGGACATCGCTCCACAACATCTGCAATCCGAGCCGCATTTTCATTATCTGGTGAAATCCATGGACGTTTTTTTACATCGAACACCTCTGGTAAGCCATTCACACACTCTGCAGCATGAACACAACGTTCTGAATCAAATTGAACATCTATTTTTTTCCCTGTATATGTTTTAAACCCCATTTTATTTCCACCTCCTTTTTCATTATTTTTAAATCTGTGTATTTTTTCTTTCCCTATATACTACATCTTGAAACAGTATTCAGTATTGCAATGTTACTTAATCTTCAGCCAACTACCCTTTTTTCATTAGCTACTCTTTTTTACTTTTTAGACGAAGTGATAAGATCATTCCGACTGCTCCTACGATCGTTGCAATGATAAAAGCTTGTTGAATTCCTTCGATGGAGGTTTCGCTAGACTGGTCTAAAGAAGCATGACTCATTACCGACACAAGTATGGCAGTACCAATAGATCCGCCTACCATTCGAATGGTATTATTCATGGCTGTACCATGTGCAATAAGATGGTTAGGTAAATCATTGATTCCAGCTGTCATCAATGGCATCATCATCATTGAAATGCCGACCATCATTATGAAGAATATCGTTGCAATCCAGATGATAGAAGTTTCGAGAGCCAAATTTGAATATAGTAATAAAGATGCTGTAATAAAGGTAAATCCGATAATAGATAGCCATCTACCACCAAATTTATCAAATATCCTACCAGTAATTGGAGACATAAAGCCCATGATAAGTGCACCCGGCAGCAACATGAATCCAGATTCTAATGCAGTAAATCCAGCGATATCTTGTGCATAAATGGGTAGTAATGTTTGTGTACCCACCATAATGGCAAATACCAGCACAGACAAAATGGTTGTAATAGCAAATACAGGGGATTGAAATACTCGAAACTCTAACATCGGTTGTTTTAATTTTAACTGTCTCATGATAAATATACTTAAAGACACAGCACCAATATTTACTGTACAAACAACCTGTGTGCTTAACCAGCCAGTTGTACCCGCAATACTAAATCCATATAACAGCCCGCCCCATCCAAAGGTTGAGAAAACAACGGAGGCAAAATCCATTTTCACATGCTTTTGTTCGGTCACATTTTTCATAAAGCATATGGCTAATATTAAAACAATGAGGGCAACTGGCAGAACCGTGTAAAATAAGGATCGCCATGAATAATGGACAATCAACCAACCAGCTAATGTTGGGCCTATCGCAGGTGCGAAGCCTGTAACAAGACCAACCACCCCCATTGCAGACCCGCGCTTTTCAGGTGGGAAAAGAGTGAGCATTACCGTCTGCATTAATGGCATCATAATCCCAGCTCCTACCGCTTGGATTACCCTTGCAAGAAGTAATATGGAAAAGTTAGGTGCAACCCCTCCTAAGAATGTTCCAAGCGAAAAGACACTTAATGCCGTAATTAATAAGTGTTTACTTGAGAATTTTTCGATGAAAAATGCAGTAATTGGTATTAATATTCCGTTTGTTAATATAAAGGCTGTTGTCAACCACTGGGCACTACTTGGATTAATTTGAAAGTCCCCCATGATTGGTGGTATCGCAATAATAATCAACGTCTGGTTCAAAATAGTAACGAAAGATGCAGATAGTAATATCCCCACAATCAGATTTCGTTTATATGTCTGCTGTTTCATTTTTTTAACCCCTGTCATCGTGCTTATTGTTTTAAACTGTCACAAAATAATTCTATTGTGTTTATTAGAAAAGATTCTTTCCATTCATGCAGGAAATGGGATTCCCATAAAGCTGTCGAAGAAAAGAAACCAAATAAAGTTGTCAAAAAAATAATTGCTTGTGCCTCTACATCTGTTTCTTTCATTTGATTTCTCTCTTGCATCGATTTAAAGTATGACACGATTAACTTTTTCAGCTTTAATGTATGTTTTGTAATTGTTTCATGTAGTTCGGGAAAGTGATTTCTTTCCTGAATCGCAATCAAAAAGATAGACTTATTTTGATTCATCAAATGGAAATAGGCCTCAGCAATATGGGTCAAATCTGTTTGTAAATCCCAAACGATATCCGTTGTAAAACTCTTCTCAAAATGCGGGATATATGAATATTTTTCCAGGGCAGATTCAAATAATCCTAATTTATTTTTAAAGTGTCTGAATACAGTCATTTCACTAACCTGAGCGTGCTCAGCTATTTCCTTGATGGAAACGGATTGATAGCCCTTCTCTTCCATGAGCCTTAATGCTGCTTCAAGAATTTTATTTGACGTCTTGTTCATGTTCTATTCCTCCAGTTTCACCATAAATGTTAGTGACTACTAACTAACATTTGATGCAAAAAAATAAATAGAGTGGTTTTATATTTTGTATGTCATTTTATGTTTGTTTCTCCATATTAACAAATGGAATATGGAATTGAAGCTTTCCCTTCATTTGTTTAATATTCATTTTTCCCCCATGTAATAGATGATTAAAGTCAATAATAACCGGCAATTGATTATTTCCAATGGCAAATAATGCCTTCTTTTCAACTGGTAGGTAAGCTGACGTGTGTATCGTTCCAGCTGAGGCATCATATTGATGAGAAAATATTTCTTTTTCCTGATCATTTAATAATCGATAAGCCTTAATTACATCCAGATTTGGACGTTGATTTGTTTTTAATGTATTCCATCTTCTTAATGAGTCATCCATACGATAACGATTTTCTTCTGTTAATAATTCAAAATGATTGGTGCTAACCGTTGCCTTTCTTGCCACAACTTTTCTTGGGGAGGCTTCAACTACATATGATTCACCAAGCTGATCTAAAAGTACATAGCTAAATGAAGTTCGGTGTGGAATCTTCTTTAGCATCACAATGGCCTCTTGAACATTGGCACAGGTTTCTAAAATGATACGACAAATCATATTACAGACAAAACCATTTTCAGAACCAACTCTATTAATGAAGTTATAGCCCACAACTAACCCCTTTTCATTCATCCCATCGGTTCGGCCTGTTATTTGCATGGAAGGGCCGATTGTAGCATAACCTGTATCTGTTGGTTGATAGATAAGATACCTTCCTTCATAATAACCGGGATGGCTGTCATAGTTACGGATGTAATATTTAGAACCAGTTAATATAGAACATCCACTTTGCTCATAATCAACATAATAACCGCCAAATTCGATTAATGCATCCTCAATCGACCAGTTTAAGGCATCTGCAAGTCCTTGAAGTTCATCCAGCATACTTGGCATCAAGTTGGAGAATAATTGGATGGCTTCCTGCTTATTTATATGGAAATGACGCTTTCTGGATTTAGACCATTGCTTTTTACGATTCTCCAGGATAGGTGATTTTTTTAAAAGCTCCCCTTGCATCAAACCAAAATCATAGTGATTCCCATTAAATTGGATTGTATCGCTATAATACTGTTTCAATTACAATCACCTCATTTGGGGTTTTCTCCTTCAACCCATCATCAATTTAGCAATCAGCCAATCGAATTGCAACTAAACAGCTTTCATGAAGCCAGATTTGGATTAGGCTGGGGTACAAAATCTGCCTCCCAGCCTGTTGTCAAATTCTATCTTTATTTAATCTCTTAATGGCTTTAATGCATTGCCCCATGCATGAAGCTGTTCAAACATCGCATTCATATTTGGTTCGTGAATGGCTTCTTGTGGAGTGAATTCCCCTTTTGCAAAATTAAAATCTGTGAATACAGATAGGCCAACCTGTGCGCGAACACCTGGAACTTGTAATTCTGCAAAAATCAATCGTAAATGCTCTACAGCTCTGGCACCTAAAGAACTTCCATATGCTACAAATCCTACCGGTTTATTATGCCATTCATGATGCAAAAAATCGATAGCATTTTTAAGCGCTCCGGTTGGTGCATGATTATATTCAGCTGTTATTACGATAAAAGCATCCAGGCTGGCAATCTTTTCGGACCACTTTTTCGTATGTTCCTTTGTATATTGACCTAAAGATGCTGGCATTGGTTCATCTAATAATGGAAGATTGTAATCTGCAATATCAACAATTTCATATTCTGCATCATTTCTCTGTTTTGCTTTCTCAAATACCCAATTGGCAACTGCCTCCCCGTTGCGCCCTGGTCTTGTACTACCAATAATAATTCCTATTTTTAACATCATAATTCCTCCTATTTTTTTAAAGTCGTACGATACATTCCTCATCAAATACAGTATCTCGAATTCGAGGAATCAATCGCGATTATTTCCTTATCTAAATTTCTATATAGAATCGCATCTTACAGTTAATCCTTGCTATTATTAGTTACTGCTACAAATCCCCCCTTTCAAATCAATGTTGCAGAAAATTATTTGACTACTCAAGTGATATCATAAAAAAAAGACCTATTCTGTGTTTTGGCCCCATCCCAACTCCACTAATGACTTTACCACTCAATTGATAAAAAAGCAAACATCAAAATGCAAAAATGTGATTTACAAGTGAGCGATTCTCGTTTTTTATCCATGTATAAAGCCCAATACAGGTGATTAACAATCCTATTATTTCTATTCCCGAAATAATTTCTTGGATATATTTTTTATTTAATATTATAATAAAGAGAAAATTGTCTTATCTTTAAGAATATACTGGAGGTTCATTGTGAAAAAAGTTTTTACCTTTCTAAAATCATATAAAATCCCCATTACCATTGCCTACAGTCTTACCTTTATTGAATTGACTGTTGAACTGTTGCTCCCACTTTTTCTTGGTCTCATGATTGATGATGGTGTTGTACAAAAAGATATGCAGAATATTGTCATGTGGGGCAGCATAATGCTTGGGCTCGCATTTTTATCATTTATTGCAGGAATTATTAATTCATTTTATGCCTCTCATACGGCAAATGGTTTTGCTTTTGACATTCGTGAAAAGCTATTTGAGAAAATACAAGCCTTCTCATTTGCAAATTTAAATAAATTCCCAACATCAGGGATTGTTACCAGATTTACCAATGATGTACGTCAAATTCAAAATACGATATTTATGGCACTGCGCATCATGATAAAAGCACCGTTTCTAGTAATTGGCGGTGTCATCATGGCTTTTATCGTTAACGTGAAATTAGCACTTATTTTTCTTATTACAGTTCCTTTATTGGTGATTTTTATTTTATGGGTACTAAAAAAAGCAACCCACATGTTTGATCGTGTCCAACAAAGTGTCGACAACGTCAATCGGGTCATGCAGGAAAACCTGGCGGGAATGCGACTAATTAAAGCTTTTTTACGCCGAAAGCATGAAGAAAGTAGATTTACCGTAGCAAATCGAGATTTAGCTACCATTACACAAACAACTTTCCGATTTATTGAAGCTTCTATGCCAATTTTATTATTTATCATGAACCTAAGCTTAATTTCTATTCTATGGTTTGGTAATTTGCAATCTGTTGCAGGTACGACTGAAGTTGGGGATGTTGTCGCAATTGTGAATTATGCGATGCGTGTCGCAATGGCAATCTCTATGTTCACATTTATCATTCTTGCCTTTTCTCGTGCAAAAGCATCGGCAGAGCGTCTGTCAGATGTACTGGAAGAAAAAGTTGACCTTGTCGATGACAAAACAGCGGTAAAGAATCTGCAGATTGCCAATGGAGAAATCGAATTTCAGGATGTCTCATTTATCTATCCAGATACGGATACTCCTGTGCTGCAGCAGCTGTCCTTCCATATTAAATCAGGAGAAAAGCTAGCTATTATTGGCGCGACCGGCTCGGGTAAGTCATCTTTATTCCAGCTTATCCCACGCCTATATGATGCTAATCAAGGAAAAATAACGATTGATAGAAAGCCAATTGCTTCATTTACTTTGGAGCATTTACGTAAAGGGATTGGTTACGTTCCGCAAAACCCTCTCCTTTTTAGCGGAGCTATCAAAGATAATATCGCCTGGGGAAAGGACCATGCGACGGAGGAAGAAATTATTCAGGCGGCAAAAGATGCCCAAATTCACGATACCATTATGAGCTTGCCCGACCAATATGAAACAAAAATTGGTCAAAAAGGTGTGAATTTATCCGGTGGTCAAAAACAAAGGATCTCCATTGCACGCGCATTAATTCGCAGGCCAAAAATACTGATGCTGGATGATAGTACAAGCGCATTGGATCTTGCGACAGAAGCACGCTTACTTGATGCGATTCGAACAGATACCGGAACAATGTTAATTATTACACAAAAAATCTCTACTGCATTAAACGCAGATCGAATCATGCTGCTTGATTATGGAAAATTACTGGCAATCGGTACCCACCAGGAATTACTGGAAACATCTGATTTATATCGAAAAATAATTGCTTCTCAATTTGGAAAGGAGTATGCACATGCTGATTAATCAAATAAAACGTCCTTTTCAATATGAAAAAATACCACTGGATTCTGTTAATACAGATAAAAAGTCAAAGGCAAAAAACACAGCCGGAACAGTAAAACGAATTTGGTCTTATTTGGCGAGAGAAAAAGCCAAACTCGCACTTGTCATCTTAATGGTCGTTATTAGCTCTGGATTAAGTCTGTTAGGTCCTTATATGATTGGGATGGCGATTGATGATTATATTGTGACAAAGGCCAGTGCCGGACTTGGCATACTTCTTATTTGGTTAATTGTCATTTATTTCATTCACTCGATGTCTATCTTTTTACAAAACTTTTGGATGGTTGGGATTGCACAAAACACAGTCTACTCTTTGCGTTCTGACTTGTTCCATCACTTTCACCGCCTGCCAATTTCCTATTTTGACAAACGTCAGCATGGAGAACTGATGAGCCGAGTTACAAACGACATTGATAATGTGAACAATACATTAAACCAATCTGTCATCCAAATCTTTTCCAGTTTATTAACCTTGGTCGGAACGGTATTGGTCATGCTTTACTTAAGTCCACTTTTAACCGTTGTTACGATGTCGATTATACCGATTATGTTTCTTGGCATGCGCTGGATCACAAAACGTACGGGGCCACTATATAAACTGCAGCAGCGTGATCTTGGAGAATTAAATGGTTATGTGGAAGAAACTGTTTCTGGTCAACACGTCATAAAAACCTTCTCACAAGAAGAACGCGTCATTGAAGCGTTTAGGGAAAGAAACCAAAATCTACGCCGTTCTGGTTTTTGGTCACTAACTATTTCCGGATACATCCCTAAAGTAATGAACATGCTTAATTTTGTTAGCTTTGCCCTGATTGCTTTGGTAGGCGGGTTACTGGCAATTAGCGATACCAGTACAGTCACAGTAGGTGTAATCGTTATTTTCGCTGAATTGGCACGTCAATTCACACGACCCCTTAATGAACTATCGAATCAGTTCAACATTATCCTTTCAGCTGTCGCAGGGGCAGAACGTGTTTTTGCGGTAATGGATGAAGAAGAGGAAGAAATGGATGAACAAACAGCGAAGGAATTAGCAACTACAAATGGAAAGTTTTCTTTTCAAGAGGTCCGATTCGGATATGAGGAAACACCGATATTAAAAGGGATTAGCTTCGATGTAAGTCCTGGTGAGTCGGTTGCATTTGTCGGTCACACTGGTGCTGGGAAAACGACCATTATTAATTTGATTTCTCGTTTTTATAATTATGATGTAGGAAAAATCACCTTGGACGGTATCGATATCAAAGACATTAAACGCTCCAGCCTACGTTCACATATGGCGTTTGTGCTGCAGGATTCTTTTTTATTTCACGATACCATTCGAGAAAACATTCGTTATGGTCGCTTGGACGCTACCGACGAAGAAGTGATTGATGCAGCAAAGAAAGCAAATGCACATGAATTTATCAGTCATCTTCCACACGGTTATGACACCATCTTAGACCAAACCGGCAGTGGGATTAGCCAAGGACAGAAACAATTATTAACCATTGCAAGAGCATTTATTGCTGAGCCCTCCATCCTTATTTTGGATGAAGCAACGAGTAACATCGACACCATCACAGAGGTAAAAATACAGGAGGCTTTAAAGCAGTTGATGAAAGGTAGAACAAGCTTTATTATTGCTCATCGACTTAATACAATTCAAGAAGCGGATGCAATTATTCTGCTGGAGCATGGTGAAATAATGGAACAAGGCAATCACGATGAATTAATGAGGCAAAAAGGACGTTACTACGATTTATACAACGGCCAGCTCCAAGAAATAATGGCCATATAGCTTAGTAGGTGGACGGAAGTTCCTTTGCCCTATGGAATATTAAAATAACTAATGATAAAATAAAAGGGAATAGTTTACGTTATAAAAAAAGAGGGAATCCATATTGGATAGAGGTGTAGTATTTGGGTAGAAAAGGCAAGATGCTGGAAAAACATATAGACAGCAAGTATTTACAAGAAACGATGACACTGAAATTGTATCTGCCGGAATTCTTCACCCCTTTGTATAAGTATCATGTTTGTATCATGCAAGATGGAAATGATTACTTTCAAATGGGGCGCGTTGCAACGAAGAGTGATGAACTGCATGATGATGGAGAAATTGAAAATACAATTTTTGTTGGTATTCATTATGAGGATAGATTTGACCGTCGAAAAAAATATCATCCAGCCGGTGAGCAACAGCCAGCATATATGAAGTTTCTGGCTCATGAAGTTATCCCATTCTTGGATGATACGCTCCCAACCTATCAAATGGGACAAGCCCGTACATTAATGGGAGATTCTTTAGCTGGAACACTCGCTTTAATGACTGCGCTGCGATATCCAAATATATTTGGACGGGTAGTGATGCAGTCACCATACGTAGATGATCTTGTATTAGAAGCAGTAGCAAATGCCAGCAATATTCCTGCATTGGATGTTTATCACAGTATTGGTACTTCGGAAACGGCAGTTAAAGTAACAGATGGAGCTATTTTGGATTTTTTAGAGCCCAATCGACGTCTGCATGAGGAGTTAAAACAGCTTCCAATCACATACCATTACAAGGAATTGGAACAAGGAGAACACACGTGGAAATATTGGCAAAATGAAATGTCGGAAGTATTAACAACTATGTTTGGTTAAAAACATACGCTTCAACTAGCAGGAGTCCCCTGCTGCCATATTTAATTTCAATCACACCAGGAACCGCAACCGTTTGAAAGAAAAATATTCCAGGAGGTTTTATAAAATGAAATATGGTATTGCTGTTTTTCCGTCAAAACAAATTCAGGATGAAGCAAATTCTTATCGGAAAAGATATGACCCGCATTATGCGTTAATTCCGCCACACATCACATTAAAAGAATCGTTTCAAGTGGACCAGGAAAAAATAGATGAGTTAGTCATTGAGCTTAAAAAAATTGCCAATGAAACAGATCCTTTTACAATTGCGATTGAAAAAGTGAGCACCTTTGCTCCTGTTACAAATACCATTTATTTAAAAGTCGAGCCTAATCAAGCATTGGAAGAGCTGGTCGAGAAAATGTACACTGGTAAATTCCCATCTGAAATGGAGCATCCATTTGTTCCTCATATTACCATTGCTCAAAAGCTAGTAGAAGATGAGTATTCAGATGTGCTTGGCAGCTTAAAAATGAAAAAATTGCAATTTGAAGATACTGTAGACCGTTTTCAATTATTATATCAATTAGACAATGGGTCTTGGACCGTTTACGAATCCTTTGTCTTTGGTAAGGAAGTATTGTGATTATTCGAATAGCCGAAACTCCATCTGAATTAAACCAAGCCTATCAAGTAAGAATGGACGTTTTCGTTAAAGAACAGCATGTGCCAGTGGAATTGGAAATGGACGAACATGATAAGGAAGCCATTCATTTCGTTGGTTATGTGGACAACACTCCTGTTGCTGCCAGTCGTCTTCGATTCGTCGACACCTATGGCAAGCTGGAACGAATTTGCGTACGCGCAGAACAACGTGGACAATCCTTTGGTAAACAAATTATTTTACGTATGGAAGAACAATTGAAAGAAAACGGCTACTCCACTGCAAAATTGAACGCGCAGACACATGCACTCGAATTTTATCATCGGCTTGGTTATGAAGTGATTTCTGAGGAGTTCATGGATGCTGGAATTCCCCATGTCACCATGGTTAAACAGTTAAAATAAAGTGAAACTTCAATCCGTGGGGGTTTTCCACTTCCCTCCACCGATTGTTAGTTGATCGAATCAGGTCTTTTACTGGCTATTGATCCACCACTTACAATTCTTGTTATCAACAAAACTCTTGATGTGGGGTCTTACAGCCAGTTAATCTGTGATTAAATGGTCTCAAACGTATAAACACTAGGGAGATAACTCCCTAGTGTTTTTCATGTTCCAAACGAATGACTTTATACATTTTGGTTACCCTACTGAGTGAAGTATCCGCTCATTTTAATTGTTTGTTGAAGGGGGAAGTATAAAGTTGGATTCCTATTTTCACATGTTTATTGATACGCTATTTGGTTTTTCTGCTTTGTTTGTATTAATGAAAATACTTCGAAAAACACAGATGTCTGCATTAACGCCATTTGACTTTATATCTGCCGTAATCATTGGAGAATTGGTTGGAAATGCCTTATATGACAAGAAAGCAGGAATTCCAGAAATTGCTTTTGTCATTATTTTATGGGGAGGATTGCTGTATACAGTAGAAATTATTTCACAGAAGTTTATGCGAACCAGATACATTATCGAAGGAAAGCCATCCATCATCATTCATAAGGGTAAATTAATTCGGGAAATCATGAGAAAGAATAAAATTGATATTAGTGAAGTGCAGCAATTACTGCGAGATAAAGATGTTTTTTCAGTTCAAGAAGTGGAATACGGCATCTTGGAAGCCAATGGAAAAATATCCGTCCTTAAAAAGTCTGCCTATCAAGTACCAAATAAAAAGGATTTAAATATTGCACCAGTAGATATTTTCTTACCTTACACCCTTATCAATGACGGTGAAATCATTACGGATAATGTAAAAGAAGCAGGTCTGCATAAAGAGTGGTTGGAGAAAGAATTAAAGCGCCAAGGCTTTGACAAAGTGGAGGATGTTTTTTACGCAGAATATACAGAAGGAAAAAAATTATTCGTTCTCCCATTTACAAAACAAACAAAAAGAAAAAGCGATTAAAGGAGTTCCCTCTCCATTAATCGCTTTTTTGGAAAATCCATTTATAATCTCGTATCGTATGATGCAATTTATGTGCTTTAATCAAACCAATCACATAAGCCGTAGCTGCTGTCCGAAACAAAAGCCATTGTGCTAACGTTGGTGCATGCACTTCATATGATTCACACATCTTGGCAATGATCTGTTCATGAGAAATGCCTGTCTCGTATTGACAAACTGTTTCATACGTCCAATCTAAGACTTCATGATGATAATCGAGGTTTGCCTTCACTGTGGGGATAAACTCCTGCTCAAATTCTCCATGTCCAGGTACAGCACCAGTACAATCAATCGTTTGAATTTTTTCCAATGTTTCTACAGTTAAAGCTGCATCTACAATATATGGTATTTTATGCTTATGTAGCTGTTCCTTACCAAAATAACTATCTCCTGCATACAAAATAGTATCTACTACTAATCCTAGTTGGTGATAGCTATGCCCTGATAAATCATATGTATGAAGCTCGAAAGAACCGAATGAATATATCCCTTCCTCTACCTTCTCCGCTACTGTAATAGGCTTCCCTTCCAGAAATTTATTACGAAGCTCTTTCAATGGTACATTCCCACCAAATAAATAAAGCGGCTCCAACGCTGGATTCTCCAGAATAGCCGCCTCAAAAACGGGTGCCATTGTCTTCACCATATGCCGTTCTTGTAAATAAGACGCACCACCATAATGATCCGCATGGGCATGGGTAATAAATAGATGTGTAATTGGCAAATTCTTTTCTTCTAATTGCCGCAAGACCTTTCGCATTACAGAATCATCAATCCCGGCATCAATTAATAACCCTTCATCCCCATGATGGACATAGCCAATATTAACCGGCGCCGAAAAATAATAGCATGTCTCATTTAACTGTATGAATTTCACCATGCTCCCCTCCCTACTCATATATGTGTGCGACATGTACTATCATATACTTTCGCTGAACAGGTGCCCTTTTCCTGTTAAGGATGCCGTAATTTTTTCATTTATTCTATTTGCTTTAGCTCTATTTGGTGTTCGCTCCAATACAGAAGCGCGAGACCATTTATCATATTTATTTTTTATAACCTCATGTTGAGCATCTAAAATGGCTTGAAAGGGTTTTTCAATAAAATAGGAATTGCCCTTTTTTTCCACATTTCGATTTTGATAATCGATGGATTGAAAATTCGTTACTGGTAAAATATATCCCATTTTCATACCCCTTTCTTCTATATTTATACATTTCGAATAGTCGATCTCTTTTCTGGGTGCACATCTCTATTTTTCTATACCCTTAAAAGTACCTTTCTAAAACCTTGTATATTGGTGGGATATTTTCATTTTTAAGTAAAAAACAACTGTACCGAGACAATATCCACAGAAAGAAAGATACTCGCCCACACCATCTATAGCGGGACACATATTCTATTAAAGACAATATGTCAATAAGCTTAAAGAAGGGAGAATGTATTCATGGGTTGTGGCTGTGGAAAAGACCGAAATACCGGCAGCTGTGTTTGTGACATTCTAAAAGAGATTGTGGATGCGCAAAATGATGTCGTAGAAAATTGCTGTGACACGAGCTGTGAGCAGTCCATTAATGATTTACTGGGGGTTACAGAATCTGGAAGTGGATTGGATACCGTACCAATTATTTTATATTGTAAAGATGGCTGTAAACCATTTAAAGGATATGGGGCACACCGCTCACACCACGGTATTGGTGACATTGTAGCCAGCTTTATTTTCAGAGTAAAACGGGTGGATGATGATTGCTGTGCCGTATTGGAATTGGTACGAAAAAATGATGAAAGCTGTGAACATCTAAAGGATCCTTGTCATCAGGATACGCATCATTTAGAAGCAACTGGAATCTGTATTACGGTTGATTTGAATTGCTTCTGTCATGTCACTTGCTTGCCTGCTGTTTCACTATTCAATAACTAGGTTGAAAGTATACCATTGAAAGAAGGGCAGCCTTTTTTCAATGGTATTTTTTTATTTTTAAAAACCGAGCATACGCACATCTGTTACAGATGTAATGGGGATCGCAGTAATTCCCGGTTTCCTTACAACTTGCATATGAACAACTTCATCCTTTAATTCCATGATGATACCACGGTAATTTCTTTCTGCTGTCTTTAGTTCACACTTCATTTTTGGTACGTGGGTTGGCTTTTCCGCAAGATAGGCTATTTTTTCAAGTAATTTCATATCCTTAAACTTTGGACGTGATTGCTTTTCTTTTTGAGTCATTCCTTCATTTTCTGATATATCTTTATCCACCTTATCCTTTATTCTATCTTGAGGAATAGATAATACATTTTTCTTTGGTGAACGGCGCACCGGTCGTTTCTCCCGTTCTACGGACTCCTGTACAGTCGTTTTATCTTCAACTGCCAGTGTTTCATTTCCTCTGCCATATGAACGATAATGCTGCTGCATTTTCGCCTCAGGAACCTTTAATGTTGGTTGGTGAATATATAGCATAGGTTCACGTGCATAACCATGACTGTTTTCCAACGCATGTTCTCCCCTTTCGTTCATGGATTCATCCCATTATATGAACCCAATTTTCAAAATGTGCTCGGACATGATGCACATCGAACAATAGACCGGGAACAGACGACTTCTTTCTTAAAGTCCATCCATAGATAAAACATGTAACAGAAAAAGCTATCTTCAAAAACATGTGTCCATCACTTGTTTTCAAAGATAGCTTTTTTCAATTTATATGAGATAGCTAATGAAGGTTGTTGCAATACCAAAGTAAATGAGAATAGAAGTAATATCATTTAATGTGGTAATAAAAGGACCTGATGCTACTGCAGGGTCAATCTTTAACTTTTCCATTAAAATCGGAATGAGTGATCCTGACAGTGTAGCAACTGTTAATGTTGCCAATATAGAGATCCCTACGAGAAAGCCAAGAAATAACTCACCTTTCCATAGATAGATGACGACCATAATGACAACACCACAAACACTTCCAGTAATTAAACCAGTCGTCGCCTCTCGCACCATCAGTTTAAGCTTCCCTTGCTTCCCATATTCACCTGTCGCTAATCCACGAACTGCAACAGCCAGCGATTGTGTTCCAGTATTCCCGGCCATACCAGCGATTAATGGTATAAAAATAGCCAACAAGGTTACTTGATCAAGTGTATCCTCAAACCTTCCAATCAAACTTGCGGTAAACATACCTAAAAATAATAAAATAATCAACCATGGCAAACGTTTTTTAGCTGCCTGTAATGGACTATCATCCAGCCGTTGCACCTCTGACATCGCAGCTAACTTAGAATAGTCATCACTTGCTTCTTCATCCATGACATCGAGAATATCATCGACTGTAATAATTCCGAGCAAATGGTTCTGAAAATCAACAACAGGGACTGCTAGAAAGTCGTAATCCCGCATCATCTGTGCAATTTCTTCCTGATCTTTGGCAACAGAAACCGAAACAACTTTTTCACTCATTAAATCATTAATAATCGCAGTCTCATCTGCAATAATTAAGTCACGTAGAGATATAACACCTACTAAATGCTTGTCCTCATCAACCACATATAAATAATAAATGGTTTCCGCATCTGGTGCTTCTTCTTTCAGCTGCCTCATTGTATCCTTCACAGTTTGGGCTTTATTAATTGCCACAAACTCAGTTGTCATGATACTACCAGCTGTTTTTTCTTCATAATGCAATAGCTGTTTGATTTCCTCTGCAGCTTCTTGATTCATAATCGTTAAGAAACTCGCTACCTTGTCTTTTTCCATTTCATTTAAGATGTCAACCGCATCATCCGTTGGCAGATGAGCGAAGACCATGGAGGCAAAGCGCGGATCCATTTCGGAAAATAGTGGTTCTGTATCTTCCAATTCAATATGCTCAATTAAATCTGCTGTTTCCTCAGGTGATAAATAAGCATAAATTTTTAGTCTTTCTTCATGGTTTTGATCCATAAAAAAAGTGGATTGATCGTACGGGTGCATTTCAAGAAATTCTTCACGAAATGCTTCCATGTTTTCTGACTTAAGTGAATCCATCAGGTTATGGATATGTTCCTCATATGCAATGTTTTGTTCCATCTTCCCTCACATCCCTTCACCAAAAAAATAACAACATTACAGTTATACCATACATGAATTGGTACTGTCACACAAAGTTGTTATCCAATTAACTCGTTTCTGCGACATCACCATGCAATAAACCTAGCATTTTAATCTTTTCCCTTTTGAGGGACTAGTTATTCCTGTATTCTTAAACATGTATGAAAAGCGGTTAAAATGGGTTAGCTAAATAAATGGAGGACATACTATATTCATTATTAAAGGTGGTGTTTATGATATGAAATATGATGTGATTGGTGATATTCATGGCTGCTTTGATGAGTTATGCGAGCTGCTGGAAAAACTCGGTTATAAATGGTTGGATTCTACCTTCCAGCATCCAGACGGCAGAATTCCTGTATTTATAGGGGATTTAACTGACCGTGGCCCCGCTTCGTTACAGGTCATTGAGCTTATTTATCAAATGGTTATCAAGCACAAGCATGCATTATATGTACCAGGTAATCACTGTAATAAATTATATCGATATTTTCTTGGAAATCCGGTTGTATTGCAGCATGGAATTGAAACGACTGTGGATGAGCTAAAGCAATTATCATCCAATCAGCAGAATCGTATTCAAAAGAAATTTAAACATTTATATGAGCAAGCACCTTTATATCTGCAGTTACCTGACGTTAATGCGATTATTGCGCATGCAGGGATAAAAGAAACATTCATTGGTAGAAAGGATAAAAAGGTAAAATCCTTTGTTCTATATGGAGATGTTTCGGGGAAAACCGATGAACAAGGAAGACCCATTCGCAATGATTGGGCTAAACATTATCAAGGCAATAGCTGGGTTATTTATGGTCATACACCTGTTCTACAGCCGCGAATCATACACCATACTGTTAATATTGATACTGGCTGTGTATTTGGTAATCAATTAACAAGTTATCGGCTGCCTGAGCATGAAATTGTATCAGTACCTTCCAAGCAGCCATTTCTTAGAGATAAATTCACAACATTTGATACATGAGGTGTTATTTATGGCTCTATCATCGAACACATATCCGTTGGCATGACTGCTTCAAAGCTCATCCATTCCTTTGTAAAAGGATGAATGAATCGAATAGCAGCGCAATGTAATGCATGTCTTTTTATTATATCCAAAGAGCCACCGTATAAATCATCCCCAGCAAGTGGATAACCAATATGGGCAAGATGGACACGAATTTGATGTGTCCGGCCAGTCTCCAGCCGGATATGTAACAAAGTATGTGTCGCTGTTTTCCGCTTATTTTGATAATGGGTGACAGCGGGTTGACCATCAGGATCAACGACCCGCTCAATAATCGAATCCGGCTTCCTGCCAATTGGCGCATCTATCGTTCCAAATTCCGGATGTACGATTCCCTCCGCAATTGCCATATAATCACGCTCCACCTCTCCTGCCCTTTGCGAGCTGGAGAGGATGGAATGGCTATAACGATTTTTGGCAATTAACATGAGGCCGGAAGTATCCCGATCTAATCTTGTTACGATATGTACTGTTGATGTAATGCCAGTTTCATCGTAGTACTGCAATAAACCGTTCGCTATAGTGCCTGTAGGATGATGTAAGGAAGGAATACTCGCTCTCCCGGCTGGCTTATTCAATACAATTACTGCATCATCCTCATATAAGATATCCAAATTCATATTTTCCGGCTGCATATGTGAACCTATTCTTTCTGGTGGAAAATCAACTAACAGATTGTCTGCGGTCATCAGTCTATATGCTAACGTTCGTTCTTGACCATTCACCTTTATACTGCCGCCTTCATAGATGACGGCTTTTAAAATTCTTCTGGAAAAAGCATGTTCCTGCCTTAAATAATCCCGTATACTTAATCCTTCGTGTTCTTTATCAATTTGCCAATTCATCCTATGTCATTCCTTATATATCATCTTCAGCTACAAACGAGTCTCTCACACGGTTCCAGAATGGAAATGGTCGAAAGCGTGCAAAACGAATCCGTTCTTTGGCAACACGGCATTGAATGGACTTCACATTTGTGTAGGTTTCCGTAAAATGATCGATTCCGATTAAAAAACTTCGATCTACCATGGGGCGCAATACACATGTGTGATGTTTCGGCAGAATAAGTGGTGAACCAATTGTACGGAAGACCCGATTATTGATCGATGCCATTTCTGTTAGTTGTACCGCATCAATCGACGGGTGTAAGATAGCGCCGCTAAGTGCCTTATTATATCCCGTACTTCCAGATGGCGTAGAAACACATAGGCCATCACCTCGAAAGGTTTCAAAATGTTCTCCGTTAATTTCTACATCAAATACAACAGAGCCTTCTGCCGTTTTGATCATCGCTTCGTTTAATGCCAAAAACCGATCCGCTTTCCCGCCTGAATCGGGGCGAATTATGACTTCTAATAACGGGTATTCGACAATTTGAAATGGTGTTTTTGCGATTTCAATGATTAATTTTTCCACTTCATGTGGAAGCCAGTCTGCATAAAACCCTAGATGTCCTGTATGAACACCAATAAATGCAGTCGTATCAAGGCGATGTACATACCGATGAAAAGCTTCCAAAAACGTACCATCACCACCTACTGATATAACTAAATCCGGTTCCTTTTTATCATAAATTAAATCAAAGCCTGTCAAATATTCTTTTATTGTCGATTTAATTTTATTGGAGCGATGATCTCCTTTAGATACAATTTTGAATTTCACGCCACGAGCTCCTTCCTGTCCGTATCATGTCTATTACCAACGATGAAAAATACGCTGCGCTTCCTGTACTTCATTTTTGATTGCGGACATTTCTTCATCTAATTTAAATGCTGCCTCAGCTGCACGCTGGAGCCTTGTTTTGATTTGTTCTGGTATACGACCTTTATATTTATAATTTAAGGAATGTTCATTCGTAGCCCAAAAATTCATTGCGAGCGTACGAATTTGAATTTCAGCAATGACCATTTTCATCCCATGTATCGTTTCAACAGGATATTCAATAATCATGTGAAAGGAACGATAGCCACTTGCCTTTCGTCTGGAAATATAATCTTTTTCCTCGACTATGTTAAAATCCTTACGGGAGCGAAGCATATCTACTACAGTATAAATGTCTTCTACAAATTGACAAACTACCCGTAAGCCGGCTATATCTTGCATTTCGGTATCAATATCACGAATGGGGATATCTTTTTTTTCAGCTTTTTCCAATATACTTGGAACTGGTTTAACTCTTCCAGTGATAAATTCAATTGGTGAATGTCTTGATTCATGTTCAAATTGTTTTCGCATTCCTTTAAGTTTTACCTTTAACTCTTCTACTACCTGTGCATATGGGGCAAGTATTGCTTCCCAGTTCATACCAAACACCACCTATATTTCTGTCAGCATTTCATCAAGTCAATCTTATTTTACCATAACAAGCTGAAATGGATAATCTTTGCATATTTTATTGAGATTCGCCATAATCAATACGAACCAAAACATGTACACGAGGGGGATTGACATGACACAGGAAATAGAAATTGAATTTAAAAACTTGTTAACCAAAACAGAATATGAGCGATTATTACATGCACTTCCCTTTCCAAAGACTGGAAAAACACAAGTGAATCATTATTTTGAAACAAAAAATTTTCAATTAAAACATAAAGGGGCTGCCTTAAGAATTCGTCAGATAAACGGAGCATACCAGCTTACATTGAAAGAACCACATCATGATGGTCTGTTGGAAACCCATGATTCATTAACACCTAAAGAAGCTTCCAGTTGGTTTATTGGAAAACCAATTGCAAAACCACATACACATCATCAGTTGGAGAAGCTTGGCATTCAGATTGAAAATCTCCATTATTGGGGCGAACTCCAAACAGAAAGACGAGAATTTAAACAAGATGGCTATATATACGGTTTAGATTATAGTGTTTATCATAATCAATTTGATTACGAACTCGAACTAGAAGCCCCTGACAAAGCATCTGGACAGGAGAAATTTAATGAGCTACTTAAACAGCAGCATATCATTAAAAGACATACTCCAAATAAAATACAACGTTTCTTCTCTAGTAAAAAATAGGTATGATGACTGATGCTTCAATCGAATAATTTGCCCGATGATTGGTCCGTTGCTACAATATAAACAAGTAGCCAGCGTGTTACCCATGACAATTATACTCTTTTTATCTACGTATTTGATAGGATGACTTAGGTACCAGTAGATAAATTAGCGAATTTGCTCATAATAGAATTTTGTTTCATGCATATAGATTGTAAGGAGAATGGAAATGAATCGACCCGGAACCATGTTTGAAGCTATCGGTGGTTTTGATGCAATTGATAGGCTCGTTACGGCCTTTTACAAACGTGTGGGAAAACACCCTAAACTAACACCGATTTTTCCAGATGATTTAACAGAAACTGCTAGAAAACAGCGTATGTTTTTAACTCAATTTTTTGGCGGGCCCAAATTATATTCAGAGGAGTTCGGACCTCCTATGTTACGTAGGCGCCATCTGCCATTTGAAATAACACCAACAAGGAAAGATGCCTGGCTGGAATGCTTGCAGCAAGCATTAGAGGAAGTAAACATAGAAGAACCATATCGGACAGCTATATTTGAAAAACTAACCATGACCGCACATCATATGATGAACACACCGGAATAAGAGAAAGGAGAATCGATGTGAACTGGAAACCTGATGAGCATGCTAGCTCAACTCAGACAAACACATCGCCTAAATATAGCTATTTTGATTTTGTACAAAAACCAATTGAATTATATGTTTTCATAGACCCGTTATGTCCGGAATGTTGGTCCTTAGAACCATATTTAAAGAAGCTTTCGATTGAATATGGACGCTTTTTTACAATACGTCCAATCGTTAGTGGTAATTTACACCCCATGAATAATGATCAATTTGAACAGCCAAAACGGTTAAGAGATATATGGGAAAAAACAGCAAAGCGGACCGGCATGAGCTGTGATGGTGATCTTTGGATTGAGAATCCAATCTTTTTTGCATGGAGTGCTTCCTTAGCAATTAAAGCAGCAGAATTACAAGGTAAAAAAGCAGGTAGAATCTTTCTGAGAAAAATTCAAGAGAAACTTTTTCTTCAAAAACAAAATGTCACAGAAGAAGCAGTTTTACTTGCTTGTGCTCGTGATGCCAAGCTGGATATTGAAGAGTTTAAAAAGGACCTTCATTCTAGTTCAGCCAAAAAAGCTTTGCAATGTGATTTAAAATTAACGAGGGAAATGGATATAGATTATATTCCTACAATTGTATTTTTTAATCAGATGATTGAAAAAGAAGGCATCAAAATATCTGGTTTATATCCATATGAGATTTATGTCCATGTCTTATTTGAGATTTTACAGAAGGAAGCAATTCCATCGGAAAAACCACCATTGGAGGAATTTATCTCCTTTTATGAAATTGTTGCTACAAAAGAAGTCTCTGTTGTATATAACTGGTCATTAGCCAAGACAGAACGCGAATTAAAAAAGCTGCAACTGCAACAAATCGTTGAAAAGATACCAGTAAAATACGGATCCTTTTGGAAATATATCGGTGAATAGGCCTTTACTGACTGTTGATCTGTGATAAAATAAGGCAGCTTAATTAAAAGACACTACGAAACTCCCCTTTTTTTCAGCGGACTCTGTAGTGTCTTTTTTTGTGTAATATAAGAGCTCCGTCCAATAAAACCCGCGCTTTCATAACTACCATCCTGTTGCCCCAAGGTTTTATCGCTTGCCCACAGCTAATGACAGCAGAACAGTATACCTTCTATTACTGGGTGTTTTCGTAAATTTACTCCATTTGAGGGTGAAATAAAGTTGTTGTCTAAGGAAATTTATTAATGAAAAACAAAAAAGACATACGGGGCAGCGTATATCTTTTTCGTTCACACTTTGTATTCAAACAAAGGGGGATGGGAGAAAGCTTCATGATCAAACAAAGGGGTTTTGTTTGTTTGTGATTCATCTCACATTTATATAATAGCAGGTTATTATCGGTTTCGACAAGTACTATGTGTATCATTTCACAATTTCGTCACTTCTAATTCACTTTTCTGCAACATATGATGAAAATGAAAAAGGAGTGAGTCACATGAGAGAGCTATTACCAGTTATTTTTACTATCCTTGTTTTCATTGCATTCTTTCTTAATATACTCGGTCTCATGCGCTTGATACCACTTTATATCACATTACCTCTCCTATTTCTATCCATTTACTTATCGATCTATTCCATGACACATAAACGCACATTTAAAGGGATGCGTGGATAGTCACAAAAAAAAAGAGTGTCGGACTACATGAAACCCATGGTTCGTCCAACACTCTTTTTGTGTTTTATTTCAGTAAAAGTGCTTCCATTTCATTCAATTTCTCTTCAAAAACGGCAAGCGCATCTAAGATTGGTTGTTTGGAATTCATATCAACACCAGCTTGCTTCAATACTTCGATTGGATAGTCACTACTACCAGCTTTCAAGAAATTGATATAACGTTCTACCGCACCGTCCTCTTTAGATAGAATCTTACTTGCAAGTGCTGTAGCAGCTGAATAGCCTGTCGCATATTGGTATACATAATAGTTGTAATAAAAATGTGGGATTCTCGCCCATTCTAATCCAATTTCCTCATCGGAAACAACTGCTTCACCGTAGTATTTTTTATTTAATTCATAGTATATTTCTGTTAGTCTTTCTGCAGTTAATGCTTCCCCATCTTGCAAACGTTTATGGATGTCATGTTCAAATTCTGCAAACATCGTCTGGCGAAACACGGTTCCACGAAAGCCTTCCAGAAAATGATTCAGTAAATATAACTTTTGATTCTCATCATCCAGATGGTCAAGCATATAATCACTTAATAAAGCTTCATTACAAGTGGAGGCTACCTCAGCCACAAAAATGGAATAGTTACCATAACGATATGGTTGCGATTGTCTCGTATAATAGCTATGCACAGAATGTCCCAATTCATGTGTCAATGTAAATAAATCACTCACATTACTTTGCCAATTCAATAAAATATACGGGTTAGTCCCATAAGCACCAGAAGAATAGGCACCACTACGTTTTCCTTTATTTTCTTCCACATCAATCCAACGATTTTGATATCCTTCTTTTACAATATCAACATACGCATCTCCTAGTGGTTGCAAGCTATCAACAACATATTGCTGTGCTTCTTCATATGGAATTTTCATATCTACATCTTGAACTAAAGGAGTATACATGTCATACATATGCAGTTCGTCTAGTCCTAATACTTTCTTTCGCAGCTCCGTATAACGATGCAATAATGGAAGCTTTTCATTTACTGCCTCAACTAAGTTATCGTACACTTGTTCAGGGATATTATTATTATCCAATGCTGCCTGTCTTGCAGAATCATAATTTCTAACCTTTGCAAAGAAATTATCCTTCTTAACATTTCCCGTTAATGTTGTTGCAAAGGTATTTTTAAAGCTGCCATATGTTTTGTACATTGCTTTAAAAGCCTCTTCACGAACACGTCGATCCTTTGATTCCAAAAAGCCAACATATCTGCCATGTGTTAAATCAACCTCTTCCCCATGTTCATCCTTAATCGATGGGAAGGTTAAGTCTGCATCATTTAACATGCTAAAGGTCTGTGAAGCACTCCCGAGTGGCTCAGAAGCTTCTGCAAGAATGGCCTCCTCGCGTTGGCTTAATACATGAGCACGTTGTCTAGTAATTTCATTTAATGTATGCTCATATAATTTCAACTCTGGCTTTTCTTCTAAGAATCCTTTTAAAACAGATTCATCAATGGCCAATATCTCTGGTACGATAAAGCTCATGGCACTAGATGCAATGGTTAGTAAATTAGCTGCCTTTGCATTTAATGCTTGATAGAAAGCATTTGCAGTATCCTGGTCATAACGCATATGTGCATATGTATAAAGCTTTCCAAACCGCTCCGATAATTCATCTTGCAATTTAAACAAGCCATATAATTCATCTGCGGATTGAGCAAGCTTTCCTTGATACGTTTCAAATGTAGGGATTTCCTGTTTCAAACTTTCGAATTCTTTTTCCCACGCTTCATCTGTTGCAAATATGTCTTCCAATCTCCATGTTTTTTCTTCTGGAACCATATCCCTTGTTTGAAGCTCTTTCGTTTTTTTTACCACTAATTATTCCTCCTTCGACCGCTAAACAGCTATCTTCTTCATTAAACCCAACGTCAAAATTTCTGAATTGATTAAATTGACGAAGGTTTCTATACATAGTATAACGGATTATGAACCAAAGATGCTTGTATTTTGATTATGAACAGCTACTAGTTTCTTCATTAACTTTTGGTCCTCTATTATTGCTTGCTCCACATTGGTATAGCTCGTCATGGGGGCTATTTTTTTATATTGCCCTGGATTTGTCATTTCAATCATACCTGCTTGTTCTATTAATTGAAGATAAGATAAAATGGGACTGTCAGCAGATAACAATAAGGAATATGTCCGTCTAGGAAGCTTGTCTTGACGAATGAACCGCTCACATGCTGCAAGCGTAAATGTACCGCCAATAGGAATTCGATGCAAAATTTGAAACCAAAGTCTGCTCTGCCAATCCCAGAGCGGTGTTTTCATATGGAGCTGATTGGCAATCGGAAGATAAATAATAGAAGGAAGTCTTTCAATCCACAGTTGATTGTCATATAGCCAACGATGCCATTTCAATTCACGACCATAAAGCTGATTACGTGGTCGTAAACGAAAATTTCTCTTTTCTTTCATCCAGGGTAAATATAGCTGTTCCGGTGTGAAGGAGGTATTATCAAATAAATGAAGAAATGTTGCGTGTTGCAAATACAACTGGCGAAAAACAGCCATCATTCGATTGCCTCTAATGGGGTGGATGTTTTGCAAGGTAACAAGCTTTTTTTCATAGGGACATAAATAATATAGGGTTGTAGCAAATTCATTGTGGAATTGATGAAGAAATTGAAGTGTAAATGTAGAGGTATAAAATATTTGTTCACCTATTCGCTTAAAATGGTTGGCACCTAGAATCCATATTGGCGTGATATGCATGTCGAGATAACCATTATTTCGTTTATCAATTTGTGATTTAGGAATCTTTGCACATTGATATTCAATAGCAATTTGTTTTCCATTAATATTTACAAGCAAATCGGGCCGTTGATTAATCTCTGGAATATATGCTTCCAGTGTAACGTTCAATCCTTGCTGAAGTAACCATTGATAAAGCAATAATTTTCCTTGCTCATGATAAATTCCTTCCCCGCCATGCATCGTTTCACAAGCAGCTCCTGATTTATGAGCAAAATGCGGTATCACTGTTGTCCCGGCTTTCATAATAACCTTATTATTACATACAGGGCAGAAAAAAGTATCTCCCCTCCTACGATCAATTTCTTTCTTTGTTAAAAGTGCTAAGGTAATATATTCACCTGAGCTAGATTTGGCTTGAAGCAAGACCAAACCACCTCCTTTTGTATACATATTCCACCACAATCTAAAAATCCCTGCAAAAAAGCAAAAAAAAAGACACCCCATGTCAGGTATCTTCTTTAATTTACTGGAAAATGCTTTCTCACCTTTTGGAATACATCATTTTCAAATACTTTTTTTGCATATTCTTCTAATACAAACCACATGACATTGGAGTCATTTCCGAATTCAAAAAGCTGACTAATAATATTCTCACGTACTTCTTCTTCAATCTCGTCTGATTTAAATTCAGCGTAGAGGAAATATTGGTCTTCATAATGGTATAAAATGGTATTAAAGGTTTCCTCACAACGTTCCAAATAATAACTTAGCTGAATAACATCCTCAAAGTCATTAAAGTTAATAACGACCCAAACATTATCGTCTTCTTCCTCTTCTTCATTCTCTTCTTCTTCACCTGACAAGCTTTTGCCAAATTTGCTTTCCAATAACTGCTCCATTTTTTCATCAACTGAAAGGTCAATTGCTTCACCATTAATTGGTAACTCGATATTTTCACCATTTTTATGCATTTGCGCTTTCGTTACGACAATCTCCAAACCTTTATCCAAGGCTTGAACCTGAATCCATAATGGACCATCTACATTAAAATCTTCTTTATAATTAACTTCATCCATCATTTGCCAAAATAGCTGTTCACTTCTCTCACGGTTATACCAAATTTCTTCCCGTTCAAAACCGCGATCTTCTATATCGACATATGAAATATAAAATTTAACTGTATTTTCATTAATTCTTTCTATCTCCATTTAATTCCTCTCCCTTCTGACAAATGATTGGCGGAAGAGCCACTATACTTTGCTCACTGAATGAATTCTTTCTTTATTATACTAATACCCGGTTCATATAAGTTTAAGCATCGAATTCCCTTTACAACAGCATATGCGGTTCTCAAAAGAATCGGACAATAAATTAGCCTATATATATGAACTGAATCATCATTTTAGCGTAAAAATAGTCGATTGTCATCTTTTTCGTCTCAACATAAATAGAAGCGGAGCTCTGCAATTGGAGATCTCCGCTTTTCAATCATTAGGCTTGCTAATTGATTAATTAACCATTCGTTGTGCTTCACGCAATTGGAAAGTTCTAACCGTACGCGGTAAGAAACGACGAATTTCATCTTCATTGTAGCCAACCTGTAAACGTTTTTCATCAAGAATGATTGGTCGACGTAATAATCCAGGATTTTGCTGGATTAAATTAAACAGCTGCTGTAAAGGTAATTGCTCAATATTTACATTCAGCTTTTGAAATACCTTGGAACGAGTGGAAATAATCTCATCTGTTCCATCTTCCGTCATCCTTAATATTTCTTTAATCTCTTCCAGGCTTAATGGTTCAGAAAAAATATTGCGTTCCTTATATGCAATATCATGCTCTTCCAACCATGCTTTTGCCTTCCTGCATGAAGTACAGCTTGGTGAGGTATAAAGTGTTACCATGTAACTTCACTCCTCATTCTATGTCTATAATTGATATATAAACATTTTATTAAATAATAATTAATTTAGATTACCATTAAGTATATTATACTACATTTGTCAAGCAAAAGGTAGGGGTGTTTTCCAGAAAAATAAACAAAATCATAAGTTTATCTATGATTTATTTATGTACAATTAATTACAATATACCCATAATGTATTTTGAATAAACGTAAAGGCGTTCATTTTTCTATAAAATAAATCAATCAGCAGACAGGAAAGCCCTGTTGCTGATTGATATGCTCTTTCTTATATCGATACAGAATAATCCGTATTATTCTGCTTCGGTTTTTTCCCGAATTTGAATACTTTCTAATAAATCATCTGTGTCGCGATCTTCATCATAACGCAATACCTCATCAACAGATTGATAGGACTTACCATAAATTTCTTTATCCTTATACGTATGAATAAGTTCATACATTTTTTTCATCTGTTCAAAAATAACTTCTTCGGAATCATTTCTTGGGGACCAATATAGTATTTCCATCACGGTTTCTTCATTCGTAGCAAGTGAACGTCGATTATATCCGATTGATTGAGCATGGGAAAATGATTCCCGTTTATAAAAGTGCAGACGTTTTTCTGTATCTGTATCCTCATAATCAATAGGCTCCACTTCAAGAATGATCGGTTTATTCTTCTCTTTGAGTTTGCTGATTAATTGATGCCCCAAGCCTTGTCCCCTTGAAGCAGCCGAGACCCATAAATAATCAATAAATATAAATGTCTCGAATTCTGCATACATAAGAACATGGTGTGGACCTTCGTCCTTATGATATACGTCGCCTTTTTCCTGAAGAAGCATATCCATATGCTCCTTTGATTTCATTTCCTCTACTGGGAAATATTCATTCAATTTTTCATACCAATTCATCGATCTACTCCTTTTAAACGTAGTCGTTTTTTATTATAACAAAAAATGCCGATATTAAAAAATGAGCTCTGATTCCTTAGCATATACCATGCAAAATGGAATATACAAAAGCAATCGCATAAGCCTCATTGTGCCTACCTTGTAAGATCTATATGTTTATCCCTGTCCCATAAAAAATTAGAATAATGTCATTGCAAACGAAAAACCTAGAACAATAAAGGTAAACTTCAATCAGTGGGGGTTTTAGCCCTTCCCTCTCTGATTGTTAGTGGTTACCGGCTGTTGATCTGTGATAAAAAAACAACAATTGATCAGGCTTTTCATTTTTTGCCCTAAAAAATCCGGTACGTGGGCTGCACATACCGGATTCGATCTTTATGGTGTATAATCTACATTTTTCGTATACGTGTTACCTGCATTCCAAAGCAAGTATTCGTTAATTCCATTTTCCTTTAATGCTTTAATTTGACCTTCAATTTCTGCTTTACCATATTTGGTTGCTGGCCCTTTATAAAGCCACGGTGCTTCAAAATCCTGTAGCCAAGGTCTGGACACCGGTGGATTATCTAATTTGCCTAATACATCATTTTCCACCTTTGCATATTCGGATACAAGTCGGTATGGCTCTTTATCTGGCATTGGTATTCCAAAGTAATTTGCTGTCCAATGACTTGGATAAATCATGGAAGAAATGATATCAACATTTTCCGAAATACGGGAGAAGTTTTGACCAATTCCCGGTGTTTCCGGAATCGTTGCGGCATAGCCGAATATATCTACAGCAACATCTACTCCATAAGAATCTAATTGTTCTTTTGCATAGGCTACAAAATCTGTTACCGCATCAACACGTCGCTGGCTATTTTCTTTTTTCGATTTTTCATAATCTCCCTTTGAATAGGTTAAGTCCTCATCACGTGTTTCAAAGCCTTCTGGGAACCGTACATAATCAAATTGGATTTCCTGGAATCCCATTTCTGCTGCCATTTTAGCAATTTCAACATTATATTCCCAAACTTCTTTTTCAAATGGATTTACAAACGCCTCTTTGCGATTGTTCTGCCACACTTTGCCGTTTTCAGTAAAGGATAAGTCTGGACGTTTTTTAGCTAGCTCCGTATCTTTAAATACGACAATTCTAGCAATTGGATAAATCTTTTTTTCTTCTAATACTTTCATTAATTTTTCAGGATCATGAATATAGTTTTGACCGATGTCCTCATATGGTGATCCTTTTTCAGGCTTAAAGGTTAAATAACCATGATCTTCCTTTATATCTATTACCATTGCATTCAAATCAGTTGTTTCTACTAAATCGAGCAAGCTTTCAAATTTACTTCCGCCTGCCGAATTTCCTGTAACATAAATCCCTCTCACTGCATCCGGGTATTCAAAGGTGTAGCCAGAGTCAAACTTAAAACGTTTTATCTGCTGCTCCATATCAAATAATTGCAAACCAGTCATTCTCTTTTCATGAAGTGATGCTGTTCGCTCTCCATCAGCACTCGATTGTATTGGGCCTGCAAAAACGATGCTACCGAATAGGAGAATTCCAATCAATAAAAAAATTGATGTTTTTCTCTTCTGCATGCTAATCCATCTCCTAATCTACTAAATTATTTTTCACATGAAGGAAATACGTAAGCCTCTGGCAGGTTGTGCGTATCTCCCCAGAGGCGTGTTAACAAGTTGCATTTGTCATTCTTAATTATTTACACTGGATTGATGCTAATATAATAGAAATATCTGCCTATCTTGCATAACTTGTACAGAATAACTCCTAAAAATCACCATCATTTGTCAAATTTCGAACTCAAATTATATCATATCTACGAATATAATTCTATACTGCCTATCCATCATTTTCCGTGAAATATTTGCAGTTTAACCCAACAACGTCACCTTTAATTCACATAAAACTTTTTTTATAAAACGTATCGATGAGCATGGTTTGAATCAGTTCTATCTTATTCCATTGTCTTATGTGTTATCACTTTGCTGTAGCGCGTGAATCAAATCCGGTAGCCAATCCATTAGATTTGAAAACTTATAACCTAGTTTTGCAGCTTTTTCGTTGCTGAGTGACCAGGTCTTTGAAATCCCATATGGAGACTCCAGTGTTTGATCTTCTGATGTGATATGTACGTGACCACCTGTGTTTTCACCAATGAGTCCCATTAAGGTTTTCATAGCTATTTGCCCATTTGCACTTGCATTAATTGGCCCGGTGAATGATTGTTCTCCTGCCCATGCTAAAAAATCACCCGCTTCTTTTTGATGAATAAAACACATTTCTGCATTCGGGTTTGGCAAATAGATTGGTTTATCATTTTTAATACATGTTACATAATGTAGTAACCTTTCCGTATAATCAGTCTCCCCCATTACGATAGGTATTCGCATGGCAACAACTGGCATGGAAGTTTTTTGATAAAAGTATGCCTCCGCCTGCCGTTTTCCTTCCTGATACGTTACATTATCTCGTGCTTCCATTTTCAAGGTATAGGAATATGGATCAAATCGTTCTTCCGTTTGTTCGCCCCCATCATCATATACAGACAAGGTGGATGTAAAAACATATCGTTTCACTTTACCTTCCAGAGCTATTACAGCCACTTCTGCATCAACTGATGAATAGCAAAGCTGGTCGAAAACGACATCCCAAGTGCGACCTTTTACTGCTGTTTGCATAGAGGCTAAATCAAATCTATCCAATTGTATACGCTCGACTGCATTTCCAAATGGATCTCCACTGTTTTGTCTTGTACCTATTGTGACAGCCACTCCTTTATTTAAAAGCGCTTCCACTAAATTCACACCGAAAAATCGCGTTCCACCTAATACCAATGCTGTTTTCACTATGAACACACTCTCCTTTAATCACTATATAAATTATAAACAACTAATTCACATTTTCCCAACATAAGCTTTTTTCTTCAAAAAAAGAAGCCTTCACCCTGTTATTGGTGAAAACTTCTTATGCCAATTATTTTATATAACAAAAAATGATTCTATATCGTCGAGCACAAGCCGGCATCCAATATAGAAGGAACCAAAGATACCATATTTAGCGCTGACCTCATCAAATCTTGTATCATAAATTAACTTCTTAAATTGTAATGGATCATTACAAAATAAAGATACACCCCATTCATAATCATCTAAACCAATCGAGCCTGTTATAATCCGCTTCACCTGCTCTGTGAACGGTTTACTCGTTTTAATATGGTCAAACATCATGCGGCCACGTTCAGCCTTAGGTAAGGTAAACCAATTATTTGTTTCCCCGCGAAGCTTGCTCATCGGATAGAAGCATATATAATCTTCCTCCGGTATAGATGGAAATAGTTTACTTAACATATTTGGATCCTCATACGGATTTATATCCGGCTTGGTATAAGAACTTTTTTCAATAATGGACACATAAGAATAAGCTGGTTTAAAATAACGAGCTATTTTTGTACGATTTAGTTCATTTTCAAGATGATTCAAATCCTGCATCGTAGGGCGCAATACCATAAACATGAGATCTGCTTTTTGCCCAACAATCGTGTATAAAGCATGACTACCTTTCTTCTGATCTGCCTGATTTTGCCAGGTTCCAATCAATTCTTTAAATTCGTGTAAGGCTTCTTTCTTGTCTTGTTCAGAGGATAGCTGCCATTTTTCCCAATCCATTGTTCTGAAGTCATGCAATGCGTACCAACCATCATATGTTTGAACTGTTTCGACCACATTTATCACTCCTGAAAAAATTTGAATTATACCTACATCATAAATCTTAATAAATGAAACACTTGTGATGCACATCACGGAAATTTGCTGAAAATGTGAAGAAAATTAGAAATTCCCTTCCATCCTTATTTTTAAAAATCATTTTCTGTTTCAATATTTGGAGCGCCATAAATAAAATGTTGCATAGGCTTCCCAACCTTTCCAATTCACGGAAACTTTTCTGATTTCATCTTTTGTTGGTTTTCTCCCCAGTCCCATTTGTTGTTTTAATGCCAGGTGGAGTCCCACATCATCTATCGGAAATGCATTAGGAAAGCGTAAGCACCGCATCATTACATAATTAGCTGTCCATGGACCAATTCCTCGAATGGCTACAAGTGCATTTTCTATTTGTTTAAAATCCCCTAATGAGAGCAGTTTCTTTTTTGCTAATTGACCTGTCGCCATGAGCTGGGCAATCCCAATGATGTATTCACTTTTACGAATAGTCATTTTAATATCAGACAAATCCGTTGGTGATAATTTAGCTATACTTTCATACGAAGGAAAACTCCAATATTTCATTCCTTCAAACGTGATAGCATCCCCATACTTTTCAACGAATTGTCGTTTTAAAGTATAAGCAAAACCTAAATTTATTTGCTGGCCTAATATACCCCAACATAATGTTTCAAATAGATCCGGAATGCCCATTATCCGCAATCCGTAAAAGCGTTCAACAGGTTCGTTCAAGAGTGGATCATATTGTGCCCATTCATAAAACCCACTTAAATCCATTGACAAATCAAACCACTCCCAGATGTAAGCAACAACCATTTTTCTTGTTGGCAGTGATGCATCTGACAGGAATTGTACACGAAGTTTTCGGTTGTCAGGGGAATCTATTCGTACCAATACCCGTTCTCCCGCAATATCAATGACACGTGTGATGATTCCGTCTGTAATGTCATACATACATTCCTTTGGGTTACGTTGCAGATAGTCAAGATTCACCATAAAGTCAAATGGTTCTGGTGTTTCAATCCATATATAAGCATCGTTGGATTCCAACTTTACATGCTGATCATTGTTGGTCAAGACGGTCTCCCCTCCCAAATAATTCTCTTCACATCATCTATTATACAAGCCACATATGTGAATGGAAAAAGATCCTATTTGATTAGCGTAAAATGTTAAGGACAGCATCAAAAGACAAGACAGAAAATCCATCCATGGAAAGTGCTTACTGTATGTAGCGCAATAACCCGTTGGATATTCTGCCAAACGCCGATAAAACAATACCATAATAAGGGACTATAAGATTCTCCCACAAGTACTTGACTCCATTAACAAATTGCATCGGCTTGCATTCCCTGCTCCAACTATATATAATTGTAATCATAAAAATCATATATTAACAACGATGAAAAAGGCGTAGTACATTTGCTCCCTGATTGATTAGAGAGTCTGTGGTTGGTGTAAACAGACATCAAAGCATAATGGAATTGGACTTTGGAGTTGTTTACATGTTAAGTGATCCAATAGAAAAACTTGGATAATTAGGGTGGCACCGCGGTTCATTCGTCCCTTGCAATGGGAGAGAATGGGCTTTTTTTAATGGAAAAATGTAATGAATAAGAATGGAGTGTCTTTCATGAAAACAATTTTCTCTGGTATTCAACCAAGCGGCACATTAACACTTGGCAATTATTTGGGAGCAATTCAGCAATTTGTCCAGCTACAGCATGACCATGACTGTTATTTCTGTGTCGTCGATGAACATGCGATAACAGTTCCACAAGATCGTCTGGAGCTTCGTAAAAACATTCGTTCACTAGCTGCCTTATACCTTGCTTCTGGCATTGACCCTAATAAATCTACTTTATTCATCCAATCAGAGGTTCCAGCGCATACGCAGCTAGGCTGGATGTTACAATCGATTAGCTATATGGGAGAATTAGAACGAATGACACAGTTTAAGGATAAGTCAGAAGGAAAAGATGCTGTATCTTCGGCTTTATTTACTTATCCTGCATTAATGGCTGCGGATATTTTGCTGTATAATGCAGATATTGTACCCGTTGGAGATGATCAAAAGCAGCATTTAGAGCTAACTAGAAATGTTGCACAGCGATTTAATAATCGTTTCAACGATATATTTACCATTCCGGAAATTAGTATTCCAAAGGTTGGGGCACGCATTATGTCACTTCAAGAACCAACCAAGAAAATGAGTAAATCAGACAGTAATGAAAAAGCCTTCATCTCCATGCTGGATCATCCAAAAAAGATTGAAAAGAAAATTAAGAGTGCAGTAACAGATTCAGAAGGTATCGTTACATTTGATAAAGAGAATAAACCAGGCGTTTCTAACCTGTTGACGATATATTCCAGTTGTACAGGCGAAACAATTGAAGCTTTGGAGAAAAAATATGCCGGAAAAGGGTACGGCGACTTTAAACAAGATGTTGCAAACGCAGTTATTCAATTGTTGGAGCCAATCCAAGAACGTTATGAAGCGTTACTTCAATCACCCGAGCTGGATACCATTCTGGATCAAGGTGCCGAAAAAGCATCCCGACAAGCAAATCGGATGCTTGCAAAAGCAAAAAAAGCAATGGGACTAGGCCGCGTGCGTAAATAAAGTGAAACTTCAATCTGTGGGGGCTTTTGCCCTTCCCCCACAGATTGTTAGTTGAACCAATCAGGCCTTTACTGGCTGTTGATCCCCCGTTTACCATTCTTGTGATCAACAAAAATTTTTGTAGCGGGGGTCTTACAGCCAGTTAATCTGTGATAAAGTGAAACTTCAATCCGTGGGGGCTTTTGCCCTTCCCCCACAGATTGTTAGTTGAACCAATCAGGCCTTTACTGGCTGTTGATCCCCCGTTTACCATTCTTGTGATCAACAAAAATTCTTACTTGAATGCTTTTTAAGAAATGTTCTTTCACTTCCCTTTTATCCTCACAAAGGATTGTAATTGACGAGGCGGCAGGATTTACTTCATGTTACAACCTGTTAGGTTGCTCGCACGCTTGACAGAGTTACTTTGTCATAGGGCTTCAACTTAGAATTTCTTCACCAGTCGCCTGTCAGCTACTGAGCGTCTTGGCACTGACTCAGGTTGGACTTTCACCAACTAGCAATTAACGGCTCGCTGGGTACGCATAAAATAGAAATCAGTGAGCAATGATCCGCTCACTGATTTCTTGATTTTTGCCTTGCGTTTTGGTAGTGCTGGGCATTTTCTATTTCCCACATCCGTTCTAAAAACGGCTGACCTTTCACGAGTTTCTCACAAAGCTCTTCATGTTCCTTGCTCCAACCATGTTTCACACCATTATAGAGTGCTTTCCATACAGCATCTGCATCCATCATGCGCAAGTATGGATATTTTTTGGGATTCCATTCGGTTAGCCAATATCTTAATTCCTCAATATTGTTTGCCGTGCGGAGCTGATCAAGCCCCATCATCATCACATGTTTTAACTGCCTTTCTCTTCTCGTTAAACCGATAGCAAGCTCAGGCGGCATCGATAAAATATGGTATTCTTTTTGATGACTACGTCGCTTAAACGAAAAATCCATTACCTTTGATTTTTTTATCATCTCAAATACAAGCTGTTCCTGTCTAGGAATCAGACGGCTCTTTCGAATTGGAATATGATAACCAATCGTGTCCAATGCAAGTATATTTGCGCCATCCGTTATGACACATGCATAATCTAATACATGACGTTCTTGACCTTTTTTTACGTAAGCACGCTTATACATCATATCCAGCATTTCCTTAGGTAAATCAAGCATATCATTTTCAATGTAGTCAAATAAAGCTTCTGTTATGTATAATAGCGGCACCTGATCCAATAGCTCAATTCCATCATCCCGACGCCATTCGTGGAAATGACAAACATTATACCCGTTCTCTTCCCCTTCAAACCAGTTCACCCAAACATCGTGCAATTGCATCATATACAACCCTCGCTCCTAAATGAATCATTTACCATCATTATGACCATCATGGAAAAATTTATTCGACGACATATTAGGAATTGTTCGGAAATCGATAAATAATAATGCTCATCAAGATAAGTCCAATGGGGAGAAAATAACATTCTGGACGACTGCGGATAAATATGAAGTACTCCAGCCAAGAAACTCCCGCCGGCAAAAAATTCATATAGCCGATAACAGATACACCACCTGCAACAGCCATACCAAATCCAATTAAAAATAGAAATACATACCCCAAAGCTTTTCACCTGCGCTTGTCCACCGTTTATCCATATATATATGCACCGTTGGACAAACCATGAATAATTCCTTAAAAAGCACAAAAAAACCTGCATGAAAAGGATATTTTCATACAGGTTTTAAAACATTAGGATTGATATTTCTTAAATACGAGTGATACATTATGGCCACCAAAACCTAAAGAGTTACTAACAACAACATTTACAGCTTGTTCTCGTGCTTCATTCGGAACATAGTCCAAATCACATGCTGGATCAGGTGTTTCATAATTAATGGTCGGTGGAATAACTCCAGTCGCAATTGATTTCACTGCAACAACAGCTTCAACCCCTCCTGCTGCTCCCAACATATGGCCAGTCATTGATTTCGTTGAGGATACGGCTAGCTTTTCCGCATGTTCACCGAATACATGTTTAATTGCAGCTGTTTCAAAAGCATCATTTAATTCCGTGCTCGTTCCATGTGCATTGATATAGTCCACATTTTCAGGGGCAAGCTTTGCATCCTGAATAGCTTGGGACATAGCACGTGCAGCTCCTTCGCCATCCTCAGCAGGGGCTGTAATATGATAAGCATCCCCAGTTGAACCATATCCAACAATTTCCGCATAAATATGTGCATCACGTGCCAATGCGGATTCCAATGTTTCTAATACTAGAATGCCAGCACCTTCACCCATTACAAAACCATCACGTTCCTTATCAAATGGTCTGCTTGCCTTTTTGGGATCTTCATTGACAGATAAGGCCTTCATAGAAGAAAAACCAGCAAATGCCATGTTTGTAATTGGTGCTTCCGTACCGCCTGTAATGATATAATCTACATCACCACGCTGCACCGCTTTAAATGCATCCCCAATGGAGTTTGCACCAGATGCACATGCTGTAACTGTACATGCGTTAATTCCTTTTGCCCCGAGCTGGATGGAAACCTGTCCAGCTGCCATATCCGGAATCATCATCGGTACAAAAAACGGGCTTACCCTACGATAACCTTTCTCCATAAAACGCGTATGCTGCTCCTCATACGTATGCATACCACCAATTCCTGAGCCAATCCAAACCCCTACACGGTCTGCATTCGTGTCATCAATTGTCAATTTCGCATCCGCGACTGCCATTTTGGAAGCAACAACCGCATATTGTGTAAACAAATCCATTTTACGGATCTCTTTTTTCTCAATAAAATCAGATGGATCAAAGTCTTTGACCTCTGCAGCAACCTTTGTTGGAAAATCATCCTTGTTTACTTTTGTTACATAATCTATCCCTGTATTTCCGGCAACAAGGTTGTCCCACATTGTTCCTACATCATTACCGACTGGGGTTACCGCCCCAATCCCAGTTACAACAACTCTTCTTTCCATTTGTTTTTCCTCCTATATGTTCAAACAATCAATCTACTTTCCCCATCTTAATGCTACTGCACCCCATGTTAAGCCTGCTCCAAAACCGACAAGAACCACTAAATCATTCTCTTTAATACTACCATTTCTCACACTTTCAGAAAGTGCCATAGGTATGGATGCAGATGAATTGTTTCCATATTTTTTAATCGTCGTGGCCATCTTTTCTTCCGCTATTCCAAGTCGCTGTCTAGCGGCCTCCATGATCCGAATATTTGCTTGGTGTGGAATAAGATAGTCTACATCTTCCTTATTATAGCCTATTTTTTCAATTACGTTAACGGAGGATTCAGGCATTTGTCTTACTGCAAACTTAAATACTTCTCGTCCGTTCATAAATAAGTGGTTTGATTTATTCTGGTATAGATGTTCACCACCTGCACCGTTTGCTCCTAATTCAAAGGAAAGGATTCCTTTTCCTTCTGAAACTTCTCCCATAACAGCTGCTCCGGCACCGTCACCGAACAACACACATGTATTGCGATCCGTCCAATCCGTAATTTTGGAAAGCTTCTCCACTCCTACGATTAGCACACGTCGATAAACCTTTGTATCAATAAATTGTTTAGCCGTTATCATTGCATACATAAAGCCAGCACATGCAGCACTTACATCCATTGCTGCTGCCTTGGTTGCACCAAGTCGTTCCTGCAGCATACAAGCCACGGAAGGAAACGGCGTATCTGGCGTGACAGTCGCAACGAGAATCAGATCGAGCTCCTCTGCTTTTGTTCCCGCATCTTTTAATGCTTCTTCCGCCGCGAGAAATGCCATATCTGATGTATCCATGTCATCCTCAGCAATTCTTCTTTCTTCTATTCCTGTACGGGTACGAATCCATTCATCACTTGTATCTACTATTTTTTCTAAATCTTTATTGGTTACAACCTTTGGTGGAGCGTAATGCCCAATTCCTATTACACCAACACTCATCATGCCATCTCCTTATATGTTGCAAATATTGTTATCAAATATTATGACTTGGTACTAATTTTAATTCAAAATAATTATTGTTGCAAGAGAAAAATTTATTATTGGATCGCTAACAAACTTTAATCATGATATGCAAGCACCTGTTAAAGCTGAATTGGTAATCATCGTGTTTGATTTGCTTGAGATTTCATATGCTTATAACATGCCTGTCCTCATTTGGCATATCGACTCTACTGTGCTTTCTTTTTGAAAAAAATCCAAGTAACGAAACTGACTTATGAAACAATACAGTTATAAGCCTGCTTGTTTTTACGCGACTTACCTCTATTCATCCGTATTAAACGCTGAATATGCTTGTCGATAAAAAAAAGTGAATCGCCGATAATGTTCCTGTAATTGATTGAAGGCGGCTTTCACCGGTCTGTTGTTTTGGATTTCGACACTTGTATCATGTTTAACATGTTTCTTTTTCGTAAAATGAATGGTTTTAGGTAATTCGACAATTTTATCTCTCTCCCATTTCTTCATCAAAGAATATAGCTCCCTTGCGAAATCACCGATATGGACAGCCTCTTGAAGAAATTGCTCGGAATCAAATGGGACCTTCTCTTTCTTTTCAGTGTAACAACCATCCTTATACATTGGCATCCATTCACCATATAAATAAGGGGCGGATAATATGGTGATATGCTGATCATTTTTTTGCTTATGAGCGGTTTGAATGTGTAGTTGTCGTTCAGATACATTTGAAAATGTTGATTCACCGATGATAATCGCTGTATGATAAGTCGCATCATCTAAGGGCTGCAGATGAGTGAATAGGCTATTTCTGCCAATCAACATGGATAATTGCTCTTCTAGTTCTGATTTAACCTCTCCCACACCAACTACCTTTTCCCCTTGCTCAAGCAAATAATCCGTTATATGATAACCAATCCAATGAAAACAATTATCGACTAAATAGCTCATGTTACGCCTCCATTAATTGAATTTTTATGGACATTACGATTAAACTCTTTTCAATTTCAACACCATTTGATAAACTAGATTGGGAATAAATAATTGATAAGAATAAAATGAGGTGTAGCGATGCGGTATATTATCACGGCACTTTGGGCCGTATTGATTAGCTCCGTGCTCTCCTATGTATTGACTAGCATGGGAAATCAAGCATTCAATTTAAATGATACACTTGTTTTAGCAGGCGTTTTTTCCATTATCATCTTCATTTTAGGTGATGGAATTTTAAAAGGTGAAAAAAGCCATTCATGAAACAATGATGTAAGCAAAACCCTTGCCTAATATGTATTGGCAAGGGTTTTTTGCATCTGCAGTATATCGAATGCAGTTTTTAATACCAAGGTAAAGCCGTTAATGCAACAAGCGCAGCAAGCGGCAAAATCAATCGATTAAATCGTCTGGGCGGATAGCTATACCCCGGAAAACCACCGAAACCTGGATAGCCGAATTGCCTATTGTGATGGTTCATTTGCTGAGATACATCCTGTTCTTGATCAAATGGCACTGCCATATAAACATATTCGTCGTCCAATCCAGTTATGATACCATCAATCTTAGACCCATCATTCATTTCCGCAAGTACATAAGAATGAATATGAGCCTTGCATAAGTCGTATACTTTTTTTACATCCTGATTCAATTACCTCAACCTCCTCACCAACTAGACTATTCAAACGCCCATTTGTTGGTGACACAGAGGATAAGACGGTGGGTAAAAAAAAGAGCTCCAGATAGTATACCATCCAGAGCTTCATTTCATTTATTAAAGTTTACCTATCGCGACGCGCCATAAATCAGGTCCTTCTTGTAAATATTCCCAGGTAAACATACCTTCTCGTTCAATCATAAATTGGTAATGAAGTGGTTTCGGATTGTGATCATTAGAAAGCTCCATGAATTCACCCGACTTCAATCCATCAAACATTTCAAAAATGCGTGGATGACGGAATCGTGGTTCAATTTCTGGTGCGTGCAGCTTGATTGCGTATTGAATTTCGCTCATCATTATAACCTCCTTATCATTCAATCAATCCCACACCCTTATCATAATTCATTTCTTTTCATTTTTATGTGAGAAAAAACACCATTCGCCTATGATTTTCATCACAGTTTCGTAAAATAGTCATGTTTTCATACATCAAATGACTTGCGAACATGATAATATGGAGATAGTACTCTTAAATGAGAATGAATAGCTGTTATTGAGAAAGGAGACGAGCAAATTGAACAGCTCCTCAATCAAAAATTTACTTCAAAAGTTTCCCATTTTTAAAGATTTAACAGATGCGGAAATGGAACCCATCTTAGACTTAGCCAAACACCGAATGTATCGGACCGGTTCTCATATTTTTATGCAAGGTGACCCACTGACCAACGTATATTTTATTCAACAGGGCCAAATAAAAATTTATCGAACTGATTTTCATGGGAAGGAACAAATTGTGAATGTATTGCAAAAAGGTGATATGTTCCCCCATCAAGGCTTCTTTCGCCAGGATGACTATCCTGCACACGCAGAAGTGCTGGAGGATGCCGTATTAATTTATATCCCAATTAACTTATTCGAAAACTTTCTAATTACACATCCTGAAATATGCATTAAATTATTTAAAGTATTGGGAGATATCATCGTTGATTTGCAAACCCGGCTGGAGGAAAAAATATTGCGGAATACATATGAGCAGATTATCCTTCTATTACTTCGACTTGCAAAAAAATATGGTAAAGAAAGAGACGATGGACTCGTTCAAGTAACAACCCATTTCACCAACAGAGAACTGGCGAATATGATTGGTTCTAGTCGTGAGACAGTGAGCCGTACACTATCACAATTAAAGAAACAGGGATTAGTTGATTCAAATAAAGACGGTCATATTCTACTTGAAATTGACATGCTGGAAAGTGAACTATTTTGAAAGAAGTTGGGCCAACATGATGTTGACCAAAAATATTCCATACAATCTAAAATGCAGGATAAGATCCAAGGCCTTGGATCCATCCTGCATTTTAAATATTGTCATGATGTTTGAATAGGTTCCTGAATTAATGCTTTCAAAGCCGCAGCTTATATTTGTTCTCCATCTTCTGTTTTCGGTTTACGTAAATGAAACATTGCTTTCACACAGAACCATAGAATAATCACGACACCAATTAGAAAAATCGTATCTGGAACCGCTCTCCAAAGTAATAGACTTTGAATGATATCCTGTTTTAAGAAATCACTTGTACGTGATGACCAATATCCATTTACGAAAGCTTCCTTCAACTGGATGAAACCAATCGGTGTAAGGTTCACAAACACCATGCCTGCCAAACCAATATTAAGCATCCAGAATGCAATCTTCAACCAACGATCCTTCCAAGCATCCGGTTGCACAACATGACGTAGCGCATATAGCATAACTGCAATCGCAAACATACCATACACACCCATCATTGCGGCATGCGCATGGGCTGGTGTCAAAAATTGTCCGTGTTCAAAGTAGTTTACAGCAGGTAGATTTACAAGAAAACCAGTGACACCTGCTCCTACAACATTCCATAATGCAGTTGCAACTAAAAACCAAAATGTTAATTTATAAGGGAAGTACACGCCACCATCCCGCATCATTTTATACTGTGCATATGCTTCTAACACAAGTAAGGTTAACGGAATAATTTCCAATGCACTAAATACAGCGCCGATTCCCATCCATGCCTCAGGTGAACCATTATAATAATAATGGTGTCCAATACCTAATACTCCACTGCCGAGTAAAATGGTAATTTGGAAATATAATGCACGAACGGTCGATTGTTTCGTCACTAGTTTTAAATGGACAAGCATAAAACCAATAATAACGACGGCAAAAACCTCAAATATTCCTTCTACCCATAAATGCACGACCCACCACCGCCAATAATCAGACATGGTAAAGTTTGCTTCGGGATTAATAAAGAATGCAAATATATAAAATGCAGGTACAGCAATGGATGCATAGAATAACAAGTGAATTAATCCACCTTTATCCGTTTCCTGCTTCAAACCATTACGAATACCACGATAAATAATCCATAACCATATCGCAAGTCCTGCTACTAGAGCAATTTGCCAAACACGTCCTAATTCTAAGTATTCCCAACCTTGGTGCCCAAATAAAAACCATTTATTACCTAAGTAACCATTCACTCCAAGCCACTGACCAATCGTAGAACCAACTACGACAGCTACTAGTGCCCAAAATAAAATATCAACGAATAGTCCTTGTTTCTTCGGTTCACGACCTCCGATAATTGGTGCAATGTAAATACCTAACCCAAGCCAAGCAGTTGCAATCCAAAATATAGCTAACTGTAAATGATAGCCTTTTGCCACGCCAAATGGAAGAAGTTCATAAATCCATTTCATTCCAAAGAAGGAATCCGGCTCAACATAATAATGTGCAAGAAGGGCTCCAAACATAACCTGGATAAAAAACATTACAGCGACCAACAGGAAGAATTTCGCCGACTTCACCTGGGATCTACTAGGGGTCTGCTGCTGTAGATCATAAACGGGATATCGATCCGGTGTATATGCTTCTTCCATTCCCAAACGATAACGATAAAATACATATAAAATAACAGCCAAAAATAAAGCAAGCAGGGTGATACTAATACCACTCCATAAAACAGCTGAATAAGACATCACATTACCCGCATCCTCATAGAACGGCCAGTTATTTGTATAACTGATGTCCTCCCCTACTCGATTTGTACTGGATAACCATGCTGTCCAAAAGAAAAAGTGAGAAATTTGTTGAATTTGATCTCCATCAGCTACATATGCCCGATCAGTTGTTGGCATATGTGATTCATTTATGAGACCTTGCTGCAAACCCCAACCATCCCCTTTGGTAAAAATGAGTTGGTAATAGTTTTCTACTTGCTCTAAACCATACAACTGAGCTGCTGTTAATGTAAGAGTCGTTTCTGAATCATCTAAACGATTCTCACGCATTTCTTGAATCACTTGATCTTTAATCGCCGCAGCCTCGGCTTGTTCCAATTCCTTATACGCTTTGCTGTATGTTTCCTGAGCATAATAATTCTGCATACCCTCTGTATATATTTTCAACGTTTCTGCTGTATAATCGGGCCCCATATAGGAACCATTACCAAGCACGGTGCCATAGTCCATCAGACCATATTTTTGAAAAACAGCTTGACCACCAACGATTGAATCTTTTGTCATGACAGTTTCGCCATTTGGAGAAACGACTTGAAGTGGTCGAGGTGCTTGATTTTTAAATATCCAAAAACCGCCTACAAGTAAGGCTGTAAAACTTAATAATAATGTTGCAATGAGGACAGATTTCAATAGGCTATTTACTGAAGTTGCTTTTTCTGTATCTCTCCTTCTATTCCTTGCCATATGACCATCCCTTTCTATGTGATACATCTAGCTTATAAAAATACAGGTATGCAAAATGTGATATTCATCACGTTTTTTGTGATGCTTTATTAAATATTTGTGACATATATCACATTTTATAAATGTAATCATAAAAAAACCAAGTATGTCCGCGTACTTACAATGTGTGATAGGCATCACATCTTTCCTAATTGAAAATGATTATCATTATATATAGATACACCTACAATTTATTGCAAGGAGGCACAACGCATGGAATCATTTGAACCCGTAGTTGAACTTGATGTTCGAGAGGATTTACGCTTAAAAAAAGAACCTTTCGATAAAATAATGGGAACGGTTAAAAGCTTAGAAAAAGGTCAAGCGTTTGTTCTGCATGCTCCTTTTAATCCAGTACCATTACATGCCGTATTAAAACGGAAAGGCTTTACCCATGATGCGGTCAAAATAGAAAGAAAGCATTGGAAGGTTACCTATATAAAAAAGGAGGAAACAGCAAAATGATAATTGATAATCGAGGATTGGAACCACCACAACCAATGATGCGCACCCTAAAAGCACTAGATAAAATGGAACAAGGTGAAACACTTCAAATCATAAATGATCGGCGTCCGATGTTTTTATATGAAGAATTAGACGAACGGGGATATACACATTCTACGGAACCAAATGATGATGGAAGCTTCCAAATAACAATCACAAAGAATGGTGATTAACATGCTTGGACAGCCAAATATGAAATCCTCAACAGACATTAAATTACCGCTAGGCTTTATTCTATTTGGGCTGATTGCTTTTGTGATTGCACAAGGCATCTTATTGTATGGATATTCATTTTTGGAATCTGGACAATTTCGCAGTCCTGCTATTTGGTCCGGTGCCCATTTTCTCCTGCTTGGTTTTGCTATGATGGTTGCGATGGGCGCGATGTATCAACTTGTACCGGTAGCATTTTTAACCGAAATCTGGAGTCATAAGCTTGGTTACATCCAATTATGGATTACAATCATTGGAATTACCTGTTTTGCAATTCTTTTGGGAGTTGCTCCGCAGTTTGCAGTATATGGCGCTGCGGTTGCTATCGTTGGAGTCTTATTGTTTTTATTTCAAATGGGCTGTACTATTCTAAAACAAAAACAAAAAAATATGATGACTTATTTTGTTCTTGCTGCTTTAACAAGTCTTGCACTTACTATAAGTGCGGGTTTATTGCTTGCATGGAATCTGTCTGCACATGCCTTTTCCAACCATAATCAAATTTTATCTACCCACATTTTATTTGGTTTAGCAGGGTGGTTTACATTACTTATCATCGGCTTCTCCTATAAATTGGTTCCGATGTTTAGTCTATCTCATGGTTTTTCGATGAAAATGGCTAAAAAAGCATTTATTGCTTATATATGTGGGCTAATGCTATGGACGATTTCCGTGTGGATTCACCATTCAGTTGGACAAACGATAGGATGGTTGTTATTGCTGATGGGCTTTTTCCTCTTCACATTGGATATACTGGAAATTTTGAAAAAAAGAATACGAAAACAATTGGATAAACCATTACAATTTTCATTACTTGCTATCGGAATCGCCCTTGCCGTTCACACCTGCGCATTTTTACTTTCTTTATTTCAGGTAACAGACATGATGATATGGAGCTGGCTTATTTACGTCTATGTCATGGCTTGGATCATTTTTAGTATTCTAGGCTATCTATATAAAATTGTCCCCTTTTTATGGTGGACACACCGATTCTCCGATAAAATCGGCAAAGAAAAAGTGCCTACAATGAAGGAAATGGTGAATGAAAAGCGAAGTGTACAATTATTTATTCTGTTTGTGGTGAGTATGATTGGAATATTAGTGGCAGTCTGGTTACAGCAGGTGGCACTGCTATTACTATTCCAGGGGCTATTATTTATTGGCTCTGTGCTATATGCCGCTTCCATCATTCATGTACTGCGCGTGAAATCATCATGATGCTACTTAACATATTGAAAAGGAGAGGTTTCGCATGTCACTAAAGGAAAAAGTTCGATCAGCATTATACGAGGTAATTGATCCAGAGCTGGGTATTAATATTGTGGATTTAGGTCTCGTTTATGATGTGGAAATAGAAGAAAGCCATGTAACTATTACCATGACGCTAACGACACCTGGCTGTCCGATGCATGACAGTATTACTGCCGGAGTCGAACATAGAATTCAACAAATAGAAGACGTTCAAAAAGTAACTGTACATCTCGTGTGGGAACCTGCATGGACTCCTTTAAACATGAGCGATCAAGCAAAACAAATGCTTGGTTTTGGTTAATATACTGACAAATCATCGTGTTATTAAAAAAATGAAGTAATCGCCTGATAGCTTGCAGGATGATTACTTCATTTTCATTTGCCGCTTAGCCACCACTTACTGGTGGGATAAATGCAATGGTATCCCCATTTTCCAGAATTGTTTCCTTCGATGCATAGGATTCATTTACTGCTATCATCGCATATTCCAAATTCGGTAATTCATATGCTGCAATCCACTTCTCTATGACCTCAGCAACTGTCATTCCTGCTGCTTCCAGTGTTATTTTTTCTTTACCAAGCCGTTCTTGTAGCTCTGCAAAAAATAACACGTTAATCATGGCTCATCTCCTCCTTTGTTGGTATTTCTTCTTGATAGGAATCATTTTCCTTCTGATTGCCTATCCAGCTCGTGCCATCCTCCCAAATTTCTTTTTTCCAAATGGGAACAATTTCTTTGATTCGGTCAATAGCATAACGAGATGCTTCAAATGCATCTTTACGATGAGGAGTAGAGACGGCAATGACAACAGCTATCTCTGAAATATCAAGCTTTCCAATCCGATGTGCGATTGCTGTTTGTGTATTCCCCCATCTTTTCTCAATTTCTTCACCAATTTGCTCCAGCTTCTTTTCTGCCATCGATATATATGCCTGGTATTCTAATGAGAGTGTACGCTTCCCATGCGTAAATTCCCTGACTGTTCCCATAAACGTACTAATTGCCCCCGCCTCTGGTCGGATGACTTTGCTGACAACGTCCTCCAGATGAATTGCTTCATTTGTTATCCAATATTTTTTTGTCATATCATTCTGTCTTCTCCCACCATACGTATTTACTCCACTATAATATGCCGAGATATAAGTGGCAAGACTTCCTCTACATTGTTCAGTGAAAAGGTTTCATAAGGCAACCCTTCCAATAAATCCTTATCCAATGAACCAACCAAATGAATGTTGGTCAGCTGTTCCAATAAACGATAATCAGAATGGTTTCGTAATAGAACCATCTTAGGATAATTTGCAAGCTTATGACCCTCGATTAAAATCAAATCAACTGGAAACGAGTGATACCATTTAATTAATTTTTCGAGTGTGTCGGTTTCGTGCTTGTTCATATACAGCTGCAACTCGTGCTCTCCATGAACCGCACTTACCATTGCACCAGCTGCGTAATGTTTACCACTATCTGTATCGACAGGGAACTGTAGCTCACTTCCATGACCATGATGCTTAATCGTACCTACTGCTAATGATTGGTTGGTAAAATAGTGAATAAGTGCTTGCATGACAGTGGTTTTTCCTGAATTACGATAACCGACTACTTGAAATGTCGGGACTGTCTTTGTCATCTTGTATCCCCCACATATGTAGAAATGCTTTCATTGAAGGTTGTGTCCTATCTGTTTATTTGGATATCTGAGTGAAATCATGACATTATCCGTGATGATAATAGAAAAGGTCGATCCGAATCTTGGACCAACCTTCTTGTCTGTTTAAATTAATCTGGAATGCCTAATGCAATTTTTGCATAGCGGGACATTTTATCCTTACCCCATGGTGGATCCCAGACAATATTTACCACAATTTCTTTTACTTCTGGAATGTCTGCAAGTGCATAGCGTACATCCTGCTCAATATGACCTGCCAATGGACAGCCCATAGCAGTTAATGTCATGGTAACTGTACAAACCCCATTATCATCTAAGTCCACATCATATATTAAACCAAGATTGACAATATCAATTCCCAATTCCGGGTCCATGACATTTTCAAGGGCACCAAGCAAGTTCTCTTTCAGTGCTTCTTTCATGACCTTGCCTCCTTCACAATTCTTAATCCTATTTAATCATATTTCCCATCATAATTAAATGATTTAGGTCACGCTTTTGATTATTTTCAGGTTATATAGGCCAAAATATCATTCATGTTCAAGATAGGTTTCAAACCATTTTACTGTTTCCAAAATGGCAAACCGGCTAACTTTATGTCCTCTGTTTGCTTCCTTCACATAATGTAAGCGTTCTTGATCTTTGTATTGTTTCCTAGCCTCTTCATAAAAGGTATAGGAATGGTCAAAAGGAACGACAGCATCATTTTCACCATGCCAAAATAATACAGGACGGTCCTTCAGCTTATCTGGCTGTAATGACAAATCGTATTTCTTCAATTCTACATATAGTTGTTCAATTTCATCTTCTGTCACCGGCAAATTACCAGTTTTCCGAAAGCTATCAACCAAAGTTTTGGCGTACATCGTTATTTTGGGCGATCCCATTAATACTGCTGCTGCTTTAATCCAAGGATACTGCGTTAATGCAGCGGTTGTTGTAATACCTCCCATACTAGTCCCGGCAATCCCAATTTGCCCATTCAATAAGAGACCGGATTCATCAAGGTATGTTTTAATCAGCCCCAATTCATGGACATTTTGTAGCACAATATTCCAAAAGGAAACCTGTCTTTTAATCGCAGAAACTTCTGCTTGTCTTTCTCCATGATAATTGCTATCTGGTAAAATAACACGATAACCTTTTTCCGCCAGCAGGTATGCCAATGGTAAATTATGTTCCTTTGCACTCGTAAAACCATGGAAATAAACGACTGATGGTAATGCAGTATCTTTCTTGTCTACATCGACTGCGATTAAGCAGGGTATGGATTGTATCGATTGTTTATATACGCCAATCATCTCAAAACTGCCTCCCTCACAACTTTTCTCTACCTCTCCATCATAATATTATTGACTTTTTAAATGCAACTCTTGAGTGGTTGTGGACTTATATTTAGGATCATGGTTCAGACAGGTAGACGAAGGCATCTTCAAACGTTCTACAAAATACATGGTGGGGCTGGTCCATCTGCAAACCAACTGGACATTTTTAAATGGATCGTCTTTTCACAGCTATTCATTTACACATGTATGATTTTGAATTTAAATTGACATGAATGAGATTCATTTCCATTTGATCTTTTTAAAATACGCTTTTTTGGTCCATATTGCAGCTGCCTATGTTCTTGTGTTTGTGTCACAAGCATAATTATTGATTTTTTTATGATTTTTTATGTACATTATCTAGTATGCGTAAATTGACTATGGACTTATAGAGAGGAAAACTTTATGGAAAATACGTTTAACAGAAAACCAATTATTCTATTACTTTTATCTGGTGGATTCATCTCCATTCTAAATCAAACGTTAATGATAACGGCGATTCCTCCGATTATGAAGGAAATGGGCGTTAGTGCAAATACCGGGCAGTGGCTAACGACAATATTTATGCTGGTAAACGGGATAATGATTCCTATTACAGCATTCCTAATCGAAAGATATACGACGAGACAATTATTTACCACCGCCATGGGTGTGTTTACACTTGGTACATTATTTGCTGCATTTGCGTTTGACTTTAATACGTTGATTTTTGGTCGTGTCATCCAATCGATTGGTGCAGGTATTATGATGCCATTAATGCAATCCGTATTTTTATTCATGTTCCCTATTCGAAAACGTGGCATGGCGATGGGGCTTGTTGGATTAGTTATTTCTTTTGCACCTGCCTTAGGCCCTACCATATCCGGGTGGATTATAACAACCTTTTCCTGGAGAGCGGTATTTTATATGATCCTGCCAATCGGAATCTTAGAGGTTTTAATTGGACTTAAAGTGATGAAAAATGTGACAAAGTTGACTTATCCTAAATTGGATATTTTATCTATCATTTTATCTTCATTCGGTTTTGGTGGTTTACTGTATGGTTTTACAAGTGCGGGAAATAATGGATGGGGAAGTATATCGACTATTACTTCTCTGGTTATTGGCGTAATATCTCTTACTGTATTTATACTGAGACAGCTTCGTTTACGCGTACCAATGCTTGAATTCCGTGTATTTAAAAATCCTATTTTCACTTTATCCGTCATTTTGCCGATGATTGCCTTTTTAGGTTTAATCGGTACAGAAACTTTAATTCCTTTATACATGCAAAACATGCGAGATTTTTCCGCAATGGAATCCGGTTTAGCTATTTTACCCGGGGCTATAATCAATGGTATGATGTCACCAATTACGGGAAAAATATTTGATCAATACGGGGCGAAATGGTTATCCATTATTGGGTTTACCATCATAACCATTAGTACAATCGCTTTTACCAATTTAGGGATTGCAACCTCAATGCTCACGATTACAATTTTATACGCGATACGCATGTTCGGTATTTCCATGGTCATGATGCCTGCAACAACCGCTGGATTGAATCAATTGGAAGAAAAATTAATTCCACATGGAGTAGCTATGACAAATACACTACGTCAAGTTGCAGCTTCCATTGGTACAGCTGTTCTTGTTACGGTAATGACCATTACGACTACAACTGCACAGTCAAATCCTAATATTGAACATCCTTCTATCCATGGGGTGAATGTTGCCTTTATTGTGTTAACAGCCATTTCCGCATTGGGTATTATACTTAGTTTCTTTATTGAAAAATCCAAGAGAAATTAAAATTCTTCAACGTGGAAAAAAATCCATCATCATATTTTCATTTTCTGATGAACAAAAGCATAATCACCTAATTAGCTACATCTAAACCGCCCCCATATGGCATGGTTTAGCATTGCGTCCCAACGGTAAATTTAGCCGATGAACCCTTTATCTCCATCGCATCATTGACGCAGTTATTTTGATCGCGATAGTTGGTATCATGTTGAATTTAATCAAAAAATAAAATAATCCTTGTTTTTTAAAAGATGATTTCTTCATAAATAGAAGTCATCTTTTTCATTTTGCAGTGAAAATAGAAAAAAGGATTATAGCTATTATTTGGGCCATTTCCACAATAGGTAGTAATCGCTGAAATATAACCGAACATGAAAAGTAAATATAATAGGATTATTCTCATTTCAACACATCAAGAAATTAGCTGAAACGGCAGGTGGTCACCCCTTGCGGAAGGAAGGCCTAGCCTGGATAAGACCCCACAAGGCTAACGGCTGGTGGGAAGGCTTAGATCCCGACGTTCTGGGTTTGTGTAAAAGCATGTCCCACTGAAAACACTTGGGACTGCACAAAAGCCACTCGTCCCTCCGAAAATATTTGTCACAGGCGCCTTCATGACCAACATCCTATTGCCCCAAGGCCTATCAGCCGCCCGCAAAGAGTGATCATCTAAAGTCGAAGCCTTTTCTTTACGCTCAAATGATAACGTTTGGTTTTTGGAGCGCTATATGGAATGATGAAATGGATTCATTTCATCATGGAAAACCCCTACATACATTTTTTCTCATGAAATGTCACAAATAATAAGAGGTTGGGACAAAACATAAATTATCGGTTGAAAAGACGAACAATCACATGAATTAGCTCAGGGAATATACGTAGACTCCTGTGGGAGCGAAGAGCCATATAAGACCCCGCAAGGCGAACTGGTGGTGGGAAGGCTAAAATTGCGACGTCCTGTCGCAACGCCTTCATGACCAACATCCTGTTGCCCCGAGGCTTATTGCTCGCCCACGGAAAGCGAAGTATATTCCCTGAGCAAGGTAATATACTTATTAAATGTTCACTTTTTGATTGGATAGAAATTGTATTGTCCCAGCCTCTTATATACATTATTTTCTTATAGCACTTGCTGTAATTGGTTTATAAACCCGGGCAACAACCCCCGTAATCACCATTACAATCAAAGCAGGCAACAACCAACCAAGTCCTTCATCGTATAATGGCAATACAGCGTCATAAAATGTAAGAATAGGTTTCAACCAGCTAAAGTTGTCTATTTCTAACGTACGGGCTAACGTTTTAAGTCCATCCACGATACTAATCAAAAAAGTTACGATGGTTGCTGAAACGTAAACGGAACGTACATGATGAAAGAGTGGTGATAAAAATGTCAGCAATATGAGCACAATTGCCAACGGATAAAGAAACATTAATACCGGCTCCGAATATTTAATAATATTTGTTAAACCAAAGTTCGCAATGACAAATGTTAGGACCGAAAAAAATACGACTAACATTGAATAGCTTACTTTAGGCAATAATGTTTGGAAATATTCTGCACACGCAGTAACAAGACCAATTGCTGTTGTCAGACAAGCAAGTGTAATAACAATTGCGAGTAGTACTGTTCCTAATGCTCCGAAATAATATGTAGAAGCGCTGCTTAATACAGGACCACCATTTTCAAAGACGCCAAACACATGAGTACTTGTTGCCCCTAAATAGGCAATTCCCACGTATATGACGGATAGTAGAATAATAGCCACTGTTCCAGCCTTTGCCGTTGAACGTATTATATCATGCTTGGACGTGATCCCCATGCAACGAATCGCTTTTATCACAATGATTGCGAACACGAGCGAAGCAAGTGCATCCATTGTATTATATCCTTCCAAGAAACCAGTTACAAACGCACCATTTGCATATGCTTCAAGTGGAGCTTCAATGGATCCCATTGGTTTGATTACAACCAACGATAACAAAATCGCAAGTAAGATAACAATTCCAGGTGCTAATATTTTCCCTACATTATCCACCAATTTCGCTGGTTTCAGCGAAAATAAAAGTGTAACAGCAAAAAATATGAAACTAAAAATAAATAAACCAATTTGTTGACTACCTTCTCCAATGAAAGGCTGGAATCCTACTTCATAGGCCACTGTCGCAGTTCTTGGTGCTGCAAAAAATGGACCAATCGTTAAATATAATAAAGATGTGAAACACAACGCATATATTGGATGGATTCTACCAGCAAGTTCTTGCAAATTTTCACTACCTGAATAAGCAATAGCAAGCACCCCCAAAAGTGGTAAACCTGTTCCTGTAATCAAAAAGCCTATAATTGCTGGCAAAAGATTCGACCCGGATCCTTGTCCTAGTTCCGCTGGAAAAATAAGGTTTCCAGCACCAAAAAATAATGCAAACAACATAACCCCAATGGCAATATGATAAGAAAATGATAGTTTCGTTTTCAATGTCATCAACCTTTATATAGTGTATAATTTCCCGACAAACATGTGATATTTGTCGATTTTTAATAATACGAAAAATAGTATCAAATTTCAACAGAGTATGCAATCTGATGCTACAAGAGTTTTCCAGATTTTCCGATAAAGGATTCATCATTTTAAATTTCTTTGAACAATTTCAAATTATTTTTTACTACAAACGAAGAATCCCGGTAGACTGAAAAAACTTCAGATGTTATACTTGACAGATATGGGGTGATATAGTAATGCAAAATAAACAGCATTTAATTGCCATAGACTTGGATGGAACATTGTTAACCGATGATAAACGGATTAGTTCACGTAATAAACTTATATTACAAAAAGCAATGAAAGAAGGTCATATCGTCATCATTGCTACTGGCAGGCCGCATCGGGCTAGTATTGACTACTATCATACACTTGGATTAGATACACCGATGGTTAATTTCAATGGTGCACTCATTCATCATCCAAGAGATAATAAATGGAGAGCACTGCATAATCCAATGCCAAAACGGACAGCATTAAGTGTCGTGGATACATGCTACCAATTGGATGTGCATAACATCATGGCGGAAATCCAGGATGATGTTTACTTAGACAAATATGATGAAACATTCATTAATATTTTTCAACAAACAGCCAAAAGAAATCCATTCACAATTGGCAGCTTAAAGCAAAAGCTGATAGACGATCCTACTTCTTTACTCATTTATCCAAAAGAAGATCATATTACAGCGTTACGCAGTAATTTAGATGATCACCATGCAGAAGTAATTGAACACCGAAAATGGGGAGCACCCTGGAATATAATTGAAATCGTAAAAAAAGGAATGAATAAAGCGGTTGGCCTGCAAAAAATCTCTCACTATTATCATATCCCCCAAGAAAGAATTATTGCATTTGGAGATGAAGATAATGATTTGGAAATGATTGATTATGCAGGTGTTGGTGTTGCAATGGATAATGCGATCGATGAATTAAAATCAATTGCAAGTCACGTTACCAAAACAAATGAAGAAGATGGAATCAGTGTATTTTTAGAAGAATATCTGAATATCAAAATAACGGAACCCATTTAAGCCGTATTTTTCCTGCCATATTTTCCATACATCCATACCATACTAGAAGTGAACGAGTCCTATTCGTTCACTTTTTTGCTGGGAGGAATCACCGATGGGGAAAAAGAGTAAATCACGCCGATTTAGTCAACAAAGTGCTGATTCCGTAAAGTTGTATGAAGAGCGTTTTCCTTACCGTTCTAGATTTTCTGATGTAGAACGCAAGGATGAAGAAGCTAAAAAACATTCCACTGGAGGCTTTTAAATGGAAAACAATCTTTTTCAGCAAGCAAAGGATGCTGTAAACCGATTTGCAAACTCCGCAATGGGTACAGGAACTGCAAATGAGCAGGACAAGGAAGCTGCAAAAAATGCCATTCAAGCGGCTTATGCCGATTGCACCCCCGAGGAGCGCCAGCAACTGGAGCAACTTGAACAACAGCTTCAAGAAAACCAGTTGAGCTAAATAACGGCAGCTAATATGCTAACCGTTAAGCAAGCTTGTGATGGTAATTGCCACTTCATTTCCACGAGATGAAACGGGGTTGCTTCAAGCAAGTTACAAACAGGTGTACCGGAGTTTCCGGTACACCGCTCCAAATAAGCGTGTTTCCGCTATATATCCCTTTTTATTTCCTTCTTAATCTGCTAATATATAGATATGAATGTATATCAGGAGGGGAATATGATGAGTGTACGACCAGAAGCAACACCCAATCCAAACGCATTGAAATTTACGACTGATAAATTAATCTTTGAAGGCACCAATAGTATCTCCGTTATGCCTGGTGATACAAGTGAACATGACATTCTAAATGAGCTCATGGCTCTAGAAGGTGTTGACAATGTATTCGGTTATCAGAACTTCATTACAGTAAATAAACAGTTTGATGCGGAATGGGATACATTGACAGAAGAAGTAAAAGCCATTTTCGAAAAACATGGCTATTAATACGTACATATAAAGAATAGACTGCTCCCCTTTCATACGGGAAACAGTCTATTTTTTATTTATTGTATCACAGATTAACTGGCTGTAAGATCCCCATTTCAAGGTTTTTTGCTGATAACAGGAATAGAAATTGGGGAATCAACAGCCAGTAAAGGCCTGATTGGTTCAACTAACAATCAGTGGGGAGTGCGCCCCCACTGATTGAAGTTTCACTGTATCACAGATTAACTGGCTGTAAGACCCCCATTTCAAGGTTTTTTGCTGATAACAAGAATAGAAATTGGGGGATCAACAGCCAGTAAAGGCCTGATTGGTTCAACTAACAATCAGTGGGGGAAGTACGCCCCCACTGATTGAAGTTTCACTGTATCAGTAAATGTATAAGTCTACAGGAACATAATTCGGATTAACTGGTTCACCTTGTTTGTTTTTTCCATAGAGATGTATGATGGGTGTTTCCGGATTGTCCTTCATTTCATCCGTAACCTCCACTGTCCATTCCACACTTTCCCATTCATCTGCTTCTTTCAATTTTAACTGTTTTTCTTCTAATACTGTTTTTTCACCTTGTACAATTTTATAATATATTGCTTGGTTGGTTGCCTTTGCCTCGCCGGTAAAGATGACCCCTTCCCCTTGATGGACAACTTCGATATTTTGGAATGCTGCGGTACTTTGATCTGTGTCCGCTGCTTTATTCTCATTCGTATTTTTTGGCTTGGCTTCTTCACTCTTTTGTCCATTGCAGCCAGCGATAATCAATAAACTAATAAAAAGAATGGATAAATATTTTTTCATGGATGCTTCCCCCAACTGACTCTTAATTATTTTGTCTGAAAAAGCCAAAGATCCCAGTTGTCTGTACAATATTGGTAAACGCATGCGGATCAACTTCCGAAATAATCTTTTCCAAATCATACAGCTCATAACGGGTAATAACAGTATATAACATACTGCGGTCTTCGTTAGTATAGGCTCCTTTGGCTGGGATAATTGTGATTCCCCGAACCATTTTATTATGGATTGCTTTTTGCAGTGCTTCTGCCTTGCTGGAAATAATCATTGCTGTTACCTTTTCATGTCTTGTATGGATGGCATCAATTACAACAGTGGTAACATATAATGTTAACATTGTATACAAAGCATTTTCCGGTTTATAAAAGATTCCCGCTAAAAGAATGATAATCCCATTTAGAATAAGAAAATATGTACCAATTGGGCGATCCTTTAGTCTGGAAAGCACCATTGCAACGATATCCATTCCACCAGTTGAGGCACCGAGTTTTAATGTAATACCAACACCTGCACCACCGATAACGCCACCAACGACAGCATTTAAGATAATATCATCAGATAAGGAAATGACAGGAATAACTTGCAAGAAGATAGAAACAAATAGTACGGAAACAACACTATAAATAGTGAATCCCTTCCCTACCTTAAACCATCCCAATATAAAAACAGGGATATTAAACACAAAGACCAAAATCCCTGTACTTACCTTGATATGAAGATAATCCATAAATACGCTTGAAACAAGCTGTGCTGCCCCTGTAAACCCACTTGCATATACATTAGCGCCAATTAAGAAAAAATTTAATGAAATGGCTAGAAGCAGTGCTCCGAATATAACTACTGTGATGCGTCTTGCTTCAATTAAAAACATAGGCTCCTCCTGTTTGTTCAATTTTTAAAATAGTAACGAAATATACTTTGACTATCATGTTAGATAGCATTAGACTAAAGGTATTATCTATGCTTATTATTACATGAATGTAGGTGAAAATATTGACGATTAAAATTCTAGCCGATTCTGCCTGCGATCTGACGGAAAAGCAATATAACGAATATCAGATCGAAATGGTACCTTTGACCGTGCATCTAGATAATAAGGACTATAAAGACGGCATCGACATTCAACCCAAGACAATTTATGATGCGATGCGCAATGGACAAAGCACGAAAACATCACAAGTTTCACCGCAAACCTTTAAGACTATTTTTACATCATATGCCAGTACAAATCAACCTTTAATCTATCTTGCCTTTTCTTCAGAACTTTCAGGTACATATCAAACAGCTAAAATGATGGAACAGGAAGTAAAGGAGGAATACCCGGAAGCACCTATTCACGTATTGGATACGAAATGTGCATCCATTGGATATGGATTGGTTGTGCTAAGAGCTGCAAAGCTTGCGTTGGAGGGTGCATCTGCAAACGAAATCATAGACATTGCTACCTACCATGCTGAACATATGGAACATATCTTTACCGTTGATGATTTAGAGTATTTATACCGTGGCGGTCGTGTCAGTAAAACTGCTGCCTTTGTCGGTACCTTGTTAAAAATCAAACCAATCCTTCATGTGGAGGATGGAAAGCTTATACCGCTTGAGAAAATTCGTGGTTCCAAAAAATTACTTGGCCGGATGGTTGAAATTATGGAAGCGCGTGGGGTTGACTTTCAAAATCAAACCATTGGTATTAGCCATGGAGATGATATTGAAAGAGCAGAACAACTGGCGGCATTACTTCAAGAGAAATTTGGTGTCAAAGATGTACTAATTGAAATGGTCGGTGCCGTCATTGGTGCGCACTCGGGGCCAGGAACCATTGCATTATTCTTTTTAAATAAACCATATAAATAAAGTCATTAGAGCCGTTACATATTGTAGCGGTTTTTTTGCTTTCAAATAATCGTGCTGCTAATCCCATCTAATTTATTTATATAGACTCTGTTAAAATTAGTGGATTAAATTTGTTGAGTGATGATTGAAAGTTATTCTCTACGAAAAATCCCCTGACTTAATAGGTAACATCACACACGTCACTCTATTTTATTGGAGACACAAACTATTTTCATCGTTAAAGCAAATTGTGATCCCTAATGTTGAAGGTGTCGTAGAGTTGCAGGAGACCAATTTCCTGTACTCAGAAAAAAGACAAGAAAAATTAAACGTAGAAAATCACGTAAACATGGTGGTTCTACGAAGAAACATGGTATAAGCAATGAACAAATGTGCGTGTTAGTTGCACAAGACCGTAATAAAAACACTTTCGCAGATATTAGGTATGGTCAGGTTAACAATAGACCAATTAGACAAAGCCATTGGAAATAAGCTTTCAAGTGAAAATATACTTTGCACGGATTCTTGAAGTGCATTTAAAACATATGCTGCTGAAAAGGGAGTCGATATTTACCAATTCAACTCCGAAGAGGCTGGGTCAAAACATAAATTATCGGTTGAGAAGACGAGCCCATGATACTATTAGGTTAAATAAGAATGCTATATAAACACTGATACTTATTCGCTGGGCATTTAGTGTAAGAAGGATAAATTGTTTTTATGGTTAAATGTGGATATAAAGTTATTTGGTTTTGTTCAACGTAGCCAGATTACTGTTTAAAAATGATTGCATTTAGAGGTTATTTTTGTCTTATTGTTAAATAAAGTATTTTTGATGGGAGTTTGTGTAATGCACATAAAAACAAAAAGATTATTGATACGAGAATTTGAATATAAAGATTGGCAAGATGTATATGAGTATACATCAGATATTAATGTTATGAAATATATACCTGAAGGGGTTTTTACTGAAGAGGATGCCAAAGACTTTGTAAATAAAAATAAAGGTGATAACGCCGAAAAATTTCCCGTTGTATTAATGGATGAAGATATTGTTATAGGCCACATTGTTTTTCATAGGTATTTTGGTGAACATACTTATGAGATTGGATGGGTTTTCAATCCAAAGTTTCAGAACCAAGGATATGCTTCTGAAGCAGCACAAGCTATTTTGGAATATGGTTTTAAAGAAATAAACTTACATAGGATTATAGCCACTTGTCAGCCCGAAAATATCCCATCCTATCGGGTTATGGAGAAGATTGGAATGAGAAGAGAAGGCTTTTTTAAAAAATGTATTCCAAAAAATAATGAATGGTGGGATGAATATTATTATGCAATTTTGAAGGAAGAGTTCAAATGAACTATACAACAACGGGCGCGATTGTGGAAAATCGTTATTTCCCTATTGAAATAACAGATGCATTAATCGAAGAAGGCATTATTACTAAGTAGAACCTCCAAAAAACGGAAGTTCTATATTTTTATCCTATATCAACTATAAGCTTTTACATAGCCTTTATATATATATGAAACCTACTTCGTTTGACAAACGTCAAATAGTAAAAACGAGGTGGGGCGAATGAAGCTCAGATGGATATTATGTAGCGCTATGCTGTTAGCCGGCATTGGAACTGTAATTGTATTTACACTCTCTATGAAACAAACGGCAGTCTTTACAAATGCATCCCATTTTGCTGTCCAAAACAAAGAATGGAATATTTATTTTGAATCCCCGATGGACCCAGGCACGTTTACAACAGAAACCGTCCAAATTTTTACCGGTGGGAAACAGATTGATTTTGAAATGTCCTGGAATAATGATTACACGATGTTAACCATCCATCCACCTAAGCATGGATACGACCTGCATAAAACATATCAAATCACTGTTAACCAAAACGTCCAAACCGCAAAAGGAAAATCACTTTCAAAAGTCATCACACATACGTTTACAGCTGTTGAACATGTGCAACAGATAAAGGACAAAAATCAATTACACACTATTTTAACGGAACGAATCAAGGAAGAAAAGAATGATAATCACGAGGATATGGCAATCAAGATGGAAGCCGATGCCGCTATGGAAATGAACGATATGAGTTCAGGAAATTCACAAACAAATGTACAGGTTACCGGTATAGATGAAGCTGACATCATAAAAACAAATGGAGAACAAATATTTTTTATGCGGGAAAGTGATATTATCATCACTTCTGCAGCAGCTGAAAACAGCAAGGTATTATCCACTATTCAAGAAAAAGGATTCCGTCCACATGAAATGTATGTACACGAAGATACACTGATTGTTTTGGGTTACACGAATGACCTGATAAGAAATCATCATGTTCATGATCATGCAGATACTTCCGATAAAATATATGCAGGGTATCAAGAAACATCTGAGATTCGTGTATATGATATTACAAAACCATCGCATCCGGAAAAGATTCGTGAAATTTCTTTGGAAGGTTCTTTAGCAGGGACAAGAAAAACAGAACATCATCTATATGTGCTTGCAAATTACAATCCGGAAATACATGTAATGGATAAGCAGGACATTCGACCGTATATACGAGACTCAGCAGCAGCGCGCCGCAGTATCCCCATTTCCTATGATGATCTTTATTTTTTTCCGGAAAGCAATGATGATCAATTTATGATTTTAGCAGCGATCGATCTGAACGATTGGAACAAAGGAGCCCATATTACTTCTTACCTTGGCTCATCTGATGATTTTTATATGTCTCCTGAGCATCTTTATATTGCAGTAGAGAATTATAATGAAGAAGATAGCACACTTTATTTAGCACCCAAAAAGGAAAATGACACGAGTTGGGAGCCATCCGAACCGCAAACGGAAATTTTAAAATTTCGGTTAGACGGCACAAGCATCCAACATACAGCCACGGCAAACGTGCCAGGAAGAATTATTAATCAATTTGCAATGGATGAACGAAATGATACATTTCGGATTGCCACTACGTCAGGTCATAATTGGCAAGCCAATAATAATACGGTAAACAACCTGTATGTTTTTGATGATACACTGCAACAAATTGGTGCCGTTGAAGGTTTGGCAATAGGAGAAGAAATATATAGTGTCCGATTTATGGAGGATGTAGCATATATGGTTACCTTTGAAACCGTTGATCCGTTGTTTGTCATAGATTTAAGCACACCGCGGGATCCAAAAGTTCTTGGTGAACTCAAAATCCCTGGTTTCAGTAATTATTTGCATCCTTTAGATGAAAATCATGTGATTGGCTTTGGTCAACAAACAACACTCGTTCCAAATAATTGGAGTGATCGCCCTTCTGTTCAATTAGATGGAATTAAGGTGTCCTTATTTGATGTGAGTGACCCAACAAGTCCAATCGAAAAAGATTATAAAGTTATAGGTAGAGGTTCCTCCTATACGGAGCTAAATGACAATCATCATGCATTATACAAGCATCCATCCAAGCCATTATTTGGTATGCCTGCAACCATTTATCGCACAAAAAACGTATCACATGGCAGGGAATCCTATGAAGAAGATGTGTTTTCCTTTGAAGGAGGATTCCTCCTGGAAATCACACCGGAAAATGGGATTGAAGTCATTGATTCTATCACACATCAGGAAGATAAACAGATGGACTATCCAAATTCCGATGCGGAATTGCGTCGTATGCTCTCTCTCCAAAATATATTGTATTCCTTTTCCAATAATCACATGAAGGTATATCATCTGGATTCCAATACAATCATCCATACCGTGAACTTACCTTCTAGATCGTTTTAACTGCTAGATCATGTCATGGCATTCCTCGCCTCTAGGGATGCCGTGATATTTTTTCGTTTGCAATATGTTTAACATATAGATGATTATTTACCATACATTTGTTGCATTTTTTTAACACTTTACCAAGTATATTGCATGTTCCTCCCTCTTTCCTCATACTTAGGTAGAAGATGTTAGGAGGTTTTATGGATGCCCGCATTTTTAGTACATGCAACATTTATCTTTTTTACGATCACCGCGGTTTCTGGCCTTTGGATGCGTTTGTTCCCATTTTTAGCGGAACCGACTTTTACGTATACAAATGTGCTGCATGGTCATTCCCATCTCGCACTGCTTGGTTGGACCTTTTTGGGGGCATTTGTCCTTTTTATTGGACTAGCCTGGAAGCAGCTTACAGCGAAGAGAGAAGCTGTAGCCATTGCAATTACACTCTTTATCGGCACACTTGCCATGTTTGCTGCATTTATATATCAGGGCTACGCACTATATTCTATTATTTTTTCAACGATACATATATTTATTGAATATTGGGCAGCAATTTTTATTTATCGCCACTGCAAGACCATGAATAAACATAGCCGATTATATGTAAAAGGTGCCTTACTATCCCTGATTATTTCATCCATTGGTCCGTTTGCACTTGGCTATATCTCTGCAACAGGGCTGAAAGAAACAAAATTCTTCGATATGGCGATTTATTTTTACTTACATTTTCAGTACAATGGCTGGCTTACCTTCATTTTAATTGGAAGCTTTATTGCCTTTTTGTACAGCAAAAAGATACGGGTGAAACCAGCTTATCTCACAGCGGGATTTTGGCTGTATTTGATAGCATTGCTTCCCAGTTATCTTTCATCTGTCCTTTGGGCATTGCCGGAACCGATTGTCCATACGATTGCGACAATTGGTGTTCTGATTCAATGGTTAGCAGTGATACTTATGATTGTTGGTATGAGTCCAATGTGGAAGCAGCTCCGCGGTAAGCTGCCAAAAACGATTCATCTTTTATTAATGGTCACGACTCTATTATTACTTGTTAAGAGCACGATGGAACTCGGTTTAGCAATACCGCAATTAACTGGTCTAATCTATGATACGAGAAGTATCGTCGTCGGTTATTTACATTTTACATTGCTCGGATTTGTCAGCATCTTTATCCTTGTTCAATTTCAATTAATTGGACTTCTGCCGATGAACCGAATTAGCAGCATTGCCAGCTATATATTTTTATTTGGTTTCTTAGCCAACGAAGCCTTATTATTTGGTCAGGGTCTTTGTACTTGGTTGGGATTGCCTACGATTCCTTACTATTTACATGGTCTCATCATTGCCAGTTTACTTCTTTTAGTTGGAATTGTTCTTTTCTGGATTGCATTTTTAGAAAGGAAGAAAACAATTAACGTGATTGAATAAATTAAAGTTAGGGAAGGAAGTCTATATACCATGGAATGAAGGAGGAAATATTAAATGTCTGAACATGGAAAATGGACTCCCCCTAAACAGCAGCAAGAACGTCAGCCAGGATTGGAATCTGACATGCATCCTGCACCGGAATATATGAACCCTAATTATATAGGTAGTGGGAAGCTTCAAGATAAGGTGGCATTAATTACCGGTGGAGACAGCGGAATTGGTCGAGCGGTTAGTGTCTACTTTGCTAAGGAAGGGGCAAATGTCGCGATTATCTATTTAAACGAGCATTCCGATGCGGAAGCTACTAAACATTTGGTTGAACAAGAAGGACGTACTTGTTTATTAATAGATGGCGATATTCGTCAGCCAACATTTTGTGAAGCAGCATTAACAGAAGTACTGGATAAGTTCAAAACAATTGATATTTTAGTAAACAACGCAGCAGAACAGCATCCACAAGAGGATTTCCTAGACATAACCAATGAGCAACTCGAAAAAACTTTTCAAACAAATGTATTTGGTACCTTCTATATGACAAAGGCTGCACTGCCCAATCTTAAAAAAGGCAGTACCATTATCAATACTTCATCCATCACAGCATACAAAGGCAATAAAGACTTAATTGACTATGCTTCCACAAAAGGTGCAATCACATCCTTCACAAGATCATTAGCTGGATCTCTTGCCGATAAAGGGATTCGTGTTAATGGTGTTGCTCCTGGACCAATATGGACGCCACTCATTCCTTCTACCTTTTCAGAAGAAAAAGTTGGTACATTTGGTGGGGATACACCTATGGAAAGACCAGGACAGCCAATGGAGCTTGCTCCAGCATATGTCTATTTAGCAAGTGGAGATTCCAGTTATATGACTGGACAAATCCTTCATATTAATGGTGGCACCATTATTAATGGCTAAGCTGTCACCGTCATTCAGACAAATTGAATCGTGGAGAAAGCTCCGGAAATCAATCATCCATGGGAAAATAATATCCTGTGGCATTATATTTCCGGATCTTTTTTATTAATTGATTAGCGAATTGGTACATAGCCTGTTTTTCTAACAAGCTCTTGCCCTTGATCTGACAATATCCAATCGATGAAAGCATTTAACGTTGGGTCATCCTTTGTCGTTGTAACAGCATAAAATTCATATGTTAGTGGATAGCTCCCATCCTGTACGCTTTCCTCCGTTGGGGGTACTCCATCTATTTCTACATGTTTAATGGATTTTTGTTGTACCATTTCAGTGGAAAAGTAACGAAAAGAATAGCCGATTGCGTTTTTGTAATTTCGATAGCTAGCTGTTTCTTCTATGATGCCACCCATTCCCATAACGACATCTTCCTTTGGTGCTTCCATAATCCGTGTATCCCCCATTAATTTTTCCAATGCGGTTTGACTTCCGCTATCCGCTGGCCTTTGGAATGCACGTATTCTTTCATTAGGACCACCAAATGCCTGCCAATTCTTTTGCTCACCGGCATAAATAGACCGAATATCTGATAATGAAAGTCCATGTATTGGATTACTTGCATTCACAAAAAACACGAATGCCTCTTTACCAATCGGCGTCAAATACAATGTTACACCCTTTTCTTCCGCATACTTCAATTGGTTTTCAGAGGGACCAAATACAAAAATCATATCTACTGCCCCCTCGATTAAATTTTCATATGCATATGGGGTTGTATTTGCCATGACTTCACTCTCATATACATCATATTCTCCTTTTGGATATACAGCTTCTGCAAATGCTGCGTACAATGGATAAAATGCAGTTGCACCATCAATAATTGGTACATCTTCTTCCAGCTTCCAGGTTGTCGATCCCTCCAGTTGTGCCAGCTTTGAATTCGGTGCAAAAGGCATATATTCATATAAATCAACCTCATGATTATCCAACGTCTCGAAGCTGTTATGATATGCTTTCACTCCTTCATGTATCCCGACAGCAAGCAGACATCCAACAAACCAAATAATCACAGACCATTTGAATAACTTGGGAGGTACATAGCGAAAAAATAAATGGCTTAGTATAAACAGAACTCCAGCAATTACGATAATTAACCAAGGAAAATAAAATTTCAGTCCACCAGTTAGTAAAACAATTAATAGCGCGTATCCACCAATAAAAAATATGCCAAAACTGAGTATCAAAAAAAAGACAACCTTGCCCCCGTTTGTTGGCTCCACTGCATTCACTCACTTTCAAAAAAATCAGATACTTTATTATACTATAAAACAACGTCTATTTTTCAGCATATTCATTTATTTTGGTAGCTTGAGCAATAAATCAGACCCCAATGTAAAATACATCTGGGGTCTGGTTCACATTACATGATTAACCTTTATACGCTTTGCGGAAAACGTCAGCGAGCTCTGTCACAAGGGGTAGTTTTGGATTTGCTGTCGTACATTGATCTTCAAAGGCACGATCTGCTAGATAATCAACCTTTGCCTCAAATGCCTTCTGATCAACCCCGTTTTCTGCGATACTCATAGGAATATCTAGTTGTTTTGCGAGTTTATAGATAGCTTGGATTAAGCTTTCTACGCCCTCTTCTGTTGTAGTTGCTGGTAAATCCAAAGCTTTAGCTATTTCTGCGTAACGCTCATCTGCGATAAAGTGTGCATACTTTGGAAACGACGCAAATTTAGTTGGCTTTTGGGCATTATAGCGTATGACATGTGGCAGCAAAATGGCATTGGCACGTCCATGTGCAATATTAAATTCCCCTCCAAGCTTATGTGCCAAACTATGATTAATACCCAAAAATGCATTTGCGAAGGCCATACCAGCAATTGTTGATGCGTTATGAACCTTCTCACGTGCCAATTCATGACTACCGTCCTTATATGCGATTGGCAAATATTCAAAGATAAGTTGGATTGCTTTAATTGCTAAGCCATCAGTATAATCATTTGCCATATTAGAAACATAGGCTTCAATAGCATGTGTTAATACATCCATTCCAGTATCGGCTGTAACTGTTTTCGGTACACTCATTACAAATTGCGGATCAATAATCGCAACATCTGGTGTTAATTCATAATCTGCCAGTGGATATTTCACATTATGTTCTTTATCGGTTATCACCGTAAAAGAGGTCACCTCAGAACCTGTTCCAGAAGTTGTAGGAATCGCCACAAATTGTGCTTTATGACCCAATTTAGGATATTTATACACACGCTTACGAATATCTAAGAATTTTTGTTTTAAGCCATTAAAGTCCGTATCAGGGTGCTCATGGAACAGCCACATCCCTTTTGCCGCATCCATTGGAGAGCCCCCGCCAATTGCGATAATCACGTCTGGATTAAAAGCAGCCATCGCTTCTGCACCGCGCATAACGGTTTCCTTTGATGGATCAGGCTCTACATCTGAAAAAATTTCACAATGCACGTAGTCCGGACGTTTACGCAAGTGATAAAGCACCTTATCTACATATCCCAATTTGACCATCATATCATCTGTGACAATAAATGCTTTGGATATATTCGGCATTTTAGCTAGATACTGAACGGAATTTTTTTCAAAATAAACTTTTGGTGGAACTTTAAACCATTGCATATTATTATTCCTTCTTGCCAGTTTTTTAATATTTATGAGATGCACGGCACCTACGTTCGTCGATACAGAGTTACCACCATACGAACCACATCCCAATGTTAAAGATGGCATATAAGCATTATAGATATCACCTATTGCACCTTGTGAGGAAGGTGCATTTACAATGATTCGGCCAGCTTTCATACGTGAACCAAATTGATCAATTACTTTTTGATCATTAGAGTGAATAACAGCCGAATGTCCTAAGCCGCCAAATTCAAGCATTTCCTCTGCACGTGTTAAACCTTCTTCTGTACTATCCACTTGATATGCGGCTAATACTGGACTTAGCTTCTCACGAGAGAGTGGGTAATCTGGTCCGACTCCGGTTAATTCAGCGACTAGAATCTTTGTATCTGCTGGAACTTGAATCCCAGCCATTTCTGCAATCAGCACCGGACTCATACCTACAATTTTTGGATTTACAGCACATGTATTTTCATTAATAACTAGCTTTTCCACTTTTGTTTTCTCGTTCTCAGATAAAAAGTAGCATTTATTGTCAATCATTTCTTTTTTGACAGCAGCATAAATTTCCTTATCGACAATCATAGCTTGTTCCGATGCACAAATCATACCATTGTCAAACGTTTTCGATAAGATTAAGTCATTAACTGCACGTTTAACTTCAACCGATTTCTCAATATAGCAAGGAACATTACCAGCTCCTACACCAAGCGCAGGTTTTCCAGAGCTGTAAGCTGATTTCACCATACCAGATCCACCAGTTGCCAAAATGGTAGCAATTCCTTCATGCTTCATCAAAGATTGTGTTGCTTCTATAGAAGGCTCTTCAATCCATTGAATGCAATGCTTTGGTGCACCATGCTTCACTGCTGCTTCATAAAGAATTCTTGCTGCCTCGGCACTAGATTGTTGCGCAGACGGATGGAATGCGAATATGATTGGATTACATGTTTTAATGGAAATAAGTGATTTAAACATCGTCGTTGATGTCGGATTTGTTACGGGTGTCACACCGGCAACTACTCCTATTGGTTCAGCAATCTCCACCATGCCTTCATGTGGATTTTCACTAATTACACCAACTGTTTTATCGTATTTCATATTATGATAAACATATTCTGTCGCAAAAATATTTTTTATAATTTTATCTTCATAAATACCGCGACCCGTTTCTTCTACAGCGAGTTTCGCCAAATACATATGTTGATCTAAACCTGCAAGTGCCATTTCCTTTACAATCTTGTCGATTTGTTCTTGGGTGAGCTGCTTCATTTCCCTCAATGCATGATTGGCATTTGTTACAAGGGCATCAATTCTTTCTTGTACAGATACTACAGTTTTATTTTTCTTTTCTACTACTTTTGCCATTTGAATCCCTCCTAATTAAAGTTTGTGAAACATTGATCATAAATTGTTAAAAAAATATGGAAGATGGATTGCGGGGATATTTTATAAATGAAACATCATTGATCATTCTTGTGTTTGTTTTTACTATAATCACGTAGCGCTCTGTCCAAATATAGCTTGGAATTTCTTTTCCTTCTTCTAAATAAAGGGCCTCAAAGCGATCTTCTAATTGTTTTTCAAACAGCATTTGTGTGTAATATTCAGAGTCTGTACCAAAGTCCTTCCAACATGTTAAAATCATATCATTCCCTCCTTATTCCTTTTGTTAATGTTAGCATATCATCTGTACTCGCTTACATTTTTGACTAATTGTGATAAGTTTGTGAAACGTTTCACAAACTTATCCTATTATCATTTGAAGTGGCTTACAGCATCATGACTCCAATCAGAAAAATGCTATTAAATATAATAAAAAACACAGTACATCTATCAACAGCTATCAGGATAGATGTACTGTGCTCTATAAATAACTAATTTTTATCTTCCATTGCTTCACGCTTCTTCTGCTTTCTACCAAGATAAATGACAGATATAACAAATAGGACAAAGATCCCTACAATAACACCAATAAACACCCAATTAATTCCGGTATCCTCTTGAATAATGTATACTTCAGCAGATTCTCTTGAGATACCAATTTTAAAGTGTCCTTGATCATTTGCACGTACCAGGTTATCACCAAGCAACCCGCGCAGCTGCTTTTCCGGATCTATTCCTTGAATGGAAACAGATCTAGATTCACTATCATTATTAATAGCAATATAAACCGTTTGATCTTGATACGAGCGACTAAACACACTCATCCCTTGATCAGAATCAATCAATTCAAAATCACCATAGGATAAAGCAGGAAACTCATTACGTAAAGCTGAGATTCTTTCCATAAATTCTTTTAAATCTGCGTCACCACTGTTAAAGTCAACTAACCGTTGATTATCAGGATAATCTCCATACATTGGGATTTCTGATCCTTGATAAATAACTGGAATACCAGGAGCAGTATACATGTACGTTAGTGCAAGCTGCCACACGGTCATTTTATTACGTCCATTTTCCGCAAATACTTGTGTAAAACGTTTCAATTGTTTATTGTCCACATAAAGTAATCCAGATTGGTTTTCATTCTCCAGCCAGCTTTCATATAGCTTCGATACGGGGATATCAGGATTAGAGAATACCTCCTTCATCGCCCGGAATTGCTCATCGTTTTCAACCATATCAATTGATTCCATGCCATTTAACACATCACTATTTGTATCCGTTATTGTACCAGCAATTAAATAAAAATCCGGATCATTTTCTTTAATCCTTTTGGTAAATGTATTCAAAAAATCCGTAGAGCTTTGATCAGCAGCATGTAATTTATAACCATCTACACCAGCTTCATCAATCCAATAATCGCCAGCTTGTTGTAAATAGGATGCAACATCGGGATTATCCTGATTCAGGGCAACAACTTTATCTGCCCATGGTTGATCCTTCAGAGCTTCTTGATCCAATTCTTTTGTCCAATCTTGATGCGTCTCGTCTGCAATTATCGGACTTGTTTTTGCCATATAATTAAGCGGAAATTCAAGAATAACCTTCATATTTCGTCCATGTGCTTCCTTCACAAGATGCTTTAAATCATCCATGTTGCCAAATAAGTCTTCCAGTTCCATCATATTGTCTACCCAATACCCATGGTAGCCATCAGCAGCATTATCCATAATAGGTGAGAGCTGAATTGCCGTAAATCCCATTTCTTGTATGGCATCAAGCTTCATCGTAATTCCCTTCAAATCTCCACCATGATAAGCAAGTGGATCATCCAAACGAATTTGTTCATTAAATTTCTGGCTGCCATTATTATAGCGGTCTACCAAAATATCATAAATAATCTGTTCTTGTAAATCTGTTGTATCTGCCAAAGCTTGATTTGGCTTAACTTGAAAACAAAACACGATTATCACTGTTGCTATACACAATATCCATATTTTTTTCATGTAATGTGCTTCCCCCTTGTCCTCTTTATCATTATTAATGTTTCCCACTAATAGTCAATACTATAAATAAGATTGTTGGAAAAGATTCATATTTTCATAACGTGAAACTCAATCAGTGGGGTTTTTCGCACTTCCCCCATTGATTGTTAGTTGAACCAATCAGGCCTTTACTGGCTGTTGATCCACCACTCACAATGCTTGTTATCAACAAAAACTCTTGATGTGGGGGGCTTACAGCCAGTTAATCTGTGATACAGTGAAACTTCAATCAGGGGGGTTCGCACTCCCCCCCACTGATTGTTAGTTGAACTAATCAGGCCTTTACTGGCTGTTGATCCACCACACTTACCATTCTTGTTATCAACAAAAACTCTTGATGTGGGGGGCTTACAGCCAGTTAATCTGTGATAAAACTGATTTGATTACATTCTCCAGCAGTTGGAACACTTCAAAATAAAAGAGCTATTCCTTAAAACGGAATAGCCCTTTTTCTCTTGCTAATTACATGAATCCGCCTGGCAAGCGACCAAAACCTAAAATCAGTGTAATCAAGAAAGCAATAACAAGTTGAATCCACCAGCTTTTTGCAGGTTTACCTTTAGCAGTTTTAACAGAAATCATCTCTAACGCAACAATGACCCATAGTCCAGCAACCCCTTTTGCGATTGCTTCCCCTAACATATTTCCGCCTTTGATATAATTTGCAAGCAAATCACCGCCAGAATACAAAATCAGCAGGTAATCCAATCGCAAAATCATTTGGACGATTTTTGCACCTTTTCCTTTTCCTTGCTTATGTAGAATTAACACAACAATTAACAGAATCAGTGCTAGCACCCACGCTGTTATATGGAGATGTGTATTCATTTTCTTCCTCCTCCAACCCAAAAATAAAATACTAATATGGTATTAATATAACACGTCCAGCCAATTTATTCACTTCTTTCATTTAAACCTATAAATGAAACTGCTATAATGAAGGAGGAGATAAGCTAAATAAAGCAATATAGATTTGGAGGGTTTAAAATGGAACATTCAAGTCAGAATATTATTGATCAAACGCAGCAGTACGGTGCTAAAAATTATCATCCACTACCGGTTGTTATTTCCAAGGCTGAAGGCGTTTGGGTCGAGGATCCTGAAGGTAATCGGTATATGGATATGCTTAGTGCCTATTCCGCTGTCAATCAGGGTCATCGCCATCCAAAAATTATTGCTGCCCTAAAAGCACAGGCAGATGCTGTAACCTTAACATCCAGAGCATTTCACAATGATCAGCTTGGACCATGGTATGAAAAAGTTTGTAAGCTAACAAATAAAGAAATGGCCTTGCCGATGAATACAGGGGCTGAAGCTGTAGAAACTGCAGTTAAAGCAGCACGACGCTGGGCTTATGATGTAAAGGGAGTAACGGAGGATAAAGCTGAAATTATCGCATGTGAAGGAAACTTTCATGGACGGACAATGACAGCGGTTTCGCTTTCTTCTGAAGCAGAGTATAAGCGTGGCTTCGGACCAATGCTTCCAGGAATTAAATTAATTCCTTACGGTGATATAGAAGCTCTGAAAGCAGCAATCACTGACAATACAGCTGGTTTTTTATTTGAACCAATCCAAGGAGAAGCTGGAATTGTCATGCCTGAGGAAGGGTTTTTAAAACAAGCTTATGAGGTATGTAAACAAAATAATGTATTGTATATTGCCGATGAAATCCAAGCAGGTCTAGCACGTACAGGAAAAATGTTTGCTTGTGATTGGGAAGATGTAACGCCAGATATTCTCATTTTAGGTAAAGCACTTGGTGGAGGTGTTTTTCCAATTTCCTGTATTGTTGCAAATAAAGATATTTTAGGTGTGTTTAATCCGGGATCCCACGGTTCCACTTTTGGTGGAAATCCACTCGCGTGTGCTGTTTCTATCGCATCCTTAGATGTACTGGAAGATGAACAATTAGCTGCACGCTCGTTAGAACTAGGAAATTACATGATGGATGAGCTGCGTAAGATAAATAATCCAATCATTAAAGAAGTACGTGGAAAAGGATTATTCATTGGTGTTGAATTAACAGAGTCTGCTCGCCCATACTGTGAAGCATTAAAGGAAAAAGGTCTGTTATGTAAGGAAACACATGAAAATGTGATTCGCTTTGCACCACCATTAATTATCGAGAAAAAAGACCTGGATTGGGCTATTGAACAGATTAAAGCTGTATTACAAGTAAAATAGTCAAAAACAGAAAGCGCTTGGAAGCTAGAACTCTATCAATGAGTGTCTAGCCATCAAGCGCTTTTATTTATTTAACAGATTCAATAGCTATTATTTTATGTTGACCCCATGGAGCAAGCTGGATAGACACCTTCCATTTACTATTCATATGCTCTATATGGTATTGTTTTGGATTGTCTATATATTCAAAACCATAGTAAACAGTATGCTCTTTTTTCTCCTTACTATAATGACTATAATTACCACGGAGGAGAACCTGTTGTTTATTCACTTTCATTTTTTCTTCACTTGCAGCTACGACCTGATAAACGCCATCCTCCCCTGGTTCCAATAGCACATATATTGGTGTACGGTAGGACAAATCCCCTGAACCATCCCACTTGGAGCTTGGAATATAATTAATATCATAATTTTGATAAGCCTGATTGTCTCCACGGGGATGATAGTCTTGATGATGAACAGTCAAGACCTGAAACGATTGTCCGTATGAATCGATCAAATTATATTGTAAGCCTAGTATTCCTAAGATGACAATCTGTAGAATAAGCACAGCAGGAAATAGGATTCGCTTCAAGATGCATCCCCCTTTTGATTATCCACATGCTGACGTCTTTGTCGTTCCAAAATAAAACTAAGTCCAAATAATAGCAGCCCACCAACTAAGAAAAACAATGATTTATTCATTGCTTCCCACGCAAACTGAACATATACCGTAAATGTGCTTAACAGAAAACCTATTGTTCCAAGCACAATTTTTTCATGATTTTCAACATGATAACCAATAAATAACCACCCAAGGGAAAAGACAAATAAACTGATCAATCCGATCATATAAGAAAACGGCAAATAAAAAACAGGTAAAAATAAAACAAAATCAATCATGCTCCATGTTTGCTGCTTAACCCATTTAAGTATGACACCAATGAGAATCAGGGCTACCCAGATAATAATAAAAAACTTCTCTTTTATGATACCTTCAACAAAGAATGTTTCTTGCAATAGAAAGGATTGATACATGCCGAATATAAAAATACCGAGTAAAGCGGTATGTGTGAATGGTTGCTTTAATGATGGGTGAGGTAGCACCATGGCAATCAAATATAATAACAGAAAATATACGACTATCCAATAATATTCTTGTGATTCCCCAATAACGATTAAAACAAATTGCAATAGCAGACTGAAGCCAAATAAGTAGCTATACAATGGTCGTGCATGATGATAGGTAAAGTGAGCAAATCCCAGTACGAATACAATTAGCAACATCCAATCAAAGGAAGAAAAACTTGCTAGACTATATAATTGTCCTGTTGCCGCAACAATGAATCCTGCTGTTAACAAGAGCGGATGCTCATAAATGAAATATAATATTAATCCGATAATCATCCAAATAACAAATGGCCAAGCACTAAATATAGAAATGTTATAAATATTAATCGTTAACAGCATTCCAGCACCAAATGAAATATATCCCAATAAAATAAAACTGGCCCCAAGAGCAGCAGAACGCTTCCGGTACATCCTATCGCCTAATATGTACAATACTGTAACGGCAACCATCATCATGATTATTCTTGAAAAATGGGGAACCTGCGCCCAATCAGACATGATAAATGTTAAGATTCCAAGGCCTGTCATCAAAGCAGCAAAAAGCACAACTAAAAAATACGGGTCTCTTTGCTTATATCGTCCTAAAATTTGATGCAACTGCTCACTTGTAATGATTCCATCTTCAACCCATTTTTCGCCTTCCTGCTTTAATTTATCTCTATTCATATTGGACACCTCCAATTATTTCATACATCTCCATTAAAAATACCACACTGTAACACGTAAATGGGGATTGCTGGTAGTGATGGAAATAAAATTATTGGAATGGCAGGCTTTGAGCGGGACAATCAAAACAGCGTAATAGATCATGTTAAAATAGAACTAGTTACGCTGTTTGACTATTAACTCCCTTGATTATTTAAATGATATCTAGTTTAAATAAAAAATGATGAGTAATCTTTTAAAATTAATTTTCGTTATATCCATGTTTTCTAGTAGCCAATACATCCTTCCAATAACTTTCCCTTTGTATAATGACACTGTCTTCAACTGTGCTTTTGAATGTTTCTAATAACGCAAATGTAAAGTTTTTTTCTATATACTCTTTTCCATAATCATTAAGGATTTTTCGTAAACTTTTGTTACCTCCGTGATAACTTCGTACATATTCAGACCAGCGACTCCAAATCATTTCTTGACCATAAGCTGAACCAATATATAACTTTCCATTTGTTTGATCTGTTATAACATATACACCTTTTACTGAACTCAATGCTGATTTCCAAGATGGCTTTAGATTATGAATGATTCTCTCTAAATTTTTAAAAGGTAAATGAATATTTTCATAGCCGTGAAATTCATCATCTTCAAATATAGATTCTTTTATTTCTGCAACAGTAAATAACCGTAAATCTCTTTCAGGAGTATATTTTGTGGACACTCGCCCTTGTTGTCTTTTAAAGTGAACAACTAATCTTCCACTATATTTAGCAAATTTCTCTTGTTCAATAAGTGTATACACCTGACCATCACCAACCTCCGCTGGTTTTAGTTCTCCCACTTTATATACCCCTGTAAATAGCCACTGATGTGGGTGTATATATTTCACAAATTGTATAACATATTTCCGATTAGCAACAAAGTGGGCTTGTTTTGCGCCCGTCCCTTTATACCAGCCTACATATTCTAAGAATCGACTTTTATCGTATAAATAGAAGTCCAATGGATTTTGGTCTTCTACAGGTTGATTCACTTTAATTAAGTAATCTTTCATTTCATCTTCTGAAATATTAAAAATATCATTTAATAATATACGTTCCATTTTTACTCAATTCTTCCTTTCATAATAGTAAACGCAATTACTGTTGAACAATCGACTGATATATTTTTTATCATTCAACAATAGATAGTAAATATTTCCTAATAGCCAATCATTCTAACTACACTAAACAAGTGTGTAATAATAGATACGTAATTTAATATTCTTAATTTTATCTCTTTCAATTTAAACATGATTCTATATATATTCTTCGAGCGTCTGCGACCGTAACCATTTATACAAATCTTTCGCAATAAATGAATAAATCGTATTGTAGTATGATTGGTCAGCATCAAATAATTTTCCATATGCAGATTGATTTTCGGTATATTGTTCAATAATAAAGTCTTGAAACTGTTCTTTAAACAAGTTATTCTCAAACATTTCTACACTATTATTCCTTGCCATATTTACTAATTTTGCATCTGCACTTTTTCTAAGGGTACGGTGCATTGTTTCTACTAAGACTCGGTCACCCTCAGTAAAATTTTCTGGGAAACGTTCGTTGATTCTTTGGATAATTTCTTCTAATGTATCATGTTCATCTGTCGGTTTGACGGTTGCATCTACAGTACCTGGATGTTCTAACATACCGCTTCCATCATCTTCTGCTATAAGCGATATTTCTCCCTGAAAGTCTTCTTGTAATTTGTAATATTCTAATTTTACTTTATCATCAATACTTATCTTTTCACGCTTTTCCTTGGGGATAAACTTAAGTAAGAAACCTGTAAAGATACTTTCCTCTAGTAAATCTTTATCAAAAGTTCGGTCAATTTGTGCAATGTAGTTATACCACTTATTAAAATTACGTAATGTCACCCTAAAATCATATTGCACATCTTCTTCTAGTTCCTCATAACGACCCAGTATTGGTTTGAATAAGCTGGATAATCTGCCAAGTAATCGTTCGTCTTGTTTATTACCTGCTTGTTCATTTATTTTCATTACTTGTTTAATGTCGTCATCATTATAAACATAAAACTTTCTTAATTTACTTTGTGTATCATAAATAAGGTTAATATTAATTTCTTCTTTTAATGTTGTCGCTTCATAGAAAGGTTGGAAAGCTTCAAATATTTCTTCTTCTGTATTGACAAAGTCTAAAACAAATGTATCTTTTTTACCTGGCATGGTTCGATTTAAGCGTGATAAAGTTTGTACTGCTTTCACACCACGCAATTTCTTATCGACAAACATCGTGTGAAGTAATGGTTCATCAAAGCCTGTTTGATATTTTTCTGCAACGATTAGTAAATTGAAATCGTCACTGTGGAAAACTTCTTTCAATTGATTCTCTTGAATCCGTTCTCCAGACTTTGTGATATTTAGTTTCGGCTCTGTATATTCTACACCATCATCATTTACTGTTCCTGAAAAGGCGACCAGAACATCTAAGTTTTCATAACCTTTTTCTTCGATATATTGCTTAAATTCTTTCATATAACGGACTGCATGTAATCTTGATGATGTAACAATCATTGCCTTTGCTCGTCCATTTATCGCTTTTTTGGTTACTTCTCTAAACTGTTCAATGATAATTTCTGTTTTCTGCCTTAATACCCATGGATGGAAGGACTGATATCTAGCAATCGCTCGGACAGCTTCTGTTTTTGGTAGTTCTGGATTTCCCTCTATTTCTTTTGCAATACGATAGGAAGCCTTATAGGTCATATAGTTGTTTAAGACATCTAAAATAAACCCTTCTTCTATCGCTTGACGCATGGAGTAAATATGAAAAGGTCGATAGCTGCCATCTTTTTGCCTTGTACCAAACATTTCAATCGTTTTTTCTTTCGGTGTAGCTGTAAAGGCAAAGAAGCTCAAATTGTTATGCTGACCTTGCGAAAGTAGTGTTTGCACTAATTTGTCCTGATCATCTAAAGATTGGTTTTCAATTTCTTCTTCAATTTCTTGATATTCCTTTAAAGATGCTTCTTTATCTGCTAAAGCTTGCTTTAACTTTTGCGCACTTGAACCTGTTTGAGATGAATGAGCTTCATCAACAATGATGGCAAAATTTCGTCCCGCTACACTATCTATCTCATCGTAAATGACAGGGAATTTCTGCAATGTTGTAATAATAATTTTCTTTTTATCATTAATGGCATCTTTTAAATGTTGGGAAGTTTTATTATCCCCGATTGTTTCAACTTGCCCTGTCGTATGTTCAAAACTCAGTAATGTATCTTGTAACTGCCTATCTAAGACAGTTCGGTCTGTCACGATAATGATAGAGCTATAGATCGGCTCATCCTCTTGATTATGTAAAGATGCCAAATGATAAGCTAGCCAAGAGATACTATTAGATTTTCCTGACCCTGCTGAATGTTGAATTAAATAATTTTTTCCAGAGCCATATTCCTTCGTATCTGCAACTAACTTTTTCACGACATCTAGCTGATGGTAACGTGGGAAAATAAGAATGTTTTTCTTTACTTCAAGATTCATAAACCGTTCGATAATATCCATAAGTTGATTGCGCTGTAACACTTCTTCCCATAAATAGGCAGTTGGATAACCTTCAGCATTAGCTGGATTTCCCGCACCACCAACATTTCCTGGACCATTAGAACCTTGGTTAAATGGCAGAAAATATGTCTTATTTCTAGCTAGCTTCGTTGTCATAAAGACATCATAATGATCTACTGCAAAATATACGAGAAAGCGAGTGTTAAACTGAAAGACGAGTTCTCTTGGGTCACGATTTTGTTCAAATTGCAGTTTTGCATGTTGGACATTTTGACCTGTATATTGGTTTTTAAGCTCTAAGGCAACAAGTGGTATCCCATTTACAGCGAGTACCATGTCAATAGAGTTACGATTGTTTGCACTATAATAAAACTGGCGAATACAGTGAAAACGATTCGCTTCATATAATTTCAAGTTATCGTAACTGATGGATGAAACGGGACGGAAATAAATGACACGGAAATGAACACCACGGTCACGAATTCCCTTGCGTAGAACGTGTAATAGACCATGTGTTGTTACTTCTTCATTAAAACGCCTTACAAAACGGTCCTCCGCAGCTTCCTTATAAATAGAAACATACCGCTTCCAAGCACGTGGTTGCGTTTCTTGAATGAAATCAATCAAGACAATAGCATCCATTCCAATAGAAGCATCATAGTTGGTATCGGCAAAAGACACAGACTGCCAACCGCCTACATTCGTTAGCACAGTTTCAATATCTTGCTCAAAGCGAATTTCCTTTTTCTCAAGCATGAAACTTACCCCCCCTTACACTTCTTTTTACCTGTAACATATTCATAGATTAAGGACTTCTTATAGTCTTCAAGTTCTTCAATAACTTTTGTTTTATCAGCGATCAGCTTGTCGATACGAGATGTTTGTTCGTCTAAATAGGAGACGATTCTATTTTCTACATCCTTTGTCGGTCTTGGAATAAATGTTTCTTTTATATATTCCCAACTAGAACGAGGCATTTTTGTTCCGTATGATGTGGCATTAATAAAATCAGTAAATGTTTGTGAAATTAACCAATATAAAAGATATCTCTTGTTTCCTTTAAATTCACTGAACACTATAAATTCGCCACTACATGCCCCTGAAAAATCAGCAATAAAAGCTTTAGCTAAGTAAGGTCTAAGTTTACTATACAGTATATTTCCTTTTTCAAAATATGATTCTCTTGAATTTGTAGCTAACTTACCATGACCATTTAACACACCTTCAAAACTTACTACATTTTCTAAACCTATATAAGTTTCACCTGCAATAAAATCGTATTTACTTTCATTTACCCTTGTAACATATTTCATTTTATTTATATCCCAGTTACTTGGTATTTTTCCAATCCACTCAATTCCACTATCTTTCATTTCCACATTCGGGTCTAAGCCTTTTGTCACCGCTTCTGTGATGAGTGATTGCTTGTATTTCTTTAACTCTTCGATGGATTGTTGGGTTTCTGTAATAATATTATTAGTATTTTGAGTTAAGCGATCTAACGTTTGTCCTATTTGCTTTTGTTTATCATTTGGTGGGACTGGAATAGATATATTTTTCATTTTTAACCATTTCGTAGACCATAAGTCGTCTACAATTCCCGTACCCCATCTATAAAATTCTTCAGCAAAGGCATAATTCTTTAATAAATACTTTGTATAATCTCTATCTATTGTATTAGAATAGAGAACGGTATTTATGACAGATACCGAGCCATCCATAGATGAAATGCCTGCAGACATCTTCCTGTCTGATCGCGAGTTAATTACAAAATCATTTTTTAAAACTAACTTTCTATTATTGTGATTAGACGATTTAGCCGCTGTTTCTAATTGTGGAACTATTCCATTTTTGGTAACCGATAAAGGTTCAAACTCTAAATCGGAAACTTTATCGGTTCTTTCAATATAATGCGAACCAATTTTAGAAACATCCCAATCCTCCGGAATTTCTCCAATCCATTCGATTTCACTGTCTTTCATTTTCCTAGTCAACATTCTCCACATCCTTCCCTGATAATGCTTGGAAGTTTGCTACTATGGATTCTTCTAATTCTTTTATTCGTTCAGCAATGACTTCTGATGGTTCTGGTACTGTGTACTTATAGAAAAGTCGCGTAAAGGGAATTTCATAGCCAATTTTGTCTTTTGAGCGATCCATCCAGGCATCTGGATTGAATGGTAATACTTCTCTCTCAAAATACGCATCTATATCTTCTTTTAAAGGAATGTCTTCTGTATCACGTAATTTCGCATCAGGTTTTGGGTCACCGTTCTTTTTACGGTCGATTTCTCCATTTTCATCTTTCAACGGACTTTCGACAGTCACACGTGTAAAACCAAATTCTTCATTATCAAAGATTTTCGATTCAACAACACGTTCATCTAAGTAATATTCATCATTCGTAAACTCTCCGTAAGCTTTGACAATCATGTCACGACATTCTTCAGAAATATCAACACGCTTTTCACCAATGTTCTTCCTACGTTTTTCAAACATCTTCGAAGCATCAATGAGCTGCACTTTTCCTTGACGTTCAGCAGATTTATTTTTCGTAACGATCCATATGTATGTTGAAATACCTGTGTTATAAAATAAATCATTTGGCAATTGAACAATCGCTTCCAACCAATCATTTTCAATCACATACTGGCGGATTAAACTTTCACCTGCTCCTGGATTACCAGAAAACAATGCCGATCCGTTATGAATAATTGCCATTCGTCCAGTCTCTTTTAACTTTGAAATTCCGTTTAACTGAAACAATAATTGCCCATCACTGATTCTTGGTAGACCGACCCCAAAACGCCCATTTTCACCAAGTTCATGTTCAGCCTTTACAGCATTTTGGTCCCCCTTCCAATCAATCCCAAATGGCGGGTTAGAAATACAGTAGTCAAAAGTATAGCCTTCGAAAGCATCTTTTGATAGGGTACTGCCTAATGCCATATTGTCTGGATTTCCTCCACGAATCATCGTATCAGCCTTTGCGATTGCGTATGTTTCAGGGTTTAATTCTTGACCAAATGTTGCTACTTCTGCACTTTCATTCATCTCATGAATTCGTTCTGTCATGGCTGACAACATTTGTGATGTACCCATCGTTTGGTCATATACCGTCTTCACCACATCTTTTCCAGTTAAAGTATCCTGATCTTCAACTAACAATAAATCTGTCATTAAATAAATAATATCCCTGCTCGTAAAGTGTGCCCCAGCTTCCTCGTTATAACTTTCCGAGAATTTTCTGACAAGTTCTTCAAAGACATATCCCATATCTGTACTCGTCATCTTGTCTGGTCCTAGATCAACTTCTTTTTTACTAAATTCCTGGATGACATAAAAGAGGCGATCGTTTTCTGCTAAATTACTAATCTCTAAATCGAATTTAAAGTTAGCTAGAATATCCTGCATATTTTCTGAAAAGCCATTTAAATAGGCTCTAAAGTTTGTTTCAATATTTGCTGGATCTGCAAGTAATGTTTCGAAGGTATAAAGATTCGTATTATAAAATGAATAGCCGGAAGCGTTCGTCAACATTTTATTCCGCATGGTGTCATTCATATTTTCTGTTTTCTTTGCGACATCTAATACAGCATCACGAGTTGGTTTTAATGTATCATGCAATCGTTTAATCACTGTCATCGGTAAAATAACTTTACCGTACTCATGTGGTTTATAAAGCCCCCGTAAAATATCCGCAACACTCCAAATTAAGTTTGCTTGTCTTTGTACATTAATTGATGTTTGTAAGTTTCGATTAAATTCATTCATTTTGTTCGCTCCTATTTCTCAAATTCTAAAATATCATGGACACGACAATCCAAAGTCCTGCATATCTTTTCAATACTCTCGAGTGATATGTATTCATTTCTTCTCATCCGTGTCGTAATATTTCCCGAAAAACCTGCTTGCTTTTCTAATTCTCTTGTCGTCATATTTCGTTCATCTAATAAGTGAAATAACTTTTCATATCGTACACCCATTTCACTTCCTCCTTATCTTGAACGATTTCTTTCTACCTATCTATTATCATATCACGAAGACGTGAAGCAGTCACTTGAAACTGCAAAAATCCGTCTGTTTTTGTCAGTTCAAAGAAAGTTGATTTTCTTTTTTTAAAAAAAGGGGTTCGAATCGATCGAATTATTCGCTTATAGGTGAGGGACATATTTACAACTGTGAAATTTGTCGAAAGGTTCATAAGTGAAAAGGCAGATTAGACAAAGACACTGATGGAACATTTCCCTCATTGTTCCATGACAATTGAATAGTTTTAAAACTTTATAGGGAGAGGAGGTGTGTGTTTTCTGTGGGTGACATTGAAAACATTCCAGCGGAGATGAAAGAGCACAATATATTTTGTTGCTGGAAAGAAGAAGTGAGAAATGGGAAGAAAACGAAAGTACCCTACAACGCAAGAACAGGCAGTCGTGCAAGTTCAAATGATTTAAGCACTTTTTCTTCGTATGAAGATGCGGTGAAAGTCATGAATGACTATACTGGCATAGGCTTTATCGTCAGCCATGACATTTGTGCCATTGATTTAGATGATTGTGTCAATGAAGCTGGAGAATTAAACGAAATCGCACAAAATGTGATTGCTTATTTTCCAAATTCTTATATCGAGAAAAGTCCATCTGGAAGCGGACTTCATATTTACTTTAAAGCAGCTAATTTTGATTACGATACAGATGTTTACTATATCAACAATCGAAAATTAAATATTGAAGTCTATATCGCAGGTGTAACGAATCATTTTCTAACGCTAACAGGTGATGTATTTCAAGATGGAAATTTAGAAGATATGACAGATACATTACCACAGTTCTTAGAAGTTTTCATGAAGCGTCCGTCTACTGTAAGACAGAATGATGTAGATGAAGCGGTATCGTATTTATCCGATGAATCAGTTATTGAAAAAGCTAGTAAGTCAGTAAATCGTGAGAAGTTTAAAAAACTCTGGAATGGTGATATGCCAAGTTACGAATCACGAAGTGAAGCAGATTTAGCACTTGCTAGTATTTTAGCCTTCTGGTGTGGACGGGATATTGAACAAATGGATAGGCTATTTCGTAAAAGCGGGTTAATGCGGAAGAAATGGGATCGTAAACAAAGTGGTACAACGTACGGTCAAATTACTTTAGAAACAGCAAGACGGAATGTGTTCACGACTTATAAGCCATATGGTATTAGTTCGACAAATGACGATTTTTCAGATGATGAACTTGAACGACTAAAGAACATGCAACCGTTTAAGAACAATCATTACGCTTGTACGGATATTGGCAATAGTAATTTGTTTGCTGATTATTATAAGTCGGTTGCCCGCTATATCCCTGAAAGGAAGAAATGGTTCGTCTATAACGGACAAGCTTGGGAAAGTGATACAGGAAATTTGAAAGTCATGCAGCTCTGTAAACAGCTTGCCAATCAACTCATGTATTATGCGCTTTCGATTAAAGAAGAAAACATTCGTAAAACATATATCGATTTTGCGAAGAAATGGCAAGTTAGAAGAAATAGAGAAATCATTCTTCGTGACGCACAAGATGTTCATCCCATATCGATGAGTAGCTTTGATACGAATAAATATTTACTCAACTGTAAAAATGGCACGTTAAATTTACGGACGAACACTTTTCATCCACACTGTTCGGAAGATTTTATTACAAAAGTCGCGGGTGTGCATTATGATCCACTCGCAAGATGTGAGCGGTGGGAGCAATTCGTTCATGAAGTGATGAGCGGTAATGTAGAAAAGGCAACATTTTTTCAGAAGTGTCTCGGTTATGCCCTAACAGGTGATACGCGCTATGAAACGATGTTTATCTTGTTTGGTGCTACGACTCGTAACGGAAAAGGAACATCGATGGAAACTTTTCTGAAGATATGTGGTGATTACGGAAAAACAAGCCGTCCTGAAACGATTGGAATGAAAATCAATAGTAGCAGTTCCGCACCATCTGAAGATGTCGCAAGACTAGCTGGTTCACGTTTTGTAAACATCAGTGAGCCAGATAAGAAGTTAACCTTAAGTGCAGCCCTACTTAAGACGTTAACTGGTAATGACACAATTAATGCAAGATTCTTGCATGAGAATAGTTTTGAATTTAAACCGCAGTTCAAGCTATTCATTAATACAAATCACTTACCTCACGTGACAGATTTAACGTTACTAACGAGTGGACGTGTGAAAATCATTCCTTTTGAACGTCACTTTGAAGCATGGGAACAAGATAAGCATTTAAAATCAACCTTTTCTAAAGCGGAAAACTTAAGTGGCATCTTAAACTGGGCGATTGAAGGTTATCAGAAATTACAAGAAACAGGCTTTGATGTACCAACTTCGGTACAAGATGCAACTTTAGCCTATCATCGTGAAAACGATAAAATCGGCTTGTTTATTGAAGAACAGCTAACAGAAGATATTAATGGTGAAGAACGAACTGCTGCACTTTATGAAGCTTATCGAACTTGGTGTTATGCCAACGGATATTATGTAGAGAACGCTCGTAACTTTAATAGTGCTTTATCAAATGCTGGACAAGTCATACGAAAAAGACCACGTGCAGGTGGTGAGAAAACCACACTGTTTTTAGGCTATACCTTAAAAGAAGGACAAGAATTTTTAAGGTGAAATACCTGGGCAGCTTGTGGCAAGTATTATCGTTAGTTTCCTATATAGATAGTCTTATAGAGAATTAGCTTAAAAGCCTGCCACATACCGCCCCAAGTCAAAATTGAAAGAGTGGGCAGGATGTGGCAAGCATTATGGTTAGTTTCTTATATAGAAGTTCCTATAAAGAATTAACTTAAACCCTTGCCACATATCGCCCCAATATTATAAAACCTGTGTTTATTTGAGAAAGGAGCTTTGCCATGCTTGGAACATACGCACTTTACAAGAACGAACATGACTTCTATACAGCCCGCCCTTTCAGCGGAAACAGTTTACGAGTATTAGAAGAAACAAACTGTGATTACTATATGACCATTGATACGAATGGAATCGCAGTGCATACACGAAAAGACAATCAGACATTAAAAGAATTGCTTATACACTGTCCGAAGTGCCGAGCATTTCTCATAAGAAAGCACTCTGCCTTTAACAACACAAGAACACAAGTGTTTCAATGTATTATCTGTCACTTAAAACCGTAAAGGGTAACCACCTTTTGTGGACACCCTTTCTAGGAGTATTTTGTGAATCCCCTAGGGGGATAAGAATCTCTAGCATCTTTCACTTGGACAACGGGCGAGGAGCGTCACGCAAAAAGTCGCGATTTCAAACAAGGTATATAGGCTGTCGGTCAATACGACAGCCTTCCGTAAAGGGATATTCATCTGCGTATATCCCTATTAATTAAAACCATTAGGAGGAAAACAATTATGTTTACATTAGAAAATGAAATATACACAAATTTTTGGAATGCCATGAAAGGAAAAGAATACGATCGAAGTGTTTTAGCATCTATCACTAACAATGGTAGTTCAGCTTTACCATTACAATCATTAAAGCAAGTCAATGAAACAATTAAAGAAGAGAATATCTTCCGTAAATTAGGAACAGTCGTTCAAACAGAAGGTCCAGACGGTGTAATTCATGCAGTCACTTCAACAGGTGAAGCAGAAATTGTCGCAGAGGGAGAAAGTATTTCAGAAAGCAATGACACGATACAAGCCTTTAAAATCAATAGTTTTAAAATCGCTAGTATGTCGAGATTGAAAAAGTTCTTTATTTTAGACGCCCAATTTGATTTAGAAAAGTATTTATGTACGGATTTTGCCAAACGATTCGGACGTGCAGAAGAAGATAAATTCTTAAATGGGAATGGGCAGACAGAACCGCAAGGTCTGTTGCAGAAGGATACTACTGTGACAACTAGTGAAGCTGGAGCAATTAGTTATGATGATCTAGTCGATTTATATTTTAGTGTAGATGTACACTATCGTAAAAACTCTGTGTTTATGATGAGTGATGAAACAGCTATGCACTTACGCAAACTAAAAGATGAAAATGGATTGCCTATTTTCAATGATACAAATAACACGATTTTTGGCAAGCCTGTTCATATTTCAGCATATATGCCAGCGGTAGAGTCAGGAAAAAAAGCTATTTTGTTTGGTGATTTAGCCTACTTTTGGGTCATTGAGCGTCAAGCAATCGCTATAAAAATGTTAACAGAACTATATAGTCGAACAAATGAAATTGGCTATCTGGCACATGAACGAGTAGATGGACAGCTAATTCATCCAGATGCTATTCAAATCTTACAAATAAAATAAGTTAAATTGCTGACCCCATTTTTGGGGTCAGTGAATCATTAATATTCGCTAAGTCCAATAATGGGTGCAGGAAGGAGCAATTTTATGTCAGAGAAAACTTCGATGAGATTCATAGAAAGGCAGATTGATAAAATCACCTATTTAATAGAAGTAAAAGAAAGCAAAACAGCACAAGAAACTGTTTATCAAAAGCTAAAAAGACGAATAGAAAATGATGCAAAACAAGCGTCACATCAAGCTTTATATTGTATTAATCATAGCGAGAATAAGTCGACTTCTTCAAGTTAGTACGGTAATATACACAGTACGAAACCGCTTGAAGACTGTCGGAAAGGAAGGTAAATATGTTTAGACAGTCCATGATGGAACAACCAATTAATCATTATTCAGCGATTCGTACTGATTCAGAAAAGGTAACAGCACTTTATTGTAGATTATCAAGAGATGATGAACTTGCAGGTGATTCAAATAGTATTGTGAATCAAAAAGCTATCTTGCAGAAATATGCGGAAGATCATGGATTTTATCCGACACAGTTTTATGTCGATGATGGCTTTAGTGGAACAACTTTTGACCGCCCAGACTTTAATCGAATGATTGCCGATGTACAAGCAGGTGTAGTTAATACCGTTATTATTAAAGATATGTCACGCTTCGGAAGAGACTATTTGAAGGTTGGTTATTATACAGAAGTTGTCTTTCCTGAAGCTGATGTAAGATTTATTGCCATTAATAACGGAATCGACAGTGCCAATCAGCAAGACAGTGACTTCACACCATTTTTAAACATCATTAATGAATGGTATGCAAAAGATACAAGTAAGAAAATTAGAGCAAGCTTCAAATCAAAAGGACAATCAGGAAAACCACTATCGACAACAGTGCCATATGGGTATATGAAAAGTCCAGAAGATAATTCAAAATGGATTGTCGATGAAGATGCGGCAGAAGTTGTTCGTTTAATTTTCAAGCTATGTATTTCTGGACTTGGTCCAACGCAAATTGCAAGGGAACTAAAGAAAAGGGAAATTATCGTACCAAGTGTTCACATGAGGAAGAAAGGCATTAATATTGCAGCACGTACACCAAGCAATCCTTTTGCATGGCAAGGACGATCAGTTGCAAACATATTAGAAAGACAAGAATATCTAGGACATACGATAAACTTTAAAACCCGTAAGCAATCCTATAAAACGAATAAAAAGATATGGAATGACCCAGAAGATTGGGCAGTGTTTAAAAATACTCATGAGGCAATCATCGATGAAGAATCATGGAAAGTCGTGCAAAAGATTCGCGAAGGAAAACGGAGACCAGCAAAACTCGGACCGATGAGCGTCTTATCTGGCATGATGTTTTGTGCAGATTGCGGAGCAAAATTATATCAAGTACGAGGGAAACGAATACCAAAACATCTTGAATACTTTGTTTGTGCAACCTACCGAAAAGAAAAGGGAATGTGTACTTCACATCGTATTCGGAATCAAGTCGTAGAAGAACTTCTACTTGAAGAGTTAAAACGGATTACCGCATTTGCGAAAAATTATGAAGAAGAATTCACACAAGTCGTACTCAATCAATTTGAACAAGATTTATCACAAAAACAACGGAAAGATGAACGAACATTTGAAGATGCAAAGGCGAGAATGAAATCACTTGATACAATTATTGAAAAATTGTATGAAGACAATGTATTCGGTAAAATTTCCGATGATCGCTTCCGTAAAATGTCTGCAGGTTATGACGCAGAGCAAGCTGAATTAAAAGCTAAAATGCATCAGTTACAGGCTGAGTTAAATAAATCGAGAGAAAACATCATCAACACAAAACATTTTCTACAATTAGTGAAAAAGCATACAGAAATCAGTACAATCAATCCTGAATTAATACGAGAGTTTGTCGATAAAATTATTGTTTATCAAGCTGAAAAAGTAAACGGTAAACAAGAACAACGCATTAAAATCTACTACAACTGTATAGGAGCAATAGAAATAGAACCAAATGTAAAGATGCAACCTAGTTGATTGGAACGTAAGGTGGCGACTCCTGCGGGAATAGCATGAGTCTTGAGACCCCGCAGGAAGTGATCTTCTTCCGAGGAGGCTCAAGCCATGCCCGCGGAAAGCGTCCACCTGAAGTGGAAATCAACGGAGTTAGAAGGCAAGACAAAAGGCATAGCCGTGAATCTTACGACTATGCCGATTTTTAAAAACCTATTCATCACTATCAGCACCACACTAATGGGGATATTTTTAATGCTAATAAGCCTGTGCTATTGAAAAACATACTCTCGATTCACTAAATACCTCCATCCTATATGGTTGTTTTACCATACTTTTCCCTATTTATTCCTTCATCAATCCAAACATAGGATTTCCATACGATAAAAGAGTCTGGAAGTAAATATCCGCCGGTAGAACCGGCGGTTTTAATTTCGCCCTATAAGGGCACTTTACCAACATAGTCCCTAAAGGGACCTCTAAATTGACCGTCAATTGTTTATGTTCCTATCTATTTTTTGAATG
>NZ_QTSZ01000004.1 GCF_003730295.1 Ornithinibacillus gellani
GTGCAGATTTGGCAGAGGACGGTTCCTATTCCAAGCGTATTCTATTGGATAATGGAGAGAATGTGATTGAAGTAACAGCCTATGATCTCGCAGGTAATTCTACAACCCAGAGCGTCACATTGGATGTCCAATTTGATGCACCAGAGATTGAAAATCTAACACCTACAGAGGACGTTGATTTACAGGCTGGAGAAAGTGTTAAGATTGAATTTGATAGTGAGCCAGGCTTGCGTGCAACCTATGTTATTCATATGCCATTAACGAATCACGGAGCAAAAATTGCTAACGCAACGGAGCTGCCGATGATGGAAACAACGCCAGGTCATTATGTCGGTTACTGGACAGCGACATCTAATGCTTATGCAGAGGGTGCTGTTATCGAAGTTATTGTGAAAGATAGCTATGGTAATGAAGCACGTGCAAAGGCAGAAGGAAAGCTGAATATTAATTTGGAGTAAGCTTTTATCCGACTGAAAAAGAAAGAGAAATATTCAAAAAAGATCAGTTTCTCCCAATGAGCGGAGGGACTGGTCTTTTTTGTATGCTTGGATTGCGAATGGAGCTAGGCTGATTTCTCGTCAGTCTGCAGTTGGATGGTTTCTCCGATTTTGGAAGGTTATTTTTGATATAATAATTCAGTCATGATGCCGACGACGTTTTCCTTTGAACCTTATAAAATAGACTTAAGATCAAAGAGGAGGAATAAAAATGAAGGATTCTTTATTTCATTATCAGGCGGAGAATGACTGGAACTATCGGAAATCGCGGTTTACAAAATTGTATACAAAGCAAAAGGACGATTCAAAAACAATTAACAAGTACCTATTTACTGTACTTTCCGTTTTCACTGGAAAAAGATAGGGGTATGGAAGATGCAGATGGTGAAAACAAGAATTATAAGCAGGGGATCAACAGCCAGTGAAGGCCTGATTGGTTCAACTAACAATCAGTGGGGGAAGTGCGAAAAACCCACTGATTGAAGTTTCACTTTATCACAGATTAACTGGCTGTAAGCCTCCCACCAAGAATTTTAGTTGATAACAAGAATGATAAGTGGGGGTTCAACAGCCAGTAAAAGCCTGATTGGTTCAACTAACAATCAGTGGGGGAAGTGCAAAAACCCCCCTGATTGAAGTTTCACTTTATGTTGTAATCTGAAAACTAAATTCGACATCATCCTTTAGTTTACCCTGTTCATATGTTCGTTCATAGAACTGGACATGGTGATTATGATTTATGAGTAAAACCGTAGCTGATCTGGTCCCGTAATGGGGCGTTTGAATAAAAAGCGGTGAAAGCTGTTTCTCTAATTCCAAACCAACACCTGTATCAGGTAAATCCTGCTGATTGGCTATTTCCGTATTTTCAAGCAGGTGAAATAGTCGTTCAGGAAGCAGTTTGGCTGATTCCTTCTTCAATTCGGAAAGTATTTTTTTCCCATATTTAACTTTTGGCCAAGGTGTATCTAAGAAATGATTGCTTAATGCATGAATACCACTAGAGATAGGTTCAATATTGTTTTCTAGATTATTCAAATACCACAGCTTGTCCGCATTTCCTACAATTACATTGAATCCCGAATAAAGTGTTTTATGTTGTTGTAAAGCTTGTAAATAGGTTACTGGATCTTGTTTGGATTGAAGATAATCAGCAACAATGGCACCTCTTGATTTCGTATGGGTTTGTTGCTTATTCGGCTGTCGATAATTCGTTAAGGCAGCAAATCGCCCTTCTTTCGTTATCCCCAGCCAAGTTCCAAGTTGGACTAAATCACGTCCAGCTAATAGAGATGGCGCATCTTTCCAAAAATGTGCTGGAGCAGTAGGACGTTTATAGTATTCATCACGATTTGCAGCAACAATTAGTTTGTATTCGGGATGACTGCCAATTTGAAAATTAATCAGACACATCTTCATACCTCCTTTCTAATAGTATACGGTACAAATAATTAGGGAAGCAAAGCGAAGTTCATAAGTTTTTCCTGCAATGGTTGTTTTTTTCAGATTATTTGATAAAGTAATAGAAGTAGAAATCGATGGAATGGATGGGAGATAGAAAGAATGTATAAAGCAATTATATTTGACTTGGATGATACGTTAATATGGGATGCGAAAAGCATTCAAATGGCATTTCAAGATACATGTAAAAAAGCTGCAGCGATAAACCCTGCTATCGATTCCAATAAATTGGTGGAAAGTGTAAAAGTACAGGCACGCAAGCTGTATGAAAGCTATGAAACATATCCATTTACACAGCAAATTGGCATCAATCCATTTGAAGGATTATGGGGCAAGTTCGAGGATAAAGGTGAAGATTTTAAGAAACTTCACCACATTGTGCCAGACTATCAAATAGAAGCATGGACGGAAGGATTGAAGGGCATTGGAATTGTAGATGCGGAGCTTGGACAGCAGCTTGCCGATACGTTTCCACAGATGCGTAAAAAACATGTATATTACTATCCTGATACTTTCTCTGTATTAGACAGTTTATATGGAACCTATAAATTATTATTGCTTACCAATGGGTCTCCAGATTTGCAGCAAACGAAGTTAAATCTCTCTCCGGAACTAGCACGCTATTTTGATCATATTGTTATTTCAGGCAGTTATGGTAGAGGGAAACCAGATAAAGGTATATTTGATTATGCATTAAGCTTATTAGACGTCCAAGAAGGTGAAGCAATCATGATTGGAGATAATCTATTAACAGATATTCGCGGGGCAAACCTTGCTGGTATTGACTCTGTATGGATTAATCATCATCAAAGAGTAGCAAGTGACGACCAACCGGACTATGAAGTAAAAGGATTGGGTGAGGTTCTTTCTATTATTAATCAAAACAGTAAATAAATATTTTGGTTATCATATAAAACCGGCTATCTTAGACCGTCTTATGTTAGACGAAAAATAGCCGGTTTTTTTGTTTTGATTAAGTTAGAATTTAGATACTATTAATTATAGATCGATTGGTTTGACGTCAACAATATCGTTGAGCTCATCTAAACCTTGTAATGCTTCATCACTTATGACTTTATCAATCTTCAGTAACATAATCGCTTCCCCGCCACGATCGGATCGATCTACCTGCATCGTTGCAATGTTTACATCAAAATTGGCTAGTAAACTACCCATTCTTCCGATTACACCAGGTTGGTCATGATGATGAATCACAACGATATGGCCATCTGGTGTAACATCAACACGATAATGATCTACTTTGACAATTCTCGCACCAAGCCCATTCAGAAGAGTTCCGGATACACTTCTTATTGCTGATTTTGTCTTAATTTCTACGGTGAGTAAATTGGTAAATCCTTTTTTGGCATTTGTCCGATGCTCATGAATGGTAATGCCTTTTCGATCAGCAAGGTAAAGCGCATTAACATCATTGACATGCTCTCCTAAATGACGCTGCAATAATCCCTTGACTGTGTTACGCGTTAATGGTGCCACTTCCAGCTCTGATAATTCACCTGCGTAATATATATTCACTTCTTCAACCACTTCGTCTACTAAACGGGTGAGAAATGCGCCGAGTTTTTCAGCAAGGTAAAAATAAGGTTCAATTTTATTTAATATGCTTCGGGGCACTGCAGGCAGATTTACCGGGTTTTTGACTGTACCTTCTGTTAGGAAACGGATAATATCCTCGCTCACATCGATGGCGACATTTTCCTGTGCTTCCACGGTGCTTGCCCCCAAATGCGGTGTAACAATGACTTCTGGGAGCTCTAGCAATCGATTATTACGAATCGGTTCTTCTTCAAAAACGTCCAAGGCAGCTCCTGCCACTTTTTTTGAAATAATGGCATCGTATAACGCTGCCTCGTCAATAATACCTCCACGTGCACAATTAATAATCTGAACACCTGGCTTCATTTTTTCAAAGGCATCGGCATTGATAAGGTGCTTCGTTTCTTTCAGTAGAGGTGTATGTACGGTTATAAAATCTGCAGCGGCAATTACCTCATCCACACTGCCATAGCGGATACCAAGTTTATTAGCTTTTTCTTCCGTTAGAAAAGGATCATAGGCTATGACATGCATCCGTTGTCCTTTTGCACGGTAGGCCACTTCTGCGCCGATTCTCCCCATACCAATAACACCAAGTGTTTTGCCTTTTAACTCTGTACCAACATATTTATTTCTCTCCCATTTATGATGCTTTAAAGCCATATGTGCTTGCGGGATTTTTCTAGATAAAGACATGAGCATAGCCATCGTATGTTCTGCTGCCGAGTTTGTATTCCCATTTGGAGCATTTACGACAATCATTCCATGTTCTGTTGCCGCTTCTAAATCAATATTGTCAACCCCGACTCCAGCGCGACCGATTATTTTAAGGTTTTTCGCCTTCTCAATTAAAGTTCTTGTGACCTGTGTTTGACTGCGAACAACTAATGCATCAACGGTTTCGATTCGTTGCTCTAATGCTTCCTGGGATAATTCGGTTTCTACTATCACATTCATTTCCGGGTGCACTTGTAGTGGTTGTATACCATCTTCATGTAATGGATCCGAAATTAATATATCGTAGGACATGTTTTAACTCCTTTTATACATTTTTTAAATCAATTGGGTTGTACAAAAACTTTTTGTGCAGCTGTTGTTCCAGCACCAAGTATATGATTGCTTCGTATATGGTGCAGGCAAATCTCAACCAAGGAAATGTACTGGAATACATCTGCGGGGGAACAAAATCCCATATGACCTATACGAAAAATCTTGCCTTTCAACTGCTTTTGTCCGCCAGCAATGATAAGTTGAAACTCTTTTTTTAATGCTGTGCGCAATGCCTCAGCATTAAAATCAATTGGTGCTATAGCTGTTACTGTTGGGGATGCGTCCGAGTCGGTTGTGAGTAAGGGAATATCCATGGCACGAAAAGCAGCTCTTGTCATCTGCATCATTTTGTTATGCCGTTTTACAGTTGATGCAAATCCTTCCTCATGCATTAAATGTAAAGCTTGTTCAAGTCCGAATAAAAGAGAAACTGCTGGCGTGAAAGGTGTACTACTTGATTCAGCAGCAGCTTCATATTTGTTTAAATCAAAATATAATCCATGATGCTTTTTCGAATGACTGATTGCACTTGCACGTTTACTCATCGCTATAAATGCCAGCCCTGGGGGCAGCATGAATGCTTTTTGAGAACCAGAGACGACGACATCAATACCCCATGCATCCATTTCCATATGAACCGCGCCTATACAGGAAACACCATCAACAATAATAAGCGCATCAGAATGCGTTTGAATGGCTTCAGCAAGCTTCTCAATTGGATTGAGTACACCTGTAGAAGTTTCACAATAGGTAAGGAATACGGCACGAATATTCGGGTGTTGTTTAAGCATACGTTCTATTTCAGTCGGATCTGCTGCTTTTCCCCATTCTATTTCTAGCGTATGTACTTGGATATCATAGGATTCACAAATAACAGAGAAGCGTTCACCAAATGCACCCGTAACAACAACGAGTACTTCATCACCGCTGTTAAGGGTGTTGGATACTGCAGCTTCCAAACCTCCTGTACCACTGGAAGCTAAAATAGTTACCTTCTCCTTTGTACCGAAAACGGGCTTTAGTAAGGGTTGGATTCTTTCCAACAGCTCTTTCGTTAAGGAATCTCGATGTCCGATAATTGGTTGACTCATGGCAAGCTGAATACTAGGTGGAATGGGTGTAGGGCCGGGGATTCTAAGTATTTGATGGTCTGTATGCATAGCTAGCTCCTTTTCAAAACGAGAAAAAAGCATTGGGTACATTCTTCACGTTTCATTAAATTAGTTCATAGCATAACAGATTTCGGAATGTTGTCAATACTTGAAAGTAGTATAAAACTGAAAATTCCCGCTAATTTATCGAAATGGAACGAAGCCTTTCATAACACATGTTTGAGAGGAAGCGTTTTCAAAAATTTTTATATAAAAATACAAATAAATCTTATTTTTGGCCTAGCACCAATAGAGGAATAAATAAAACTGCAAGCATTCAGGTATGGCATTAAAATTCCCGTCGACAGAAATAATTGATTGATGGTGAGGCTTGAGCTGGATGTGGCTTTGACAGCTGAAAAATGATGAAGTGGCCAAAACATGATACGTTTTAATTATACAGACTTTCCGAACGATAAAGCTTAAGTGGGTCATACACCGTCTTTAAACATGGGACTCTCAAGAGATGACATCCAACATGCGTGTACTTTGGTTAGCACAGTCATGTTGAATGCGTTACATGATTAGCCGCCAATCCAAATACCGATGGAAAGTAATAATCCGAACACCCAGTGGTGAAGAGCGGACCATTTCATACCAGCGATTTCCATTGAACGTGTAGCATCTAACCGATACGCGCTATATAATCGCCAGGAAAATGGTGCTGCTAGTATGACAGAAACGGCTGTCCAATGGATGAGTTGGGTAGCGATGAGTAGAAATACAGTCACATAAGTGAATAATAACATAGTAGCATGTAAATAGGCAGCTTTTTTTCTACCTAATTTAATTGCTAGTGTACTGCGAAAGTCAGCATCCTTTTGGATATCGCGAATATTATTGGATAATATCATGAGCGCAATCAATAGGGCATAAGGAAGTGCAACGGCAAAAATACCGGTATCAATCGAATTGCCCTGTATTATATAAGCTAGAAGAGTTGGGATTACCCCTAAATAAATTGCAGCAGTCAGCTCGCCTAAACCAAGCGCTGATAAGGAATACCTCCCTGCTGAATAAAAGAATCCAACAGCAATACCAATCATGCCAATTGGAATGATAATCCAATTACTTTCTGATGCGAGCCAGATGCCGAGCATGGCAGCCACGCCAATTAAAAAAAGTGCAACAGTGGGGATGTGGTGATGCGCTGGCCCTGTATGTTGTTTTGTTTGCCATCGGTCTTGATCCTGTCCGTTACAAAAATCAAAATAATCATTTAGCATATTCGCTGCAGCTTGAATCAAAATGGAGGCAGCTAAAAGAAAGAACAATAAATCTAACCGTACATTTCCTTTTAATGCAGCAAATGCGGTACCAGCAAGAATAGGACTAATTGTACCAGTAAATGTGAGCGGACGCATAAGCTGGAACCAAGAAAAACGAAAAAAGTGATAATCATCTGGTAATACTGTTATATGTTGTTTTTCGGATGGATTCATTTCAATTACCTCCTTTTCTTGCTTATTAGGCTAATCTTAAAGGGCCACCATAAGAATAATGAGGACAGTAAATCCGACTGCTTCAACGGATTCCAAGGCAGCCAGTCGAATTAATTCTCGATATAACGGTTTTTTATTGCCATTTGCTGCCTCCCGCCATAAAAATATATCCGTGAAAATAAGTTTCATTTCCCGATAACCAATACATACTCCCCAAAATAGGGTTATGCTTCCAGTGATTAAAGCGGCGAGCCAAGTTTTTCCGTATGCTGTATGCCACAACATGTCTATGCTATGAATGGGGCCAAACACTGTGCCTAAAAGAATTCCGGATAAAATGACGCCGAATCCCGCAAGTGTGAAGAGATGATGCACATGTTTCATTAATGATAATAAGAATTTTCGTTGAACATGCAGCTTCATTTTTGCGGCAGCAGGATATACACCCCAACCAACAAATAAAATTCCGCCGACCCAAATACAGGCAAGAAAGATGTGAATGACCAGCAGTATTTCTCGGATCATTTTTCTCGCCTCCTTTGTTGATTATCTCAAGTATAATCCTTTTTTATTGTGTAAAGCGTGATATTTATCACGTAATTTTCAAATGAATGTTACGGATTTTTGACAGCAAAAAGCACCGCTCCGTTTACATTGGGATGCGGTGCTTTAGCAATGGTATGTTAAATCTTATGCTTCATCTGACTTTTCTTTGGTTATGGATCGATCCTTTGGGGCAATCCAAAAAGCAAAGATAATCGATACAATCAGAATAAGAAAAGGTGCATAAAACATTAAAAATTGTTGCATACCACGATCGATCTCCTTTCCTAATTATAGTCTGATTTACCTTTGACATAATCGGTATTGAAAATGAATAATCGAAACAGTAAAAAGATGGACGGAATCAGTAATGCAAGCCCTGCTATAAAGGCAACAATTAAGGAAATTGCCATTGCTTCGTTTGTGAAGCTATCATAAATGGTTAGATGCGGATAAAGCAGATACGGATAATGAGAAAATCCATAGCCGTAAAACGCCAGTGCAAACTGTCCTGCTAATAACCCAAAAGCAACCCCATAATTGCGCCGTTTCCAGATAAGAAATACTGTACTGATAAAGAATAAAACGGATAATCCAAATACCCACCATAAATCCATCAGCCTGCTCGCATGCTCCGGATTATGCGAATGTAATTCAACAATAATTCCCGCGGCAGTGATAATTGTTGGGAAAGCCCATATTAATGCATATTTTCGCATGATTTCTGTCGCCTGCTTATCCTTTGCCTTATTCGCATACCAGGTTAAAAAAACAGCGGAAATATACAATACAGCCGCAATACTTAATACGACGATACTCCAGGTTAGCGGGCTACTAAATAATAACCAATAATCCAAGACTGGTTTACCATCTTGCATGGAAATAAATCCACCCTCTGATATGGTTAATACAATCGAGAGGGAGGCTGGCAATATTAAGCCAGCAAGCCCATACATAAATGAATAGCCCTTATGACCTCTGGAACCATATGTTTCAAAGGCGTAATAGGATCCGCGAATTGCCAATAAAATAATGGCAATACTGACAGGAACAAGTAGGGTAGTACCATAATAAAAAGCAGTTTTCGGGAAAAATCCGATAATCCCCACGAAAAAGAAAACCAAAAAGACGTTGGTAACTTCCCAAACTGGTGAAAGATAACGTTGAATGACTTTGGAAAGCAAGTGTTGTTTATCTCTAAGAGTACTATATGCATTGAAGAATCCAGCACCAAAGTCAATGGAAGCTACAATGAGATACCCGAATAAAAAGGTCCATAAAACAAGTATGCCAAGGATTTCCAAATCCATTATGAAACACCACCCTTTTCTGCTGCTCGATCTGCTAATTCTTTTTCAACAGGGTTATGTTTGAACATACGCCGTAATACGACAACGGAGCCGATGCCTAAAATTATATATAGACCAGCAAATAACACGAGCATCAGGTCAACCTGGTTACTGCTTGTAGCTGCATCTGGCGTTCGCATGATACCGCGTAATACCCACGGTTGCCGTCCAACTTCGGCGAGCCACCAACCAGCCTCCATGGCAATGATGGATAAAGGTCCACCCAATACGAGCAGCCATCGGAATCCTTTCGTATGAATGAAAGACCAATCCCGTTTGATGCCAATCCAGTAGAGGAGTGCCAGGATAATCATCCACACACCAATGGTCACCATGATATCAAATAAATAGTGAATATAAAGTGGGGGAATGTCTTCCTTTGCAAATTGATCGAGTCCAATTACTTCTGCGGTTGGGTTATTATGTGCCAATACACTTAAAGCAAATGGTATTTTGATGGCGTATTTGGTTTCCTCCCCATCTAAGACACCATAAAGAATAAGTGGCGCCTTTTCAGATGTTTCGAAGTGCCATTCTGCAGCAGCCAATTTCTCTGGTTGGTATTCTGCTAAATATTTTCCGGATAGGTCCCCAATTAAGGCACTCGCAATCGCGAAAATTAATCCGATTTTTACAGTGAGATATAATGCTTTTTTATGGTAAATATGGTTAGAACCCTTTAATAATCGAAAAGCAGCGATGGATGCTAGCACGAAGGCAGAAGTCATGTAGGCTGTTGCCACTACATGTGCCACCTTTGTCGGCATAGCTGGATTGAACATAGCAACAAGTGGATTGACATTCACAAGTTCGCCGTTCAGCATATCAAACCCTTGTGGCGCATTCATAAACGCATTAACCATAGTGATGAAAACTGCAGAAAAAGAAGCCCCAATAGCAACAGGAATCAAGAAAAGAAGATGTTTGCGTTGATTCTCAAAGCGATCCCAGGTATATAAGTAAATACCCAAAAAAATGGCTTCAAAGAAAAATGCAAATGTTTCCATGAAAAGTGGTAGTGCAATGACATTACCCGCAAGTTCCATAAAGTTTGGCCATAGTAAAGAGAGCTGCAAGCCAATTGCTGTACCGGTCACAACACCGACTGCAACTGTAATAACAAAACCGCGGGTCCAGCGTCTGGCTAATAGAATATAATGCTCATCATTCTTTTTAATACCGATCCAATGCGCAATCATTATCATTAACGGGACGCCAACGCCGATTGTGGCATAGATGATATGAAAGGAAAGTGTAAGCTCCGTTAATATTCTACTGTAGTGGACTGCTTGTTCATTTACCAAATCGATAGAACCTCCCTTATATTATCCACCGAATAACCTTCCCAAAATGGACAAGAGCATAATGGCTGCGACGATAAAGGCAAGCCAAATTAATTTTTTTTCATGATTTTTATACATTCTGACACTCCCTTGTATATTTATATTACCCCTAAAACCGATAAAAAAAGCATGTCCTTTGTGAATGCTTTCTAACGTAGTAATGAAGAAATAGTGACATAAGCCACAATTTGTAAATATAAATGGTTGTTATCCATTCGCTTCCCTAATAAGAAGGAAAGGTCTATTAATGGGACGAAGTATGCTAGACTATGAATAGATTGTTTGCCCAAGTAAGTATGTTAGCAGATGGAGGTTGAATGCGATTGGTGGATAAATCGAATCCAATTGAAAAAATAAATAAGCTGCCAATCGTCGCAGTGCTTATCGCAGGATCGTTTTTGGCCATATTGAATCAAACCCTATTGGCAACAGCAATTCCGCCTATTATGAAGGATTTAGATTTAACAGAAAATACGGCACAATGGTTAACGACTATCTTTATGCTGGTGAACGGAATCATGGTTCCAATCACCGCTTTTTTAATTGAAACGTTCACAACAAGAAGATTGTTTATGTTTGCCATGAGCACCTTTGCGTTTGGTACACTTATTTGTGCTTTATCACCTAATTTTCCATTGTTAATGACTGGCCGGGTGGTACAGGCTGCTGGAGCAGGAATTATGATGCCATTAATGATGACGATATTTCTATTGATTTTCCCGATAGAGAGAAGGGGGACAGCGATGGGGATGGTTGGGCTTGTCATCTCATTTGCCCCGGCAATTGGTCCACCACTTGCTGGTTGGTTAGTGGAGATATTCCCGTGGCGTTCCCTTTTCTATATTATTTTGCCGTTTGCTTTAATTGATCTAATTTTTGCTTACTTTTTAATGAAAAATATTACAACAAGGACATTTCCAAAAGTAGATGTACTGTCCATTATTCTGTCCTCCATTGGTTTTGGTGGGTTACTTTATGGATTTAGTAGTGCTGGTAATTTTGGTTGGTCCAGTAGAATGGTTCTGATTGCGCTTATAATGGGAAGTCTTTCATTGACTGTATTTATATTACGTCAATTGAAACTAAAACAGCCTGTATTGGAGTTTCGTGTTTTTAAAAATAAAATTTTCACGATCACTACCATAATTGGTATGATTGCGTTTATGGGGTTAATTGCTGCGGAAACCATTTTGCCTATATATATGCAAAAAATGGCCGGATTCTCTGCTTTAGATTCAGGGCTAGTTATTCTTCCTGGGGCATTAATCATGGGTTTCTTATCTCCTGTTATCGGTCGTGTGTTTGACCGGGTTGGAGCTAGATGGCTCGTGATTATTGGCTTATTGATGCTTACTGTTACGTCTTATTTATATACAAATTTAACGGAAACGACTTCATTATCCTATTTAACCATCGTTTTTACGATTCGCATGATTGGGCTATCGATGATTATGATGCCTGCAACAACTGCTGGTCTTAATCAGTTGCCCAATCGTTTAATTCCACATGGAACTGCAATGAATAATACGATGCGAATGGTCGCAGCATCCATTGGGACAGGTGTTTTGATTACGATTATGACAGGCGCGACGCCGGATATAGGGGAACAGGAGGATATGAACCGGCTTATTCAAGGGGTAAATATTGCTTTTTACGTGGTTACGGCCCTCTCTGCATTGGCATTGATCATGGCTTTCCAAATTAAAGGACAACAAGCTAGAAAAACAACTTCATAGAATGGGAGATTTCAGAGCCGGTGATCAATCTAAGAATCTCCCAAGTCTGTTGTCTGCATTTCCATGTTATAATATGGAACATGAACGAGCTGATGGGGGTGGAAATGGAATGCAGTTTGTATCCATTGATTTTGAAACAGCGAATGAAAAAAGATTTAGCCCATGTGCAATCGGTGTGGTGATTGCAGATGAACATCAAATTATCGATGAATTTTATAGCTTGATCAATCCACAAATGGAGTTCAGTCCATATAATACGTATGTTCATGGTATTACACCAATTGATGTAGTTGATGCACCAACTTTTACGGAATTATGGCCTCGTCTGGATAATTATTTGAATCATCATTTGGTTGTGGCTCATAATGCCAGCTTTGATATGAGTGTGATTCGTAATACTTTAGATTATTATGAGCTGCCATACCCAGTATTGGATTATCTATGTACAGTTGCTATTTCCAAAAAAACATGGCCTGAATTAGAAAATCATAAGCTAAATACATTGGCGGCATTTCACGATATTCGTTTTGAACATCATCATGCATTAGAGGATGCCCGTGCGGCAGCAAAAATATTACAGTATGCCGTGAAATCAACAGAATCAGGGTCCGTGGAGGATTTATTACAACAGCATCAAATGACAAAGGGTAAGATTTTTGAAAGAGGATATGCTCCACCAAAAGAGAAACGTGCTCGAAAAACGAAACGTATATATTTAAAATAATGACAAAGCTGGAGTACCTATCAGGGTTTCTCCAGCTTTGTTTCTTTAGATTAATTGTCACGTTGTTTATGCTTCATACTTATATTTGGTATGAAATAGGCGATGGTCGCTGATAAAAAAGCGGTTAATACCGTAATTAAGAATGGGTTGAACGTGCCGTACATAACTACTTCATCCGTTAATTGGGCGCTTTGATTCCATAGAGGATTTATTTCTGGTGTGTATGTGGCTGTCAGTAGCACCCCTGACAGAACTTGTAAGATAGAAAACATGATGAGAAAACTAATGGCAAAGATAAAGTATTTCTTCAATGGATTCACTCCCTTCCCTCAATGGATGTAAGATTTTTGTATTTAATAGACGCGTTCTACTTCATAACCTTTTTCTTGTAAAAGTGAGACGATATGTGGTTCCTGAATAAGATGCAAAGTACCGACAATCACGAAATAAACATTATTCTGATCTTCCTCGAGAAAATGTTCAATCTGATCGGCCATGGCGATATTCCGATCATCATTTAATGCTTTCATAAATGCTTCTTCTTCGGGATTCGGTTCTTCCTCGGTGTCTCCCATCAGCGTGTTGAGTAACTCCTTTTCATCCCCTGCTAAATAGAGCGAGAAAAGCTCCAACATATCATCTTCATATGATTCCATGCTTGTGAGGGTTTCTTCCAGCATTTGAATTTGGTAGGCTTCAGATGTATCTGCAAAAACTGACAGTTGACTTTCAGCTGTTTCCAGCGCGATAATCTCTTTTTGGTCCTTCTTAGCTTTTTTAAGAAAATATTCATCAACCCCATATGTATAGCCTAGCTTTTCCAACATGAAGGAATCCAGCATGGAAGAGAGTACCCATGGACGGTACATTTCCATCTGCTGTGGAATTTGTTCTTTCTCCATATACTTGCTAAGCTTCGTATAGAGTTTTTTCGGAATGTGATCTTCAATAGTTGTGCCATCCTGATAGGTGCCAATACTGATAAGCAATTGACTGGTTTCCAAAAGATTCAATGAAGTGATATCTACTTCTGGTACAACAATATCTGCATCCAAGTAGGCTTGTTCAGTATGTGTATTTAAAGGATAAAAATCCTTCGTCCCAGCATGAATGGTTCCTTGTAAATATACTGTTGTTTGGCCATTTTCAATCTTCCATAAATAACCACCTGCTCCATCGGGATCACCAATTGGTTGCTCATCCTTTAAAGTGACAGAAATTCCTTTATTTCGTAGCTTTTCTATCACATCGCGTTGAGCGGAATCGAGTTTGGCTGCTCTCGTATGAATATGTAATTCCTTTAATGCGGGTAGTGATGCCAAAGGAGCATAATCGGAAATTGGTTCATTTAAAAATGTTAAACGTTCTAATTTTGTTAATTGCTCGATACCTGATAAGTCTTTAATTTTTTTGCTTGTAATTTCGATTTCCTGTATAGATGTAAGGTCTTTTTTGGTTAACGAAGCATCGGTTATATCAAGTGTTGCTTTTATTTCGGCTTCTAAATGTTTATCGGAAATCGTTACTGTTTCATTGCTTTCGTTGCTACAAGCGACTAAGATGACAGCCATGAAAACAATAAGCAGACCGTTTATTATTCGTTTCACGCATTTTCCCCCTTTATCTATCATATACGAATGATTCTGATAATCGTTTCAAATATAATATAGGAATTACTGTTATTATACATGTAGTTTCCTTTCAATAAAGTATGAATGTAATACCATGTTCTATTTATCTTAAAGTATGGGTAACCTTATGAATTTCCTTTCTTCATGATACGATTTGAAGTATTAGGACATTTGATTCATTTTACGCTATTGGAATGAATTTACATTGTAATAAAACGGTTGTAGTAGTATGATGTAAATAAGCTGCAATGCTCGTATTTTATGAAGTTTTAACCTCTAATGTGATAATAGGGAGTTTTATATTGAAGCTGTAATGTCGGGCCGTCATTGTGCAGCGGAAGACAGGATAGCTTTTGCAAACACCCACTTGGAAGAGTGGTGGTTTAAAACTTTTTATCACCAATACGGCAATTGTGGCTATCATTTTGCGAAAAATAGTGTAACAGCTCTAATGGGGCTGTTTTTTTTTATTGATCTAAAATAGGTGCCTTGGGGATTTCATTCTTAAGTAGTGATTATACATGGTTATCACTTGCTATACAAAAAGCGTATTATCTATGGGTTATGAAACAAGGTATAGTAAGAATAAGATGGAAAAGGGGCTGTTATATCATGTACGAATGGGAAAAGCTGGATCACGTATTGTTGGCATGTCCAAACGGTGGGGAACAACAAGCGCGTGAATTTTATCAGGGGATTTTAGAAATGGAAGAACTGGAGAAGCCTGAACCATTAAAAGAAAGAGGAGGGGTTTGGTTTCAGCTTGGTGAAGTACAGCTTCATATCGGAGTTGAAGTATCATTTTCACCGGCAAAAAAAGCACATCCAGCAATTCGTATCAAAAATATTCACCTTTTAATGAAAATGCTGGACGAAAAAAATGTCGCTTATCAGTTGGATGCTGATTTACCAGGTGCAAGTAGATTTTATATTCATGACCCCTTCGGAAATCGGCTGGAATTTCTTGAGTGGCTATAAATAAACCAGTCGATTGTTTGGATTAACCTAATACTTTGAGACCATATAAAACACCTTCGAAAAGGGTATGTAGAAATAGAAATAACATATAAAAACTCGAAGGTGTTGTTGTTATGCATACATAAGGTTTGGCCAGCGGGATAGCCAGTTTTTTTCACGAACGCGCTTTTCATATATTTTTATCCGTTTAGTGGATTGCTGAAAGAAAGGTGTGGGACGAATGATGCCCTCACATACATCCGTAATCCCATGTGGTGCAGCTATTTCAAGTGCTCCTTCTTTTGTGATGCGAATTGCTATTGCAGTAGCGGTTTCCGGGAACTTAGATATCGCATCGATGGAATGAAGATAAGCTGGGACCTGATTAGTGAGATGCATTCTAGCCTGATTTTTCACAGACCAAGGGAGTTCGGGCATTATGTCGTGCAATTTTTTCTCTAATTCTTTTTCTGTGGCTTCAGACATTTGATCGTTATCGAAATAAATTACATCGATGTCGGGGCTCTTTGTTTGTATGTGATAGCCGTGTTGAATATCCCAAATTTTGGAGCGGAGCCATCCCGCACAAATCCAACTATCAGGCAGCTGTAAAGATTCAACAGCCTGAAGGGTTTTCATCATGTTTTTATCTTTGTAAATGACTTGAAAAATATCAGCTTTTGTACGTAATTTCATTCTTTATTATCCCCATTTCAATTCTCCCTACATATCAGTAGTTTGCCATGAATGAACCATTTGAACAAGTGTCAGAATGATGCCCGACCTTCGAAACTGTCAAAAGCATTTTGCAGATAAGCGATTGGTAGTGACAAATACTTTTTTGATGCAGGATTTCAACAAATATTGTCGAATAGTATTAAAGAGGAAATGCATAGTTTTGAATTAACATGATAATATGTATTTAACAGATATTTAACTGAATGGAGCGTTTTCAACGATGACAGAAAAAGAGAAAATGATTCAAGGCTTGCTGTACAGACCATCGGATGAAGAGTTGGTTCTTGACCGACAAGAGGCAAGAAGGTTAACAAGACTGTTTAATGGAACAACAGAGATGGATGTAGCGGAGCGAACGAAGCTATTGAAACAACTCTTCGGTACTACAGGAGAAAGCTTATACATAGAACCAGATTTCCGTTGTGATTACGGTTATAATATCCATGTTGGTGAGAATTTTTATGCGAATTTTAACTGTGTCATTTTAGATGTATGTCCTGTGAAAATAGGGAAAGATTGTATGTTGGCACCTGGTGTTCAAATATATAGTGCAACACATCCATTGGATCCTGTGGAGAGAAATTCAGGGGTGGAATATGGTAAACCAGTCACGATAGGGGACAATGCCTGGATTGGTGGAAGTTCTATTATTAATCCGGGAGTAACGATAGGAAATAATGTGGTAGTTGCTTCGGGATCAGTTGTTGTGAAAGATGTTCCAGATCATGTTGTTGTAGGTGGTAATCCGGCACGTATCATCAAAGAAATTCCAACAGTTACAAAATAAAAACAGTGGATAAGGATTTGATACGATTGCAACGCATTCTACTTTTGGTATATCCAAAATATGCAGATTTTCAACTTGGTCATTTGTTGTTTTTTTTGAAAAAGATTGGTAACTACGATATCGTAACTTTTTCCGTGGATGGTAAGCCAGTTCGTAGTTTGGGAGGATTAACAATCATTCCGGATGAACAGCTGGAAAACCTTCATCCCAGTAGCTTTAAATTGGTGATTTTGCCAGGTGGAGATGGAATAGAGCATGTTGCGAAACATGTGAAACTGCACCAGTTCATGAACGATGCAAGAGCAATACAGACTCCAATTGCCTCTATTTGTGGCTCGGCTGCTATCCTCGGCTATGCGGGATTACTAGAAAATACTACTTTCACTTGTAATCCAATTACGTATAAACATTTCAATGATGCTTTTTCAAATGCAACTTACACAAATACAACCATGGAAATTGGAGACGAACTTATCACTGCGAAAGGGACTGCATTTGCAGAATTTGCTGTGGAAGTGGGTAAACTGCTTCATCTTTGGAAGGATAAGCAACAAGAGCAATGGGCGTTGGATTTTTGCGTGGGAAGGATGTAATTGAATAGAAACGAAATACATATCACCAAAAAGAAAGGATTCAAAACAATGACATATGACTATCCAATCATGGACCAAGCAGAAGCATTTTATTATCCAGGCAATCAAATTGGGGTATTGATTATACATGGATTTACAGGTACAACGCAAAGCATGCAAGCATTAGGCTTGGAAATATCTAAACAAGGCTTCACTGTTTATGGTCCGAGGCTAACGGGACATGGAACCGACCCAAAGGATATGGAGAAAGCAAATGCTACAGATTGGCAGCATGATGTTGAGCGTGCCTTAGAGAAGCTTCGGGAAACCTGTGATGATATTTTTGTTATTGGTTTATCTATGGGAGGTACGTTGACATTATACTTGGCAGAACGACATCCTGATTTGAAAGGAATCCTACCAATTAATCCAGCTATCGAACTTTCAGGCATGGAAACCTATTATCATGATATGAAGGACGGGGAAGAACGGTTTGTTGCTGGTATCGGTTCAGATATTAAGCGCGAAGGTGTAGAAGAACTAGCATATAAGGAAACACCAGTACGATCAATGGGGGAATTACTAAAATTGATGGATAAAGTTAAAAACGAACTTCATCTTATTCAGGTCCCAGCCATCCTATTTTCATCTACTGTGGACCATGTTGTACCACCTGAGAATGCACAATATGTTTTTGACCATATTTCCAGTAACGATAAACAATTGGTGCCACTTGAACATAGCTATCATGTTGCAACCCTTGATACAGATAAGGAATTTATTGCGGAACGATGTATTTCGTTTATCAAAGATCGGAAAACGCCATGATGTCATCTGAGACTCATTCTTCTAGTAATGAAAGAATTATTGCCTTACCACCAGTCTTGCCCAGTAAACCACAAGTGCTTATTTTAGGCTCTGTACCAAGTGAAATTTCTATTAAAGTGCAGCAATATTACGGAAACCCAAGAAATCATTTTTGGCGAATCATGTTCCATCTATTTGGCAAAGGCGATGTACCCAATTCCTATGCAGAGAAATTAAAGCTATTGCATCAGCATCATGTAGCATTATGGGATTCAATTGCGTCGTGTAAACGGAAAGGCAGTTTAGACCACACGATAACTGAAGAGATACCGAATGCAATCCCAGAATTATTAAAGAAATATCCGACTATACGCGTAGTTGGATGTAATGGAACGAAATCCCACCAAGTGTTTCGAAAAACATTTGGAAAAATGGATCTAGGAGAGGTTCAAGTTATAAAACTTCCATCCACTAGTCCTATTCCTGGTCGTTATACAAAAAATTTTGAAGGGAAATTGGAAGCATGGCAGGTTATATTGAGATATTTAGATAAGGTAGTGGAGGATTAACTAGGAAAAGTTATATTATTTGTTTCATTTTGTCGAAAGAAGGAATATATAAATAATAAGACAAATTTATTCATTCATGCCATTGCAATAAATCGCTGAACATCATATAATGAAAACGGACTGCAGGCGGCCACCTGCAGCCCGGACAGTTACAGGGTCCGGCGACTTTATAAGTGGCGAAAAAGTAATTATCCCTTATTCGATTTTGAGGTGAGGATAATTACTTTTTTTCACGGTTGTTCACAACCAACAACAGTAATGTTGCAAACATGAACATTAACTCGAGTGTCTTTTCAATCGGTATCAAGACGCTTCAGCCCCTTTCCTGGGGATTTAAAGCCGCCGATATTTTCCTCAAGTTTTCGTCGGGTGCACCCTGTTAGTCTGTCCACTATATTATACTACATAAACACAGGGAAAAACGTGTTTTTCCAATAAATGGTACAATAATCATAGATGGTGTAAGTGCCTATATCAAAGGGTTTAGCCCTTCTAGTGGAGTATCATCCGACCATTGTCCCAATCCTTGCCAGGAATTGTAAGGAGGACCATACAGCCTGATTTCCCAATCAAACTAAAGGATAGGAACTTGCAAGTTATTATCATGTTTATATTTACGGTAAAATGCAACCATTGGTCCAATGGTTTCTTTCAAATCTGGACAGCTTATATTTGTTTCTTGTAGATCCGTGATGGCTTCCGTACAATCATAAACGGAAGAAATGGAAAAGTAATCCATTGCCTGAAATTCAAGATGTAACCATTTTCGAATTGGAGCCAGTTTAAGCGGGGCCTTTGCAAGCGAAATGGGAATTTTTCCTTTAGGCATACTTCCCGTATATTGCATGGTTAACATCGTTTGTATGTCATGCATGGAATAGGGATTTGGATCGGTTAAGTGATAGACTTTCCCAATACCACGCTGGTGTAATGATAAATAACTTGTCGCCTCCAATACATAATCAAATGGAACAAAATTCCCCTCCGGCAACCCATCGCCAAAGTAAGGAGTAAATGGTAGGAACCTTAGATGGTCCAAAAAGTTTAATAAAAAATATAATCCATCGAATTTGACGGTTTTTCCTGTTTTAGAATGACCAATTACAATTCCAGGCCGTATAATTGTGATGGGATAGTCTTGTTTCAATTGCTGGACAAGAATTTCTGCTTCATACTTTGTTTGTTCATAATGGTTTTTAAAGAATTGACCTTCTATTAATTCTCGTTCATAAATCCGCCCTTCCCGTTTTCCGGAAACATACGCGGTGCTGAAATAAATATATCGCTTTAACTGTGGTAGTCCTTTAACCCATTCGTTTACTTGATGGGTTCCATTCACGTTGACATAGTAAGCCAGGCTCTCTGGTACGGCTAGATCATAGATGGCAGCCAAATGAAAAACATGCGTGATTTCTTTCTGTATGACTCGATTTGATTCTGTTTCCATATCGAGGTTTGGTTTCGTTATATCACCAGGAATAATTGTAAACATCTGCGCTTCTACCTGCTGTGCTTGACAAAACTTCGCTAGGTCTCTTGTTGCTTTTTCCAACATTTGAGGGTGAACCAATACATACATTTTTTTTACATAAGGATAATGGTCTTTATAAAGCTGCTTGATTAGCTCAGCAGCGAGAAAACCAGGATAGCCAGTTATAAAAAATATGTAGTCCATTTTCAACGCTCCGATCATACGTATTATACTTAGTATAGCTGTTTATGTGGAAATATTCTCAAAACAGAGCTTGCATTTTAATGATATGTTCTATATAATACGGTTTAATCAAAATGGTTTTCGAAAAACGATGATGGGGAAAAGTAAGATTCCGAAGCATGACAGAGAGCCTCATATGCTGAAAAGAGGTATGTGTATGAATCTGAACAATGGCCCCGGAGTTTCAAGCTGAACCTGTATTTCATAAGATACAGTAGTAGGTGTCGACGAGTGTTGACTCTCGTTATCCAAGTCACCGCATAAGTTATGCGCTTGTGCTGGAAGAGGCTATATATGAATTCATATATAGTGAAGTAAGGTGGTACCACGTTACATCAATCACGTCCTTGCCGTTTTTTTGGCAAGGGCGTTTTTTAATTCATTCGCAGGCATCAGGCTGCGTTTAATCATTGGAGGAATGTAATATGTCACAGGCTCATTTAGTACTGCAAACAGATTTTGGACTATGTGATGGAGCAGTTAGTGCCATGTATGGTGTTGCATTATCAGTAAACCCAACATTACGTATTTTTGATCTAACACATGAAATTCCACAATTTAATATTTGGGAGGCTTCTTATCGTCTTGTTCAAACTATTTCTTATTGGCCAGCACAAACTGTATTTGTTTCGGTAGTGGACCCTGGTGTCGGAACCGAACGATTAAGTGTTGTGGTAGAAACAGAGACCAATCAATATATTGTTACGCCAAACAATGGAACTTTAACGCATGTGTTAAATGAGGTAGGTATCAAATCGGCTCGGGTGATTGATGAAAAGGTAAATCGATTGCCACAATCGGGAGAGTCATATACATTTCACGGTAGAGATGTTTATGCCTATACTGGTGCACGCTTAGCAGCGGGAATCATTTCCTATGAAGAGGTTGGACCAGCACTATCTGTTTCGGAATTAACAGAGTTGGAGCAGCCTGCTGCAACATTGAAAGCAGGAATTCTTCAGGGTCACATTGATATATTGGATGTACGTTTCGGAAACTTGTGGACGAATATTAGTAGGGATCTTTTTGCGAAAGCTGGAGCAGTTCATGGTGACGTATTTGAGGTGACGATTGCGAATAATAATCGCCGTGTGTATCAGCACGCCATGACTTACGGGCGTTCTTTTGCTGACAGCCAGCTCGGTGAGCCACTCATATATGTAAACTCCTTGGATAAGCTGGGGATAGCAATTAATCAAGGGTCTTTTGCAAATGCATATGGTATCGCAACTGGCGTGAACTGGAAAATTTCATTGAAACAAATAAAGTGAAACTACAATCAGTGGGGATTTTCACCCTCCACACTGATTGTTAGTTGAACCAATCAGGCCTTTACTGGCTGTTGATCCCCGCTGATAATATTTATTATCAACAAAAATTCTTGATGTGGGATCTTACAGCCAGTTAATCTGTGATAAAGTGAAACTTCAATCAGTGGGGATATTCGCACTTCCCCCACTGATTGTTAGTTGAACCAATCAGGCCTTTACTGGCTGTTGATCCCCCACTTACAATTCTTATTATCAATAAAAATGCTTGAGGTGGAGATCTTACAGCCAGTTAATCTGTGATAAAGTGAAACGTGATAAAATAATGATAGGAAAGCTGAACACATGAAAACGAATCATTTGATGATGGTTCGTTTTTATATTTATTACGGGACTTTGGTAGATAAAATGAAAAAATAAATGTACAATAACTACTATCTATTTGGGATGATTCACTTTTTACCAAAAGGGTAAGCTATAGTAGAGCTAAAAAAGATTACATATGAATTTGAAAAATTGAAGGATAGGGTCGATTAATTTGAAAAATAGCTGGAATATTTACTCGAGGGACATTAAAAATATCGTAACAAATTGGGTGGTTGCAATCATAATTGGTGGATTGATTTTACTTCCATCTTTATATGCTTGGTTAAATATTAAGGCATCTTGGGATCCTTATGGCCAGACAGATGAAATCCCGGTTGGGGTCGTTAATGAGGATGAAGGGGCAACGGTAAGAGGTGAGAAAATCCATGTTGGTAATGATTTGGTCAAGACTTTAAAAGATAATGATTCTATGAATTGGCAATTTGTTGATCGTAAAGAAGCAATGGATAAGGTCGAATATGGGGATTTTTATGCAGTCATTATGATTCCTAGTGATTTTTCAGAACAATTATCAACGGTTATAAGTGATTCACCGCAAAAGGCAAATATGGAATATTATGTGAATGAAAAAATAAATGCGATTGCACCCAAAATAACGGAAAAAGGTGCTAGTGTCATTGTTGAAAATATTAGCAGTGAATTTATCTCAACAGTGAATGGTGTTATTTTTGACATGTTTAATAAAATAGGTGTTGAAATTGAGAAGGATTTGCCAGATATTGAGCGTTTTGAAAAGTATATTTTCACGATAGAAAAAGAACTTCCAGAAATTCATGATTTGTTGGATGGCACATTATCAGATGCAGATAAAGCAGGGGGGATCATTAGCAAGGCGCAAAAGATGGTACCACAAGCAGAGTCAGCTGCTAATCAAGGGCTGGATACTATTAATAATACATTAGGCTTCTTAAATGATGCCGAAAAGAGATTGGATCAAATGGGACCTGAAATTCGCAAAGGACTGGAAAAGGCCCAGCAAATTAGTAAGGATATCAATGATTTCATTGGCGGCATTCTTGATACATCCATTGACTTTGATCGAGTAGATGAATTAGCAAATCAGTTAAATGGAAAAGTAGAAGACTCTATTCAAACAATTGAATTGGTTCAGGATGCATTAAATCAATTAAAGGAAACAACAGAATTAACCCCTGATCAGGAAGTGAAAGTAGATCAAGCACTGGATGAGCTTGGTACCTTGAAAGGAAATCTTGAACAGCTGCAGGATGATGCAGGTCAGCTACGGCAGGTGCTAGAGGAAAAAGAAGGAGAAATTAATAAAATCCTCACAGATATTAAAGGCATTGCAGAGAAAACGGATACGAGATTAGATGAGTTTGTAAAAGAATATACCGAGAATATTGAACCGACTGTAAAAAAAGAAATTGCTAACGCAAAGCAGACATTGGCAAGTGCAAAGCAAATATTAACGGAAGTTAAACAAACCATTCCTGAAGTGAAAAACATTCTGCAACGTACAGATGGTTCATTAAAAGATGGAAAAGAAATGATTCAAGATGTACTTGGGGAATATCCGTATGTGAATGAGAAAGTAAATGAACTTGCGGATAAAATTAGAAAACTGCAAGAGGAAGCAGATATTCACGATATCATTGATTTACTGCAGAATGATCCTGAAGCAGAACGTGGATTCTTTTCGGAGCCTGTCGAATTACATGAAAATAAAATCTTCCCAATTGAAAATTATGGAACTGGTATGACCCCATTCTATACGGTACTTTCCATTTGGGTTGGAGCATTGTTGCTTATTTCGTTATTATCAACGGATGTTTTGCAACCAGAACGCTTTACTGGACGGGAAATGTACTTTGGGCGCATGCTGACATTTTTAACAGCTGGTATTTTCCAAACCATTATTGTTACTTCGGGAGATATTCTATTGCTCGGGGTACATGTGGAGCACCCATTCTTATTTATTTTGTTTGGGTTATTCTGCAGCTTTATCTTTATTACGATTGTATACACGTTGGTGTCCGTGTTTGGAGATGTTGGTAAAGCATTGGCAATTGTACTACTTGTTTTCCAGATAGCGGGTTCGGGTGGGACCTATCCAGTCGTCTTATTACCAAAGTTCTTTCAATTTATTAATCCATTGCTGCCGTTTACGTATGCAATTGATTTAATGCGGGAAGCAGTTGGTGGAATTGTATGGGAACGTGCATTATGGGATATCGGATTTCTAGCGCTATTTGGTCTGATTTTCATTCTAATCGGTATGTTCTTGAAGGAGCATATCAATAAACTTACCGATGGATTTAAGAAAAAGTCGAAGGAATCCGGACTGTTTCATTAGAATAAAATAGTTAGTTTCAAACTATGTTTCCATGCGTTTCCAGTATCTACTTGTTCTAATTACCACTGACATCTAGTATAATAGACCTAGAAATAACCAAATGTAGACAGTTAATATTTTCCCTCCCCGAATAGGGAGGGAAAATTTTTTAGCGCCAACTGTAAGGGAAGGGGAAGGTTTAATGAAGCGAAAGCGTTGGAAAATACTAGCTGTTATCTTAGTACTATTCCTCATTATCGATGTAATTGCCAGCTTTTACTTCTATAATCTAGCAATTAAACGTGGACCGAAAGACTTTCTGCAAGGGAATTCCGATTTAGAAGTATCCGCCGAGGCTATGGATGTGTTTCTGGATGGTGATTGGCGAGAATGGGTAGCCAATCAGAACTTTGAGGAAATGGAATTGAAGTCAAGAGATGGATTAAAGCTGAAGGGATATTTTTTGAAGGCAAAACAGCCTACGAATAAATTAGTTGTTTTTGCACATGGTTATCTTGGTCGTGGCAGCGACATGGGATTGTACGGTCAATATTATTATGAAGAGCTTGGATATAACGTCTTCACCGCAGATGCAAGAGGACATGGGCAAAGTGAAGGAGATTATGTTGGCTTTGGTTGGCATGATCGTTTGGATTACGTAGATTGGGTAGATATGCTGATAGATAAACTTGGATCGGACACAGAAATTATCATGCATGGCCTATCCATGGGGGCTTCCACAGTATTAATGACGAGTGGTGAGAAGCTTCCAGAGAATGTGAAGGCAGTAGTTGCAGATAGTCCTTATACGAGTGTCTACGATATGTTTTCATACCAGATGAAAAGAATGTTTCATTTGCCAGCGTTCCCAATTTTAGATACAACAAGCTTAGTAACGAAAGCACGGGCAGGATATACGCTCAGAGGGGCGTCGGCATTGAAACAAGTGAAGAAAACAGATTTACCAATATTATATATACATGGCAATGCGGATACTTTTGTACCAACAAGATTAGCGGAGGAGCTTTATGAAAACTCAAATGATAAAGCAGAGTTGCTCAAAGTGGATGGTGCTGGTCATGGCGAAGCATTTGTAATTGAAAATGAAAGATACCGTGATACGTTACAAGCGTTTTTAAATAAATATATGAAGTAAATGGGGGCTGCAACTTTGCAGCCCCTTCTTTGCGTTAATGGTTTATAAATAAGTTTCGAACCAGCGACAAATGTGGTTTAGTCTGGCGATACGCATTGCTGGTTTCCCACTTCTGCTTAATTCGTGGTTGGCACCTGGAAAGCGGACAAACTCTACTTCTTTTCGTAATTGCTTTAAAGTAATAAACAGTTGTTCTCCTTGTTCAATTGGACAGCGGAAGTCCAATTCTCCATGTAAAATCAACAGTGGGGTTTCAACATTCTCCGCATACTTTAATGGTGAAAACTCCCATAACTTTTTGGGGTCATCCATTAAACGATGTCCCAGCTCCCATTTGGTAAAGAAATATCCAATGTCACTCACACCATAAAAACTGAGCCAGTTACTTATACAACGTTGGGTTACTGCTGCTTTAAAGCGATTCGTGTGACCAACTATCCAGTTCGTCATGAATCCACCGTAGCTGCCCCCGGTAACACCGAGCCGATCCGTATCAATGAAGTCATATACTTCTATGGCTTGGTCAACTGCAGACATTAAATCACTATAATCTTTTCCACCATAATCTGAGCGAACTGCATCAACAAATTTTTGACCGTAGCCATGACTGCCCCTCGGATTTGTATAAAGCACAACGTACCCTTTAGCTGCAAGCAGCTGCATTTCATGGAAGAAGGTATTACCATACATGGCATGAGGACCACCGTGAACTTCTAACACAAAGGGATATTTCTTGTCATTTTCCATGTTGAATGGACGTAATAACCAGCCTTGAATTTCCCAACCATCTTCAGCTGTAATGGTTAGTTCTTCCGGTTCACTTAAATGAATATCCGCCAGGACGCTTTCATTTGCTGCTGTTAATCGCTTTGTTTGCTGTTCTTCTTGAAGTAAATGGAAATCACCTGGGTTCGTCGGTGAGCTTATCCCTATAATAATACTTTCATTTTCCGCATGCCTTGTAAAACCAAAGATATGGTTATTTTCAGCATAAACAGTTTCTAATTCGCCAGTTAATTTCAACCGGTATAATGCAGTGCTTCCACGATCCGTTGCGATGAAAAATATTTCTTTTTCATCCTTTGACCAGATAGGACCAACCTCGGAAATACCTTGACGTGTATCGCCAATCATGGCATCACCAAGCTGCATATCCATAGCGGATGTCAAACATGTTCTTTCTCCTGATTCAACATCAAATACGTATATTTCATTTAAAGTAGCACCACTATACGTAAATTCATGCCCAAAGCTGATTATTTTATTTCCACTTGGTGAAAAGCTCGCACTGCCATATGCGCCATTTCCATCAGTGAGCTTCGTTGTTTTATTTGTCGTGATGTCAAGCAAATATAAGTCGTTTGTTAATTCTTGATCCGCATCTTCATTTAAATTGGCAGCAAATAATATTTGGGTGCCAGATGGTGAAATATCTTGAAAAGCATGATCCTTTTGTTTGGAAGTTAATTGTGTAAACGTCTTTTTCTCAAGATCATATTGAATAATTTGTACACATTTATCATCATGAAAACCTTTTGCATCAGATTTATATTTCAAACGGGTCACTACAAGTGGCTTATTGTTTCGTTTTTCTTTTTCTTTATTACGCTCTTCCTCCGACATTTCTTCTTGCCCGCTCACATCATCGTCGGCATCTAAAGAAGCAGTAAAAATAATGGATTTTCCATCTCTGGACCAACTAGGAGAGGAAGCACCATGCTTAAAGGTTGTTATCTGCATGGCTTCGCCGCCATTCGTTGAAAGAAGCCAAAGCTGAGGAGCGCCACCAGATCTCGTAGATTGGAAGACCATTTGTGACCCATCTGGTGAAAATCGCGGGTGCGTGTCACTGTGTTCACCAAAAGTCCATTGTCTTGGTAGACCGTCTATTTCTTGTAAATAAATATGCGAAACATATTCCTGCTTGTCGTTAATTTTTGTTGATACATAAGCATACGTGTCTCCTGCAGGTGATATTTGTGGATCACTGTATATAGAGAGTTTAGTAAGGTCTTCTGCAGTGATAGCGCGTTTTTGTTTGCTCATTTTTTAATCTCCCTTCATGGAATAACGAATTTTCTAAACCTTTTATCATTCTAAACTATTTCGGTATCCGAAGCAATAACTGTTGAGATTTATGAGGATATTTTTTAAATTAAAAAAAACCATTTCCAGGCGACGGAAATGGTTTGAATAATAATTATTGATTGACGGTGGATTTATTAAGAATATTTGCATCTTTTTCATAGGCAGCTTGCAGTTTTTTTGTGATATTACCTGGTTTTCCATCAGCAATCTGCTGTCCATCTACTTCAATGATAGGGAGGACTTCAGAGGTGCTGCTAGTTAAAAATAACTCATCTGCTTTTCCGATATCTTCTATTCGGAATGCCTCTTCAATGAAAGGAATTTGTAAATCATTCGTAAATTGTTCCACACGCATACGTACACAACCGTGAAGAATATTTTCCGTGGCTGGATGTGTGTAAATACTTCCATTTTTGACTAAGTAAACATTGGAGGCACTACATTCTGTAACTAGTCCATCTTTATGAAGAATCGCCTCATAACAATGGTGATCCTTTGCTTCCTGCTTCGCAAGCACATTTGGCAATAGATTAAGGCTTTTAATGAAACAATATTCCCAGCGGATGTCCCTGTGTGTAATGGTTGCAACACCGTTTGAAAGAAGCTCTGTATTGCGTGGTACTTTTACAACATAGGCGTACATATTTGGAGCAGCATCAAGCGGGAAGACGTGATCTCTAGGCGCTGATCCACGTGTTACTTGTAAATATACTTTCCCATCTTCAGTCATATTATTACGTTCCATCAAATCATGAAGAAGCGCAATTAATTTATCTTTATCCAAATCTAAATTAATTTTGATTGCCTCAGCTGAACGGTACAGACGATCCACATGCTCATCGAGTAAATAATAGGTACCGTTGTAAATACGAATTACTTCATACACACCATCCCCAAACTGCATGGATCTTTCTTCAAACGGATAATTTAAGCTGTCACGATGAACAAATTTATCTTGTGACAGGATTACCGGATATACAAACATGTATCTCTTCCTTTCATCACATTAAGACTATTTTATAACGATGTGGAAAGAATGTAAATGCTCTGTTAACTGATTATATTATTATGAAAATATTTATGCTATAGTTATAAAGAGTGATATTTATCACTCTTTATAACTTCCTTTTGCTGTATAGTAATACTATATTATAAAAGGTGTGATTAATGTGATTCCGATTTTACAGCGAATTCATCCAAACGAATATAATATGTTAATTGCAAACTGCGACCATCGGGACATTCCTCGCGGAGAAATCATTTTTCACGAGGGAGAACCAGCTAATTATTTATATTTTATCCATAAAGGGGAAGTTAGGATTTATAAAGATCTTGGGCAAAACAAAGAAATTTTGCTTTTCACAAGAAACACAAACGACTGCTTTGGTGAAATAGGTGTCTTCGGCGGAGAAGTATATTCCAATTCTGCTGAAGCAATGAAAAATAGTATTATATATTATATTAAAAAAGACGATGTAATGGATTTGATCGAACAAAATGGTAAATTAGGCATGGAATTTATTTGCTGGTTTGCTGAGTCACTTGATTCAAGCAAGGCGAAAATACGCGATTATGTTGCATTTGGTTCGGAAGGTGCAATTGCATCTGTCTTTGTTCGCTATACAAACATGTATGGAATCGTAACGAAGAATGGCATTCGCATAACGGAACCAGTCAAATTACAGGATGTCAGTAAGCATATTGGGGTCTCACGAGAAACAGTGAGCCGAGTAGTGAATAGATGGAAAGAAAAAGGAATTGTAGAAAATAATAATAAATACTATATCGTAAAAGATATGAACTATTTTCGTAAATTACTTGCTTGTGATAAATGTGCCGTTGAGAATTGCACACTTTAGTAGCAGAAGCCTGCTTACAACCTGTTTTGTAGGTAGGTTTTTTATATGAAACAATGGCTAATCATCACTTTATACTTGCAAGGTGTAAAAATTACTGATAAAATAAATCTTGTCTTTTGAAAGTGCGGGTGTAGTTTAGTGGTAAAACCTCAGCCACGAGCGATGCATCCACCGAGTTAGCTTCGAGTTGCCCCGAAGCACAGGCATCACCGAATAATCTATAAGATGCAGGGGCATGATTGCGTAGCATCAAAATTTAAGATACGATTCTTAAGTAGTGCGGGTGTAGTTTAGTGGTAAAACCCCAGCCACGAGCGATGCATCTACCGAATTAGCTTCGAGTTGCCCCGAAGCACAGGCATTATCGAATAATCTATAAGATGCAGGGGCATGATTGCGTAAAATAAAATACAGTACCTTTTCAATTATCATGCGGGTGTAGTTTAGTGGTAAAACCTCAGCCACGAGCGATGCATCTACCGAATTAGCTTCGAGTTGCCTCAAAGCACAGGCATCATCGAATAATCTATAAGATGCAGGGGCATGATTGCGTAAGATAAAATACGGTACCTTTTCAATTATCATGCGGGTGTAGTTTAGTGGTAAAACCTCAGCCACGAGCGATGCATCTACCGAATTAGCTTCGAGTTGCCTCGAAGCAAACGCATCCTTGGATAAGCTAGTAGATGCAGAGGCATGATTGCGTAAATGTAAATATCATATATACTTTTTAATAACATGCGGGTGTAGTTTAGTGGTAAAACCTCAGCCTTCCAAGCTGATGATGAGGGTTCGATTCCCTTCACCCGCTCCATATTATATATGTCAACGCAGCAATTCGTAATTTGATTACGTCTGCTGTGTTTTTTATTATGTGGATGGGTACTTGAATATCTTTGGAAGAGCGTAGTATCCTAGGGTTGCTATATATAAAATATTTTATGTTGTTTTAGAGGCAGAATAAAATTAATATCGTATCATTTTTGTATTTTTATTGAGGAGGGCTCCTCATGCAAATGGAGCAATTAAAACAAGAAATTATCCAATATAGTAAAACAATCGGCATTGATAAAATTGGCTTTGCTTCTGCTGATGTTTTTGGTGAGCTTAAAAATAGATTGCGAATGCAACAAGAAAGTGGTTATCAATCGGGATTTGAAAAGGGTTCGATTGAAGAAAGAACAGAGCCGAAACGATTATTACCTGAGGCACAAACGATTATCTCTGTTGCACTTGCCTATCCATCACGAATGAAGGATGCACCAAGGGGAGTCAAGGGAGATCGCCGGGGGATATTTGCTAGGGCATCATGGGGGATTGATTATCATATTGTCTTGCGTGATAGATTGGCGAAATTATCAGCATTTATTCAGGAAAATGTGCCGGATGCTGTTTTAAAGTCAATGGTTGATACGGGGGAATTATCTGATCGTGCAGTGGCTGAGCGCGCTGGTATTGGTTTTAGTGGAAAAAACACTTCTATTATCACACCAGAATTCGGATCATTCGTGTACTTGGGCGAACTATTAACGAATATTCCCTTTACACCTGACTCACCGGTGGAAGACAGCTGCGGGGATTGCCGTATCTGCTTGGATGCATGTCCTACTGGTGCATTGGTTGAAGGAGGCCGACTCAATGCCCAACGTTGTATTGCTTTTTTGACACAAACAAAGGATTTTCTTCCAGAAGAGTTTCGAACAAAAATTGGAAATCGTGTGTATGGCTGTGACACCTGTCAGGTCGTTTGTCCCCGAAATAAGAAGATAGATTCCCATTTTCATGAAGAATTTGAGCCGGATCCAGAAGTTGTCAAACCTAGATTGGTGCCAATGCTGCGAATGTCTAACCGTGATTTTAAAGAAAAATTTGGTCATATAGCTGGTTTTTGGCGAGGAAAAAAACCTTTACAACGAAATGCCATTATTGCATTGGGACATTTCAAAGAAAAGGCTGCTGTTGAAGAATTATCGATTGTCATGCGTGAAGATCCACGTCCTGTTATAAGAGGTACCGCTGCATGGTCACTTGGTAAAATTGGTACGGAAGAAGCTCTAGAGGCAATTCGAACAGCAATGGAAAAGGAAAAAGATGAACAGGTCATTGTGGAAATGGAAAATAGTTTATTTCAAGAAGAAATACTCGTAGAAAAAAATTAATGTGTTTTAGATATTGGAAAACCCTTCCCGTCATATATTGGAACTGGAGGGGTTTTGTTATGGATGAATTAAAAGCATGGTGGATAAAGAAGTTATCTGATGAAGGAGATCCAAATGAGTGGTGGGGTAAGAAGATAGCTCAACTTGCAAAGAGAGACGCATATATTGTTCGAGTACGAGGGAAGGCGTCCAAGCTGGATAATTGTGAGCGTGAAAATGCTTCCTATCAGTATCGTATGCATCTTCGCCTGCTAATTAAACAAAAAAATTATTATTATGAAGAAGAGCAGATATTTCCATGTCGTTTTGGAATTAAGTCAGGTGAAATTCATCAGCATCATCGCGTGTCTGCATTGGAACGACATCAGTCACATTCAAATCCCAAGCTCCCATTTGAACGCCGCGAAAAAAACGATAGCCGTTTTGAATATGACCGATTGTCTGCAGTTCAGTATGCAGAACGCTGGTGGAATAGTTACAATCCAGCATATGAACATTTTGATGTAGATTGTACAAATTATATTTCGCAATGCTTGCATGCGGGCGGCGCACCAATGCATGGTGCACCTGTTCGTGAAAAGGGCTGGTGGTATAGCGGGAAATCATGGAGCTTTAGCTGGTCTGTTGCTAATGCCATGCGTTGGTATTTAAGTGCTGCGAATAATGGTTTACAGGGTGTTGCAGTAGAATCAGCAGACCAGCTGCTGCCAGGTGATGTCATTTGCTATGACTTTCAGGGAGATGGCAGATGGGATCATACAACAATTGTAGTTAACAAAGATGCCTATGGTATGCCTTTGGTAAATGCCCATACAGATAATAGTCGTAATCGATATTGGACCTATGAAGATTCAACAGCTTATACACCTGAAATTCAATATAAATTTTTCCGGATTGGCGAATAAATGCTATACTAGGATAGTTATAAGTTGTGACAGCAAGGAGAATGAATGATGAGTTTGCATATTGTTTTATATCAACCGGAAATACCTGCTAATACGGGAAATATCGCCCGTACCTGTTTAGCGACAGATACGACCCTTCATTTAGTCCATCCACTTGGTTTTTCAACCGAAGATAAAATGCTTCGTCGTGCTGGACTTGATTATTGGAAGCATGTCGATATAGTAGAACATCAGTCTTTGGAAGAGGTTTATAAAGCGAATCCAAATGGTATATTTTATTATATTGAAAACTTTGGCACCAAGCATTATACGGATTATGATTTTAGTGATTCATCTGAGGATTTATTTTTTGTATTTGGTCGTGAAACAAATGGGATACCAGTTTCACTATTAGAAGGTAAAGAGGATTACTGTCTACGAATTCACATGAATGAAAAGGTACGGTCTTTAAATCTGTCCAATACGGCAGCAATTATTATATATGAAGTGTTACGACAGCAGGGATTTCCAAATCTCACATGAAAAAACCGCCAAGCATACGTTTGATATGTTTGGCGGTTTTAATATTTATTACTGATTGTTTTTTGGTACACCTGGCTTTGCTTCATGTGCAGATGTAAAGCATGAGGTAATGAAAACAACTGCTACTCCTAGAATTAGTGCTAATTTCATGCTGTTTCCTCCTTTAAATAATCTCTATGTACGTGAGACACACTTGTATTTAATGATTAGTATGCTCTTATTATAACGGATGTTGCAGCTAAAGTGAACCCAGTAATAATGAAAATCCTCCGAATCGTTTAAAATGACCGTTTTAGGAATGGCTTGTGTATCAGAAGGACTTCGATCCATTCGCGTAAAGTGGGAAAGAAATATTGCATCATTTAAGGATGAATTCAACTGAAAAACAGATGTAAAAAAGCATGGGTTTTTCCTTATTAAATGGCGCGTGGAAGTAACTATTGTTCACTTGAAATAAATAAGGTATATTAGTTGATGAAGTCCACCTTGCGTTCTATAATGGAAGATGGGTGAAAATGGGGGAGTCCGAAGCGTCCCAATCGTATTGTCTTGACATGAGACAACATTCTTGGTCGAACCCAGTCTTTTTTATGCGAAAAAGAAAATGACAAGATATGCTCGTTTATTTAGGGGAAGCGCGGCATGATTGGGATTTGATGTAGAAGACTTCATCCAATTGTTTGTAACAATCCAGCCGTATACAACGGAGAAAGCTAATGGGGGTAGGAGACGTGGGACAAAACGAAGAATCTGCTGAAAGATTCTGGGCAAGATTTTCTGGACCGAATATCGGTTATTTGGAAGAACAATTTGAGCTGTACACGAATGATCCCGAATCAGTCGATTCATCTATCAAAGAATTATTTGATCAACATGGTGCGCCGGATTGGATGCACGATAAGGAAAAGCAAGTATTGGAGGAATCAGGGGCTTCATCCATAAAAGATGTAAAGAAATTAACCTCAGCAATGAAATTGGTTGAGGCTATTCGTCGTTATGGACATTTGGAAGCGGATATTTATGCAGTTGGACTGCAAAAGGAACGTCAATCTGATCTGGTTGATCCAAAATCGTACGACTTAACGGAAGCGGATTTAAAAAGTATTCCAGCATCCTGGCTTTGGGAAAAAGCGCCAAAGGATGCAACAAATGCACTTGAAGCTATTCAAAAGTTGAAAAAATATTATACAGGAACAATGGCATTTGAATTTGATCATGTCCACAATGATGAGGAACGTAATTGGCTTTTAGATTTTGTGGAAACTGGTAATGCGAGAATATCAATGCCAAATGAAGAAAGAAAGCAGTTGCTAAACCGTTTGGCTCATGTAGAAGGCTTTGAAGAATTCCTGCAAAAAACCTTTGTAGGACAAAAGCGTTTTTCAATAGAGGGCTTGGAAACAATGGTACCAATGCTTGATCATATTGTTAAACATGCGACAAATGATAAGGTTGAAAATATTATGATGGGAATGGCACACCGTGGTAGATTAAGTGTGCTTGCGCATGTGCTTGGTAAACCATTAGATATTATATTTTCTGAATTTCACCATTCACCTGATAAGGAATTGATTCCATCTGAAGGATCTACTGGTATCAATTACGGCTGGAGTGGAGATGTGAAGTACCACTTTGGCGCTGTGAAGGAAGTAAAACATGGTGATGAAACAACCACAAGAATTACGTTAGCACATAACCCGTCCCACTTGGAATTTGTAAACCCGGTTGTAGAAGGGTTTGCAAGAGCTGCACAGGACGATCGCACAAACGCAGGTTATCCTAAGCAAGATATGAATAAGGCTATTCCAGTATTAATTCATGGGGATGCAGCGTTTATAGGTGAAGGTGTTGTTGCGGAGACGTTAAATTTAAGTAATCTACCTGGCTATACAACCGGTGGTACATTGCATATTATTGCTAATAATCTAGTAGGTTATACGACTGATCATACGGATGGCCGTTCTACTAGATATGCAAGTGACCTGGCAAAAGGGTTTGAAATACCAATTATTCACGTCAATGCTGATGATCCAATCGCATGTGTATCAGCGATTCGTATTGCGTATGAGTATCGTCAGAAATTCAATAAAGATATATTGATTGATTTGGTTGGTTATAGACGTTATGGACATAATGAAATGGATGAGCCGCGTATGACACAGCCGCTGCTCTATAAACAAATCGACAACCATCCATCTGTAACAGAGGTCTTTGCTAAAGACTTGGAAGAAAAAGGTGTTCTCGCTACGGATGACTTAAAAGGTATGAAAGAAAAAGTCCAAGAAGATTTGCGAAATATCTATGAAAGTTTAAAAGAAGAGAATGCAGAGACATCTGAAGATAAGACCATGCCATCCGCTTTGGCAAATGGTTTGGATAAATATGATACTGCTGTTCCTTTGGAAACACTTCAAAAGTTAAATGAAGGTCTATTGGAACGTCCGGCATCTTTCCATCCTAATAAAAAGCTGGAGCGTATTTTGAAGAGACGTAAAGATGCATTGAATGAAGGAAATAAAGCGGACTGGGGTACTGGTGAAGCTTTAACCTATGCTTCCATTCTGCAGGATGGTATTCCGATTCGTTTAACTGGTCAGGATTCTGAACGAGGAACCTTTGCGCATCGTCATGCTGTTTTAAATGATATCGAAACAAATGAAAAATTTTGTCCGATGCATCATTTGGAAGAAACAAAAGCATCCTTCGATATCAGAAATAGTCCGCTATCTGAAGCTGGTGTTCTAGGCTTTGAATATGGATATAGCGTTCATTCACCAGAAACACTCGTTATTTGGGAAGCGCAATTTGGTGATTTTGCAAATGCTGCACAGGTGATCTTTGACCAATTCATTTCGTCTGCACGTGCAAAATGGGGCGATAAATCGAATATGGTTATGCTATTGCCGCACGGTTATGAAGGGCAAGGGCCGGAACATTCCAGTGCTCGTTTAGAGCGGTTCTTACAGCTTGCTGCTGAAAACAACTGGATTGTTGCCTATGCTACATCTTCTGCACAATTTTTCCATTTGCTTCGTAGACAGGCAGCAATGCGTGGTCAAGTAGAGGCGCGTCCGCTTGTACTGATGACACCGAAAAGCAGTTTGTTACGTAATATGAGAATTGCTTCTGATGCAAAGGAATTTACAGACGGTACATTCCAACCATTACGCAATCAACCTAACTTAAAGGTTAGTAAGAAGAACGCAAAAAGACTTCTACTTGGTAGTGGAAAAGTAATGGTGGATATTGAAGATGCAATGGAACAGTCGGATGAAAGCTTTGGATGGCTTCGTGCGCTGCGTGTAGAGCAAATCTATCCATTCCCGAAAAAGGAATTGGAAAAAGAATTAAAAGATTTGCCGGAGGTTGAAGAAATTGTCTGGGTTCAAGAGGAACCAAAAAATATGGGTGCCTGGAACTTTATTAAGGATGAGGTACGAGGTCTACTGAAAGAAGGACAAAAGCTTCGTTATGTAGGGCGACCTGATCGTTCTTCACCAGCAGTTGGCGAACCAAATGTTCACAAATCAAAACAAAATCATATCGTGCAAAAAGCAATTAATCCGACATTAGGAGGAGAATCCAAGTGAAAGAAATCAAGATACCAGAACTAGCAGAATCCATAACAGAAGGTACGATTGCCGAGTGGCTTGTTAAAGTCGGCGACAAGATTGAAAAAGGTGATCCAATCGTGGAATTGGAAACCGATAAAGTAAACGTTGAAGTAAACTCTGATTTTACAGGTGTTGTAACTGAAATCATCCTTGGTGAAGGTGAGGATGTGGAAGTTGGCGATGTTATCGGGAAGCTGGACGAAAATGGTGAAGCAGGCGCACCTGCTGAAGAACCTGAAGCAAAGGATGCACCAGCTAAAGAAGAACCAGCACCAGAAAAAACAGAAGCTGTAAAGCAAGAGAAGAAGGAAGAACCAGAAGAATCGAATAAACATGATGTTATTGCTTCACCTGCTGCGAGAAAGCGAGCACGTGAGTTAAATATTGATTTAAGTGCTGTACCTGTGAAAGATCCACTTGGAAGAGTGCGTCCTGAGGATGTAGAACAAGCAGCTAAAGGTGCGCAAGAAAAGCCTGCCTCCAAGCCTGCTAAAAAACCAGCTGCTGCTGATGCTGAGAAAACAGAATTCGATAAGCCAGTTGAACGCGTGAAAATGTCACGTCGCCGGATGACAATAGCTAGCCGTTTGGTAGATGCACAGCATAATGCTGCGATGCTTACTACATTCAATGAAGTAGATATGACAGCTGTTATGAATCTTCGTGCACAACGCAAAGATAAGTTTGTAGATAAGCATGGTGTTAAACTTGGCTTTATGTCCTTTTTCACAAAAGCTGTAGTTGGTGCACTAAAAGATTTCCCATTGTTAAATGCTGAAATTCAAGGGAATGAATTGGTTATTAAGAAATTTTACGATATCGGTATCGCTGTATCAACAGAGGATGGATTAGTTGTTCCAGTTGTACGTGACGCAGATAGACTGGATTTCGCTGGTGTTGAACGCGAAATTGGTAACCTTGGTAAAAAGGCACGTAATAAGGAATTGGCATTGAGTGATTTGCAAGGTGGAACGTTTACGATTACAAATGGTGGTATTTTTGGATCCATGTTGTCCACACCAATTCTGAACGCACCACAGGTAGGTATACTTGGCATGCACAATATCCAGAAACGTGCGATGGTCATGCCTGATGATACGATTGAGGTACGTCCGATGATGTATCTAGCACTGTCCTATGATCATCGTATTGTAGATGGTAAAGATGCTGTACAATTCCTCGTACGAATTAAACAGCTGCTGGAAGACCCATATGACCTATTGCTAGAAGGCTGATATTGATATAAAAAAATCCACGAAGCTTGATGTGCTTCGTGGATTTTTCTTTGTTATGAAGATAGGATACTGCCAGCTTTTTCTATGTTTTTCTTTTGTAAATGTAGGAGTCTGAACAATAGTACAACAGCTCCAAAACTTAAACCTACGATTAATCCTACCCAATATCCAAATGGACCAAGATCTGTATAATTGGCTAATAGCCACCCTGTTGGAAGTCCAATAACCCAATAGGATACAAGCGCCATAATAAACGTCATATTAACATCCTTATAGCCACGTAATGCACCTTGAATTGGTGCGCCAAATGCATCTGCCAACTGGAAGAAGATTGCAAAGTAAATGAATTGTTTTGTTAACTGAATCACTTCAGGGTTGGTATTGTATAACCCAGCAATCGGCTCATTAAATAGGAACAGTACAAGCCCAGCGAAGACAGCGATGAATATCCCACTGGATAAGCCGATATATCCATATTGTCTGGCATCGAAAAATCGTTTTGCACCTGCCTCAAAGCCGACACAAATCGTTAAGGTCATACCTACACTGAGTGGAATCATATAAAGTAACGAAGCAAAGTTAATTGCTGCCTGATGTGCTGCAATCGTATACGTACTGTACGCGCTCATTAATAATGTTACAGCAGAGAAAATGCTCGTTTCAAAAAAGATCGCAAATCCAATGGGCACACCAATTTTTAACTGTTCTAACCAAGCTTTCAAGGAAGGCATAGCCCAACCGGTGAATAAATGATAGCTTCGAAATGGCTCTAATTTTTTTAACAATATAAAAGCAATGATACATATAATCCAATAGGTAATGGCAGTTGCTATTCCAGAACCGACACCACCAAAAGCTGGTAATCCAAGCTTCCCAAAAATAAAGATATAATTAAAAAATACATTCAGCGGTAATGAAATTAAAATGACAAGCATAGAAGTTCGTGTTTTACCCAGTGCATCCATAAAAGCCCGTAACGTATTAAAGATAAAGAGCGGTATAATTCCAACCGCAAGTGAAATTAAATAATATTTCGCGATATGTTTCACTTGAACATCCAAATCCATTGCATCGAGGACCGGATTTAATACAAATGTACCAATTACAAGAATAATAAAAGCCAGTAATGTTGCGAGAAAAATACCTTGTTGTACTTTTTCCGGCACTGTTTTTGTTTTCCCAGCGCCAACCAAATGCGCTATAATAGGTGTGATTGCAATAAGAATACCATTAACACCAGTAAATATGGGTACCCAGAGACTGGATCCAATGGCAACACCTGCTAAGTCTTGCGGGCTGACTCTGCCAGACATTACCGTATCAAAGAAATTCATCAAATACATACTGACCTGGGTAATTAAAATGGGAATTAAAATAATCGAAAATAATTTCAGTTTTTCCTTTAGATTAGATGTTTCATACATTTTACTCTTCCTTTTCCTATGTAGACTTCATAAATAGCTAGTGAACGGTGTGGGGTGTTTAAAGAAACTTAATCAATTATACCTTTTAAAACTGGATTTAGAAAGAAAGGAAGTCCATTGAAATGAGTAATAAAAGTATTTTATTTACAGGCGGTGGAACAGCCGGCCATGTTATTGTAAATCTGGCCTTGATTCCAGTTTTTCAGCAGGAAGGCTGGGAGATTGATTATATTGGTTCCAAGGACGGAATCGAAAAAAAGTTAATTGAACAGGTGGAAGGAGTGACATACCATCCAATTTCCACTGGTAAGCTAAGACGCTATATGTCGATTGAGAATGTAAAGGACCCATTTAAAGTATTAAAAGGGACCTTACAAGCGTGGAAAATTATTGGGAAAAAGAAGCCAGCTGTTATTTTCTCAAAAGGAGGCTTTGTGTCCGTTCCAGTGGTCATGGCTGCTAAATTACGGCGGACACCAGCTGTTATTCATGAATCAGATTATACCCCTGGACTGGCCAACAAGCTGTCCATACCTTTTACTAAAAAGGTATTAGCGACATTTTCCGAGACGATGCAATTCCTGCCTGAAAGAAAAGCAGAATATGTTGGTGCGGTTATTCGTCAGGAATTATTTCAAGGAGACAAGGATACAGGATTAGCTCTTTGTGGTTTTGACCGGTCTAAGCCCGTACTTTTGGTTATGGGAGGTAGTGGTGGCGCTCAGAAAATTAATGAATCAATCAGAGAGAGCCTGCCAATTCTTTTAAAGAGCTTTCAAGTGATTCATATATGCGGTGAAGGAAAAGTCGATATAACAGTTGAACAAACAGGTTATAAACAATTTGAATATGTGCAGAAAGAATTAAAGGATCTTTTGGCAGCAACAGATTTTGTTGTGTCACGTGCAGGGTCAAATGCTATTTTTGAGTTTTTGGCGTTACGAATCCCTATGCTGCTTATCCCTTTATCGCGTAGTGCCAGCAGGGGAGACCAAATCGTTAATGCCAATGCATTCCAAGAAAAACGTTTTGCCCGGATGCTGGAGGAGGAGAACCTTACTTCGGAAACACTTGTGCAGGAATTACATGAGCTAAAAGAATACGGTGAGATGATGAAAGATCGTATGCAGACATATAAAAGTGAAGAATCCCTGGAACAGGTCGTAAATATAATTAAACAAGTAAAAAAATAAGGAAATGGAAGTATTTATTAGTATATCTAACCACATGTGTCGAAACATGTGGTTTTTTGATGTTTATTATATTTTTTCGGGGGAATAAATAGATAAGCATTTAGAAAATTAGGGGAATGTTGCGTTATAGGCAGTTATTAAGCGTATATGCTTGTAAACAGATGGTTAAGTTACACACAACCATGGAGATTGGGAATAATTCGTTTTTATCCATGCATAGCCTGTTTGCTTCAAATCCAGTTATTCGATAAGCTTAAAAATGGTATATCCATCTGATCCCATCAGCCTTTTCTACACGATTCATCTTCGGTTTTATCTGCTACATTTCCAGTCTAATTGATTTTTTACTAATCATTATTATTGGTATTACATTTAGACGATAGAAGTCTAAATGATTTAGCTTGATAAGAATTTTGGATTGTTACCTGGCTAAACGGATGCATGGAGTTCAAAAAAATTAAAGGGGTAATAGAATGAAAAAGATTGCAGTTTTATGTATTGGATTAGTTGCTCTTGTTCTTGCTGCCTGCAGCGGTTCAAGTAGTGATGGTGAAATTGACAAAATTGTATTTGCTGACGCGGGCTGGGATAGTATCCGGGTTCATAATCACGTAGCACAAACCATTGTTGAAGAAGGGTTTGGTTATAAAACAGATGTGACAGCAGGTTCAACCGCAGCGACAATTCAAGGTCTGCGAGAAGGTGATATTAATGTTTATATGGAAGTGTGGACAGACAATATTAAGGAAGTGTATGAAGAGGCGATAGATGCCGGTGATATTGAGAAATTATCCACGAACTTCGATGATAATAATCAAGGCCTATACGTTCCTACTTATGTCATTGAGGGAGATCCAGAACGTGGAATTGAGCCAATGGCACCAGATTTAAAAACAGTTGAAGATTTGAAGAAATATCCAGAGGTATTTGAAGATCCGGAAGATCCAGGACGCGGACGTGTTATCAATGCACCGAGTGGTTGGGAAGTTGCCGACGCAATTGACGAAAAGTTTAAAACATATGGTTTAGATGAAACATTGAATAACTTTATGCCTGGTTCAGATTCTGCAGCGGTTGCAGACTTGGTAGCGGCATATAAAGCTGGAAAGGGCTGGGTAGGCTATTACTGGTCTCCAACAGCAATTACAGCAAAATATGACTTAACACTATTAGAAGAACCAGAATTTGATTTAGACACGTGGAATGAAACAAAGGGTACAGAGTTTCCTCCGAATGATGTAGTGGTGGCAGTGCATAAGGATATGCCAGACCAAGCTCCAGAAGTAGTAGAATTCTTAAAAAACTATGAAACTAGCAGTGAATTAACAGAAGAAGCATTAGCATATATGGAAGATAATGATGCATCTGCTGAAGAAGCGGCTGAATGGTGGATGAAAGAGCATGAAGATCTTTGGACCGCTTGGTTGGATGAGGATATTGCTAAAAAAGTGAAGGATGCTTTGAAGTAATTTGGCAGGGCAGCCAACCACTTGGTTGGCTGCTTTTCTTCCTAAAAATTTCAGAAAAAAGGAGTGTGAGAGCTGCCTTTGTTGCAGTGAGCTTATGATAAGCTTTCCCGATATACGCACGAACTTAGGAGATTATGTAAGTGATTTTGTAGATTTTCTAGCAAGTTCATTAGAAGGGTTTTTTGATTTTATCTTTTTAATCGCTTCTAGAACCATACATGGTATCGATGCTTTTCTAAATATGATGCCATGGTGGCTGTTTATTTTAATTATCTTTTTATTAGGATGGTATTTTCGCACCCTATTTTCAGGAGTGTTGTACGGGATCTTTATCTTTTTAATTGGATCCTTTGGTTTATGGGAAGACATGATGACGACAATAGCTATCGTTTTAGCAGCAGTGATTATTTCCTTATTAATTGGGATTCCTCTTGGCGTATGGATGGCATTTAGTAAAGGCTTTTCAACAGTTATGCGACCTATATTGGATGCCATGCAGACGATGCCAAGTTTTGTATATTTAATACCTGCTATATTTTTCTTCGGATTAGGGAATGTTTCAGCGATTTTTGCAACTTTAATCTACTCTCTTCCACCAGTTATTCGATTAACGGAGTTAGCCATTCGCGGTGTGGATAAGGAAGTGATAGAATCTGCACAGTCCTTCGGTTCATCGAAATGGCAAATGCTTCGTAAGGTTCAATTGCCACAAGCAATGCCTACAATTATGGCTGGTGTAAACCAAACAACCATGATGGCTTTGGCAATGGTAGTTATTGCTTCCATGGTCGGAGCAAAAGGGTTAGGGGAGCAGGTGCTTGTTTCCATTAACCGGATAGATATTGCGCTTGGGTTCGAGGCTGGTATCAGTATCGTATTCCTGGCAATCATTATTGACCGCATCACAAATGGAATCGCTGATAAATTACAGCGACACAGGAGGGGAGATAAATGACAACACAAATTAAATTAGATGGCGTATCTAAAATATTTGGCCCCAAACCTAAATCAGTTATTCCTATGGTTAAAGAAGGTATGTCAAAAAGTGAAATACTAGAAAAAACAGGTCATACAGTAGGAGTATATGATGCTTCTTTTGACATAAAAAAAGGAGAAGTATTTGTTATTATGGGCCTGTCCGGTAGTGGGAAATCTACCTTAATTCGCTGCTTTAATCTATTAAATAAACCAACAGATGGTGCAATCTATATTGATGGGGAAAATATCGTTACGAGTAATAAACATCAATTAAAAAAAGTTCGCCAAGAAAAAGTGGCAATGGTGTTTCAGCATTTTGGTTTGTTTAACCACCGTACCATTTTAGCTAATGTAGAATATGGTTTGGAAGTACGAAATGTTTCCAAAGAAGAACGACGCAAAATAGCAATGAAGAATATTGAGATTGTTGGTCTGAAAGGCTATGAGGAGAAATATCCGGATGAGCTTTCCGGTGGGATGCAGCAGCGTGTTGGACTTGCCCGTGCATTGACAAATGATCCAGATATTCTTTTAATGGACGAACCATTTAGTGCACTGGACCCACTCATTAGAAGAGAAATGCAGTTGGAATTACTAGATATTCAGGATCGTCTACAAAAGACCATTATATTTATCACCCATGATGTGAACGAGGCTTTTAAACTTGGGGATCGAGTTGCGGTGATGAAAGATGGAAAGGTTGTCCAAGTTGGTACACCTGAAGAAATCATTGAAAAGCCAGCGAACGAATACATCTCTGAGTTTATTAAAGATATTGATCGTTCAAAGGTCATTCAAGCTGAAAATGTGATGATTGCTCCAAACGCACTTGTTTCAACAAAGGATGGCTTGAATGTTGCAATTAAGGAAATGAAGGAGAACGGCATTTCGAGTGTATTTGCAGTTGATCGTCAACGACGTGTGAAAGGAATAGTTACGATTGATGACGCAATAGCTGGAATTAAGGAAAAGAAATCTTTAGAGGATGTCTTACAGCAAGATTTCACCATTGTGCAGCAGGATGAATATGTCAATGACTTAATCCCGAAAGCTTTGGAAACCAAATATCCACTAGCAGTTGTAAATGAAGAAGATAAACTCGTCGGATTTATCTTACGCGTACATGTACTTGCTGGATTGGTTTCTGACAATGGGAATGGTGATACTGGAAATGGCGATGAATCAGAATCTGAGCGGGAATAAGTGATGATGATATCGTAAAAAGAAAGGATGCGCGGCATATTTTGTCATATGTCGGGCATCCTTTTTTTATCACAGATTAACTGGCTGTAAGCCTCCACTGATTGAAGTTTCACTATATGCTTACATAATGGAACCATGCTGAATGATTTCCACGTCAATTTGAAAATCAACTTGAATGTTTGGGAAAAGTTTGCGCCATTCTGCCGCGCTTAATTTATTCTTTTTAGCATGTATGCGGTAAATGGTACCATAGCCAAAAGCATCCGTGTTAAGTTCCTGCATTTTTGCAAGTATCGTTTCATATCGGGAAATAATATTTTTTTCAAACTCTTTTTCCAAAATATCTATGACCTGTTTATCCGTTAATAATATTTTTTCAGACAGTTCCAGTAAATCCAGCTTTACACTGAGCTTTGTTTTAAATTTTAATGCATCTTTATCCATCAACGTAGTTTTTGACCTGCTTTTAATTAAATTCGATGAAGTATGGAGTACATCACTGTCAATCCGTATAAAATCTTCTTTTTCCAAGTATTTCTCGAATGGCTGGACTGGAATATCCAAATTGAGAATTACTTTTTTTACCGTTTCCATATGCATATTGAATAGATTAATATCTGAACTTGGAAGAGAGCCCATTAATTTGTCATCTTGCATCAAACCAATGGCTGAAAGTTTTGGTAAATTATCGTGAATCTCAAATATAGGTAATACAGGATCTTTTCCTACATCATACAAATGACTAATAAAGTCCTGGAGCGTTACCCTTGGAAATAAGTGATCCGAGGAGCTCTCAGCAATAATGCGATGTAAATATTGTCCAAGATTCATGGCAACATCTTCTTTATTTAAAGACAATAACGCTTTTGCTGTCGTATCACTGATTGCAATATTGAGATTATCAGGTATCGTTGCATCCCGATTTAGGGTATCCAAATAGTTGAAAATACCTCCCTCAGCTGTCTCTTTTCCGTATATTTCCAACTCGATTTTACCGGGTGCCAGCTTAAAGTTGGATTCACGGTTGGCATCATTTAATGCGCTTTTGACGGTTGCACCTTGTCCACTGACCTTTTTGGTAATTTGATCAGATTGCGAGTCAAATTGGAATAAGATAAGCGTTGTCTCGATTACATTTTCATCTATTTCATCTACACCTCGTGCATTAATAATTCCAAGACTTTCCACTTCTTGGGCTGCAATACATCCCGTCAGCGTACTTAATAATAAACCGAATAGAACGAAATGCTTAAGCATTTTGTGAGGACTCCTTACGAAACAGTAATTTTTTTATCCAGACAAAAAGTAATAAGAAAAACGGGTAAATAAATACAAGCCAAAATCCAAACTTTGCAATAAAATTAGTGATGAAATGAATGGTGTCATATTTTTTAATAATGGAGGCAAGCAGGACACAAATAGCTGAAATAATGTATAGGCTATATTTAGGGGGTACATTGTAAATCCGCTTTAAACCTTGGGAAATAACCCAAAGGAGCAGTACTAAATTAGGCAGCACAATCATCATCCATTCAACCACTACAATATAATCGAGTCTTTCAATAAATGAAAAGGAAACACTTTTATACAAGGTGATTACGGACCAATTCACATCTGATAAATCATGTGGGCTAAAATAGCCAATTGAAATAACAGTACAGGTCATAACGACGAATGAAGAAAAGGAAACAGCCCAAAAAGCAGACCTTCTGACTTTCTTCTTATTGGAGAGATATGGATAGATGAAAAATAAAATCTCAAAGCCGAGAACCGAGTAGATGGTTACCTTTGCCCCTTTCATAATTTGTGTAAAGGAAGCATCAAACATCGGCAGAAAATGATCGAAATCCATTCTTGATATGGGATCGTACAATAAAAACCATAACCATTGCGGGAGAAAAAAGAAAATAAAAGAGATGCCAACTGCGACATGAAAACCTCCCATAACAGTATATAATGCTAAGAAGGCTAATAAGATCGCCATAACAAACGGGCTTAATGTCGGATATAAAAACACATGAACGACTTCGATATAATTTAGATAGACGGTAACAAGGGAAACAAAGTAGAAAAAGATATAAACGGTACCTAATAATTTACCAATCCATTTCCCGAATAAATCTACCTGAATCCCATATAAGTCTGCATTTTTATATTGTTTAAGAATCATCAGCATCACTTGGATTACAAGAAGCATCCATACTAAAGTAACGAGGATGGAAATCCAAGCATCCTGATGCGCTACTTTAAAGATGAATCTTGGAACCCCCATGATGCCGACTCCAATTTGGATGCTCGTAATGATAAAAAACAAATAGAAGCTGCTGATTTTATTGTCGATTGCCATATTGATTTGCAAGACAGTCACCTATTTCTTCATATGTTTTTTACCCAATGCTTCTTTTTTGGGAAAACGGAATAATTTTTTCGGATGATAGGATTCCATTCGCTTATAGTTATAGCGAATGGGCAACCGTATAAAGACGCCCAAAAAATCAGATATATTTAAAGGGTACACTGGTATTAAATAAGAATGCCCTAAGGATTTCGTTCGCAGCATATGGATAATTAATAGGCATAGCCCAAACATCAATCCGTAAAACCCAAGAAATCCGGACAAAAGAATAAGCGGAAAACGTACGAGTCGAACCGTTGTTCCAAGTAAATAACTCGGTGCAGTAAAGGAAGCTAGCGCACTCATAGCTACAACAATGATTAATATATTACTCGTTAATCCCGCATCTACCGCTGCCTGTCCAATTACAATACCCCCAACAATACCCATTGTTTGTCCCACCTTGGTAGGAAGTCTAGCCCCAGCTTCTCGCAGCAATTCAATTAAGAATTCTAATAATAATGCTTCAACAAGTGGGGGAAAAGGAACAGCTGCACGAGACTTTCCAATGGACACAAGTAATTGTGTAGGAATAATCCCATAATGAAAGCTTACAATGGCGACATATAAAGGGGTAATAATAATAGATAAAAATATTGCAATCATACGAAGGAGGCGTAAGAAAGACCCGGTTTGCCAGCGCATATATAAATCCTCAGTCGATTTTAAAAAGCTAAAAATGGTAGCGGGTGCGAGGATTCCAGTCGGACTATTTTCGACTAGTACGCCAACCTTCCCTTCATTGATTTCAAATATAAATCGGTCTGGTAATTCCGTTGTTTCCAATTGCGGAAATAAATTAGTCTCCGAATCTTCGATATACTGTGCCAGGACTGCTGCATCTTCTACCATGTCAACATCCAAATCCTGTAAACGCTGGCGCATCGTCTGGATGTCCTGATCATTGGCAACAGTTTTTAAATAAATCATTCGCACTTTACAAGGAAGATCTTTTCCAATTGTTAATTCTTCCAAGACAAGATCGGGAGAACGTATTTCCCAGCGAATGATATTCAAATTTGTCTCCAGTGATTCGGTAAATGCAATTTTAGGACCTAAAACCAGTGATTCTGTTTCCGCTTTTTCTAAATTTCGCTTCTCTCTACTTTCCTCTTGATAGGAGATTGCTTCGTTCTCATTTTCAATATAAATAAATATTTCACCAACAATGAGTTTGGTTAATATTTGTTGTAAATCCGATGTTTTTTTACCTGAGCCGAGTGGAATTTCATTTAATAATGTTTCACTTGTCCATTCTTTTTCCTCGGAAAGCAGGGTTTTCAGTAATTTCTCCAATTTATTAGACTCTATCTGATAAGGAATGTAAAAGACAGCAAGCTTCTTTCCTTGGTGGGTAAAACTTGAAAACATTAAATCCGAATTATTTTCGAATTGTTTTTCCAATGTTTCTTTTAGTTGGTTTATGGTAGTTGGAAAAAAACCTTGTTTTACTTTTCTTCTGCGCATATAGTTATTCGTCCTTTAAAAAATAATATATCTGTAGTATGTGGAGGTGATGTCGTTTTATCCTTTTTTAGGGAATAAATGACTTTCAGTTAAATAAATGATCCGTTTCTGGAATCCTGATGCTGGATATAACTGCGAATGGAAACACAAAAAAAGAACCCTCCAGTTGGAAGGTTCACTTATATTTCTATCACTTTCAATCTTGGTCTTTCGTAACGACATCCACTTTTCCAGTATGTGGGTCAATGACTAAGCCATGTACTTTGACATGTTTTGGCAACAGGGGATGGTTACGTATGATGGATACGCTTTGCATAACAGATTCTTCCACTGTATCAAAGCCGTGAAATTCATCAAAATAATTGATTCCTGCATGCTGCAAGTCTGTCAATGTTTCTTTCTTGATGCCTTTATCCTCCATTTTTTGGACAAGCGCGTCTGGATCTACGTGTGACATACCACAATCATGATGGCCGATGACGACAACTTCTTCTGCTTGCAATTCAAACACGGCAATTAAGATTCCTTTCATAATGCTGTCAAATGGTTTGCGAATGATTGCACCTGCATTCTTTAACATTTTCACATCACCATTTTGAATATTTAATGCCTTTGGCAGTAATTCAACCAAACGTGATTCCATACAAGTAAAAACAACCATTCGTTTATTTGGAATACTGTCTGTTTCGTATTGCTGATATTGTTTACCAGATACAAATTCTTCATTAAATTTTAACATTTCTTCTAAATGCATACTAAAAAACCCCTTTGGAAAATATTTATTTGGAATCCTGCTGTTTCTTGTCGATAAAAAAACGTTTGTTAAAAATATAGCAATAAATACTGTATTCGTATAGTGATAACTATTTATATGACAATATGATAGTTTTTCGTTAAAAATTCGTATTATAATTAATAAATAAGCGTGTAAACTGTGTTATATGACGAAAGAACCATTTTTCAAAAAATTCTAAAATGTTATTGAAATTTACAGAGTTTTCGTGTAATCTATAATTAACATTAAATAAGGGGTGATTTAATGGGAGTATTTGTTCGAAATTGTCGATTATGTCATGAACCAATGTCAAGCAGTCCATTTACCATGTGTCCAACATGTTTGGATGTGAGTGCAAAAGTTCGTCAGTTTGTAGGGAAAAACCCACAAGTATCCATCGAAGAAATTTCCCAAGCAACAAAAGTGCCTCTTGATAAAATAAAACGTTTGATTCACTTAGGCTTAAATAAGAAATCAAATGAGGAAACAAAGATTTAATGACATTCGTCTCAATTATTTATGATAAAGGCAGCAAGCAAATCGATGGTTAAGGTAAATATATCATGTGGGAATCAGAACGTCTTAGAATGGTCGAAGGGACAAGCTTGAATACATGCCACAATCAAGACAGGTCATTCTTGTGGTGTTCGAAGCTAGCACAGTGTAAAATCGTGCTCGCTAATTTTTTGCCGAAAAACACTATTGACAAATAATTTGTTAAACACTATAATTTATAAGAATTTAAAAAACTGGAAGGAGGTCATGAACATGGAAAAGAAATTAGCTTTACAGTCATTTACAAATTTAATACATTTTTGTGACCTTCAGCGGATAAATATATACTTCAGATAATTTCTGCGTACATATTTTAATTAAGAATAGAGGGTCACGTTACACTGTGGCCTTTTTGACTTTCATAGGATACGTGCGTTTTTTTACGCATATTATGGAGCATACGTCACGGGCGTGTGCTCTTTTTATGTTTGATCGCTGAGGGTGGTGTGAACGGGTTAGCATTTTTTGCTGAATTTGTTGTGAATCAGAAAGAGAGAAGAGATGATTATATGTTTCAGGTATTTAAAAACTTAGATTGGTTTTTTAAGCATTATTGGAGAAGGTATACATTTGCAATCATTGCATTGATTATTGCAAGTGCAATTGGATTAATTCCTCCAAAATTAGTTGGGATGGCAATCGATTATATTCAATTCGAGACACTTACAGGACAGCTATTATTTTATTTGGTAATAGGATATGTATTACTTACGTTTTTGCATTATTGTATTTCTTTTTTATGGGATTACACATTGTTTGGTGGTGCAGTTATTCTAGAAAGATGGATTCGAAGTAAGTTAATGGCTCATTTTTTAAAAATGTCGCCCCCCTTCTTTGGGAAATTTAAGACAGGGGATCTGATGGCAAGAAGCACCAATGATTTAAAGGCGATTGCGCTTACTGCTGGTTTTGGTGTGCTAACATTAGTGGATTCCAGCATTTTTATGCTGATGATTATTGGTGTCATGGGGTTTACGATTAGTTGGAAGCTTACATTAGCTGCACTTATTCCATTACCTATTATGGCGATTGTCATGAATAAATATGGTGCAGTCATTCATGAACGTTTCACGAAAGCGCAGGCTGCTTTTGGTAATTTGAATAATAATGTGTTGGAATCGATTCGTGGCATTCGCGTTATTAGGGCATTTGTACAAGAAAAACAAGATAAAAAGCGCTTCTCAGATATGACAGAAGATGTGTATGACAAAAATATTGCAGTAGCAAAAATTGATGCTTTATTTGAGCCAACGATCAATATTTTAGTAGGGCTATCTTATACAATCGGGCTTGGATATGGTGCATTACTTGTGTTTGAGAATCGTATATCACTCGGTGACCTCGTTACATTTAACGTGTACTTGGGTATGTTGATTTGGCCAATGTTTGCTGTTGGTGAATTGATTAACATATTACAGCGTGGAAATGCATCGCTTGATCGAGTGAATGAAATTTTAAATTATCGAGCTGATGTGGAGTCTGCATCGGAAGCAGAAGTGGTTGCTTCTGTTACGGACTTGGAATTTGATGATATGTCTTTTTCCTATCCTGATACGAGTCGAAACCAATTGTCCAACATTGACTTTGATGTGAGGAAAGGGCAAACCATTGGAATAGTCGGGAAGACAGGTGCGGGTAAGACCACTCTATTTAAACTATTATTGCGCCAATACCCTGGTATAACTGGAAACATTAAAATATCAGGTGTGCCAATTGAAAAACTGAGTCTGGAGCAAATCCGCAATTGGATTGGCTATGTGCCCCAGGATCAAATTATGTTCTCTAAAACCATTCGGGAAAACATTCAATTTGGTAAGGACGATGCCACAGATGAAGAAATAAAACATGTGATGGAGCTGGCACATTTCCTAGATGATATCAATCAGTTACCAGAAGGATTGGATACGATGGTAGGTGAAAGTGGGGTAACGCTATCCGGAGGGCAGAAGCAACGTGTTGCTCTAGCGCGAGCGTTCATCAAAAATCCAGATATATTGATTTTGGATGATTCGATGTCGGCAGTTGATGGCAAAACAGAAACAAGAATCATTGAACACTTACGGAAAGAAAGAAAAAATAAAACAACCTTTATCGCAGCGCATCGTATGTCAGCTGTTGCTCATGCTGACCTCATTCTTGTTCTTGCCGATGGAAGGATTGTCGAAAAAGGAAACCATGAGGAATTAATGCGTAATCATGGCTGGTATAAGGAACAATACGATCAACAACAGTTGAAGCAAGGGGAGGTGGATGCATAATATGAAACATTCTACAGAACAACGCTTATTTCGTTATGCATTGCATTTCAAACGGAGCATCATCATTGGACTAATTTGTCTTGTGTTTGCCACGGTACTTCAACTTACTGGTCCACTCATTGCAAAGACGATTATTGATGACCATATTCTTGGAATTGAAGGAAGCTGGCAGGAAGTTAAAGCGGATAACGGAAAGGATGCAATTCCTTTTCATGACGGGTTTTACAAGCGTGCTGATCGTGTAACAGCCTCTGATTCCGTTCTTTCAGAAGGAACCATCCTACAAGTTGGACGGGAGTATTACTTTGTTCATGAAGCTGTCTCATTACAAGGAAAACGCAGTGTCAACGGAGAGAATGTTGTGATTGATACTGGCGGAGAAAAACACAACTATGGGGCAACTAAAATAACGTTGGGTGAAATTTATCACTTCTTCCAACCGGAAAAAGGACCGATTTTATTTTTATTAGGTTTATATATGGTGTTGCTCATTATTGCGGGTGTTTTTCAGTTTTATCAGACCTTCTTATTACAAAAAGCATCTAATCAAATTGTGAAGAAAATGCGCAATGATATTTTTTCTCATACGCAACGCATTCCAATTCATTATTATGTGGATCAGCCGGCTGGTAGAATCGTTTCCCGTATTACGAACGATACGGAAGCAATCCGAGATTTATATGAACGGGTGCTGTCTATCATTGTGACCAGTGTCATTTATATGGCAGGCGTTTTTGGAGCACTATTTTTATTGGATGTGAAGCTTGCGGCATTATGCTTATTAATTATTCCATTACTATATGGCTGGATGAGGGTATATAAATATTTTGGTGCCAAGTATAACAAAGTAATCCGTGCGACAATTAGTGAGATCAATGGGAATATAAACGAAGCCATTCAGGGCATGCCAATTATTCAAGCATTCCGACGGGAACGGAAGACAACAGCAGATTATGAAGTGCTAAATGAAAGACATTACACTTACCAAAAGAAATTGGTAAAACTAAGTGCACTCACATCTTATAATTTGGTAACTGTCTTTCGAAACCTAGCTTTTGCTGTTTTTATTTGGTATTTTGGTTCTGCGTCACTTGAAACCAGCAGTGTCATTTCAATTGGTGTTTTATATGCTTTTGTAGATTATTTAAATCGGCTATTTAATCCAGTAACTGATATTGTGAATCAGCTGCCATTAATTGAACAGGCAAGAGTTGCTGGAAGCAGGGTATTCGAATTGATGGACCATCCAAGCGAAACCGAATCAATAGAACCGGTGGACAGATATCATGGGAATATTACCTTTGAGCATGTTACCTTTGCATATGACAATGAAAATAAGGTATTGCATGATATTGACTTTCATATTAATGCTGGCGAAACTGCAGCGTTTGTTGGGCATACAGGTTCAGGGAAGAGTTCAATAATGAATTTATTGTTCCGATTTTATGACCCACAAGAGGGACGCATTTTAATTGATGGAAAAGATACACAGGAATGGACCCGTCAGCAGGTTAGAATGCATATGGGAATTGTATTACAGGATCCATTCTTATTCTCTGGTACAATTCTATCCAATGTTACGATGGATGATCCTGGCATAACACGTGATATGGCGATAGAGGCTTTAAAGGCAGTTGGTGCAGACCGCTTTATAAGTAAGCTGCCTGGAGGTTATGAGGAGCCGGTAACAGAAGGTGGGAGTACTTTTTCGCTAGGAGAAAGACAGCTTATTTCTTTTGCCAGGGCATTGGCGTTTGATCCTGCTATTTTAATTCTTGACGAGGCGACTGCAAATATTGATACTGAAACAGAGAGTCTCATTCAACGTGCACTCGAAGTTTTGAAAAAAGGACGAACAACTTTGGTTATTGCACACCGATTGTCTACCATTCAGCAAGCAGATGCGATTTTTGTTCTGGAACATGGTAAAATAGTAGAACAAGGAAACCATGCAAGCTTAATTAAGGAAAAAGGTATCTACCATCAGATGTATCAGATGCAGCAAGGGAAAACAATGAAAGCTGTGTAGATGCCCCATCGTGCGGGGTGGTCAAGTGGACAATGAAGAAAAAGAAAAACAGTATGCTAATGACCGGGATTCATATACGCAAGATATTATCGATGAGGATTTGTATGAAGAATTTGATGATGAAGAACTGTATCGGCTTGTAGAAGAAGCGCGTCAGGAAGCGCTTCTTCGTGCTGCAAAAGAGAAAGAAAATAAAACACCAAAACGTCCATTTCCGAAATGGGCGTTTTGGCTTATTGTCGTAGCAATGGTATTAAATGTTGGTGCCTTACTTCCACAAACCTTTTCTATTCCAATATTTGAATTTTTAATGACATCCACGAAATTATCTACCAAGGCAGAGATTAAGGAATACAAACAAGCTATTGTAGTAGTAGAAACACAGGATGGCCGAGGGACAGGTTTTTCCGTCTCTAATGATGGAATGATTATTACAAATCATCATGTGATTGAAGGAGCGGACGAGGCAATCATTGGATTTCCAGAGGACGGTTTATTTACTGCAGAAGTGGTAGCTGATTTTCCGGAAATTGATTTGGCAGTACTTCAGTTACAAGAAGATGAACAGCAATTACCCGCTTTAAAGCTTGCACAGGAGCTTACATTTAAGGAGGAGGAAGCAGTTTATTTTATAGGGAATCCGCTACGATTTAATGGAATTGCCAACCAAGGAACAATTATAGATTACATACAATTAAAAAGTTGGAAGGATGGACTTCCCGTTGTCATGATGGATGCTCCTGTTTATCGTGGGAATAGCGGTAGTCCAGTACTAAATAATGAGGGACAAGTAATTGGTGTCGTTTTTGCAACATTGGACCATTCCTCATTTGGAAAAGTGGGATTGTTTGTACCAATTGATTATTTATATGAGGCCGTGAAAAGTCAGCCAATCGATCTATAAAATGAATTTTCCATTGTATCAAGCCGATAAAAGATGGTACCGTTACCGAGATTTAAACAAATTGTAATTGGTTTGAGATAGCCTTGCGATAGTACTAAGTTATTATTAACGTTAGGAATTATACATTACTTGGAAAATAGATAAAAGTTGGTGGAATTCTTGAAGAAAGTTTCGATAAAAAGAAAGTTTTCTTTTTTGACATATATTAAAAATAAACATTATACTACACCCTCAAATAATCATATGATAACGAAATTTATAATAGTCGGAGGTGCTCTACATTGTCGACTTCAAAATCATTAGAGCACACTTCATTAGAAGAAATAGTTGCTGCTGCACAAAAAGGAGATCAGCAGGCGGTTCATTACTTATTAGAGAATTACAAGCCGTTTATCGCTAAATGTGTATCTGAAGTATGCAAAAGATTTATTAATCCAGATACCGACGATGAATTCAGCATTGGTCTATTTGCTTTTCACAGTGCGATAGAATCTTATTCTGCTGATAAAGGCAGTTCTTTTTTATCTTTTGCAAAGCTGGTTATCTCGCGGAAAATTATTGATTATATTCGATCCAATCAAAAATACCCGCAATCTATTTCATTGGATGAAACGTATGATGAAGAAAAGATGGAAAATCCAATGGAAATTATTGCTGTCAAAATGCAATATGAATTGGATCAAGATAATTGGCATCGTAAACAAGAAATTTTAGATTTTAAGCATAAGCTCTCAACCTATAAATTATCTTTTGCAGAATTAACGAAGATTGCGCCAAAGCATAAGGATGCACGGGATTCTGCAATTCGTACTGCCCGTATTTTGCAGCAGGATGATCAATTGAGTGCATTTGTTAAGAAGAAAAAGAAGTTGCCCATTAAAGAATTGGTTAAACAAGTGGATGTAAGCAAGAAAACATTGGAACGGAATCGAAAGTATATTCTAGCGATTTTCATCGTTTTGAATGAGGATTACTTATATCTACAGGATTACTTAAAGGGGGTGGGTAAGTGAATAAAGGCATTATTATGGAAAAATATCGTAACTATTACATCGTCATGACACATGATGGTTTATTTGAAAAGGCTATTCCTATAAAGGATAAGGATATAGGTGCAGAGGTAGAATTTGAACCTTATGAACAGCCGGCATTTTCATTTTCGTTCGGAAGTTGGAAGCTAGCTACGCAAATGATTGCGGTTGTCTGTACATTCTTGGTTATTGGTATTCCGTTCTTTCTTTTGGGAAATAACCATGAAGCCTATGCCTATGTAAATGTGGATATTAATCCAAGTCTTGAGTTGAAGCTGGATAAGCATCTTCAAGTTTCCTCTATAGAGGCATTAAATGATGATGCAGAAGAGCTTTTGCAACACTTCCCGGATTATAAAGGAAAAAAAGTAGCTAAAGTTATCCAGGATATTATGAAGCAAAGTGAATCACACGGCTTTTTGGAGAATGGAAAACAAGCAGTAGTTGGTATTAATTCCTCTGATAAACATGAGCGTACCGTACAGGAAGCTATTGAACATTATTTTGAAGAGAAGCGTATAGATTGGGATATTATTACGTTATTAATTCCATCAGATATTCGCCAGGATGCACTTGAAAAAAATAAATCCATGAATAGCATGATGGCAGAAGTAATTATGGAAAAGCAAATAAAAAATGTAAATGATTTTAATGATAAAGAATTAGCTATTATACAAACATTTTATGAAAATGAAAATAAACAATATGCTGCCATCAACAAAAAGGACGCGGAGAAGGTACTGACTGGCAATTCCGATATTCAAAATGAGAGTCCAAAAAGTAGTGGGATGAATAAAAAAATAACTGGAGAAACAAATATTCCAGCAGGTTCAAAAGTAAAAATAAAACCAGTTCAGCCAAAAAAAGACGAAAATAAAAGTCATGCGACTAAAAAGAAACAACAAGATAATAAAAAGAATGCTCCTCAACATCAAAATGGTAAAAAAGATCAACATACAAAGCAAAACCCTAATACAAAGAAAGCAGATCATCATGGTCATTCTGTAGACAAGAAGAATGGAAATAAACATGTAAATCAGGATAAGAAAGCTAAGGAAAAAAAGAAGAAAGAACAAGAAAAAAAGAAAAAAGAGCGAGAAAAGAAAAAGAAAGAACAACAGAAGAAAAAGAAAGAACAACAGAAAAAAAAGAAAGAGCAACAAAAGAAGAAAAAAGAACAGCAGAAGAAAAAGCAGCATTACAAGAAAAAAGATCAAAAAAACAAGCAGAATCATATTCATAACGATAGAAATAAACAGCCGCAAAACGGAAAGCACAAGAAGGACAAAGAAAAAAATAAACAAAAGCACACACATGGAAAGAAAAAAGGAAATAACGGGCATGGGCATGGAAAAGGAAAGCATCATAACAAGCACCGTCCATAGCCACAAAAGGGAAGAACGCACACCAGCGGTGCGTTCTTCTTTTTTATTTTGTGTTACCGGGGCATATGATTTATATTTTCATAATGGGCTGCGGCTGCTGATTCATGGCATGTTCTAAATAATAAAGCAGCTGGTCATGGGAATGGATAATGGTGCGTTCATCTAATGAATAGTGGTAGGCGTTTAGAAACAGTTGAATTTTTTTGGAAAGCAGATCGTCTTTGGTCCGAACCATGAGAACGAGCAAATCATCCCATTGTCCCCAAAGTGTATAGTATAGTGCCCTGTCGTAATCTGGAATATCCATTTAACCCCTCCTTCGCCGATTTAGGGCTACGCTTAGTTTCCCCGCATTATATATTATTTTCAAAAACAATTATGGTGTGAATCCCATTTAAAGGATAACAAGAAAATCGCATAAATCATTTTTGAAACTACATACTAAAATCAAAAGCGAAAGGAGGAATATACAACATGAAATGGAGATTACTTGGTGTCGTTGCCTTTTTGGCAATTATCCTTGCTGCATGTAATGGCATGAATACGGACAGTAAAAATAATGATAAAACGAATGATAATGTGGAGCCTACACGGTATAACACCAATCAGAATAGTGGTGCAAATGATTGGGATCGAAACCGGAATGACAATCGTTTACAGGATGGTAATATAGAGCGAACCGGTAATAAAGGGGACCGTCAAGAGGATTATACCGTTGCTAAGGAAGCAGCTGATAAAATCACCCGTGACATTCCCGAAATAGATCGTGCCTATGTATTAACAACAAATAAAACTGCTTATGTTGCAGCAGGATTGAATGCGGATAATAACCGTAATGAGGGCAATCGCAGCGGCGAGAAAATGGGAACTCGAGATAGTGACCATGCTGGAACAAGAAATAAGGACAATGCGGACCCAGGAGATAATCTAACAGATGATGTAAAATCTCGTATTGGCGATATCGTAAAGTCCGTCGATAACAACATCGATAATGTTTATGTTTCCACAAACCCTGACTTTTTTGATCTAACGAATAATTATGTAGATGATATGGAAGAAGGACGTCCGATTAGAGGATTCTTTGACCAATTCGGAAATATGGTTGAAAGACTGTTTCCACAAAATCGTCCATAACTGACAGGGAGCAAAATCAAATGATTTTGCTCCTTTCTTTATTTCCCAATCGCATCGGTTGAAAAGCAAAATGAGTTTGCATATAATTCTAACTAATATGAATGCGGAGGGAATAGAAATGAATAAAAAAATGAATGTAGAAAGCTTTAATTTAGATCATACAAAGGTAAAGGCACCTTATGTTCGGTTAGTAGATGTGACCAAGGGGAAACATGGGGATAAGATTCATAAGTATGATATTCGCTTCAAACAACCGAATAAGGAACATATGGATATGGCTGCACTGCATTCCATTGAGCATTTAATGGCAGAAAATATTCGTAATCATACGGATCAAGTATTAGATATTGGTCCAATGGGATGTCAGACTGGTTTTTACTTATCTTTGTTAAATCAGGCAGATGATGACGATGTATTGGAGCTATTTGAAAAAACATTGCAGGACGTGCTCCAAGCTGATGAAGTCCCTGCTTGTAATGAGGTTCAATGTGGCTGGGCTGCTAATCATAGCTTAGAAGGTGCCAAGCAGCTTGCACAGGAGATGTTGGAAAAACGTTCTGAGTGGCATCAGGTGTATGTAAAGTAATGGAAAGAAGTCATGCCACACCGTTGTATGATAAAATATGAGGTAGTTCATATTGATGGAGGTCATAGACATGCAGGAACAAGTTTCCAATTATTTAACAGAACATCGAGAACGTTTATTGGATAAGTTAAATACATTTTTATCTATCCCAAGTGTGAGTACAGATAGTGCACATCAGGCTGATATTAAGCATGCAGCTAATTTTTTGGAAACATATTTAAAAGAAATTGGTTTTGAAGCAGAACAGTTGGATACACAAGGGCATCCTTTGGTTTATGCACAATATAATCAAGCTGGTTCAGACGCACCAACCGTATTATTTTATGGACATTATGATGTACAGCCGGTCGATCCGATTGACCAGTGGGATAGTGATCCTTTTCAGCCGGAGGTACGGGACGGTCGCTTATACGCGCGTGGTTCAAGTGACGATAAGGGACAAGTTTTTATGCATTTAGCGGTTTTCGAGGCATTTATGAAAACGATAGGGAAGTTGCCGATTAATGTAAAGGTTTGTATCGAAGGCGAAGAAGAAATTGGTAGTGAGAATTTGTATCAGATTTTACAAGAGAAGAAAGAACAATTTCAAGCTGACTTTTGCGTGATTTCCGATTCAGGAATGATAGCAAAAAATCAACCAACTATTTTATATGGTTTAAAAGGATTTACTGGTATAGAAATTACGGTAGATGGACCGGATCATGATTTACATTCTGGAATGTATGGCGGCGCTGTACGAAATCCTATTATGGCATTATCACATATTTTAGCATCGATGAAAAATGAAGACGAAGTGATTACAGTAGCTGGTTTTTATGATGGGGTTGAGCCATTATCATCAGAAGAAAGAAAGCTAATTGCAGAGGTAGAAGGCGAAGATTATGAAGCCGCAACTGGTGTTCCGCAAACTGTATCAGAAAAAGGATATACGGCAAAAGAACATACAATGGCTAGACCAACATTTGAGGTCAATGGGGTGTTTGGTGGCTACCAGGGTGAAGGAACCAAAACCATTATCCCTACTTCAGCTACTGCCAAAATAACATGCAGACTCGTTCCCGGACAAGATCCAGACCGTATTCAACAACTATTAGAACAACATGTTCAACAGGTAGCTCCAAAAGGTGTAACTGTTCATGTCAAAAAAGAAAAATTGTCCTCTAAAGCATATAAAGTAGAACCAAATCATCCACTGATTAAAAAGGCTGCTGAAAGCTACACAGAAGCCTTTGGCAAGGAAACCCTGTTTATTAGAATGGGTGGATCGATACCTGTTGTAGAATGGATAGAGGATATTTATCAAATTCCAATTGTTTTACTGGGTTTTGGTACACCAGAGGATCGTTTGCATTCACCAAATGAAAGCTTTCCATTGGATAGCTATGATAAGGGCATGGAGACGTTGGTCCATTATTGGACAAAGATTCAACATAATGAAATGAAATAGAATCGACCCTATATACCACATCATTTCCTTAATACAGCTTCATTATAATATAAAAATCCAAATTGAAAATCTGCTCTATGTCAGCAGATTTTTCAATTTGGATATACGTTATGAAAGGTATGGGTTAATTGAAACCATTCCCGAATCCGCAGGCACCTACAATGATTAATAATATAAACAATACTACAATCAAAGCAAAGCCTGTGCCGAATTCTCCTCCACAGCCACCACCGTAGCTCATGTTCCGAACACCTCCTTTATATCAACATGGCGAAGGTTTACCACCAGCCGCCACCGTATCCGCCGCCGCAGTAATTGTCGCCATAATCATAGGTACCTTGATTGCCATATCCGCTGGCGCCAACAATCACCAGAAGGATAAACAATACTACCACAAAAGCAAAGCCATTATTCCTTTTCTCTCCTTGTTCCTTGCTCATTATCCCACCTCCCTTCTTACCAATGTATGATTGGGATATATAAGGTGTTAGGGCGAATGTCCCTATAACTGGGAAAAAACCTATTGTTTCATATGGTTTGCTCTGCAGAAAAAATAACTTTATGATAAACTTTAGATTGATTGTTTATCGCAGTGCAGCCGTCAGTAAGACTCCGACTTTAAAAATTCGAAGGAAACTAAGAATTGCTGACAGTAAAGGCTCGATTACTAACAATCAGTGGGGGATAGGGGAACGAAGACTAACCCTACTACACGCTGTGGTAACGTCTGGATAATCTACTTCCTGTGTAGGCCCACCCCCATTGATTGAAGTTTCACTTTTCATGGTTCACGTCGGAATAAGCTGTAAACATAATATGTATATGTAGAAAATGGATGGAAAGGAACATGTATGATGATTACACGAAAAAGTAAAAGAGAAATTGAGCAAATGCAGCAAGCAGCAGATATTTTAATTGCTTGTCATAAAAAAATCGCAGAGATGATCAAACCAGGTCTTACGACAATGGAAATTGAAGATTTTGTAGAAGACTTTTTAAAACAACATGATGCAACTCCAGAACAAAAAGGATTTAGCGGATATCGCTACGCTACCTGCGCTTCCATTAATGATGAAATTTGCCACGGTTTTCCACGGCATGAAAAATTAAATGATGGGGATATCGTTACTATTGATATGGTGGTAAATTATAAGGGGGGATTAGCTGATTCGGCATGGACATATGCTGTTGGCAATGTGGATGAAAAGGGTAAGCGTCTCATGGAGGTTACCGAAGAATCCTTGTATCGTGGAATTGCCGTTGCTAAAGCAGGTAATCGAATTGGTGACATTGGCCACGCCATACAAAGCTATGCAGAGGCAGAGGGTTTTTCTGTTGTACGTGACTTTACCGGCCATGGTATAGGACCAACCATTCATGAAGAGCCACATATACCGCATTTTGGATTACCTCATAAAGGACTACGGCTAAAAGAGGGAATGGTCATTACAATTGAGCCGATGATCAACGAAGGTACATGGCAAAGTCAAATGGATGATAATGGCTGGACGGCAAGAACAACAGACGGCGGACGTTCGGCACAGTATGAGCATACAATTGTTATTACAGCAGACGAACCGCTCATTTTAACAGAACAAAATCCAAAATAATGAATAATGAAACGAATTATAACAAAAAGACAGCTGCCTCACGCTGTCTTTTTGTTATGGTTTTTTATCGATCAACAGCCAGTAAAGGCCTGTTTGTTCAACTAACAATCAATGGGGAAAGTGCGAAACGCCCACTGATTGAAGTTTCACATTAACTTCAATTTGTTGGATGATGTTTGATTCCCTTACCACCAAATAAAACGGTAATGATGGGACTAAGCAGACAGAAAAAGGCGAATGGTAAATAGGTGAGTACAGGTACGCCTAGTACATCAGCGATAAATACCCCACAAACACTCCATGGTACAAGTGGATTGATAACCGTTCCAGCATCTTCAAGTGTTCTGGACAGCACCTTATTCGGAATCTGTTGTTGCTGGTAAATATTTTTATACGTTTCACCGGTCAGCATGATGGATAAATATTGCTCACCAATTAGTACGTTAATGCCGATAGCAGTTGCTGCTGTAGACAAAATAATGAGTCGCAGCTTTTTTAATTTCGCTTGGATAGATGCAAGCATGGTTGGAATAATCCCGGTTACAAATAGTAAGCCGCCAAACCCGAGTGCAAGAATGACAAGTGATACAGTAAATAACATACTGTTCATTCCGCCTTTCGATAATAAATCATTTACCGGTTCAAAGTTCGTTGAAGCGGTATATCCTTCAAACCAATACTCCCATAGCTGAGTGAAAGGAATATGATTTACGATAAAAGCAAGACTAGTTGCAACAAGGCTGCTCACTCCAATTGCAATAAAAGCTGGGATTTTATAAATGGTACAAATAATAAGTACAATTAATGGGATCCAGGAAGTCCAGTGAATCAATTGTGTTTCAGCTAGTGCTGATTGATAGCTTAGTGCTGCTTCTGGAGAAATTTGCCCCTTAGGTGATAGAAAAACATATATTATAAATGAAATAATAAATGCTGGTATGGTCGTTAAACTAATATGCTTTATATGCTCAAAAAGATCAACCTGCACAATTGTCGAGGCAAGGTTTGTTGTATCGGACAATGGAGACATTTTATCACCAAAAAAGGCTCCAGACACTACTGCACCCGCAGTGATGGCCAAAGATGCATCGTTGGCACTTGCCATTCCAATGAAAGCAACACCGATTGTTGCAGTAGTTGTTAACGAGCTACCGAGCGATACACCAATCAACGCAGTAGCTGCAAATACGATGGCATAAAACCATGTACCACCAATCAGTTGAAACCCTACATTCATGAGTAAAGGTATGGTTCCACTTACCATCCAGCTACTAATCAATATGCCAATTAATAAAAAAAGAAATATAGCCCCCATGCCAGTTTTAGCACCATCTACCATGGCCAATTGTAAATCTGAGAAAGAAATTCTTTTTATCAGTCCAAATACAATTAGTAAAAATATTCCAAGTAAAATCGGAATATGTGGTACTGTTCCTAATCCAATAATAAAATAACTTATGATTCCAATGATTAATATCGATAAAAGTAATGATTCTATAAGCAATGGCTTATGTTTGGGTTCAATGGGAAACATATTGATTCTCCTTCATGATGTAAATTAAAAAAGCTCCGTCCCCAAAAATAGGGACGAAGCTTACTCCGCGATACCACCCTGATTGACAGTTCTAATGAAACTGTCCAGCTCAATCGGTTAAATCCATTCAAACAAAATGTGTAATTCAATCATTTATCTGCCAGAGTTTACATCATCCACTCTGTTTCTTTATGCTGCTTGATAAATATTTACTGCGCATTTTTGGATTTATATGCAATATATGATTGTAAATTACTATACAGCTAGTTGTTTGCTATTGTCAATCCTTGAAGTTTGAAAATGAAGTTCTTTTTATATTTCGAGAAATCAGTTATAATGATTAGAATTTCATGTGTGCGAGAAGAGGTAGAGGCGATATGGAACAAATGGATATCAAGCAGCACCGTTCACAGCGAGTGATGATGCTGAGGCGTGGAATGACAGTTGGAATACCAATTATGTTAGGTTATTTACCAATTGCTATTACATATGGTGTACTTGCCAAACAGGCGGGCATGAGTCTTGTAGAATTAACCTTCATGAGTATACTTGTGTACGCAGGAGCCAGCCAATTTATGGCAGCAAATATGATTGCAGTTGGAGCAGGAGCAATGGAAATTATTATTGCAACTTTTGTTCTTAATTTTAGACACTTTGTGATGAGTTTGTCGTTTACCAATCGATTGCGTTCCGTTGGGATCAATTGGAAAGCACCACTTACGCTAGGGCTGACGGACGAATCTTTTGCGGTTTCCAGTATGCATACAAAAGAACCAGGGATGGATAAAGGCGGCTATTTTTATGCAGGCATATTTATTACAGCCTATATCTCATGGATTGTAGGTTCTTTTTTAGGTGGTGTACTTGGTGAAGTTATTCCGGAAAACTTAAGTCAAAGTATGGGCATTGCATTGTACGCTATGTTTATTGGTCTGATTGTGCCAACGGTAAAGAAAGAATTAAAGGTTGGACTCATTGTCATTATTGCAATGTTAATTAACACATTATGTATGGAGTTATTTCATATGAGCTCTGGCTGGGCTATCGTAATTGGTACAGTTTTCGGCGGCTTCTTTGGGATATTTTTATTGGAGGAGGAGCAAGCATGATTTTTGCAATTATTATTGGCATGTCACTGGCCACAATGATACCAAGGATTATACCTGCATTTATTGTGGACAAGCTGCGATTTCGTGATTGGGTAAATCGCTGGTTAAATGCAATTCCTTTTGCCGCACTTGGTGCTTTGGTTTTTCCGGGAATATTGACTGTGACACCAGATAAGCCCCATATCAGCATCATTGGAGGGTTAACAGCGGTTGTATTAGCATATTTGGGTGCACATGTTATTTTAGTCGTTATCGGAGCGATTGTAACTGTTTTCATTCTCTCAACGTGATATATTAGAATAGAAATAGATGAAATCTAAAACTGTCGAGCAGGATATGTTTGTACAGTCCAGAGGGGGATTAGATGATGTTTTCTATTCGGAAGGCAACATATGACGATGCGGAAGCTATTGCAGATATTCATGCGCGCACTTGGAAAAATACATATAAAGATTTAATTGATGAAAAGGATATTTCAAATATTACTTATGAAAATCGAAAAACACTTTGGGAAACGATACTTAGCGTTCAAACGGGGAACCGTTGTACATATGTTATTCACAATGAAGAACAAATTGTAGGATTCATTTCCGGCGGTCCAGAAAGAACAAAACGATTCAATTATGATACAGAGATTTATAATATTTATTTATTGGATGAATTCCAGCAACAAGGCTTAGGTGTACGACTATTGTATGTGTTTGCTGTGGAGATGAAAAAGCGAGGCTATCGCTCTATCCTTGTATGGATTTTAAAGAAGAATCCATCGAGTCGTTTTTATGAGCGCTATGAAGCGAAGCCTGTTGGCACAGTAGAAACATCTATTGGAGAAGGAACCTATCAAGAAACCGCATATGGCTGGGAAAATATTGATGATTTACTAATGCGCTTAGAAAAAAATAATCGATACAAGAAAAAGAGCTAATTTAAAAGCGAACCATATCGTGCCAGGGAGAAGGAGTAATGTCGCTCCATTCCTCTCCATCCCTGTCTATATGGTTCGCTTTTATTTATTTATCTATTGATTTATATGGTTCAATATGAATATGTGTATAGGCAATATGATGTTTATCAGCGAGAAGCTGTTCGACCTGAACTGTGATATCGTGACTTTCTTGTACATCTAGATGTGGGTCTACCAGGATGGTAATATCAATAAGTGCTTGATTACCATGAAAACGGCCTTTAATATCACGAATATGCTTTACCTGTGAAACGTTTGAAACACTCGCCTTTATTTTTTCGAGTTGCTTTTCATCAAAGCCATCTGTTAAAGAATGTGTTGCATCTTTGAATATATGCCATGCAGTTCTACATATAATGAAACCAACGAGTAATCCAGCAATGGGGTCTAGCCAAAAAACACCGAATTGGGCACCAATGATCCCAATAAAGGCACCGAGGCTTACGAGTGCATCGGAGCGGTTGTCTTGAGCAGCTGCATAGATGGCACTACTATTGATCTTTCTGGAAAGCGATAAATTAAAACGATAAACAAGTAGCATGATGACTGCAGAGCCAAATGCTGTCCAAGCAGTTAATAAGTCCGGCTGAACCGTGCTTCCCGAAAAAAGTTTTTGAATAATATTGATAATGACTTGAATACCTACTGTCATCATGATAAAAGCAGCGAATAGGGAAGCAATGGTTTCAGCACGATAATGGCCATAACGATGGTCTTGATCGGGGGGGATTCTTGATATTTTTAATCCGACCAACAATGCAATCGATGCAATTACATCAGTAGAGTTATTTAAACCATCAGCTCGCAATGCCTCTGAGTTTCCGATATAGGCAATCCATAATTTGACTATCGATAGTACCAAGTAGGCGATGATGCTTAGCCAAGCTCCTTTTTCACCTTTTTTTAAATTCTCATAGGATTGATCCATTTTTTTCCTCCTATGTACATATGAATGATTGATTATACATGATAAGGGAATATCTCATGTTGCATGTTACCATAGTTTAACAAAGCAATCATTGGTGGGTCTAGAGAAACATTAACGCATGAAGCTATATATGTAGCGTATACGCAACAGTATTAGCTGCAGATAATATTGAGATTTTTTCATATTGTAAGCGTTTGCCATTGCAATTATTCGTAAAATTTAGGATAATAGAAAAAAGGAACAAGGAGGCGCGTTCCATGAAAACAGAAAGGGTCAATTATCAATTTAAACGTTATAAAGGAAAAGTGTTGGGAGCAAGAAGAGAAATATCTTATGAAATTCAGCTTTCATCTCGCTTATTGCTGGATGAATTATGCTACAAATGGAATAAAAAGCATATACAAGCACAGCTGGATCAAGCTATTGATAACGACGATCGACATGCCTTTCTTACCTGGAGTAAAGTTTTTAGCGCTTATATCCGAGAGTAAACAAACATGATAGTATTGTTTTATAGCCTTGCCCATGGCGAGGCTATTTTATTTCATATCGAAAAAGTGAAAAGGGGGGATATGTCCAAATTTTTAATACTGCCACAACATTTTAGCATGGTTCATCATTATTGTTGTAAGTGTAGGTGAGGAAATGAAGTTAATCAAAAATTTAATTTTTGCAGGATTTATACTATCTCCTATTTATATCTTATATGCACACCATTTGATTCGACATACTGCAAATCAAATGACACCACCAAATATTCCATATTTAATTGTACTTGGCGCGAAAGTTGATCGGAAAACAATGTCGCGGAGCCTATTTAATCGAGCAAAAATGGCTTTAGCCTATTTACAAGATAATCCATCAACCAAGGCTGTTCTTACGGGCGGCCAAGGACCAGGTGAGGATATTACAGAAGCAGTGTCCGTAAAAAATTATTTAAAGGATCAAGGAATAGCGGAAGAACGCCTACTATTGGAAGAACGCCTACTATTGGAAGAACGTTCCACATCGACCTTCGATAATATTGCTTATGCTAAACAATTGTATGCTGAAGTGGAAGAGGCAGTAATTGTAAGTAATGATTTTCATCTATTTCGATCGATTCAAAATGCAAAGAAACTTGGTATCAAAGGATATCCTTTAGCTGCTGAAACGCCGAAAGTAGTGAAAACAAAATTATTTATTCGCGAATATGCTGCAATTACAAGGTTATTTCTATCGGGGAAATAAGCATCTAGACAAGCATCTTAAATCAAAGGAGGGGGACAAATTTGAAACGTAAAAAAACAGTATTTAGCTGGGTATTATATGATTTTGGAAACTCCGCTTTTGCTACGACCATTATGGCTGCTGTGCTGCCAGTATTTTATTATGATGTAGCAGCAAAAGGACTGGAAGAGAATTTGGCAGCTAGCTATTGGGGCTATTCCAATTCGATTGCTGTATTGATTGTTGCCATCATGGCTCCCATTCTAGGCGCAATCAGCGATTATTCTGCCGCCAAAAAGAAATTTCTCCGCTTCTTCGCCTATATGGGTATGATTGCAAGTGTACTTTTGGCCTTTGTAGGAGAAGGGGATTACATATTTGCTTCCATCTTGTTAATTGTTGGAACGATTGGTTTTTCAGGGGGAAATGTATTTTATGATGCATTTTTACCAGAAATTACAGACGAGAAGGAAATTGATCGGGTTTCTGCGTCTGGATTCGCTTGGGGTTATGTCGGTGGTGGAATCTTATTGGCGATTAATGTCCTGATGATTTTAAAGCCGAATTTATTTGGATTGCCACATGCAACAGCTGCTAGTCAGGCAGCATTTGCCAGTGTGGGGGTTTGGTGGTTTATTTTTTCCATTCCACTTTTCAAAAATATTCGTGAAGAGAAAAAGACTGCTGTAAAACGCGAAAAGTCCTATGTTGCAATTGGGTTTTCAAGAGTGGCAGGAACCTTTAAGGAAATACGACAATATAAGCAATTATTAATTTTTCTACTTGCATTTTGGATGTACAATGATGGTATTTCTACAATTATTAAAATGGCGACCATTTATGGAAAAGACATTGGTATTGATACCAATTCATTGATCACGGCCTTATTAATAACACAATTTGTTGGCATACCATGTACGTTTTTCTTTGGATGGCTGGCGAACAAGATTAGTGCTAAAAAAGCACTGACCTTGTCACTGTATATTTATATGGGAATTGTTGTGCTTGGCTACTTTATGACATCGGCATTCCATTTTTATATGTTAGCCGTATGCGTTGGTTTTGTACAAGGAGGAGCACAGTCTTTAAGTCGTTCCATATTTGGACGAATGATCCCTGCCAATAAACACGCTGAATTCTATGGTTTTTATGGTATATCTGCTAAATTTGCGGCAGTTTTTGGGCCATTCATCTTCGCACTCGTTGGGCAGCTCACTGGCTCATCAAGATTGGGGATTGTTTCTTTGGTTTTCTTCTTCATCGTCGGAATTATTTTGTTAAAGTTTGTAGACATTGAAAAAGGAATGGAAGATGCACGTCGTCAATCTGGAAAGGTTGGAAAAGTTGAAGTAAAGCCTGAATAATGGAGTGAATACGATATAAAGTGATGCTTCAATCTGTGGGGATCAGCCAGTTAATCTGAGTCAAACAATAAAAGCCTAAAATTCCATGAGAATTTTAGGCTTTACCTTTAAACAATAGGATCACAATATTGATTCGTTAACTTCATTTCAAGTGGTAGACCGGTATCATAAGAAATATTACCAACCAGCTTCTGCAACTGTTCATTTGGAGTTACTTCGTTACCTGCCCAAAAACGGATAACCTCACTCATTATTTCGATTCCTTCTAATTTTGCTTGTTCATATAAATCAAGAAAGCTATCTGTAGAAGGGGTATTTGTCGCTGGGTGATACCAGGTTGTATGGTTAAGATTTAAATAATCTACTTCATCTTTTATTGGTTGATGAGAGTAAGAAGAGATAAATGATTTTAGGAATATATTTTTCCAACCGTATGGATCTGCCAGTAATTTTAAGGCAAATTTCATGTCCTGGTATGCTTTTTGAATATAGCATGGGTTATCGAATGGCAACGCTGGGAAAAATGTTTTAATTGTGTGATGCAGCAATTGAGCAGCATCCTTATTCATTGCCCGCCCGACGTTAATTTCTTTATAGACAGGCACTTTCCATGTTTTTAAGTTATGATATTTTTCCATTAAGGTAGTATCAATGCATACCTCCAGTTTTTGGTGATTGCTTCCTTCATATCCTGCACGATAATTTATATATGGATGTGCATTTCTGTCTAAGATATGATGAGTCACAAAACCAAATACATAAGCCTGCACTGGTTTGTCCTTATTCTTTGCCTTTTGTATCATTTCCATTATCACAGGCCCGCATTCCTGTGTATGCAGCAGACTACCGATTTTATTTACATGTGATTCTTTTAACCAAGGCCAGAAATGGTGGTAAAAAAAAGGATCTGGTCCCTGTGCTCCCAATTTCATTAATGCTTCGTGTTTAGAAAAAGAATTCGGATTACCAATCGTATCAATTAAATCCTCACAAAACAGCATATGTGTCCAAATATTTGGCATGGTATTTCCTCCTTGCATCGTGTTGCTTTCGTTCAATATAGAAGACATATGCTTGATTAAGATTGCATGATTATTGTAGTTCATCAGTTTTTCACTTGCTTGTCTTCCAAAATATAGGATTGCATTAATAAGTATATATGAAATTAAACAATGGTTCAGTTAAAATGTGGACAATTTTGTGACGAAGCCTATATGTCAAAGGTTTGTTCACAATCTTGTTACGCTTTTATCACAGATTAACTGGCTGTAAGCCCTTAAGGTCTCACTTCGTTCAAAAGTAGGTAGAATGTCAAAAAATTTGATACAATAATAATGGAGTTTAAATAAGGGAGGAAGTCCAGATGGAATATCGTGTAGAACATGACACACTAGGGGAAATAAATGTACCTGCCGATAAGTTTTGGGGCGCACAGACAGAAAGAAGTAAGCAAAACTTTCCAATCGGTGGAGAAAAAATGCCAGCTGAAATTATTCAGGCATTTGCCATATTGAAAAAAAGTGCAGCAAAAGCAAATGCAGATTTAGGATTACTTGAAGAAGAAAAAGCGGAAGCAATTGCCCATGCGGCAGATCAAATTGCAGACGGGAAGTTGACAGAGCATTTTCCACTCGTTGTATGGCAAACGGGAAGTGGAACGCAATCCAATATGAACGTAAACGAAGTCATTGCCTTTGTTGGAAATAAGTGGTTGGAGGAAAAGGGTAGCAGCTTGAGGCTCCATCCGAATGATGATGTCAATAAATCACAAAGTTCAAATGATACATATCCAACTGCCATGCATGTTGCCGCAGTGTTAAAACTGGAGAATGTGGTTATTCCTGCAGTTGGTGTTTTAAAGAATACATTGAAAGAAAAATCCGAGGCATTCATGGATGTTGTGAAAATCGGAAGAACACATTTACAAGATGCGACACCGATTACATTGGGACAGGAAATTAGTGGTTGGCATCGTATGCTCGAGAAATCAGAACATATGCTGAAAGAAAGTGCGGCGCATCTGAAAGAACTGGCAATTGGTGGTACAGCAGTTGGGACAGGTCTGAATGCGCATCCAGCATTTTCCGAAAAAGTATGTCATGCTATTAGCGAGACGACAGGAAAAAGCTTTGTTCCTGCGCCGAATAAATTTCATTCCTTAACAAGCTATGATGAAACAGTATATGCGCATGGTGCGCTAAAAGCATTAGCAGCAGATATGATGAAGATTGCGAATGATGTCCGCTGGTTAGCAAGTGGACCACGTTCAGGGCTTGGTGAAATTACGATTCCAGCCAATGAGCCAGGAAGTTCTATTATGCCTGGGAAGGTAAATCCAACACAAAGTGAAGCAGTGACTATGGTTGTTGCACAAGTAATGGGAAATGATGCTACAATTGGTTTTGCAGCGAGTCAAGGTAATTTTGAATTAAATGTATTTAAACCAGTGATGGCATATAACTTTTTACAATCTTGTACTTTGCTTGCAGATAGTATGCTTTCTTTTAATGAGCGTTGTGCAACTGGAATAGAACCTAATCAGGAACAGATTGACAAGCATTTAAAAAATTCACTCATGCTTGTTACAGCTCTAAATCCGCATATTGGTTATGAAAATGCAGCAAAAATTGCTAAGACTGCTTTTGAAAACAAAGCTACCTTAAAGGACACCGCTGTTGAGTTAGGATTACTGACAGCAGAAGAATTTGATAAATATGTTAATCCAAAAGAAATGACACATCCATTAGCGTAAGAAATGATAAAACATCCACCTGTTAAATGACGGGTGGATGTTTTCATTATAGAATATAGCATTTCAAGCACAATTTACCATTATGAATTTGTGATAAGTTCTTTTTTTATGTGAACAATATAGATACAGGAGGTGATAAACATGGCTAACAACAACTCTAACCAATTGCTAGTTCCTGGTGTACAGCAGGCACTAGATCAAATGAAAACTGAAATTGCTCAGGAGTTTGGTGTTCACCTGGGCCCTGACTCAACTTCCCGCTCCAACGGTTCTGTCGGTGGAGAAATTACAAAGCGTCTTGTTGCGACTGCACAGGCACAGTTGAATGGACAGCAGTATCCTCAATAACAAATAATATATGGCTAAAGGGGGAGAGCTAATTGCTTTCCCTCTTTTATTATTCAAAAAAAAGAATGATCCGAAGACCATTCCTTTTTGGGTCAATACATTATTTAATGCGTTCTTCTGTTTCAGCATCGAAGAAATGTGCATTATTCATGTTAAATGCAAGGTCAAGCTTTTCGCCACCATGAACATCTGTACGTGAATCAATACGAGCGATGAAATCTTGGTTGTTCACTTTTGAGTATAGATAGGATTCCGCACCCATTAATTCCGCAACTTCGATTAACGCAGTGATTTTTGTATCTGGTGTTGACTCAATAAACACAGGCTCATCATGAATATCCTCAGGACGAATACCAAGCACAATGTCTTTGCCAATATAGCCTTGATCACGCAGTCCTTTCATTTTTCCTTCAGGCACAGCGATTTTGATGTCGTCCATTGTAAAGAAGCCTTCTTCCAACTTACCAGTTAGGAAGTTCATGGAAGGTGATCCAATAAATCCACCAACAAAAATATTATCAGGATAATCGTATACATCCTTTGGTGCACCAACCTGTTGGATAATACCATCCTTCATAACAACAAGGCGAGTTGCCATCGTCATTGCTTCTGTTTGGTCATGTGTTACATAGATTGTTGTCGTTTGTAGACGTTGGTGTAGCTTAGATATTTCAGCACGCATTTGTACACGTAGTTTTGCATCAAGGTTTGACAGAGGTTCGTCCATTAAGAATACTTTCGCATCACGAACAATCGCACGTCCCAATGCTACACGCTGACGCTGACCACCTGACAAAGCTTTTGGCTTTCTATCCAAATATGCTTCCAGGCCTAGAATCTTGGCAGCATTTTTAACGCGTTTGTCGATTTCGTCTTTTTTAAATTTACGCAGTTTCAAACCGAATGCCATATTATCATAAACATTCATATGTGGATATAGCGCATAGTTCTGGAAAACCATCGCAATATCGCGGTCTTTAGGAGCGACATCGTTCATTTTTGTTTCGTCGATGTATAATTCTCCGCTTGAGATTTCTTCCAAACCAGCAATCATACGAAGTGTTGTAGATTTACCGCAACCAGACGGTCCAACAAAAACGATAAATTCTTTATCTTCAATATGAAGGTTGAAATCATTTACTGCAATAACATCTTTATCAAATACTTTTTGAATGTTGTTTAAACGTAATTCTGCCATATGTTTTCCCTCCGTGTTTTGCAAGCGTTTTTATAACTAATTTTATTATATCGGAGCTCCCATCTAAGGGAAATAGCAATAATGCATGAAGTTTCTATCCTTGTTTTGTGCACGGTGACGAATCAATTCGACAACAATGCCAAAAAGACCGTAATCGCTTGGTGAAAGTCTCTAATATCTGTTCCAGTCTGATCATAAAACTTATCCAATCGATATTGTAGTGTATTGCGATGCAGGTATAATTTTTTTGCGGTCTCAGATATATTCAAATTGCATTGAAATAGCATGTTGATTGTTTTTAAGAAATCTGGGTCATGTGCAAACTCTCCTAAGATATTGGTCCGAATATCGTCTTTCATTTGTGATGTAGCTTGTTTCACATACATAAGGGGAATAGCTTCAACATAAGTCAAAACGTTCTTGTCCGTATGTGTGAAAATCAGTTTACCACTATCAAGGATTTGATTATAATGGTTTGTTACGTATCGGAAGCCCGATTGGAAGGGGCCAACAAAGAAGTTCATTTTTACATACAAATCACTCATTAATACGTTGATAATTTGTTTATAAGAAATAGCTTCTCCATTTTCTGTTGACATTTCTTCGATAATTATTCCCTCATGGGCGGTATTCCAAATAATAGGTAACTCTTGTTTGAATACCTCTGTAATAGCTTCTTTAAATGTAGTTGGTTCAATTTCCTTTCCAGGGATTGAAAAATAGACAAAACGGTATGGACGTTTTGCAATATCTTCGCTATCCTGTTGAATTTTTTCCATCCAATTTAATTCTTTGGAAGTTGGAACGGGGAAATTAGCATTGTAAGGCTCTAAGAAAGCCGATAATAATTGGATATCCCGTTCTTGAAGTTCTTGTTTATGAATACCGATGACCGCTTTATTAGCAGTAATAAATAAACAATAGTCTGCTTTGGCATCATGATTGATTTCTGCTTCTGGTAAAAGAGAAGGAAATAAAGTCTTTAGCTGTTTCAGCATAGGTAACGTCCTCTTTCTTTTAAGTCTATTCCAATATTATAGCAAGGAATTCCATATAAACTAAACAATATGACAATTCACTCCCATTAAATTGGTATACATCATGCTTTACGTTTGTTATAGTTTCACTAGAAGGGAGGACGCAAGATGTCCAATATTTATGATAAAGCCTATGAATTAGAAAAAGCAATTCGTGAAAGTGATGAGTTTCAAAATCTGGAAGCAGCTTATGAGACTGTGATGAAGGAAGAATCTTCTAAGAAGTTATTTGAAAGCTTTCGTGATACTCAGCTTGCTTTGCAGGAAAAGCAAATGCAAGGGGAAGAGATTACTGAAGAAGAATTAGACCAGGCTCGAAAAGTCGTTGAACTTGTTCAACAACAACCTGATATTTCCAAGTTGATGGAGCAAGAACAACGTTTACACTTGGTTATTAACGACGTTAGTCGCATCATCACTAAATCATTAGAAGAATTATATGGTATGGTGGATGATAAGGATCAACCATTTAACTAATCTTAAAAAACGGCAGCAGCGCTGTCGTTTTTTTTATGGAATAAGAAAATCGCTTTAGATACTATCCTGTTTAGAATAAAAGCAGGAATTTTGTATACGTATCTCGAATGTTGTAGATAGATGTACATAAACAATCTATACAAGGGGGAAGCAGATGATGGAAACGGTTCAGTTATCCAGTAATAAACAAATTGCTCAGATTCATTTGAATCGACCAGATCGTTATAATGCACTTGATTTGAAAATGCTGGATGAATTATTACAGGCGGTAGAACAGGTGGAACAAAGCGATGATCGAATAGTGCTTTTAACTGGCGCAGGAAATGCCTTCTGTGCTGGCGGTGACATTCAAATGATGGCCGATTTTGCGGATCAATCATTTTTTGATCAGGTGATGGATACGATAGGTGCAATTGTGGAAAAACTTTATATGATGCCCAAAATTGTCATATCTGCGGTGCATGGTTCTGCAGCTGGTCTTGGACTGAGTTTGGCATTGACTGCTGACTATGTGATTGCTGAAGAAGCGGCCCGATTTGGCATGCTTTTCCTTGGTGTAGGATTAGCCCCAGATGGTGGTGGACATTTTTGGTTGAAGGAAAGATTGGGAGTACAACAATCTAAGCAATTTATCTGGAGTATGGAACAGGTGAAAGGATTGGAAGCTAAACAAATGGGACTAGTTGATGTATGCACAGATCAGCCTGTAAAAGAGGCTGCAAATCAACTGGCCGATAGATTACTACATTCGCCACTTGTCTCCATGCTGGAAACGAAGCACATATATCATCAGCAAAAACTTTCCGAGCTTCAATATTTTCTTGAATCAGAGAAGAAAGCCCAGTGGAACCTTCGCGGTACAGCAGATCATCAAGAAGGAGTTCGTGCATTTTTAGCTAAACGAAAACCTGTCTTTAAAGGGGAATAAATAATGAAAACGACTTGAATCTAGGGTTCAAGTCGTTTACTGCTAATAGAGCATTTTGCTATATTATATTTATCTGTGAAATAGGATTAATTTTGCTTCGGGTGATACACAACGATGGGTGTGATCACTAAATCCTTCTTCCTGTAAACGTGCAGAGGCAATATTTTTTGCTTCCTCATCACTTGGTGCATGAAATGTTTCGTCGAGAAGTTTTTCACCACTTTTTTCAAACACGGTTAATGCATAGGATTTCATTTTATGTACCTCCTAATCGGTATACAATTTTCCTCATATTTTCTTAATCATTTAAATTATAGCGCATTTATGGATAGAAGGAAAACTTCTATCCGCTTCTATTTAGGCCACCAGTGATTAAAATTTCCTGTTATCATCGTTTATTTTATGATGAAACAGGTGGAGATATTTTCGTTTAAAAACCTCAATATTGATTGATTTCTCCGCTGAGCGAACGTGCATTCGTGTTTTGTTTTTGGTATAATAGAAGGAATAAGATGGAGGTGGATGGATGTCTCGTATTTCCTTTATCCATGCAGCGGATTTACATTTGGATAGTCCTTTTAAGGGGCTATCTGACTTACCAGAGCAGTTATTTGATACGGTACAGAATAGTACATTTCAAGCATTTGACCGATTGGTTCGTGCAGCGATTGATTATCGAGTCGATTTTGTGCTATTAGCGGGCGACATTTTTGATCAAGAAAGTAGAAGCTTGAAGGCACAAATTCATTTGCGGGATGGGTTTAAGATATTAAAACAGCATCATATTGATGTTTATCTTTCATTTGGCAATCATGATTATGTGACAGGGACGAAGCTGCCGGTATCATTTCCATCAAATGTTCATGTTTTTCCTACCGAACAGGTTCGTTCCTATATTTATTCTAAAGATGATAAAGAAACAGCAGCTATTTATGGCTTTAGCTATGAACAACGCGCAGTAACTGAAAATAAAACGAATGAGTATCTTATTACGCGAGATGATATCCCATTTCATATAGCGATGTTACATGGCAGCTTGCAAAGTAATACAGAGCATGATGTTTATGCACCATTTCAGCTAAGCGAATTGACCAGCAAGCCCTTTGATTATTGGGCTCTAGGTCACATACATCAACGAAATGTATTGAAACAGGAGCCACCAGTTGTTTATCCGGGAAATGTTCAGGGCAGACATCGCAACGAAACTGGTGAAAAAGGATGTTATTATGTACAGCTTTCAGAACATGAAGCCAAATTATCCTTTATTCCATTACAGTCGATACAGTTTTCGAAATTAGAAATAAATGGATTGGAATGTGTACATATTTTTGATGTGGAAAATCAACTAAATGAAATGATTGCCAAGCTTACCGATGATACACCTTATTTAATTGATGTGACTTTGACATGTAATGCTGCAAGTGCTGAAGAATGGAAGCAAGATAATCAGCTTGAGGAGCTTATCGAATTAATTAATGAAAGGTTGATCCATCGTCACCATCATTGGAAGTATATTTATCGGCTATCCCTATCGACAAAAAAACAATCCATAGCATCATTGGAAAAAGGGGATCATTTTATCGGAGAATTAGCTAGAACAATGGAGTATTTTTCTGTTGAACAAAATATAAATGAGCTTTATCGACATAGACAAGCAAGCAGATATTTAGAATCATTGGATATGGACGAAATAGAAGTAGTTAAACAAGAGGCACAAGAAATGCTGCTGCACGCACTGTTAAAAAGTTAACCTGGGAGGTGGCTGGATGAAACTCCAAAAAGCATTTATTTATGGGTTTGGCCAATGGATTGATCAGGAATTTGATTTTACTGGAAATCATTTTCTGTGTTTTTATGGAGAAAATGAATCTGGAAAATCTACACTTCAGCAATTTATTTTATTTATGCTCTTTGGAATGCCGCCAAAGCAAAGAAAGTTTTTCCGACCGAAAACGAGCAGTAAAATGGGCGGAAGGTTAACCATTTGGCATAAAGACAAAGGTGAAATAGTTATTGAAAGAATGGACGGAGAAAGAAACGGTGCAGCTTTATGTCGGGACGAGAAGGGATCAACCTATCATGAAACATGGTTAAATCAGCTTTTGAATGGCATGACGTTAGAAATGTATCGTTCCATTCACTCGTTTTCTGCAGTTGATCTTGCAACCATTCGCGATATGAAAGAAGAAGATTTAGGAGATTTGCTCTTAAGTATAGGGATGACTGGTTCAACACAAATTAACATCGCAGAAAAGCAACTGCAACAGAAAATGGAAGCGTTATTTAAGCCATACGGAAAACTGCCAACCATCAATAAACAGTTAGCCAAGTTGGATGATTTATATGGATCTCGGATAGAACAACAAGCGCTGGAAGCATCTTATAATGAAGAAGTAGATAGCATGAGACAGCTGAAACAGGATATTCAAATGCTTCAGGAAGAGCTGGTAACATATCGTAAATATCTATCTGAACTGGAGCGCCAGAAACAAGTATTGCCTCAGCTTTATGAATATAAGCAGTATGAGGAACAGTTGCAGCACCTTCCTGGTGAGGTTCCTTTTCCTGAAAATGGTCTGGAGCGGCATCAGGCCCTGAAAAATAAATGGATTACAATGAATAGTCATGTCGTACTACGAAAGGAAACACATGATCAACAGGCTGCCAAGCTTAAGGAATTGAAGGAGAGCCTGTCCAATGATGAAGCTGTTTATCAGACTGCAATCCAATTCATGGAGCGAGGTCAAACCTATCATGAACGGGAAGAGAGAATTGCTGAGGAAGCTGAGAAATTAAACAAATTGTTAACCCGAATTAATATGGGTCAACAGGAATTAAATATGAGCACTAATGATCTGGATTTTGAACAATTGCATCTTCCATTTCATATAGAACAGGAATGGAAAGCTTTCAAAACAAATGACGAACAATTACGAGTCGAACACGATCAACTGCAGCTGGAAGGGCAGCAATTACAGCAGCAAGAAAATCATGTGCATCAGGAAATCATGTCAGTGGATGAAGAATTATTACAGCCTGCTGACCGCAGGGAAATGCAGACGAAGTTAAAGCAAAATGAAGCTGCACAATATGATTTAAATGCACAAATAGAAGTACAGCAAAAAAAACATGACTGGGAAAAAAAGAAACGTGCCGGCAAGACAAAAGCTTTACGCTTTTTAAGTGCTGGTATTGGTTTAGCAATCGTTTTTTTGGCATATGGATTGCTTCAACAGCAAGACATTGTAAAGAATATGGGGTGGATTATCTTATTGTTGGGTGTAGGACAATGGTTGTTTGAGAATCGTGCCATTAACCGAATGGATCAAGAATGGACAGCCATAACCACAAATGTAAAGCCGGAAACCATCTTGACTGATGAAGAAAAAAACAAATTGGAAAGCATGCTGGAAACGCATGATTTACAGGTGTATCAGCTCCAGTCTTTGAAGGAACAGCAAAAGAAAATCGATATACAGTCTATTCAGTTGGATGAGAAAAATTCGGCATGGCAACAAAAAATGCATCGTCATCAACAGCTGCTTGAGACAGAGAGAGCGGCGTTTCCTTTTTTGGATCAGATGGAACCGGTTTATTGGCCGGAACTGTATCCGAAGCTAAGAGATTTACAACAGCTATATCGAGAGAAAATAAAACAAACGGACAATTTGAATCGACTGAAAACAGAACAACAAAAATTTGAACATGATTTAGACAGGTTTTTTGAACAGCTGAACTGGGAATGGAATCATGTATCAACAGTAAATCAGCTGGAACAGATAACAACCTTTGCAAAGAAATATGCGGAAAAAGAAATGGCATACCAAAGCTTGGAGAAATCATTTTCATCAAATGAAGAAGGGCTAAAGGAAGTTACGCATCAAAGACAAGCTATTGAAAACGAAATGCAAGTTTTGTGGGAATTGGCAGGGGCAGACACAGAGGATGACTTTTACCATAAAGCGAATCAACTGCAAGAATGGCAACATATGCATAACGGGATAAACAAAATAATTCAGCAAACCGCCCATTTATTTACCAAACAGCAATGGCGGGAATTATTAAATCAACAGCCAACTTCCTCTGAAATTGAACAAGCATACGACGAGAAAAGTAAACTGCTAACTGAATTGGAGGAACAACTCAATAGCAAACGTCAACAGCTGGCAGACATACATGCCGAATTATCAAAACTGGAAGCATCTGAAGATTTATCACGTATGAATCATCAGTATCAGATGGAAATAGAAAAACTCCAGCAGCTTGGACGGGAATGGGCAGTGCTGAAAACGGCGAAAGAAGTATTGGCAGAGACTAAAAGAAGCTATCAATCCAAGCATGTAGAGCAAGTCATTGCTCGAACGACAGCTTTCTTTTGTCAATTAACAGACGGTAAATACATCAAAGTAATACCTCCGATGGAAGGAACACCTTTTCAGGTAGAAGCGAAAGATGAAATACGGTATACTGTGAATGAATTGTCACAGGGAACGATTGACCAGCTGTATGTGTCTTTGCGTTTAGCAGGGAGTGAGATGGTGAGCCAAAACAATTCCCTGCCATTTATGATAGATGATGCATTTGTACATTTTGATTCATTACGTACAGAGCGAATGTTGGATATATTGGAAACCATTGCCCATAGCCAGCAGGTCATTTATTTCACATGCAGAAAAGATGTATTACAAACAGTTGAGGGAGTAAAGCTAGCTTTATTATCTCCTAAACACCATGATAGGTTTAGTAAACATGCTTAGCAATTATATTGTTAGAGCAAACGGAGGGGTTTTCATTGCCTGGGAAAGAACAATCAAAAGATTGGGAAACATATGAGGAAATTATCGATCACTTCATTCAGGCCATTGCCAAAAATATGAATTTATATGGTCTTACATCTTCTATTGGAAGATTGTATGGCGTTTTGTATTTCTCAGATGAGCCGATGACCTTAGATCAAATGCGTGATGCATTAGAGATGAGCAAAACAAGCATGTCTACAGGTGTAAGAACCTTGATGGATATGAAAATGGCAGAATCTACTTTTAAAAAGGGAATTCGAAAGGACCTATACCAATCAGAAGAGGATTGGTATAAATCTTTTACGTCATTATTTGGAAATCGTTGGCGTCATTATACGGAAACGAATATTGAAGAAGCCGAAGAGGCTATTCATGAATTAACAAAGATATCCGCTTCAGCATCAGATGAAACTTTAAAACAAAAGATTGAAAATGATATCTCTCGTTTGCATTACGCAAAAAATTATTATACTTGGCTGATGAAATTTATTCATACGATAGAATCTGGTAAGATATTTGAATTAATCCCAAAGGAAGATTAAAAAGGCGTACTGCGAATGAAAATGGATAGCAGTAACCAAAAGGGGGAAGTATGATGAATCATAGTATTGGGCACCATCAAATCGGTGATGCTTTTGAAGGGTTTGTACTTATTAAGGATTCGATTCGAGGAACAGCAAGTAATGGGAAACCATTTTTAACGCTCATTTTATGTGATGCAACCGGAGAGATTGAAGCAAAGCTCTGGGATGTAACAAAGGAAGATGAAGCTTTATTTGTTTCGGAACAGATTATTCGTATAACAGGGGATATCAATCAATTTCGTGGCAGGGCGCAAATGCGAATTTCTTCTATACGCCCAGCGCAACCGACAGATGGTGTACAAGTTTCTCAGTTTGTTGAAAAGGCTCCTGTTGAGAAAGAAATCTTACAGGAAAAACTAACAGAAGCTATTTTCGAAATGGAAAATCCAGCACTGCAGCGAATCGTGAGGGCATTTATAAAAAAATACCAAGATGAGCTACTAAGCTATCCAGCGGCTGCTAAAAACCACCATGCATATGCATCTGGATTGGCACATCATATTGTTAGTATGCTTGCTATAGCAAAGCAGCTGCAGTTATTATATCCACAGTTGAATAAAGATTTATTATATGCTGGAATTATTTTACATGATATTGGAAAGATCAAGGAACTATCAGGTGTTGTGTCAACAACCTACACGATAGAAGGAAAACTGCTTGGTCATATACCTATGATGGTTGAAGAGATTGGTCATATGGCGGATGAATTGCAAATAGAGGGAGAAGAAGTGCTTGTTTTACAGCATCTTGTCCTTAGTCACCATGGTAAACCGGAGTGGGGGAGTCCTACTCCACCTCTTGTCCTTGAAGCAGAGATGCTTCATATGATCGATCTAATCGATGCAAAAATGAACACACTGAATCGTGCATTAGAGAAGGTAAAACCTGGTGAATTCAGTGAACGAATTTTTGCAATGGATAATCGCTCCTTTTATAAACCAACTTTTGAAAAATAATCGAAGTGAATGAAAATGGTCTGGTAGGAATACCAGTCCATTTTTTTAGTTATTTTACGTTAAAGTGATTCATATACTTTTGGTAGGAACTCGGACAAGGAGGGATTACCATGATTATTGGAATACCGTGGTGGGTGTTCATGCTCGTTTTACTTATTTTCTTATGTGGGTACATGGCTTATCGGGCGATGCAGGCTGAACGTAAGTTAGAGGATCAGTTTATTGAAAGGGAAGGAAGAATCTATGTAGAAAGAATGGAGCAAGAGCGGGAAAATCGTAAAGAGCAAAAGGAATACCATGCCTCAAGTTGATAAGCTAATGTCTCAGGAGAAGGTAGCATCCAGCCTATTTCCAAAATGGAAGAAAAAAAACAGTGCAAGGATATTCGCTATCATCCCTGCACTGTTTACGATATTAGCCTTTCGTATCTTCGTCAGCCTCTTTGTCTGCTTCTTCTTCCTCTTTGAATATATCTTTGTATTCTTTGATTTTAACGTCAATTTTAGCATCTTTCATCATTTTATCGATTTTCTCTTGTGCTTTAGCAACGTCTAATTTTTCGTTAGCAATTTGACGACGAATCTGATCCTTATTGTCCTCGAATGAACCGATATCTTCTTCCACATCACGTCTGTCCGTTACTTTAATAATATGGAAGCCATATTGTGTTTTTACTGGTTCACTAATGTCGCCTACTTTCATACCATACGCTGCTTCTTCAAATTCTGGAAGCATCTTTCCAACAGAGAAGAAACCAAGTTTTCCACCGTCTTCTGCTGTTCCTTCATCTTTGGAATATTTTTTCGCTAGCTTTGCAAAATCTTCACCTTTATCAACTTTTTCTTTTACTTCTTTTGCAGTTTCTTCGTCCTCAACTAGAATGTGCTCCGCTTCGATTTCAACCTTCATGTTCTCATAACGCTGCTTTATTTCATCTTCGGAAATGTCCATATCTTCTGAAGCTGCCTTTTCTTGAAGTAGACTTAGCTCTAATGCTTCACGTAGCGCATCTTCATCCTTGATACCGTTTTGCATCAACCACATTTCGAAGTTTTCCCCAAGCTGGTCCTTGAAATTTTTGACTTCTGCGTCTATTTCTTTGTCAGAGACTTCGTATTTATCGCTAAGAACTTTAATTGTAGTAAGCTCTTTCAATACAGCTTCACCGTATCGATCTTTTAATACATTGTAAAATTCTTCTTTCGTTACATTTCCTGCTTTCGTTTCTACTACTGCTTCTGAATCACCCTTATCAGAGGAACAAGCCCCAAGAACGAGTAATCCGGATGCTACAGTCATTGCAATAACTAATTTTTTCATTCATTACACTCCCATTTTCTAGTTGCTTTTATATTTCCAAAATTAAATATACCATATTTTCAAGTATTTCATACAGTAGTTTCCGCTATAATTTTAGCCTAGCCTACCCACTGATATTTAATACCTTCACATATGAGGATACCAATAAAATTAGAATCATAATATTAGTAACCCGAAATACCCTTGCCTGCTTTGCTTGATTCATGTCCAACTTATCACAATATCGCTGGGTCATGGAATTAAAAATATACAAAATCAGCAATGCATAAACAATGAAAACAATGTTCATAAAAGCCCCCCTGTTACCCAAACCTCTCTTTCTATAGCATGCCAAACACCATATCTAATACTGTACCAAACTATTTCCAATCTGAACAGACATTTTCACTCAGTTAATGGATTCATTTTTTGATAAAGTGAAACTTCAATCAGTGGGGGTTTTTGTCCTTTCCCCACTGATTGTTAGTTGAACCAATCAGGCCTTTACTGGCTGTTGATCCCCCCCTTACAATTCTCGTTATCAACAAAAACGCTTGAGGTGGGGGTCTTACAGCCAGTTAATCTGTGATAAAGTGAAACTTCAATCAGTGGGGGTTTTCGTCCTTTCCCCACTGATTGTTAGTTGAACCAATCAGGCCTTTACTGGCTGTTGATCCCCCCCTTACAATTCTCGTTATCAACAAAAATGCTTGAGGTGGGGGTCTTACAGCCAGTTAATCTGTGGGAAATTTGTGGGCAATTAACCCATAAAATAAAAAAGATCCGATAATGAATCGGATCTTTAGTCAGCATTTTTAATGAGTATATCAAAACCATCTACATCATTTTCTACATATGCTTGTTTTGGCGCTTTATAAATTTGGGCTACATATAGGAAATCGGTGTAGGTAATTCCAATATGCAGTGCCGCAATGAGCAATACATACACATAATAATCAGCTAGTATGATACTTGCAGCGAGTAAAGGCAATGTGATGCAGATTGTCGGTGCTAGTGTTACGAATAAAGAAATATTTTTGGCAAGCGGTTCATTTGCATAATAGGTAAATAACGGCAGCTTGCTATGATTTAAAATGGCTGGTTTTACACTCTTTTTTAGAATGATGAGTGGCAGCATATGCATAAACGTGTGCATTGGAAATAAAAAAATGATTGCTATAATAAAAAAATATATTCCAGTATCTTTTGCGTTTTGTGTACCGTGAAACGTTGAGATTGGCACATACAGTAGTATGAAGGATGCCAATGCAACAAAGGCTGACATAATAATGATTCGATTGATGCCAAATTCTTTGTTCAGGTTGTAGGATTTCCAGCAATTCATGGTAGTGATTCCCTCCATATTACAGTAGTTCAAATGGAATACTTAAAGAATGATAGTATGTTTGAACTAAAAAAGCAATACTTTTTTTATAAAAAATATATTCTTTTTTTATTGGTTTATATATGGAAGAAATGAATCTATTTGAATATGAAAAATAATCGCTTTGAGCCCATTCTTGCGGATAAATTAATATGCTATTTATGGTATGATATACACGTAGGGGGGATTAGTCTTGGGGGATACAACGACCTTTCATATACAACTATTGCTAAAAATAATAGATATAGAACAATTTCCATTCATTCAAATGGTGATTGAAAAAGAATTAACACATGAAGAATATGAAGAACTGTTCCATTTGCTACATGAAATTGAAAGGAAATACGAACAGCAAAAAGAAGAAGGACTTCTTAACTTTTCCTCTTTACTTGTACATTTTGCTGGTATGCTTCACGAAAAACTGGAGCCGACAGAGACGATTCAAGCTTTGAAGCGGGAAGGGTATTTTCCGGAATTGATGACAGAATTTATGAAGGTTATGGATAAAGAACAAACTTATTTTTATAAACATGGCTCGATGTAAAGCACTTGCTCTCATAGCAATGCGCATCCAGCCATGTTTTTTTATCAGAGATTAACTGGCTGTAAGACTCTCACTGATTGAAGTTTCACTTTATTATTTTAATGAAGAATGTTCCTGTTTCATGCATGCAAAGAACTGTTCAATTTGACGGTGAAATTCAATGACTTCTTCCAATCGATCTTCCATATTGGGGAGTGCTTCCTGTTCATGAATTTGTCTCTTTATTTTTTCTAAACCTTCCTTCTGACTTTTCGATGCATCGACCCATTTATCAATATAAGTCATCATAAAAATTTTAAAAAGCTGTGGATTCGCTTGATATAAATCCTTTCTGACTCCTTTTTTCCAAACAGGGGAAATGAGCTTTAATTCTGTTAGACTGCGCGCACTTGTGCTCATGGATGTTTTACTCTTCCCTAATGCTTCACTCATATCATCTAAAGTTAATGGCTTGTTTGATAAGTACATAAAAGCAAACAAACGAGCTTCTGACTGATTTAAATCAAACATCTCAAGTGTCTTTGAAAATTCAATGATCATATCGTTTTTGATGTATTCACCAGTATGCTCAAACATGAAATCCTCCTAAAACGTTGCTATATCAAGGTTACACTAAATACTTTAGAGATGGAAATGGGGTTTTGCTAAGTATTTGGAAGGAAATCCACGAAAATAAAAGAAAACATCGCTTAAAATGTGTACAGTTTAAACTGTACGTAAATTATATACAAAATCAATGGTATATACAGTTTGTAATGTTGTCCACGGATAGTTATAGTTGTAAAGTAAGTAAATTTGTTCGTTAAGCAGCAACACAGCATACAACTCATGATATGCATTTGCTCGTGGACATGAGAAGAACAGATATAGAAGTTAAAGAGGGGTGAAGACATGCCATTAATTGAAGTAAAGGAGCTTTCAAAAATATTCGGTAAGCAAATAAAACAGGCAAAACAGTTACTGGATGAGGGCTCTACTAAAAGTGAAATATTGAAAGAAACAGGATGTACAGTTGGGGTAAGCCGGGCTTCATTTTCAGTAGAAGCAGGCGAAATATTTGTCATCATGGGACTTTCTGGAAGTGGTAAATCTACTTTAATTCGGTTAATTAACCGTCTGATAGAACCAACAGAAGGAAATATTCTTATTGATGGGGAAGACCTTTCTAACATGGATAAAAAAGCATTGCGAAAAACAAGGAGAGAAAAACTTGGCATGGTTTTTCAACGTTTCGCATTATTTCCGCATCGAACCATTCTTGAAAATGCAGAGTTCGGTTTGGAAATTCAAAATATAGCAAAGGAAGAGCGCAGTAAAAGAGCTAAAGAAGCTCTGGAAATGGTTGGGCTCGGAGGATACCTCCATCAAAAACCAAGTCAATTATCTGGTGGTATGCAGCAGCGTGTTGGCTTAGCTAGGGCGCTTGCAAATGATCCAGAGGTACTGCTTATGGATGAGGCGTTTTCTGCATTGGATCCACTTATTCGTAAGGAAATGCAAGATGAATTGATAGATCTACAAGCAAAAATGAAGAAAACAATTCTATTTATAACGCATGATTTGGATGAAGCATTACGACTTGGTGATCGAATAGCATTAATGCGTGATGGTTCTATCGTACAAATTGGAACACCGGAAGAAATTTTAGTGAGTCCAGCAAATGACTATGTTGAGAAATTTGTTGAGGATGTAGATCGCTCTAAAATTTTGACGGCACAAAATATTATGAAGCGTCCTGAAACGATTAATATTGATCGTCATGGACCACGTGTTGCTTTAGAACGAATGAGGGAAGAAGGACTTTCAAGCATCTTGGTTGTGAACGGTAATAGGGATCTTCAAGGTTATGTAACTGCTGATGACGCACTAGATGCAATTAAAAAAGAAAACAGCGATTTACGCGACATTTTAAGAACGGATATTCAACGAGTAGAGAAGGATACAACAATGAATGATATATTCAATATAATTTATGACTCGCCGATTCCAGTTGCAGTAGTGGAAGGAAATCGGCTTGACGGTATCATTGTTCGTGGAGCAGTGATTGCTGGATTGGCAAAGGATGGCGAGGTGAGCTTTGACAATGCTTGATCAACTATTGAACTTCGCACCTAAAATTCCGATTGCTGAAGCAACAAAGTCAACAACGGAATGGATAACAGATACATTTTCTTTTCTGTTTAAACCAATAAAGCAATATTTCGGAGATTTCATGGAGGTATCTTCAGATATACTCATGTCTGTACCGCCGATCATTATTATTCTTGTGGTCGCAGTAATTGCCTTCTTTATCTCGGGAAAACGATTTGGTTTAGCAGCATTTTCAATTGTAGGATTATGGCTGATCTATAATCAGGGGCTATGGGATCATTTAATTTATACCTTTACCCTTGTACTCATCTCCAGCTTGTTATCGATATTGGTCGGTGTACCAGTTGGAATCATGATGTCTAAAAGTAAGACTGCAGAGGCAATTATCACGCCAGTTTTAGACTTTATGCAGACGATGCCAGCGTTCGTATATTTAATTCCGGCAGTTGCCTTCTTTGGAATCGGTATGGTTCCAGGAGTGTTTGCATCCTTTATCTTTGCAACACCGCCAACTGTTCGATTTACCAACTTGGGAATACGTCAGGTTTCCAAGGAACTGGTAGAAGCCTCGGAAGCGTTTGGTAGCACAGGGGCACAGAAATTGTTTAAAGTTGAACTGCCAATGGCTAAAGCAACCATTATGGCTGGTATTAACCAAACTGTGATGCTTGCACTTTCTATGGTAGTTATCGCTTCCATGATTGGTGCAAAAGGTTTGGGAAGAGAAGTATTATCTGCACTACAGCGTGCAGAGGTAGGATCAGGCTTTGTTGCAGGTCTAGGTATCGTTATCTTGGCGATTGTCATTGACCGTTTTACACAAAGCATGAATAAGAAAAAAGCATCTTGATGGCATCTTTTCATTAGAAAAGTTCCATATATAGCAAATAAATAAAAAGGGGAGTTTCTTTCAATATGATGAAATTAAATTGGAAGCGTCTAGGTTTAATCGCTGGTTTGTCACTAACGCTAGCAGCTGCGGGCTGTGGTTCTGATGAAGGTGGCAGTGACAGTGTAAGTAAAGATGTAGATTATAAAATTACTGGAATTGAGCCAGGTGCAGGAGTGTTCCAAGCATCTGAAAAAGCGCTCGATGAATATGGTCTTGACGGCTGGGAGGTACAAGCTTCTTCCAGTGGTGCAATGGCAACAGCTTTAGGTGAAGCCATCTCAAATGAAGAACCAATTATTGTAACTGGTTGGTCTCCGCATTGGAAATTCTCCAAATATGACTTGAAATATTTAGATGATCCAAAAGGCGTATTTGGTGAAGAAGAAACAATTGGAACGATGGTGCGTGAAGGCTTAGAAACAGAAGCACCAGGAGCATATACTGTTTTGGATCAGTTTGCTTGGGAATCAGATGATATCGAATCTGTCATGCTAGAGATTCAAAATGGTACAGATCCAGCAGAAGCAGCACAGGCTTGGGTGGACGAGAATGAAGATGCTGTTGCTGAATGGACAGATGGTGCAGAAGAAGGCAATGGTGACGAAATTGAATTGGCATATGTAGAATGGGATACAGAAATTGCTTCTACAAATGTTGTGAAGCTTGCTTTGGAAAGCATTGGCTATGAAGTAACCATTACCCCACTTGATAATGCGGTCATGTGGCAAGCTGTTGCAAATGGTGAAGCTGATGGAATGGTGGCAGCATGGCTACCAGGTACACATGGTGAACTATATGAAGAATATAAAGACAAGTTGGTAGACTTAGGTCCAAACTTAGAAGGTGCAAAAATTGGCCTTGTTGTACCATCTTATATGGATATTGACTCCATTGAAGATCTGGAAGCAAAATAAGAAAACAATTTAAAGTAAATCGCCTTATGAATGAGGCGATTTACTTTTTTTGACTTAGAAAAATATACGTTTTGGATTTGGTTTTATCACAGATTAACTGGCCGTAAACCTACCATTGATTGAAGTTTCACTGTGTTTGATGCGAGGAATAGCAACAACAGTGGGAAGAAGTCAAACAATTGTGTTTGTCTGGATTAAAAAATAGACACCCGTTTCGTAGGAATGACGACGGGTGTCTATTTTTGATTAATGGTTTTTAACTTTATCTTCGAGGTCTTTTAAACTGGACTCAATTTGAGCTAAATATTCATAAATATTTTCTTGATGTGGTTCAACCGTGCGTTTCCATTCTTCAACGGAGTGTTTCATTTCTGAAGTCAATTCCTTAATTAAGGTGGCTCCTTCTTTGGAGGTTTCTGCCAATTGCTTTTTTAAGCGTAATCCATCTAATTTTAGGTTTTCGATTAGTGTCTTCCATTCTAGATTTTGTATATTCACACGGCTTCTGAGATCCTTACCTGATGTTGGTGCAGACAATAATGCTGTTGCCGCGCCTACAGCACTTCCTACCACAATTCCTAGAATAAGGGATTTCCCTTTTGTCATATCTTATTCGCCCCTTTCAAAAATCTTCAACAAAACAAATTTCATGTATTGCTGATGGGTATATTTCCATTATAAACGTTTTCACTAAGATAGTATATTAATTAACCCATTATACAAAAAACTGCCCTTCAAACTAATGATGAAGGGCAGGTAGCTGATAGCATAAGAAATGTTAATCATGTAAAGCATGGGGCAGACCCAAGTATTTAAATTGAATGGATAGACCCAAGTTGTGGTAACTTAAACTTGAACAGACGGTTGCACTTTTGATTTAAGATGCTACTTGCAGACGGGTACGCTTTGCCATACGCTGGGCTACCGGATAAACAATTGCAATAATAATCGTATTCGCTGCAGCGGCAGGTAATACGATGCCGGTAAAGAGCGCTAGAAAAGAACCATCTAATAATCCAATTAGGAATAATGCAACACTTAAAAATATAGTACCACTAATAAATGTTCCAATTGCTGTTAACACAGGTGCAGCAATATGACCATTTACACGATCCTTTAGTAATAATACCAAACCAAGGAATAAAAGTGCTGTTACTGGCTTATCAATAAGATTTGAAATCTGCCCGCCCGGTACACCAGTTGTTAAAGCAGAAATGACGCCTGTTGTAATGGATAGGATGATGACATATTTTAATTGTGGAAATAATAGAATCCCCAAAAACATCATTGCCAATAGCATATCTGGCTTCATCCCAAATAAGACAGGTGGAACGACAGTATGAAGCACCGCTCCAATGCCAACTAAAAGTGACAATACGACTAAAATTCTTGTATTCATTTTTAACTCTCCTCTTCTCCACTAATCTCTACTGTATGGAAGGGTAAGCTTCCAATTGCCTCCCAACTGTACGCTCATCGTCAGCTGCGGAAACGTATTGTAATTATAACAGACGTTCACCATAATGAGAAGTATTCATTTTCAGTTCATTTTTTCATTCGATTGCGTTGCTTATGTCTTTAGCAATTTGTTGCAAATCATCCGAGGTATAGTCATCTCCATGGGTAATCCAATTAGAGGAATAACCATCATTTTCTCCATATCGAGGAATAAGGTGAATATGAAGATGGAAAACAGATTGATCTGCAGGTGCTTCGTTGTTATTAAGCAGATTCATACCAATTGGTTTATAGGTCTTTTTAATAGCGTTAGAAATTGCTGGAACACGTGCAAATAATTCACTTGCAACTGCTGCTGGTGTTTCATAAATGTTTTTGGTATGTGTTTTAGGAATAATCAGTGTATGCCCTTTTGTAACTTGGCTTATATCAAGGAATGCATATACATGGTCATCTTCATACACCTTGGCAGAAGGGATTTCCCCATCAATTATTTTGCAGAAAATACAATCTTCATGTTTCACGACATCATCTCCTACTCCATTTTTTAGCTTATCGCTAGTGTCTATACGTATTATTGTATATGCAAAATACGTTGTATGCAAAAGGAAACAGACTGCCCACGAGGAGCAGTCTGCCTTAAGAAGAAAGAGGATGTAAATGAAATCCAATGTTGGGGACTTGTAAAATGCAGTGATGTTTAGTCAGCTGTTTTTACAAAAACCATTTCAGCAACATCCCGTGGCGCTGGGATATGAGCTGCTAAAAGGGTTTCTTAGTGCATTAGATTATCGATTGGAAACACCCCATCCATGTGTGGAATACGCATATTTCAGTCGCAACTTCTTTGCCCATCGCGAACACCTCATTTAGCGTTTTGCACGCATTTACTGTGGTGAGACATCCTGCTTTCTTCATGACTTATCTTCTGCAGCATTTTAAAAAATATACACATCATTTAAAATGTAGGGCTTATGGAAGTTGGCTTTCCTGTATGATAATGATAAAATTTGATACAAGTGAAATTCTTGGGGGCGAAAGTGTTGAAACCATTGTTGCATATAGAAAATTTAATCGGAGGCTATACACATAAAAATGTACTACATGGCATTTCTTTTGATGTACACCCGAAGGAAATTGTAGGTTTAATCGGCTTAAATGGAGCGGGTAAAAGTACAACCATTAAGCATATTATTGGATTGATGCAACCGAAAAAAGGCAGTATTAGTGTCAACGGCAAAACATTTCGGGACAATCCAGCCAACTACAGAAATGAAATGGCATATATACCAGAAATGCCTATTTTATATGATGAGTTAACATTATATGAGCATCTACGTTTAACAGCAATGGCTTATGATGTGCCGGAGGATGTATTTGAAAAAAGACTGCAGCCATTGCTAAAAGAATTCCGCATGGAAAATAGATTAAAGTGGTTTCCAACCCATTTTTCAAAAGGGATGCGTCAAAAGGTGATGATTATGTGTGCCTTTTTAATTGAACCACCTTTATATATTGTTGACGAACCATTTGTTGGATTGGATCCACTTGGTATTCAGTCCTATTTGCAATTAATGGATCATATGAAGCAGCAAGGTTCAGGCGTATTGATGTCTACCCACATTTTGGCAACAGCTGAGCGGTACTGTGATCGTTTTGTTATTCTCCATGATGGTAAAATACGAGCATTAGGAACATTGGAGGAACTACGTAACCAGTTTGGTATGCCACATGCTGCACTTGATGATTTATACGTGCAGCTGACAAAGGAAGATCATCATGTTTAATGCGCACACTTTTTTTAAAAGGCGATTGGGTGAACATCTGAAGGAAACAAGTCGTTATTTACGTTATATTTTTAATGGGCATATTGCTGTTGCCATGTTCTTCTTTATTTCGGCATTGGCCTATTATTATCAGCAATGGCTGGCAGAGTTGCCTGAGAATTTCCCCGTCGCATTCCTTGTTGCTGTTGTGTTTGGCGGTGTGGCAAGCTACAGTCCTGTTCAAACGTTATTAAAAGAGCCGGATTTGGTTTTTCTAATTGCTGCGGAGAAAAAAATGGGTGCTTATTTTCGTAATGCGATTATGTATAGCTTTATTGTCCAGCTGTATATTTTATTGCTTGCGGCCGCTGCCTTAGGTCCACTATACTTTGCTGGATTTGCTGAGCGCTCTGGTCGCGCTTATTTACTTACCATAATTGTGTTGCTTATATTTAAAATCTGGAACTTGCTAACGAATTGGTGGATGCTAAAGATTCAAGATGGTCGTACACGTCGAATCGATGGACTTGTTCGATTTATTTTAAATATAGCGATATTCTATTTTCTAATCGAAGGTCACATGCTACTTGCCGCTATCATTACCCTTATGTTTATGGGGATATTTCTGTATGATCGTCATATTTCCAATAAGCAAGCGGGTTTAGCATGGGAATTACTTGTTGAGAAAGACCGCAATCGTATGCAGGCATTTTATCGTCTTGCCAATATGTTTACAGATGTACCACATTTGAAGAATCCAGTGAAGAAACGACACTGGTTAGTAAACCTGGTCAACCGGGTCCCATTTGAAAAACGATTCACATATGATTATTTATACAGAATTACTTTTGTTCGAAGCGGGGATTATTTCGGAATGTATGTGCGGTTACTGATCATCGGTGGTTTATTTATCTTCTTTGTACCTTCAGATTGGATGAAATTAGCATTTGCTGTCTTGTTCCTTTACATGAGTATTTTCCAAATGATGGCCTTATTTCAACATCATCGGACAATCATGTGGATAGATATTTATCCTGTTGATACAAGCATTAGACAAAAGGCGTTACTAAAATGGCTGATGCAGCTTGCTGTCATACAAACGATTATATACGTCATCATACTTCTGTTGGGCATGTATATGATAGCTGCTGCAATGGTGCTGGTTGCTGGTCTGTTGTTTAGCTATATATTTATTCAAGGTTACGGTAAACGTCGGCTTGTTTCATAACTATAAAAATCCGTGGCATCTTTCCGATTGCCACGGATTTTTTCATTGGTTAGGGGACAGTGATGGGGTTAATTGTAAAGTATGCTCCGATTAAAAGCTTGGCAGCAATTGGCATTGCCCGTTCATCAAAATCAAATTTCGGATGATGATGTGGATATAAGCTATCATTCTTTTGTGCTCCTGTAAAAAAGAATGCGCCTGGTTTTTCCATCATGTAATAGGCGAAATCCTCTGCACCCATCACGGGAATTATTTTTTCTGCTGTTTTAATTTGAGTCACTTGTTTACTTGCTTCAAGTACAAGTTCTGCTTCTTTTTTATGGTTTTTTAATGGCGGATAGCCTGTTTCATATTGGAAGTCGCAGGTTACTTGATTGGCTTGGCAAATTCCTTCTGCGACTGCTTTCATTTCTTTCATAATTTGTGTTTGTACTTGAGGTTCTAAATAACGGACTGTTCCGGTAAGTTTTGCTTTGTCAGCTATAATATTAAAAGCATTCCCGGATTCAAATTTTCCGACAGTAATTACTGCTGTCTGCATCGGATCGATACGTCTTGCAATAATTTGTTGGAGTGCCTGAACAAGCTGACTGCCAATTACAAGAGCATCCTTTGTTTCATGTGGATATGCGCCATGCCCACCTTGGCCTTGGATGGTTATTTCGAATCGATCTGCACCAGCCATTAAAATCGATTCGGATGTTTGGAGAACACCGAGTGGGACAGTCGACCATAGATGTGTACCAAATACATAATCTACTTCTTCAATAGCTCCTGCTTCAATCATTGGCTTTGCACCACCAGGAGCATATTCTTCTGCATGCTGATGTAAAAAGAGAATCGTTCCACTTAATTCTTGTTGAAAAGTCTGCATCACTTTCGCAAGAGTCAATAAGGTAGCTGTGTGACCGTCATGACCGCAAGCATGCATAACACCGTCAACAGTTGAGCGATATGGAACATCTTTTTCATCATGAATAGGCAGTGCATCAAAATCAGCCCGGAGTGCAACCGTTTTACCAGGCTTGGCACCTTTTAAAGTAGCTACAACACCATTACCGCCAACATCTTTTATGTAAGGGATGCCGAGTTTATCATAAAATGCACAAATGTACTTTGCAGTTTCGGTTTCCTGGAAAGAGAGCTCTGGGTGCTGATGCAAATACCGCCGAATAGCAACCATTTCCTCTGCGTGCGCATCAATAGAATGGTGGATTTCGTGTAACAAATAGGATTCCCCCTTTTGATTTTCTATCATTATAGCATGTAAATGTGGAAGAAATGCATAAAAACCCCAAATATTCATTTAATATGGAATATTTGGGGTTGGTTTATTTGTCACAGCCAGTAAAGGCCTGATTCATTCAACTAACAATCCGTGGGGGAAGTGCGAAAATCCCCACTGATTGAAGTTTACATTATTATATTAAATTGTTGTTGTATTTAGGATTGAAATCTAGCATCTTCCAATAGACGTTCAATTTCTTCTTTATGATGTGTTTCATCGGATAATAAATCTTCCAGCTTTACGACAAGCTCTGTATAACCAAGTTCTTCTGCTTGTTTAATTCGCTTTTCATAACGTTTGATGGTATCTTTTTCAGATTGTAATGCAGCTTCTAATAAGTCTTTAACATCTGTTACTTGTGGTATATCAGCAACCTTTGTTGTCGGTGTACCACCTAATGACTTAATTTTTTCGGAAAGATAAAGCGCATGACCTAATTCATCCGTAATTTCTGCTTCGAAGAATGGTTTTAATGCAGAGCGATACAATCCGGAAACGACAGATGCACTATACGTATATTGAACAACAGCTCCATACTCGTTTGATAAATCTTCATTTAATCCTTCAATCAATTTTTCTACATTTGCATCCATAACTTGATCCCAACCTTTATCTATAATTTATTCTACACTTTAATGTTCCCTGTATATTTTTTTTCAAACTATTTTCATGTATGATTTAGCCAAGGAGGAATAAGAATGTACTCGAAGCGGAATTATTTCATTGTTTTTTTATATATATTTGGATTGTTGTTCATTACGACCTGGATTTGGAATATCATGCAGGGCGAGCTTCCACTAGTTGATCAGTGGACAAGGAATTTAGTCGCTAAGGTTGATGGCACACCGATTTATATATTTTTCACTTGGGTTACAAAATTAGGCTCTAAATCATTTGTGTTGCCGATGACGATTATAATGGCAATCGTACTCATCATAATTTACCGACATATTGTTCCTGGACTTATTTTTGGATTGGGTACATTGGCAAGTCATTTGCTAAATCATGGGCTCAAATTATTGGTCGAAAGAGAACGTCCCAGTATTTCCATTGATCTGGATGCTGTTGGATTTAGCTTTCCATCTGGACATGCAATGACTTCTATTGTTTGCTATGGCTTACTTGCCTATTTTCTAGCTAAAAAATGTAAAAATATGAAAGTTGCTTTATTCGTTCAAATTGTATTTGCATTCCTTGTTTGCATGGTTGGTATCAGCCGATATTTTATTAATGTTCACTACCTGACTGATGTACTAACTGGTTTTATGCTTGGTTATATGCTATTACTAATCTTGATCTTTCTGTATCGGTTTATGGAAAGACTTCGACATCCGTCTTAAGTCTGAGCTTAAAACATGCTGGGGATGGTAGCTGAAGTTATGAACACCCGATAGAATAAGGTTAAGCGAATGAAATGAGGGAATGAAAAGCGGACAAGAGAGGAGGAGTTTGATGAATAGCTTTTTGCGTTATTTACTTGCAGCTGCATTTGTAACATTTGGTGCCATGCTTATCTTAGAAAATTTAGGGATGGGGTCATTAAATTTTAAAAATGCTTGGGGTTATTTTTATCCAGCTTTATTTATTATTTTTGGTTTAAAATGGATGGCAGACCGATTTCGTTATAGGGGCGGCAGCTGGGTTGGTGGTTCATTCTTATTTATATTTGGCTCATTACTCATGCTCGATCGGTTTGACGTATTGAATTTTGTCTTTGGAGATATTTTTAAGCTATGGCCACTCCTTATTATCTATGTTGGCTTTTCCATTATTGGTTTTTCATCAAGGTCAAAAAGATATAAAACCTATGTGAATAAAAACTACGATGATATAAAAGACGCGAAATATAAGGAGACTGTTTCCAAATTTTCCATTGGAGATTATGAATATAACAAACCGAACTGGAAGGTAGAGCCGATGTATCTTAACACAATGGCGGGTGACTTCTATCTGGACTTTACAAAAGCATTTATACCGGAAACAACGACCCCAATTACCATTAGCGCCCTTGCAGGTGATGTGCATATCATCATACCAGAGTCAGTGGAGTTTCGAGTTCATGCATCAGTGAAAGCAGGCGATATTAAAATTGTTGGTGAAGAAGTGGATGGGATTAATCGTTCCTTGGAATTTGAAACAAATGATTATACGAATGCGGAACGTAGACTAGACTTTCGATTGAAATTAAAGGCAGGTTCCATTCGAGTGGATTATGTATAGGGAGGGGGATGCACATAGTGAAGCTTCATGCGAGGTTCGGCAGTATTCGTTTCATTTTTATCCGTTCTCATTTATTTGGGATGTTTTTGACAACGGTAACGCTATTGTCGGTATTACTAACCATTCATGTTCTTTTTCATCCGGATTGGTTAACTGTAACAGCTATTTTTGTGTTTATTTTTAGTTATGTGTTTTTGGCAATCATTATATCTTTCTATGCTGGCTTTCGTTCAAGTGGTGATTTAAAGGAAAGACTTGATTATATTTCTCTTCAGATCATTCAATTTACAAATGGAAATTATGATTCACGTGTTTATTTTAAAGCGAACGATGAAATTTTACGGATAAGCAACGAATTAAATGAACTTGGAGAAAAACTAAAAAACCAGGTGACATCTCTGCGCCGGATGGCAGATGAAAAAGCAGACTTTGCCAAATCTGCCCATAAAGCAGCTGTAATAGAAGAACGTCAGCGTTTGGCTCGGGATTTGCATGATGCCGTGAGCCAGCAGCTTTTTGCTTTAACGATGATGTCAGAAGCAGCGGTAAAACAAATTGAAAAAGATCCTCGATTAGCTAAACAACAAATGGAAGAAGTGGCACGGGCAGCGCTTCACTCCCAATCGGAAATGCGGGCTTTATTACTTCATTTACGCCCAGTACATTTATCCGGTGACTCCTTGGCAAGCGGTGTAGAGAAGCTTATTTCGGAATTAAGAAGAAAAAGTCAAATAGAATTTATTGTCTCCTTAGATCACCTTGAGGATCTTCCGGAAACAATAGAAGAACACGTATTTCGTATCATTCAGGAAGCGCTATCCAATATATTACGGCATGCGAATGCTTCTACCGTTAAATTGCAAATCCTCAAACGGGGTACAGAGCTTTTTGTACATATTGGTGACAATGGAGTGGGCTTTGATTTAGAACAAAAACAAAGCAATAAGACCTCATATGGTTTAAAGACGATGCGAGAACGGAGTGAGGAGCTTGGGGGTCATTTTTCCGTTCGCTCCATTCAAAAAGAAGGTACATATATTGAGATTCGGATTCCTTATAAATGGGAGGGAGCTAGATGATAAAGGTTGTTGTTGTAGATGACCATGAGGTTGTACGAAATGGAATTATCGCTTATTTACGAACCGATGACGAAATAGAAGTCATTGGTCAAGCTTCCAGTGGATATGAAGGGGCGGAGCTTATATTAGCGAAGAAACCAGATGTTGTGTTGATGGATTTAATGATGGAAAATGGGTCTGGTATTGATGCAACGAAACAAGTTATGCAATCCTACCCCAATTGCAAAATCATTATTTTAACGAGTTATTATGATAATGAGCAGGTTTTTCCAGCATTGGAAGCAGGTGCATTCAGCTATTTACTCAAAACGTCCTCCGCAGATGAAATTGTACAAGCGATAAAGAAAGCAGCTTTAGGAGAAAATGTGATTGAGCCTAAGGTGGCGAGTAAAATGATGTCCAGTTTTCGAACAGGGCAGAAAAGTCCGCATGATGAGTTAACAGAACGAGAATTGGAAGTACTGCTATGCATTGGGAACGGGATGACAAATCAAGAAATTAGCGAGCATTTGTTTATCGGAATTAAGACAGTAAAAACCCATGTGAGCAATATATTATCCAAGCTGGATGTCAATGATCGAACACAGGCAGCTGTTTATGTGCATCGCAACAATTTACTAAAATAATTTCATATAAATTTAATAAATTTGAAGGAACGCAATACTCGTATGTATTTGGTGGATTTGTTCATTTCACTACTTATATATTAACTGGGCGTTCCTTTTGTTATTTTATTAATAGCTTTGTATAATAGAGAAACGTAGTAGTGGGGATATGGGACAGAGGAGATGTATGATGACGAATGAAATGAAAAAACAAGAACAGTTATTGTTTTTAATATGGGCTCAGGCAGTTATCGCTACGGCAGGTAGTCTGTATTATTCTGAGGTAATGGGATATGTGCCTTGTGAATTATGCTGGGTTCAGCGTATTTTTATGTATCCGCTTGTTGTGATATATGGTTTTACATTATTCAAGAAAAATGTCGATATAGCCATTCCAGGCTTATTGATGAGTGGAATAGGTATGTTCATTTCAACCTATCATTATTTAATCCAAAAGCTTCCCGCGCTACAGGAGGCTGGGGATGCCTGTGGTGTTGTCCCTTGTAATTTACAATATGTGAATTACTTTGGCTTTATTACGATTCCGTTTTTGGCAGGCGTTGCATTTATCGTGATATTCGTATTACATATGATGTTGTGGAAGCAATCAAGGAGGAAATAAAATGAAAAAGAAAATGTTTGTTTTTCTAGGTATTATTGTACTGTTGTTCGTTGGTCTATACATGTTGAACAGCTATAAAAATAATCAACTGACAAATCGGGATGACAATCCATATGGGGATAAGAAGTTGGATCAAGCTACCATCGATCAATTGGATGACCCAAACTATGGTAATCAGATTCTGCCTGATGAACTAGATGAAAAAGTTTCTGATGGAGACGCAATGACGGTCTATTTCTACAGTCCTACTTGTTCATACTGTAGAGCAACCACACCGATATTGGTACCTGCTGCTGAGGATGAGGGGATAGATGTTAAAAAGATGAATGTCCTGGAATTCCAAGATGAGTGGAATAAGTGGGGACTTGAGGCAACACCAACATTGATTCATTTTGAAGATGGAGAAGAAGTGGCTCGCTTAGTTGGACAACAGACAAAAGAAGAATTTATCGCATTTTTTGATGAATACGTGAAATAAGATAAAAAAATCGACTAGCCAAATAGGTCAGTCGATTTTTTTGGAACTAAGATATACTTCGTGTCATATCTAAAACAGCCTATGCTTCATCTGTGGAATACATATGATAGGTTGCAATAAATGGTCGTTCCAAGAAGTACGCAGGGGGTTTAGCAGATAAATCTTGAAATATTTGTTGGTAAGCATGAGACCCTTTCCAATTTTCATAATCCTGTTCTGTAGCCCATTGGGTTAAAATGACGTACGTATTGTTTTTTTTGGGTCTTAGAAAACGAAATGCTTGAAAACCTGGTACATTCTCAATGACTTGATTGCGGTCTCGGTAGCGATCCTCAAAAATAGTTCGACCATCATCAGCTACTGGGACATTGTTCATCATTACAAAGCCTTTATCCTGTAATGAACCACTCGTATAAAGTGCTTCATAAGCCCTGCCAGAGGAAAATACATTTTTTGTTGCGTTTTCATAGTATGCTACTGCATTCGCACCACTTGTCATGAAATGAAAATCCAAAGAAGGATGCTTTTCCTTGATTTTGATGAGAAAATCAATGGTGCCTCCCGTCATATAAACATTCATCCCCATGTTATACGCTCCCTTCTAAAATACACGCTCTACCGTAATCATACCCGAACTTTTTTAATATTAGTCATTTTAATGATACATACACCCAATATGAACCTGCAAGAAAAGTGTGGGAGTTATCTAGAGTATGATATACGTATGTAGTTAAAGTATCTTAAGAATATAGATACTTATTTTTTTAACTTAAAACACTAAATATCTGTATAAGAATTTTAAAGTCTTTAAGGTATTTAGAGATAAGGAGTGTAGTATGGCTAAAGTTATTAAATTTAAAAATGAGGACTCTGATAATCTTTATCTTCTAACTTCCAATAAAGGTGTCCCCTTTCTTTATCCTAATAAGTATTTGAAGTTCTTGAAGACTATAAATTTGGCATCAAACACCATTAAGTCTTACGCTTATAGATTGAAGTTGTATTGGGACTTTATTGAATTAAATCAGATTGACTTTAAAAAGATTTCAATGGAGGATTTAGTAAAGTTTATAGGGTGGCTGCAAGGTAAATCCAATATTAATGCAAAGAGGAGGCAACCTAGCACTATAAATTACAATGTTATGGCAGTTTTCGGATTTTACAATTACTTGGAAAGATTTCATTCAGATATACTCGAAAGCCAGTTGGACTTTTACTCTAATTCAAACAAGAAGCATTCTTATAAATCCTTTCTTGAGCATACAAAGACCAGTGTTAAATATAAGTTAAATGCTATAAAACTGAAAGAAACAAAAAGACCATATAAAAAATTATCTGAAGAGCAATTAAACCAAATATTCCAATCCAAATTAAATATAAGAAATATGCTATTAGTAAGTGTCCTTTATGAATCTGGTATAAGAATTTCGGAGGCATTAAACATTAAACTTGAGGATATCGACCTCTCTGATAAAAAAGTAGTGATAACTAAATCTAAAACATCATCAGGCGAAAACAGATTAGTTTTTCTATCCGCAGACACAATCAATTTATTGCAAGATTATATATATGAAGTACATGAAAAAAACAACTTTGATAGTGATTATTTATTTTTAAAATTAAGTGGATCATCCAAAGGTCAGGTTTGTGATTATGAAACTATAGATGCATTTTTTAGAGATTTATCCACAAAACTAAAATTCAAAGTTACTCCTCATATGTTTCGGCATACCTTGGCTACTGAACTTCACGAAAAAGGAGTTGAAATATCAATAATTAAAGCATTATTGGGGCATAAGGACGTTCAAACAACCATGAACATGTATATCCATCCTTCAGAAGAATCTATAAGAGATGAATACAACAAGGTAATGTTACATAGAGAAAGGAGCTATATAAGATGAATCCTGAAACTGTCAGAATACAAAATATTATTGAAGATTTTTTTGACCATAATTTATGTTTTAGACCGGATGTTTGGAATAGCGATAACTTGAAGGTAGCAAAAGAATCCAGCAGACCAGTGAATAAGTACAGAAATACACTTGACTTTACTATATGTAAAAATAATTATATAAAGAATGAGATTAAATATTATTTCGGAAAAAACCTGAAAGATAGTTTATATTCTGTTATTACTATATTCGAAGGAAAAGGACATCACTTAAGACGGATGCTTAGATTTATGGATACAAGATATCCCTATATAAAAACGGTGTTGGACATTCCTAAAGAAGAATTAATGTTAAAATATACAAACTACTTAATTGATGCTGGTATAAAAGTTAAAAGAATTAATAAGAAAACAAACAGTATGCATGTGACAGCAGTAGTTTCATTAATGAGTATATTTTATGATTATATATATGACGTCTTTGATCTGACACCTGAGTATGAAAAAGATATCTGGGATGGAAAGAAATTACCTATAGAATTGAACTATACTAATACAGGTACAAAAAAAATAAAATTTACAAAAGTAAATCAAGTACACAAAGAGTTAGTGAAAAAATATCTATATACTCGAATTGTAGAATTGAAAAACTTAAGTTTTTCAATTGGAATCCGATACGTTCGCGAAATTACCTTATTTGTGAATTTCTTAAATAATAACTATCCAAAGTTACAATTAAAAGATATTGACCGTAAACATTTAGTAAGTTATTTACAATATATAAAGAACAAAAAAATATTAAACAAGAAAACTCGTGAGAAAATAATGGCTACCAATGTTTATGTAAGTAGCAATCTAACAATAGTAAGAAAATTCCTGACAGACTTGAAAATTTTCAACTGGAAAGATGCACCAATTGAGCATATCGAAGCTTTATTTCTACCAAATGATAATCCCCGTCGAACTAAAAGTCAGAGCTACGACAACCCCAAGTATATTCCAGACTATATATGGGACCAAGTCGTTGAAAATATTCATTTAATTGGTGACAGGTATATACCCATTATCTTAATTATGGAAGGTACAGGGTTTAGAGGTACTGACGTACTAGGATTAAAGATTAATTGTTTAGAAAAAGATAATAAAGGTGATTATTGGTTAGTTGGTGATCAAAGGAAAGTAAACTATAAAGATCATAAAGTTCCGATCTCGGTAGAATTAGCTAAAGTTGTTATAGCTCAACAAGAAATCTGTAAGCAAAAATCAACTTCTGAAAATAATCCAGATAACTATCTTTTTGTTTCTTACCGAGGTCCACGAAAAGGTAAACCACAAACTACGGCAACGCTTTCTACTGTTTTAAATAACTTTGCTAAAAAAGTGAATATAAGGGATGTCAATGGTGAAATCTATAGATTTAAAAATCATGCTTTTAGGCATAGGTATGGTGTAACACTAATTAACAATGGTATGAGTATCGTACACGTGCAAAGATTAATGGCTCATGCTTCACCTGAAATGACATTAGCTTATGCGAAGATACATGACCAAACCTTAAAGGATGCTTATTTTAAAGCGAAAAGTAAAGGTGGAGTCAGATTTGATATAGAAGGCGCTCTAATCAAATCTAATATCGATGAACAAGCTTTAGAAAATGATTTAGAACTAGAGTGGGTTAGACATAATTATGATTCAATACGAATGGATCATGGAATGTGTATTAAGAGTACAAAAATGAAATGTGATTACGCAGAAAAAGTCATAGAACCACCATGTATTGCAAACAATTGTAGAAGCTTTCATGTAGACAGTTCCTTTGGTGATTACTACAAATCTCAAATAGCTGCTTTAGAAAAAGATATAAAAATTTATGAAAAAAATGGACATGTACGATCGTTAGAGTTTGCTAATAAAAAAATTGAAAGCTATAGAAAGGTTTTAAATGAAATTACTGAACATGAAAATGTAAGTGGTATACCTAAAGAAAGACGTGAATACGTGGGAGAGGAAAGAGTAAAGAGTGGCCAATAAAAAACCAAATACATCTAAAATTATCGCTTTAGCTAAGCAAAAGTCTTATGATACAGAAAAAAAGGTGTTCGAGACTATTAAAAAAATGATTAAAGAGAAAAAAGTAATCAATTACAATACAGTATCGAAAGAAAGTAAAATCTCCAAGTCCTTCCTATATAAAAATGATGGGATTCGAAAAAAAATAGATATGCTTAGAAACGAGCAATCCAAATTAAAAAGTGTAGTCAATCATAAACCAAATACATCGGATAAATCCAAAGATATCATAATTGAATCTTTAAAATTTAAAATTGAACGGTTAGTAAAAGAAAACAAAGACCTAAAAGAAGCTCTAGCAAGTAAGTATAACGACTTCTATAAAAATTTGTGATTGTTGTAGTGAGCTTTTTTGTCTATTTTAATCTCAACTTTGAAGTTAAAGTATTCTCAGTTTAATTATTACCAAAAAGTCATCCGTCACCCAAAATTGAGATACTTTCAAAATAAAAACCAGAAAAAATAACTATTTTGAGGGTAATATATCTTATTATTATTGGAGTATTTGGGTATTTCCTTTCTTTTTATGATGCAAAGATGAAACATAAAAAGCCTGATTCCTGTTTTTGTAACGTATTGAGATCCCAGCTGCCTATTACAACCATACCTATATTTTCATTATTCGCATGTTCAATAATTGTAGGACTAGGATAGCAACGTAATATTTTAACCCCATAAACTATATTTTTTCTTTTGTTTTTTATCAACAGGAGCAAGTTTTTTACGTCGAGAATATTCTAACTCTGCTTTTCCTTGTAAATGAAGAATTTCATTTTTAGCCTTTTCAAAATCAGTAACATAAATTCCAGAATTTTTATATTCTGGAATTAGAGATGCAATCTTTATTGCTTCATCGATTACTCACAAAGAGTTCCCTGATTCGTCTACAGTCAATAATATTTTTAATATATTTCTTTTCTCATTGTCTTTTTCACGATATTTGCTTACGACTTTATCTAATATACTCACAGCAGAATCATCCCAAATATATGTATTTGAAAAATAAATTGTTATTTCTTTGTATTCAACGCTAAGATCAAACGACTTTAAAAAGTCCTCAATTTGGGATTGAAATAAACATTCTTGGCAAAATGATGTGCTTTAGAATTAATTCAATCCCTTGTCATGAAAATTTTCGAACATATCTAATCATACTCATTTTCATTGACACGTCTTTTTTAAAAGCGTAATATAAAACCAAGACATATCAAAATAATTCGATGGGAGGAAAACAGCATGAAAACACAAATCGATATATGTGCGAATAACCTACTTAATTATCAAGAAAAATTTAAAGCTCTTTCTGATGAATATAGACTTGACATTTTAAATATACTATCAAAAAATGGAGAAACATGTGTCTGTGATCTTAGCGAGCTATTAGAGTTAAGTCAATCAAGATTATCTTACCACCTTAAAATATTATTAGATGCAGATTTTATTTCAGTCGAAAAAGAAGGGAAGTGGAATTACTATTCTGCGAATCCGAAAGAAATAAAAGAGATTTTATCAGAAGATCTTTATTTTAAATTATATCCTATTGATAAATAATTTTTATTTAATAAATCAATTTTTTTGATGTGAAAGAAGGGAATTATATCAAATGATTGAGTTCTTAAAAAACTTTATTCTGCTTTTTTTGGAATTAACAGCTCTATTTATCGTAATTAGTTTTATTGTTAGTTTATTACAGCAAGTTGTTACAGAAGAAAAAATAAAAGGAATTTTACAAAAAGGTAATAAAGCAACAGGGTATATTTCAGGAACATTATTGGGTGCACTTACTCCTTTTTGTTCTTGTTCGACAATACCTATATTGGCTGGTTTATTAAGCTCTGGCGCCCCTTTTGGACCATCTATCTCTTTTCTAATATCTTCACCATTATTAAATCCTGTTATTGTTATTCTTTTGTGGAAACTGTTGGGCTTTAAGTTAACCGCCTTCTACGTTATTGCAATGTTTATATTCGCAGTACTGGCTGGTGTAACTTTTAATGGTTTAAAATTAGAAAAGCATCTAAGAAATGTAAGAATACGTAGTTCACAAAATGGAGTAGGACAGAAAGAATCGAAGTGGATCATTGCATTAAAAGATGCTTGGAATTTTTTCTATCCAGTATTACCTTATTTGGTTATAGGGGTACTCATCGGAGCAATCATTCATGATTTTATCCCAGCGGAATTTATTACATCCATTGCCGGAGATGAACATCCATTTGCAATTCCTATTGCCGCTATAGTAGGAATACCAATGTATATTCGGGTTGAAACGATGATTCCAATATCAGAAGCATTGGTAAGTAAAGGAATGAGTATGGGGGCTGTCATTGCACTTATCATTGGAGGTGCAGGAGCAAGTCTACCAGAAGTATTATTATTAAATAAACTCTTCAAACCACGTTTATTGGCGGCATTTGTTATTGCAATTCTTCTAGGTGCTACTGTTACAGGTTATATTCTTTACTTCATTTTTTAAGGAGGTGTGATCTATGACGAAAAAATCAATATTTAAAAAAATATTCTCTTCAAATAAAGATTGTTGTTCTGTTGAATTTGAGGAGGTTGAAGAAAACAATGAAAAGGAACAAAATAAAGACAAAACGACCAAAAACGAATCTTTAAGTTGCTCGTCTAAAGCAGAATAAAAACTAATTCCATTCTATTGAAGAGCAATTCTAATATACCGTCTAATATTTTAGACGGTATATATGTTTTTACTAATCTATATGTAAATAAATTTAGTAACGTATACTTCACTTCACAACTAGGAGGGAATCATATGATCTATAATAACGATAACATTAATAATCTGCCAGTTGCTATTATAGGTGGTGGACCAGTCGGTTTATCTGCAGCATCCCATTTAGTAAGTAGAAATCAACCATTTATATTATTTGAGTCTGGTGAACAGGTAGGAACAAGCTTTTTAGATTACGGTCATGTTCGCTTGTTTTCCCCTTGGGAATATAATATAGATCCTGCCTCAAAAAAACTTTTAATCGAAAATGGCTGGAACGAGCCTGTTCCTAAAAGGTTACCATATGCTAGCGATATTTTTTATGAGTATATAAAGCCACTTTCAGAGCATCCTGATTTAAAACCACACATTCATTTAAAAAGCGAAGTTATTGCTATTGGGAGAAATAATAAAGACAAAAGGAAGTCAACAAATAGAAATAAGACACCATTTATTCTTCATGTGGAATCTTCCGGAAAAAGAGAATCCTTTCTTGCCAAAGCAGTAATAGATGCATCTGGTACATGGCAACAACAAAACCCGATAGGAGCAGGTGGAATTTATGCACGAGGTGAAAAAGAATCCTCAAAACATATATTTTATGGGATTCCTGACGTTTTAAATAAACATGAAGAACGTTACATTGGGAAAAAAACGTTGGTTGTAGGAAGTGGTCATTCTGCTGTAAATACATTGATAAACTTAAGTGAACTAAAAAGAAAAAATCCAAATACAACGATTGTATGGGTGTTGCGAAAAAAAGAAGTTTCTGAAACATTTAGTACTCCGAAAGATAAAATATTAGGTAGATACAAATTAGAAGAAAACATAGAACAGCTAGTAAGTAAAGGTTATATAGAGGTCCATACACCTTTTTATATAAATGAAGTTCGACAAAAAAACAACAAAGTAAACGTACTTGGAAAGTTAGGTAAAGAAGAGCAAATCATTACAAATGTAGATGAAATTATATCCACTACAGGATCTCGACCTAATTTCAAATTTTTAAGGGAAATTCGTTTTGACAGGGATCCAGCAATAGAGTGTGCACCGAAATTAGTTGATATTATTAATCCCCAAAAAGGAATTGTACCTCCGCATGGAGAAGAAAGACTTCGACAGCCAGAAGAAGGCTTTTATATAATAGGAGCTAAAAGTTTTGGAAGAGCTTCAACGTTTTTTTTAACAACTGGTTACGAACAAGCACGTTCAGTTGTATCATACTTATCAGAGGATATTACTTCATCTCATCAAACAAAAATAACATTGCCATCATTTTGGTATGAAAATGAATAGATAAGCTTGCGATGTTTGTGAATAAAAAATCCGAGGGCATTTTATCCCTCGGATTTTTACTTATTATTTTCAGCAAACTCTTTAATACGTTCCTCAATTTCATCTCTTACCCTCTGAAAAACACTCCACTTTTCTTCTTCTGTGCCTTCTGCTTTCGCAGGGTCATCGAATCCCCAATGCCATCTTGTAACATGTGGTGGTGTCATAGGACAACTATCTTTCGCATCACCACATAACGTAATAACAAGGTCTGCATTGTTTAAAACATCTCGATCAATGAGATCAGATGTTTGTGTTGAAATATCCACATCCACTTCCTTCATTGCTTTTACAGCATTAGGGTTTAGTCCATGTGCTTCAATTCCAGCGCTCAGAACTTGCCATTCTTCACCAAGATATTTTTTACCCCAACCTTCAGCCATTTGGCTACGGCATGAGTTGCCTGTGCATAAGAAGTATAGTGTTTTTTTTGACATAATAAAAATCCCCTTTTTTTGTGTTTTATTGTATGAATGATAGCCACGTATATAGTCCAATTAATGTAAACAGGAGTGTAGGCACTGTTAGGATAATACCGATTTTAAAATACCTACCCCAAGAGATTTTCACACCTTTTTGAGACAGTACATGCAACCATAGTAAAGTGGCCAAAGAACCAATCGGCGTTATTTTAGGACCCAAATCCGATCCGATGATATTTGCATAAATCAATGCCTCACGAATTGGTTCTGTTGTATTCGTTTCCGATATTGCTAGCGCATTAATCATAACGGTCGGCATATTATTCATAATCGAAGATAAGATTGCTGCAATAAAGCCCATCGAAATCGTCGCTACAAAAAGTCCTTGATTGGCTGCCATTTGAATGACTTCTGCCAAAACACCTGTCAGTCCGGCATTACGCAATCCGTAAACAACCACGTACATCCCAACTGAAAAGAATACGATTGCCCAAGGAGCCCCTTTAATTACTTGCTTCGTGTGGACAGCAGGACTTCTTTGCGCCATAAGCATAAAGAAAATGGCTGTAATTCCAGCAATAATAGATACTGGCAATCCCGTAAACCCACTAGAGAAATAACCTACGAGTAATACGCCTAAGATTACCCAAGCTAGTCGAAACAATTTTATATCTTTAATTGCATCTTTCGGTTCTTTTAAATCCGCAACTTCATAGTCTTTAGGAATACTTTTACGGAAGAATAACAACAGCACTAAAATACTCGCAACTAATGCAAATAAATTAGGTACAATCATCCGAGATGCGTACTCGACAAAGCCAATACCGAAAAAGTCTGCTGAAACAATATTGACTAAGTTACTCACAACCAATGGCAATGATGTGGTATCAGCTATAAAACCACTGGCAATAATAAATGGGAAAATCATCTTTTCATTGAAATTCAAATTTCGTACCATTGCAAGTACAATTGGCGTTAGTATGAGAGCAGCTCCATCATTTGCGAACAAAGCAGCAACTACTGCCCCCAGAAGACTGACGTATACGAACATGCGAATTCCACTACCCTTGGCTAATCTGGCCATATGAAGGGCAGACCACTCGAAAAATCCAATTTCGTCTAAGATTAATGAGATAATAATAATCGCGATGAAAGCGAGTGTGGCATTCCATACAATCCCCGTTACGTCTATCACGTCTTGAAAATTAACTACCCCTACTAATAAAGCAACTACTGCACCGATACAGGCAGACCACCCAATTGATAATTTTTTAGGCTGCCAAATGACAAAAATCAGTGTGATTACGAAGATCAATGATGCGGTAATAATTGAAGCCAACTTGCATTCTCCTCCTTACTGACAACAAACTCGAAGCCCTTGTGCCTCCAGTTCAGCGATTGATTCATTCTGATCCGGGAGATGTTCAAGGATACTTTTAATAAACGGATAATCTTCATGATGTTCATTAATCGAAAAGAAAATCCATTGGCCTCTGCGTTCTTCTTTAACCAACTCAATATCTCTAAGTTTACGCAAATGCTGGCTAATCGCCGGCTGACTCATTTTAAAAATCTCAACAAATTCACAAACACAACATTCATGTGACTTGAGTAACTTCATCATCGTCAAACGTGTTGGATCTCCAAGCAACTTTAACAGCTGTGATGCTCGTTGCAGATCAATCGTTACTGTTGTATTCATGTATCATCCCTCCTCTTCGTCATCAGTATATAACCATATGCTTATATACGCAAGTGCGTTAATCATTTTTGGGATGAAAAATTAATTAAGGTGCTTAATTCTAAACGATTCCAAATCGTTTAGAGCTAAGCACCTCATTTTGAGGAACATAATTCCTCAATATTACTTATTCGCTAAATCATTATACGCTTGTAAAAACTTTTGATATGATTCACTACCTAATTGGCGTGAATCATTGTTAAATAAGAGTTGAAAAACAATTTTTTTAGCTTCGTCTAAATCGGACGTTCGAGACGCTAGTATTAGCTTGAAGTAGGATTTAAAGTAGGCATCACTTAGTACACCTGCACGATTAATGATCATTACTGTCACCTTTTAAAGTTATAATTTTTGATTACTTCTTTTCAGTGGAACAACATGAAGACTCACTTTTACTTGCCGTACCTTTATCAGTAACCTTTTCATCTTGCTCTTCAACCTCTTCAATTTCGACTGAACAACAATCTTGCTTTGATGAAAAGATCTTTTTAAATAACGATTCCTTTTTCATTCTTCTTTCACCTCCTTAAAATATAAAGTACAGAATGTATCCTGTTGTGACAGCACCGATGAAAATCGCAATAATAAAGGCTGCTAATAATCTCGGCTTAAATAATTTGTTTAACAGTAGAACTTCAGGAAGACTCGCCCCTGCACCTCCAATTATCAGTGCAATCACAGCCCCCATACTCATTCCTTTAGCTACCAATGCTTCCGATATAGGAATCATCGTTTCAACCCGAATATACATTGGAATTCCTATTACAGCAGCCACAGGGATTGCAAACGGATTATCATTCCCTGCAATTGCTGTTATAAACTCAGCAGGAATGAAATCATGAATAACGGCACCAATGAGGACACCGATGAGCAAGTAGGGTAAAACCGGGTAAAAGAAGTTCCATGCATCTTTTAAAGCGAGAATCCATTTTGATTCTGGCTCTCCATTTTCATTTTGTTTGCGTCGAATTTGTACATTTTTCAGATGTTTCTCCAATCCTAATGCATTAAATAGGACACCTGCTAGCACCGCAAAAATAAACATACTGACAACGTAAAACACAGTCAATTTTAAGCCTAATAGCTTCCACAATAAAACCACGATAATTGGGTTTAATAAAGGTGATGCGATTAAAAAAGAAATAGATGGACCAAATGGAGCCCCTGAACTTAATAACCCTGCCAAAATTGGAACGGTTGAGCAGGAGCAAAATGGCGTAAGTGCACCTAAGAAAGTTCCAGAGAGATATCCTGTCGCTTTATTCCCTTTTTCTAAAACACTTTTGATTCTTTCCTCCGTAACAACTTGTTGAAGCAAGCTCACAAGGAAACTAATCACAAGAAATAACGCTGCTAATTCAACAAACATCACTAGGAAATTTTTGATAAATCCTATAATATCCATATAAATCATCCTTTTCAATTACTCACATCAATTTTTTTTGATTTGATGTGTAAAAAATTATCCTTATTCAGGATAAAATAAACAACAAAGATCCGAAGATAAAACTTTCTTTATTTCATTGGAATTTGCCGAATAATAATTCCATTTTCCTTCTTTCTCAACAGAAATGAAGTTCATATCTAGTAATATTTTTAGATGATAGGATAATTTTGATTGAGGTAACCCTAGTAATTCACCTAAGTCACAAACGAATGTTCTTCCTTTTGTAGCCAAAATGCGCAAAATATGAAGTCTCTTCTGATCCGATAACGCTTTAAAACTCTTCTCATGATCGAATAAAGTGGTATCACAAATGCCCATCTGTTTTGCCATAGCTATTTCTCCTCCTCGCATCAAATATTCTTGATGTGTAGTATCATATTCTAAGTTATAAAAAATGTCAACCCACCATTTTCAACTTACTATTAAGTTCCAGTATATCCAAATAAATCATCCTTTCTGATTACTCACATCAATTTTTCTTGATGCAATGTGTGAAAAAATATCCTTATTCAGGATAAAATAGACAACAAAGATCCGGCGATAAAATTTTCTTGATTTCATCAGAGTTTGCCGAATAATAATTCCATTTCCCTTCTTTCTCAACAGAAATGAAGTTTACATCTAATAATATTTTTAGGTGATAGGACAATTTAGATTGAGGTAACGCTAGTAATTCGCTCAAATCACATACACAAGTTCTTCCTTCTGTAGCTAGAATGCGCAAAATATGAAGTCTCTTCTGATCCGATAAAGCTTTAAAATTCTTCTCATAGTCAAGTAAAGTTGTATCACAAACAGCCGTCTGTTTTACCATAACTATTTCTCCTCCTCAAATCAAATATTCTTGATATGTATTACAATATACTAAGTCGTATAAGATATCAACCAATAAGTTTCGGCTTTCAATCAAGACTTTTTTTGATATCGGTTCATTTGATTAAAGCTAGTAAAGACGTCCACTGAGCTCATAAATTCCCTGATGAACGTCATAACTTTATTACCTTTTATTTCAACTCATCACAACAAAGACGCTCTTGTCGGAATCGAATCTGGATTATAACCAACCATTTTTAATTATAAACTGCTTAACTCAAAAAGTCTTCAGTTGCCACTATAAGTGAACTAGGTAATACATTCAAGCCTGAAGCCAATACAAAAATAGTATTGATTGTCGGCTTTCTCTTTCCTCTTTCCATTAGACTGATATACGTGCGATCTAAACCACAAATATGGGCTAACTCTTCCTGTGAAAACTTGAATTTGAAAAAAACCTATATAAGTCTTGGTAAAATAGAATTAATAAATAAGTTGATTCCTTATCCAGAATATCAAAAAATCTTGAATTCTGGAAAAAGAGTACTTGAGCAACACGAAAATACTAAATCTTAGACCATTATATTTCCTATCGTTAAATATATGTATTCAATGAATTGTATACTATCAAATAAGAAAAGTTTTTAATATACTCTTGATTTCAGGAGTATTATGCGTGTATTGATGAAAATAGAAACGGATTAAAACAGCTTAAAAATTTTTAAAATAGGTTCGCCGGATGAAGAAATAGGATGCTGATAAAGCTGGTAAAAGAAAGAAACCTGGCAGATAAGCTATCTTGTCCATGTGCTTTTGTTCATTGGCGAATTGTGTCGTATAATAAGTGAAATACAGATGTGATTTTGATAAGCTGCAAGCGGATGGAATGCAGCGTGGGAGATGACTTGTTATGAAAGATAAAATAGATGCGTTTATACGATGGTTTCCACCACCCTTTAAATTAAAAACCGCCCTAGTGATGATTGCGATGGTTTTCTTGTTAGCTTTAGCAGGGTACGGGGTTATTTTATTTGGCGGAAAGCACGTTGTTGATGAAGCGGCATTGGTATTGGATGCAGCAACTGTTTTTGAAACAGAAGATGGAGAAGAAATTGGCAGCTTGTATCATGAATATCGACTGCCTGTGGAAATAAAAACAGTTCCTAAACATGTTCAGCAGGCATTTATCGCTATTGAGGATAGACGTTTCCATAAGCATGCGGGTGTCGATTTTAAGTCTGTTGCCAGAGCTGTTTATCGTGATATATTGGCAGGAGGAAAGGTAGAAGGGGCTAGTACAATTACGCAACAGGTGGCAAAAAACTTATTTTTATCACAGGATAAAACGTGGTTACGAAAAACGAAAGAAATCATGGCGGCAATTTATTTAGAAAAAGAATATTCGAAGGACAACATATTAGAACTATATTTAAATAGTATCTATTTTGGGCATGGTGTATATGGGATAGAAGCGGCATCTGAAAAATATTTCAGTAAATCGGTTCAGGATTTAACTGTTTCAGAAGGTGCCCTGTTAGCGGGTCTTGGTAAATCACCAAACAATTACTCTCCAATAAATCATCCTGAACGTGCATTGGAGCGCCGCAATATCGTGCTCCGTGCAATGGAGTCTGCTGGAGTATTGGACACAGCAGAACGTTTACAAGAACAGGGGAAGACGCTTGGCTTAAATGTAAAAGAGAAGAAGGACCGTCCATGGCTTGCGAGTTACATTGATCTTGCAGCCAAAGAAGCGGCTGAACGTTATAAGCTATCCATGAATGAATTAAGACGTGGCGGATATCGCATCGTTGTGCACTTAAATGAAGATGTACAAAAGATTGCATATGAGCTATTCCAGAAGGATGCGTATTTCCCAGGTAGTACTCCTGATATGGAAGGCGCTTTTGTTATGAAGGAGCCCAAAAGCGGAAAAATTATTGCTGCTCTAGGTGGAAGAGAATATCAATTAGGTGATTTGAATCGCGTTCAGGTAAATAGACAGCCTGGTTCCACCTTTAAACCGATTGCAGTCTATGGACCGGCCTTGATGTCAGACAAATATCAACCCTATTCTTTGCTGCCTGATTATTTCCTGGAGCAGGGAAAGTATGCTGTGAAAAATGCGGATAATCAATATGCAGGAAATGTATCCATGTTTACTGCATTAATGCAATCTAAAAACACGTCTGCCGTCTGGCTTTTGGATCAAATTGGGATCCGTTACGCGAAGGGATATTTAAAACAGATGGGAATGGATATCCCTGATGAAGGATTATCCATCGCATTAGGTGGACTTGAATATGGCGTTACTCCTGCACAGCTTGTCGATGCCTATGGGATGATTGCTAATGGTGGAAGTTTGGTTGAATCACACACCATTGGGAAGATTTATGACAGAGACGGACAGTTGAAGCATGAGGCGAATTTAAAAGAAGACGATATTTTCAGCAAGCAGGTTTCTTGGAATCTGACAAAAATGCTTGAACAGACTGCTGAGAAAGGTACGGCCAGTGCTGGTAGCTATTCAAATGCATTAGCTGGAAAAACAGGTACTACCCAGCATCCATTTGTTGCTGGAAAAAATAATGATATTTGGTTTTCAGGATTTACTCCTGAATATGCCATTTCTATTTGGATGGGTTATGATCGTGTCAGCAAGGAACATTTTGTAACAGGAGGAAGCAGCTACCCGACTGAACTTGCTAAGCAGCTGTTAACAGAGGTGGACCAGTTATATCCATTGGCCCAAACATTTGAAAAACCTCGAGGTGTGGAGGATATTCCAAATCCTATTGTCCTGCCTGTTATTTCCGATGTACAAGGCAAACTAACTTTTGGTGGTTTGCAAGCGAAGTTAAGCTGGCAGGGAAGTAATGATGAAAGAATTATTTACCATATTTACAAGGAACAAGATGGTTTGGATAAAAGAATTGGCGAAGTGAAGGGAGAAACGTTCTACACAATTAATGGTACCAATCCATTTCAAGATAGCATCTATTACATTGTGCCATTCGATCCATTAACAGGGATGGAAGGAGAGCGGTCAGCGTCAATTCAACCAACGTTGTGACAATCTCATGACAAAGGTATCTATATACTATACACATATTAGCATAATCGATATAGTGAATAATTAGGGACGAATAAAATAGTCAAATAAAAGGGTGAATGGAATGCCTAAAAAAATCAATGAAACGATACTTTCTGCATACCGGGGGAAAAAGACAAGCTATACCCCTGCTTGGTTTATGCGGCAAGCTGGAAGATCCCAAAAAGAATATTTGGAGATCAAAAAAAAGTATTCTTTATTTGAAATCACACATCAACCAGAGCTATGTGCATACGTGACACGTTTGCCAGTAGAGCAATATGGTGTGGATGCAGCTATTTTGTATAAGGATATTATGACACCACTTCCAGCGATTGGGGTGGATGTGGAAATAAAAGCAGGAATTGGTCCGGTAATTGACCAACCAATTCGTACGCTTCAAGATGTGGAAAAGCTTGGAAAGCTAGAACCTGAGGAAGATATTCCGTATGTTTTGGATACGATACGCTTGTTAACAGAAGAGCAGTTGGATGTGCCGTTAATCGGCTTTAGCGGAGCTCCATTTACATTGGCTAGCTATATGATTGAAGGTGGACCGTCAAAAAATTACGGAAAAACAAAAGCATTGATGTATGAAAATCCCAAAATGTGGTTTTTGCTGATGGACGTATTGGCTGATATGATTATTACGTATGTTCGCGCCCAAGTGAAAGCAGGCGTCAAAGCGATTCAAATATTTGATTCATGGGTTGGAGCGTTAAATGCAGCAGATTATCGTGTTTATATTAAGCCGACCATGACACGCATTTGTAATGAGATTCAGGCAGAAAATGTACCGATTATATTATTTGGAATTGGTGCACGTCATTTATTAAAAGAATGGAATGATTTGCCTGTTGATGTGATTGGATTAGATTGGCGAACTTCCATTAAAGAGGCAAGAAGCATGGGGGTTACTAAAGTGCTGCAAGGGAATTTAGACCCAGCTATTTTACTAGCAGATTGGGACACCATTGAAAGCAGAACGCGTAGTATTTTGGATGAAGGAATGCAAGATGGCAGACATGTATTTAACCTTGGGCACGGTGTTACACCAGATGTCACACAAGATACATTGAAGAAATTGACAGCATGGATTCATGCCTATTCGAAACGATAAAATCTAGTAAACGAGGTGCTGAAAATGGAAAAAACAAAAATAGGTTTACTTGTTATGGCTTATGGAACCCCTTATAAAGAAGAGGATATTGAAAGGTATTACACGCATATTCGTCATGGACGAAAACCATCTCCAGAGGCTCTACAGGATCTCGCTGATCGTTATAAAGCCATTGGAGGAATTTCTCCGTTGGCACACATCACAGAAGAGCAGGCTAAAGCACTGGAAACCAAACTAAATGAGCTTCAGGATCAATATGAATTCCATATGTATATTGGTCTAAAGCATATTGAACCATTTATTGAAGATGCAGTGGAGCAAATGGCTGCTGATGGAATTAAACAAGCTGTCTCCATTGTACTTGCACCGCATTATTCCACTTTTAGTGTGAAATCTTATAATGAACGAGCACATGCAGAAGCTGAGAAGTATGGTATTTCTATAACATCTGTTGAGAGCTGGTATAAAGAACCAGGATTTATTCAATATTGGGTTGAAAAAATAAGTGCAGTATATGAAGAAATGTCAGTGGCTGAAAAAGAAAAAGCTGTACTCATTGTTTCCGCACATAGTTTACCAGAGAAAATCCTGCAACATGGTGATCCATATCCGGAGCAGCTGGAAGAAACTGCAAGACTAATTGCTGAACAGGCAGGAATTGCGAGCTATGAAATTGGTTGGCAAAGTGAAGGGAATACACCGGATCCATGGCTCGGCCCGGATGTACAGGACTTAACAAGAGATTTATTCGAACAAAAAGGTTTCCGCACCTTCGTTTACGCACCAGTTGGTTTTGTATCGGATCATTTGGAAGTGCTATATGACAATGATTATGAATGCAAAGTAGTGTGTGATGAGGTGGGAGCAGCTTATTATCGCCCAGAAATGCCAAACACAGATAAAACCTTTATTCAAGCGTTAGCAAATGTCGTGATGAAACAAGTGAATCACAATGGCAACTAAGAAAAACATTGTCATTGTTGGCGGTGGAATTACGGGGCTAACGGCAGCATATTATTTGCAAACAAGGATTGCAGAAGCAAATCTGCCATATGAAGTGAAGTTGGTAGAGGCTACAGACCGTCTTGGCGGAAAGGTATGGACGCTAAGGCGTGATGGATTTATTATTGAACGAGGTGCTGATTCATTTTTAGCGCGTAAAAAACCAGCCGTGAAGTTGATAAAAGCTTTGGGGTTGATGGATGAGCTAGTCCGAAATGACACGGGTCAGGCATATGTACTTGTAAAGAATAAGCTTCATAAAATCCCATCCGGATCATTTATGGGAATACCGACGACTGCGAGACCGTTTCTATTTACGGGCATGTTTTCTCCTGTTGGCAAATTAAGAGCGGGGCTTGACTATGTGCTGCCAAGAGGAAAGGCGAAAGCGGATCAATCTTTGGGACATTTTTTTCGTCGCCGGTTTGGTGATGAACTGGTTGAAAACTTAATTGAACCATTATTATCTGGTATATATTCTGGTGATCTGGATGAAATGAGTATGAAGGCAACATTTCCTAATTTCCTTGAATTGGAGCAGAAGCATCGAAGCTTAATGATAGGACTTCAGAAAACCATGCCAAAAAGTAAACGAAGTACAGGGAAAAAACCTGGTCAATTTTTTGCTTTTAAAAATGGCTTTTCCACCCTCGTTGAAGCATTGGAACAAGAAATTGGACAGACTACAATAATGCGTAATCATGCGGTGGATCATATTGAAAAAAAAGATCATGGCTATCATGTCCTATTAGATAGTGGAGATGTCCTAAAGGCCGATGCAGTGGTAATGGCTACACCACATACGGTGCTATCAAAGGTGTTTAGCAAGTTTCCTATCTTTGATACATTACAGCAAGTCCCTGTTGGTTCTGTAGCAAATGTTGCGATGGGTTTTGATTCAAAATCCCTCAAGAAATTACCGGATGGTACTGGATTTGTTGTATCCAGAAATAGCAAGGTACAAATAACTGCCTGTACATGGACACATCGAAAATGGCCACAAGCAGTACCAACTGGAAAAGCCATGCTGCGTTGCTATGTGGGACGCCCAGATAATCCTGAGGTAGTAAATCTATCGGACGAAGAAATAATTGCACTCGTTCGCAAGGATTTACAGAAGATCATGAAAATAAAGCAAGCACCTGAATTTGCTGTTGTCACACGTTGGAGAAATAAAATGCCGCAATATACGGTAGGACATGTGGAGCGATTACAATCGGTTCGAGAGCAGATGCCTGCCGGTTTGCCAGGTGTCTTTTTGGCAGGAAGTTCTTACGAAGGTGTTGGAGTTCCTGACTGTATTGATCAGGGTGAACAGGCGGTAGAGCAAGTACTTGCCTTTCTAAATGAAGAATAAATAAAAGACATACAAATATTACAATGTCCCGTAGATAGATGAAGCTATCTACGGGACATTTTTTATTGAAAGCTTTTTTCCAGTTCATCAATTAAAGAGCCTACATGGGCAACTGCACTTTGAATGGCATCTGGCTTCGTCATATCAATACCGGCTTTCTTAATAAGTTCAAGCGGTTTTAATGAGCCGCCTGCCTTTAATACATCGAGCCAGCGGTCTACAGCTGGTTGTCCCTCGATCTTGATTTGCTGGGAAACAGCAGTGGACACGGTTAAACCGGCAGAGTACGTATATGGATATAAGCCCATGTAATAATGTGGCTGACGCATCCAAGTTAAGCTTGCCCCTTCATCAATATGAACAGTATCCCCCCAGAAGTTCTCCAGTGTTTCCCTCTTTTGCTCACAAAGTACAGACGCTGTTAGTGGTGTACCTGCCTCGGCTAACTCATAAACACGGCGCTGGTACTCTCCCTCTAGTAAATGTGTGACAAAATTATGGTAATACGTACCGAGCAATTGGCTAATTACCCACCGTTTCATACGCGGATCGTCTGTTTTTTCCAGTAAATGATTTGCAAGCAGCATTTCATTCATGGTTGATGGTGCTTCTACAAAATATGTCGATGTACGTGTGTTTGTCAGCACCTGATTTTGTCCAGCTAAGTAAAAATGTCCCGCATGACCTAGTTCATGTGCTAAAACAAAGGCACCACGCATTGTATCTGTCCAAGTAATTAAAATGTATGGATGAACCCCATATGGTGTTGTACAAAATGCTCCAGTAGCTTTTCCAACATTATCGGCATAGTCTACCCAGCGTTCTTTGATTCCTTTTTCCATAATTTCACTATACTCTGGTCCCATTACCTGCAAAGCTTCCAAGATGGTTGCTGTTGCTTCTTCATAGGTTGTTGTAGGATTAAACTCAGGATCCGTCGGTGCCTGTAAGTCACAAAATTGTAATTCATCTACACCTAGCTGTTGTTTTAGTAGTCTGGCATATTTTCTCATATGTGGAGCCAATTCTTTTTGAATTACCTGTAATTGATTCTCATACATTTGCTTCGTAACTTGCTGCGGCTTTAATAACATATCAGTTACGGAATCATAGTTTCTCAACTTGGCCATCGTTACTTGTTTGGTCACTTCCGTGGCATAGGTTGCAGCATACGTATTTTTATATTGATTCAATGTCTTCACAAAGGAGGCATAAGCCTTTCTGCGTAATTCATTATCTGCAGATAATTCGTAACGATCCTCATAGAGAGCGAAAGACATTGGAAGTTCATTTCCGTCCTTGTCTATAATCGGATCAAAAATCATATCCGCAGATTTACTTCGTTGATAGATCATATAAGGTGCATCATGCACTTCTTTTAATGCCGCTAGTGTTTCTTCCATTTCCGGAGCCAAAGTGTGTGCCTTATTTTCCATGATATCTTCAATTACTTTTCGATAGGTTTCTAAATCTGAAAGTTCCTGAAAATATTGTTTGATTTTATCATTTGAAATGGTCAGCAGCTCTGTTTCAAAAAAGGAAAGCTTTGCACTTATTTGGGCAAATACAGCAGATATTTTAGCTGCGTCTCGTTGATTATCAGGGTCTACACCATCTGCATTTATTTTTAAATTTGCATATGTTGCTGTATGTATCATTCGTTTTTGAAGTGCTTCCAATGCAATCATGCATTGATACAGTGTTTGAGCATTTTCCCCAAGCTTTCCTTTATACTGTGTTACTTCGCCAACACTTTCTTGGATTGCTTCCAGCTCTTTTTCCCAGCTTTCCGCAGAATCAAATAAATCACGAAGATCCCAGGTTTGTTCGATTGGAACCTCGGAGCGTACCAAACGTGATGTTTTTGCCATTGAAATCAATCCCCTCTTATTTATTTCGTTACACTAAATAATTATAATATATTTTCAAATGGAATGATATGAGTTTTCTGAATTCAGTCTTATAAATTGATAAAAGGAGTGTCTAAGTGCTTAAAAAAAACAAAAAAATAGCAGCCGATGATTCAGCTGCTTACGGAAATGCATTTTTGTGGTAAAGTACAGCCAAGTATTAACCCCGATTTTAATGGGATATACGGTAGATCATCTTGCCGGATGATCGCATTCATCACAGATGTTGCCGTAGCAATCTGCTTTTTCATGCATGTCATGGCCACACTGATGGCATTTTTTCTTTGGTAGATTCCGGAAAAATTCAATGACATTGATCATGTATATCCCCCTTTTCGTTGATAATTTACATTGTATTATAACAGTATGTTTTTTGTCAAGCCTGTGTTACAACAAAAATGAAAAAGAGGTGTTTTCCTTATGAAATTAACGGTGGTTGGCTGTTGGGGAGGATTTCCTGCACCAAACGGGGCGACGTCTTGTTATTTATTGGAAAAGGATGGATTTAAGCTTGTAATCGATTTGGGGAGTGGGGCATTGTCTCACTTACAAGCATTTCAAAACATACGAGATTTGGATGCAGTTATACTGTCCCATTATCATCATGATCACGTTGCTGACATTGGTGTATTACAATATGCCAAGCTGGTTGCGCATTATGTGGAAAAGAGGGAAGAAATTTTGCCTATATACGGTCATACAGAGGATAAGGCCGGATTTGATGCATTGACTCATGAATTTACGAGGGGAATAGCGTACCATCCAGATCAAAGTCTGGAGCTTGGTCCTTTTTCCATCTCCTTTTTAAAAACAAAGCATCCGGTTCCATGCTATGGGATGAGAATTTCAGCTGGGAATCAATCAATTGTGTATACCGCAGATACGAGCTATCAACAACAATGGATTCCTTTTAGCAGGGATGCTGATCTTTTAATAGTAGATTGTAACTTTTATGCGGAGCAGGATGGTTCTGCTGCAGGACATATGACAAGTAAAGAAGGAGCATATATTGCGGAACAGGCACAAGTAGGGGGACTTTTGCTTAGTCATTTACCTCAGTACGGGCAATTAGAACAATTAGTGGAAGAAGCGAAGTCTGTCTATCATGGCAATGTGTATTTGGCGACAAAAGGTCTAAAATGGTCCTAGTATGACTGGCCATGCATGTTATTTGTACTTGTTAAATTATTCATATGATAAATTAGATTCATTTACGATCTTGTTTGTAGGACTTCTTGCCGATTATTTGTTAAAATAAAGTGGAGCGATATCGTAAAGGAGGAGCAGGATAAAATGAAATTTATTGATAATAAAGGAATTACTGATCCATCCATCAATCTGGCACTGGAAGAATATGTGCTGCAGAATTTTGGTGAAAAGGATACATATTTATTGTTTTATATTAATAGCCCTTCCATCATTATCGGAAGAAATCAAAATACAATTGAGGAAATCAATACAGAATATGTCGATAGTAACGGTATTAAAGTTGTTCGCCGTCTTTCAGGAGGGGGCGCAGTTTACCATGATGAAGGCAACCTGAACTTTAGTTTTATTACCAAGGATGATGGGGATAGTTTTCATAACTTTGCTAAGTTCACGCAGCCAGTTGTAGAAGCTTTAAATAAATTAGGTGTTCCTGCAGAGCTGGTAGGAAGAAATGATTTACTTGTAGAAGGCAGAAAAATTTCCGGAAACGCGCAATTTTCTACGAAAGGTAGAATGTTTAGCCATGGAACACTGATGTATGATTCTGAAATTGAACACGTCGTTTCTGCATTAAACGTAAGCAAAGAAAAAATCGAATCTAAAGGAATCAAATCCATTCGCAGTAGAGTGGCCAATATTTCTGAATTTATGAATGAAAAATTGCCAATGGCTGAATTTAAGGATATGATCCTGCGTTATATCTTTAATGTGGAAGACGTTAATGATGTTCCACGCTATGAATTAACAGAAGAAGACTGGAAAAATGTACATGAAATTTCCCAAAAACGATACCAAAATTGGGATTGGAATTATGGTAAATCCCCTAAATTTAACATGAAACAATCTCATAAGTTTCCTTCAGGTCTAGTTGATGTTCGCTTAGATGTGAACCGGGGAATGATTGAAAGTTGTAAGATTTTTGGTGATTTCTTTGGTCTAGGATCGATTGATGTGCTCGAAGATAAACTAACTGGTGTTCAATATAATCGTCAGGCTATAGAGCAAGCATTAGCAGATATCGATGTGCCACATTATTTAGGCAAAGTTACCAAAGAAGAATTTATTAATTTAATCTATTAAGATGCGAAATGAGGCTATCCAAGTATGTTTACCTGGATAGCCTTTATATATGGAGTTTAACCTAGTAAAAATAGCATGTATTTCTGTTTTTTTGGTTAAAAATAATGTTTGATTTTGGAAAAGAAAATATTTTTAAAAAATTTGTATATTTATCTTTCTTTTTGGAGAAATATTTGGTAAATTAGATATAGCCTCGGTTTTTTCATTTAGCATTGAAAGGATGTTTATTTTAATGTTAAAAGAAATTTACCATTCTACTTATGAAATTACTCCTCAAACGATGGCCGTTTTGTCGGATCGAGACAGCTATGGCAACATTCAATCGCGCATTTTAGAACAACAACAAGAATACATTGTTCGTGACAAACCACTTAAAATCATTGACTATGCTTGCAAATTTTTTGGGAAAAGTTTGCGTGGTTTACAAGATGGGACGAAAAGTGTATGTGGTATTACACATAAGGCCCCATTGGCGATTGAACACCATAGTGGTATGTATTTTTTTCCGACTGCCTCTCCAACGAATCCGAATTGCTCCTGGATTGCACATTCTCACGTTGAGCAAATTAACTCACTAGGAAAAAAGGGTGTAGAGGTTGTTTTCAAAAATGGACAAAAAGTGGAAATAAAGGTTTCCATAGGTATTATGCAGAATCAAGTTCGACGCACTGCACAATATAGATATTTGCTCGGCAGTCGGTTTGATAAAATTTTCTCCTAAGAAGACGTGGATGGATTCTTCGTCACTAGCATCAGATCTTGCATGATACCTTCTACTTTTTTGCGAATTGCAGGATTAAAGTAATTTCGTTTTTCTTCCAAGCCTTTACTGCGAAACAGATAAGATGAGAAGGAATCATTTCGATTGAGGATGGATACATGCATATTTCCATTGTTCATCGTTTGCCGCAGTTGTTTGCGTTGTTGTTTGGCCTCCACGAGCATCTGTCCCAAAAGCTTTATGTAGGGTTCTTTAATTTTAAAGATTCCTTGTTGGAAGTGATGCATGTCTTGTTCCATTACTACAATGGCCATAGAAAGGAAAAGAAAACGAGACATCAGCTGGTAGTCCTCTTCTGCAATATGTCGCAAATCAAATCTCCTCCAATCGAACGTTTGTTCCTGTTTATTTTATTATATCCTATTCAAATAAAAAATACAAAATAATATAATCGTGCAATGAAAAAATTGAGGCGATCATTGTATCTAGGATATGGAATAAATATGGTGAGAAACAGGTTGCGGGTGAGAAAAGATAAAAAAGGTCGTCATAAAGGGTCCACTGAAAAACTTCAGATATGCTGGTATATCATCACAGCTGTACAATAAAAGACACTACCAAAATTTCCAAAACGGAATTTGGTGGTGTCTTTTTTATAAATGTTTTATTTCAACTTATCCATTTCAATATTATATTTATTGTAACAGCTGACACGGCATCTAGGTGAAACCACAATACGTTTACAATCAACGATACTTTATTGATAATGTTCACTTTTGTTAGATATTATAATCAACCATGCAAGGTGGTGTAAGCCCCCCACATCAAGCGTTTTGTTGTTCACAAGAATAGTAAGTGGTGGATCAACAGCCAGTAAAGGCCTGATTGGTTCAACTAACAATCAGTGGGGGGGAAGTGCGCCCCCCTGATTGAAGTTTCACTTTATCACGGATTAACTGGCTGTAAGCCCCCCACATCAAGCGTTTTGTTGTTCACAAGAATAGTAAGTGGTGGATCAACAGCCAGTAAAGGCCTGATTGGTTCAACTAACAATCAGTGGGGGAGAAGTGCACCCCCCTGATTGAAGTTTCACTTTATATAGCGTGACTTAACGGAAGATGGAGTTGGGCAGAAATGCTGATACAAGCCAATTTGGCATATCGACAATTTCATTGATTCGTAAGTCTACAGCGACACTGCACAGCATATAGGCCTCTTCGGCGGAAAGCTTGTAGGTGTCCATGAGATGTTCAATCATATAGCGAATGGCATTTTGGGAAGCTTTATATACATCCTCTCCATGACCAGTAGTAACATAATAACCACGGCTATCTGCTTCTGGTGTAGGCGGACCAGGTATTTCATAGCGTGGTTCTGCAATGGTTTTCCCTTTATGCAGTTTGAAACGGACGGTTGTTTCCATAGAAGCCTCAACAGCTGTACCACAAACCTCCCCGTCCCCTTGTGCAGCATGCGTATCCCCGATGGAGAATAAAGCACCTTCAACCCAAACTGGTAAATAAAGCTTTGTACCACGGGTTAAATGGCGAATATCCATATTACCACCATTTTTACGAGGTGGTACAACACTAAAATGACCTGGTTCCGGCAGGGCTACACCGACTGTTCCGGGGAATGGCTTGATGAAAAGCTGGATACCATCTAGAAATTCCATTGTATTTTTTTTCGTCAAATCAAAGGTTTTAATTGCCGGTTCTTTAAATTCATCTGCCAACAAGCCAAACCCAGGAATAATAGCGGTCCAGCCCCAATCAAGCTGCGAAAAATCAAGCATTTCAATTTCGAGTGTGTCACCAGGCTGAGCCCCTTTTACATATATCGGACCTGCTGTGGGATTTACTTTTCCAAAATCCAAGTTTTGCACATCCTGTACTGTAGCATGCTTATGAAATTGGCCGCCAGAGGATTCTGTAATTTCATATGTGATCGTCTGGCCTGAATCTACCTCTGCAATAGGCTTCAGTGAATTGTCCCAGCCAATGTGGCTGTGTGCATTAAAATCATGAATCGTCATATAAGGGTGGTGATGATGATGGATTGTCATTTGTTGATGACTCCTTCCTGTTCGTCATTTTCTCTGGAATCTAAGAAACTTGTAAATCATAATTATATATCCATCGTAGCATCCTTTTTAGCTATCTTAAAGTAGATGGCAATGATTATTCCAATGGATAACCAAATGAGTCCAAGTGTCTTCGCCTCAGTAGCCAGATTTATCCATACGTAGGCAATGATAATAAATCCGATTAGTGGCAAAACAAGATGGCTAAAATAATTTTTGCTTTTTTGCTTAACGATATAATACGTAAAGACAGACACATGGAGGAATAGAAATGCAGTTAAAGCGCCAAAGTTTATGAAAGATGTTAATATCCCAATATTCCCCATAAATATGAGCCCAACTAGTAGGGATATGACTGCAACGACAAGAATGCTTGCATAAGGTGTTTTATATTTAGAATGAACCTTGGCTAGAAACCTTGGTAGCTTTCGATCACGCCCCATACTAAATAATACCCTTGAAATCGCTACCTGAGCCACGAGCGCATCGGCAATACCCCATGCAAGTGCAGTTGCAATTGCCGTGAGAACTCCAAGCCACTTTCCACCAGCAATTGTAGCTGTTTCATAGAAGGCCGTGCCAATATCATCAAAGCTGTTGAAATCAGGATAAATTAATGCTGCAACCCACGTTTGGACCATGAAGAGTACGCCAACAATGAGTAATGACCAAATGGTTGCTCTCCCAATCGCTTTGGGACCGCCGGAGGATTCCTCAGACAATGTGGATATCGCATCAAAACCAAGAAAGCTGAGTACTGCAATAGAAACAGCTCCCATGACAACCTTCATGCTAAAGGTGTCAGGATTGTAAAGTGGATCAAAAGAAAAGGTGGCTCCATTGACACCATTCACAATGGCAGTTACACCGACAACAAGGAATATGATGAGCACAGCAAGCTCAAAGATTAAAAAGATGATATTGGTTCTTGCGGTAAACTTAATTCCAAAATAGTTAATAACTGTATTAATGGCTATGAATAAAATAAGCCAAAACCAACCTGGAACTGCTGGCCACATCCCTGTAAGCGCTGTTGCACTCACGACATAAAGTAATGCTGGTACAAGAATATAATCCATCAATATAGCCCAACCTGCTATAAATCCAACATATGGATTGATTCCTCTGCCAGCATAGGAATAGACAGAACCCGCCATTGGAAATGCTTCGGACATTCGTGCATAGCTTAATGCAGTAAAGATCATCCCGACCATACCGATTAAATAGGCAAGTGCAACCATGCCTTGCGATTCGAGCATGACCTCCCCATAGATTCCAAATGGAGCTATGGGAACCATAAAAATAAGTCCATAAATAAGTAAATCTTTGAATGACAAGGAACGCTGAAGCTCTTGCTTGTAGCCAAATTGCGATAATGATCCATTTTGTTGATCTTTAGACATTCTAAATGCTCCTTTACAATTTTTTGAAGGATACAAACGCCTGCAATGCAATGGTATCCATCTATCCATGTGGGAAATGATTATTTTAGTTTAAAGCCATTTCTTCTGTATATTTTGCTAGCAAGGTTGTCTATAAATTGCAGGAAAAAAGGAATATTTTAATTGAGTACTAGGAAAAATGTAATGTATCTATTAAAATAAAAGATATGCTAATTACTGGATATCATGATCAATAGATATAAATGTGTGAAACTAATGAGGGGTATTGAAGCCATGTTCATAAATAACATCATTACAGATTGGAAAATAATGCTGGAAAATGATCAGCTTGAAGAATATATTATGCAGTTATTAAGTGACTATGAAAAGCTTGGACCGCTACCGGGTATTTTACTGCCTTTTATTGAGGCGTTTTTACCGTTTTTGCCTTTATTTGTGTTTGTATTTGCAAATGCTGCTGCATACGGATTGGCGAAGGGATTTCTATTTTCATGGATTGGTTCCTCTCTGGGGTCCATCATCGTATTTTTAATTATTCGTAAGCTGGGGGATCGCCGTATCTTCATCAAAATCCGCAATAATAAACAGGTACATAAAGTGACTGGATGGTTAGAAAAGCATGGATTTGGTCCCTTGTTTTTATTACTTTGTTTCCCGTTTTCACCATCCTCCGTTATCAATGTCGTTGCAGGGTTATCCCATATTAGTAAACAACAATTCTTCCTAGCTGTTCTTCTAGGGAAATCTGTTATGATTTTTTCTATTGCTTATGTGGGCTCCAGTATTTTCGAGTTTGCCAAAAATCCTGTAAAGACGATAGTAGTTGGTATTTGTATAGTTATATTTTGGATGATAGGAAAATATGTAGAGAAAAGACTACAAAAAGTTTCTGAAATCAAGGATGAACAAGCAAACCAAGATTAAATTTTTTCCTCCGGGGTATAGAAAATTATACAGCTTGGAGGAAATAATGATGAAACAGGTAAGAATATTTAAAGCTATTGCTGTGATTGTACTCGTTGTGCTCGTTGGATTTGCTATCAAATCATTGTTGTTTTCCAATTATGTGGTGGATGGTAAATCAATGGAACCAACGTTGGAAGATGGTAATTTAATGATGGTCAATAAAGTCGTATATGAATTAACAGATGTTCATCGTTTTGATATCATTGTTTTTCATGCGAACGAGCAGGAGGATTATGTCAAGCGTGTGATCGGACTCCCAGGTGACGAAATAGAATACCATAATGACCGTTTATATATTAATGGTCAATATATAGAAGAAGATTTTTTAGATTCATATAAAGAAAAAAATCATCAGGGAAGATACACAGAAGATTTTACTTTACAGGAGTTAACTGGAAATAAAAGGGTGCCAGCAGGCAATTACTTTGTTATGGGAGATAATCGCATAGATAGCTTAGATAGCCGCTCCTTTGGTTTTATTAACACGGATGCAATTGTCGGGAAGGTTGACCTTGCCTATTGGCCAAATCAGAAATCACAAGCAACGTTTGGCAAATAACTATAAGTTCGTCTCTATCTTTGATAAAATTTTATCAAGGATAGAGATTTTTTTAATAGCAAAGAAAACATCAGATTTGATTCTTATAGATGAATTAGCTGTAGTGGAGTGGTTCAGCTTGAACGTCAAGCTACCTACAGTTTTTGGTAAGGCAGGTATGGGTATGGTGTATTCCTGACAACTTCAGTGAAATGAGCTTCAGCATCGTTTCAAGCTGTCATGTTCATACCTCATATATGTAGTGGTTTTGGTGAAATAATTAAAAATGAGCGGGGGATGTAAATGGGTCTTCGATTTATTTTAGGACGTGCAGGTACCGGTAAAAGCGGGCGAGCCATGGATGAAATAAAAGAGAAATCTTTAAAGGATCCGCAGGGGGCACCAATTTTTTATATTGTGCCGGATCAGATGACTTTTGAACAAGAATATAAATTATTTTCTGATTCAGATTTCCCGGGTAGCATACGTACACAAGTGGTAAGTTTTTCACGATTGGCCTGGCGTGTGTTACAAGAAACTGGTGGTGGAACCAAACAATTTATTAGTTCGATTGGTATTCAAATGATGCTGCGTAAAATCATTGAGGAAAAACAAACGGACTGGAAGGTATTTCATAAGGCAGTTGAGAAGCATGGATTTCTGCAGCAGCTCGAAAGAATGATTACGGAGTTCAAGCGTTACCAGGTCACTCCCGAAGTTTTATATGGACAGCTATTAGATCTGAAATCATATGTACATAAAGAACCCGGTGAGCAGGCATTGGCTAATAAGCTGGATGATCTACATTATATTTATCAGCACTTGGTTACAGCATTGGAAGGTAACTATATGGATGGGGAAGATCAGTTACAATTGCTCGCAGATAAAATTGGAGAAACAGACTTTTTAGCGAATGCTGAAATATATTTTGATGGCTTCCATCAATTTACACCACAGGAACTACAGGTGGTTGAAGCTTTATTATTACACTGTAGAGAGGTAACAGTTGTCTTAACAACTGAAAATAAACCAGCAAACGCAACTTCGGAATTAGATTTATTCTACCAAACAGGTGAAACCTATCAAACGATATTGCAAATGGCGAAAGCGCAGGCAGTGCCTATTATAGAAACAATAGAGTTGGAGCCTGCCAATGGGCGTTTTCGAGATCGAGCCTATTTTGCCCATTTGGAAAAGTATTTTGATGTACGCCCAGCACCTGTTTTTGATGGGCCAGTCCCAATACAGCTTGCCGAAGCGGTTCATCCACGAGCAGAAGTGGAGGGCGTTGCACAAGAAATGTTGCGCCTTATTCGTGAGGAAGGATATCGATATCGTGATATGGCAATCTTCATTAGACAAACAGAAGTATATCAAGATTTGATTGCTACGATCTTTCATGATTATGGCATTCCAGTATTTGTAGATGAAAAGCAAACAATGCTCCATCATCCACTCATTGAATTTATTCGTTCTATGCTTGATGTTATAGAAGGAAATTGGCGATATGATGCTGTTTTTCGTGTGCTGAAAACGGGTTTGATTCCAATCACAGATGAAGAAGCGCCACTTACAATGGATGCGATTGATGAGCTGGAAAACTATGTGCTTGAATACGGGATTCGTTCACGCGAAAAATGGTTTTCGAAAGAGGATTGGATTTATCAAAGATTTCGTGGCTTTCAGGATGCTGCCCAAACCGATATCGAAAAAGAAAAGCAGCAACAAATTAATCGTTATCGTAAGCAGGTCGTACAAGCATTACAACCATTTGATATCCAATTTAGAGAGGTAGAGACAATTCGTGAACGCTGTGAGCTTATTTATTTATTTTTGGTAGATATTGGTGTTCCGGAAAAGCTGGAACAAATGCGTGAGTCACATGACGAGCGTGGTGAAATTGAAAAAGGTCGTGAACAAGAACAAGTATGGACTGCTGTTTTACAGTTAATCGATGAAATGGTGGAGATGGTAGGGAATGAAGCATTAGATATTCCTACATTCCGAACGATTTTGAATGCAGGGTTTGAATCCTTGGAGTTTTCCCATGTACCACCAACGATAGACCATGTCATTGTAGGTACAGTTGATCATTCTCGTATCAGTGGCATTAAATGTTCCTTTTTACTAGGTGTCAATGAAGGGGTATGGCCACTAAAGCCATCTGCGGACAGTGTAATCAACGAACGCGAACGTGAAATGCTGGAAACCAACGGATTACGATTGGCTGATACGAGTAAACGCCAACTATTGGATGATTGGTTCTATATGTACACTGTATTTACATCGGCAAAGGATAGGCTGTGGATTAGTTACCCATTTAGTAACGAAGAAGGAAAATCGCTCATGCCATCCCAGCTCATTAAACGTATGGAAGATTTATTTGCAGCCTGCTGTAACCATCTGTTACTACAGGAACCAGAAGAATCTGCAGATGCCGAACGCTTTATTACGACACCAACTAAAACAAGAGGGGCATTAACAGCCCAGTTGACAAGGGGAAAAACGGGTTACCCAGTCAAGGATATATGGTGGCATGTATTCAATTGGTATGTTGAACATCATGCGAAATATAGTACAAGCTATCATATATTGCAAAGTCTATATTATGAAAATAAACCAGTAGACTTACAGGAAGGTACGGTACAGGAGTTATTTCCGAAAAAAGTAAAATCAAGTGTATCACGTTTGGAATCGTATTATCGCTGTTCCTATCAGCATTTCGCCAGATACAGTCTCCGGTTGGAAGAACGGCCGTCTTACAAGTTGGATGCTCCAGACATTGGGCAATTATTCCATGAGGCGTTAAAAATGATTACAGAATGGATTCAGCAGGAAAACCACGATTTCAAACAGGTATCTGAACAAGAAGCAGAACAATATGCTGCAAGAGCAATCGGAAAGCTTGCACCAGTATTACAGCATCAAGTTTTGCATAGTTCCAGTCGTTATCGGTATATTCAACAAAAACTGGAACAGGTTATTGCTCGTGCAACATTTGTACTTGGGGAACAGGCGCGGAAGAGTAACTTTTCACCGATAGGGCTGGAGCTTGGTTTTGGTACAAAGGGAACGTTAGACCCCGTCATATTACCACTTGATAATGGCTATGAGCTAATGTTACGTGGACAAATTGATCGTGTGGATCGTGCGGAGTTTGGCGGACGTCTTTACTTACGAATCATCGATTATAAATCGAGTGCCAAGGATTTGGAATTGGTTGAGGTGTATTATGGGTTAGCCCTACAAATGCTCACTTATCTGGATGTGGTACTTTCTCAATCAGAGAAATGGCTAGGTATCCAAGCATCACCTGCAGGCGTACTTTATTTTCATGTGCACAATCCACTCATTAATAAAAATGAGCAGCTGTCTGAAACAGCTTTAGAAAAAGAAATTTTTAAAAGCTATAAAATGCAAGGACTTCTGCTAGCGGAGGAAGAAATTGTCCGAATGATGGATACGGACTTAGAATCAGGCTATAGCCAGGTTGTTCCAGCAGCGATTAAAAGAGATGGTGGCTTCTACAATTCCAAAATTGCTGCAGAAGGAACATTTGCTGGACTTCGGAGTCATATGCACACTTTGATGATGCAAGCAGGACTGGATATCACCTCTGGAGGTGTACATCTCAATCCTTTTCAATATAAAGGAAATAATGCGTGCACCTATTGTCCATTTCGTTCTGTTTGTCAATTTGATCCTACTTTGGATACGAATAATTATCATAGACTTCAGGAGATGGATGATGAAGAAATGATGAGAAAGCTTGGAATAGATTCATAACATCTGAAGCAATGTGGCAAAAAAGAAATAAGTAATGAATTACAGAGCAATTGGTTTAATAAAGGGAATACTGAATGCAGTGTTTTTATAAATAATAAATGCATCATCACGGAAAGGCTTTAAAGCTTATCTGCGCATTCTTCTTAAATATGATGCTAGGGGGGATATGGCATGGTGAATTGGACAAAAGAACAAGAAACAGCTATATATACGTCTGGACAAGATGTGCTCGTGGCTGCTGCGGCCGGTTCTGGTAAAACAGCTGTATTGGTAGAAAGAATTATCCAAAAGCTATTGGATAAAGATAACCCGACCGATATTGATACATTACTTGTCGTGACATTTACGAATGCTGCTGCACAGGAAATGCGGAATCGGGTTGCGGAAGCCTTAGAGAAAGCATTAGCAAATGATCCATCATCGATTCATTTAAAGAAACAGCTTTCACTACTACAGAAGGCATCCATTACAACTTTGCACTCCTTCTGTCTAGACATCGTGAGACAACATGCTTATTTACTGGATATTGATCCGAGTTTTCGAATTGCTAACGATATGGAAGCAGATTTACTCATGCAGGATGTATTAGATGATTTATTTGAAGCCAACTATGCCAAAACAGGATTAGAGCAGGAACAGTTTTTTGCGGTTGTGGATCGATTTTCTAGTGATCGAAACGATGTAGATGTGGAGAAACTCATTCTTGATTTATATACCTTTTCGATTCAAAATCCGCAACCGGAAAGCTGGTTGGATGAATTAACGAAGACCTATCAAATTCCGGAAAACTGGCAAGAAGATGATTTGGCTTGGCTGTCGATTATCAAACGTGAAGTTAAGAATATGCTTGTCGGAATAACAGATGAAATGCATGCCGCAAAAAAGCTTGCTACAGATGTGGATGGGCCATCTGCATATGTGGAAACGATTGATGCTGATTTGGCTATGTTAGCAGAAGCGAATGAACATGTTCACGTATGGGATGACATGCAAACATATATGCAGTCCTCAAAATTTAAAGCTTTATCACGTAAAAAACAGGACTGTGATGAAGACAAGAAAGAGCAAGTAAAGCAATTACGTGACCGGTATAAAAAAAGATGGAATGATATGAAAAAAGATTGGTTCAGCAGAAATTTACAAGGACATATTGATGATATGCGTGAATTGGCACCAATCATTTCACAGCTAACTCATTTGGTAAAAGAATTCAAGAGTCGTTTTACAATGGAAAAAAAAGAGCGAGCAATTGTTGATTTCTCTGACCTTGAACATTATTGTCTGGAAATATTAATGGAGGAAGACGCCATAACTCCATCTGCTGTTGCAAAAAATTTAAAACAGCAATTCAGTGAGCTGCTCGTTGATGAGTATCAGGACACCAACTTGGTACAGGAAACCATTTTGACCTTATTACGCAATGACAGTGGTCCAGGTAATATGTTTATGGTTGGAGATGTGAAGCAAAGTATTTATCGATTTCGTCATGCAGAGCCAACCTTGTTTATAGAAAAGTATAAACGTTTTTCATCTTCAGCTGATCCTGGTCACCGAATTGACTTGGCTAGAAACTTTCGAAGCAGGGAGCAAGTGTTGACAGGGACGAATTATATTTTTCGACAAATTCTTGATGAAGCACTTGGGGAAATTAATTATGATAGTGATGCAGAATTAATATATGGAAACCGGATGTACGATGCATTGGAATATGCAGAGCCAGCTCCTGAGTTATTAATTATTGATCAAGAGGCGTCACAAGACAGTGGGACAGAAGAAGATGAAGCTGACCTGGAAAAAGCAGAGCTGGAGGCACGTTTATATGCAGAAAAAATAAAAACGTGGATTGGGTTGAAAGAAACGCCACCGTTACAAGTGGTCGATAAATCAACAGGAAAGCAACGTGATATTCAATATCGTGATATTGTACTACTCATGCGTTCGATGACATGGGCGCCATTAATCGTGGAAGAATTAAAGAAACAGGGTATCCCGGTTTATGCAGAATTATCAACCGGATATTTTGAGGCAATTGAAATTAAGGTTTTAATCAGCTTTTTGAAAACAATTGATAACCCACGTCAGGATATTCCGTTAGCATCCGTGCTAAAATCACCGATTGTAGGATTGAATGAGGAAGTGTTAGCAAGGATACGTCTAGCAGATCAGAGAGGAACCTTTTATGATGCTTTACGACGATTCAGTGAAGAACAGACGGATACAGCTGCACAAAGGGTTCAGACATTTTTACTACAGTTGGAACAATTTCGTTCTGCTGCCAGGGAAGGCGCTTTGTCTGAATTAATTTGGAATATTTACCGGGAAACAGGCTATTACGATTTTGTTGGCGGCATGCCTGGTGGTCGTCAACGGCAGGCTAATCTGCGTGCGCTTTATGACCGGGCGCGTAGCTATGAAACAACATCCTTTCGCGGGTTGTTCCGCTTCTTACGCTTTATAGAACGTATGGAAGAGCGAGGGGATGATCTTGGTGCTGCACGTTCACTAAGCGAGCAAGAAGATGTCGTTAGAATGATGACCATCCATAGCAGCAAGGGATTAGAATTTCCAATTGTGATTGTAGGTGCGCTTGGCAAGGAGTTTCATTTACGGGATCTTAGTGGAAAGTATTTACTGCATAAAAATCTTGGTTTTGCTAGTAAATTTATAGATCCAGTGAAAAGAATCGCTTATCCGACACTATTTTATCATGCGATGAAGCGGGAAAAACTTCGTGAATCCTTGGCGGAGGAAATGCGCATTCTTTATGTAGCTTTAACGAGAGCAAAGGAAAAGCTCGTGATGGTTGGAAATGTAAAATCATTTGCAGAACGAAAAAATAAATGGCAAAGAATGGCGAAGCATCCTGAATGGACTTTACCGGTCCATTATCGATTGGAATGTAAAACTTTTCTGGATTGGATAGGTCCAGCACTTATACGGCATGATGATGCAACTGCATTGCAAGAAGAAGCGATCGATCAAAGTGTTCCTGCTGATATCCGCTCTGATATTTCCCAGTGGCAGGTTACGATTATTCCTGGAAATGAATTAATCCATTTGGAAACAGTAGATGAAGCGCCTGATACAGATATGAAGGAAAGTATCGTACAATGGAAGCCGATTCCGACGAATAATCCAGATATGACAGAGCAAGTAGAAAGTAAGCTATCTTACCAATACCCGTACCAGGAATCAACCGTTTCACGTGCGAAGCAGTCTGTAACTGAAATCAAGCGACAACGAGCATTCAAAGATGAGTATAGTGCTAAACAGCTGGTTGAACCATTTAAAGCACCCATTCATAGTCAGCCGACATTTATGCAAAAGGAAAAAAGGATTTCCGCTGCAGAAGTGGGGACTGCGATGCACGCAGTTATGCAGCATATCCCTTTTCAAATGAACATGAGCCATGAAAACATTCGGGGTTTTGTTGCTACATTAGTTGAGCGGGAAATTTTACTGCAACAGGAAGCAGATCAAATTGATGTTGCTGCAATTCAACGGTTTTTTGCGACAGATATGGCAAAATATATGCAGCAATTGAAGCATTTCTATCGTGAAATTCCGTTTAGTCTTTCTTTACCAGCACGCGATGTTTATGCGAACTGGACAAGTGAAATTGAAGAGCATGTCCTCATTCAAGGGGTACTCGACTGCGTTATTCCTACTGATGGTGGTTGGTTCATACTGGATTATAAAACCGACGCGATACATGGAGAATTGACGGAAGCATTGAAGGAACAATTAGCCAATAAATATAAAATCCAACTTGGCTTATACCGAAGAGCACTGGAAACCATTTGGCAAGAACCAGTCAAAGCTGCCTATGTATATTATTTTTCTAAACAACTGCTCTTAAAAGTACCATTAGATGAAGAAGTATAAAAAATACAAGGACGAGAGAAGCATGTGCGATGCTGCACATGCTTTTTCTATTTTTAAACATACATAAAGAGGATATGAACAGTTGTTCAAAGATTTGTCACAAGTTGAAAGCGGATTCATTTAACAAATTGGACACAAATTAAACAAGCATAAAATCATATTTTGGACGGATAGAAAATAGATAAAAGCTTGATATGAAAGGGTTTTTAGTTTATACCATTTTATTTATATATAGATTTCATGAGAAAAATGATGTATTTAAGATGTTTAGGACTCTCCAATGTAATTTAAATCACACCTGCATGTGATTTAATTCACTTCGGTGAGAATGATTCCCAATTAGGATAGAGTTACAAATGAAAGGGAGGTAAATAGAAATGGAAACAACGAAGGTGAAAACTCCTGAACATGAAGTGGAGGTTAATTCCCTCAAGGGGACATTATTCTCTACATTGGTATTTGTAGGTGGAGGTATTATTTTATTTATTGTACTGCTATTCGCATTATATATGACAAGACTATAAGGAGGCTAAAGCTATGAAAATGCATCGCTTTGAGGAAATTTGGCTGGTGCTTGCTGCCGGAGTAATTATCCTTTCCATGGTTGTAACAGGTTATCAAACATTTGCACTTGGTATGGGACCACCAAGTAATAAAGAAACAATTGACCCACAAAAAGTTGATGAAACTGCACCTTTCGATGAACCAGGTGTTTACCAAATTGGTGAAAACGAATATGAAGTGGTCATGACACTGCAAATATTCAGCTTTAATCCCGGTGATATTGAAATTCCAGCAGGATCAACTGTTCATTTTACAATGACTTCAAAAGACGTTGTACACGGATTTCAAGTAGCTGGTACGAACCTGAATGCAATGGTTATGCCAGGACATATTCAAAAAATCACACAAAAATTCGATAAGCCTGGGGAATATCTCGTGCTATGTAATGAATACTGCGGATCAGGTCACCAGCTTATGAGTACTACAATTACGGTTAAATAAAGGAGGGAGGAGCTAACATGGAAGCAACAGCAATAAAACATTCATTTACTGAAAAAGCAAATCGTGCGTTAGGAGTTAATGAAAAAGATGCCAAACTAACACTAACTTATCTATCAGTAGCATTTATAGCATTGTTGATTGGTGGAGTTTTGGGTCTGCTTCAAGGACTAGAACGTGCAGGTTTACTGCAATTACCATCTTGGTTGAACTATTATCAAGTATTAACAGCACATGGCGTATTACTTGTACTCATATTTACAGCAACCTTTGTTGTCGGTTATTTTTACGCGGGAATCTCACATACAATGGGAGGGTTAATTCCCAAAGTACGTAAAATGGGTTGGGTAGCCTTTGGATTAATGGTTATCGGTGTTGTGTTTGTCGTTACAACAATCGTAATGGGTGAAGCATCTGTACTATATACCTTCTACCCACCAATGGCAGCATCTCCATATTTCTATATTGGACTTGTATTTATTGTCTTAGGTATTTGGACTTCTGCATTAGGTGTATTTACGAATGTAATGAACTGGAGAAAAAATAATAAAGGACAACATATTCCATTATTATCTTATTTTGCAGTTGGTGTGTTTACGTTATTATTCTTTGGTAGCCTTGGTGTTACCTATGAAGTATTAACTTTGATACCATGGGCATTTGGCTGGACCGAAACAGTCAATGTCATGTTAAGCAGAACATTATTCTGGAGCTTTGGACACACATTGGTTAATATTTGGTATTTAACCGCTGTATCCGCCTGGTATGTTGCAGTTCCAAGAATAATTGGCGGACGATTATTTAGTGATACATTGGCAAGAGTTGTTGTGTTCTTGCTTGTTATCTTAAATATTCCTGGTGGATTCCACCACCAAATTGTTGACCCAGGATTTTCAGAAGGCTTGAAATTTATGCACGTATTTATGAGTCTTTCTATTGGATTCCCATCATTGATGACTGCTTTTGCAATGTTTGCTGTCTTCGAACGTGCTGGAAGAAAGAAAGGCGGAAAAGGCTTACTTGGTTGGTTTAAAAAGCTTCCTTTTAAGGATGTTCGTTTCCTTGCACCATTCATCGCAATGGTAGCATTTATCCCTGCTGGAGCTGGTGGTATTGCACAGACCAACAACCAATTAAACCAAGTTGTACACAACACACTTTGGGTAACAGGACACTTCCATTTAACAGTAGGTACATCAGTCGCACTGACATTCTTCGGAATTGCTTATTGGCTTGTACCACATATGGCAAAGCGTGAATTTACACCAAGAATGAATCGACTTGGTATCATCCAGACGATTATTTGGACAGTTGGTATGTTGTTCATGTCTGGTGCCATGCATACAGTTGGATTGTTTGGTTCACCAAGAAGAACTTCTTATTCCACTTACGGAGATAATGCAACAGCATTAGGCTGGGATCCATATCTCATCTTGTTGGCCATCGGCGGAACCTTACTGATTATCGCTGTAGTCATGATGGTTTATATCGTATTTTATCTCATGTTCAAAGCACCTAAGGGTGAAACAGAATTTCCAATCGGAGAACCAGAGGATAACGCTGCACCAACCCCTATGTGGACAGAACGTTGGGGTCTATGGATTATCTTGATGCTAGCAGTAGTTGCAATGGGTTATGTTATCCCATTAGTAGACTTAATTGTGAACGCACCTCCAGGATCTCCACCATTTAAGACCTGGTAATGTGAAACACTGGAGGTTGTCCAATCTGAATTGGGCAATCTCCATCTATTTTTTTACGCCAACTCAATTTGGGAGGTGAACCCTCATGGTCAACGGAAGCAAGCGGAAAAAAATTGCCATTGGTCTTATTTTTATTTTTGGAATTCTATTATATTATGTCGGCACAGATGGATTTACCGCTTTTACTGCTGAAACAGCGCGTGTGAATCAGTTGGTAGAGGAGCAACCGGATTTTCCCAATGTAACGTTGGAAGACAGTAATAATCGTACTTATTCGTTTTCGGAGTTTGAGGGGAAATATGTTTTAATTACATTCATTTATACAAATTGTACGACTGTATGTCTGGATTTAGAAATGAATATGGCACAGGTGTATAACAAGATACCTACGTCTTATATTGGCGAGGATATCGTCTTTCTAAGTATTAGCTTTGACCCGGAAAGAGATGATCCAGCGACCTTGCATAAATATAAGGATTATTTTAATAGTGATGGTGAAACGTGGCGAATGGCGAGGATTGCAGATCAGCAAGAATTAGATAACCTGTTGGATGAGTTTGGGGTAATCGTTATCCCTGATAACTATGGTAATTTCGCTCATAATTCGGCATTTTACCTGGTTGATCAACAGGGCACATTGCTGGATGTAATGGATTATACAGACATCGATGGTTCAGCTAAGAAAATTGAAGATTATCTTACCAAGGGAGGGAAAGGCTGATGAAGCAATTTCTTTACGGGCTTGCCTTATTTATCTTTCTCGTCCTTCCTCCCGTCGCAAACTTAATGGAATCGATCATGATTATTCACATGCATATGCAAATGCCTATGTTGATTGCAGCTGGATTTTTGATGGCAAAATATTTCCAACACCGCTTTCCAAGCTTTTTTCAGAAATGGAACCCTGATGGTGTTCCAGGAATATTGTTATTTCTAGTTGTGTTTGGTTATTGGATGATTCCCAGAACGATGGATGAGGCACTTACTTTTCAAGCAATGGAATGGTTTAAATTTATTAGTTTAACGTTTCTAGCGGGAGTTCCACTTCGAGACAGCTGGAAAAAGTTATCAAAGTCCTTTAAATATGCGATCTTTATGTTTTTTGCAATCTTATTTGTTGCCATGGGCTGGCTTTATATCGCCGTACCAGTTCAGCTTTGTAATAATTACTTGCTTGTGGACCAGTTAACACTGGGGTGGGGCTTTCTTACCATGGCAATCTGTATCATTATTTATTTGATCTATATTACGTTTACAGACCAATCGGAATATGAAAGTGAATAGATCAGTGGGGAGATGGGCTGGAACATAGCTAGTCTCCCATCATGAAAAAACAGTCATGTTTATCACGAAAAGATAAACATGACTGTTTTTATTAATCTTTTTAAACCACAGGCTCTGCCTGTGTGCAAACGAAACTTTTAGAGTTGTATCCAAAAAAACTCCAAACGTTATAATAGAAGATGGCCGTCAAACCAACTTTAAATAACGAGAGGAGTCT
>NZ_QTSZ01000001.1 GCF_003730295.1 Ornithinibacillus gellani
TTTTTGTGTGCGAGGCATGCACATATTCTATAAGGTTAAAGTCCTGAGCCGTGAAGGCAGTAGTAACGGTTAGCTCAAGACAAGGGTGTCCATCGTGAGATGGAATCTGAAGGAAGTCAGCGGCAAATCTCCGCCCTAAGGAATACGAACTTCATATAAGGCTAAGTGCATTTGAATGAGGTTGCAAAACAAACCAAAGTTCTTACTGCCAAAGGATGCACGGAGTAAATGAAGTAGGGAGATGGAGTGGAAGAGTATGTGCTTACCCTCGGAGGTCTGATAAGTACGTGCAGCACACTGCATAACCGAACATACGAATGTTCGCTGAATTATCAGAAGTCAGCAGAAGCCATAGTACCAGCTGTATCTAGAACAACTGGGAAGGGTTGAATCATATTAAGGAGAATTATCGCTTTGCATACGCAAGCTTAATGAAGCAGAAACATATTATCCTTCCTATCTAGAGGAGACAGTGAATCCTGTTGGGGCTAGATAGAAGGGCTGAAAGCCCTTGCGACATAAGAAGAGAGATAATTCACGTAGGAGTTAGATATCATGTTGGAAAGAATTCTATCACGGGAAAACTTATTG
>NZ_QTSZ01000003.1 GCF_003730295.1 Ornithinibacillus gellani
ACATCCAATGTGACGCTCTGGGTTGTAGAATTACCTGCGAGATCATAGGCTGTTACTTCAATCACATTCTCTCCATTATCCAATAGAATACGCTTGGAATAGGAACCGTCCTCTGCCAAATCTGCACGCTGTCCATTTACTTCAACATAGTCCAGATGGGTATCAGATGCTGTTCCTTCTACTGTAACGGTTTCACGGTTCGACTTGCTGCCGTCTTTTGGATTGTCGATGGTTAAGTCTGGAGCGATTGTATCCAATGTGACTGTTACCGCATTCGATTCACCAGTCGTTGCACCATCGATAAGTGATCTGGCAACCAGGGTGTTTTCACCCTCAGCTAATTCCGTGTCAATGGAAAATTCACCATCGTCCCCAATTTCAGCTGTTCCAACAACTTCATCATTGTTCACCAGCTCAATGGTCGTTGTCGGAGAAGCAGTACCTTCCACTGTAATCGCTGCTTCATTCGTGACATAGTCTTCAGCAGGTGAAGTGATGACTGGCGTGTCTACGCCATAAGCGACACGTGCCCGAATCATATAGTTTCCTTCATCCGCTGGGGAAGCAGACCAAGCACCGCCAACGAGCTGATAGCTTCTGCCAGCATTTGGACCGTTTTCATCCGTTGCCAGGCCAGGTGAGCTTGTATTAATACCCGTTTGAATATACACCATGTAGAAATCACTTTCTACTTGAATATTATGCTCGCTCAAGTCTACAACCGTCCATTCACCAGTACGAAGTGCCGTTGCATCAATTGGACCAGCCAATTTATTACCCGGCATGCCATCTGTACCAGTTGCATCCCAAACCTCTACTTGGAAATCTGTTCCACCTGGAACTGGCCATTCTGTATCCCAGAAACGGAAGACACCATCTGTAACGACTGCCTCCTCCTTACCTTCTGGCAGTGACATTTTCACAGCCCAACCATTGCCCGCATCATAGAAAGCACGCGCGTTTTCAGCTGTACCGTCATCGTAACCAATTTCGCCACCTGGAACCATGTAAAATGGTTCTAGCGCAAAGTCAACAGTGACATCTCCATCAACGGTCACTTCTGCTTCTTGCCCGTGGTAGCCACGCGCACTAATCTT
>NZ_QTSZ01000002.1 GCF_003730295.1 Ornithinibacillus gellani
AGGCATATCGGTGTTAGTCCCGTCCTTCTTCGGCTCCTAGTACCAAGGCATCCACCGTGCGCTCTTCTTCACTTAACTATCTCTCATGAATAAGCATTGTAAATAAAACAAGCTTCTACAATTGCTTTCGCAATGTATCCACTTTTTTGGTTTGATGTCGTTGTTACGCTTATTTGGTTTTCAAGGTACAAGCTTCCACAGGATGTGGTGACTTCTGTGTTCGTCACAGGACGTGACGGACCTTAGCAGAAGATCCTTTAGAGAGATTTACTCCCTCGTTTTAGAGAGATTTGCTCTCTCAAAACTGAACCAAACAACACAGTATGTTCATGAATCGTACCACGCAAGTGGTTGGTATTCATGTTCCGTTATCATAGTCTAGCTCCAGCGGCCAGCAACTAGCGGACTTCGAATTCCTTCCTACGATAAGTCAACTTCGATTCACTTTCGTTCATCGGGTTTCCTTTATCTCGTCAGGACTTCTCCAGTCCGTACGTTGCTAAACGGCCGCTTCCGCCTTCTATTATATCCTTAGAAAGGAGGTGATCCAGCCGCACCTTCCGATACGGCTACCTTGTTACGACT
>NZ_QTSZ01000005.1 GCF_003730295.1 Ornithinibacillus gellani
CTCCAAAAAAGTAAAGTTTCATACTTAGCAATCAGAAACAAATTCTGACTAATTTTTTTAAAGAAAAACAGGGTTCTGTTTCTCTTGACATACTGGTTGTTTTGTTCAGTTTTCAAAGAGCAAATATGAAGTCGCGAGTTCTTGTGGCGACTTTATTATCGTAACACGCTTCTTATAATAAGTCAATCTTTTTTAAGAACAACATACAGAAGCGAGTGGGCCTGAGTGGACTCGAACCACCGACCTCACGCTTATCAGGCGTGCGCTCTAACCAGCTGAGCTACAGGCCCATCTTAAAAATGGTTATGGAGCGGGTGAAGGGAATCGAACCCTCATCATCAGCTTGGAAGGCTGAGGTTTTACCACTAAACTACACCCGCATGTTATTAAAAAGTATATATGATATTTACATTTACGCAATCATGCCTCTGCATCTACTAGCTTATTCAAAGATGCGTTTGCTTCGAGGCAACTCGCAGTTTATTCGGTGGATGCATTGCTCGTGGCTGAGGTTTTACCACTAAACTACACCCGCATGTTATTAAAACTGGGATACACTGGTCGGGAAGACAGGATTCGAACCTGCGACCCCTTGGTCCCAAACCAAGTGCTCTACCAAGCTGAGCTACTTCCCGTAAATTAACATACGCGCCCGAGAGGAGTCGAACCCCTAACCTTTTGATCCGTAGTCAAACGCTCTATCCAATTGAGCTACGGGCGCCAGAAAGCGACTTTACAAATATAACATAACTAAAAAGTTATTGCAAGCATTTTCAGATTGGCATAAAGACAATTATAAAGTGCGGCCGAGAGGACTTGAACCTCCACAGGGTCGCCCCCACTAGGCCCTCAACCTAGCGCGTCTGCCATTCCGCCACGACCGCTTGTAAATGGTGAGCCATACAGGATTCGAACCTGTGACCCTCTGATTAAAAGTCAGATGCTCTACCGACTGAGCTAATGGCTCATAGTGTTTCTATAACAAGAACATTTATATCATATAGTTCAAATTTCATCTTCACTTAAAGTTTGTTTACTTTCTCACAAATAAAAAATGGCTGGGCTACTAGGATTCGAACCTAGGAATGACGGGACCAAAACCCGTTGCCTTACCGCTTGGCTATAGCCCAACTTTATGGCGGTCTGGACGGGACTCGAACCCGCGACCTCCTGCGTGACAGGCAGGCATTCTAACCATCTGAACTACCAGACCCAACCTAATTTATTTGTAATAAAAGATGACCCGTACGGGATTCGAACCCGTGTTACCGCCGTGAAAGGGCGGTGTCTTAACCGCTTGACCAACGGGCCATAAATGGCGGAGAAGGAGGGATTTGAACCCTCGCGCCGCGCAATGCGACCTATGCCCTTAGCAGGGGCACCTCTTCAGCCTCTTGAGTACTTCCCCATAAATGGCTCCACAGGTAGGATTCGAACCTACGACCGATCGGTTAACAGCCGATTGCTCTACCACTGAGCTACTGTGGAATGGAATAAGAAAAAGTTAATAAAAATGATACAACTACCTTATCGACCTAAGTTACTTCTAGCTCACTCAAAAAGCAAATGCATTGAGGTTACTCGTAGCATATTCGTAAGAAGTACTGCTGAAATCATTGTTCGTCGTGTTGCAAGCGAATTCGATGATGTCGCACTCCTCACAAGCCTGCACATGGGTGATTATTCAATGATGTATGCGGCTTGCTCTACCACTGAGCTACTGTGGAATAAAGTAAGAAGAATTTATAGCAACGAAAATTATAATACAATAAATATGAATCAATGTCAATCCTTCATGTAATAAATATTTCCGCTGCAAAAATGTGTAATTAATTAGGCTTTATTAATTTAACATGACTTGTACATTTCGTCAATGCGTTTCTGTGCGATTTTTCATTTTAAACAGGTATTTCCCCGAGCCTTTCTAATTTACCAATGCGTTTCTTCTTATTATATATACAACCGTATTATACAGGTTGCTGTTTTTTAATTAGCTTGCCACCACATCGCCCACAGCGATATCTTTGAGTATTTACCCGCTTCACTCTTTTATATAGAAGTTTGCATGCAGTGCATTCATATACGTGCTTGTATGCTTTTTTCGCGGAGGGTAATGGCTGGCAAAATCTTGGCGAGCCTGTTTCTTTCAATAGCTGCCTAAAATCTCGATCTCCATGCTTATATCCCTTTCCTTCTATATGAAGGTGGTAGTGACAAAGCTCGTGCTTGATAATGCCGATCATTTCTTCCTTTTCCATTTCAACAATATATTTCGGATTTAGTTCGATCACCTTTTTAGAAGGAATATATCTTCCCCCAGTCGTTCTTAGTCGATTATTAAAATATACTTCATGCATAAAGGGTTTATGAAAGTAGGTAATCGAAAGTTCGTTTACCAATTCAAATAGCTTTTTCTCATTCTCTAATAATTCCATCATCATTATATTCGCCTCTTTAAATCTCGATATTACAAGTCTACCATAGTATATAACGTAAATACATGCGCAGTATTTTTAAGAACCTTATTTAAAATAATTATAATTAAACATTGATTTTTAATTAAATTCTATTATAATAGAGAGTGAATGGTTATTAATTAAAGGAGAGGTGGATTCTTTTGACAAACAACAATAAAGACACCAGAAAAAAATTAACTACTGCTGCAGGTGCTCCAGTACCAGATTATGAAAACTCCATGACTGCTGGCCCCCGGGGACCAATGCTATTGCAGGATGTTTGGTTCCTTGAAAAATTAGCTCACTTTGATAGAGAAGTTATTCCAGAGCGCCGCATGCATGCAAAAGGCTCAGGTGCATATGGGACTTTCACCGTTACCAATGACATAACGAAATATTCAAAGGCAAAAGTATTCTCCGAGGTAGGTAAACAGACAGAAATGTTCTTACGTTTCTCTACAGTGGCAGGAGAACGTGGTGCTGCGGATGCTGAACGCGATATTCGTGGCTTTGCTTGCCGTTTTTACACAGAAGAAGGGAATTGGGACCTCGTCGGAAACAACACACCAGTATTTTTCTTCCGTGATCCACTTTTATTCCCAGACTTGAATCATGCAGTAAAACGTGATCCTCGTACTAACATGCGTAGTGCAAATAACAACTGGGATTTCTGGTCTTCATTGCCGGAAGCATTGCACCAAGTAACTATAGTAATGAGTGACCGGGGTATCCCTAAATCATTCCGCACCATGCACGGATTTGGCAGTCATACATTTAGTATGATTAACGCAGATAACGAACGTGTTTGGGTTAAATTCCATATGCGTTCACAGCAAGGAATTGAAAACCTTTCTGATGAACAAGCTGCAAGTCTCGTAGGGGTAGATCGTGAAAGCCATCAGCGTGACCTTTACGAAAATATTGAAAAAGGCAACTTCCCTAAATGGAAAATGTACATCCAAGTCATGACGGAAGAACAAGCAAACAACATGCCGTATAATCCATTTGACCTTACAAAAGTATGGTACAAAAAAGATTTCCCACTAATTGAAGTTGGTGAATTCGAATTAAATCGAAACCCTGAGAACTACTTTGCAGAAGTAGAGCAAGCAGCATTCACTCCTGCAAACGTTGTACCAGGAATTAGTTTCTCACCGGATAAAATGTTGCAAGGACGTCTTTTCTCATATGGGGATGCACAGCGCTATCGCTTAGGTGTCAATCATCATCAAATCCCTGTAAACCAGCCGAAATGTCCATATCACAGCTACCATCGTGATGGTGCAATGCGTGTAGACGGAAACCATGGTAGTAGACTACACTATGGTCCAAACAGCTATGGCGAGTGGGAGGATCAACCGGAGTACAAAGAGCCGAGCCTACCAATTAACGGAGACGGCGATCGTTGGAATTTCCGTGAAGATGATGACAACTACTTCGAACAGCCTGGAAAGCTATTCAATTTAATGAGTGAAGAACAAAAGCAGCTGTTATTTGATAACACTGCAAGAAATATGACCGGTGTTGAGAAACATATTAAGCTGCGTCATATCAACCACTGCTACCAAGCTGATCCAGCATATGGCGAAGGTGTTGCCAAAGCAATGGACATCCCAATGAGCGAAGTGGAAGCTGCAAGCAGCAAGGAATAAATAAAACAAATAAGCTGTCACCCATGCGTGGGATGACAGCTTATTTTCATTTCATTAGGCTTTTTTTTGAACCATGGATAATGCAATTCGTCCTTTTACTGTATCGACTTGTTCTACCCAAACCGTCACAACATCTCCTACAGATGCAATATCCATTGGATGTTTTACAAAGCGATTTGACATTTTCGAAATATGAACCAATCCATCTTGCTTCACACCAATATCCACAAACACACCGAAATCAACTACATTTCGGATTGTGCCTTGCATTTCCATCCCGGGCTCTAAATCCTCTAAGGATAAAATATTTTGCTTCAATAATGGCTGCGGGAAATCATCACGCGGATCACGCTCCGGTCTGCTCAGCGCAGCCATAATATCTCGAAGTGTTGGTTCCCCAATCTCTAATCCAGCTACAACTTGTTTTACATCCAGGGTTTGCAGCTTATCGCGTAATGTTTCGGTACCAATGTCATCTAGCTTGCAATCAATCATTCCTAATAATTTTTTGACATGTGCATAGCTTTCAGGGTGAATCGGTGTACGGTCAAGTGGGTTTTCACCATCGACAATACGCAAGAAACCAATCCCCTGTTCATACGTTTTTGCGCCAAGTCTTGGTATTTTTTTCAGTTCGTTTCTGTTGGAGAATTTCCCCTCTTCATTACGTCGAGCAACAATATTATTAGCGACAGTTTTGCTAAGTCCAGCTACATGCTGCAGTAAAGATGGGGATGCCGTATTTACGTTTACACCTACCTGGTTTACTGCAGTTTCAACAACAAAACCAAGCTGTTCATTCAGCGCCTTTTGGCTGACATCATGCTGGTATTGACCAACGCCGATGGATTTTGGATCGATTTTTACCAGCTCTGCCAATGGATCCTGGACTCGACGCGCGATCGACGCTGCACTTCTCTCCTCCACCTGCAAATCCGGAAATTCCTCTCGCGCAAGTGGCGATGCAGAGTACACACTTGCCCCTGCTTCATTCACAATGATATATGGTATGTCCAGCTTATGTTTACCGATTACATCAGACACAAATTGCTCCGTTTCACGTGATGCAGTACCATTCCCAATGGCAATAAGTTCAACCTGATGTGTAGTAATCATGTCAAGCATGATTTTTTCCGCGCCTGCCACATCCTTCTTCGGCGCCGTCGGATACATGACGCCAACCTGATGCACTTTACCCGTTTCATCTACAACTGCCAGCTTACAGCCTGTTCGAAAAGCTGGGTCTACTCCTAAAACCGTTTTCCCTTTCAATGGTGGCTGAAGCAACAGGTTTTTCAGGTTTTCTGAGAACACTTCAATCGCCTGCTCTTCCGCTTTTTCACTCAATGCATTACGTATTTCCCTTTCGATGGAAGGCTGAATCAAGCGTTTATAACTATCCTCTATCGCTTCCTCCAATAAGGTTAATACATCAGCTTGTGTCTGCTTTTTGATAATTTGACGATTCAAATATTCCGATATCCGCTCCACAGGCGGTTCAATCGCGACCTTTAATACATCTTCTTTTTCACCGCGGTTTAATGCTAAAATTCGATGCGAAACTACCGAGCGAATTGGCTCACTGTATGTATAATACATTTCGTATACGCCTTTTTCATCCAGCTCTTCTTTTTTTACTTCTGAACGAATGACACCGCGTTTTGTTGTTTCCTCGCGAATATACGTGCGATATTCCGGTTCATCCGAAATCCATTCCGCAATGATATCATGAACACCCGCCAATACATCCTCAACCGTTTCCAGCTCGTGTTCCTCTGAAAATAAGGAGCGTGCTTCTGCTTCGAGATCCACCTGCCCCTGCTCCCATACCTTTTCAGCCAATGGCTCCAAGCCTTTTTCCTTAGCAATGGCTGCTCTCGTCCGTCTTTTTTGACGGTATGGCCGGTACAAGTCTTCCACACGCTGGATTTGCTCAGCTTTTTTAATATCCTGCTCCAATTCTGGTGTTAGCTTGCCTTGTTCATCAATTAAACGAATAACTTCATCTTTACGTTCTGCTAAATTCACTGCATACTGCCATTTATCTTGAATCTGTTTAATCTGCACTTCATCCAGTCCACCAGTTGCTTCTTTTCGGTATCGCGCAATAAATGGAACTGTATTTCCTTCATCTAATAGGGCAACAACTTTTTTAACGATTGCTGTTTTCACATTTGCCTCTTTAGCAACCCATAAACTTAAATCTTTGTCATGCTCATGTTCCGTAGCCACATTTACTTCCTCCTTTTCGTACAAACTTAATTTTACCAAAGATTAATTTGATTTCCCAATTGGACCAATAAAAGCTATAGTGCACGGTTAGCAATGTACCAACTGTAGAGCTTCCGACGAGATAAAGGACATACGAAGAGCATAGCGATTCGATATGGACTTATCGTAGGAGGAAGTTCATAGTTGGATAGTTGCTGTGCACTTTAGCTAGATCAATAAAGTGAAACTTCAATCAGTGGGGGTTTTCGCACTTCCCCACTGATTGTTAGTTGAACCAATCAGGCCTTTACTGGCTGTTGATCCCCCAAACTTACAATTCTGGTTACCAACAAAAATGCTTGATGTGGGGATCTTACAGCCAGTTAATCTGTGATAAAAGCTAAAGTGCACGGTTAGCAATGTACCAACTGTAGAACAAAAGAAAAGCCTATAGGGAAATTATCTCCCCACAGGCATTTTCATCATTTATATGTTTTCCGGACGGTTATCAAAAAGTGCTTCACTATTTGGCGACTGCTCCATCGCTTTAACGACGGATGGTAATGGACGTACATAAATCGTTGGATAATCGATTTCACCAAGCCCTGGACGAATCGAGTAAGCAAGGTCTTCCTGTTCCATATTAAATGTCGTTTTGACCTTAGCGTTATTCCCACGAGGGTCTACACGAAACCAGCCTTTTTCATGGGATAAGTAAATGGCATTTAAACCATGGAGCGCAAAACCCGATGCAGGTGTATCCTTCTTCATGACACGCTGATAGCAAAAACCTGTTGGAATCCCCATACCTCTTAACAGCGCTGCCAACAAATGCGCTTTCGCGAAGCAAATCCCCTCACAAGAAGCCAATGTATCAGAGGCACTTATAGCAATTTCATCTGTCGGATGGTCATCAAAAGAATGCTGGATATCATCCCTAGCAATCTCAAAAGCTAATCTTGCCCGTTCTTCCAAAGTTATTGCTTTTCCTTCGATTTCTAAAATCTTTGCTCGTACCAGTGGATGGTTGAAATCAATCAATGTATCAATCGGCATTAAATAGTCTGCCAAATCTTTAGACTCCAAAATAAAATCCATACTAAGCCCTCCTGTACAGCATGAAAAAACATCTACCATGTTCATGTAGATGTCTCCATTATAGCATGCTTCATTTTCAGAAAAAGCAGTAACTTTGTTAAATTTATGTCAAAATGGTAAACCTATGCACCTTCATAGCGCATCGCAATTAAAGTCGTATCATCGGCACGGTTATTCTTTTTCTCATGGGCGTAGGAATCGATGATTGCTTCTACATCTGTCCCTAAAAAATATGGCCGTGATAATTCCGCATCTGTAACCCCATCTGAATACATAATGAAGTTCACGCCTTCTTCCAGGTTCTTTCTTTCCACCTTAAATTTCCGACTGTATCCAGCTAAGTATCCGGCATTTGGTATATTAAAACGTTTTTTCTTGTCTTTTCCAACCGTTACAATGCCGATATTTCCTATCGAGGAGAAGGAATACACCTTTAATTGAAAATCAATCTTTAAAATACCAAGTACTACTCCACGCTTACCCATTAGCTTCTCATTGCATAGGCGAACAATCTTTTCAATCGGAGCATCCATATTGTTTTTAATGATTTCAATAACAGCATCAGATGATTCCCTCGCAAACTCTCCGCTCCCAAGTCCATCGGCAATGGCGCAGACAAATTCCTGTTCACTTTCCAAATAAAAAAAGCTGTCCCCGCAATAATAGTTTCCTTCTTTTGCTTCCTGATAGACAGCAACTTGTATACGTTCTCCCATATTCAATCAAATACCTCGTCACTTTCTGATTGGAGTGCTTCACGAAGCTTTACTAACGATCGACGCTGCAGTCTGGAAACATGCATTTGAGAAATCCCCAGCAGCTCGCCGGTCTCTTTTTGACTCATATTTTCAAAATAGGTACATCGTAAAATTTGTTGTTCGCGTTCCGTTAAAACCGGCATGATTTTTTCCAATAACATCTTTAAATCCACGTTATGGTATTCATTTTCTTTTGTACCAACCAAATCTAAGATTGCTACTGTACTGCCATCCGAATCTGCTTCAATTTTACGATCTACAGAAAGCGCCTTATAGCTTCTGCCCATTTCCATCGTTTCAAGGATATCTTCCTCGGATACATCTAAATAGGCAGCGATTTCTTTTACACTTGGTGACTTCTGATCCTGTACGGTAAGCTCGTCCACTGCTTTTTTTATTTTCGGTCCAAGTTCCTTAATACGCCTCGGAACATGAACACTCCATGTTTTATCACGGATGAAACGTTTAATTTCACCGATAATTGTCGGTATTGCAAAAGATTCAAAGGATTTACCAAATGTAGCATCATAACGACTCACCGCTGCAAGCAGACCAATCATCCCAACCTGAACAAGATCTTCATGAATACTACTATTTTTGGAGTATTTTCTGGCAATCGATTCGACTAAGTCTTTATAGGTTAGTACGAGCTTTTCTTGAATTTCTTCATCTTGGGGAGTTGTTTGCAAGTGGGCTATCCACTCGTAAACCTCGTCCTTCCCCTTATTGCGTGGTTGAGATTTGGTCATCAAAACCCACCTCAGCTTCGTCTATGTACTTAGTCATTAATACAATGACACCGAATTTATTGTTGATTTCGACCTTGTCCATCAGTGCATTGATCAAAAATAAACCAAATCCACCTTCACGCAAGTTTTCAATTGGTTCATTATGATTGTATGGTCCGATTCCATCTTTGATTTTGTTTAGATTGAAGCTGCCGCCATGATCGGCTACCATTATTTCCAATCTATTCTCGTATACGCCGAAACCAATCGTTATTTCTCCCTTGTCCTCCTCACTATATGCATGCGTAACTGCATTTGTTATTGCCTCAGAAATAGCGATTTTCAAGTCTTCAATATCTTCATAAGAAAAACCCATCCGACTTGCAATCCCGGAAACAGTCAAACGCACAACACCGACATACTCAGCCTTAGCTGGTACTCTCATCTCAATAAAGTCTAATACTTCCATTATTGCTTCCCACCTTGTATAACCGGTTTTATATCCATAATTTCATCAAGTCCAGTAATTTTAAATAAACGGAAAACCCGATCCTGTAAATGGACCAGCTTCAAGCTGCTGTCGTGTTCCTTTGCAGATTTCAGTGCCCCGATAAAAATTCCAAGTCCTGTACTATCCATATATTCTACTTGCTCCAAGTCTACTTGAATGATCTTCCCTGACTGAACGGTGCACTTCGCTAACTCCTCTTTTAATTTTGGTGCGGTAAAAGCGTCAATTTCTCCTGTCAAGAAAATAGCAATCTGGTCATTATCTTTTTCCACTCGAATATCGAGCTCCATATATGTACCCCCTACTGCTAGGCCTATGTACCTGCAAATTTTCCTTTATTTTATCTCTTTTCCCTAACTCTTATCCATTCAAACCCTTTTTTTGAATATGAGCAATGTAAAATCATCTCGTAAATGAAAATCTTGCATTCGTTCAAAGTAGCGATATACCTTTTCAACCATTTCCTGTGCAGGCAGATGTCGGAATTCATGAATCCGCTCCAGCACTTCATCGCTTTCAATGAATTCCTCTCCATTTCTGCACTCTGTCACACCATCTGTCAATAAAATAATCATATCACCTTTGTTAATTTTTCGTTCATATTGCTGGTACTCTGTATCAGGAAGCACACCTAATACAAGTCCCTTCGCCTTTATTTCTGAAAAAGTGTCTGTTTCAGCGCAATAATGAAATCCAGGTTCATGCCCAGCTGAGGCATAGGTTAGCATTTCTGAGTCTGGATGATACTGTCCATAGAACATCGTAATAAACATGCTAGGATCAACATTTCGTTCCACTACACGATTTAAACTATTTAAGATCATCTGTGGACTCATTGCTTCCTCTGGAAAACTGTCTACCGAATATTTAATCATAGACATACATAAGGCTGCTGGTACACCTTTACCAATAACATCGGCAATGGCAATCCCTAAGGAACCATCCTTTCCTTTCATGAAATGATGGTAATCCCCGTTCATTTGTTGCGCGGGAATACTAATCACACCAATATCCAGACCAGAAATGCACGGTTTTTCTGTTAATAAAAGTGTCTCCTGCATACTAGCAGCAACAGAAATTTCCGATTGCAATTCCAACTGTTTTTCACGAAGCGCCTGATATTCTTGAAGTGCCATCCCGTAGGAAATCATTGTTTCCAGCAGAAAGTTCATGGCACGATGTACTTCTGGCGTGATGTTTGGATACAATTCTGCAAAGGCAAGAATATGTAAATTAACAATTTCCTCAGGTGAAATATTACGTTTAATAAATGTTTTAATAATTTGTTCCGCACCATACAGGGCACGTTCATTTTGTGTTTCGATAAATTCTTTTAAAAAATTTTTATAATTTGCTGCGTCCGATTTAACAACGTCCACAGGTCGGCCTCCTTTAAAATGAAACATTTCCCATAAAAGTAAATCGAAAAGGATAGTATCCTTGTTTATTCATGCTGTGCAGCTAAATTGCAATCCGTATTGGTTGCTGCTCCTTATCCCCCAACATCCGACAAAAGAAAAGTTTCAAATAGCGAACCAATTCGCGCATGAATCACATGACCATGCATGTGGTAACTACTCATTGAAGTCCGTCCTGTCAAAGAAATACGGTAATTTCAGATAAGGATGCCTTGGCTTGCGGCTTACTTCTGTCTATAGTAATCTATCTTAACCATTTGATGGCCTTGATTTCTGTCCCTACATTTTTAGCGGATTTGATATCAAATTCATCCATCAATCTTCTAACACCAGGCAAACCCGCACCAAGTCCACTGGAAGTTGTAAACCCATCTTCCATTACTTGACCAATATCCACAATTCCGGGGCCAGCATCAGTAGCAATCATGCACATACCCCGCTTCTCAATTGTGTCAATTTTTTCGAAGCAGACCTTCCCGCTCCCAGCATATAAGTAAATGTTACGAGCTAATTCCGATATCGCAGTGGCAATTCTTGCTTGATCGACTGTTCCAAAGCCCATTTCTCTCGCTATGTCACGGCCCATTTGCCTAGCACCTACGATATCCCACTCTTTTTTTATGTTCACACAGGATTGAAGGGCCATGATCATTCCCCCAATTCCTGATGCAGTCTACTCAGTCCCTGCTCCAGGTTCAGAGCGGTTGGCACATTTTGTAAATGAATTCCAAGATCAATCAGTGTCATGGCAACTGCCGGCTGAATGCCTGTTAATACTACTTTTGCCCCCATTAAATCTGACATGGTTACGACATCCCCAAGCACCTTTGCAATAAAGGAATCAATAATTTCCACGGAGGTTAAATCAATGACTACGCCTGACGATCCACTTTGATGAATTTTACTAAGCAAGTCTTCTTGAAATTGAATAGCTGTGTTGTCATCAATTTCAGTTTGGATGCTAATTAACAAATAGTTATGCAATTTCAGGATTGGTATCCGCATGTTTTATTCCCCCTTTAAAGACTGTATCATCTGTTCAATATCACTTACACCTTGATCTAAATCATTGATTTGTCTATTCGTTAATTCAAGAGCGCTCTTAAAGCCTTTCTGTAATGAGCTCTTTGTCGGGAACTTCGCCAAATCAATTCCCAAATTCACGATTGTTTGTGCTATTTCTGGGCGTATTCCAACTAGAATGCAGGTGGATCCAATGAGACGGACCGCTTCAGCAGCTTGAATGATATGATGTGCCACCATCGTATCCACTACCGGTACACCTGTAATATCAATGAGTACAACCTCAGAGTTATGACGGATGACCCCTTCTAATAGATTTTCCATAATTAATTTCGCCCGCTCTGTATCTATCGTTCCAATCAACGGCATGATGGTAATATTGTCCATTACCGGCATGAGTGGTGCGGATAATTCTTGTAATGCTACCCGTTGTAGCGAAACAATATGCTCCCAGCTTCCAGTATACTCATTCACCAATTGGCGAATAATTGGCTCAATCCAATTATCTACCCCAGTCAATACCTTGGAAAAATAATCTGAGTCCAGCTTGTCCACCTGACTTAAGATGAATTCAATCGTCACCCGGCGGAAAAATTGTAGTCCATCTGTTATGTAACTTAGCGGCCAGCCTAATGTGATAATTTTTTCAGAGAAGACCTCTACTGCCTCAATAGATCCTTCTGCTTGAATACTTTTAAATATAACATTTACAAACTCACGGTTGGTGCTTTCAAATAATTCATCAGATATATTGGATGTAAAACTGCCTTCCTTCAGTGTCTCAATTGCTTCCAGCCATCTTTGTACAATTGAATCACTATTTTCGATTGCGATGCGCTTTAAATTTCTATCCATTATGTACACCTCCACTAAATTAAAAACAGCTTACCCAAGGCTTACTTTATTGTTTTCAGCCACTCATTTTATGCTACATTTCACTTATATTTTAACATAAATAGTAGAGAAAACTAGTAATATTATGAATTCAACCATATATACGCCCTTGTCGTTTCTATAAAAACCAAAAAACCCCTTAGTATATTTTACTAGGGGTGTTAATTACCGTACATATCTTTCAAGCCAAGACTTATTTGCAAAGCCTGGTTAATTTTTTCCATCATTTCCTGATCCAGCTTCGTAATTCGATCTGTCAGTCGTTGTTTATCCAATGTTCTGATTTGTTCGAGCAGGATGACGGAATTCCGATCAAAGCCATACCGCTTTGCATCGATTTCAACATGTGTTGGTAGCTTTGCTTTTTGGATTTGTGCAGTAATAGCCGCAACGATTACCGTTGGACTAAAACGATTTCCGATATCATTTTGCAAGATTAATACGGGTCGAATACCACCCTGTTCTGATCCCACAACAGGGGATAAATCAGCGAAATATACTTCGCCTCTTTGTACAATCAAAATACTACACCCCGATCACGGAGCGCTCTAAGGTGGTTTCAGCCTCCTCTTCGGCTTGAAAAGCTTCAGAAGCCATTGTGAGATTTATTCTAGCCATCTCTTCATAGCCTTTTTGCATGGATTCGTAAAATTTCTGAACATGCTCCTCTTTCTTAGATTCCAAGTAATTTCTTGTCGCTTGGCAAATGAAGTCGCTCAGGTCACTATTTTCAAATTTCATTATTCCATCCACCTCATTCAATAGGTTTTTAGGCATCCGTACCATAATCTCCTGCAAGCCCTCTGACAAAACGATGCACCTCCGACAGCAGCTGTATGACCAATTATGAATTCAGTATCAATAATATCATTACAAAGGCCCATTTGCAAAAGTATTTTTAAAAAAACTGCCTTTTTCTCGGCAAAATACGTTTAATAACAAGTAAACAGGGTATACGTGATATTTGTCACTCTTATTCCCCCATATATTTTCTTGGAACGCGCTGATTGATCATACATGTAATTTCATAATTAATCGTGTCTAAATAGGTCGCTATGTCATCCGTTTCAATTTCCGCTTCTTCTTGAATCCCGATTAACGTAACCTTTGTGCCAACAGCATAGGGATGATCCAGTCGAACCATCAGCATATCCATACAAATTCTACCGATAATAGATTGCTTTTCTCCATTCACCAGTACATAAAAGCCTTGCAATTTTCTATTCCAGCCATCCCCGTAGCCAATAGGGATCGTACCAACCCATTCTGTTTCCTCAGTCGCATACGTTTTCCCGTAACTAATACCATTTCCTTTTGGTACCTGTTTTACATGTATTAGTGTGCTATGCAAGGAGAATGCTGGTTTCAAATCGATTTCCCGTTCTTTTTTTACAACTTGTGATGGATACATACCGTACATGGAAACACCAAAACGGACATAATTCTGCATATCATTTGGAAAACGGATAGACGCAGCGCTATTACCAGTGTGAATAGCTATTGGTTTCCGCCATTGTTCGCGAAATACTGTAAGTAATGCTTCAAATCTGTTCATCTGCTGATGGTAATAAGTCAAATCAGCTTCATCTGCAGTAGCAAAATGTGTAAATACGCCTGTCAATTTCACAGATGGATGCTGTTGAAGCGCAGTTAAATTGGTAAGCAATTCATCTGTCGTTCGAATACCAATTCGTCCCATTCCCGTGTCCCATTTCATATGCACAGGCAATTCCATTCCACTTGGAAGCTCCAACTCATCCAGCCATTCTTTTTGGAAATAAGTCAACGTAATCTGATTTGCGGCCGCTACCGTGGCAAAAGTAGGCGCGACCCACCCCAACACCAATATGGGTGCAGTGATCCCCGCCTCCCGTAGCTCCATTGCTTCTTCCAGTAAAGCCACTGCTAACGCCTTAGCACCTGCCCGTAATGCGCGTTTCGCAACAGGAACACTTCCATGACCATACGCATTGGCTTTTACAACAGCAATAACCTCCGTTTCAGATGGCAGCTTTTTTTGGAGTTGTTTTATATTATATTCAATATGTTGCAGATTTATTTCAACCCATGTCCCTCTGTACAATGTATCTTTCATGATTAGATCCTCCCAAAGGCACGTACAATTTCTGTCTTTATTTATTATTTCCCTTTCAAATACCATTGTCAATAGTCAATGGTGAAGGTCAACCATATACCTGTACGAACTATTCGGATTTCATAATGGGACAATCTACAATCGATATACAAAAAGCGAGTAACCAGACTTGTAGAAACGATTTAATATCAAAGCTTATGTTTTCTTTGCCCCCATAAAAAAATCCTGCCGAGGTGTCCCCGGCAGAACGACTAGCGCACGCAATATACGATTTATTTAACTTCTCTTTCCGTGACGGATTGAGCTACTTCGACTAACTCTTCCTTTGTCAATTCATCACTAGCAAGATAGAAATCCATCCCGTTATGGCTCCATTCAATAGCATTTGTCGATAATGCACCGATTGTAAAGCCTAGATTAACAATATCACCTGATATTTCCTCAGGCATGCTTAGAACAGATACATCGTGAACAGCTTCTTGAATTAACGTGAAATTCTTTTCTCCCGAATATGTGAGTATAACCCGCTCCCCATTATCCAGATCCACATGCTTTTTATCAACGAGCTCTGAGCCACTGGTATAGGATGGGACAAATACCTCCAGCGCTTGTTCCTCTACATTGCCTGAGGTTGGGACATCCGCAAGCTGACCGCTCGATTGCATATTCTCTTCTACTACAAAATCATCTTTTGCAAAACTCGGATTCCATTTAAATTCCGAAAAGTGAACCTCAACGAGCGGCTTCTTATCCTTATCCAAAACTTTGACTAGAACAGGTGTATAATTCTTTTTGTCAAAATAAATTTCCTGAAACGGTAAATTATTATTATTTTGATAGTTGGTTTTGGTCCGGAATACATAATGGTCATCTGTTGCTTCATATGCCGCATCCTCGTCTTTTTTAATATCGTTTACGAGTGATTGGAATAAATAAGGTTGGCTGCTATTATCCGGCCACTCCGTTTGAAACTTAAAGCTTTTATTTAAGGTTGGCGTCAAAACAAACACACCATCCTTGTTTTTTAGAATGACCTGACTACTCTTTTCATCCTCATTGCTCGTCAATCCAACCCGATAATTATCCTTTTTTTGATGCCAAATATCAATCTGATAGGTTTGACCTGCTTGGCCGGTATTCATTTTCATTTCGGCCTTCGCTTTGTAGCCCGACATATCACCGAGCTGATTTTCCAGTTTTTTGACCACCGCTTCCTGAGACTTCCCGCCGCATGCTGATAGCAAAATAGCTAGACCAACGATAAGCATTGCCTTGAAACAAATCTTTTTTACCATGGACATATCTCCCTTGTCTGAATAGGCATGGGACGGAAATCCTATTCTGCCGCCCGCATGGCATTGGTTTTCCTTTCTGAGCACTGGAAACAGGATCACCTTGGAAATATGTACATGCTAACGAGGATGGTTGCTATTCATCCACTTTATTGATTGCTATCATCCTACATTTCCGTACGGTGAATAAAACGACTCCTGTTCCCTTTCGCCCGCACTAAAATATATGTGATAGCTTATCCGTTTATGCAGACAAGTTCATCATTCTTTCGTTTCAATGATAACTTGCGCAACGGCATATGCTTTACTATGGCTAATAGAAATAAATAATTGATGCGCTTCATAGCCTGCAACCTTCAAAGTAGGTGCACCATTTGCATCTGGCATAACTTCTATATCTTGAAAGCTCAATTGACCAATACCCGTACCAGTTGCTTTCGCAAAGGCTTCCTTTGCCGCAAATCGTCCCGCCAAAAATTCCATCTGTCGTTTTTCAGTACCGCAAATGGCGTATTGTTCCTGCTCTTTTTCAGTTAGAATGCGAGAAGGAAAACGTTGATTTTTCTTAACACTTTCTGTTATTCTGTCTATTTCAATAATGTCAATTCCAATACCTTTTATCATGTTTTTTCGAAACCCTTCATTGTATAATATAATTAGCAAAGCTTAGTTATTTGATCATTTGGTCATACTGAAACCACTATGGTTATCATATCATGTACGAAAAGCAATAAGCATGATAATCTTTTATCTAATAAAGTGAAACTTCAATCTGTGGGGGGTCTTCGCACTTCCCCCACGGATTGTTAGTTGAACCAATCAGGCCTTTACTGGCTGTTGATACTCCACCTACAATGCTTGTGATCAACAATAATTATTGACGTGGGGGGCTTACAGCCAGTTAATCTGTGATAAAGTGAAACTTCAATCTGTGGGGGGTTTTGCACTTCCCCCCACGGATTGTTAGTTGAACCAATCAGGCCTTTACTGGCTGTTGATACCCCACTTACCATGCTTGTGATCAACTATAATTATTGACGTGGGGGGCTTACAGCCAGTTAATCCGTGATAAATAATCATGCCCCAAAGGAGGTTCACTGTGTTTATTCGAACAGAAAGAAGTATAAAAGAATTCAGCAAGCTATACCCTATGATTACGACTCTCATCATTATCCATGTATTGCTTTGGCTGCTCATTAATTTACTCCAGCTCCCAATTGGTGAGCTAATATATGCGCTTGGGGCAGGTAGCAATTATTACATTCTTCAGGGAGAATTTTGGCGGTTATTTACGCCAATCTTTTTACATGCTGATTTCATGCATATGTTGTTTAATTCTTTTGCATTGGTATTGTTTGGCCCCGCATTGGAGCAAATGCTTGGCAAAGGCAAGTTCCTGCTTGGTTATTTTGGAGCAGGCATCATCGGTAATATTGGGACGCTTTTATTAGGTCCAAATGATTTTTGGTATATTCATGTAGGGGCTTCTGGTGCCATTTATGGGTTATTCGGTATCTATATTTTCATCGTAGCTTTCCGTAAGCATCTAATGGATCAACAAAGTACACAAATCGTAATGATTATCTTCATTATCGGGCTTGTCATGACCTTTATTCAACCAAATATTAACGTGTACGGTCATGTTTTTGGCTTTATTGGTGGATTTGCACTCGCACCACTTATCCTCATCGGTGCAAAACCATTTAATTCCTGGCGGGTTGTTCATGTGCGAGCGGACGATGAGATTGCATTTGATCCAAATCGTTGGAATAAAAAAAGCTTGATCCCACGAAAATGGAAAACAAATCTGCCATGGATTCTACTTGGCATCCTCATTCTATTTGGCTTACTGAGCCGCCTTGGCATATTAGGCTAATCCAAAAAAACAGCTTGCAGAAAAATATTTTTCCTGCAAGCTGTTTTTGTATTAATCTTGTTTTCTGCGTCGTTGGAAATTCCCTTTACGGTTTCTTCCACCCTGTGGGTTACGTCCCCCACCTTGGTTTCGTTTTCCATAAAAGCGATTATTATTGGAACGGCGTTTATTATCAGAACGCTGTGCTTTCTTGACACTGACTGGTGCAACAGATGAAATACGAACTGGTACATCTCTGCGCTCTTTCGTCATGAGCTTCAATGCAGCAGCAACGACTGAAATCGAGTCATGCTCTTGAAGTAATTCACTTGCTGTTTGATGATAAGCTTTTAAATCCTTTTCTTCAATTGTTTTCAATAGCTTATCTGCTGTTACCTGTTGCTGTCCACGCTGCGCCTCTTGATTTGTTGGCGGAACCATACGCTTCATCTTACTCTTAGTAACGCGTTCAATCAGCTTCAAATGAGCCATTTCTCTTGGTGTAATAAAGGAAATAGCTTCTCCGGTACGTCCAGCACGTCCCGTTCGTCCGATACGGTGTACATAGCTTTCCGGATCCTGTGGAATATCAAAATTATACACATGGGTTACACCGGAAATATCAAGTCCACGCGCAGCTACGTCTGTTGCAACTAAGACATCTACACGACCATTTTTAAATTTATTCAAGACAGACATACGCTTGCCTTGTGTTAGGTCTCCATGAATACCTTCAGCACGGAAGCCTCTTGCTTGCAAGCCTTCTGTAATCTCGTCTACACGCTTTTTCGTACGACTAAACACAATTGCCAAATCTGGATCATGAATATCCAAATGGTTGCTTAGTGTATCAAATTTATTACGTTCTGGTACTTCAACAAAATACTGATCAATGTTTTCGACAGTCATTTCTTTTGCTTTGACCTTGATTTCTTTCGGGTTCTTCATCAGGTTCGTTGCAATATCACGGATTTCTCTTGGCATGGTTGCTGAGAAGAGCAATGTCTGTCTTTCTTCAGGGACACTCTTTAAAATATCTCGGATATCATCGATGAAGCCCATGTTTAACATTTCATCTGCTTCATCCAATACAACAATTTCCACATTGTCCGTACGAATTGTCTTTCTGCGAAGGTGATCCAATAATCTTCCTGGTGTTGCTACAACAATTTGTGGACCATCCTTCAATGAACGGATTTGTCTGTCCATATGCTGTCCACCGTAAACTGGTAATGCACGGACACGTTTAAATTTAGCAAGACGGTTGATTTCCTCTGCTACCTGAATTGCCAATTCTCTTGTCGGTGCGACAACAAGACCTTGAATTTTTCTTTTGTTGGAATCAATTTTTTCAATCATTGGAATCCCAAATGCAGCTGTTTTCCCAGTACCTGTTTGTGCCTGTCCAATGACGTCGTTGCCTTCCATTGCAAGTGGAATGGTTTGTGCTTGAATTGGTGTTGATTCCTCAAAGCCCATCTTTTCCAATGCTTTCATAAGTGGTTCCGTAATGCCTAATTCATTAAATGGTTTTGTCACGTTGTTACTCTACTCCTTTTTCCTCTTAAAATATTGGCTGTATTTCCAAAAACCGTTGCTTGGTAGCGAAGATTTTTTATACTTAAACCCATAGAAGTGGTTACTTTCCGAATAGCGGTCACAGGGCTTATACTGGCTGCCGCTCTATAAATTACATAGCCATAAAAAAAGGCTTCACCCAAAATTTTGGAAAGAGGCCCTCTGTGAATTGTAAGCATCTCATAACAGTTAATTCATGATACCATACTTCACGGCAATATTTCCACTATCTACAATGTGAATTTTAAAGTTTAGCATGGTAAAATAGATGGAAACCCTTTCAGTTTTTAAATCTTAAATTCGGCAATAAATAATATATAGCACCAGAGAGGAGTAATTTACTTGAGACTACCACCAATCAATCCATATTTTGTCATCGTCATTGGCTCCATATCGGTCTCTTCCTCTGCTATTTTGGTGAAATTAGCGGCAGGTACACCCGCTGCTATGATTGCTAATTATCGGCTTGTTTTTGCCGTTTTATTCATGCTGCCGATCGTTTTATTAAAATATCGACATGAACTAAAACTAATTCAGCGGAAGGATTGGATTTTTTCCACTCTAGCTGGAATCTTTCTAGCGTTTCATTTTATTTTGTGGTTCGAGTCGTTGAATTATACGTCTGTGGCAAGCTCTGTTGTGCTCGTCTCACTGCAGCCAATTTTTGCCTTCCTCGGAACTTATTTATTTTTTCAGGAACGATTTTCACCAGCTGCCTTGATTAGTATGATTATTGCGTTGCTCGGAAGTATCATCATCAGCTGGGGTGACTTACAGATGAGTGGTGTGGCGCTGTTTGGTGATATACTTGCTCTACTTGGTGCAGTGATGATAACCATATATTTTTTATTAGGGCAAAGTGTCCGAAAGCGGCTATCCATTATGACGTATACCTTTGTCATCTATAGTATTGCTGCTATTGTTTTAATTGCGTATAATATCATTCTTAGTAATCCTTTTATTGGATTTCCAACGAGTCATTGGTGGATTTTTATCGCTTTAGCCATCATTCCAACGTTTCTTGGTCACACTTTATTTAATTGGGCATTGAAATGGCTCAGTACGGCAACCATTTCCATGGGGATTATCTTTGAACCAGTGGGCGCTTCTATCCTGGCCTATTTCATTTTAGGTGAAAAAATTAGTTATTCACAATGGTTAGGTGGGTCTGTCGTATTATTCGGCCTATTTTTATTCACAATGGGTACAGCACGCAAGCGGAATGTTACGATTTCCAAAAAGATCAAATAATTATATAGGAACCATTCTAATAAGCTGTTATACTTACAGTAACGAGATAGAAATGGGTGAAGAAATGGAAATTCAATTAATGACAGATGGTGGCGCGGATATCCCGGTACGGATCAGTAGCTTACGGGATATTAAAGTAGTGCCATTATATATACATTTTAAAGAAGATCATTATAAAAGCAGTGAAATAGAATTGGCTAATTTTTTTCAGAAGATTCGAGAAACTGGTGAATTGCCCCGTTCCTCTGCACCAAGCCCGAATGATTTTTATGAAGCATATAAACAAGTTGACCCAAATAATCCAATCATTATGCTAAGTCTTTCCAAGGCTTTGAGCAGCACATATGATAACGCTGTTGCAGCAAAAACCATGCTATTGGAAGAAGAACCCAATCGTCGCATCGCTGTCATTAATACAAAGACTGCATCTTGCGGTATTGCCCTCCTATTGCATGAGTCTGTAAAAATGCTTGAACATCAAGCAAGCTTTGAAGAGATTGTGAACCATATCGAGGAAAGGGTAGAGCAAACAACTACTTTATTCGTGTTAAAATCCTTGGATAATCTCATTTTGGGCGGACGACTGGATAAGGTAAAAGGTGCCATTGCAAAAACCTTGAATATCAAATTGCTTATGCGCGCCAGCTCGGAAGGTGCCATTGAAGTTTCAGAAAAAGTGCGCGGAGAGAAAAAATCAATTCGCCGCTTCATCGAGCAAATTGGTGATTACACTCGAAACATGGAAGACAAAATCATTACGCTAACCCACTGCAATGCAGAAGAACATGCAAAGGGAGTTTTAGCGGAAATTATGGATAAATACAGTTTCAAAGATTCATATATAACCGAAACCGGACCACTCATTTCAACCTATGGCGGAGAAGGCGCACTTGTAATCTCCTTTTTTAAAGATTAAAAGTGCCTTTAGCGATGCTTTTGCTGTATTAACTTTACGGCTCACCCTTATGAAGGAGGGTGTAAGGAGTACCGTTTAGTTTTCGAGGATTCCAACTCGATTTTTTGACGCATTCGGCTGAACCGTTTAGTTTTCGGGGATTCCGTACTGATTTTTTGACGATTCCAGCTGAACCGTTTAGTTTTCGGGGATTTCGAATCGATTTTTTGACGATTCCAGCTGAACCGTTTAGTTTTCGAGGATTCCAACTCGATTTTTTGACGCATTCAGCTGAACCGTTTAGTTTTCGGCGTTTCACACTCGATTTTTTGACGCATCACTTGTATTCGTCAAATTCCTATCGATTCCGTACCAATTTTTAACGAATATGTGCATTCCGCATATGTATGTCATCAGATGGAAAAGGGAGAAAGCCGACAAGTGCTGCGATAGCGCTTTTCGTTGGCTTTCTTCCTTTTTTACATTCCAAATACCTGCGATCAAACTTCTTGATTTTCTGGTTGAGACAAGAATTGATACACCATCGTATTTAATGTATCCTTATCACTTCCTAAACAAATCAAATGTCTGGATCTTTCAAAAAAGACAACCTCTTTTTTCTGTGAAGGGATTTCTTTTTCCAGGTAGTATGCCGTGCGATATGGTACCATTCCATCCATATGGCCTTGTGCAATGAGCACTGGCGATTCTACATTCTTTAAGTATTTCCTTGTAAATTTTAACAGCTTTAAAAATTCAATGTTCGCTTTCATCGGGACAGACCGTAATTTCTTTTTATAATGCATAAATAGTTTATTCTCTTTCAACGTGCCTTTAAAAGCATCCATGATGACTTGACCTAAATCAAGGCTAATTTGTTTAAAGGATAAATACTTTCCTGCGGTTGCCAGCAGCACAAGCTTGTCAACTTTATATTTTGCAGCTAGGTAGACGGCAATCATCCCCCCCATGGAAAAGCCAATCAAATATATTTGATCATATTTCTTTTTCATTTGCTGGAGCGATTTTTCAGCAGCAGTAATCCATTTATCATGTGTTGTGCCTTCCAAAGCCAGCTTTTCACCATGGCCGGGCAATGTTGGCGTATTAATTTCCCAGTTTGTATGCTCCTTTAAGTATTCCGTTAATGGCTTTAATTCATACGGACCACCTGTGTAACCATGAATTACTAGACATCCTATCATTGCTCATTCTCCTAACGATTTATACTGGCACGTGCACCCAAAAATCATGCACTTTGGCTTTATTTATTGTGCTACCTTTCTTTTACCCTTTTTCCACTGAAAATATGACAAATTACGCGTTTTTAATGAAATAGAAAGAAGCCACGGCATAAGAGACGACGGCTTCTTACTACGAACGAATACTTTTCATAAGTGCTCCAAATTGTTTGACGATTGGAGCGACCTGGTGATAGGTATTTGCAATTTGACCAACAGTTGACAGCATTTTATCAAAATCTATCTGTCCATTTGTGTTTTGAAAAGGGGACGGGGCGTTGGAAGATGGTGGTGAAGACTGTTGCTGAATTGGTTGTGATTGCTGTGATGATTGCATATAACCATTTTCCGTAAACTGGGGTTGCTGCATATCATTCCCCATATATGGTGGTAACCCATGCTGTAGCTCATTTTCTTCCAAATATGGTGGATGTGAACCTTGGTGATACGTCCAATCCAATTGTTGAGATGATGAACCCTGAATAGGATAGTTTCCTTGTGAATGGACGTTTTCATGCCAATTCGCAGGTTGCTGTGGCTTTGCATAGTAGGAAAATGGAGTATGTTGATTGTAGGTTGGCTGTTGGATTGGTTCATCAAATTCGTATGGTTGCCAATGCTGTATATTTGTATTTCGAGCCTGATATTGGTTCCCATACCCTTGATAAGGATATCTTTTTGTTCTCATTTGATGCACATCCTTTTATTTTGCCTGCTTACTTTTTAGGATATGCAAAAAGTGAATCCTTGTGCGTATTTTTGCACGTATTGTGTTGGCGTAACGATAGATTAAAACGATGCCCCATTTACACCTAAGGCTTGCTTTATTCGATTGAATTGTAACCCCAAAATAACTCGCGAACCATTCTTCACAAAAGTAGCTGGTGTTCCGTATACTCCTTGGTCCTGCAGTTCCTTCATATATTCTCTATTGTCCGTGACATTTTTGGTTTCATAAGAAATATTCCACGCATCCAATTGTTCCAATAGGTCATCACACTTCTCACAATTATTGCTAATAAAGATAACAGCTTCCTTGACACTCATGTATCGATCCTCCTAAAAAATAAAAAACGTTAAACTGTCTTGTCACATGTAAAATATACCCACTTCATTCAAACAATAAACTGTATATTTCATTTATGTGACAACAATCATGAATTTTAGTCGACAAAAAAGATGTCGCTTCATTCCTACCCTTTCGTTGACTGACTACGTTGTATGGTGGAAAGACGACACCTTATAGTTGGAATGAACAACCCGTATGCAGGGGAATACATACGAGCCGTTTCATCACTTATGTTATATATATCCGAGAAACTAAAAAACAAAACATGAAATCACTCTTTTTTTGCTATCCATTGGGCAACACCAGTTAAATAAACATAACACCTTTAATACGTTCGAATGTTTGTGCCTAGTTTTTTCAATAAATGAGTAACTTGCTTTTTTTCGTCCAAGGTTAATCCATTTGTCAGTTGTTCAATTTTTGACCAATGCCCTGGGAAGATGGTATCTAATAATTCGTGACCAGATGCCGTCAAGGCTGCCAATGTAATCCGCCTATCGACTGGACTAGGCATTCTTTTGAGTAGACCTTTATTTTCCAACTTATCAATCACATAGGTTAGACTGCCACTAGCCAGCAGAATTTTTTTGCCTATTTTTTGCAAAGGTGTTTCACCGCGATGGTAGAGTAGTTCTAATACGGCAAAATCTGTCAATCGTAGTCCCCGCGTTTGGATATCCTTTTCTACCTCTTCCATCATGACGCGATATGTTTTCGACAATACGACAAAAAGTTTTAAAGATGGGTCATGCTTCTTATCAAAAAGTCCAGTCATGCTGCCATTCCCCTTTCCTCCGCTTCACATATGAATGTGTTCTACCGGGATTTCCATACGATTTTCTCGTAATTTCCTTAACTGAATGACCAAAATAATTGGTGCTAGAAGCGAAAGAAATGGATAGAAATAGCTGACAATAAATATGCCAAGCAATATATAAGAAGCCATTTCCTTGCCCAAAGATGTTGTATTTGATTTACTTATTACCGCTATAGACGCATCCAACCTTTGATTGGCAATAAAAATTGCGATAACTGCAATAAACAATAATTGAAATGGTGCCCACCATGTAAAATGAAACACAAAATGAAAAAAGATGGTAAGCACGAGTGGCACACTCCCTATGAGCATCCAGCGCATATATGCCTGTTTATAGGTGAATAAGTCCCAAGGCAACACCTCCAGCAAATCAGTTCGAAAGCGATCACGAAAAAAGGTGCCCGCCGTAACAAAGAAAATATGCAAAGCTAAAGCAATAGCGATAAACATAGCAAATGCTGTCCAAAACAACCTGACCATCACCAGCATGACCAAAAGTGCACCTACCAATTTGAAAGCATGCTCCAGGTTATTCCGGAAATAAAGCTGCCACATTCGACTGTAAATGGAATGATTATCATAATGAAACGGATACTTCTTCCGTTTGGATTGCGAAAACATGCCAAACCTGCGACTCCGCTTATATTTTGTTTCTGATGCGCGTTCAATGAATGGCATTTTCCACGTATGATAATCACTTATTTCCGTTATCCGTGGCCAGTTCACATGCTTGAAAATATGGGGGATAAGCAGGCCATTCCAAACAAGCAGTATGGCAAAAATGAATATTCCGACTTCTATCGTAATTGAAAAATAGAGACCGATACCATTGAATAACAAGCCAACAAAGAGCCAGCCTGATTTCACGTACCACTTCTGTCCGTACAGTTTCCATTGTGGAACAGTCATCAATATGTCGGTAACAATAAATAAGACGGCATATAATAGCAGTATTTTTGCTGCAATACCTGTTACCCACACCATCACAGGTACCAATACACCATATATTACTATTTTCTTTACCCATTTTTCCGCAGCAACATACATCCAAATACGTCGAATGGAATAAGGTAATAGTCCAAGCTGGTAATCGGAGCTTGTAATAAATACACTTGGCAATCGAAAGGCTTGAAACAAATATCGCAAAGGAATAACCGTTAAAATAAGCCAAAAGCGTGCCTCTGCCTCTGTTTCAAAAAATTGTAATTCTGATTGATAAGTCGTTGCAAGATCAGCAAAAATAAAAAACGCGGACACAGCATATCCCAATAAAATGACCAAATAAATCGCAATCGTTTTATCAATCATCATTTGAAGTGCCATTTTTATAAGCTTGTATTTTTTCCGGAATCGGCTTCTTCGAATATGAATATATGCTTTCCAGCTAGATGGTTGGCGTATCATGATTCTGATGTCCTTGTGATGGTTTCAAAGGCCTCAATTGGCCCTTTATTCTTTATTACCCCATGCTGCAATAAAATAAAACTAGAAGCAAAATCCTTCATCCGATCAAGCTGGTGTGTCGTAATTAATATGCTTGTCCCCTGCTCCATCTTCCGCTTTAATAATGCTTCAAAGTAATCAACAGCAAATATATCCAATCCCATAAATGGCTCATCAATCAATAATAATGGCGTATCAAGTAAAAACGAACAGATCGTCTGCACCTTTTGACGCATCCCCTTTGATAATGCTTCGGGATATTCATCCAACTTCCCCTGCAAATCAAAGCCTACCGTGTATTCCTCTATCAAATCATGTAGCTTATTTTCTGCGATTTGATAGCTTTTTCCGTATAATTGAAAATGCTGCATCACGGTCAATTCCGTTAATAATAATGGTTCCTCTGGTAAATAAGAAACCAATTGTTTAAAGGTGATGAAAGATTTATGCTGATGGTAGGCCTCATTAATCATAATGTCGCCCTTTGTGTATTCATACATTCCCATAATCGTCTTCATCATTGTCGATTTACCAGCGCCATTATGACCAACCAAAGCCGTTACTTCCCCCGGTTCCATGTCGAAGGATATATCTTGCAACAAAGTCCGCTGGTTCATGTTTACTGTGACATTTTCAACCTGTAATACTTTCATACCTTTCACCTTCCTCCCCTATCATTACGTTTTGGTATAAAAAAAGTTTCAAACGAATATATTAGGTCAAAATAGCTTGCCAAAATATTTCCAAAACATTAGTCAATTAGACCCACACGTAAAAATATCGTAAAAAAAGTAGTTAATTTGTAAAAACAACTAGCATTTTCCATCTAAATGTTATTTAATTAATAGTAAGTTGTAATTATTTTTTAATACATAGGAGGAAAAAAATGAAAAAAATACTTGGTCTTTTGCTTGTTTTAATACTGGCGGTTGGTCTAGCTGCATGTGGCTCAGACGATTCCAAAAAAGACGATGATAAGAATAAGGATGAAGGCAAAGATCCAAAAACACTAGTTATGGGCTTTGTACCATCTCAGGATTCTGAAAATATTGCGAGCACAGTTGAACCATTGGCAGAGCGTCTATCTGAAGAGCTTGGTATCACAGTAGAAGGTAAAGTTATGGTTAACTACAACGCATTGGTTGAGGCAATGGGTGCTAACCAGGTTCACATTGGATTTATTCCAGCATTCGGTTACGTATTGGCAAATGAACAATATGATGTAAATGTTATTTTGAAATCCATGCGTCATGGCGCAGGCTCTTACCGTGCACAATATGTTGTTCGTGCTGACTCTGGAATTGAAAGCCTAGAAGATTTAAAAGGTAAGATTTGGACATTTGCTGACAAAGGATCTACTTCAGGATACCTTTTCCCAGCGAAGCAGCTTATGGAACAGTTTGAGCTAGGTTCTGCTGCAGATTTGGAAACAGATTTCTTCAGTAATGTTATTCAAGCTGGTTCACACGACACAGCTGCAATCTCTGTATTAGAAGGTGACGCAGACGTTGCAACTACATTTGAAGACGTTCGTGATAACTTGGAAGAAGAATATCCAACTATTAAAGATGATCTAGCAGTAATTGATTATACTGCAGACATTCCGAACGACACCATCTCTGTTACAAAAGAACTAAGTGATGACTTAGTGAAGAAAATTAAAGAAGCATTTCTTTCCTTCAACGATGATGAGGATATGATTAAAATCATGAACGATGTGTATACTTGGGATGCTATTGAGGATGCCGAGGATTCAGAATATCAGATTGTAAAAGATACGTATCATGAATTCCGTGATATCATCGAACAGTAATTAAACAAACAGAAAAACTTTTTATAAGGGGGGAGACAATTCATCTCCCCTTTTTCAATTGCAAATGATTGTCGTACGGGAGGGACATCATATCATGATTCAATTTAAAGATCTTGGATTGGTATATCCAAATGGAACAGTTGGCCTTAAAGATGTAAATGTCACCATCAATGACGGTGAATTCGTAGTGATTGTCGGACTATCCGGTGCAGGAAAATCGACCTTTATCCGTAGTATTAACCGATTGGTCACACCAACATCCGGTGAGCTTATTGTGGATGGTGAAGATATTTTAAAGTATGGCGGACGTGACCTTAGAAAATTACGTACAAAGGTCGGTATGATCTTTCAAAACTATAACCTGGTCCACCGTTCCAATGTATTGAAAAACGTATTGGCTGGGCGCTTGGGTCATACTGGTACACTTCGTTCTATTCTTAGCCTCTTTTCCAAGGAAGATGTGGGGTTAGCCTATGAAAGTCTTCAGCGGGTAAACATTGCAGATAAGCTGTACAATCGTGCAGATGAGCTTAGTGGCGGTCAACAACAACGCGTAAGTATCGCACGTGTGTTAACACAAAAGCCATCCTATATTTTGGCGGACGAGCCAGTGGCATCCCTTGATCCACCTACCTCACATCAGGTGATGACTTATTTGAAAAAGATCAATCGTGAAGATAAAATCACAACAATTGTTAACCTGCACTTTATCGATATGGCCATGGAATATGCAGATCGCATCATTGGCATGCGGGCAGGTGAGGTCGTTTTCGATGGTCCAGCATCAGAGGTAACGGAGCAAACATTTGAAGAAATTTATGGCCGTACGATACGTGAGGATGACTTGCGTGGGGGGCAGATGAACAGTGACAAAAGAAAATGTAACGGATATGAATAAAGTACCATCCATGTACCCGACGAAAACGAAGGCACAGGTTACCATTATCTTTTTTGCGATTCTAGCATTCTACTTATTTAGTATGTACTGGACGCAGCAGCAAATGGTCGGAGGGTTTGGGAATGCGTTTGGCAATATGAAACAGGTAATCGAAAAGTTCTTCCCGCCAAATATTAGTGTGGTGAAAGCCATTTGGCCAGCAATGGCACAGACGATACAGATGGCAATTATCGCTACTACAATTGCAGCGATCTTAACCGTGCCACTTGCCTTATTATCGGCACAAAATATCACTACTTTTAAACCATTATATTTGGTTTCCAGAACCTTTTTGAATATCTTGCGTACCATTCCGGATCTTGTATTGGCAGTTATTTTTGTTGGATTATTTGGTGTCGGTATATTCCCGGGTATATTGGCTTTGATTATTTTTTCACTAGGAATTCTCGCAAAATTAATTAGTGAGACCATTGAGGCAGTTGATATGGACCCGTTAGAAGCAATGAGAGCTTCCGGTGGTGGCAAGCTGCAGGTTATTTTCTATGGACTCGTTCCGCAGATACTGCCACAGGTAACTTCCTTCATTTTATATGTATTCGAGATTAATATACGGGCATCTGTCGTATTAGGTTTAGTTGGTGCTGGTGGTATTGGGCTTATCCTGGACCGCGAGCTGCAGTTCTACAACTATCCAAACGCAATGGCAATCATTATCTTGATCTTTATTGTCGTTATCGTAATCGAATATATTAGTAATAAGATTAGGGAGGCGCTTATCTAATGGAAACATATACATTACCTCCAAAACCGCATCGCTCTACCTGGAAAATAGTCAAGCGTGTCCTGATTGCTTTGGCAATTATCGCCTTATATGTATGGACATTCCTTGGTATTGACATTGATTGGGGCCGTGCAATCGAACGTTCTGTTAAAAACTTTGGCATCCTTATTCCGAAGCTGTTTAGCCCAGAGTGGGCTGCAATGAGTGAGGTTGCACTTAAGATTGTCGAAACCATTTTTATTGCTTTTGCAGGTACTTTGATGGCATCCATTCTCGCTGTACCACTAGGCTTTTTGGCAGCAAAAAACATGACCAACCGCGGTGTAGCAACCTTTGGTAAATGGTTATTATCTGCCAACCGTTCTTTCCCAGAATTAATTCTAGCAATCCTATTTGTTGTAGCTGTTGGACCAAATGCTTTTGCAGGGGTACTTGCCATTGCAATCCACTCTACAGGAATGCTTGGAAAGCTCTATTCTGAGGTCGTTGAGTCAATTGATATGAAGGTTGTAGAAGCAATGGAATCCAATGGAGCCAATAAAATTCAAATTCTATTTTTTGGAGTTATTCCACAGGTAATTCCGGAGTTTCTGTCCTATGCAATTTATCGATTTGAAATCGATATCCGTGCCTCCTCCGTACTCGGAATTGTAGGTGCAGGTGGTATTGGTACGATGATTATGTTTGCTTCTATGAATAGAAACTGGAACCAAATGGGGCTCATTTTACTAGCGATTATCATCGTTGTAACCATTATCGACTTTATTTCTGCAAAAATTAGAAGAAGAATCGTATAATAAAGTGAAACTCGAATCCGAAACGAAATCAAAACACACCCTTTTTGATTTCGTTTCTTTTCTATGAATTAAATTGCAAATGGCTCATAGACTGAAACTTCAATCAGGGGGCGTTCTTCCACCACTGATTGTTAGTTGAACCAATCAGGCCTTTACTGGCTGTTGATCCCCCACTTACAATGCTTGTTATCAACAAAAATGCTTGATGTGGGAGGCTTACAGCCAGTTAATCTGTGATATAGTGAAACTTCAATCAGGGGGGGCGCTCTTCCACCACTGATTGTTAGTTGAACCAATCAGGCCTTTACTGGCTGTTGATCCCCCACTTACAATGCTTGTTATTAACAAAAATCCTTAGGGTGGGGGGCTTACAGCCAGTTAATCTGTGATATAGTGAAACTTCAATCAGGGGGGCGTTCTTCCACCACTGATTGTTAGTTGAACCAATCAGGCCTTTACTGGCTGTTGATCCCCCACTTACCATCTTGTTATCAACATAAATGCTTGATACGGGGGGGCTTACAGCCAGTTAATCTGTGAGAAATAGCCTATCCTGTCACAAGAGCTCATTTATACAATTAAACCATTTCACGCGAATAGATCTTACGGCGCAATTTGGAAAGGATGAACACAACGATGGCAGAACATACCCTTGTAAAAATCTTATACACCAGTGATGTGCACGGCAATGCTATGCCCATTTTATACGGGACAAATGAGGAAGCATCACTTGGACTGGCAAAGTATGCAACCATTGTAAAACAAACAAGGCAAGCACATCCACATGTACTTGTGTTAGATAATGGTGACCTCATTCAAGGAACACCGCTCATGACACATTATGTAAAAGAATATGCACAAACTGAAAATCCAATGGTTGGGATTTTAAATCGGATTGGCGTACGCGCAGGTGTGATTGGGAATCATGAATTTAATTTTGGCAAACAAATCGTAACGGATGCCGTTAAGCAATCTGATTTTCCCTGGTTATCCGCCAATATTGTGGATGTCGAAAGTGGTGAGCCCTTTTTTGGTCAGCCCTACTACATTCACGAGGTGGCAAATGGTCCAAAAATTGCCGTTATCGGCGTAACCACTCCATATATTCCAAATTGGGAATCTCCGGCACATATAGAAGGAATAGCCTTCCTGGATGCTTGTGACACTTTACAAAAATGGGTACCATATATCCGTGAAAAGGAGCAGCCTGATGCTGTCATTGTCTCCTATCATGGAGGCATTGAACGGGATATGGACTCCGGTGAACCAACAGAAGAATTAACCGGCGAGAACCAGGGCTATCAAATATGTGCAAGCGTGCCGGGGATTGATGTACTGTTGACGGGACATCAGCATCGCATTTTAACAGGTTCCATTCACGATGTGCTTGTGTTGCAGCCCGGGAATAACGGCATGTATTATGGTGTAGTTGACCTGCAATTTGAACAAACGGCGACAGGCTGGCAGCTAACCAATCGAGAAGGAGCTATTGGGGCCGTTGGGGATATAGAACCTGATCAGGAAATAATGACCTATATGGAAAAGATAGAAGCATCTACGCAAACATGGCTTGATCAGCCAATTGGAAAGATTGTTGGGGATATGTCAATTACAGATCCGCATGTTGCCCGTACACATAAGCATCCTTTCGTTGAATTCATTCAGCGGGTACAAATGGATGCCAGTGACACAGACATTTCTGTCACTTCTATTTTAAAAAACGATACGACTGGATTTACCTCAACGGTGACCATGCGTGATGTTGTATCCAACTATATGTATCCAAATACACTTGTAGTACTTGCACTAAAAGGCAGGGATATCCTTGCAGCGCTAGAAAAAAGTGCTGACTATTTCACGCTGGATGATCATGGAAAGGTTGTCGTCAATCCAACTTATATTTCGCCAAAGCCACAGCATTATAATTATGATATGTGGGAAGGAATTGATTACGAAATTCATGTGGACCAGCCTGTTGGCTCGCGAATCCAACATGTAATGTATCATGGCAAGCCGCTTCAAATGGATGAAACCTATGAGGTAGTATTGAATAATTATCGTGCATCTGGTGGCGGGAATTTCAATATGTTCAAACAAAAACCAGTCATCCGCGAAATTCAGAAAGATACCGTCGAACTCATTCATGAGTACTTTGAAAAACATCCCGTTGTGCAGGCCACTGCCAACCCAAACTTTACTGTTTATCCGGAATAAAAAGAGCTGCTCCAGCGAATATGCTGGAACAGCTCTTTTTTAAATTGCTTAACGGGCGATGGCGCTTTTGTTCTAATCATCTATTTCCATTATGATTACTTCGCCGGTCATGGCGTCAATTTCGAGCTCTGCTTCTCGATCGCCTGCTTCCATTTCTATTTCATAAATGTAACGTCCATCTTCTTCGTCTAGCTCTAGTTCTGTTATTGTTCCTGGGAAGGCTTTTTGTGCAATATCTGCAGCTTCTTGTACACTAATAGCTACCTTAGAATTATTTTGTTTCTTTTGTTCTTCTCTTTTAGCCTGCTGTTCTTTCTTTTTGGCTAATTGCTCTTGTTTTTTCTTTGCTTGTTCTTGCTTTTTCTTCTCCTCTGCTTTTTTCTTAGCAGCTTCTTTTTTCTCTATTTCTTTTTGTTTTTCCTGTTCTTTTTGTTTCGCTTCCTCTTTTTCACGAACAACTAATGAATCATCTTGTTCCTTGTCATTTGTCGCAATGGTTTTTTCGTCTATTTTCAGCACTTCACCAGTATCAGCATCTAATGTTAAATCGTAAGCCTTGTTCTTACCTTCGATTTCTACTTCATAAACAGACTTATTAAAATCACGATCCAGCTCAAAACTGGTTATTTCTCCTGGGTACTGATTTGCTAGCATTGTTTTAATGTCTGCTTTACTTAACTTTGGTTCCGTTTGTGAAGCATCTGAATGATATATTCCAAGTCCCAAAATTGCGGCTGCAGCAACAATTCCGATGGCTAAGCTTAGTTTCTTTTTCATGTTATTTCCTCCTTGAAATTCCTATTGATTACATCTTAACGAAGAAGGATAAAAGTCCTATGTGAATAAGATTAGAAATCAATGAGAAAATCATGTTGCTTCTTTCATAAATGGCAACTGGAAGGTGAATGTCGATCCAGAACCAATCTGACTTGTTACGGATAAATCGCCATGGTGTGCCTGACTGATTGCTTTAGCAATTGGCAGGCCAAGTCCAGTACCACCAGTTTCCCTGCTCCTCGCCTTATCCATACGATAAAAACGATCAAATATCCGCTTTTGATCTTCCACTGGAATTCCTTCCCCATGATCCGTTACACGCAATATGACTGTCGATTGGTTCGAGATTTCCAAGGAAACATCAATGGATTCAGCGCTATATTTTAGTGCATTGTCAATTAGGATATAAACAATTTGTTTCAACTGGTCTGGGTTGCCCAATACCAGAACATCCTCTTCACCATCATACCTAATTTCCCTCGTGTAGGCCCCCTGAAACGTCTTCACGGCCTCTGTACAAATAGAGGTAAAATCAACCTCTACAAAATCTGTTTTCTGTTGATTTTTGGCAAGCTGCAGCATTTGCTCGACCAGCTTCTGCATCCGATCCGCTTCTGAATCAATGGCCTGCACCGACTCTGTGAATAGTTCCGGTTTTTCCAGTCCACGTCTTTCCAATAATTGGGCATAGCTCTTTACAATAGATATCGGTGTTTTCAGCTCATGGGAAGCATCGGATACAAATACTTCCTGTTTCATAAAGGTTTCCTGAAGCTCGTCAATCATATCGTTAAATGTCATTTCCATTTCATATAACTCATCTTTTGACTGGCTAGCCTGCACGTCAATTTTTTTCCAATGTCCTTGCTTCATATTCTCTCGCATCGCTTGGGTCAACTCTTTAATTGGATGCAGCAGAAAACGACTTAACACATTGGCACCGATAATAGTAGGTATCAAAATAAACAGAGAAGCAATCATTAATACGAAGAAGAGCGTGTGCATATGCTCCTTAAGCACGATTAAATGCTTGGAAACCTGAAGGGTGACAATTTCCCCATCATCCCAAATAATCGGTTTTGAAATCACTGCCACGTGCTCCGGTGCAATTTTTTTATTAATGGTTCTTTTTTCTGATGTCTCAAAGGCACTGTTTAATTTGCTGTAAGCCTCGTTTTTTGTTAAGGTTCCTAGAATTGGTTCCGAGTCCTTTCCAATCACGCGAATCATACCATCATTTGGTACATAGGCCTTCAACAATTCTTTCTCAGGCACCTCTGTATTTTTATTTAACTCAGTAATTATTGTATCTGTATGGGCAGCAAGCTGATCCAGCTCACTGTCCGTTGATAGCTTATAATATAAAAAATATATAGCTGTATTCGTCAACACAATTAAAATAAGCAAAAATATGCAGGAAAATAACTGGATTTTCGTTTGCAGCTTCATCCGTCTACGTCCTTTATCGTATATCCTACACCTCTTACAGTTTGAATGTATGGTTGCGTAAATCCGTTATCAATTTTTTGACGCAGATAGCGGATATATACGTCCACCACATTTGTCTCCCCAAAATAGTCAAAGCCCCAGACCTGTTCAATCAGTTGTTCACGTGTAAGTACGATGTTTTTATTTTTAAGTAAATAAACGAGCAAATCAAATTCTCGTGGTGTCAGCTCGATATCTATTCCTTCCCGAATGACATCACGACTATTAATGTCAACTGACAAATCACCAACAACAAGTTTATCAGTTTGTACTGTGGAAGCTGCCGGTTTCTTTCGGAGATGTACCCGAATTCTTGCCAGAAGCTCTTCAATTTGAAATGGTTTCGTAATGTAATCATTTGCCCCTTGATCCAAACCACTCACCTTATCATATACCTGATCTCGCGCAGTGAGTAAAATGATGGGAGTATCTTCATCATTTCGTCTCACTCTTCTCAACACCTCCAGTCCACTTAATTCAGGAAGCATGATGTCGAGCAAAACCAAGTCCCAGTTTTTTTCTTCCATCAGTCGAAGCGCATCCTTGCCATTATCAGCAATCTCTGTTTGATAATTTTCATATTCCAATTCCAATTGTAGTACCCTGCTTAATTTCTGTTCATCTTCTACAATTAGTATGACCGGTTCTGTCATTACTTTTCACCTGCTTTTAAAATTTTCCAATATGCCAATGCTGTTTTAACATTACTTTTCTAAAGTGTAACAAATTTTTCCGCTTTCGTGATATATTTACACTCCATCATTTGAGGTTATTTTCCTTGCACCATTTATTTTCTAAGGGGTATAGTAAAGTAATAGTTTGAAGCAAACTAGGATTGGAGTTGATTCGTATGCTGGCACTTGACCATATCGTCGTTTGTGGACTAGAGGTTGAACAAACGAGTGAAAAATATGGGCGACAGCTCCCCATTAAAGCAATTAAAGGTGGCGAGCATGAAAACTGGGGTACCAATAATTATTTAGCTTACTTCTCAAATGATAGCTACTTGGAGTGGCTTGCTGTTACAGATGAGGAAAAAGCAAAGCATGCAACAAACCCATTGATTAAGCATCTTGTCCATCAGCTAGAGCAAAAAAAGGCAGGCCCATTCCAATTTGCATTACGAACAACAGATATGGATCAGTATGTTCAGCATTTCATGGAAGAAGGAATTCCATTTAGTGGTCCATTTTCTGGAGAAAGAGAAAAGCCCGATGGAACCTTACTCAAATGGCGGATGCTATTTCCACAATACGATTACGAGCAAGAGACGCTACCTTTTCTAATTGAATGGGATGAGAACCACAAGGAAATGGATATGAGCATTTTAAATCCACAGGCAATAACTTCTATTGAATATAACGGAATCGACATAGATCAATTCAGTCATATTTATCAGATTCGCCAAAGAAAGCTATTAAAAAACCAGCTTTCTCTGCAAAATGCAAAAATTACCTTCCACGATTCTGATGAATTTACCTTTAAACTTGAATAGTGAAGAACCTCCAGCAGCTGCTGGGGGCTTTTTTTATTACATCAAAGTATCCATTCTCCGTTGTTTCGCTCTTAGTTAACCGGCCTATAACTCAGGCCAAATAGAGGCAAATGTCCGATTGACAATCCAACCACCTATACTATAATCAAATATACATTTGAATGTTTCGTTAGAGGTGTTCGTGATGCGTTTAGATATAAATGAAGTGAACCTTGCCTACAAAGATAAAATCACCTTTTTACGTCCGCTTCATCGAACAGGCATTGTGATTGCCAGTGGGAAGGAAAGTTGATCCGTGATACGCTAATGGATTCACGTGGCATACCTGGATTCAACAAGCATTTACACATATGAAGGAGTGTACTGTTCATGTCAAGTAAGGAACAGGTGTTTCGTGTACAGGGCATGAGCTGTGCCAACTGTGCAAAGACATTCGAAAATAATATTAAGCGTTTGAAAGCAGTGGAACAAGCAAAGGTAAATTTCGCTGCTTCCAAGGTTTCCGTGTTGGGTGAAGCTACTGTAAAAGACATTGAAAAAGCAGGTGCTTTTGAAAATATCAAAGTCATCCACGAAGATGGGTTTGATGTCGATCAGCAAGAACCATTTTTATTGCGACATTTCCGACTTGTTTTTGCATCCATGCTCATTACAGCTGCTTTTATATTTATCCATTGGACTGGAATAAGTAAAATTGCAACCACCCTATTACTTGCTGCTGCTATTTTAATTGGTGGAATCAATTTATTTCGAGCAGGAATCGTTAATCTGACCAGGCTAAGATTTGATATGAAAACATTGATGACCATCGCCGTTATTGGTGCAGCGATCATCGGAGAATGGCAAGAGGCAGCAATTGTCGTTATTTTATTTGCTATCAGTGAGGCGCTGGAAGCATATTCCATGGATAAAGCACGTCAATCCATTCAAGCATTGATGGGAATCGCACCAAAACAGGCGCTCATTAAACGTCACGGAACAGAACAATTAATGGATATTGCTGATATTCAAATTGGTGATATCATGCTCGTTAAACCTGGGGAAAAATTGGCCATGGATGGCGTTGTGATGCATGGTGTCTCCGCAATTAACCAAGCACCTATAACAGGGGAATCCATACCAGTGGAAAAGAACCCAGATGATACGGTGTTTGCGGGTACCATGAATCAGGATGGATTTTTGGAAATAAAGGTTACCAAGCTAGCGAAGGATACAACGATAGCAAAAATCATTCACCTTGTGGAAGAGGCACAAGCGGAACGGGCGCCATCCCAAGCATTTGTTGATCGTTTTGCAGCATATTATACACCAATTATCATGGTTATCGCCCTGCTTACAGCAATCATTCCATCGCTCTTAACTGGAAACTGGAGCACATGGGTATATCAGGGACTGGCCATACTTGTTGTAGGCTGTCCATGTGCGCTTGTCATATCAACGCCGGTGGCCATTGTCACTGCAATTGGAACTGCTGCACGCAATGGTGTCTTGATTAAGGGCGGAATTTATTTAGAGGAAATCGGACATATTCATTCCATTGCTTTTGACAAGACAGGAACCCTTACGATGGGGGAACCACATGTAACGGATACAGTTTATTTTACCGATGATCCGGCTCAAGCTTTTAGCATGCTTGCTGCTTTGGAAAATAAGTCTCAGCACCCTTTGGCAAAGGCCATTTTAGCCCATGCCGAAACAAATCATATCCCTTATAAGAGGGTTCAAGTAGATCATTTTTCCTCCTTACAGGGGAAAGGAATCCATGGGATGATGAATGGCGAGATAATTTATGCCGGATCACCAAAGCTATTCGCGGAACTTGGCTTACAGAAGCAGCTGGATGAAATAGCTACTTCTATTTCCGCATTTCAGGCCGCCGGAAAAACCATCATGCTCTTAGGTACAGCGACAGAAATCCTTTTAGCTGTTGCGCTGCGGGATGAACCAAGAAAGGAAAGTAAAGCTGTTATTAGCCGATTGCATCAGCTCGGCATCCAGCATTCCTTTATGCTGACAGGAGACCATCCGGAAACAGCACATGCGCTAACCGATGAATTAGCAATTACGGATGTAAAAGCTGGATTAATGCCAGCAGAGAAAATGGATTTCATTAAACAATATGAGCAGAGGAATGGTCCGATTGCCATGGTTGGGGATGGAATCAATGATACACCCGCATTGGCAGCGGCTACAGTCGGAATTGCAATGGGAACAGCTGGAACAGATAGTGCACTTGAAACTGCAGATGTAGCATTGATGGGTGACGACCTGAAAAAACTGCCATTTACTGTCCAACTGAGCCGAAGAGCATTGACGATTATCAAGCAAAACATTGCCTTTGCGATTGGAATGAAGCTAATTGCATTGTTACTCGTCATTCCTGGATGGCTCACCTTATGGATTGCTATATTTTCCGACATGGGCGCTACACTGCTTGTCACACTCAACGCCCTCCGCTTACTCAGAAAAAAAGGAATCTAAAAAGAGACTTGCACGCATCATTGCCTGCAAGTCTCTTTTTTTAGCGGAGAAGGTGGGATTCGAACCCACGCGACGGGAAACCGTCCTAATGCATTTCGAGTGCATCCCCTTCAGCCGGGCTTGGGTACTTCTCCAAATATACTCCCCATTGGGAAAAGCATCCCACGCAAGGATGCTCTTTTTTCATCTAAATGCTGGTGAGAGGATTTGAACCCCCGACCCCTTCATTACGAGTGAAGTGCACTACCACCTGTGCTACACCAGCTTATTTACATATAAAATCATACTCCTGTACATTGTAAATCTCAAGTATTTTTTGCTGCCAAATTTAAACTTTTTGTAACAATGATGTGTATCTTTTGATATACACAGAAGCGATATTTCAATGTCATCCACCACTTTAATTTATGACGTTGGACATATCAGCTGCTGGATTTGTATCCTTGACCATCCCCAAAAAGACAAGCAAACCAAGAATTACACAACAAAAAATTGTAATGGCCATTGGAATAGCGGTATAATCGCCACCTAAACCAACCAATGGAGATACAAGTGCCCCACCGCCAAATGGAAGTATCCCGAGAAATGCGGATGCACTTCCTGCATGTTTACCTTGGCGCTCCATCCCCATCGAAAAGGAAGTAGTACTAACCATCCCCACACTGGAAACAACAAGAAATAATGCTATGAGTAGAAGCCATAATGGCAGTTCGAGCATAACAACGGTCAGAAATAATGTCCCGCCAGTTACCGCGATTAAAATACCGGTCAATAATAATTGTTTTTCCTGCATTCGAAAAGCAAGCCTGCCTGTCAGCTGGGCAGCAATAATAATGCCAACCCCATTGATGGCAAAGATAATAGAAAAGGTCTGGGCTGACACACCATACACATTTTGTAACACAAATGGCGATCCTGATATATAAGCAAACATCCCCATGGAAATAAGCGCCTGACTTAAGGCAATCCCCATAAATACACGGTCCTTCAATAAATCAGCAAAGGTCTTGACCGTTGCCAGCAGGTCGCCTTGCTGCCGTTTTTCAACTGGCAATGTTTCCGGTAATGTGAATTGAACTGCCAAAAACATAGCCACACCAATGATACCTAAAATAATAAATATCGCTGGCCAAGCAATCCATTTTAAAATAATCCCACCAAAAATCGGTGCCAAAATAGGTGCCGCACCGTTCACAAGCGCGAGCAAAGCGATAAACTTCGTTAATTCCTTCCCCTCATACATGTCCTTTGCCGAGGCCCTAGCGATGACAATGCCCGCTGCTCCAGCAAATCCTTGAATAAATCGCATCGCAATGAAAAGCCAAATGGTTGGGCTAAATGCACATAACACAGAAGCGACAGCGTAGACAACCAATGTCGTTAAAAGCGGCCGCCTTCTGCCTTGGATATCACTGAGCGGCCCAAATAAAAGCTGTCCCACTGCTAACCCAAGTAAGCACGCAGTTATACTTAACTGTGCAAGTGATGCTGAAGTATGTAATTCAATGGTTACGACAGGCAATGCCGGTAAATACATATCCATTGACAATGGCCCAAATGCCGTTAAAGATCCTAATATCAAGACAAGCCACAGCCTGCGAAATGACTCGGGATTCACTTGATCAAATGACTGTTGTTCTGGTTGACTCATATATTGACTTTCCTCTCTATTTCACACAAATAAATGATGACAAGATTTCGTATTGCGTTTCATTTTCCGATGCTCATGCCAAATTTTTTGACGGTTTGGGCGCTATCGTTTAGTTTTCAGGCTCGTGCATCGGATTTTTTGACGATTCAAGCACTTTCGTTTAGTTTTCAGGATCGCGCAACGGATTTTTTGACGGTTCGAGCGCTTCCGTTTAGTTTTCAGGCTCGAGCAACGGATTTTTTGACGGTTCGAGCGCTTTCGTTTAGTTTTCAGGCTCGAGCAACGGATTTTTTGACGGTTCAAGCACTTTCGTTTAATTTTCAGGCTCGCGCAACGGATTTTTTGACGGTTCGAGCATTTCCGTTTAGTTTTCAGGCTCGTGCATCGGATTTTTGACGGTTCGAGTGCTTTCGTTTAGTTTTCAGGCTCGCGCAACGGATTTTTTGACGATTCAAGCACTTTCGTTTAGTTTTCAGACGCTCACACCGGATTTTTTGACGATTCAAGCACTTTCGTTTAGTTTTCAGACGCTCACACCAGATTTTTTGACGGTTCGAGCGCTTCCGTTTAGTTTTCAGACTTTCATGCCAAATTTTTTGACGGTTCGAGTGCTTTCGTTTAGTTTTCAGGCTCGCGCATCAGATTTTTTGACGATTCAAGCACTTCCGTTTAGTTTTCAGACGCTCACACCGGATTTTTTGACGGTTCAGCCAATTTTGTTTCATTTCCGGTTCTTCGCAAAAAAGTTTTATAGAACGATGAAGTCACAGGCTGGTCTTCACCTAAATAAAAACGTACGGAAGCCTTGGCGAACCACCGTCTTGCGTGGCTCGCGCGGCTTCCGCACGAAATTCGTTCAGCGCTATATTTTTAGCCGAGCTGCTGATGTAGAAAGTCGATAACCGATTCTGGTGTTTTCGTATAGGCACTGTGCTGGTGTGCCTTCTTTTCACCATTTTGGAAAATTAAAATACTTGGAATTCCCATCACTTCATAGGTGGCTGCAATGCCTTCGATTTCATCTGTATTCACTTCATACCAGCTGTAGTTATTAAATTCCTTCATTACGTCATCAATGAACATGTCCATTCTTTTACAGTCCGGGCACCAATTGGCGTAAAATTTAATAATCACTGGCTTGTCACTTTGTATGATGTCTTTAAATTGTGCTTCTGTTTGAATTGCTTCCATTCTAATCATCCTCCTACTCCTATTCTATCACGTTCTCCCCATATTTAAGCGGGATATGCCTATTCCTTGTACTCCACTCTACTGAGAATAAACGCGACGAGTAGTCCCAATGCAAAGGTACCGATACTTAGCAGCATCATCCCGGTTGTTGCCGGCCAGCCTGGGAATACAACAGCGATTGAGCCGATAACAAAGCCGATAATAATTGCAAATGTGGCTGTGTAAAAAGATTTCAAAAAGTAATCAATGATTTTTGTCATGGTTACTAAACCAATCACAATGCCAGCCCCGGTTACTGCCATAATATCTAATTGCAGATTACTAATGGCACTAATGACAGTTGAATAAACACCAATTACAAGCAGCATAAAGGAACCGCTAATACCTGGAAGAATCATAGCGGCACTGCCAGCAATTCCTGAAAAGAACAACAAAATATACGTGGAGGTTGTGACGTTTGTAATAATGTCTCCTTCTGTTGGATTTAAAAAAGCGAGTGACCCAACGGCGATTACCCCAATCAATAACAATAGATAATGATTCGTCTTAAAGGAACGTTTGGCATCTGCTTGTTCAAATAAATACGGTAAAATGCCAATAATGAGCCCTAAGAAGAAAAATTTAGTTGGACCAGGATAATGAATAAACAACCATTCTATTACCCTGCTCATAAGTAGAACAGCGGTCGCTACACCAACTCCCAGCGGAATTAGAAAGCTAAGTTGCTTTTTCCAGTCTTTACTTAATAAACCGCTTATTGCGGCGATTAACCGATCGTAAATTCCTAACAGAACAGCAATGGTCCCCCCACTAACTCCAGGGATGACATCACTTGCCCCCATTAAAAAACCTCTATAAACATTTTTCCATTCCATGCGTGATAGACTCCTTTGGTTACACATGCGTTAACAGTTTATTTTATCACATAAAAATATCATACCAAAAAATGCTTGCAATGAGTATCTATATTTCCTATAATGATGTTAAGCTACTTTGCAATGCAAGGTAGTATATTTTTAAAACACTATCTTGTATAGCAAGGCAGGTGTATTTATCTATGTCCATTCGAAGTCAGTTGTTAAAAGGGATTTTAGAAGGTTGTATACTTTCCATCATTCATATGCAACCAACCTATGGATATGAGCTCTCTATGAAGCTGCAAAAATTTGGCCTATCCGATGTGAGTGAGGGGTCCATTTATCCGATTCTCATTCGCCTGCAAAAGGAAAAATTAATTATTGGTGAGATGATTAAATCAGAGGCTGGTCCAAAGCGAAAATACTATCACCTGACGGAGGAAGGAAAAGCCGCGCTTCAGCAGTTTATTGCCAATTGGGAAGCCATCAAACAACCAGTAGATAAAATCATTGATAAAGGAGGAGAGGAAACATGAGAACGAAGGAAATGATTCAATTAAACAATGAAAAAAGAAAACGTCTGAATGAAGAAAATCTGAAGCTCTATGAGGATATGCTCGTCTATGTTCGGTTAAATACAAGAAAAGACGAGCAGCAAACAGAGGAAGTATTGCTTGAAATTTTAGACCATCTGCTGATAGCACAAGCTGAAAATAAACCAGCAGCAATGGTTTTCGGGGATGACCCAAAAGCATTTTGTCAGGAATTATTAGATGAAATTCCTAGTGAAAGCAAAAAAACAACTGGATTCTTTATTGCCTATATCGTTCTGCAATTTCTAGCTATTATTAGTCTTGTACATGGTTTACTTGGTTTTGCCTTGCATTACTTTTTCCAGCTCAGCACAGCAGCGTACAAGATCAACATAGGCTATGGAAGTATTCGAATCCTTATCAATCTATTATTACTATACATCATTATCCATCTCATTCTGAAGTGGATTAAAAGCAGTACATTCAAGGAAAATAAGCGTAGCAATACCGTCTCATTCCTTTATACATGGATCATTTGTTCATTATGTATCGGTGCTTGGATTGCCATTCCTCTCATACTACCAATTCCAGATTTTGGCGCAAGCTTTCACATTCCATTGCTTAGCTTTGCCGTCATTGGTGCCCTGCTTTATCTCGTTTCTATGATTTTAAATAAAAAGCTGCATATTCTTCCATAATCCAAACGGAGCACCTGCCATTATCCTATTGGCAGATGCTCCGTCATGCTTGTCATTCAACAAACTTCAGTTCTGGAACCCATTGGGACATATGTGATTTGATTTCCTGATAATATGCCACAAAGCCGGGTAGTTGACTGTTACTCAATTGGTACATAGGGACAATTTTAAAATTCGTATGCTTTTCACTTCGCGTAACATAGGTCGGAATAAAAGTAGGCTGTTTCACTTCTATCGTCTTCGATCTGCCCTCTTCGGTCTTGGCAATCGTCACCTGTAAGATTCCGCCGATTCGTTTATATAGCCCATCTTGATTGGATAAAAAGTTTCCCAACGAATAAACGACAAAGGTTTGGTTGCCGTCCTTTCCTTCCACCCAATCAACCGGCTGAAGCACGTGTGGATGATGTCCAATTACCAAATGGACACCGTGATCTGCTGCAAATTGAACGAGGTCCTTTTGTTCCGCATTTGGCATCCGCTCATATTCATTACCAAAATGCAGGCTTAACACAATCACATCGGCTTTGGATTTTGCTTCTTCAATTTCAGCAGCCATTCGTTCTTTCTCAATTATATTGACCAAAAACGCTTTTTCTAATGGAACGGGAATCCCATTCGTTCCATACGTATAGGATAAAAATGCAAGTGACATTCCTTCTTCGGTTTCATACACGCGTATGGAATCCCGATCTTTTTCATTTTTGTACGCACCAGTATACATCATATCAATTTGTTCCCAGTGGGAGATGGCCCGTTGGATGGCTTCTTCGCCCCTGTCCAACGTATGATTATTGGCTAAAGAAACAACATCAACACCAACCGACTTTAAAGCATCACCAACTTCAAAAGGACTATTAAATGCAGGATATGATGATAACCCCAACTCTTCCCCGCCAATCATTGTTTCTTGATTGGCAATCGAGATCGTTGTATCCTCCAAAAATGGCCTAACTAAAGAAAGCATTGGTGTAAAATCATAACCGTCTTTTGTTTTGGCATCCTGATATACTGGGGAATGAATCAGCATATCACCAATTGCCGCAAGTGTTATTTCTGTTTCTTTACGTTTTATTTCTTTCGTTTGCCGTTCTGCTGCCTGTATGCCTTCATGGTCTGTCGCGTATTTTGTCGGCTCTTCTATTTGTTCAGCACAGCCTATGAGCATAATTGGAACCAATATAAGGAGGCAAAAATATAATGTCTTGTTTATCAATGGTCACACCACCTATTAACTCCCACAGGATGCGGCAATTTCTACATGCGAATCCCCGTACATCATTACAAGTTTCAAATAGAAAATCATTTACGCAAGCGTGGATATTCAGTTTTTATATTTCTTAGATGCGGCTAATTTTCCAGCCGCTCTATAATCGTTGCATTTGCCATTCCCATTCCTTCACAAATTGCAACTAACCCATATTTACCCTTTACCCGTTCTAATTCATTTAGTAACGTCACAAATAGTTTCGTACCAGTTGCCCCAAGCGGATGGCCAAGTGCAATTGCACCACCATTCACATTCAGCTTGTCAGGGTCCGCACCGGTATCCTTCAGCCAAGCAAGAGGAACAGAGGCAAAGGCTTCATTTACTTCATATAAATCCATATCTTTCATTCCCAAATTTGCCTTTTTCAAAACCTGCTGCGTAGCGGCTATAGGCCCCGTTAACATCAAGGTTGGATCAGAACCTGTAACTGACCTCGCAATAATCCTCGCACGTGGTTTTAATCCAAGGACTTCTGCTCGTTCTCGAGACATCAATAACACAGCGCTAGCTCCATCGCTCATCTGACTGGCGTTTCCAGCAGTCACACGTCCATTATCTTGGAAAACGGGTTGGAGATCCGCTAATCTCTCCAAACTTGTATCCGCACGCGGTCCTTCATCTACAGCAAACGATTGTGTTTTTCCCGCCTCGTCAACAATATCAATCGACATTATTTCATTTTCAAAACGTCCGGCAGCAATGGCCGCTATCGCCTTTTGATGACTGGCTAATGCATAAGCATCCAAATCCGTTCGAGAGAGTCTCCAGGCTTCTGCTATTTTTTCTGCTGCAACTCCTTGATTCACAATCTCATACTTGGTTTGAAGTGCTTCACTAGGCTTCACCTTGCCAATATTGGAAAACATCGGTGAACGTGTCATGCTCTCCACACCGCCAGCTATGACAATATCCATATCCCCCGAAGCAATCGCCTGTGCTGCAAAATGTACCGCTTGCTGACTAGAGCCGCATTGTCGATCCAATGTCACCCCTGGAACATGAACTGGAAATCCAGCAAGCAATGCGGCCGTTCTCGCAACATTACCAGCTTGCTCCCCTGTCTGGGTCACACAGCCTAAGATCACATCTTCCACGAGCCCCGAATCCAGCGATGTCCGATTTACCAACCCCTCCAACACACGCGCTGCCAGCTCATCAGAACGATAATGCTGTAACGATCCCTTTCGTTTCCCAACTGCTGTTCGGCAGCCATCTATGATGACAACCTCTCGCATTCCTACACCCCATTCCGCTTATTTTGTATCTATAGTATAACGGGCTGCCTGCAATACCGCCACTACCATTATCGGAGGTATGTAAATATTCTTTTGAAACCTTTTTGCCTATTTTTTCGTATGGTAGGACGGTAGGAGAAAGGAAGGGGAAACATGTCAGAGGTTGCAATGGAATTAGTAAATGTGAAAAAGACAATTGGAAAAAAAGAAATTATAAAAGGACTGTCCTTTACAATTCATCGCGGAGAAATTTTTGGATTTATTGGTCCAAATGGTGCTGGGAAAACAACGACCATACGGATGATGGTTGGCCTAATGCAGTTATCAGAAGGTGATGTACGGATTCTCGGCAAAAGCATTACTACCGATTATAAAGCAGCTGTACGGGAAGTCGGCGCAATCGTTGAAAATCCAGAGATGTATCCATTTATGACAGGCTGGCAAAATCTGATGCATTACGCAAGAATGATACCAGGCATTACGAAAGAGCGAATCCGTGAGGTAGTTGCACTGGTTGGGCTTGAAAAACCGATACATGAAAAGGCTGGAAAGTATTCTCTCGGTATGCGACAGCGCCTTGGTATTGCACAAGCATTGCTTCATCGCCCAGCTATTCTTATTTTAGATGAACCAACAAATGGACTAGACCCTGCAGGAATTCGTGAAATCCGCAAATATATGAGAAAACTTGCCGAAGAAGAAAATGTAGCTGTTATTATTTCCAGTCATATCCTTTCAGAAATTGAATTAATCTGTGATCGAATCGGGATTATCAAAAATGGAGAGCTAGTCGCCATACAAGGGGTTCATGATAAAGATCATGCAGATGAATCAGCGGTCCAGCGCATCGTCATGGAGGTCAAACCAGTCGATGCAGCCACACGGTTATTAAAGGAACAATTCCAAATTACTGCTGCGGCAATGGATGGAAGCTCTTTATCCTTTGATGAAAATAAAGAGAACATACCAGTTATTGTAAAAGCACTAACGAAGCAGGATATATCCATCTATCAAATCGGTGCTTCTAATGGAACCCTGGAGGATAAATTTTTTGACCTGATTGGAGAGAATATCATTGAATAGATTCCTAAAGTTAATTTACAATGAGAACTACAAAATATATATTCGTAAATCCACATGGGTCATGTATGCGATTTTAGCCTTATTAATCATTGGCGGAGCATTTCTGACCAGTGTTTATGGGGATGTGGATAAAGGCTATGATGCAAATTGGAGAGAACAGCTGGAGCAGGAAAATGAACAATTACTCGCTGAAAATGAAGGATACGGCGAGGATGAACAATACTTGACTACCTATAATTTGGATGAAATAGAGGTAAATAATTATTATTTGGAGCATGATATCGAACCGACAGGCTATGGCGCTTGGCAATATGTATTGGAAAATGCCGGTTTATTATCTATTGTCAGCCTGCTTACAATTATCGTTGCAGCCGGAATCATTGCCAATGAATATCGTTGGGGTACCATTAAGTTATTATTAATTCGCCCTATATCCCGAACACAAATATTACTATCCAAATATGTATCTGTCTTACTATTTGCAGCATTCACCCTCTTATTTGTGCTCGGTTTTTCCTTTATTGTTGGGGCAGTTACATTTGGTGTAGAAGGACTGAGCCCTCACATTTTACTGGACACAAATACAGGCTTGGAATATGTGTCTGCCTTGAAACAAATTATGACAGAGTATGGCTATGGACTCGTTAATTTAGTTATGATGGCCACATTTGCTTTCATGATTTCCACTGTATTCCGTAATAGTTCCTTAGCTATTGGTACGGCTATATTCTTGATGATGGCCGGCTCAACGATAGTAGGGATGTTTTCTGAACGGTCTTGGGCTAAATACATTCTATTTGCCAATACAGACCTGCAGCAGTATGCACCAGGCTATACACCATGGATTGAAGGAATGACACTATCCTTTTCCATCATGGTACTATTGGTGTATTATATTATCTTTATGGCGCTCTCATGGATTGTCTTCACCAAGCGAGATGTTGCTGGGAATTAATTGATGCGCGTCCATTCCATAAACAAGCAACAGGTATATAGAACGAGGTGATTGGATGAAACGCTACTTGTCCGCTATTTTTTTAGTTATAACGGCCCTTCTTCTCATCTTCGGGCTACGCATAGATACGCAATGGAGCGGCATAGTTACGTGGGGTTTAGCTTTTTTGTTACTAATCGCAGCTGCCTATTTTACAAAATACATCCCCAATGAAAAGAAGAAGTCTGATGCGAAAGAATAAGGGACACCTCTTTCCGCCTGCAGGGTAGCATTCTCTGCAGGCTTTTTATTTTATTTCAACCAACAAATCCGAGATACGATGAACATTTTTAATATGCATGCCATAATACTTTAACATTTGGGGTATATACTATTTAGAGTACAACAAGAATGATGCACGAATAAAGTGAAGTTTCAATCTGTGATAAAATTAAAGGGGACTAATAAAACGATGAATGATGCAATACCTTCCAATCGAAGTATACAAATTTCATGTGACAATGAATACGATACCTTAAAGCAAGTCATTGTCGTACCTCCAGCATTTATGCGAATTGAAGAAGCCATTAATGAAACACAGGAACATTATCTGGAAGAAGATGGGGAAGCAATGGATGCGTCGATTGCTCAACAACAGCATCGTGAATGGATACAGACTTTGACATCAAGAGGGATAGAAGTAATTAGTTTAGAAGCAAAACAAGCACTTCCCGAACAAGTCTTCACCCGGGATATCGGCTTTACCATTGGCAATAAGCTATTTATTTCCAATCTAAAAGAAGAAACGAGACAATCGGAAGAACAGGTACTGATCAACTGGCTCAAGCAATTACAAATCCCTTACCATCGCCTTTCAAACGGCACAATAGAAGGTGGCGATGTCATTGTGGATGGGAAAACCATTTGGGTTGGTTTGAGTTCACGCACTTCCAAGGAAGCAGTTGTTCTGCTTGCACAACAGCTTCCGGATTATGATATCTATCCAATTCCATTGCGGGATGATATACTCCATCTCGATTGTGTATTTAATTTGATTTCCGCGAACACAGCACTTATTCATCCACCAGCAATTGACCCAACCGCCTGTCAACGGTTGCAGGAGACGTATACATGTATTGAGGTAACGGACGATGAACAATTTCATATGGGGCCCAATGTCCTTTCCATTGGTAATCAAACTGTCATTAGCCTCCCTGAAAATGAGCGACTTAATACAGCATTGCGCGCACATCAATATGAGGTCATCGAGGCGCCATTTTCTGAAATCATTAAATCAGGCGGTTCCTACCGATGCTGTACATTACCACTATGGCGAGAAAAATAAAGTGAAACTTCAATCAGTGGAGATTTTCGCACTTTCCCCACTGATTGTTAGTTGAACCAATCAGGCCTTTACTGGCTGTTTATCCCCCCTTACATTGCTTGTTATCAACAATAATTCCTGCAGTGGGGGATCTTACAGCCAGTTAATCTGTGATAAAGTGAAACTTCAATCAGTGGAGATTTTCTCACTTTCCCCACTGATTGTTAGTTGAACCAATCAGGCCTTTACTGGCTGTTTATCCCCCCTTACATTGCTTGTTATCAACAATAATTCCTGCAGTGGGGGGCTTACAGCCAGTTAATCTGTGATAAAGTGAAACTTCAATCAGTGGAGTTTTTCGCACTTTCCCCACTGATTGTTAGTTGAACCAATCAGGCCTTTACTGGCTGTTTATCCCCCCTTACATTGCTTGTTATCAACAATAATTCCTGCAGTGGGGGATCTTACAGCCAGTTAATCTGTGAGAAAATATCATACAAAAATGGAGCGAATCAAGCTTTCACTTGATTCGCTCCATCGTTATATATGGAATCTTTTATTTATGATTCGAACGTTTCATGCCATGCTTTTCCTTTAATGTTTCGGGAGCAAGCTTTACCATAAATTGCAGCAGCAACAATGCCATTGCAGCATCATCTAACAGGCCAAAGAATAGGATGAAATCCGGGATCAGATCAAAGGGAAATAAAATATAACCGATGATCAAACCAGAAAGCAGCAGCTTTTTCCAACCGAAAATTTCCCGCGATCGAAAGAAATCAAACATAAACGGTATCGAGCGGTGCAAGGTGAACAAAAAACGAATTCTTTTCATCATAGCTTTCATGGTTGCCCTCTCCTAATTTGGCATGGAACCGTTATCCGTGTACCCTTCTCGCAAAGTCCACAAAACGAAATTTATCCGGACGATGCCTTGATTCTGTAAATTGAAACAGACGCGCATCCTCCAAATACACCTTACTCCGAATCACTACTACATTGGAAAAGCCCTCCATATCCAGTAATTGGATATCATGCGCTGTCGGGTTTTCCACGGTAATTTCCTTTTGAGCAAAGCTAATCCCCAATCCAAGCTGGCCTTCCAAATATTCATAAATAGAATCCTGACAGGCAGCCATTGGCAGCTGTTCAACTATTTCCTGATTCAAATAATCCAAATCAAGGATGACTTTCTCGCCATTGATTTCGCGCACGCGAATAAGCTGCCACATAGAAGTTCCAACTGATATGTCCAGACAGTCTGCTTGATACGCATCTGCCTGGACCTGTTCTAATAATTCCACAGAGGTAGTAGCTTCTATGCCTTGCTTATGCATCATTTCCTTAAAACTGACAATACCCGAAACAGGAAAGTCTAACATTTGCTTTTCAATAATAAGTGATCCTTTACCATGAACTTTTTGAATATAGCCCTCCTGCGAAAGCAGTGCGAGTGCCTTGCGAATGGTTTCCCGGGATGCTTCATACATTTGGGACAGCTCGTGCTCAGAAGGAAGCATATGCTGCCACTGTCGATTCATGATTTTCAAAACAATATCCTGATAAATTTTTCTATATTTCTGCATGCTGATTCCCCATTAATTGACTTTATATATCACCGACTCATATGGGCGCAGTGTTATTCTATCTAAATCCGTAGATGAATCCGGATAGTTTGAAAGCAGCACTTCACCCTGCCCATATGAAAACGATGCCTCTACATCCTTTGCATAGAAGTTACTAACTACAAGCATTCTTTCACCTTGCCAGCTCCGCGTATATGCAAAAATTTGTGGATGATCGGCCAATAATAATTGATAGTCTCCATGGGTTATCATATCATACTTTTTCCTCAATTGGATAAGTGCCTGATAATGCTGGAAAATAGAGTTAGGCTGCTGAACGACGTGCTTCACATGAATGTCATGGTAATTATCTGCCACCGGAATCCATGGCTCACCTGTAGTAAATCCCGCATGCTCCCCATCAGTCCATTGCATTGGTGTTCGTGCATTATCTCTTGATTTCTGCTGAAGAATGGCCAGTATTTCCTTCTCTGGCACACCAGCAGCCTTCATTTCCTCATAGGCATTCAGGGATTCCACATCGCGATATTGCTCCAATGAAGTAAAATTGGGATTCGTCATGCCAATTTCTTCACCTTGGTAAATATACGGCGTCCCTTGCATCATGTGTAGCGTCGTTGCCAGCATTTTCGCGGACATTTCACGATACGGTCCTTCATTTCCAAAACGTGATACAATTCGCGGCTGATCATGGTTGCACCAGAAAAGGGCATTCCAACCTTTTCCTTCATGCATCCCCACCTGCCAATCAGATAGGATTTGCTTCAATTCCAGAAAATCAAATGGTGCCTTTGTCCATTTTTTCCCTTCTGGATAATCCACCTTTAAATGATGAAATTGAAAGGTCATATCAAGCTCTTCACGTTTTGGATTGGTATATTTCACACAGCTTTCTATGCTTGTTGAAGACATTTCACCGACCGTCATCATCCCGTGTGGTTTAAATACAGCCTGATTCATTTCATGAAGATACTCATGAATACGTGGCCCATCGGTATAAAAACGACGGCCGTCTCCTTGATTGTCATCTGGAAAATCCTGATGTTTGGAAATAAGATTAATAACATCTAAACGAAATCCATCTATACCTTTTTTTGCCCAGTATCGCATCATATCATACAGTTTTTCACGCAGTGTATCATTTTCCCAATTTAAATCTGCTTGGGTTTTATCATATAAATGAAGATAATACTGCTCCGTTTGTTCATCCCATTGCCAGGCAGGCCCGCCAAACTTGGATTTCCAATTGTTTGGCATCTCTCCATCATTTCCAGCATCCTTCCAAATATAAAAGTCCCGAAACGGATTATCCTTGGATTGCGCTGACTCCTGGAACCACTCATGATGGGTTGAAGTATGATTAATCACCAGATCCATGATGAGCTTCATGTCACGATTGTGTGTTTCCTCCAATAATTGCTCAAAATCCTCCATCGTTCCATAGGCTGGATCAATCGAAAAGTAATCACTGATGTCATAACCATTATCATTTTGCGGCGATTGGTACACAGGGGTAAGCCAAATCACATCGACACCGAGCGCTTGAATATAATCGAGTTTTTCTATGATGCCTTGCAAATCGCCTGTCCCACTCCCAGTGGTATCCTTAAAACTTTTTGGATAAATTTGATAGACGACTGCCCGCTGCCACCATGCTTCTTGCATGAATAAAACCTCCTTGAATTATTCCAATTCTGCTCTTTTACGTAGTGCTAGAAAATAAGTTAATACAAATGGCACGATAATCACGATAACCATGCCGATTCCAAAGGCTAACCATCCACTTGGTACAATGGATAGAATCCCTGGTACACCACCGACTCCAATCGATGTTGCTTTCACATGCTGCATCGTAATAAATGCTGCTGCAATGGTTGTCCCGCCAATTGCTGCATAGAACGGATATCTAAATCGTAAATTCACCCCGAACATTGCCGGCTCTGTTATTCCAAGCCATGCAGAAATTCCCGATGTGAGTGATAATCCACGCAACCGTTCATTCTTTGCAGCCACCATCATCGCAAAAGCGGCCGATCCTTGCGCAATATTGGACAGTGCCAGAATTGGCCACAAGAAGGTTGTTCCAGTACTACCAATCAACTGCAAGTCCACCGCCAGGAATGTATGGTGCATTCCCGTAATAACAAGTGGTGCATAAATGGCACCGTAAACAAGTCCCCCAAGTAATGCATAAGAATCAAAAATAGCTACCAATCCGTCTGTAATCCAATTTCCGATGGTGAATGTCACTGGTCCGATAATGATAAACGTTAAGAATCCAGTAACTAACAATACAACTGGTGCTACAATCAATAACTGCAACGATTCCATAACCCGTTTCTTTAAGAAAATCTCAATCTTCGCCAATATCCAGGAGGCGAATAAAACCGGTAACACCTGGCCTTGATAACCTATTTTATCAATTTCCAAACCAAATAAATTCCAAGTTGGGATGCCGCCTTCTTCCAGTGCTTCCCCGTAACTCCATGCATTCAGTAAATCTGGATGTACCATAATAAGTCCTAATACTACTCCAAGTAATTCATTGCCGCCAAACCGTTTTACTGCCGACCAACCAATTAATGCCGGCAAAAACACAAATGCTGTATTGGCGATAATATTAATCATATCGGCTAATCCGGCCCATTGCTCATGGACCTCGATAAAGGTCTGATTTTCATAAAAGATTCCTTTGTTCGCCAATATATTATTTATTCCCATTAGTAAACCAGCTGTTACAATCGCAGGAAGAATTGGAATAAAGATGTCTGCCAATGTTTTAATCCCACGCTGTAAGATATTCTGCTTCTTCGCTGATGCTGCTTTCACATCATCCTTTGAAGCCTCACTTACTCCAGTATCATGCACCATTGCTTGATATACCCTATCCACTGTCCCCTGACCAATAACGACCTGAAACTGCCCATTGGCCGAAAAGACACCCTTGACGATATCCATATTTTCCAATGCTGTTTTATCAACTTGATCCTCATCGCCAAGTGCAAATCGCAGCCTTGTCACACAGTGCGTGGCAGCTTGGATATTTTCTTCTCCACCAACTGCCGCAACAATCTCCTGTGCCTCCTTGCTGTATTGCATTCCGTTTGTAGGTGATGCAGACGGTTTAGCGGAGGTCGTTTCTTTGCTGCTCGCTCCTGCTTCTACCTCGACAATGACAGTTTCTCCAGCTTTCGCAGTTTGATCCTTCGTCAAAGACAAGCTGGAATACGTGTCCTTATTCGTAAAAATAATTGGTGTAATGGTACTTGCAGCATGTTTCGAAATATAATCCATATCAAATGTTACAAGTGGATCACCAACTGATACTTCATCGCCCTCTGAAATATGGGTCTCAAAGCCTTCCCCATTTAAAGCAACCGTTTCCAAACCAATGTGAATTAAAATCTCCACACCAGCTTCAGTTTGTAAACCAATGGCATGCTTCGTTGGAAAAACCTGAATCACCTTACCATTTACAGGTGACACAACTTTTCCATCACTTGGTTCAATTGCGATTCCTTCTCCCATCATTTTTTCCGCAAACGTAGGATCTGGAACAGACTCTAAAGGTATAACTTTCCCGTTCAACGGAGAAAATATTGATTCTTTCGCCATATTCAATCCTCCTTTATTTTTTGAAACTTGTCTATACATGTTAGTTTAACTTGTATAGACAAGTTATACAAGCAAAATTTTATATCATTCTTTTCCATTTCCCTAAAAATTCAAAATACTAACCTGTTGAAGACAATATTTCATGGCTTGTAGAAGAAAACAAATTCAATTTGCCTCATGTGGCGGTTTAACTTACTCCATTTGGGAAAAATCATGATGTCACGTAACTTAAATGACGTTTATCTTACTCCTATTTGAAAATTCATGATGTCACGTAACTTAAATCACGTTTAACTTACTCCTATTTGGAAAATTCATGATGTCACGTAACTTAAATCACGTTTAACTTACTCCTATTTGGAAAATTCATGATGTCACGTAACTTAAATCACGTTTAACTTACTCCTATTTGGAAAATTCATTATGTCACGTAACTTAAATACGGTTTATTCACTATAAATCAAACACCCGGCAAGGAATCATACTCCTTGCCGGGTGCTTTCGTTTTTTATTTATTTCGTTTTGCTGCTTTTTCCCGTTCACTTTGGTAACCTCATAAATATGCTGTACTATTGAAAAGCAAAGTGACTATGTTAATCTTCATTAGTTCGACTTGCATGAAATAAAGGTTCATAATCACTGATTACTTCATAAATGTATTCTCCACATATATACAGGTGATGCTCTACACCAGGAATATCCTTGCTGCCAAGCCAAGGCAATGAATCGTACCAAGCAAGAAAATTGGATTGATGCATTTTATAAAAAATATGATTTGCTCGATCAGACGTTTGTTTGCTTTGTTCAACAACATCTGCCAAATCCAATATATCTTTTCGATCACAAGTTTTCGTAAAACGGTATGTCCAAATATAATCTTGAATTGCTGAAATACGGTCATACATCACATCAATGTGATAACCAGATGTATCCTCTATTTTTAAATGCAAACCTTTTTTAGGTTGATAACTGATTGATGATTGGAACACTTCCCCCACATCCTTAATAGGTTGCCATGATTGCAGTTTTTGTTTCATATCATTCAGACCTTTCACGGTTAATTTTCAAGCAATGTGGTTCCTTATCACTGAGCACCTCGAAAACGCTGTCCATCGTGAAAAAAATATGATGCTCTGCTTGCAATAACTTGTTTTCATTGCCTGACATTGCTGCAAGCCAAGCGTTATATTCCGAATGAATTGCCTTATAAAAACAGCCGGTATTTCCTTTATGGAATCTAGCAAGCTCATACGCCTGATTCACCAAAGGAACAAGATCATTTCTCGATGTTTCCTCGGCATACCGAAACCCCAATATTTGTTCACTATCATATGTGATAACTGCCTTGTTTTCGTGCAAATCTTCCAGCACTATTTTTAATCCTTTATCACTGAAATCAAATGCTTTATCATAGACTTCACCCACTAAATGAGGGGCAAGATCCCAAATGGCAAGTTTCATCCTATTACTATCCCTTCCATAATCACATAAATGATTCATTTCTTTTGCTATCGTCCTAAATACAATAATTTATTAATGTACTTTAGATGCTCACTTATAAACTCTAAAAATAAATTGTCTTTAGTGATTTACTTATATCTTACCTTATCTGTATAATTACTATTATTGGGTGTTGGATATCTGAGCGAAGGATAATTGTCTTTACTAGTATAAGAGGTAACAGTCTTTCCATTATATTTTTTCAATATAACTCCACTATCTCCAGTTGATTGTGGCTTCCCTGGCATTCTATCAAAATCAGCATTACGTTGCCTAATACCACCGGACTTCTCATAGTTATATACTCTTCCAGTATCGTTAGTTAACCTTGCAGTGGATTTTATACTACCCCATATTTGAGTGGGATTACATTGAATAGTTATATCATCGATGTGATATCTAGTATCTGAAATCCCATTAACCTCAGTACTTTTTATCCCACAAACTGGGGGTGAAGCTAATACCTCAGAAACAGGCTTAGCATTGAAGAAAGCAAAGAATCCCAAAACGAAAATAAAAATGAATTTACCGAATGACTTTTTCAAAATCATCATCCTTCCATATTTAATAATATTAGCTTAACAAACATATTCCGGATCCTCCATAGATAAATATGCCTTTTATTTCATGGTTTATCGACAAAAGTTTTCTCTTACCCCATCATATATTTTATAGCTACCAAAAAAACACCCGGCAAGGAATCATACTCCTTGCCGGGTGCTTTCGTTTTTTATTTATTTCGTTTTGCTGCTTTTTCCCGTTCACTTTGGTTAAGGATTTTTTTACGCAAACGAATGTTTTCAGGTGTAACTTCACAGTATTCATCGTCATTCAAATACTGAATTGCCTGCTCCAGTGACATATCTCTTGTTTTACGGATGGTCGCTGTTTGATCCTTTGTTGCTGAACGAACGTTGGTTAAATGTTTTTCGCGGGTAATGTTAACCGTTAAATCATTCTCTCGGTTGTGCTCGCCAACAATCATACCTGCATATACTTCTGTACCTGGATCAACAAAAATAATTCCGCGATCCTCCAGATGCATAATTCCGTACGTCGAGACTTTTCCGTTTTCAAGTGCAACAAGCACACCCTGACGACGGCCGCCAATTTTTCCTTTTACTACTGGTTCATAGGCATCGAATGTATGGTTTAAAATGCCGTAACCATGTGTTTGGGTCATAAATTCTGTTGCATAGCCAATCAATCCGCGAGATGGCACGCGGAATTCCAAGCGAACCTGTCCATTTCCATGGTTCACCATATCAAGCATTTCACCTTTACGTGTACCAATCGCTTCCATGACCGCACCAGTATATTCTTCCGGCACATCGACTTGAACGCGCTCAATCGGTTCACATTCTACACCATCTACTTCTTTGATGATGACCTGTGGTTTTGAAATCTGCAGTTCGAAGCCTTCCCGGCGCATATTTTCAATTAAAATAGACAAATGCAGCTCGCCGCGACCGGAAACGACCCATGCGTCTGGGGAATCCGTTTGATCTACACGTAGACTTACATCTGTTTTTAATTCCTTCATCAAACGTTCATTAATTTGACGAGAAGTAATAAACTTACCGTCCTTACCCGCAAAAGGACTATTATTGACGACAAACGTCATTTGCAAGGTTGGTTCATCAATGTGAAGCAAAGGCAATGCCTCCAGATGCTCTGGCTGACAAATTGTTTCTCCAATATTGATATCATCCAGGCCGGAAATAGCAACAATATCCCCAGCTACGGCTTCCTTAATTTCAATTCGTTTCAAACCAATAAAACCGAGTAATTTTGAAATACGGAAATTCTTTGTGGAACCATCAGTCCGCATGACCGTAACCTGTTGTCCGACACTGATTTTCCCGCGAGCAACACGGCCAACACCAATTCTACCAACATAGTCATTGTAGTCCAAAAGTGTAACCTGTAGCTGTAGGAAATCATCCCGTGTATCAGCAGGGGCAGGAATATGATCCATGATTGTATCAAACACTGGGTCCATGGTCGCTCCCTGTTCTTCCGGTGTGTATCCAGATGTTCCGTTCAATGCTGATGCAAATACGACTGGAAACTCCAATTGGTCATCGTCTGCGCCAAGATCAATAAATAAATCAAGTACTTCATCAATCACTTCAGTCGGGCGAGCATTGGGACGGTCCACTTTATTTACCACGACGATTGGCGTCAACTTCGCTTCCAATGCTTTTTTCAGAACAAAGCGTGTTTGCGGCATTGTTCCTTCAAAAGCATCTACAACAAGTGCCACACCATCTACCATTTTCATAATCCGTTCCACTTCCCCACCGAAATCGGCGTGACCTGGCGTATCCATGATGTTGATGGTATTTCCTTTGTATTGGATGGCCGTATTTTTTGCTAATATGGTGATACCACGTTCCCGCTCGATATCTCCGGAATCCATGGCACGATCTTCAACTTGTTCATTATCACGAAATGTTCCACCATATTTCAACAGCTGATCCACTAAGGTAGTTTTACCATGGTCAACGTGGGCAATAATGGCAATATTCCGTATATCTTCTCGTAATTGCATAAAAACGCTCCTCTATAAATAACGAATGAATCAAACTAGATTATTATAACACATACAAGCTCCGTTAAAAAGAACAATCAATTATTTTTTGATATTTTTTCCAAAAACAACCCTATCCTCGAAGCGTGATGGTAAATTTAGCTCCGCCAAGTTCTGATTTCCCTATTGCAATGGTGCCATTGGATTGTTCTATAATTGCACGTGAAATCGCTAGTCCAAGCCCGGTTTCGCCATTCTTACCTTTTACAAAACGGTGAAAAATATGTGGGATGAATGCTTCGGAAATGCCCGGTCCATCATCCTCAATGATAATTTGTTTGGTTTGCTGGTCTTTATACGCATGAATTTGAACCATCGTATGGGCATGGCGGATTCCATTAAAAGTAATATTCAGTAAGGCACGTAAAAACTTTTCCTCATCTACATCAAGCTGCAGCTGGTCCTCCACATCCACCTTCAATTCAATGTTTTTTTCATTGATAAGCGGCAAGGCCCGATCTGTCACTTGCTTCATTAGTGCAGCTGCATCTAGCTTCATCGGCTGATAGGCTGTCTGTTCACTATCCAGCTTGGCTAATAAAATCATTTCATTAATAATTGTTTTAAGTCGATTCACTTCTGTCACAATGACTTCAAGACCTTTATCCGTTTCCTGTGCATCAAAAACCTTTTCCTTAATTCCTTCAGCATAGCCTTGGATTGTCATGAGCGGAGTCTTTAACTCATGGCTCGCATTTTGAAAAAACACTTGCTGTGACTGGATATAGCGCTGCAGTTCATTCGCCATATCGTATACGCTTTGGGCAACTTCCTTAATCTCCCCTGTCGCACGGATCGGTTCAATCTGGTCAAATTGTCGCTTCTCAATTTTTTTCAATTGCCATTTTAGGCGTGTCAGCGGGGTAACCAGCTTATTCGTTAAGAAGTAGCTTAAGATAACTGCTGCAATCGCACCAATAATAAATACAAGAATCAATCGAGCCACAAAGCTCTGTTGAACAGCGCGTAAATCATTCAAAGGTGTTAATAATATTAATTCTACCCCGGTATGCTCCGGATAAAATAAAATACGCGATGTAACAAATTTATCTTTTCCATATTCCCACAGCTTGCCGCTCGTATCTAAAATATTATTATTGCGAATGAATCCTTTCACAACCTGATTGGACATCGTTGAAAAAAGGACAGCATTTTGAGCACGATCATATAAAATGAGCTGCAGGTTTTGCTCCTCCAAAAATTCACTAAACTGCTTATTCTGCCCAGTTCCATATTGTTCGTTCAGTACATTAACAAGTATTTCACCCTGTTGCTCCAGTTGTCTTTGCTCATTTTGCACGAGTAAATCCATAATTAAGGAATGAATAAAAAATCCAGTTACCGCCAAGATGACTAACAAAAGGGCTGTAAACGCGGCATTCAACTGATATTGCAGCTTCATTGTGCTTCCTCACTATGACGTAATCGGTACCCAAATCCCCATACCGTTTCCAGCGGCATATTGGAAAACTTTTTCCGCAGCCGTTTTACAAGGTCGTCGACGGCACGATCACTACCAAAGTAATCCTCCCCCCAAATTCGCAGCAGCAGCTCTTCTCTGGAAAAAGCTCGATTCACATGCTCCGCAAATAACAGCAGCATATCATATTCCTTCGTTGTAATTTCTTGTTCCTCCCCTTCCCAAAATACACGCCGCTCTTGCTTATAAATAAGTAACGAACCAACATGCAGCTTGTCCTGCTCTATGTTTCCAGTGGAAGGCTGGGAGCGCTTGAATAATCGTTTTACACGAGCGACCAGCTCTCTTGGACTAAAAGGTTTGGTTAAATAATCGTCGCCACCTAGCTCTAACCCTAATATTTTATCGATTTCCTCATCCTTTGCTGAAATCATGATGATGGGAACATCGCTTTCATTTCTAATTTGTTTACAAAATTCATACCCATTCATACCGGGCAGCATAATATCGAGTATCCACATATCCGGAGGGTTTGTTTCCCATAATGCTGTTCCAGCTTCTGCAGAATCCAAAACAATCACATCATATCCCTCCTTCTTTAAAAAAGCGGATACGATGTTTTGAATGTTCGGATCATCCTCCACAATTCCGATTGTCTGGCCCATAGCTGGCACTCCTTTCAGATCACAATGCTTTTCTTTATTTTTACATGTAACGAGACGTTAGGCAATTATTAATAGCTTTTACACACTTTTTACATAATTATCCCTAAGCTGTGCCAACTACACTGGGTAAGATAAACATATAGCAAACAAACACCATACACATACATGTCTAACGAAAGGATGGTTAACATGGATCATGATACAAATCGGCAACCTGATAAGGAAGAACGAAAGGATGCAGTCGATTCCACGCAAATGAATTCAGCCGGATCAATGGAATCTTCAGGATCTGAGAAAGAACCCATTACGGAAAAATATCAGGATGAAAACAATGCAGTGAACGAATCAAATAAAGAAAATCATGAAATGGACTCAGCGACCGAGCCAATCCAAGCAGGGGATGGAAATTATTCAATGCCTAGGTCCAATCAAGCAGATGAAAACAATAGCTCGATGTCCGAATCACATCGGGCAAATAATCAAGATACTTTGCATCATGCAGCACCCGAACAACCGATAGCCAGATATTCGAGTCAACCTGAAGAAATGCAATATGATGATATCCAGTTTAACAAGCAGCCACAGGAGCCAGCGAAGGAAACAGAACCAATAAAGCAAAAAAGAACAAAAACAAAACGCTCTGGAATGAGCGCCTTCGTTGGTGGCATAACTGGTGGAGTTGTATCAGCCGCTGCAGTACTCATGCTTGTAGCAAATAATATGCTGCCATTTGTTACAGACACAGGGAATGATTCGAGTACAGTAACACAAGATGCTTCCCCAAGTGTTGTTCAAACGATGGCTTCAGAGGACGCAGAAACAGCTAGCGGTATTGATGAAGCAACAAAGGCCGTTGTCGGTGTACTCAATATGCAAAAACAAGATATCTGGTCCGGCAGTGAGGAAACAGGCTCTGGATCTGGTATCATCTACAAAAAAGAAAATGGAAAAGCATATGTTGTAACCAACCATCATGTAGTCGCAAACGCAGGAGAAGTGGAAATTGTCTTGGATAATGACGAACGCATCTCGGCAAAGGTGCTAGGATCTGATGAATTAACTGACTTAGCTGTTTTGGAAGTCGATGGTAAAAAAATCGATACCGTTGCAAAACTCGGAAACTCCGAAAAATTACAATCAGGCGAGACGGCAATTGCCATTGGTAATCCGCTCGGCATGGATTTTGCCAATACGTTAACAAAAGGAATTATTAGTGGATTGAACCGTTCCATTGAAGTAGACACGAATGGAGATGGCCAAGCAGACTGGGTGACAGAGGTAATTCAAACAGATGCTGCTATTAATCCTGGTAACAGTGGTGGCGCACTTGTCAATGCAAAAGGAGAAGTAATCGGGATTAACTCGATGAAAATTGCCAAAGAAGAAGTGGAAGGTATTGGATTTGCTATTCCGATTGACACGGCTCAACCAATCATCAATCAATTGGAGACCAAGGGTGAAGTAGCTCGACCATTCATCGGCATTAGCACCGCATCATTAGAGCAAGTACCACCGCAATTCCGTGGTAAAATCCAGCTTCCAGATGATGTAACTGGCGGTATGGTCATTGCCGATGTCGAAAATGGCTCACCTGCAGATCAAGCCGGATTGAAACAATTCGATGTCATTACCAAAATTAATGGTGAAGATATTCAAACCCTTTTGGATTTACGGAAGTATATGTATTCTGAAACATCCATTGGTGACACCATCAAAGTTGAGGTTTATCGCGATGGTCAAAAGCAAACCGTTGAACTAACGCTGAAAGAACGTCAATCAATTTAACATGACGTTATCCGTATGACATTGTCATACTTTATATAAATGAGAACCACCTTTTTCACTCACCCCCCTGTGAATAAGGTGGTTCTTTTGCTTCATTTTAAATAGGTCTTTTTTCTCATTATTGAAAAATTACAAGGATTCTTAGAGATTTTGTCGAATGTATGATAGCACAGATAACTGTGCATATAGTTATATAAAAAGATAAAGGAAGTGAGAATGATGCTTTGTCCAACATGTGGTAACGAGACAGAAGCGGGAAAATTTTGCACAAGCTGTGGCGCACAGCTTACAGAAGAACCTGCAGCAACAAGTGATCCAACCATTACACCTGCTGCACCAACAGAACAAAAGACACAGGAGCAAACAAACTTGCCTCCAAATGAATCTGTTGAAAAAATAAAAAAGGCGGGCGCTAATTTTGGTACGTTTTTCCTAACACTACTAAAACAGCCTAGTAAGGCGAAAGACATGAATGCGAAAGAAATAGTCTCCGGTATTATTTCAATTGTACTATTTTCATTAATTATTTCGCTCTCATCATACATTATGTTAAGCGCTGCTTTTAGTGGCCTATTTAGCAGCCCAAGCTTTGTGGATTCTTTTCTACTGCCTTTCATCCAGTTCTTAATCTTATTTGCCATTGTAGGCTTTGTCACCTTTGGCGGTATTAAGCTGGCAGCGGGAGATACATCCATTGCAGGTGTGTTTGCCAAATATGGCGCATACCTTACTCCATTTTTGATTTTGTTTGTACTTGGGGCAATCCTAGGTCTTATCCAACTACCTTGGATTCCGGTACTTATGATGATGGTTAGTATCATTGGCCCATTACTGGCCATCCCAACATTCATCGTATTGGAACATAAAGAAAATGGCTTCGATCAGATTTTTGTACTCATTGGGATTTATATCATAAATTTATTGGCATTCGGTCTTTTGATGCAATCATTTATGAACATGCTCATGGGCAGCCTTTTCGACGGAATCATGGGCGGATTTGGTTTCTAATACCATTCAAAACACACCCCAAAGGACGGATTCTATTCCGGCCCTTGAGGTGTGTTTTATTTTTTCTCTCATCTTCGAAACGAATTTTGCTCCGATTCCGTATGATTTTTTTACTCGACCCTCAAACGAGGAGAATTTCAACCTGGCTCTATCCAATTTTTTTACTCGCCCCCCACGCGAGGCTAATATTATCCTGATTCAGTACGATTTTTTTACTCGAATCCCACACGAGGCGATTTTTTACCTGATTCAGTACGATTTTTTTACTCGCCCCACACGCGAGTCTAATATTATCCTGATTCAATCCAATTATTTAACTCGAGCACAACGAAGGAATGCCAGATTCTCTTTCACAACGAAAAAAGGGCAGCTTCATTCCAACGTTTAGAAACCAAAAATGACCCTCTTCACACGGTCAAACCTTCCAATCCAACCTATCCCAAAAATAGATCCAATATGTTACCACCTGTAGAGCTTTTCTTATGGTAGAACTCTGAGTAACCACAATCCTCACAATATACGACAATGAACTGGTTATGCTGGATATCAAACATTTTTGAAAGACCGGTTCCGGTCATCGCGACTTCTTTCTGAGCAGCATTCATACTTCCACATTTATAGCATCCCTTTTCTTTTTCCATCCTGAACTCTCCCATTCTATTATGTACTCCTACTTCTATTTTACACTTCATTTACTGGGGTATGTTCAATTTTCCGCAAAAAAATATTTCATGAACGACATAAGCCTGTAGAATTTTTTCAACATGTTCTACAGGCTTGGAATTATATATCGTCATCATCTGTTTGTTCATCATCATCGATTCTTGCTTCATATTGTTTATGGCGATAGGCCGCACCGATGTATTTACCATTTGCGTCTGCTGCTAGAAAATCCTCTAATTCATCGACGCTTCCTACCCTTTCATCACTATTAGGGTACATTTCATCATAATTGTCCCGGTCTCCGTAAAAATCGGATGGTGTTTCACTCGTCCCGGGTCTGGCGACATCCTGCCATGTATCTTCAGCATCATAGCCAACCTGGTCCTCGTCCCCGCCATCTGGATTAATGGATGGACTAAACACCTGCTCTTCAACAGGGCGCTGATGCTTGAAAGTATCTTTTTTGGCATGCTCTATACATCGGTCTGTCGCTGGTACGGCCTGAAGACGCTCATAAGGTATGTCTACGCCACATTCGCTACAAATGCCATATGTCCCTTCTTCCAATGCATGGAGTGCTTCATTGATTTCTTCTAATTCTTTTTCAGCATGTTCATTTAAGGCTATATCCTTTCCCCGTTCAAATAATTCTGTTCCATGGTCACCTGGATGGTTGTCATAATTGGATAATTCTCCGAGTGATTCTTTAGCAAATTCATTTTTTAAATCAAAATGACTTTGAACCAGATGAATTAATTCGGTCTGTCTCTGCTGCAACAATGATTTACAATGTTCTTTTTGTTGTTTTGTTATCATGATGCATCCACTCCCCTCTTTCGACATTAGCTTTGCTATCTATACTATGTGCCAAAGTAGGTTGATGATTCTTGATTTCCATAGCCAATTCATGACAGTCACGGGAATATCATCCTGAAAATAAAAAGGAACACACCGGTGTGATTACGCTACATCATTTGATATAGTGAAACTTCAATCCACGGGGGTTTTTGCACTTCTCCCACGGAGTGTTAGTTGAACCAATCAAGCCTTCACTAACAATGCTTGTTATTAACAAAAATTCTTGATGTGGGTAGCTTACAGCCAGTTAAAATTGTGATAAAGCTAGTCAGCCAAACTTTCCACTTTCTTTATAAATGAAACAGGAATTTGAAGGATTTTGTCGAAATGTTAATACATCAGATCAGAAGAGGTGAAAGGTATGACAATGGAAAAACCAAAAATTGGTTTTATTGGCACAGGTGTGATGGGGAAAAGTATGGCAGACCATTTATTGCAGGCAGGTTATCCTGTTTCCATATACACACGGACAAAATCGAAAGCAGAAAGTTTACTGGAAAATGGTGCAACCTGGGAGGATTCTGTTGCCAGTTTATCCAGAAAGTGTTCTATTATTATTACTATCGTAGGCTATCCACAGGATGTTGAAGCTGTTTATTTTGGTTCAGCAGGTATATTGGAAAATGTTCAGGCAGGTAGCTATGTCATTGATATGACAACTTCTAAACCTGCTTTGGCACAGCGAATTTTTTCGGAAGCTTCGAAAAAAGACGTACAAGCGCTGGATGCACCTGTATCAGGTGGCGATATCGGGGCAAAAAACGGGACGCTTGCCATCATGGTTGGCGGCGAACAAACAGCATTTGATGCAGTATTACCTGTTTTTCAAGTGATGGGCAGTAATATTCTACTGCAAGGTCCAGCTGGTGCGGGACAGCATACGAAACTTAGTAATCAAATTACCATTGCTTCTAATATGGTCGGGGTTTGTGAGGCGATATCTTATGCGAAGAAGGCAGGACTGGACCCATCACTCGTTTTGGACAGCATCACAACCGGTGCTGCTGGAAGCTGGTCTTTATCCCATTTGGCGCCACGGATGATTCGTGGTGACGATGCGCCAGGCTTTTTCGTTAAGCATTTCATTAAAGATATGAAGATTGCTTTGGAATCTGCGCAAGAAATGGGATTGGCAACACCAGGTTTAGCCTTGTCACTTCAGCTTTATGAAGAATTGGCGGAAAATGGTGAGTCTGATAGTGGCACACAGGCATTGATCAAATTGTTTAGCAAATAAGCGACTATTTTTTCAGCCGCTCACTTATTTGCTGAACTTCAAATGCCAGATCATCGTTCCCAAACAGCTGCAGCACATGCAGTACGGAAGCAGTTGGAATAACCTCCAGCTCTTCCTTGGGATCCACATCTTCTAATGCTTCCAGTAAAGCTTTATTTTGCTGCTGACCAGGATAAGCTTTTTCATATAGCATTTCTGGGTCTACCTTGTTCTGAAAACACCAATACACGTATATTTGAATCATCATTTGTTCATCTTTTTGATAATTCTTGATAACTTGTTCATTTCTTTCTTGATTATCCATTGGATGGTTCGCCTTCCTTTCGCATGGAAAATAACCACATAAACGATATTGCCTGCTTTAGCTGCAAGGGCAGGTTTTCTGTTTCTGCTTGGTTCACGGCAGCTTTATATACACCAAAGCCTGTATCATATGTAAATCCATTTTCCTGACATAATCGCTGCAGCTCCCACGGCATTATTGTATGGCATATGGATGCTTTTCCATATAGACGCGGATAACTATTTGTACGTGGTCCTGCGGTTGGTCCGAGTAAACCAATGATAAGCAGTCCAGAGTCTTTAAGCATGCGATGGCATTCCAGGATGACCTGTAGTGGATTCTCCGTCCATTCTAATGTGTTGATGGCCATAATCGCATCAAAGGATTGATTTCCAAATGGAGGCGCGGCTGCGTCCCCCTGCGAAAAATGAATTGGCAAGGCATGAAATTGCTGCTTGGCAAGCTGAATCATTTCTGCTGATAAATCCATTGCCTGTACATGAAAACCGGCCTGATGTAATAAATACGAGCCATAGCCATTCCCACAGCCCAAATCTAAAACACTTTTTCCACTTTCCAGTTGTTTTGATATAAACGGAATAATATCTTTTCTGCTGCCTGTTTCCCACATTTTCTCACTGCGCTGCTTCCAAACGGGAGCCATATCATCCCATTGCTTCGACGCCGATTCCTTCCAGTTCCAATCATCCATTCACTCATCCACCTCCATCATGACTTACTCTCCTTATATTTTATCACAGATTAACTGGCTGTAAGACCCCCACATCTAGCATTATTGTTGATAACAAGCATAGTAAGTGGGGGATCAACAGCCAGTAAAGGCCTGATTGGTTCAACTAACAATCAGTGGGGGAAGTACAAAAATCCCCACTGATTGAAGTTTCACTTTATCACAGATTAACTGGCTGTAAGACCCCCACATCTAGCATATTGTTGATAACAAGCATAGTAAATGGGGGATCAACAGCCAGTAAAGGCCTGATTGGTTCAACTAACAATCAGTGGGGGAAGTACAAAAATCCCCACTGATTGAAGTTTCACTTTATCACAGATTAACTGGCTGTAAGACCCCTACATCTAGCATTATTGTTGATAACAAGCATAGTAAGTGGGGGATCAACAGCCAGTAAAGGCCTGATTGGTTCAACTAACAATCAGTGGGAGAAGTACAAAAATCCCCACTGATTGAAGTTTCACTTTATCACAGATTAACTGGCTGTAAGAACCCCACATCTAGCATTATTGTTGATTACAAGCATAGTAAGTGGGGGATCAACAGCCAGTAAAGGCCTGATTGGTTCAACTAACAATCAGTGGGGGAAGTACAAAAATCCCCACTGATTGAAGTTTCACTTTATACCAAACATGACTTTCACACACAAAAAAAGGATTTACCTCCCGAAAGAGATAAATCCTTTATACGTTTAAATTATAGAGCAGTTACGTTAGCTGCTTGAGGGCCACGATTGCCTTCAACGATTTCAAATTCAACTTCTTGACCTTCTTCAAGAGTTTTGAAACCTTCTGATTGGATTGCTGAGAAATGTACGAATACATCGTCTCCGTCTTCGCGCTCGATGAAACCGAAGCCTTTTTCTGCGTTAAACCATTTTACTTTACCAGTCATGTGAATGACCTCCTTATCGAATTATCGTGCAAAGTAATTGAATCCAAATACTTTTACAACGCTTTGATAAAGAGATCGTAAAGTATTATTCAAACTTCAATTTCCTTTTGCATCTTCTACTTTAACCCTTTCTTACTTAAAAATCAAGCTTTTTACATGTTATTTTTTGAAAACCTTTACAGCAAGTCGATTTTACTTGCTTTATTTATGCAAATAGGTTAGCTATCCTTGCGGGTACGAATATAACAAATGTAAGTAAAGGCGATTGCTCCTAAAGTCCATAACGATACGATACCAATATGTGACCAGCTGCCATCTTCTCCTAACTTAATCATTTGTGAAATTGGGAATGTAGCAAATATTTTTAAAACCATACTGCCTTCTTCAAATTGAAGACTCTCAACCATTGGTGTAAATCCAAACAAAAACATAAGCGGCATCATATATGCGGTTGTCATTCCTACTGTTTTGACGAATAGTCCAACACCAATTCCCAAGAATAAGAAGAAGAAAAATAAGATAATCAGGCCTATCATTGCCTTTGCATTTAATAAAGGTCCAATCCCCATGATCAACAGCGCAATGATTAAAGAAGCAAACGTGAGTAAGGTGGTTACCAAACTTTTTCCAATGATAATCTCTATAAAAGAAGCTGGGGACAACGTAAGTCCACGGAGTGTGTTTTTCTCACGTTCCTCCGCCATCATCATCATCATAAATCCAGCTGTTACAGCAGAATAGGTGACACCTACAATCAAATAAATAACAAACAGCGGTAAATCCTCGCCATCTCCCATTCGACTATAAAACACAGCCAAAATGATTGGCAGCAACGGCATAAAGAATAGCATAGAGTTTTTGGTAAAGTCTTTTAGGTCTTTTTCAAATATGGCCGAAATACGATTTACATTCATTAGACAAGCTCCTTCCCAGTAATGTTTAAGAAAATATCTCCAAGTGTCGGATTATCTGTATGCATTTCTTTTACAGCACCGTCCGCTATTAACTGTGCCACCTCTGCTGCATTATCCGGTGTATTTTCAATCACCAGCTCCTCTTCAGCAAAAGTTGTAATGTGAAAAGCATGGGAGGAATATTTATAACGCAATGCAGATGGACGATCCAGCTCCTGTATTTTCCCTTGATGTAAAAAGGCTACACGATCACAAAGATCTGCTGCTTCCTGCATGTCATGCGTGTTCAAGAAAATGGTTGTTCCTTCTTCATTTAGCTTGCGCAGACTGCGATGGATATGGGCGGTGTTCCCGGGATCCAATGCAGATGTTGGTTCATCTAAGAATAATAGCTTCGGCTGATGAATGAAGGACTTTGCCAATAACACACGTTGACGCATCCCCTTGGATAGCTTGGAAACAATCTTCTTCTGCTCTCCCCACATATTTACCAGCTCCAGCACTTCATCTATACGGCTTAATGGTTTTTCATACAGCTTACAAAACAGTTTTAAATTATCCAATACACTTAAGCGATCATATAAAGCACTATTATCAGAAAGAACACCGATTTGTGCTTTATAGGAAGAACGGTGAAATGCATCTGGATTTTTACCGAGCACTTCCAAATCCCCCGCCGTTTTACCGAGCTCGCCTGTCATTAATTTAATCATAGTTGTTTTACCCGCTCCACTTGGACCAAGCATGCCAAAAATTTCCCCTTCTGATACGTGAAAGCTAATTTGATCCAATGCCGTTGTTTGTTGAAACTTTTTTTGTACTTGATTCACTTTTATAATGTGACCCATTTTTGAGCTCTCCCCTTTCGTTCAGATTTCATCATAAAATGAATGCAGATATTTTTCCGCTGTTTTCAGGTGAATCGTACGTAAAAATAAGCGAATGGTACCCAAATGCCCTTGAATATCATCAAAATTAGGGCGAATGGATACCATTCCGAGTTCAACTGTACCTATTTCAGGTTGAATATTTCTTGGATTTCTTGTACTTTTGCACGCGATAATGGAATAGTGGATTCATTTTTATTTTGCAGCTTTAAAGAATATGTATTTTTTGACCATGTGATAATTTCCCTTACTTTTTGCAAATTAACAATATAAGATCGGTGGCAACGGTAAAACCCATATAATTCCAGTTTCTTCTCTACATCTGCCAAAGAGGAATCCATCAAATAAGATTCATCATTGATGACAATCGAAGACTTTCCCTCCTGACTTTCAATATAATCAATTTCTGTTGGATCGAATAAAATAACCTTGTCATCCAGCTTTGCATGAATTTTAAATAAATCAGCAATTCTCGGTGTGTGTCGATCCGGTGCTGCAACTTCTACCGCCTGCTCTTCCTGCTCTGTTTGTACTTCCTGCACACTATTTTCATTTAGTTTGTATACCTTATCTGTTAACATAATGGCCTGTTCCAAATTAGAAACAACGACAAGTACGGTTTGATTGGCTTTGATTAAATAATCTGTCAGCTCCATAAATACATTCACTGTTTCCACATCGACCCCGTGAATGGGCTCCATCCAAATATAATGCGCTACATCCATTAAAAAATATTTAGCATAGGCCACACGCCGTAATTCAGATGGCGTCAGTTGCTTTAACCGTTTTTTCGAACAGACATGCAGCCTGCACATTACCATTAACTCTGGAAACGGAAGCTCGGATCCAAACCACTTATGATAAAAACGTACATTTTCTTCAACGGTTAGCCGCTCATAAAGCCCCATCTCCGCCTCAAATATTTCCAGCTTTTTTTCATGCGAAAAATAATGTATCAGGGCAGCCTGTACCGAAGCATGACTATAAATAGCTGTTAATTCCGATTGCGGTATCGTAATCGAAAAAGCAGGCAAATTGTCCGATCCTTCTTTGTTCTCCAATACAAATGACATGGTTTACACCTCACATTTACAAAAACATATATTAAAGTAAATCTTCCATACTTTTTTTACTTGTGGAACGGATGATATGCCATACCATCCCGATAAAGCCAAATATCCATGCACCAAGTGCGATGACAAACATAATCTTTGGTATGACCATTAAAAAGGAAACATCCAGCGCTTTGGAAAATTGATACGTGCTCGTCGTATACATGGCAAGCGGAAACGCCATTCCCCAATATTGCGGATCATAATGAAAAGGATAATGGTGTATCAAATGTCGCCAAATAGCGAGAATGAACAAAAGAGGAATCCACCATGTACCTGTAATCCAGAAAAACAAAGTAAATCCTTTTAAAAATGGGGTTATCTCGTTAACCAATGGCGACAAGTCGGCCTGTAAAATTAAGGTTGCTCCTGCAAGCGTCGTAATAGCAACTGCCCCCATATTTATCCAATAAGGCGGTGTTAATGCCTCGAATTTAAATTCAACAAACGTAAAGCGATAAAATATTAAAGTAATTATATTTAAATAAAGCATACATCCTAAAAAGTACATAGCCAATGTAAAAAATAAGATGATGCGCTGTGTTTCACCGGCTGCGTATGGTGCCAATAATGTCCCCAAAATGGAAATCGATTGCGTCCCTACGGAGGCAATAAGCCATGCACCATTTATTCCTTCTGCAACCGATGGCTTATTTTTGCGAATTGTCACAGCTGTGAAAAAGGTATACATAATGATAACCCATAAAATAATTGCTGCAAACCAAAGTATCCATGAAAGCTGATGGTTGCCAACAACAATAATTAATTGGCTTCCAAACACCGACGTCCCTGCCACAAGTGTAAAAAATCCCGGCCCTTTTGCATGGCTCGTGATATCTTCCACAATATTTGAGAAATAATAACGAATTCGGATCAAGGTCAACATCCACAATCCCACATAAGCCATTATATTAATGCCTACCAAAATATAGGACAAGATCTGAAATCCCAATAAAAAAGAACAGATGGACAATGCACCGGTTGCCATCACCAATGCAAAATATCCGGAAAATAAGTGTGCTGCACTCTGTTTTAATAATTTAACCAATGACTACACCCCTTGCTGCATAACCAATACATATCTATTTAAGATTATCACAGTCATAAACTTGTGAACAGACAGGATCGAATCGATAGGACAAACAGCGTTAAAAAGATACCTGTCCTCCCTGGACGGAGGGTACAGAAGGATAAAAAGTGAAACTTCAATCAGTGGGGTTTTTCGCACTTCCCCCACTGATTGTTAGTTGAACCAATCAGGCCTCTGTTGATCTCCCACACTTACCATTCTTGTTTTTCAACAAAAATTCTTGCATTGGGGGTCTTACAGCCAGTTAATCTGTGATAAGCGATTATGTACAAGATAAAGTAATTTCCATCTCTAACATCGGCTCATAGTGAAATATGCGAATGTATCGGATCATATACGGTAATTTTGAGTTTGTTCTTTCAACTCTATTCCTCTATACTCCTTATGTGGTCTTTTTGTCTTTTATTATATATCATGCCTCCACTGGCACAAATTTACAGACTTCAGCATAGCGTCATTAGAAGTTCCTATTCCAGATTCACCCATTTTCATGCTATAAATGACTAGTCATTATTCGGGAAGCATCCATAGACCGATAGGATACCAAACTATTTTCCGTATTTGTAAAAACTGGAGAATAGTTTTTTTCAATGGTTTATAATTAGAATCAAATTGCTTACAGAAGAAGGCCAGAAATGGATGTGGCATTTTTTGGGGAACAGAAGATTTTTCCTACAAAGAATGGGAAGTAAAAGCATTTAAACAAGGTGATAAAAAGAACACGATAAACCCAATAACATTCAAAGATGAAGCATTATCCCCTCTTGATGATAAAATTTATGGACATGCTCGTTCCACAGTATTGTTTCCATCATCAGAACTTTGGAAGATACAGGTTTATATTGGTGGATAATTTTTTGACGAAATTACCGTTGATATTAACGTAAATGATTGACTGGCCATTACAAATACTAAACAACTTAATAATGATAGAAGAATTTTTTTTGAAATCCCGTTTAAACCTTGCTATAATTACTCTTGTGCAAGAATATGAATTTGAAATAAACCCCAAACATTTGTATCTTGCAAATACAAAATGACAGGTGGTAAACAGATTGGAAAGTAAACAGGATTATCAGGTTTTATTGTATTACAACTATGTGCATATTGAGGATCCGGAAGCATTCGCTACGGAACATTTACAGTTCTGTAAGGATCTTGAATTAAAAGGAAGAATCCTTGTCGCACATGAAGGGATTAACGGTACTGTTTCTGGAACAATGGAACAGACACAAAAGTATATGGATTCCATGCATAACGATGCGCGTTTTGCCGATATGGTATTCAAAGTGGATGCACATGATGGCCATGCATTCAAAAAAATGCATGTACGCCCTCGAAAAGAATTGGTTACACTTCGATTAGAAGATGACATCAATCCACTGGAAACGACTGGACAATATTTAGAGCCAAAAGATTTTTTTGCAGCTTTACAAGATGAAAACACAGTCGTATTGGATGCCCGTAATGATTATGAATTTGATCTTGGTCATTTTCGTGGTGCGATTCGTCCAGATATTGAAACGTTCCGAGAGTTGCCGGATTGGGTGAGGGAAAATCGCCATTTAATTGAAGGTAAGCGCATTTTAACCTACTGTACTGGCGGAATCCGTTGTGAAAAGTTCTCCGGATGGCTGGTTAAAGAAGGCTTTGAAGATGTGGCCCAGCTTCACGGTGGTATTGTTACTTACGGAAAAGACCCTGAAGTTCAAGGGGAACTTTGGGATGGAAAATGCTACGTATTCGATGAGCGAATTTCCGTACCAGTTAACCAAAAGGAACATGTTATTGTTGGGGTTGACTATTTTGATGGACAGCCTTGTGAACGATATGTTAACTGTGCAAACCCTGAATGTAACCGACAAATTTTATGCTCTGAGGAAAATGAACATAAATATTTGCGTGGTTGTTCCCACGAATGCCGTGTCAGCCCACGCAATATGTATGTGAAAGAACATAATCTTTCAACCGAGGAAGTTCAGGCACGTTTGGATGCACTCGAACAAGATACAGATACTGCTAATATAAAACAAGAAGCTTAAAATAGAACGAGCACGCTACCGGAAGCAGGTAGCGTGCTTTTTATATATTGAAAATCGTATAACCATACATCGTTTGACTTCACAAATGTGGCAGGCTAAACTGAAACCAAAGTAAAGATGCGTAAAAATATGAATCGAGATCTTCGTTTAAAGTTTGCTGTTTTTATGCTGATTTTTTGACGGTTCGATGACTTTCGTTTAGTTTTACTCGTTCACCCGCTGTTTTTTTGACGGTTCGACGACTTGCGTTTAGTTTTCTATACTTACCCACTGATTTTTTGACGGTTCGATGACTTTCGTTTAGTTTTCTATGCTCGCTCAATGATTTTTTGACGGTTCACTGACTTGCGTTTAGTTTTCTATGCTTACCCGATGTTTTTTTGACGGTTCGCTGACTTTCGTTTAGTTTTCTATACTTACTCAATGATTTTTTGACGGTTCGCTGACTTTCGTTTAGTTTTCTATACTTACTCGCTGATTTTTTGACGGTTCGATGGCTTTCGTTTAGTTTTCTATACTCACCCACTGATTTTGACGGTTCGATGGCTTTCGTTTAGTTTTCTATACTTACCCACTGTTTTCTTGACGGTTCACTGACTTGCGTTTAGTTTTCTATACTTACCCGATGATTTTTTGACGGTTCGATGGCTTTCGTTTAGTTTTCTATACTTACCCACTGTTTTCTTGACGGTTCGACGGCTTTCGTTTAGTTTTACTCGTTCACCCACTGATTTTTTGACGGTTCACTGACTTGCGTTTAGTTTTCTATGCTTACCCACTGATTTTGTTCACTGCTTTGCGCGCTTCATTCTCTGTACTTTTCATCCAAATTCTTGACGATTAGAGACAGTCTTGTCTTCATAAGGAATAATGATATTTCAAAAGGAGGATGCTTGTGGGGATTTATCAATTTTCTGCAAAAACGATTTCAGGTCACGACCAATCATTATCTGATTACAGAGGAAAAGTATTGCTGATTGTCAATACTGCGAGCAAATGTGGGTTCACACCACAGCTGGAAGGATTGCAAGCACTTTATGATAGTTTTCATCATAATGGCTTTGAAATTCTTGGCTTTCCTTGCAATCAATTTGCCAATCAGGACCCAGGTTCCGATGAGGAAATTGAGTCTTTTTGTCAGCAAAATTATGGTGTTTCCTTTCCGATGTTTTCCAAAGTAGATGTAAAAGGAGAACGTGCTCATCCACTTTTTCAGTATCTTACGTGGGAAGCGAAGGGATTCATTACAAAGCAAATCAAATGGAACTTTACCAAGTTTCTAATCGGTAAGGATGGCGAGGTTATTAATCGATATGCTCCGCAAACCAAGCCGGAACAGCTGAAAGAAGATATTGAAAAAGCATTACAAAAATAAAGTGAAACTTCAATCAGTGGGGGTTTTCGCACTACCTCCACCGATTGTTAATTGAACGAATCAGGCCTTTACTGGCTGTTGATCTCCCACTTACAATTCTGGTTATCATCAAAAATGCTGGAAGTGGGGGCTTACAGCCAGTTAATCTGTGATCAACAACAAACATGCAGACCCGGGATCCACGTTACGGATTCTCGGTCTGCATGTTTGTTTTAGAATCATTTTAGTAGGCTCTTGCCCAATAGACCAATTCTTTTGCTTCTTTTCCACAGCATACACAGGTTTCTGAAACCTTCTCCTGTTCAAATGGAATACACCGGGATGTTGCAGATGTTTCTTCTTTAATTTTCTCTTCACATGCTGTATCTCCACACCACATGGCTTTGATAAAGCCTGATTTTTCATCAAGCGTTTGTTTAAACTCATCCATATCAGCAGCAACGTTTGTCATCATTTCACGGTGCGCAAATGCTTTATCGAATAGATCCTGTTGAATCTCTTCCAATAATGCTGGAAGACGAACTTCCAGATCATCGATAGAAACGAATTCTTTTTCACCTGTATCTCTTCTCGCGAGGACAACTTGATTCTTTTCAATATCGCGTGGTCCCATCTCAATTCGAACTGGAATTCCCTTCATTTCATACTCATTGAATTTCCAGCCGGGCATTTTATCACTTGCATCAATATCTACACGAATCAGATTTTTTAACTTGTCACGTAAATCATAGGCTTTATCAAGTACGCCTTCTTTATGCTGTGCAATCGGCACAATCATCGCTTGTGTCGGTGCGATTCGTGGAGGAATAACCAAACCACGGTTATCACCATGAACCATAATCAACGCGCCGATAATTCTAGTCGTAATTCCCCAAGACGTCTGGTGGACATATTGCTGTTTCCCATTTTTATCTAAATAGGTAATATCAAATGCCTCAGCAAATCCTGACCCGAAGTGATGGGATGTTCCTGATTGAAGCGCACGACCATCATGCATTAACGTTTCAATAGTGAGGGTATATTTGGCGCCGGCGAACTTTTCTTTTTCCGTTTTTTTACCACGTAGAACTGGAATAGCTAGTTCATTTTCAACCACGTCTGCATACATTTCCAGCATCCGATTGGTTTCTTCAGCTGCCTCTTCATCTGTCGCATGTGCAGTATGCCCTTCCTGCCATAGGAACTCAAGAGAGCGTAAGAATGGACGTGTTGTTTTTTCCCAGCGGACCACGTTTGCCCATTGATTATACAGCATTGGCAGGTCACGATAGGAGTGAATATTGTTGGAATAGTACTCACAGAATAATACTTCGGAAGTAGGACGTACAACGAGACGCTCATGTAGTTCTTCCTCACCGCCATGGGTTACCCATGCCACTTCAGGTGCAAAGCCTTCCACATGATCCTTTTCCTTCTGCAATAAGCTTTCCGGAATGAACAGTGGGAAATAAACGTTGGAATGACCTGTTTCTTTAATTTTTCGATCCAATTCATCGCGAATTGCTTCCCAAATCGCATAACCGTACGGACGAATAATCATGGTTCCTCGAACAGTCCCGTAATCAACCAGCTCCGCCTGTTTCACCACGTCCGTGTACCATTGTGCAAAATCATCCTCCATGGCAGTTACTTTTTCAACAAATTGTTTATTATTTTTGCCCATTCTAAACACCCTTTTCTATATTTCATCAATTGATTTTTTGCATAAAAAAAGACCCTTCCATCAAAAAGGGACCTAGGTCTGGTGGTACCACCCTTGTTTGCAGGCTGTGATTGCTAAGCCGTGCACACTTTCCTTTGATAACGGTATCTAAACCGCGCTCGTCTTTTGGCACATACCATCGACAGCGAAACTCCAAGGCAGGTTCCGCAGCATGTCTCTGGAAAGTTACAGCAAGCCTTTCCTCTCTGAGAGAGACCATGAATACGTACTAATCCTTTTCAACGTTTACATATAGATGTTGTAGTTAAAATATATATCGGGACGGCAATGAAGTCAAGATTAAGCCTCTTCATTCCGCCTCATAAAGGGAAAATAACGTTCCAGAAACGGCCGCATTCCCCTGGTAGGTGAAGCCATTCGCCTGATAATAGGCATTGAGAACAGCATTATCCTGAATGCAATCCAAGCGTAGTTTCACTCCATGCTGCTTCGTGTACTGTTTTAACCAGCGTAATAGTTTCAGACCTAGCTGTTTTTTTTGAAAGTCGGAATGTACGACAAAGCGATGTAAATAACAGGCAGCTTTTCCATCCTTTCCCCATAGTTCAACATCCCATTCAGATGGCTGGTCGGAAAGCTGGAAGGAAGCTGCTGCTTGCCCATGCTGATCCAATACGATCATCATCATACCTGCTGTGATTGCTGCAATTGTTTCTTCGCGGGTATCATTTTTCAGCAGATATTCCCATTGGGAAATCCCTTTTTCCATCAGTCGCCTAGCAGCTTCCACTTGCATATCCAACACGATATCCGTTTCTGCCAGTTCTGCATGGCGAATGATAAATCCCTCGCAGCTTACTTTCTCATGCTGTTGTAGCAATTCCTTCCCCTCCATTCATTCTCTTACGAAACAATCGTTGCTCCTAATGTATGTTTAAAATGACCCAATGCCCATTCATGACCAGCTTGGTTAAAGCTAGCAACACCAGATTCATGAACGACTATCTGAAAGCCTTTGTTATATGCATCAACGGCAGTATGTAAAATACAAATATCCGTACATACACCGACTAAATGGATTTCCTGGATGCCTCTTTCCCGTAGACGTAATTCCAAATCCGTCCCAGCAAATGCACTATATCGGGTTTTGTCAAAATAATAGAGTAATGAATTATCGTGATGTGTTTGATAAATTTCTTCCAGGCGACCATACAATGTTCTGCCAGCTGTTCCGATAATGTTATGTGGCGGAAACAGCTTTGATTCTGGATGATGGGTATCCCCTTCTGTATGGGCATCTATTGCCAATGCAACGAAGTCACCGTCCTGAAGAAAGGTTTCTGTTAAATCAGCTATATAGTTTTCTAGTTCCTGTCCTGGCTTTCCACAAGTTAATTTACCTTCATCCGCGACAAAATCAACGGTATAATCAATATTAATTAACGCCTTTTTTACCAAGTTACACACCATCCCCTGTTTTACTGATCGGACTGGTTGCCGCGCTTTTCTGCAAGTGGGTCGAACCCATCCCCAGTAATTTTAAATGAATCTTTTCCTTCATTTAATTCAGCTTCAAATACATCCCAGTTGGCTGCGTTCACAGCAATTAAAAAGAGTCGGTCTAATACATCCAGATGATCAATTGCCATGATTTTTTCTCTCACGCTAGCTGGTACCTGACCAAAACGCATGTGAATCAATCCGAGTAAGTCTTCCTTTTCAGCCACGCTAATGGTGGCATGGCGGTGGTCATGTTCATGCTCCATGTACGTCCCTCCTCTCTATTGTTTAATCAATTTGTTCTACTTTAATCGGATATGCTTCCCCATAATTTCTTAACGCAGCATGGTCTGTTGGTCCAACCGCATCTGTATAAGAAAAACCATGGGCGATAGCCGTAGTAACATAGCTTTTAGCCAATTGTACGGCATTTACTACAGGAATACCTTTTGCTAAATAGGCGGCTATTGCTGCAGAATAGGAGCAGCCTGCCCCACTCGTATGAACCGTGTCAATACGCGGAGCTTCGAATGTCGTTACATGTTCTCCATCATATAAAACATCTATAGCTGGACCATCCAATCTTCCGCCTTTCACAAGCACGTAAGATGCACCATATTGATGTAAATCCTTTGCCGCTTGTACAAGGTCTGCTACTTTTTCCAGCTTTCTATCTCCCAATAGGAAGGATGCTTCGGGCATATTCGGTGTAATAATTGTAGCCAACGGAATCAACTGCTTTTGTAACGCTTCAATGGCATCATCTTCTAAAAGCTTTGAATCCAGTTTCCCAACCATCACCGGGTCGACAACAATTTGTTCAATCGAGGCAGACTTGAGAAGCTTTGCAGTCGTTTCGATTACTTCCTTGGAAAACAACATGCCTGTTTTTAAAGCGTCTGCACCTACTTGCCTCATGGCGGTCACAAATTGTGCTTCGATTGCCTCTAATGTCATGGGATGGACATTACGATCTGTTGTTGGGTGGCGCCCGACAATTGCCGTCACGACACTCATTCCATAAACATCTAATTCCTGAAAGGTCTTCAAGTCTGCTTGAATACCTGCACTACCTCCTGCGGCAGATCCTGCAATTGTGATGACACGTGATGGATAGTTCATCGTCTTCAATTCCTTCTTTCCAAAATATTAAATAGCTATCAAGAACCATATTATCATGATAACCTGAATGACTGCTTTGGCAAACGTTCCACCCAAAAAACCAAATAATGAACCAATAGAAGCTCGGATTGCCTCATTCATTGTTCTTTCTTGAATCATTTCCGTCACCAGTACAGCTGCAAAGGGAATAATAATAATTCCGAATGGCGGTATGATAAAAGAACCGATAATCACAGCAATTGCCGCTATTCGTTCCCCCCATACACTGCCACCAAACCGCTTTACAAAGTAACGATTGGCTAAAATGTCTGCGCCGAACAGAAAAATGGTAAACACAATCATGGCAATCCAAAAGGTGGTACCAATATGTCCGATAATAAAATGATACAGTAAAAAGCCTACCCACAACAATAAAGAAGATGGAATAATTGGAAACAGCAGCCCAACAAAACTGCCAATAAATAAAACAATAATTAATATCCATAAAAGCATGTCTGCCATGGAAGTCCTCCCTCAAATTCAAAGATTTGATTCATATCAGCTTAGCCTACCTTTTTCTTAAACATACTTGAAAGCTTCTTCTCCTGTCTATGGACAATACGTTTATAATTATCCATATGTTTCCAAATACTAAGCAAAGACAGGAACACAACTACTAGCGCAGGTTCTACACCAAAGAAAATGTACGTTGTCACCAAAAAAGAAAGATACATAAACAAGACGCCAATGACTAAATAATCTGTAGCGATTGTAAATAATAATAGTATTCCGATACCAATTAAAGCAATTTTCCAATCAATCGCTAACAGGATACCTACAAGTGAAGCAGTACCTTTACCTCCACCGAATTTCATCGTAATCGGATAATTATGTCCAAGTATAATAAAAAGGGCATTCACATAAATAAGTAAAATTTGTTCTTCACCGGTTATCCCTTGTTCTTTCATTAAAAATAACACGACTAGAATGGACGCTGTTCCTTTAAAAATATCAATGAGTGCAACGAGAATGCCATACTTCCAGCCTAGTAAGATGGTTGTATTGGATGCCCCAGCATTTTTTACTCCCGCTTGCTTTATATTTATTTTCTTATATTTGCCTACAAGCTGCGACCCATGTAAGCAGCCAAATACATAACCGATTACGCAAATCATGAGTACATACATGACGCTCCCCCCTTGCTTCATTATAACTTATAATATTCAACGATAAAGTGAAACTTCCTTTTGTTCTTCCAATTATTAATAGTAATAAAGCCCTATTTTTTTGGAAAAATAAAGGGATTTTGATAATTCTTGTATAATTATAATTATGAGCTATGAGCGAAATAAAAATACTATTTATAAACCACAATCACATGATATCACTGATATTCAAAATATGAGATAAGAGGAGGGTTAAAAATGAAAAAAACATTTATTTCAGTAACCTTAATAGCTTTTTTCACCGTCGGAACAGTTATTGCTATTTTGAGTACAGATAGCATGAAAGGAAGTTCAGCTAATACACCTCAATATAGTCCCGAAGCTCATGCTGATTGGCCCGTTTATAATTTTAATAAAATTATAAACGAAAGAGCAGACTTAGTTGCCTTTGTAACTGTCGAATCTGTTGAAGATAAAAAAGTAAGTGAGGAAGAACCTAATGCAAAATTAGCAACACTAAAAATAAACAAACTTTTATATGATAGCCGAAACTCCGTAGATATTTCAAGTACTGTAGTTTTGGATCAGGCTCTTGAGTTTGTAAGTGTTGGAGAATCTTATTTATTGTTCCTTGAAAAAAATGGGGACTACTATTATGAGGTGAATGGGAACTCAAAAGTTAAAGAGGAAAACGGTAAATATCAAGTAAACATTGAAGGTATTCAAGGTTTATACAGTCAAGAGACATTTGGAGAAAAATTCACGTCTACTTTAAAAGAAATTAAAAAAGATTAGTTATGAAGTAAATATCCGCCGGTTCTACCGGCGGATATTTACTTTATGTTAACCTTGTTGAAGTTCTATTCCGGCTTGTTTCCGTGCTTTTTCAGTGCATGCTGCAACGATGCGACTTCTTTCCAGCCATGCTGTATTGGAAGCATCGTCACGTTGTGTCACCATGCTGTGGAATGCTTGTAATTCATATACCATATCTAATTCCAGCTGTTCTCCTGCCCATTCCTTCGATTCACCGGTTAGACGGTCCCAATGTAAAATTGACTCAATGGGCGCAATGTGATCAATGGTCAATGTCCCTGCTTCTCCATGAAATTCAGACGGTATTGTAGCTTGAGCAATTTTAGAACACATCACCGTAACCTGAAACGCATCATAGGTTAAGATAAGTGTACCACTGCCGTCTACCCCACTTGAAAGCTTCACAGCACGGTAATCTACCTCATTTGGTTCACCAAATAAATCAATTGCCATACTTAACGGATACACACCAAGATCCATTAAAGCGCCACCAGCAAATGTAGGAGAAAATACGTTTGGCTGATGCCCGTCTAAAAAAGCATCATACTTTGAAGAATATTGGATGTATTGCAGGAACACACTGCGTAATGGACCAATCTTTGCAAGCTGCTCCTTCAATCGTTGATAGTTTGGAGAATACAAATGACGATATCCTTCGAAAATATACAATTGCTTCTCTTCTGCCTTCTGCTGCAACTTATCAATTTGCTCTACAGTCAGTGCCAATGGCTTCTCGCAAAAAACATGCTTCCCGTGTTCCAAGCACGTCAGCGCATGGGTCACATGTAAGCTATTTGGGGAAGCAATATAGACAAAATCCACATCTTCCTCCAGCATTTCGTCTAATTGATCATAGGCAAGCTTTGCACCATGCTTCGCAGCAAATTGCTGTGCCTTTTCCACATCACGTGAATAAACCGCTGTAAGTTCCGCTAGACCTGTATTTTTTGTAGCTTTGATAAAACTTTCTGTAATCCAGCTTGTCCCAATTGTTGCAAATCTCATCTTTATCCTTTCCCCTTCCCCTAGTCTGTCATTTTTAAATCGCTTCCTCACATCTACAAATAACCCGAAAGGTAGATAAATCTATGAAAAGAAGACTATAAAAATAGCTTTATGATTCCTCCTACCTATCTTCTCATCCTTTTTCCATTTCACTATATCATGTTCATTCAGGTAGTGGTAGTTTTCCCCATTTCTGGGCATTCACGAGTAAATAGCATGATAAGCTAGCATGTTTTTGGATAAAGTAGCCTAACGAATGAGATGCAAGTATATCGATTTTAAATGCGAATTATCCGATTTTACGCCGTTTGAACTGGAAATTGATTACAGATAGGATAATAATAAGTCTGCTTTAAGAGGTCTTTCAAAGTGTCAGGTGATTGGCTAGTACTTTTCACCTCCTTTTGAATACTCTTTTTTACTGGCGACTGAAATAGAGGGAGGTCTTTTTTTTAGATGAAGAAGAAGTTAATTTTCACTTTGGTTTTAGGAGTTTCATTCTTTTTACTTGCAGCATGCGGTTCAAGTGATGATGATCTGCTTGGGACATTGCAAGATGAAGGAAAGGTTACCGTAGGCTTTGCCAATGAGAAGCCTTATGCATATCAGGAGGATGGCGAATTAAAAGGGGCTGCTGTTGATATTGCAAAAGCTGTTTTTAAAGAATTAGGAATCGATGAGGTTGAGGGTCAGCTAGCAGATTTTGGACAGCTTATCCCAGGACTTAATGCGAAGAAATTTGATGTCATTACAGCCGGAATGGCCATTAATCCGGATCGCTGTGAAAACGCAGCTTTTGGTGAACCAGAAATGATGTATGGGGAAGGCCTTATTGTTAAAAAAGGGAATCCTTTGAATCTAGAAAGCTATGAAGATATCGCTAATAATCCCGATGTCGTTGTTTCTGTCATGGCTGGAGCAACTGAAAATGAATTTTTGAAATCAGAGGGTGTAGATGAAGATCAAATTCAAAGCGCTCCAGATATTCCAGCAACCTTCTCGGCAGTGGAATCTGGTCGTGCTGATGCAACAACTGGTACAGAAATGACGATTAAAATGGCTTTGGAATCTGCAGATACAGATGCACTTGAGTTTGTTGAAAGCTTTGAGCAGCCCGATGTGGAAGGTGTACCAAGCTATGGTGCTGCAGCATTCCACCATGATAACGACAAGCTTAGAGAAGCATACAATGAAAAACTAAAAGAATTAAAAGAAGATGGTACTATTGCTGAGCTATTAGAAAAGAATGGTTTTAGTGAGGAAATGAATATGGTTCCAGACGATGTGACAACAGAGAAGGTTTGCAGCGGAGAAATTAAATAGTCATTCAAATTAGGAAACTACATTTTTCAAGGAAATCCCCTTAAAAATGTTCGTTGACCATGTGCATGGTAGTATTTGGCGCACGTAGTCAGACCGCAAGTCTACGATGAAAGATTCCACGTGTCCACTACATGCCATTTCATTTGAATATCGGAATCCGTAGGGTCTGGCCCCTTGACCAAAGGGATCCAGACCCGATTTTATTTCCTGAAACATCTAAAAAAGGAGTGAGTATGATTAGTACTTTAATCGATACAATCATTGATGTCTTTCCCATCTTAATGAAGGGGATGAAAATCACCATCGTTGTACTCGTTCTGTCATCCATCTTTGCATATCTATTCGCATTTATCGCTGGGCTATGCAGGATGTCACAGAATGTACTACTACGAAAGTTCACAGGTTTTTATGTGGAAGTATTTCGAGGAACCTCATTGATTGTACAGCTTTTTTGGCTGTATTATGCAATTCCAATGTTATTTGGCTTCGATCTCGGTAGTGATATGCTGGCAGGTGTGCTCGCTATAGCATTAAACTATGGAGCGTATATGTCAGAAATTGTGCGCGGCTCTATTCTCTCTGTAGCAGAGGGACAAACAGAGGCGGCTACAGCATTGAATATGTCACGTTTTCAGAGGATGCGCTTGGTAATCCTACCACAGGCAATTCGCATGATGCTTCCAGAGTTTGGAAACTACCTCATCTTAATGCTTAAATCCACTTCCCTCGTCGCATTGATCGGAATGACAGATATCCTGTATTACGGTAACATCCTACGAGGCGGAAATATTTCGCAAGGACCAACTATTTATCTACTTGTACTCGTGTTCTACTTCATCCTTGCGTTACCATTAATTGCACTTACGAAGAAGCTGGAGAAAATGTCTAAGAAAGGGGTGGCTGTACAATGAGTAATTGGGACTGGGAAGTATTTTTTGATGCGTTTCCGATGATTATTCAAGGATTAGGTATCACCGTCGGGCTCACCATTGCTTGCTATATATTTGCCTTAATATTTGGTTTCTTTTGGACCGTTGCCGACCGGATTCCAATAAAACCAATTCATTGGGTGATTCGCTGGATTATGGAATTTATTCGTTCCACACCACCACTCGTACAGCTATTCTTTATCTTTTACGCATGGCCAGTTGTACCATACGTTGGTGTGGCGCTTGATCCGTTCACAAGTGCTGTGATTGGGCTTGGCTTACATTACAGCACCTATATCAGCGAGGTATATCGCTCTGGAATTGAAGGTGTTGCACCTGGGCAATGGGAAGCTTCTACGGCTCTGAACTTGTCAACCAAGCAAAAATGGATGAAAGTTATCCTGCCACAGGCGATACCACCTACCATACCAATGCTAGGAAACTATCTCATCATTATGTTCAAGGAAGTTCCATTGGCATCCACCATTGGGGTTGTCGGGATCTTGCACTTGGCAAATGATTATGGTGCCCAATACTGGAGATACTTGGAGCCATTAACCATCGTGGCCATCTTATTCCTCGTATTGAGCTACCCGTCTGCTATACTAATTAATAAATTGGAAAAGAAAATGAATCAACGTTTCAATAAAAAAGATGTCTTAGAAGAAACGAAGGGAGCGGCAATATAATGGCAGAAGTAGAGACTGCAAGCACACAGTATACAGCAGCAAATAACGCTGAACCAATTGTAAAATACCTGGATGTTCATAAATCCTTTGGAGATGTGGAGGTTTTAAAAGGGATTAATTTAGAAATAAAGCCAGCGGAAAAAGTTGCCGTCATTGGACCAAGTGGTTCAGGAAAAACAACCATTATCCGTATGCTGATGACATTAGAAAAACCAACCTCCGGAAAAATCATTGTCGATGGCAATTATTTATGGCATATGGAAAAGGATGGCAAGCTCGTACCTGCAAATGAAAAGCATTTACGAGAAGTACGTGGAGATATTGGAATGGTGTTTCAGCATTTTAATCTCTTTCCACATATGACGATTCTGGAAAATTGCATGACTGCACCCATTCACGTCAAGAAGGAAGATAAGCAAACAGCCAAACAACGTTCCATTGAAATGCTCGAAAAAGTGGGACTCGGCGATAAAATTGATAATTATCCAAGCCAGCTTTCCGGTGGTCAAAAGCAGCGTGTTGCGATGGCACGTGCACTTGTCATGCGTCCAAAGGTAATGCTCTTTGACGAAGTAACATCGGCACTGGATCCAGAGCTTGTTGGTGAAGTACTGGAGGTCATTCGTGATATAGCCAAGGAAGGTGAAATGGCTATGGTCCTCGTAACCCACGAAATGGACTTTGCCCTGGATATTGCGGATCGCGTCTTATTTTTAGACAAAGGAGTTATTGCAGAGCAAGGACCACCAAGTGAAGTGATCGAAAATCCTAAAAATGAACGATTGCAAAACTTCCTCCACCGGTTTAGAAGCTAATAAACAAAGAAACTGACAGACATCTTACTTGGTGCCTGTCAGTTTTTTAATAGAATGCATTTCTACCTGTTGATTTTTGAAGGTTGCAATTTGGGTAAAGCCAAGTGATGACAATAAATCCAATGATTCGTTTAATTGATAACCAATCGTTGAAGCAATATGCGAATCTGACCCAAAAGTAATGATTTCTCCACCTAAATCACGATATAACTTTAAAATATCTACACTTGGCAATCCCCCATCTAATCCATAGCGATAGCCAGATGTATTCAATTCAATACCTTTTCCAAGCGGAATAATCTCCTTAAATATTTCGGCAATGAGATCGTGACAAGCATCCTTGCTTTCTCTTTTTACATAGCGTTTCACTAAATCCAAGTGACCGAGTACCTGATAGTCCTGAAAATGCTGTACACAATATAATAGCTCTGCATAATATTGACGAAAAGCCTCTTCCACCGTTTTCCCTTCAAAAAAATGTCCGGAATGGAGATCCTTTTTAGCCGTTGTATGCATGGAACAAATCACAAAATCAAAAGAATCCTCGGTAATAATCCGATGATAATCATCTAATTGATGTGGCTGCACACCAATTTCAACACCTTTTTTAATTCGAATGCTTCCCGCATATTTACTTTGCATTTGTTTTATTTTTTGGTCATAGCCAATCTGGTCCAATTCAAATTGGATAGTTGGATCTGGATAATCAAGATCGATATGTTCTGTAAAACAAATTTCTTCCAAACCATTTGCAATTGCTTGTTCAATGGTTTCCTCCATCGGTGTATCGCAATCCGCGGAAAAATCACTATGTACATGGTAATCAAACATATGACTCACTCCCCTTTATTTTTCATATTCTAAATCAACTGCCATATCATAGCAAACATTTCAAATTAATTGAATTTACGGTTGACTTTATCCATTCGAACCATTAAAATATTATATAACTTTAGTGTAGTAAAGTGATAGAGTAATAAAGATGTTTGGAAGGAGATTTTCATGAAGCTACCGTTAGCTGATAGATTTAAACCGAATCAAGAATCGGATGCACCATTGAGAGAACAATTGATATCCATGATGAATCATAGATTTTCAACTTATGGCTACCAGCCTTTTCATACACCAATTCTAGAGCCTTACCAATTGTACATGGATGTGAAAGGTACCATTCATCCTGATGAAATGGTAAAAGTCATTGACCGTACAGGGAAAGTGCTTGTGCTGCGACCTGATGTGACCATTCCGATCTCACAATATGCGGCTCATCAAAAAAACCTAAAAAATAAACGCTATTCCTATATATTAGATGTCTTTCGCCAAGGGGAATCTATTCCAAATAGCCATGTTCAAGGAACGCAGGCAGGAATTGAATGCTTTCATCCGGATGCACCAGAAACAGATGCAGAGGTCCTCGTACTCGCAATGGATATTTTACAAGATTTACAGCTTGATAGCTTTAAGATCGAAATTGGCGATGCTGGTTTTTTCAAGGAACTAGCTGAGTTGGCAGCATTGAAACCGGCAGTGGAAGAACAGTTGAAACAGCTCATTCAAGCAAAAAACATTGCTGGTATAAAAAGCCTGCTCCAACCCTTGAATATAGAACCGGAAATTAGAACTGCCATTCAAGAAATACCATTACTTTATGGTACACCAGAAGATGTTTTAGAACGTGCCCAAGCGATTATCGCAACAGCCAACATGCGGGAGCGACTGAAGCGGTTAAAAGCTATTTTCCAGCTGCTTCAATTATATGGGGCATCAGAAAATATCGTTATCGACCTTGGACTGATTAACCATATGAATTATTACTCTGGTGTTATTTTTCAAGGCTATGTTGAAGCCGTTGCCAAGCCGGTACTAATGGGTGGCCGCTACGATCAGCTTGCTGAACAATTTCAAAGCCATTTACCTGCCATAGGATTCGCTTATGATGTTGAGCTATTACTTGAAAAGGTAAGCCCAAACATAAAACCATCAGATCAGCTCGGAATCTTGCTTCAATATGACTCAAACAGGCAACAAGAAGCTATTTCATATGTCACCGCACTACGGAAAAAAGGCTGGAAGTTAATGACTTATCCGGCTAACCAACAAGATGCGTACGAAGAAATAGATGCGAAGTTTCGTATATTCCTTGGAACAACAGACGAGCTTTGGAGCAATTCCAATAAAATTACCAGCTTTTCGACGATAGATGAACTTTTAAATAGACTGGAACAATCGACTTCTGTTACCAATGAAAGCTAATCGTAAACAGCATGTAATCGATATATATTCCACATTTTATTCAACAAGGAGGGCGCATAAATGGAAATGCTGACACTCGCTTTAGCAAAAGGTAGAATTGCTAAGGATGCCATTTCACTACTGGAGCAAGCAGGTATCCAATTTGATGATTTTCATGACCAAACGAGGAAGCTTGTTTTTCAATCTGCTGATGGCAAGTATCGACTTCTGTTTGTTAAAGCTGTAGACGTTCCAACTTATGTTGAAACTGGTGCAGCAGATATTGGTATTGTGGGCAAAGACACGATTATGGAAGCGGGAGCGGACGTTTATGAACTGCTTGATCTCGGTCTTGGTGCTTGCCAGTTTGTCGTTGCCGGGCTAGGTGATTCAGTCAAGCGAAAGCAGAGATTAACCGTCGCTTCCAAATACCCGGTAATCGCAACACAATTCTTTGAACGGAAAAACATCCCTATTGAAACCATTAAACTTAATGGTTCCGTAGAGCTAGCACCACTCATAGGCATGGCAGATGTAATCGTCGACATCGTTGAAACAGGCACAACGATTAAAGAAAATGGTCTGTCCATTATCGAAGAGGTGGAAACCATTAGTACGCGATTAATTGCCAATAAAGCTAGTTTTGCAACTAAAACAAAGGCCACCCAGCAATTTATCATGCAGTTGGAAGCCATTTTGGAGGGAAATCAATGAAAATAATCCGTGCAGAACAATTTCAACTCAATCGAACAGCCGATATGTCGGCACAACAAGATTTGGATAAAACGGTGTTAGAAATAATCGCAAATGTTCGTAAGCTTGGTGATGAGGCATTGTATGCATACACAAAAGACTTTGACCATGTCGAATTAAAGACGCTGACTGTACAGCCTGATGAATGGCGTGCTGCTGAGAAACAAGTAGATGCTTCCTTTCTATCGGCATTAAACCGAGCAAAAGAAAATATTACTGCCTTCCATCGGGAACAAAAGGAAAAGTCATGGTTCATCCAACCAGAACCTGGTATTCTATTGGGTCAGCAGGTTACAGCCATCGAGCGGGTGGGTATTTATGTACCAGGCGGAAAGGCAGCATATCCTTCCACTGTACTTATGAACGCTATACCTGCCTTACTTGCTGGTGTCACCTCAATTAGTGTAACAACACCACCACGTTCGGATGGTACCGTTAGCCCTTATGTATTAGCCGCCTGTGCTGCAGTAGGTATTAAACAGGTATACAAAGTTGGCGGCGCCCAAGCAATAGCTGCCCTTGCATATGGTACAGAAACAATCGACTGGGTTTCCAAAATTGTTGGTCCAGGAAATGCATATGTAGCACGTGCAAAAAAATGGGTATATGGCGATGTGGCGATTGATATGATTGCTGGGCCAAGTGAAATATGTATTGTAGCTGATGAAACAGCCAATCCAGCCTATGTGGCAGCAGATCTACTTTCCCAAGCTGAGCATGATGAACAGGCTGTACCTATTTGCATCACAACGAATGCAGAACTAGCCCAAGCTGTTCAACAGGAGGTAGAGCGGCAAATCCCGTTGTTAGAACGTCAGGAGATTATCAGGGCTTCCATATCTAAACAAGGAAGTATCATTATTGCTGGAACTCGTAAGAAAGCTTTGGAAACAGCTAATGAAATTGCATCTGAGCATCTACAGCTCATGATTGATAATCCCGAAGAAGGTATGACCCATATTCGGCATGCTGGTGCTATTTTTCTCGGTCATTATTCACCAGAACCGTTGGGAGATTATATGGCTGGACCAAACCACACCTTGCCAACAAGCGGTACAGCAGCCTTCTCTTCCCCACTCGGAGTTTATGACTTCATCAAGCGTTCCAGCATTATACGTTACAATCAACAGCAGCTTGATCAAGCGAGTGAGGCCATTATAACCTTGGCAGAAAAAGAAGGTCTAGGAGCCCATGCAAATGCTATTCGAATAAGAAAGGAATGAGAAGATGAGAACGGAACGAATTACAAGAAAAACAGCTGAAACAGATATAGATCTGGAATTTTCTATTGATGGCAGTGGTGAAACAAATATTAGCACAGGCGTCGGTTTCTTTGACCATATGTTGACATTAATGACGGCACATGGACTATTCGATTTATCGGTTACCTGTCAAGGTGATTTAGAGGTTGATCAACACCATACGGTTGAAGATATTGGCATTGCATTGGGGCAGGCATTTTATAAAGCAATTGGAAACAAAGCAGGCATTCAGCGCTACGCCTCGCTTTCCATTCCTATGGATGAATCCCTGGCCACTGTCCATATCGACATTAGTGGTCGCCCATGCCTCGTTTACCACGTCGAGGGATTAAAGGATAAAGTGGGAAGCTTTGACACAGAACTGGCAGAAGAATTTTTTCAAGCGTTTGTCAATCAGGCACAGCTTACCCTGCATATCCAGCTTGAATATGGAAGAAACACGCATCATATGATTGAAGCTATTTTCAAATGCTTCGGACGGGCATTAGATATCGCAAGTCAAAAGAACGAGCGAATCCAAGGTGTTCCATCCACTAAAGGAGTACTGTAGCCCAATCCGTAGTATATCGAAATTTTTATAAGGTGAAATTTCAATCAGTGAAGGTTTTCGCACTCCCCAACTGATTGTTAGTTGAACCAATCAGGCCTTTACTGGCTGTTGATCGGTGATAAAAATGATTGATAAGGAGTACACAATTTATGATACTTTTTCCGGCAATTGATATTCGTGATGGTAAATGTGTCCGATTGATTCAGGGAGACTATAGCCAAGAGAAAATTTACGGTGATTCACCAGTCGACATGGCAAGAAAATGGGAAAGTCTCGGAGCAGAAGCACTGCATCTTGTTGACCTCGATGGTGCGCGAACAGGTAATTCATTAAATGAAAATATGGTGATTGACATCGCATCGACCTTAAACATTCCCGTCCAAGTAGGTGGCGGCATTCGTACGATACAGCAAATCGAAACCTATTTGAATGCAGGGGTTGCAAGGGTGATTCTTGGAACGGCGGCCATTAAAAACGAAGCACTATTAAAACAAGCCGTAGCGGCATATGGTGAAAAAATCGCTGTATCGATTGATGCCCGCAATGGACTTGTCGCAACAGATGGCTGGACAGAAACGAGCAATATGAAGGCATTGGAACTCATTCAAAAGCTTGAAAAACTGGATATTAAAACGATTGTTTATACGGACATTTTGAAGGACGGAATGCTAAGCGGACCGAATATAAAAGAACTGGCAGCCATTCAAGCTGCGACGAATATTCAGGTTATAGCATCTGGTGGTGTTACAACCATAACAGATATTGCGCAGCTGCGTAATTTGGAAATGTATGGTGCTATCATCGGAAAAGCATTATATGACGGTACACTAAAATTCGAATCCATCCTGGAGGTTAACAGCAATGACATCTAATCGAATTATCCCTTGTTTAGACATCGATAACGGCAGAGTAGTGAAGGGGAAAAAGTTTCTTGACCTTCAAGATATTGCCGACCCTGTTGAGTTCGCTAAAAAATATGATCAAGCCGGTGCTGACGAGCTTATTTTTTACGACATTACCGCAACAACCAATCAACGGGAAACATTATTTGACCTAGCGAAACAGGTATCTGAAGTCATCTCTATTCCATTAACCATTGGCGGCGGAATCCACTCGATGGATACAATCCAAAAGGCTTTTGATGCAGGCGCTGCGAAGGTATCCATAAATAGTGCCGCAGTTAAAAATCCAAAGCTGCTTCAAGAAGCAGCAGCAACATTCGGATCCGAGCGTATCATCTTATCCATGGACGTTCAAAAAACCACATCCGGCCAATGGCAGGTTTTTCTTCAAGGTGGACAGAAAAACACTGGAATCGATTCCATTGATTGGGCAGTACAAGGAGAGCAACTCGGAGCGGGTGAACTCGTTGTAAATGCCATATCGGAGGACGGGGTTAAAAATGGATACCAAATTGAATTAACCCGCGCTATTGCAGAGGCAGTATCCATTCCAGTCATCGCAAGCGGCGGAGCAGGTAAACCAGAGCATTTCGTACACGTTCTACAGGAAGGAAAAGCAGATGCCGCACTTGCCGCCTCTGTGTTCCACTACGATGACATACAAATACCAGCTCTGAAGCAATATCTTGCGGAAAGCTTGAGCATTGGGAGGAATAACGCATGACCTTTTCAATCGAACAACTATCTTTTCAGGAAAATGGATTAATTCCCGCAGTTGTACAAGATTTTCATACTGGAGATGTGCTAATGGTAGCATATATGAATGCAGAAGCATTAGAAAAAACAATCGATACCGGTGAAGCATGGTTTTTTAGCAGATCCCGCCAAGAACTATGGCATAAAGGCGCAACCTCCGGGAACAGACAGCTGGTCAAAAGTATAGCCAAAGACTGTGACGGGGACAGCTTGCTCGTACAAGTCGAACCACTTGGGCCCGCCTGCCACACAGGAAATAACACGTGCTTTTACCGTACGGAATGGGAAACAGAAGCACCCAACCGGAACGCCGTAAGAAACGTTGTAGAAGTTATTCGTAAGCGACAAGCTAATCCATTGGAAGGATCCTACACCACCTATCTATTTGAAGAGGGAATCGATAAAGTACTCAAAAAAGTTGGCGAGGAAGCAAGTGAAGTCATTATCGCAGCCAAAAATGAAGATCCTGAAGAACTAACGTGGGAAATTGCAGACCTCGTCTTCCATACACTTGTCTTAATGCAACAAAGCAATGTCACCATCAACGATATTAACGAAGAGCTCGTCAAACGACATATCGCAAAAACAGAAGCAAAACAATAAGCCCCCCTCTCGTGCACAACTTTGGGTGGTTGGCGCGCGACTTCTCCCGATTGGTGCGCGAGTTGGGCCTGGTGGCGCGCGACTTCTCCCGGTCGGGGCGCGAGTTGGACCTGATGGCGCGCGACTTTACCCGTCTGGTGCGCGAGTTGGGCCTAGTGGCGCGCGACTTTACCCGATTGATGCGCAAGTTGGGCCTAGTGGCGCGCGACTTTACCCGATTGGTGCGCGAGTTCTCCCGATTGATGCGCGAGTTGGGCCTGAGTTCTTAGGTTTTAGCTTTTTATATGATCTTGAAATCGGCAACTGCCGATTTCTTCACTCTTGATGCATGCGGCTTCCAATCAAAGGTATGCGACTTTGGACTAAACCGATGCGAGATTGGGGCTGAGGCATGCGAGTTCGAGCTAAAGGTATGCGGGCTAGGTGCCAAGGCATGCGACTTCTGGCCAAATGAAGTGAACAGATTCTTTTAGATTGGGGTGGAATCGGCGGGCCGATTCCTTCATTTTAAATTTTCTATGTGCGAGTTGTGCTGGTTGATGCGCGACTTTAATCTGTCCGGCGCGCGAGTTCATCCTATTTTAGATTCAGAGTTGAAGTTTACAGGAGGTAATCAAATGAATCCTTTATGGAGCAGCATGGTGAAGCGAACGGAACCTTATATTCCTGGGGAACAGTTAAATGACCCGGATATCTTAAAACTGAATACGAATGAAAATGCTTATCCGCCATCTTCAACTGTTAAAAAAGCCATTGTTGCGGAGACTGAAAAGCTTCATCTCTACCCTTCACCAACTGTTGATTCCTTACGTAGCACCGTTGCGAAAAGCTATAATCTCCGTGCTGATCAGGTTTTTGTTGGTAATGGGTCAGACGAAGTTCTTGCTTTTTCCTTTATGGCTTTTTTCGAACCTGGTAAAGCGATTCGTTTTCCAGCTATCACATATAGTTTTTATCCTGTTTATTGTAAGTTGTTTCATATTCCTTATGAAGAAATGGATTTGAATCGGGACTATACATTGCGGCCCGAGGATTATTTCCAATCACCTGGTGGTGTCATTTTTCCGAATCCGAATGCCCCAACTGGAATCGAATTGCCACTTCAACATATTGCAGATATTGCAGAAAACAATCCAGATCAAGTTGTAATTATTGATGAGGCGTACGTTGATTTTGGTTGTGAGTCAGCTATTTCCCTAATAGATCAGTATCCAAATTTACTTGTAGTACAGACGACTTCGAAATCGAGAGCATTGGCTGGGCTTCGGGTTGGCTTTGCATTTGGGCATCCAGATCTGATTGAAGCACTCATTCGTATGAAGGATTCCTTCAACTCTTATACAATTGATCGACTTGCGATGGTAGGTGCAGAAGCTGCTTGGAAGGATATGGATTATTTTAAGCAAACTACCTCTGCTATTATTCAAACCCGCCAGAATTGCTGTGAGCGATTAAAACAGATGGGATTTCATGTCCTACCTTCAAAAGCTAATTTCTTATTTGTCTCTCACTATCGATACAGGGCAGAGGATTTATATCAGGCACTAAAACAAAATAAGGTGCTTGTGAGACATTTTAACCAGGCGCCCATTCAAAACTATTTAAGAATTACCATCGGAACAGATGACACCATGGATACGTTTTTCCAAATCCTTGGAAATATCTTCCAAGCATCTCATTCTCTAGACCCAGTTGACAGTTAAAATGGAAAGCGGGCAACCAATCATCGCTGCCCGCTTTGTCTACTCATCTTTTGCATTCATCACGATTTCCACTCGGCGATTCCGTTGTTGGCCTTCCGGATCTTCGTTGGACGCAATTGGTTTTGTTTTACCATAACCTTTCGTTGTAATAGCTAAATGTGAGATGTCGCCATTTTTTTCTAAATAAGCTAACACTGCCCTGGCCCGTTCTTCTGATAACTTCATATTATAATCTGCCTCACCTTGATTATCCGTATGTCCATTAATCTGAATCACCGTATCTTTATCAAGGGGTTCTAGCAGTTCTATTACTTCATCTAATGTTTTTTTAGCATCTGTTAACAATTCACTTTTATCAAAATTAAATAGCACATCATCAGGGACTTGGAGTTTCAATTCCTCGTCCTCACCAGTTAAGTCCATTCCCTCTGGTACCGCTAACTCAGGCGTAGGTGGGTTTAAAATAATCTCAATTTCTTTCCTGTCCTCCACCTCATTATTTATGACATACTCTCCCTCTATATTTTCGAACTCCTCACCATACGCATCCCTTAACAAAGCATTATACGTTGGATGGGAGAGGTCTCCCCAGCTGCGAATCCAAATAAAACCGTCCTCCATAAATGAACGATAACCAACTCGCAATAAAAAGGTGCCATCTGGTTCTACGTAGGTGCGATTTTCATGCCCATCCTGCGCGCGCTTTCTACGATCTGCATAATAACCACCTATCAATGCAGTTCCCTCTATTAGATTGGATTGTCCATGGATGTAAAAATACTTATGGTCAAACGTAATATCATCTAATTTGATCCAAATATGGGGACTGCCATAGTCATCAGGTTCAGGCAAACGATTTGGCTGTGCAAATGGGTATACTTTTTGTTCATCACCAATAATCACATAAACAGAGGTCGCTATTTTATGATATACTTCCTCTCGTCTATCATATGTATATGTGAAAGGTCCGCGAAAATTTTCACCATGTTCACCGTACAATGTTTTTACCTCATCAGGCTGTTTAGATTCAGTCATTAAGACTTCCATTTCCACTTCGATTTCCCTGCCACGATAATACGCTAAAAAGTCATGATTGGAGAATTTGGAAAAGGATAATTCCATATTAAAATTTCCGTCTTGATCCACCTCGACTTTTTCATTCGTTGACGGTTTTGTGGTTGATCGATAGGTATTAAACGGATTATACAATAAATTCGCTTGTACAACAGTTCCTTCCGCTAAATTACTTTTCCCCTCAATTCGAATTCCATCCCCTTCAACAGTAACCTGACCATCCAGCAGGATATCCTCCTTTACGATATCTTCATCTACTTCCGTCGTTTCGTCTGTATGTTCCTTCTGTTCCTGTTGATGATCTGCAATTACATCAGTTGATTCCTCTTGAACTTCCTTTCCATCATTCACTTTATTCACTTCTTTATTGGAGCAGCCAGCAAGTGATGTTATACATATGAATAAAAGCAAAATCATGAACGTGAAAGGTAGTTTTGAAAACAAAACATACTTCACTCCATTAATCTCCCTTCTATCATCCTCTTCATCCATCGTACTATATAAGCTACATTTACAAAAGATGGCAATTGGAAAATAGGCAATTATATCTATAGTCTGAATTCATTATGCAAGTTCTTCATTCCTTTTCGTATATTATTGCATTCAAAAACAGCTTGTATACCCGTAACCAGATACACAAGCTGTTGTGATACATTAATTATTTAACTGGATCTTCACCTATAATTCGTACTTCTCGTTCCAATGCGACACCAAACTTCTCTTTTACAGAAGCCTGCACAAAATGAATCAAATCAATATATTCTTCCGCAGTAGCATGATCCTTATTGACGATAAACCCGGCGTGCTTTAATGAAACCTGTGCACCACCAATTTGCTTCCCTTGTAACCCACTATCCTGGATGAGTTTACCCGCAAAATACCCCGGCGGGCGTTTGAATACACTACCACATGAAGGATATTCGAGTGGTTGCTTGGACTCCCGTTTAAACGTCAGGTCATCCATTACAGCTTTTATTTCATCGTACTCTCCATTTTTCAATGCAAAGGTTGCTTCAAGCACAATATAGCCATGTGTTGGTATATTGCTTGTGCGATAGGATAAATCAAGTTCCGCAGCGGTGAGCGTGCGCAGTTCTCCTTGCTGATCCACGACAACGGTACTAACGAGCACATCTTTGATTTCTCCACCATAGGCACCTGCATTCATGTACAACGCACCACCGACGGAGCCCGGAATTCCACAAGCAAATTCTAAACCAGTCAGTTTTTGCTGCAGTGCCTCTCTGGAAACATCAATAATTCTTGCACCACTCTGCGCAACAATGGATTCACCATTCGTTTGTATAGAACCAAGCTTATACAAATTCATCACAATACCGCGTATACCACCATCCTTTACAATAAGGTTGGAGCCATTTGCCAACAAAGTGAATGGTATGTGATGCTTGTTTGCATATTTCACAATTGCTTGCACTTCTTCATACGTTTCTGGTGTTACAAAATAATCAGCCGCTCCACCCAATCTGGTGTACGTATGCTTATGCAGCTGCTCATCTATCAGCACATTATTCTTAGATGTCAAACCGATTAGGTCTAAATACGTCTGTTGACTTGCCACTAAAAATCATTCCTTTACCATTTTCCTTCGTTCATATGAATGAAACGAAGCCATCTTTATCATTTTAAGGGAAGAAGGCCTATCCTGTCACGATAAATCCTCTGATAATTCATCCTCCGATAAAAAATCATAAACTGCTTGATCGACCTGCAGACTCTCATGCAAATCACTATGCCCAAGATTCGGATCTGTAATCATGATTTCCTGTAACTGGTTTGCAGGAACAATCTTTTCTAATGATTGTATGCTCTCAACAGTCGTTACAGAATCCCCTGTACTTCCAATGCTTAAAACCTTTACTTGCTCCGGGAATGCCGTTTGATTTGCACGCAAAAGCTCTAACGAAGCTGATTCCCTTTTTAAGTCTTCTGCTGCGGCATCCTGATGAATCTGGAAGTAGGCTTGATTATAAATGCCATCAAATGGACTTCCAAGCACGACTAAGCGATCCACCGCTGGGTATTGATCACCCTGACTATATTCCGAGGTATATTTTACAGAGACAATTCCTCCCATGGAATGACCAACCAGATGAATGGAATCTACGTGATGTACTTCCTTTAAATGCCTCAATACCTTTGCTAACCATTCGGTTGTATCCTGGAATGAAGCTCGATTATTTTCAAAAATCACTTGGACAAAAGCAGGCTTCCCCTCTGCTTTACCAAGATATGTTGTTTTTAGTTTTCCTTTTGGAGTAACACGGTATATTAAAGCTTTTTTTCCCCAATTCTTATTTTCAAAACGGGTTAACATATTTCCAAACGAATTGGCAGTCCCTTTATATCCATGCACAAAAACGATTGGACGCTCGATTTGCTTCGACCTTGCCTCAGAAGGCATATTCAGCATGGCAATAAACACAGAGCCAATTAACAAACTAGCAACCAGCACCAAATATTTCTTTTTCAGCTTATTTCCCTCTCTCTGTTGCCAAGCGGAACCCCACCTGTTGCTTTTCATTTCTATCTTCTTACAGTATAGCATTTTATTTGGAAAAACTGGTGTTAAAAAAGTATAAATTCCTTGAACAACTACGGGCAAAATTAACCCTCTATAATTGGTGCTCCAGTATGTCATGTAAAGCAATGGTGTAAGCTAAGTATGCCACTTACCAGGTGTGGTGCTGACACTCGTTCCAACGAAAATCTTAAACTACCAGTTGAGTTTAATTTGTATAGAGGATTGGTAAAATTTTTAACTCAAATAGCAAGTGAGGTGAATTTTACAAGGATATCAGCGGATTTTTTGACTCAAACGCTAAGTGAGTTTAATTTCAAGAGGGGATCAACTGATTATTTAAGTCAAATGCAAAGCGAGAGTCTCATTTTTACAGGAGAGTCATTTATCATGTTCGCGCGTGAAAAAACCTGTAGATGGGATGCCCCCTTCTACAGGTTTTACAATGCTTAGATTTTCTTTTCGATTTTAGCGTCTTTTTTCCATTCTTCCAGCTGTGCTTGAAGGGATTCATTTTTCTTTTGGTTTTCCAGTGATTCTTGAATTTGATCCTTCAATTTGTCATATGATTCTATTTCTTCATTTTGCTCTTTTAGCTGATCATACATTTCTTTTGTTTCTTTTTCCGTTACTTTTTCATACTCCAGCTTTTCATCCATATACTTTTCTAGAATGAGGCCGAATTTCAATTGATCTTGAAATGCATCTTCTGTTAAGCCATATTCCTCCAGATAAGCAGTGAGCTGTTCTTCATTTTCTTTTTTCAGCTTATCCAATTCCTTCTTGGCTTGTTTCTCCGATACTTCAATTCCCTCTTTAGCAGCTTGCTGTTTCACCAATTCTTGGGCGATTAATTCATCCAAGGCATAGTCTTTCACAGCATCTTTGTCGCTAACATCCTGTCCATATTGATGCATTTGTGTTTTTGTTTGGGCATATACCGCATTATACAATAAACCTTTTACTTCACTGTCGTTAATTTGTGCAACAATATCATCTTCAGCGACTTTTTCATCATCGCCAATGGTTAGCTCTTGTTGCTCTTGTTGTTCTTGTCCTTCATCCTTATCCTTACTTGCGTCTTTATCCTTGTCTTTATCGCTTCCACTGCATGCAGCCAATCCGATTGCCAAACCTATTGACAGCATCAGTAGCATTATTTTTTTCATCATTCCATTAACCCCATTTCTCAAAACAGTATGTCTCTATTCAACCATATTTCAACCCTCTGTTGCAAACGTTTCTATGTACTACATAGCTATTAAATCCTATCACTGTACATTTTATAGCTAATAGTTAAAGTTACATGACATTTTAGCAGAAATTTCCCACACTTTTTCCACATTTAGATGTTTCGATATTCTGCTCTTAATAATAGAAAATCGACAAGGCCGCAAGACAGCATTGTCGATTTTTTTTCAAATAACATTTGAATGTCTTATTATTTTAGACTTGCATCAATTTCATTAATCATTTCTTGGACGGACTGTAACCCACCGCCAGAAAGATACCAGTACTCTGGGTTCAAGTAAGTTATGTTCTCTTCCTTGTATGCCTTCGTATTCTTCACAAGATCGTTTTCAACAACCTGCTTCGCGGAAGACTCGCCGCCTACAACAGCAGTACGGTCCACTACATATAATAAATCTGGATCCTTTTCCACAACATATTCAAACGTAACATTCATACCGTGTGTGGATGCTTCAATATCTTCATCTACTGCCGGTACACCAAATACATCATGAATAATTCCGAATCGGGATTGTGATCCGTAAGCACTGATTTTATCATCATTAGCCAAAATAACAAGCGCTTTTTGATCATTTTCCGTTGCTTTTTCTTTCAATGCTTCGATAGACGCTTTAATCTTATCTTCTTCTGCTTTTACTTCATCTTCTTTATCAAAAATTTGGCCAAGTACTTCAAGGTTCTCATGGAAGGAATCCATATATCTTGTTGTATCTACACCCATATAAATCGTTGGTCCAAGCTTTTTCAATTCATCATACACACTGGATTGACGGCCAGAAATAATAATCAAATCCGGATCAATTTCAGCAATTTTTTCCAAGTCAGGTTCTTTTAAGCCACCAACATTTTCATACTTATCATCTTCATACTTACTCAAATAAGATGGAACTGTTCCAGACTTAGGAATACCAACTACTTCTACGCCTAACTTATCTAAGCTGTCTAGTGTACCATAATCAAAGACAACTACTTTCTCAGGGTTTTTGTCTACATCTGTTTCCCCAAGCTCATGCTTTACTGTAATTGTTTCTTCTTCCTGTGCAGCATTATCATCTGCATTACTGCCTTCTTCTTTATCGTTGGACTTGTCTGAACCACAAGCAGCCAGCCCAATAACTAACATGCTCAATGCGAGCATCCATAAAAGCTTCTTCATCTAAAAAACTCCTTTTCCATTAAGGTACATTTTATTTGAAAGCACTAATGCTGCAGCACCCAAATGAATGTAATTTGACTTGTCGGGAAAATATATACAGCAAATGAGCCGTTCTTATTTTATGTACTGAGCGCTCAATACATGTAGAATTTTATATGCAATGTATGAAACATCATATTCATTTACCCAAAGAACAAAGTAGGTTAGAATATATATATAAGCGAATTTCCTTTTTATTGATGATTGCCAGGCACGGCATGTTCAATAAAAGGGATTTTTTTGCTTTCTTACTTTGGTTTATGCTGATTCTAATAACCAAAGTAAGAAAAGCTATTTTTTCATTTCTCCCGGAACAACATCCAATTCACATTCGTCTAGGCTTGCAACATTAGCGGTTAAAAATAAACACAAATTCTTTGGTTATCAATATGCTTGATATCGATATCCATATCGTAAATATCGCGTAATACGCATTTGTCAATCACATCACAGGTTCTCCCCTGTTTGACAATCTTTCCATCCTTCAATGCAACAATATGGTCAGAATAGCATGATGCAAAATTTATATCATGGATAACAATTAATATTGTTTTACCTAGCTCATCAACCAAACGGCGCAATGTCTTCATAATTTGAACAGAATGACGCATGTCAAGGTTATTCAAAGGCTCATCCAATAGGATATATTCTGTATCCTGTGCAATAACCATGGCAATATGCGCACGTTGACGTTGACCACCACTAAGCTCATCTAAATATTTATGCTGCATGTCGCGAAGCTCCATATAGTCAATGGCTTCTTCCACCTTATCCCAATCCTCTTTCGTCAATCTTCCTTGAGAGTAAGGGAAGCGCCCAAAGGAAATTAATTCGCGCACCGTTAATTTTAAATTAATAGAATTGGATTGCTTCAAAATAGAAATCTTTTTCGCTAGTTCATTATTTTTCACATGCATGATGTCATAGCCATCAATGGTGATTTCACCTTCATCTTTTGCGATCAGTCGACTAATCATTGAAATCAACGTACTTTTTCCTGCACCGTTCGGGCCAATGAAAGATGTAATAGAACCCTTTTCAATTTCCAGGGAAACATCCTCAATAACCTTCTTTTGATTGTACATTTTAAAGACATTCTTAATTTTTACCATGATTTATTCTCCTTTAACAAAAGATAAATGAAGTAAATGCCACCGATGAAGTTAATAATTACACTTATCGTTGTATTAAAAGTAAATACCTTTTCTACAATAAATTGCCCGCCAAGTAATGCAATAATACTAATTAATATAGAACCGATAATTAAATAGGTATGGCGATATGTTTTTAAGAATTCATAAGCGACATTAACCACTAACAGGCCTAAGAATGTAATCGGACCGATCAGTGCTGTCGCTACAGAAATTAACACAGCTACAACAATCAATAAACGCTTGATGACAAAATCATAGGGCACACCAAGATTGACTGCGTGATCCTTTCCTAATGCAAGTACATCCAAATATTTCAAATACCTTAAGAAGTAAAGGGTAATTAGAATAACAACTACGATGGATAAATAAACCAAGTTCGTATTAACGTTGTTGATACTTGCAAACATACGGTCTTGCGCTACCATAAACTCATTTGGATCAATTAACACTTGCATAAACGATGTAAAGCTTCCAAAGAATGTTCCTAAAATCATCCCGATTAATAGGAGGAAGTATATGTTATTTGACTCTCCCTTAAACAAGATTCGGAAGAGGACAAATGAAAATATAATCATCGCTCCGATGGAAACAAGGTAGTTTAGATTACTACTCATCATCACCAGCGAACGTGAACCAAACACAAAGATAATAACAGTTTGAATCAATAGATATAACGAATCCAGCCCTAGCACACTCGGTGTCAATATCCGGTTATTCGTTATTGTCATAAAGATAGTTGTTGAAAATGCAATGGCTCCACCAGTAATAATAATTGCCACTACTTTAATGATTCTGCGTGGCAAAATGTAACCAATATTACCATGCAAATCATAAAAGATAAATAAAGCTGCTAACAGCACCGCGATGATGGCGAGGATAATTGTCTTTTTCTTATAACCCATATTTCTTTCTCCTCATAAGCAGATAAATAAAGATTGCACTGCCAATTACACCAACGGTTAGGCTGATAGGTATTTCGTATGGATAAATGATAATCCTGCCAATCACATCGCAAATCAAAACGAATATAGCACCTAACAACGCGGTATGTGTCAGGCTCTTCTTCAAATGGTCCCCTTGATAAATGGTAACGATGTTCGGGATAATCAATCCTAGGAATGGAATAACTCCAACAGATAAGACAACGGATGCCGTAACAAGTGCGACAATAACTAAACCTAGATTGACGACCTGCCGATAGTTAAGTCCTAAATTCTTTGCGAAATCCTCGCCCATTCCTGCGATTGTAAATTTATTGGCATATAGAAAAGCAAGTGCCAAAATCGGTATACTTACATACATTAGCTCATAGTTACCTGTCATAATCATAGAAAAGTCTCCCTGCATCCAGGAGGACATATTCTGAATCAAATCATTTTTATAAGCAAAGAAAGTGGACAGTGAACTAATGATGTTACCAAACATTAAACCAACTAGCGGGATGAAAATAGCATCCTTAAACTTGATCTTTTCTAGAATTTTCATAAATACAAAGGTACCCAACAATGCAAAAATAAATGAAATAGAAATTTTTTGTAATGGACTGGCTGATGCGAACATCATCATGGAGACGAGTACACCTAATCTTGCGGAATCAAGCGTACCAGCAGTCGTAGGTGAAACAAACTTATTTCTACTAAGCTGCTGCATGATCAAACCACATATACTCATGCTCATACCAGCTATCAAAATACTGACAAGCCTTGGCACCCGACTAATGTATAAGATTCGTGCCTGGTCTTCTGTTAATGAAAATATATCTAAAGGAGATATATCGGATACGCCAATGAAAACGGATGTAATAGATAAAACAATCAGTGCTAAAACCAAGTATCGTATCTTCATAGTAATTCCTTCTCGTTATTCGAAAATCTAGCGATAGAAACACCCGGGCGGTAAGGTATTGATTTTCTTTGTCATATTCCCCCTAGTTATATGCGACGATAATAACTTTTAAATTAAAATCATTCTAATTAAGAATGAGATTCATTATCAATTAGATACCTAAGTTGAGTATATCATAATTGTGACTTCCGTCAACCAAAATCAGCAAAGAGAACTCGTTTTCCTTAAGCGTTTTCTTGGGTTTTCACTATGCTTAAAGTGAAAAATCCACCTATGGCAATATCTGATAGCATTCATCCCTTTATTTTACTTTTAAAGAAGTTCACAAATTAGACACAAAGCTGCGCTTGGTATGCATTGTATCTATATATGTTGAATTGACTCAACGGCAGGGCAACGTATCTTGCACAAGTAATTTGATTCGGGATATGCGCGTTTTCAGTTAAGACATGCGACTTTGCCTCCAAGACATGCGACTTTGGAATATCGGCGTGCGACCTCAAGTTAACCCTCATGACATACAACCTGGTCCATCAGAATAACCATATTTTTAAACATACAAAAAGGCCCGCTTCAGTTAAGCAGACCTTACGATTCATTCATCTATTGTTTTTTATTTACCCCGCAGCTGTCACCAGTGCAATATCCGGTTTCAGCGGCATCAGAAGTAAAGGATTGAAGCATTGGTTTTTCCTGTTCTTCTTTTCGCACTTTATCGATGACTTGAATAAATGTTTCTACTGGTTGGGCCCCGGAAACTGCATATTTATCATTGAAAACAAAGAAAGGAACACCCTGGACGCCGATTTGCCTCGCGTGCTGTTCATCTGCACGTACATGGGAGGCAAAATCATTGGATTGCAGTAAAGCAATTGCTTCCTTTGCTTGGAGACCAATTTCTTCAGCGAGTTCTCCTAGGACAGTAGCATCACTTATTAACAAGGAATCTGTGAAGTATGCTTTTAACAATCTTTCTGTCATTTCTGCGCCCTTCCCTTTTGAAGCAGCATACTTTGCTAATCTATGGGCGTCAAATGTATTCGTAGGTTTCATCGTATCAAATTGATAAGCGAGCCCTTCTTCCGCAGCTTGTTTACCAACATTTGCATTCATTTCTTGTGCTTGCGCTAAGGACATATTATATTTTTCGGCAAGTACTTCATGCATGTTTTTTCCAGTGTATTTTGATGCATCAGCAGCCAATTCATAGCTTTTATATTCTAGTAAAATGGTTCCATCTTCTGGGAAGTGAGTAAGTGCTTTTTCAAGTCTGCGCTTGCCAATATAGCAAAAGGGACAGACAAAATCGGACCAAATTTGAATTTTCATAAGGACACCTCATTTCTGCCTTATTTTAGCACAGAAATGAACATTATAGTTACTGAAGTGCTTAGGAAAAGGGATTGCACACCCATCCATAAGGTGAAACTTCAATCCGTGGGGGTTTCGCACTTCCCCCACGGATTGTTAGTTGAACCAATCAGGCCTTTACTGGCTGTTGATCCCCCACTTACCATTCTTGTGATCAACAAAAATTATTGCAGTGGGAATCTTACAGCCAGTTAATCTGTGACAAATAATAAAGAGAATCGACGTGGAGCCGACTCTCTTCATCTATGAATAAGCGTTCGATTTCCGATTATTCACCATCATTTAACTGCTATACGTCTGTTGCTCTTGAACAGATCCGTCCGTCGTATAAACGGTAAGCTTGGTTCCTTTGTTTTTGGCAATTTCCCTGGCACGTTTGACTGCTGCTTCTTTTTGTTCGAAAACAGCAGTTGGCTTTTTGGCATGACTTGATTTTACCGCCCAACCATCTTCATGCTTAAGCACCTGCTCACCCTCCTCCAACCGTTCCGGGTTGCTTGCATACTTCTTTCCTTCCTCTGACCGTGTTGTCGGATTGCCGCTAGCTTGATACTGTTCCAACTCTTTTTTACTAGCATTTTTACGCCATTTCTTTGCTTGTTCCATTGCAATAGGTATCGCACGCGATTCATCATAATTTTCATCCACCATTGAATTAGCAATATCAATTGCCTTTTTCTTTGTGATGTCGTCCAAGTTTTTCATGGAATCTGGATAGTCTTTCATGGTCCAAGGCATATGATTCACTCCTTCATGCTTTTGTGTAGCATATACCCTTTTCACACAGTTACAAACAGTTTGAAGTTAAATGAAGTAAAATTGCTATTACACAAATAACTGCTTCAATTGATGAACCATTCTATTCATCGCATATAAACCAAATATCAACCAAAACTGAAACATAATTCAGAGCCCGGATACTGTTTTACTGCCGACATGGAACTTCCCATATAATAAAAAAGCCAAAGCACTTAGGCTTTAGCTCTCTAATAATGATTTTCCCATGATGGATATGCGTTTTGTATTTTTTAATTCGGATAGATTTCTCGCACCGATTCCGAACATGACAATTTTTAGTTCCAGTTCTATCTGTTCCATTTCACGGATAACCGCATCAACGGATTCAGTCGCAGCCTGCAGTAATTTTCTTGCGAAGCCGATCAAGTCCGCACCGATTGTAATTGCTTTCGCGGCATCAACACCTGTCTTCATGCCACCACTCGCTACTATCGGAACTTGACTTAGCTTACTGCGAACAGAGACAATACAATCCTTTGTAGGAATTCCCCAATTATTAAACGCCTCCGCAGCCGCTTTTCTTAATGGGTCCTGTGAGCGCAGTTTTTCTACCTGACTCCACGAAGTACCGCCTGCACCAGCTACATCGATATATGATATACCTGCTTGATATAATTGTTCTGCCACCGTACCATCAATACCAAATCCAACTTCTTTTACTCCCACCGGAACGGTTAGCGTTTTACATAGTTTTTCAATTTTAGGCAGCAGGCTTTCAAAATTCAAATCACCTTCATCCTGAATAACCTCCTGCAGGCTATTTAAATGAAGTACAAGCGAATCCGCTTCCGTTCGATCAACAATTCGTTGTGCTTCTTCTGCACCATAGCCGTAATTCAATTGTACCGCTCCAAGATTCGCAATCAGCGGGACAGTTGGAGCCTGTTTACGAATGAGAAAAGACTCCTGATGCGCATCACTTTCCAATAATGCTCGTGTCGACCCCAACGCAATGGCCCACCCTTTCTCCTCTGCTGCAACCGCTAGATTCTGATTGATCTCAGCAGCCAGCTTGGAACCGCCTGTCATAGAGCTGACCAGAAACGGGGCTTGCAAAGACTTGTTTAAAAAGCTACTTCCAATTTCAATATCATTAAAATTGATTTCTGGAAGCGCATTGTGGATAAAAGCAATACCTTCCAAGCCTGTTGATTGATTGACGCCCTCCACCTGATCTGTAAGACAAAGCCGAATATGCTCTGTTTTTCGTTTATTAATTCCTTCTTCCATTGTCATCACCATTCACTCCATCATCTATTATTAGACACCTTGCTTCAAATTTGAAGGGCTATATCCTTCACATGCTTGAAGGGGGAAGATTTTTCGCTTCATTTAATTAAATCCTTGCTTTAAAACAATGGTACTACCGAGAGGACAGTATCATATTCTCAACGTAACATTAGTGTACTTGTTCTTGGAAAAATAGGAAAGTGAATTGTTTGGGTACTGGAAACAAGCTTAAATGTTTATAATTTAGGAAGAAGACTTTCACAGACCATATTCTTTTCTGTTTCCAAAAAAAGTATGCAGGCTAGCATCCTCACATAAGGATGAAGCCTGCATGGTTAAAATGATCTGGTGGCCATGAATTTCCTTGTATCAATATTTATATAAGTTAGTACGCCGTCCACCCACTGTCCGCGGTGATTGTCACACCGTTTACAAAGCTAGATTCATCAGAAGCAAGGAAAAGCGCAACCGTGGCAATTTCCTCTGATTCTCCTGCACGTGGATTATTATCCGAGCCACTCATAGCACGCCCCATTCCAAAAGCATCTGGCTCCGTCATGGTCGTACCAATATTTGTATTAACGCCTCCTGGTGCAATAGCATTACAGCGAATGCCTTCATTCGCATATTGGAAGCCGACATTCTTCGTTAATCCAATCACCGCATGCTTAGATGCCGTATATGCTGCGCCTGCACGTGAACCGTACAAACCCCCGACAGATGCATTATTGATTATGACGCCACTCTTTTTCTCTAGAAAAATAGGTAATACTTTACGAATCGCACGCATTGGTCCGGTCGTATTTACTGCAATAACCCGCTCCCAAAGCTCATCTGTCACCTTATCTGCAGGTGTAAAATTATCCATAATCCCAGCATTATTAACTAAAATATCGACTGTACCAAATGTATCGACTGCCGCGTCTATCATTTCCGTTACATCCTTTTCCAGCGCCACATTCGCAGCAACTGCAATCCCTTGTCCACCAGCCTGTTCTATTTCTGTCACAACTTCTTTAGCCGTATTTTCATTCAAATCTGAGGCAACCACTTTTGCCCCTTCTTTCGCAAATAATAGCGCAATTGCTTTTCCCATTCCCGAACCAGCACCTGTCACAACAGCAACCTTGTCCTTTAGTCTCATCATTGCACCTCCATTAATATTTGCTAACTTTTTCCACTTTTATTATACCATTGTTCTATATTTTGTTCAATGGTGAGCATGCTTTAAGAATTCATGAAATGTGCTATGATTTATAGACATCTAATAGCACTTTCGAATCGTAGAGGAGGAGGAAGAAATGAAACAAGCAGCTTTGGAATTTGCGACAAAGGCACATGCCGATCAAAAAAGAAAAAACTCTCGTGAAGCTTATATTGTCCATCCAATCCGTGTAGCGGAGCGCCTGGAGCAAGCAGGTTTATCTGATGAGGTTGTGTGTGCAGGCTATTTACACGACGTTGCGGAAGATACCGTTTATGATTTAGAAGACATTGAAGAACGTTTTGGCAAACGGATTACCGAAATTGTTGCAGCACACACAGAAGATAAATCGAAAACATGGCGTGAGCGGAAACAGCATACCATTGATACAGTAAAATCTGCTGAACCTGAAGTAAAGTATTTAATCGTCGCTGATAAACTCGACAATCTTCTTGATGTCGAAAAAGCCCTACAATCACATGGTGAATCAGTTTGGGACAAATTCCATGCTGGAGTAGAACTCCAAAGATGGTACAACGAATCTATTGCAAATCATATGACAGATGGACTGGATCAACAGGATATTCCAGACTTTTTCACAGAATATGCAGAGACAGTGAAAAGGGTTTTTGGTTAAATTACTAACTTCACCCACTGATTGTTAGTTGAACCAATCAGGCCTTTACTGGCTGTTGATCCCCCCACTTACAATGCTTGTTATCAACAAAAACCCTTGATGTGGGGGGCTTACAGCCAGTTAATCTGTGAAAAATAAAACCATCCAGCATCACGCAATTTTTAGCGTAAAACTGAATGGTTTATTTTTACCGATTATTCATTTCTGCAGGATCTGGTCCCTTCCGTTCATTTCGATTGATGCCAGCAATCTCTGCCATATCCGAATCACTTAATTCAAAATCAAATACCTGGAAGTTTTCTTCGATGCGGGACGGTGTCACTGATTTTGGAATAACGATAGATTCCGATTGTAAATGCCAGCGAATAACCACCTGGGCAGGTGTTTTGCCATGTTTTTCTGCAATCCCAACAATGACATCATCCTTCAGCACCTCGCCACCTTGTTGTAGGGGACTCCATGATTCCACATAAATCTGATGTTGTTTACAGAAATCTTTAAGCTCCTGCTGCTGTAAATATGGATGGCATTCAACTTGGTTTACTGCAGGGACAATTTCACATTCATCCAGCAACCGTTGCAAATGTTCAATATGAAAGTTGCAAACTCCAATCGCCTTCACCTTGCCGTCCTTGTATAACTTTTCCAAAGCTTTATATGTGTCTACATATTGATCGAACTCCGGAGTTGGCCAATGAATTAAATAAAGATCAACATAATCCAATCCCAATCTTTTTAAGCTATCCTCAAAAGCCTTTAATGTATTATCGTAACCTTGATCTGCGTTCCAAACCTTTGTGGTAATAAATAGATCTTCTCTCGGAACATCGCTTTTGGCTAGTGCACGACCAACACCAGCTTCGTTTTGATAAACCATTGCTGTATCAATCGAGCGAAAGCCCGTCTCCAATGCTTTCGCAACAGCAGGTGTTGCTTCTTCATCAGGTACCTGCCATACACCATAGCCAAGCTGTGGCATGCGTAAACCATTATTCAAAGTTACATATTGCATAAGATCGCTCCTTTTTCGATAGATGATTTTTCATATTGAAAATTATACGCGTTCCGGCATATGGAATGCAATGAAATGGCTTTCTTTGTTCAAGACTAATATTTCCATTTCTCTCTTGCAAAGCTATAATTTCCTTCATAACGGGTTAGCTTTTTATCCGCTAATAAATAAGTGATGGGAAACAATCGATTTAAAAAATAACGATCATGAGAAATTGCAATAATGGTACCAGGAAATTGTTCCAATGCATCTTCCAGTACTTCTTTAGACGCAATATCCAAATGGTTGGTCGGTTCATCCAGAATGAGTAAATTATGATTTTGATGGACAAGCTGGGCAAGGCGCAGACGCATTTTTTCTCCGCCACTTAATGATTTTACTTTTTGAAAAACAGTATTCCCATAAAAGAGAAATTTCGCCAGAACACTACGCGCCTCTCCCACATCCATATGAACTTGATCCCGGAATTCATCCAAAATCGATTTTTCTTCATCCATTTCCAACACATGCTGCGATAAATAACCGACATGAATATTACTACCAACAGACACTGTCCCTTCATCCGCACTCTCAGCCTGCAGTATCATTTTCAATATGGTTGATTTTCCTGTACCATTTTCTCCAATTAATGCTACCCGCTCTTGAAACCTCACATGCATATTCACCCGCTCCAAAAGGACCTTATCAGCAAAAGCCTTACTTACTTCCTCCAAAACAACAACATCGGTTCCGCTTCTTTTATGCATCTGAAACTGAAGCTTCATTTTATCCTGTTCCAGTATAGGTCGCTTTTTTATCTCTAGGCGCGCCAAAGCTTTTTCCATGCTTTTTGCCCGACGATGTAGACCATCATTTGGCGGGTTCGCTTGATTGGCCCAAATTTTTAACTGCTTGATGGTTTCCCGCATTTTCTTAATTTTCTTCTGCTGATCTTCATACTGCTGAAATTCCAATAGCAAACGCGTTTCTCTTTCCTGAACATATCCGGAATAATTTGTATGATACGTAATCAATTCTCCTTGATCCATTTCCAAAATAGTCGTCACTGTCTCATCTAAGAAATAGCGGTCATGCGACACGATGACAATTGTTCCTTTATATTGGTGGATATATGCTGTAAGCCATTCCAAAGCAACCAAGTCCAAATGATTAGTCGGTTCATCCAAGAGCAATAAATCTGGTTGCTGTAACAATAGCTGTGCCAGCCCAATTTTCGTACGTTCACCACCACTCAACTGATGCCATTTTTTCTGTGCCAAATGCGCGATGTTTAAACCATTCATGATTGTCTTCATTTGCGATTCCATCTCATAACCGCCATCTCGCTGGAACTTTTCCTGTAATAGGCCGTACTTTTCCAGCAGATAATTCAGTTCATCCGCATCTGTTTCCTGTCCCATCGCTATTTCCAATTGATTCATTTCAAGCGCCAATTCATTTAAATCTGAAAAAACCCTTTGCAATAACGAATAAACAACTATATTCTCATCAACTGTTGGCGATTGATGAAGTAAACCTACCGTCAATCCTTTTTTCCAATGAATGATCCCGTCTGTCGGTTCCTTTAATCGAGCAAGTAAATAGAGAAGTGTCGTTTTTCCTTCACCATTCCTGCCAATCAAGCCAATTCGTTCACCAGCTTTTATTTGACAGGTTAAGTGTTCAAAAATAATGTTTGCGCCGTTCGTTTGTTTCACATTCTGCATACTACATACAATCATATTCTCTTCCTCCGATGTGAAGAGACAACACAAAAAAACGACAGAGATACAATCCCCACCGTTTCTTCAAACACCGTTCGTGGATAGCTGCCTCTTACTGATTATTTTTCCATATATTTACATTAAAAAATGACATAATATCCCCTTTTAATGAAACATCGGAAAAAATCGCATAACGCATCCAAAGATACTCCTTGAATTTCATTATGCTTTTACCAGTAAGACACATTCTATCCACCTCCTTTATTCGTATTTTCAGTTTAGTTTAAAAGATAGGTAGCGTCAAGTTATCCTTTATTCTAACATTGTAGCAAATTGATTTTCATGTAACCCTTTACAAACTAGGACTTTATACCGATATAAAAATAAAACATGTTTTTGAGGGATTATTGGAGGGTGCTTATGAAAAAGAAAATGAATAAATTAAAGCAGTTGATCAGGCAAAGAGCCAAGATATTAAGTGTACATTGGAGAAATTTACGCATAGGTAAAAAGTACGTGTTGGTCTATATTATTTCCGCCATGCTTTTCTTTATTGCTGGCACCATTGTTTACTTTCAAATGGAAAGCACCCGTAGTGAAATCAAAACGATTGAACAGAAAAGTAATTTGGTCAATCAAATATCTGACTTATCCGCAATCATCCAGGTTAAAGATGTACAAATCGCTGACTACTTATTAACAAAAAGCAAAAGATTCGCAGATACATATCAGACGTACCAAACACAATTTGATGAGTTAGCTGGTGAATTAGAGCCTTTATTGGAAACAGAAGAACAAAAAGAATTGTTTTCCACAATTATACAAAATGATGCAGAAATGAATGGGATATTAGATGAAATTGAATCTGCCCTTTCACAGAATCAAACGTATATGGCTAATTCCATTCGAAACATTTCGTCTGTATTGCGCGGAGATACGACTGCTTTGGCCAACAAATTAATTGGTCTATTGGAAAAGGAACAAAACGCTGCAGTCCAAAGCAGCAATCGCAGCATTACAATCAATACGATTGTGCTTGCCATTACCAATATTAGCTCCATCCTGATCGGTATATTATTAATGATTGCCATTAGCCGTAAAATTTCTAAACAGCTTCACCATGTCGTTTCCATTACAAAAGAGGTGGCTAACGGCAATTTACAGGTCCCATCGATGGATTTTGATGGGAAGGATGAGGTTGGTCAGCTGGCTGCTGCAGTCAATCAAATGAAAGCAAATATCCATAGTATTTTAGTAAAGGTATCCGAGGCATCCCAATCTGTATTTTCCAGCAGTGAGGAATTAAAAGAATCTGCTGCACATGTGAAGGAAGGAAATGTACAAGTCGCGTATACGATGGAAGAATTATCAACTGGTGCAGAAACACAAGCCAATCACGCATCCGATTTAGCGGAACGAATGAATGACTTCGTTGAGAAAGTAACCGTATCTGAACAAAACGGTCAAACAACCGCTGCAGGAACAAAAAAGGTACTACAATCAACGACAGATGGAGAACAGCTCATGAAGCAATCGATTAGCCAAATGGAAAAAATCGATGCCATCGTTGCAGATGCCGTTGAAAAAGTACGTGGACTTGATCATCAATCCGATGAAATATCTAAATTAATACTCGTCATTCAAAACATTGCAAAGCAAACCAATTTATTATCATTAAACGCTGCCATAGAGGCCGCCCGAGCCGGAGAGCACGGAAAGGGATTTGCTGTTGTAGCTGATGAAGTTCGGAAGCTATCAGAACAAGTAGCAGACTCGGTTGGAGAAATAACAACCATCGTATCAGCTATCCAGCAAGAAACAGACCATGTGGTTGGTACGTTAAATACCGGCTATGAAGAAGTAAAAAAAGGAACCGCAAGAATGGAGGCAACAGGAGAAAACTTCCGTACAGTGCACCACTCTGTGAATGATATGACGAAAAACATCTTGAACATTTCCGGTAATTTAAAGGAAATTGCTGAAAACAGTAGTCATATGAATCGTCTCATAGAAGACATTGCCTCTGTCTCAGAAGAATCCGCAGCAGGTGTGGAACAAACAGCAGCCTCTGCCCAAGAAGCATCCGGTTCAATGGAAGAAGTATCACGCCATGCCGAAGAATTAGCAAAGCTAGCCGCACAATTGAATAATGAACTACGTGTATTCCGGTTATAGCTAAATGCATTAATAAAAAAAGCATCACCAATCGGCAGCCATGATGGAGCCGATGGTGATGCTTTTTAATTATGGTCGGAGAAAACAGTTTGCTGTATGGTCATTGACCATTCCAGTGGCCTGCATAAATGCGTAACAGATTGTCGGGCCCACAAACGAAAATCCTCTTTTTTTCAAATCCTTACTCATCCGTTCTGATTCCTCTGTCTTCGCGGGAACGTCCGCATGGGATTCCCAGTTATTAATGATTGGCTCTCCCCCAACAAATTGCCATATATACTTGTCGAAGCTGCCAAATTCCTCCTGCACCTTCACAAATGCCTCTGCATTCGTAATGACAGATTTAATTTTTAACCGATTTCGTATGATGCCCTCATTTTCAATCAATGCTTTCATATCTGCCTCATCATAATGACGTACCTTATGGGGGTCGAACTGATCAAAGGCATTGCGATAATTTTCCCTCCGCTTTAATATCGTCAACCAGCTAAGCCCTGCCTGCGCGCCTTCCAGTGATAGCATTTCAAAAAATTTAACATCATCGTGAACAGGTCTACCCCATTCCTCATCATGATATTGGATATAGTCCGCATCGTTTCCAACCCACTCACAGCGTTGTATCATGATTCATCACTTGTTTCAACTTCATGATCATCATAGGAAATCCAGTCGCTGTAGCTACCAGGGTACAATTTAACATGCTGGAAACCTGCCAGCTTTAATCCAATTATATTCGGACATGCCGACACACCTGATCCACAGGAAACAATGATTCGATCATCCTTGGAGAGGGAAGAGAAATGCTGTTTTAATGCCTGCTCATCCTTCCAACGACCATTTTCATCTAAAACACCTTTCCAAAAATAGCTCTTTGCGCCGGGTATATGTCCTGCTTTTTTATATAAAGGTTCAACCTTCCCTAGATAACGGTCCTTGGCACGAGAATCCAGCAGAACGGTCCCCTCTTCTTTCATTTGTTCCTTCATCTCATTTATATTGACGGTAGCAATTTGCTGTTGTTTTGGTTTATATAGACACTCGATATAAACTGGCAAATCCGTCGTTGTTTCATATCCCGCTTCTTTCCATGCCTGTAAACCACCATCCAATACATACACTTTTTCATGCCCTAACGTATGTAAAAGCCACCAAAGTCTAGCAGAAAACATATCATTTGCCTCGTCATAAATCACGACGGTAGATGTTTCACAAATGCCATTCTTCCCAAGCTTATAAACAAAATTCTCTTTATCTGGTAAAGGATGACTGCCACCATGAACCTCGGGTGGATTCGATAAGTCCTTATTTAAATCCATATAAATTGCCCCTGGGATATGTTCTTGCAGATAGGCCTTTCCTCCAGCCTCTGGATTCTGCAATTCAAATCTTGTATCAATGATCCTTAGCTCTTCCGGCTTCGTCTCCATCATCGATTTCAATGTTTCTACTTGCATGATATATTGCATGCGATTCGCCCCTTTAAAATATTTTTGCCATATTGTACTCATCTACATATTCCCCATTTATAAAAAGGGAATCCTGTTTTATACCTTCTATTTGAAATCCAGCCTTTTTATATAACGTAACACCAGCTTTATTTTTAACGGCAACAGTCAATTCCAGCCGATGTATATCCGCCTCCAATACCCAATCATCCAACGCTTTAAATAGAGCTGTGCCTACCCCTTTTCCACGCCAATGATGTTGAATACCACAGACCAGATAAGCCCTGTGCCTCGTCCGTTTCACCTGATCCCTTAACGCAAACAAATAACCGATTAACTGTCCATCTGACTCAGCGATGAAAATGGCACTACCTTGTTCTTGAGTAGTAGCTATTCGCTTGGACATACCTTCTTTTGTAACCTGTCTTTCCCCTTTTTCAAACAGCATGAATTCACTATGACTCTCTACATCTACCATTAGCTTAGCTAAATTTGCTGCATCCGCTCGTTCAACTTGTCGGATATTCATGTTTCATCCCCCACCTATCCTGTTTATCTAACCTTTCTAACGGCAACAATCAGAATATATGATAAAATAAGTCTATTACATATAGGAGTTGAATCGCAAATGCAAAAGGAATTAATCGAACGTTTTACAACCTATGCCAAAATAGATACACAATCCAAGGAAGAAAGTACTTCCATTCCAACAACACCCGGTCAGTTGGAGCTGGGAAAGATTTTGATTCAGGAATTGATTGAAATCGGATTAACTGATGCGGCAGCAGATGACAATGGATATGTCATGGCTACCCTGCCAGCGAATACAGATAAAGAGATTCCGACTATTGGATTCTTGGCACATTTGGATACTGCAACCGACTTTACTGGAAAAAATGTGAAACCACAGGTCGTAGAAAATTTTGACGGTAAGGATCTCATTTTAAACAAGGAGCTAGGTATTATTCTTTCCGCAAAAGATTTCCCGGAGTTACCGAGCTATCAAGGGCAAACATTGATTACAACAGACGGTACGACATTACTTGGTGCTGACAACAAGGCAGGCATTGCTGAAATTATGACTGCCATGCATTATCTTGCGAAGCATCCCGAGATAGAGCATGGTACGATTCGTGTGGCGTTTACACCCGATGAAGAAATCGGACGCGGACCGCACCATTTCGATGTGGACCGCTTTCATGCAGATTTTGCCTATACTGTTGATGGTGGCCCACTTGGCGAGCTTCAATACGAAAGCTTTCATGCGGCGGCAGCTAAAGTTACATTTCGTGGAAATAGCGTTCATCCTGGAACAGCTAAAAATAAAATGGTCAATTCTGGTAAATTGGCTACAGCCTTTATTCAAAAATTCCCGACAGAGGAAGCACCGGAATATACAGATGGATACGAAGGCTTCTATCATCTTATTTCCATCCAAGGCGATGTAGAAACCACCGAGGTATATTACATTATTCGTGATTTTGACCGCAACCAGTTTGAAGCCCGAAAGCAAACCGTTCAGCAATTTGTTGCTGACATGCAGACGGAATATGGTACTGAAAACGTCCAGCTGGAGTTAAATGACCAATATTACAATATGCGCGAAAAAATTGAACCCGTGATGGAAATTGTTGAGATAGCCGAGCAAGCAATGCAGAAGCTTGATATCAAGCCCATTATTGAACCAATTCGCGGTGGTACGGATGGCTCACAGCTCTCTTACATGGGGCTACCAACGCCGAATATCTTTACTGGCGGGGAAAACTTTCACGGGAAATTTGAATATGTTTCCGTAGATCATATGGAAAAAGCAGTACAAGTTATCATCGAAATTTGTAAAGGCTTTGCAGAAAAAAATCATTCCTAACATCATGGGGCTGTCTAACATGGATGGCCCTTTTTCTTATGATTTCCCAATAGAGGAATAGGTTGCGTTCCGCTAGCGTAATATGAGAAAATGGGATGGTTGAACAAAGACATGAAGCATCTATTCAATGAATTTTTAAGTTGCTAGGGAGAGACGAAACATGTATAAAAAGATCATGATCATCCTGTTGGCAGTCGTACTAATGGGTATGATAACCGGCTGCGATGTCCTAAACAAAGCCGACGACAAAGCGGCGAATAAGGAATCGCCGGCTGAGCCAGCGAGCGGCGATTCAGATGAAGGGGGAACTTCTAATATGACAACCGATAATCATCAAGTGGAGCTTCCTGAAGAATCATTGCAAAAAGGAGACAATGGAGATGCGGTACAACAGCTGCAAGCATTTTTGATTGTGCTCGGATATCCCATTGAAAAAACTAGTAAATATGATGAAAAAACAGTTTGGGCCATAACAGATTTTCAATTACAGCAGGATAGTTTAGATAATACTGGTATATATGATGAAGCAGTACGTAGTAAATTACTAGCTGCACAAGAGGGAGCATTAACATTTGAGGTAGAAAAAGGCTTGCCACTAGTTGAAACGAAACAAACCGATCGCGGATCAGAGATTACAGGAAATCCATATGAAATTCTTGTACTTGTGAATAAACATCATGCATTACCGGAGGATTTTATTCCTGAGGATTTAGTGATTCCGGAAATTCGTTTCCCCTTTACAGAGGATTTACCTAAAAAACAAATGCGAAAAGTAGCAGCAGATGCAATCGAAGAAATGTTTGCAGCAGCAGACAAGGAAGGGCTAACCTTATTCGGGCAATCGGGCTATCGTTCTTATGATCGACAGGTAGCTATTTTTGCCGCTAATGTAGAAAAAAATGGGGAAGAAGCCGCAAACACCTATAGTGCAAGACCTGGAGAAAGTGAACATCAGAGCGGACTTACGATGGATGTGACAAATGCTGAGGTCGGATTTGATCTGGTTATTGCATTCGGGGATACACCTGAAGGTAAATGGTTACAGGAGCATGCGGCCGAATATGGATTCATTATACGATATCCGGAAACAAAGGTCGATATTACGGAATACCAATATGAGCCATGGCATATACGTTATGTTGGAAAAAAAGCAGCAACAGAAATCATGGAAAAAGGAATTTCATTGGAAGAATACCTTGATGGGTTAAAGTAAATCGTGGATTGTCATCCAAAATTGGATGGCAATCTTTTTTAATAGGATGTGTAAAACGTAGCTGATAGGATTATGTATGCTTGGCCATTAGCCAAGTAAAGCAAAATGACCTTAGGCAAATTGCTGTTTCGTTGAGGTTTGTTTAAATAGATCGTTCATTTTTTTATCGAGCTTCTGAATACGAATTCTCGCTTCATTACTGGATATTTTTCGGTAATGATGACCGCCGCCATATTCCTCGTCCACTTCATCCGCTTGGGCTACTACTTCTTGTAATGGCTTCAGCATCAATTCACCTTGTGGTAAATACGAATCTGTATGCAGTAGAATAGCCACAGCAATCTCTTTCGCTTGGTGCCGATCTTCGCCTAGACGAATCAAGAGCTTATGTGCCCTGCTTGCACCTTTGATGGCATGAATATCATTTTCTTTATACAAATCGTAATCCCATTCTCCATCACGGTACCAGGTATAATGACCAACATCATGAAGTAATGCTGCTTTTGTCGCAAGATCCACTGAAACACCTTTTTCAACAGCAAAATCAAAAGCATATTCTGCAACCGCAATGGCGTGTGCCATCCCAGATCGATTCAAATATTTCTGAGCAATCGGATGATCAAAGATTTCCTCTAATGTGACATATCGCATGTCAAACAACTCCTTTCCATAGATTTAGAAAAATATATTGTTAATGACTATAGCACGTTTGTCTCGTCAATGCAACGAGAAAAAACTGAGACATCTGTCCAAATCAATATAAAAAAACCGACTCCGCTGATGAACAGTATTCATGCCAGCGTTTGCCAGCAATGGAATAGGGTTCAGCTTAGGAATCGGTTTTCCAATTAAAAAGGTTTCAAAATCATTAATGCAATCACGATAAGAAAAATAACATTGGTAATACGCTCATAGAAAAATAACTTCTTGGACAGCTCCTCATAGGATGCAGGGATGTCTTCCCCCTGATATTCCTTTAGCAGCTGCTTAATTGGTTTGGAACGTGGTGATAATAAAATCGGACCAAATGCCAATGCAATCAAATAAAGCAATAGGCTCGTCCCATACCAGCCAGCGCGAAATAGTGACGGATTTAATAATCCCATCCATAGTCCAGTAATGAGCAATAATGTCCCACCAACCATCACAAAAATATGGATGCGATTACGGATCTTGTACGCATGTCTGAGCTCTGACATGGTTTTTGCGCTTGTTACAATATATATCATCACAAAGCCAGGCCCCAAACCAAGTATCGCTGAAAAGATATGAATACTTACGAGTAGCTGATAAAATGTCATCCAGTGAACCTCCAACTAAACATGTCTTATAAATTCTATCATAAGCTTCACCCAAAAAAAGAATGTGACATTTTACACAGCTATACGAGCTAAATATAACAAATTTATGGCAAACATCTATTTTTCGGTATTTTTCTGACAGAGAGGCTTCCTCTCCCATTCGTCCTCCATTAATCAGGATTGCAACTCATGAAATAGATTACTTTCGGTTTTGAAATAGCTCCATTGGATCCGTTTGATTCGCTTCCAGCTTCATCTGCTTTAATACGACAGTTCGTTCTTCTCTCGGTTTCGTAAAATCATCATATAGCACGGTAGATGCGCCAAGTCCTGCTTCAGCAGTTTCCTCCACAGATGCACAATAATAGCCTTCCCGTATTCCCGCATAGTACATCATCGTGTAGCACATTGGACATGGCTCCCCACTTGCATACATAACCGCTTCTGATAAATCAAGTGTTTGCAATTTTTCCTGTGCCTCACGAATTGCCAGCATTTCCGCATGACCACTGCTGTCAAAATGAAGATGCAGCTCATTTACACCCTCCGCAAGCACTTTACCGTCCTTTACAAGTACAGCTCCAAATGGTTGACCGCCTTCGTTCACATTTTGAGCAGATAATTCAACTGCCCGTTTCATAAATGCATCCATCTGTCTACCTCCTGATTATTTATTTTCCTTCCATAATGTCAATGGATTCAATTGTCCAGCTTCCAATGGCATCTGTTCGATATGTACCTGACGTTCAGCATGGGGCTTTTTTAAATCCTCATAAATTTCCGCGGACCTCGTCAAGCCAATGACAGCCACATCCTCAACAGCACTTGCAAAATATATTTGGTCAATCCCAACAAAATACATGGCAGCCAGGCACATCGGGCATGGTTCGCCACTTGCATACATCGTATATCCATCCAGAACAGGCGTGTGCATCATTTTTTGTGCTTTTCGAATAGCCATGATTTCCGCATGTGCTGTGACATCATAGCGACGTATTGTATCATTAACACCTTCTGAAACAAGCTTGCCATTTTTGACTAGAACTGCACCGAATGGTTCTTCTCCATTTCGAACATTTTCCGCAGCCAATTCAATGGCTCTTTTCATAAACTCATCCATATACCCCGCTCCCCCTCTTCACCTTCTCTACCTCGATTCTACCCATCAAAAGCATGTATTTCAACACCAGCATATCGTGGAATAGTAAAGCTTATAAATAACGACGTACTCGTTTACAGTATTGCTGATAAGCTTTTCCGTATATTTTGATTAACGATTGCTCCTCCAGCTTTACTTGCCGGTTAAATAACCAAAAACCACCAACAACATAAACAAGTAAAATCCAGTTCGGATAAATAAGGAATTGCCCCAATAACACCAAGCCAAAAGCTGTATAAATAGGATTTCGACTAATAGCAAATGCGCCAGTCGTAACCAATGGCCCCGGATGATCCTCATCAATGCCAACACGAAAGCTTTTTCCAAATGAAATGATGCTATATAAGAAAAGAATTAAACCGATGATGCATAGGATGACTCCCATCCACCCCACTATTTCATGATGAAATAATACGGTACCTACTTTTGGTAGATGAAAGGCATTAGAAAAAATCAAATACAATAAAAATAAAGCAAATGGCGGGATGATAAAATCCTTTTTATCCATTTCACCGAATTTAAATGCTCTAATACCAAGCTTTTTTAATTGCATGGAACGTATGATAACCATTGTAATTAATACAATCATGATGATAGCAGCAATATATGCTTGCATGTCGTCCCCGCCTTTAACTTTCAGATTGTTTTTCGTTACACAGATAAGCCTTTAACAAAGGTTCTATATCCTGAAATGAAGTATTACTCGTATATTCAACGCGCTCCCCATCTGAACCAAATGCTTGCTCGGTTCTCTCTTCTTTTTCCCAGAGAAAAGCGGTTGCTTCCAACAATTGAATTGTATCCTCACACCATTTAATATAATTCATCTCGGAATCCAACCCCCGTTTTAAAACAGCCAAGCTCAAAATGATTCGGGGCTTCATGACATTACGTCTCTTCATATCATCCCATCTACTTTGGAGAAGGCCTGATATTTTTTCCAATCTAGCTTCACGTTGCTTTTTATGTGTTTGCAGATGAAAAATAGCTTCTTGTACCGGAATATTGTCTTTAAAAAATAACTGCATCAAGAAGGGATCTTTTTGTCTGGGAAAATCAGGTGGTGTCATTAACCATTTGAATAATGCCTTCTGACCAGATTCAGTGATTGTGTAAACCTTTTTATCTGGTTTATCCGCTTGGGCTACCAATTTACTTGTTACCCATTCTTTTTCCTCTAGTTTATTAAGCTCTGGATAAATTTGCGATAGATGGGAATGCCAAAAAATACCCATCACTTCATCAAATTCCTTTTTTAAATCATATCCCGTTGCATCCCACTTGCTGAGCATGCCTAGTATGCCATATCGTAAAGACAAGGAAGATCACTCCTTTCTGGTTTAACAAATTAATTAGCTGTTTCAATGGATTTCATCGTATCTTTTTTTAGCGCTGGAATAGATATAATACCGGCAATCCCTAAAATAGCGAGAATAATGGTTACCATGATAATGGTCTGTCTAAATCCAATACTACTTAATAATCCACCGATTAACAAGATACCCGGGAGCGCCATTGAACTGGAGAGCATATAATACAAACTAAAGACCCTCGTATAATGCGATTTTGACACCACTTCCTGTAAATAGGTGATCAATGAAATATTAAAACAACCGAGTGCGATGCCTTGCAGCATAAAAAATGGGAGGACATATATCCAGTTTGTGATGAAATAAAGACTGCCAATACTTAATGACAACATGAAAAACACAGGTAAAATCAGCCACTTTTTTTCTTCTGTTTTTTTGTACCACATCGGTGTACACAGTGCCCCAATTGTAATTCCAATTAGGGATGCTGTTCCGATAAAGCTTAGATTTTCCACACCTTTACCCAGATAATCCGTCAAAAAATGAATTAACAATAAATCGATTGAGCTAATCACAAACATTCCCAAGGTAAGAAAGAGGAATAATGACCGCAGCATAGGCTTGCGAATAATAAATGAGATACCTTCTTTCATTAATGTCCACTGTCTTTTATCTGCATTGGAAATATCCTTTATTTCCGGCTTAACCATCCTGATAAATATAACTGACATCATCATCAGTATTACCGATATGATGAGTAGTAGATGCGGTGAAATAGCTAGCTTTATCGCGAAAGCAGTAAAGATTTGACCAGCTATTTTTACCGCTGTAAATCCCAATTGCAGTAAACTGTTCGCTTTGGGACGATCCGCCTCATTTACAACATATGGAAATAAAGACTGGTTGGCCGGTACGAAGAATATACCAAGAACGCTTAGAATCATAAGGAATACATATATCCATTCGTAAGCTACAAATGGCATCATTATTAGGAACAGGACAATGGTGATAGCCTGAATAGCGTTAGAATAAATCATTACTTTTTGTAAAGTTTTCTTACTAATCCATGCACCAACTGGCAAAGTTAAAAATGCTACAGGCATGTAAAAAGCGATATAAAACAAGGTAAAAGAATCACTATTACCAGTTTGAATTTCCACCCATTTCAATAATGAAAAAAACATAATAGCATCAGAAAACACACTGGAAATCCGACCGAAAAATAAATTCCTAAAAGCAGGATTCTGACGTAACAACAAATTCATACCCTCCTTTTATGCTTTACTGTAACATGTAATTTTTTATATGTAAATATTTATATATAAAAAGTTATCCCCTGCAATTAAAAAAACACACAACATTTTGTTAGGTTGTGCGTCTATTCGTTTTACTCTATTCGTACACCGTTTGCACGTAAAGCACTCTTATTGTCACTATGATTCTACTTGATATCTATTTATGTTGCATGAACATGTATATCAAGCCAAAACCATAGGTAACTTTTTCACCATTTTATAATTAGACAATACAATTCCATTTCGTTCTATCTTTTGTGCTTCTACTACGTGAAATCCTCGGTGCTCAAAAAATGGTTTTGCAGTAATACTTGCCTCCGTGTTTATTTCCTGAATTCCAAGATTAATTGCTGCATTCTCCAACTTACTTACAAGGGCTGTAGCAATTCTTTGTCTCTGAAAATCCTTATGTGTATAAAGTCTATCCAGGTAGCCACGATGATTCATATCTCCAAAACCAACAAGCTTACCTTTTATTTCAGCCACAAACGTTATATTTTTGCTTAAGGATACATGCCAATTTTCAATCTTAGCCGCAATTCCTTGACTTGGCGCCCATGCTTCAAGCTGCTCCATAGAGTAATCCCTTGCCTGAATCGCATGAACGGTTTCTTGAAATAATAATACAATTTGATGAATGTCAGCTCTCTGATACGCTATGATCCTCATGCATGTTTCCCCCAATAACTTTTCAAACAGCACCCGCCCATATGGAAAGTTAACATTTCATCACGAGAATAGACACATCTGTCAGCGCCTTGAGTGCATGACGCTCTAAGGGTTCCATGTAGAGAACCCTTTCTTTGGAAATGATATGTTTTTCATCTCCAACGGTAAACTCCACCTCTCCACTATTTACAAAAATAAACACATGCTTAGGTGAATCATGCTCTTTGACAACTTCACCTTTCTGAAGTTTAATATGCATGATTTCCTTCTCCGCATCGTTAAAAATACGTTTTCCTGCAATTGGTCTAGCAATATGATGATCAACTGGTATAAGCTGCATCGTAAAAAATGCTCCTCTCACTTATTATTATTCATACCTAATTTTCATATCCCCAGCTTGTATCCAGCCCTTTTTTCGAAACCATTCCGAAAGGAGCAGACTGATCAATGCTGGTGCAATAATATGTAATACCAGGATACTCCAAAATATTCCCATTGAAAAACCCATTGATTCCAGGGTCATGATTTGTCCAACAAGTCCACTTGTCCCCATTCCGGCCCCGGATGCATTATTCGTTAACCCGAGCCACACCGTCGCAAATGGTGCCAGAACCGCTCCAGCAATCGTAGGTGGAATGATGATGATTGGTTTTTTTAGAATATTAGGTACCTGCAGCATCGATGTGCCGAGTCCTTGGGCAAGAAACCCGCCAAAGCCATTGTCTCGATAGCTCGACACCGCAAATCCAATCATTTGTGCTGCACATCCAATCGTGGCTGCTCCCGCTGCAATGCCATCTAAACCAAGCATTAAGGCGATAGCGACACTTGAGATGGGCGCCGTCAAAGCCCAGCCCATTAAAATAGCTACAAGAATTCCCATGAAAAATGGTTGCTGTTCAGTTGACCAATTAACGACCTCTCCAAATCCGACCATAAATTGATTAATAGGTGGTCCGACAAATTTACCCGCTGCAAACCCTGCTATAATTGTAACAAGCGGCGTGACAATGATATCAATTCGAGTCAATTGATAAACAAGCTTTCCGGCCTCGGTAGCGAATAATGTGGCAATGTAACTACCAGCTGGGCCTCCAAGCTCCGCACCAAACGCACCCGCAAATAACGCCGAAAACAATACGAGCGGCGGTGCCTTTAAGCCATACGCAATAGCCACTCCAATCGCTCCACCCATGATCTTCGTTTCCATTGCAAAGGCACCCATCTCTTGCAGTGCTGACCCAATCCCCGAATAGGATAACGCTATTAACTGTTCACCCGCCGTCTTAATAATAAGCCCAATAATTAGCGACGAAAACAGCCCAAGCGCCATATAACTCAATGCAGTAATAATATATTCCCTAGCGGATAGGGAAACCCCTTGTTTCTTTAAGAACGCTTTCATTATACCCTCCTGAATACATTGTTATGTTTGTTTCTCAAAAAATGACTAATGGTTGAATGACAATTGCTGTTGCTTTGGTTGTGAATGGTTGTGAATGGTTGTGAATAATTTCACATAAAATATAACCATACCCTCGCATCTATTATGTACTGATAGTTTGAAAGGTTTCAAGTATTATTTTAAATAGTCTTTTCATAGAAAATCAAACTTTGTTGAAGACGGGACACAAGTTACAGTGCCTAACATGAATTGGTTTATCTTATGTTGATGGTGATGAAATCGGTCCGCCGATTTCTTTCTTTGGAAAATTTCTAACATTAGACGTCGGGATAGACTGATTGGAGTTCGATATTGCAAGCGTTCTAAAGTTTGGGCTTCTTGAAATGATGTTGAAATCGGCAAATGCTGATTTCTAAACTTTTGATGCATGCGACTTATGATGATAGGCATGCGAGTTTGGACGGAGGGTATGCGAGTTTAGCGCTTTTCATGCGAGTTTGGGACCAAGTCATGCGAGTTTGGGACCAAGTCATGCGACTTTAGCGCTTTGGCATGCGAGTTTGGATGGGGCGTGCGCGACTTCCCCTTGCTCCACATGAGTCGAATGCACACATAGTTGAAATCGGCTATTGTCGAGTTCTTTTTCTCACCCTTACAAAAAACAGGATCTCTTGTGTGAGACCCTGTTTATCATATTAGCCTTGGCTGTAATGGTTTACTTCAAATAAGTCGACGAGTTTTATTTCTGGATGTTTGTCGATGAACCACCGTAGGGAAAAGTCATTTTTAAATAATACGACGGGGTTCCCCTCTCGGTCCTTTACGAGCATATTGCGTTCGTCAAATAGGGATTCATCAATTTGATCATCTGAAAGCCAGCGGGGTATTCTTTCGCCGATAGATTCAAATAAAACTTCGACATTATATTCATGTTTCATACGGTATTGGAAAACCTCATACTGTAGCTCCCCAACTGCCCCAAGAATAAATGCATCCGTATGGTATTGCTTGAATAATTGGATGGCCCCCTCTTGTACGAGCTGTTCAATGCCTTTACGATATTGTTTAGATTTCATCACGTTTTTAGCCATTACTTTTCGAAATTGTTCGGGTGGGAATTGTGGCAACTCATCAAATTCGAACTGCTGTTTTCCACCAATTAACGTGTCTCCTATCCGATATATATTCGGGTCATAAATCCCAATAATATCTCCAGCATAGGCTTCTTCAACCGTATCACGAGCTGATGCGACAAACTGCTGAGATTGTGATAACTTGATGTGCTTCTGTGTACGGGCTAACTGAACATCCATTCCCCGCTCAAATTTCCCTGAGCAAACGCGTAGAAACGCAACCCTATCGCGGTGTGCCGGGTTCATATTTGCTTGGATTTTGAAAATGAATCCGGAAAATTCCTCTGATTCCGGTTGCACAATACCAGCGGTTGATTTTCTGGTTCCAGGTGGCGGTGCCATGGATAAAAATGTGTCAAAGAATGTTTGCACACCAAATGGTGCAAGCGCACTACCAAAAAAGACTGGAGTTTGCTTACCCGCTAAAACCGATTCCAATGAAAATGCATCGCCAGCCTCTTGTACGAGTTCCAGCTCTTCTCTTGCCTCCATGAACGTTGGATTGGAGACGAGCGCTGAATGATTTTCCAATTCATCCATTGGGATATAGGTTTCAGCTTCATTCCCGTTAAATTGGACAAATTGTTGATGGTGACGATCCAGTAATCCAAGGAAACTTTTTCCCATTCCCGCTGGCCAGTTCATTGGACAAGTCTCTATGTCCAATACTTCTTCAATTTCCTCCAACAGCGAAAACGGCTCTTTTCCTTCCCGGTCCAATTTGTTAATAAAAGTAAAAATGGGAATACCCCGCATACGACATACTTTAAACAATTTAATCGTTTGGGCTTCAATCCCTTTTGTCGAGTCGATAATCATGACCACACTGTCTACAGCAGTGAGTGTACGGTAAGTATCCTCACTAAAATCGTCATGCCCGGGTGTATCTAATATATTTATTTGATAATCTTTATATGGAAAATTCATCACACTGGAAGTAACAGAAATGCCTCGTTGTTTTTCAATTTCCATCCAGTCTGATGCGGCAAATTTGCCTGACTTTTTTCCTTTCACCGTACCAGCCGAACGGATCAAATTACCATATAGTAGTAATTTTTCTGTCATCGTTGTCTTTCCGGCGTCCGGGTGGGAGATAATCGCAAATGTCTTACGTTTTTGCACGATGTTCGCTAAATTCATGCATAAACCCCTTTCTATTTTCACTCTGGTTGTTTTCAGTTTGATTCAGTTAGGCTATGCATCACATCGGCAATTTCTCCTTTTTTACTTTAAAATCTTTTTTATCATAGCATAATTTGCCTGTATAGGTACACCTTACGCTTGTTTTATGGGCATTCATTTGCTTTCCAGTCGGGCTTCGGCTACAATTTAACTGATAATTATTATCAATTACTTCGAATAACATGAGCCGGAGGAGATTATTTCAATGGAATTAACGAAAAACGAAACACAATTAGCTAAAATCATTCGAGAAAGACGTGCAGTTAAAAAAGGGTATACCAATCAAACTGTTACCGAAGAAGCCGTACGTGACCTCTTGAATGACGCCATTTGGGCACCGACTCATGGCATGCGCCAGCCCTGGAGATTTATTTTTGTTGGAGAAGACCAAAAAGCTTCCTTTGCCAAACAGGTTGCTTCTACCTATCCTGAGGATCGTCAAGAAAATCGGGAAAACTTCCTAAATGAGCCAAATGCGTATCTTGTTGTCATTATGGAAGAACCAGAGGCACAAAAACAATGGGACGAAAATTATGGTGCCACTGCATGCATGATTCAAAACTTTTGGTTACTTGCATGGGAAAAGCAGCTAGGTGTCGTATGGCGGACCAACCCACATATTTATGAAGAGAAGGTAAAAGAAATATTAGATGTGAAAGAAAACGAAAAAATTGTTGGCTTTCTTCATTTAGGTTACTTTGAAGAAGAGCCAATCAAAAAAGATCGCATACCAGTAGTTGAAAAATTCACCACTTTTAAAGGTTAAAAATACAAGCGCATGACATGCAATCATCCTGCATATCATGCGCTTGTTTACAATCAATTATCCCATACAGAGCTTTTCAATCCTGTATCCAGCTGATGCCGCTCCAAGGCAAGCTCGAGCAAGCGATTGATTAAATCTGGATAGGAAATACCACTTGCTTCCCATAGTTTAGGATACATACTAATTTTCGTAAATCCAGGTAGTGTATTAATTTCATTTACATAAACTTGATTTTCAGCGGTTAAAAAGAAATCGATACGTGCCATACCTTCACATTGCAATGCTTCAAATGCTTTGAGCGCCTCCTGCTGAACCCTTTCCGTTACATCTGCAGGTAAATCCGCAGGGATCGCCAGCTTCGCCCCATCCTCATCAATATATTTTGATTCATAGGAATAAAAAGCAGTTTGCGGCAGAATCTCGCCCGGTAAAGAAACAATTGGATCTGCATTTCCTAATACGGAGCACTCAATTTCTCTACCAACCAAGGTTTCTTCAACAATCACCTTATGATCATATTCATATGCAAGCTCGATTGCTTGTTCAAATTCCTCTTTCGTTTCCACTTTGCTCACCCCAACAGAGGAGCCTTGGTTTGCAGGCTTAATAAATAACGGAGTCCCCAGTTCCGCAACGATGGAATCATAATCGATTTGATTTCTTTTTGCCCGTGGAAAAGCAAAGCCCTTCGCCACATGGATACCCGCTCCCTGCAGCAAGCGCTTGGCAATGTCCTTATCCATGCAAATAGAGGAGCTAAGCACATCCGGACCTACGAACGGAAGATTTGCAATGCGCAACATCCCTTGTAGGCTACCATCCTCACCCAAAGTACCATGAACGATTGGAAAAATAACATCGAGCTGATCCAACTGCACAGCATCTTTCGCATGAATCAGTTGATTATCACCTTCCCCTGGAACGATGGCAACCGCGTCATTTGATTGATTTAATTGAATTAGTTTCGGATTATCTGCATGCAATAAATAAGTTGATTGATCATTTAAATGCCACTTACCATTTTTATCAATTCCAATGAGTACGACATCATATTTTTCTTTGTCAATTGCATCTACTATATTTTTCGCCGATTGAAGAGAAACCTCATGTTCCGCTGATTTCCCGCCAAAAATTACTCCGACTGTTTTCTTTGTCATACCTGATCTTCCTCTCATGAAAATTTACAGGTTTTTTAATGCCTATCTATAAAATAGCATATATTTACCGCGATGATACATTAAATTCCGTTTCCATCTATGTGACAAGCCTATTTTTTTATCCGAAAAACAAGTGAGTCGAATTTCTTGCTCGTTCAACAGGGTTTTTCCCTCACAAAGTCATCGAGGCAAATTTCTAATTTGCATCATGATTGTTGATTATGTTGTGAAAACATTTAATATTTCACAAACATATTCTGTAGTCTTTTTTTGCGGTTTGTTATAATGTAAATAAAGTTATATTTTACTGGGAGGATAGATGATGATGCTATCTAATAATAAAGGAGATCAGTGGCGTTTTACTATTGGAGGTTGGGGAGCATTCGTTGTGGTAACTATTTTATACTTCATCTTTGATTACAGTATATATACAGTACTCGGGTTTTTAACCGCGGCAATAATTTTAACCATTAGCAACGCTATTTTTGTACTAAACAAAAAGCGGAAATCAAAAGGGGAAAAACAGAATTTTTGACTTCCGTTCTACTAGATTTTTTGGATAGAACACTCAGGCGGCTAGCGAGACGATTTTTCAACCTCTCAACAAGATTTTTTCACTCGAACAAATGCCGAGGCGAATTTTCAGCCACTCAGACAAGATTTTTTCACTCAAACTGACACCGAAGCGAATTTTCAACCTCTCAGACAAGATTTTTTCACTCAAACTAACACCGAGGCGAATTTTCAGCCGCTCAGACAGGATTTTTTCACTCGAACTAACACCGAGACGAATTTTCAACCTCTCAGACAAGATTTTTTCACTCGAACTAACACCGAGGCGAATTTTCAGCCACTCAGACAAAATTTTTTCACTCAAACTAACACCGAGACGAATTTTCAACCTCTCAGACAAGATTTTTTCACTCGAACTGACACCGAGGCGAATTTTCAACCTCTCGGACAAGATTTTTTCACTCAAACTGACACCGAGGCGAATTTCCAGCCACTTCAACAGGATTTTTTCACTCAAACTGACATTGAGGCGATTTTTCAAAGTCAAGTCCATAATCCTGTGTAAATTACATTTACAATGTTTACCAGATTAGATAGAAATATATAATTAAAATTATAAAGCACTAAGTCGATTCCCTGCTGATATACAATTTGATATGGAGGGGCGGGTGTGATAGCCTGTTACGGCATAGCCAGGTAGTTGTTGTTTACCTGGCTTCTGGCTGGTGAAATCATA
>NZ_QTSZ01000007.1 GCF_003730295.1 Ornithinibacillus gellani
TATGACCGTAATCAATTGTCATCTCATAATTACATTGTATTTTTTCTTTTGATTTAATGCGTTAAATATATGTCCTTAAAGTAAAAACATTGATGTTAATGGATTTTTAGTAATTTACTCTTGATAACACGTGTCACCAAGTATGGAAGACATTAATGTAACAAAACGTCTAGGTGAGGCTGGAAAGATGATGGGTATTGAGATTTTGGATCATATCATTGTGGGCCATGAGAAATATACTAGTTTGAAAGAAAAAGGATATCTATAAAAAATATTTCATAGGAAAGTCAGTGAATGTGCTAGAAATAGCACCAACACTGGCTTTCTCCTAAAATCATCAAGTTATGGGCTAAAGTTTGAAAAAGTCATCACTTTTTTGATGGGTACCGCTATTGAAATGACCTTAAACCCTGGTATATAGGAGTTTCCTAAGAATTTTGTATAGATACTAAAATCCGCCAAAAATTAAAATTGCTCAATTACTATGTATTAATCCGCTATTACCCCAAATTGTAACATTGGATTTTGAAATACCTCTAGTATATGTTGCATAGTAACAGTGTATAAAAGTGTCATATTTCCTTGATATACAAGACTTTATCTATGGTTGCACATTATTACAAATTACTCGTATATCAATAGAGCCTGTTCTATTTGATTCATGCTCTTTCAATAGTTCAAGTTTTACTATATTATGCGGTGTTACTACTTGTGTTCCATATAAGATTGGTAGATATGTCTTTGCCATGTTATCTAAGTCTTTGGATTGTACCGCTCCTTTAAAGTGCAGCTTTACAGCATATTCATTTGCAGCCACGATTTTAAATCCATCCTTGTAGATAAGTTGTCCCACATGATGATGTAATAACTCAATGTGAGGATAGAAATTCTCCTCATCAAAGCCACCGGAAAGCATCGGTTTACTCTTGGACACAATATACGTAGTAAGGCTATTAAACTGAAGTATAGTATTTTGAGTTAAATGGTCATAAATACGAAGATCAATACTATCTGAGGGAATACTAGTCCTCTTTCTTGAACCTGAACTAGTCAAATACAAGTTAATTTTCAAAGAATAGATCTCAGCATCATTAAATACTATTTCACGGTTAATTGCATCTACAATAGCTTTTACTGAATCAAGTAGGTTAAGCTCCTTATGAGATCTTGATGTTGTGATATTTATATCAACACCATAAACACCCTTAGGAAGGGGTAGCTGAATGTTCTTTTGGTTGGAAATTGCGCGTAATACCATGGATATCTTCCCCTGAAAATCCATCATAGAGGTATTCTGTAATCGTTCGGTTCCTTTTGAGCTTGAATGTGGCATCTCCATTGGCTGATCATGTATAACTATATGACTACCCCCGTCATGTTCTATTAATACACTCTTATCCATAATCTTTGCTCTAATCTTATTGTATGTCATAGAATCATACATCCCCTTATGTTGTCTAACTTCTTGTCTTTCACTTTTTTCTCAGATAAATGATATGGTCGTAAAACGAAATGTTCCTTTAAGCCATTGCTTTTAGGTACTACTAAACTGTCCCCTATGTATTCACCTTTTATAAAGCCAACCTTTACAACTTTAAATAAATCCATAGATAATAACAGCTCTATTGTTTTAATCACCTGTTTCTCCGATTTTTTTACATTGTAATAGAATGAAGGTTCGACATGAATTGCATTACTTTCTATATGTACAGAGTCAGGATTTACTCCACCAAAATAGCTTAACCAACAGTTACCATACAAAAGTAGATAAACCTTCAGCTTTGTGTATGTCCATATTCTATCGGATGTGGACGTGTTTTCTAGCATTATATTAGTAACTGCATCTGCCGGCAGCATAATATACCCTTGATTCCTTTGTTTCAATTCACTTGTATGGAACGCTATAGATTTGCAGCTTATATATGTATTGGTAAATGGATCGTAATCTGGCGCAGTTAATAATTCTGCTTGAAACATTTGCTGTTTATGGGAATTGGTTCTCTCTATAAAATAATGAGCCTCTAGCCATCCCAATGCATTATTAAGTTGAGAACGATTCAAATTCAAATCCTGCTGCATTTCACTTTTGGCCTTCTTCACCCTCTGATATCTCCATTCATATGACCTACACAGGTATATATAAAGTTTAAAAGTAATAAGGTCAGGAAAATCTGGGTAAATATCTGAAAATATCTTTCTTTGAATAATAAACTGACCATTCCTAGATATGTTAAATTGGTTAGGTTTTGTGTCGTTCACAATATACCTTGCTAAATTTTTCAATGGTATTCTCCTTACTTGTTATTATATAATTCAATAATTCTATTATATAATTGACTATATAGTACAATGTTGGTAAAATAAAATCAAGAATTAAATAAACAGGAGTTGAATGCACGATGCCTAAAATACATATTGATACATATGATTTTCAATATCTTAAAAGGTCTACTATAGGTGAAAGGTTGAAATTCTTTCGTCATCACATAATGCAGTACAGTCATAATTCGGATGATTTTACAATTACATCTCTTGGTTCTCGCCTTGAAGTATCTCCTCAAACAATTTCATCAATTGAAAGAGGTAGTTCCAAGAACCCCTCATTTCTTATTGTTCATAAACTAACAAAAGAATATGGAGTACCTCTGGAATCCGTTACAGATGAATTCTATATGAGTGAGGAAAGGTTATTTGCTATAGGTAAGCCTGAGGAACCAATAATCATTGACGATGAAGATTTCATCATTGAGGATACAGATGAATATAGTACTGTTATTAATGATGAAAACGAGAAGGATAAGAACTTTTTTGACTTTGATGAAATAAAGGGGATTTTACTATATAACTGCTTAGGCAGAAGTGAAATTGAACCTATATATCATATTCAGTTTAAGGAAGACATTACTGATGATGAAATAGAACATTTGATTTCGAGGCTTCTTCTTGAGACTACAACCCTATCTAAAAAGAAATTTGAAACATCTAAAGCTGTTCATCCATTACAAGAAGCCGTTGAAATTATCAATCGTCACAACAAGGTTCTGTCTGCTGATGAACTTTTAAATCTTCTTACTAATAAGGAGACCAAATAAATTAAGTATCTTATGGAGGGATAAAACGTGCAAAATAGCTCAACCCACAGTCTCGTTGAAGAACTAAAAGTAGAGGAACAAAAAAGAGAAGCTTTTTTAGATCACCTGGCATCTATTATTGAAAGTACTTTATCTAAGAGTGATGTAACTGACAACGAAAAGAATCGCTAATTAAGGAGGAGTTTTAATGATTAAAGGAGTAATCTACGCACGAGTAAGTACAGAGGAACAAGCAACAGAAGGATACAGTATTGAAGCACAGAAACAGCTTCTCTACGATTATGCAAAACAACGTGACATTCAGATCATTGATGAATATATCGATGAGGGAAGAAGTGGAAAAAGTATTGAGGGTAGGCCACAAATGCAGCGTCTACTTAAGGAATCAAAAAATGGAGAATTTGATACTGTTATAACATATAAACTAGACCGATTGGCACGTAAAACAAGGGATTCACTTGAAATTGTTGAAACTCTTGAACGCCACAATGTTCAACTAATGAGTTATTCAGAGAACATTGATACTACTACACCTGGTGGAAAGATGTTCTACACAGTAATGAGTTCTGTTGCTGAAATGGAGCGGGCAACGATAATTGATCGTGTTAAGATGGGAATGAATCAACGAGCTAATCAAGGAATGTGGAATGGTGGAATAGTGCTTGGTTATGATGTGATTAACAAGGAACTTATCATCAATGAAAGTGAAGCAAAGATTGTAAAAGAGATATTTATCTTAGCAAGTAAAGGCCATGGCTATAAGAAAGTTGCTTATGAAATGAACAAGCTTGGTTATAAAACAAAAAAGAAGAAGGATTTCTCCATTGCTACTATTAAAGGTATTTTAGAGAATCCCTTATACATAGGAAAAATTCGTTATAATCAGCATGAGAATTGGTCTGAGAAAAGAAGAAAAGGTAAAAATGATAATCCGATTATAAGAGATGGTATACACACTCCAATAATCGAGATGGAGCTTTGGAATCAAGTACAGCAAAAATTGAAAACACGCTCCTTCCGTCCAGCACAATCGTCAAAACCATACTTCTTAGGTCGATTACTTCGTTGTCCCGAATGCGGATATGGAATGACTGCAGCAAAGTCCAGGGGTAAAAATGGCAAGCAATATAGACTTTATCAATGTGGTCAGTATAAAAACAAAGGTAGAACTGCATGCCAAGCCCATACCATTAATGCGGACAAGGCTGAACAATATGTAATCAATGAATTAAAGCATATTGTAACACTTCCCTATTTTATCGAGAAGTTAGTCAATAAAATGAATAACGAGAGATTGAAAGCTGAATCTCCATTACTAGATGAGAAAAAACGGCTGCTTAAAAACAAAAAGAAAACAGAAAAGCAATTAGACAATTTAGTTACATTGCTAATGGATGATCCCGATTTAAGGGATATTTATAGTAAAAAAATGCTAGAACAGAAAAAACAACTGGTTACCATTGAGAGTCATATAGAGAAGGTTGAAAAAGAGCTACAAACTATCAGTAAAGATCCCATCGATGCTGAAGCACTGACTCATCTTCTCAAAAACATTGATACTCTTCTGGATAAAGCAGATGCTACAGAAAAGAAGGAGCTGCTTTCACTCTTTATAAAGGATATCCAAATAACCAAAGAAAAGGTATCTCACAAGGAAGGTAGACAAATCAAGTGTATCAATCTGATGTTTGACTTCACCATTGAGGCCTTACAAGGTAGCTCTAGTATCTTAATTAATAAAATGTCTGAAATAAACTGCATTGCACCACTAGATACAACCTTTATGGAAGAGCCATTTTCAAGGGAGGAAAACTTTAGGGAAGCCTTAACTTCCCTTAATATTTTACCCTTATTTATGATACGGTTCTCCCCTAATTATCCTAAACCCCCGATACACCTGCTCCAACAACATCAGTCGCATCAACTGATGTGGAAAAGTCAGCTTGGAAAAGGACCAGGTGTCGTTGCTGCGGTTTTGGATGGCTTGGCTGAGGCCGAGGGAGCCGCCGATGATGAAGGTGATATGGCTTTTGCCGTAGGTACTTAAGTTTTCTATATCCTTTGCCAGCTGTTCGGAGCTGCGCATTTTGCCGTTGATTTCCAGGGTGATGACGTGGCTGTCTGGGTGTATATGGGAGAGGATGCGCTCCCCTTCTTTGTCCTTTACGATGGCGGCGTCTTTGCTGTTGATGTTGTCTGGTGTTTTTTCGTCGGGGACTTCGATGATCTGCAGCTTGGCGTAGCTGGAGAGTCGTTTTTTATATTCGTCGATGCCTTGTTTTAAGTATTTTTCTTTTATTTTTCCGACGGCGATGATGCTGATTTTCATAGGATGTTCGCCTGCCTTTCTGCTGTAATGGATTAATGGGTTTGTTTTTCATTTTATTTATTATGTCATGCTTTGGCGTGCTGCAATCGGTTGCGTATTACGGCTTACGGACGCGCATGAATTTGTAATAGAAATAAATGCCGGCGATGATGACGGCTAGGATTGAGACGGGTAGTAAATATGGGTAGGTTGCGTGTAGTATGTTTTCCCATCTTGGGCCGAGAAAATAGCCGAATGATACAAAAGTGGTGGCCCATGCAAAGGCGCCGCCGACGGTATAAATGATAAAGGTTGGAAAGGACAGTCGCATGATGCCGGAGAAGTAGCCGGTAAAATGGCGGACGCCCGGTATGAAAAAGGAAACAAATACGACCTTGTTTCCGAAGCGGTCATACCATTTTTGGACGGCTTGTCTGCGTTTTGGTCCGAGAAAGAATTTGCTGCCGTGCTTTTCGAAAAATGGTGCGCCGAGCTTATAACCGATTAAATAGGTTGCGGACATACCGAGTGATGTGCCGATTCCTGCGAATAGAATATTAACGATATATATTAAATCGCCCTGGTAAGCCAGTACGCCGGAAAAACCCATGACGGTTCCTCCTGGAAATGGCAAAAACAAAAACTCCATGAATAGCCCAAAGCCCAGCACGAAATAGCCGTATTCAGCAAACCAAACCACAATGTCTTCCATACACAGTCTCCTCGCCAACCAATCCGATTCTTGCGATATCCATCTCTATTCCTTACGAACGAATGCTACAATATGTTTCACGTGAAGCAATTGCCGATGATGCCGTAAGCGTGGGCTTTTGCGATCATCAACATCAGAATATTCGACAAAATTTCTAATCACAGTATAGCAGAATTTGGCTGTGAAATCTAAGTATGATGGTACATATTTCCTATATGGTTGCTATTTGCGTGAATTTTTGTGAAAGGGACCTTTTTTGAACGTGAAAAAGCGCCTTCCCTCGTTTGTGGAAAGGCGCTTTTTGTTATTTTTTATTTGAATTCATGAGATGCAAGTATTGTGGCGATCTCGTCTTGGATATCGGTCATGCTGCCGCTTTTGTAATTATTCATCATGATAGAGAAGGTGAGTTTTTCGCCATCCTTGGACGTGACATAGCCTGCGAGTGTGCTTACCCCTGTTAAGGAGCCTGTTTTCGCGATGACATTTTCCTTCGTTGGCTCTTCCGTCATGCGGTAGCGCAATGTGCCGCCAACGAGCCGCTCCGGGTGTCCTGCGAGTGGTAAGGCTGTTTCCAAATACGGGAACCAGTCTTTATCCTGGATGGCATAGAATAAATAGGACAGTTCATTCGCTTGGATGAGATTTTTATGGGACATGCCTGAGCCGTCACGAAGCAATACGTATTCTGTATTCAGATTTAAATCCTTCAGTACGTTTGCCGCTACTTCCAGCCCTTTATCCCAGCTCCCTTCATCATGTACGACTTTGCCCACTTCTTTCGTGAGGATTTCCCCATGACCATTATTGCTGAGCTTCAAAAATGTGATGAGAATATCCTTCAACGGCATCGATTCTTTTACGGCCAGCTGTTTCGTTTTAGCTGGTGCGGTTCCTGTTTTCACCTTGCTGTTGCCGATGAGTTTAATTCCTTCTGCTTGAAGGGCCCGATGGAATACATCCAGCACATAGCCGGTTGGCTCCCAAACCGAGCGCCATTGTCGGACTTGGTTGGCTTCCTGTGGCAGCTCACCGGTAATAATCATATGATTCGTACCATGCTCCCGTTCAATCGATATCGTATTGCCAGTCGCGCCGGAAATTGTTTTTGCTTTATTGATGACCTTCACATAGGATGTTTCGGGAATGATGTTGACTTTTGGTTTACTGCCAGGCTTCTTTCCGGGATCAACCTCCACAATCACTGTGCCTGTATCGTAATCCTCGTTTGGAGACATCGTCAGTGCGGAAATCTGTGCACCCGTGTAATACGGTTCGTCATCCCAATTCAGGTCTGTAGATAGTCGTACGTCATCATACCAGCTATCATCGCCAATAAGGTCGCCTTTAATTTTATGAATACCTTGTTGCTTTAATTGCTTGGCGAGCGTTTCCAATCCGTCCTGCATTAAGGTTGGATCGCCTTTTCCAACTAAGTAGACATTGCCATGCAGTACCTTCCCTTTCAGATTACCATCTGTCCGTACCTCTGTCGAAAAGCGGTAATCCGGCCCGAGCGTTTCCAATGCCGAAATCGATGTGATCATCTTTTGATTGGATGCGGGATGCAGCATGACGTCCCCATCATGCGTATACAGCAAGGTTCCGTCACTTGCCTTGCGCACGCTGACACCCGTGATGCTTCCAATTAGCTGATCGTCCGCTAATATGGCATCGATTTTTTCCGCTAGTTCCTCGTCGATGTCCTCTACATCTGTTCTTGTCAGTTCCGTCTTGTTAGCTTGTACACCTGTCTTGTCAGCACCTTCTGCAGACACCGTTGACCCAACCGCAGCCTGATGCAATTCATTTACAGTGCCCGTCTGTTCCCCCGTGGACAAGGGTAGGAAAATAAGCAGGGCAAGCAAAAGAGCAGCACCAATTCTATTCCAGCTTTTGCGGTTTTGCATGTGTATCGCCACCTTTATTTACATTTGATTCCAGTATACTGTAATATATTCCAAAATACACGAGTAAATACTTGAATTTTCTAAAAATGGTTACTTCGTAGGACAGGCCTGGTTCGTTACGCGAAGTTTCTAGTTTATGCATCGGTCTTTTGATTCATGCAACATTCACATCGCAACCAGAAAAAATTATGATATGATATATATCTATTCACATGGAGAGGGATGAAAAGTATGCTATTGCTTGCGGTGGATGAGGAGATCTCCCTTCGCCTGCTTTCGGGCATCGATGCGGAGAATTTATTTAAGGTAACAGATGCTTCCAGAGAATACTTACGCGAATGGCTGCCATGGCTGGATGATACCGTGACGGTGGAGGATTCCCGTCAATTTATCGAGCATGCTTTGACCATGTACAATAACCGCGCTGGATTTTCAGCCGGGATTTTTTATCGCGACCAACTAGTCGGCATGGCGGGATACAACAGTATTGACTGGCGCAATGGTGTTGGCTATATTGGCTATTGGCTCGGTGCCGATTTCCAAGGACATGGCATCATGACCAGGGTAGCCTCTGCGCTGACTGATTACGGCTTTCAAGAGTTGAAGCTGAATCGCGTCGACATCCGTGCCGCTGTCGATAACCATAAAAGCCGCGCCATTCCGAAGCGACTCGGCTATCAGGAAGAAGGTCACATTCGCCAGGCGGAATTTTTATACAATCATTACGTGGACCATGTCATCTACGGCATGCTTGCTGAGGAATGGGAACAGCAAGGGAAGCGTCGTTGATGAAGTTTTATATTGCGTCTGGCTTCGCGAATATTGCCACGGTAAGGCATGCTTCGGATTTACTGCGTCGTGCTGGACATGTGCAAACCTATGATTGGACGCAGAATGATCGTGCCGTAGACATTGATACGCTACGAAAAATCGGTACGGTAGAATTTGAAGCTATTTTGGCATGTGATGTCCTATTGCTAATCCTACCTGCTGGCAAAGGAAGCCACACCGAACTCGGCATTGCATTAGCAGCGGGAAAGCAAATCTATATCTATGCAGCAGATGGAATTCAACCGGAAACAGCTGCATCTTTTTATTACGTAGACGGCGTGACCCACTGTAGCGGAACGATAGAAGATACTGTAGAACAGATTTTGGAAAGATTTTAAAGGGAAGGAATCAGCTGATGCTGATTCCTTTTTTGGTGGGGTTTAGGGTGTGAGTTGGGGTGGTTGGCGCGCGAGTTTGCTCGTTTGGCGCGCGAGTTCGGCTCGTTGGCGCTCGAGTTGGCGTGGTTGGTGCGCGACTTTGGCTCGTCGGTGCTCGAGTTGGCGTGGTTGGTGCGCGAGTTGCGGCGTTCGGTGCGCCAGTTTAGCGGGATTCTAATATTTGGGCTTTTTAAATGATGTTGAAATCGGCGTGGGCCGATTTCTTCCCCTTTTATGTATGCGACTTTGGCATAAACCTATGCGAGTTTGGAGCTGGGGCATGCGAGTTTGGGCGAAAGGTATGCGACTCTCGGGCCTAGGCATGCGACTTTCAACCAAACCTATGCGACTCTCGGGCCTAGGCATGCGACTTTCAACCAAACCCATGCGAATCCCAGGCCTAGGCATGCGACTTCCAGGCCAAGACATGCAACTTCCTCCCAAAACCATGTGACTCTCTGGCCCAGTCATGCGACTCCCCACGCACATAGATCAGATAGGAATCGTCCTCGGACGATTCCTTCCACTTCCCTCATTATGAAAGAAATCGGCGATGGCCGATTTCTATCTATTTTCTATTTGGTTAACTGGCTGGTGGTACAAATTCATTTAGGTAATACGGTACGATGCTGTTATGATAGGTTTTTCTTTCGTCGACAAAATGGCGGATCGCTGTAAAGAATGATTCATCCAGCAATGGGTATCGGACGGTCCGCACTTGGTCCAATGGCGAATTATGTGCAATCACCGTATCAATGCTTGCAAGGAATTGCTGAACTACTTTTTCACTTGGAGTGATTCCGATAATATCCCGATAAATCTGCGCATCCTCTTTTACATCCAACACATGATAAGGCAGCTTCATATCGATATGTATGCCGTCTACAAGATTTTCCTCATATAGGCTACGCATTTTTTGATGATAGATTCCGCTGGTCGTAACGATAATTTTCCCAGCAAATCGTATTCTTACATTTTTCAGCAGTGTTCGTATTTCGTCGATGGGACTGATTAAAAATTCGCCGCCACTGAACATAATAGCATCGAATAAAAAGCCGCTCTTCCCAATATAATCATATAGATCGTCTGGCATTTTATATATTTTTGGTGTGTTGGCGATAATTTCATCATAGTTATGACAGCCAAAACAATGTAATGGACAGCCCTCCAGGGAATGGATGAGCAATGTCGTATGATCTGGCAGGTCGGTAAATATGCGAATAAAGTTATTGTATAATTTGATCATGGTATTTTCACCCTGACATCAGCGGTGAACAACCTCCTCCAACACATCTTCCTTAAGTCGTTTTCGGACGGTCCAATCATGTCGTCTCACCTTTGACCAGAAATTATATTTTCCTTCGTAATACCCTTTGTCATTCACATGAATATTATTTCGGGAAATCATCTTCAAATAACCAATTACCCTGCTGAAGGTAGCAATGTCGGTGGACGCACAAACTGGGCAATGTTGAATGTTTTTGGCATCCTCTGCGATAATTTTCTGTCCGCATGTCATACAGGAGGTAATGGTCGGTGTTAACGTAATGTAATTAATTGGCTTGGAAAAAATTTTGTCCAAATACGTTGCTAGATTCTCGGGCTTTACTTTGGATTCCAGAAAATGATGCAACACACTGCCAGATGTGGCATAGCCTTGAAATTCAGCACTGTTTTCCAATTGTTCCAGGAAATCCTCTTCTGAAAATGGGGTCATGCAGCCACTTGTTAAATATGGATTTTCTCCCTCACCCTGTACGAAAATCTCCCGTTCATGTTTCCGTGCCCATTGTAAATCATGGCGGGCAAGCTTGATGGCAGCATTTTCTGCGGGTGCATATTCGATGCCGCATGCTACTTTGTCCCTCACAATAAATTCATTCACAATCTCCGTCATGTATTGCATGATTTCATGTGCAAGCATTTTGCCAGCTTTGTCCTTTATCCCATCCGGATATCCAATATTGATTAGACCCTCATTCATTCCAGTCAGCGCGAATACATTAAAGTAATTTTTTAAATCCTTGTTATAGGCAAAAAATGTTGGATACAATTCCTTGTTCTGCTCAATCCACTGCCGCTTTTTCATATGTGCTTCCTGCATGATTTCCATATATTCACGAATCTTCCATTTCAGATTTTCAAGGTCGTGTCCAAATTCCAACAGCATTCGATTCATATTCAGATTCAGTACCTGGACCGCGCCTGTCGAACCGGTTGATGAGCCAAATACTCCGCCCCCTGCCTTCGATAGTGTTTCCAAATTAATTTGTAACCTGCAGCATAGGCTTCTGCTCACTTCTGGATCCTTCGCTTTAATGAGTGGGTTCAGTGCTTTATAATACGGATCCTCGAAAGGTTTTGTTTTGAAATTTTCAAAGTACACACCGCCCCAATGATACATTTTATCCAGCAGCTCTAAAAATAATGGATTATGATAATTAAAATAATCATCGATTTGCACCGTTAACAGTGGAAAGGTAAATGGTATGCCATCACTGCCTGTCCCCTTGCTCATCACATCAATAATCGCTTGATTGATGCGGTCAAAATAAGCGGACGGAATATCCTTATACTGCATGTTTCGCGCCTCACCGCCAATGACAATATAATCATCCATGATTTCCTCGGACGGTTTGCCAAACTCCAAGGTAATATTGGAAAAGCTGCTCTGTGCCCCGGACCGAAGCGGCATGTTCAGCTCCCAAATCAAGCTTTGGAATAATTCCACAAGATCCTCATCCGTATAAACGACGCCCCGATTTTCCTCATCGTACAGATAGGAAGCCGTAATCGTTGATAGCTGCGCCAGCATCACGGCACCAGATACTTGCTGAGATATCAGCGTGACAACATTGCTGAAATGACGAATAAGCGTCGATATCCGCTTCGTCGGCTTGGAGGAAATCATATTTTTAGCCAAAGAAGGAATTCCCTTTGTCGCAATGTCCTTACAGCTAATCGACACACAATATGGCGCAAGCTGCTTATCATGCACATAAACAATGCCTTCCTCATACAACTCTTTTATCTTCGGCGGCAAAATATGATTAAAAAGAAACTCCTCCTCCGCATAATTCGTTAAATTATGCCTTAAAAGCGGCAAGGAATAAACATAATTACTATTTTCATGCCTGAGATAATCTGTCTGCTTGTTTTCCTGCTGTGATGTAAACTTCTCAATAATGTCTGTCGTATTTTGGAACATGTACAAACCTCTCCTTACTGATAGAATGTGAATCCAAATTCACTTTAACACAATATATAGTATTGTCCAGTGATTATAGTCACTACATATAGATATCGTGACGATTGCAGCATTTCTATCATTTAAGGTGCTGGATGACCTGTAAGGAGGAATGAGGTGGCTGGCGCGCGAGTTTGGCTCGTTGACGCTCGTGTTTGGCTCTTTGGCGCGCGAGTTGGCGTGGTTGGTACGCGAGATGGGTTGAAGATATGAGGTTGAAATCGGCGTAGGCCGATTTCTTCCCCTTTTATGCATGCGACTTCTGGGTATGCGAGTTTGGAGCTGGGGCATGCGAGTTTGGGCGAAAAGTATGCGACTCTTGGGCCAAGGCATGCGACTTTCAACCAAACACATGCGACTTTCCGGCCTAGGCATGCGACTTTCAACCAAACACATGCGACTTCACGGCTTTGGCATGCGACTTTCAACCAAACACATGCGACTTCCAGGCCTTGGCATGCGACTTCAATCCAAATCCATGCGACTTCACGGCCTTGGCATGCGACTTCAGCCCATGGCATACGTAGGAATCGTCCCAAGACGATTCCTTCCATCACAGAAATATGATGTTGAAATCGGCGCAGACCGATTTCTCCCATATAAAATAAGACTGTTCCTGCGTCATTGGATGACGTGGAGCAGTCTTTTCTGTTATTACTTAATTACTTCGTTGTAGATTTCGCCTTTACCAAATTCAATGATTTTTAGGCGTTTGTCGTGTTTGATGAAGATGGTTTTATAATGTTCTTCGTCTTTCTCATCTTTGTAAAGAAAAACACGGTTATTGTCATTGTCTGTTTCTAGGTCTGCTTCGTATTTGTTAAGGTCTATTTTTTCGGCAACGATATCATGTTCTGGGAATTCAGCAAGTTCGGAGTCGTTGCTTTCATTGTCATCGGCATCGTCTGTATCTGCTGAATCATTATCATCTGTAGCTTCGTCATCTGCTGCCGTATCATCGTCTGTCGCATCGTCATCTTCATCAACGGCATCATCGTTTGTGTCACCGGTTTGATCCTCTACACCCGTATTGTTATCATCCGTTGTTCCGTTCGTGTTTCCCTTATCTTCATCACTGCTGCCGCATGCGGCAAGTGTCATCAATAGTACGCTCATCATTACGATTAAAAACTTCTTCATTTTTCATCACTCCATTAGTGTTTATTGTAGCGCGATCATGATCCATTGTTTGTTCTACCCGCTACATTTACATTATAAACCATTTTTTTAGCCCCGGGGCATATTTCCTGTAAAAAAATGGATAAAGTGTTTCCAATTATTACTGTTGTTCAAATTTTGTTCACAACCTTTTCCACTATAAATTTCCCGGGAAATAATGTCAAAAAACAGTGTATATTGTCGATGCTATTTGCTAGGTTTCTCACTCTGCATCCATTCATATATCTCATCAAAATGGCGTACCATTTCAAAGTCCAGATCCGTCAAACCCTTCGCCTGCCATGAGGATATTTTCAGCGTTACGACCTTATAGTCAATAGAAATAAACGGATGATGCTGCTTTGTTTCCGCATAGTCAGCTACTTGGTCAACAAATCTTATTCCCTCGGGAAATTCCTTGAAACGATATTTGCGCTGCACCCATTTTTCATCAACACGTTTCCATTCCGGCAGACTTTCCAGCTCCGTTGTAATTTGTTCATCAGTTAATCGTTTCATTATCATTTCCTCCTTTAGCCTACTGATTCCCGTTTCTCTTTCTTCCATAACCTCGCTGACGATATTTTCACTATCTGCATGTTGTCTATCCACAATATTGTCGATTGTTATTTCCCGGGATTAGCCCGCATGGCCATTTATTTATGGTAGGTTATTCATAGTATCTGAAATTTTATTGAAAACATGTAGAAATGAGGTATGAAGCATGGATTATGTGAAACCAAATGATGCCGTACAGGCGATAGCAACAGCAGGAAAGACAAAATCCGAGCTTTCCATCAGTCATATTTTAATCAAGGGTATGTTGGCAGGTGGACTGCTCGGCTATGCCACAACACTTGCCTTTACCGCTAGCACACAAACTGGAATCGATGTCGTTGGCGCGCTCGTGTTTCCCACCGGCTTCATCCTCATCTTACTGTTAAATTTAGAACTCGTCACAGGTTCATTTGCGATGCTACCAATTGCAAAACTACGCGGACAAACGACCATGCCGCTGTTATTACGTAATTTAGGCTGGGCCTTCCTGGCGAATTTAATTGGTAGTGTGATATATGCCGTACTTTTCGCTATATATATTACACAATTTGGGCATGTCACCGATTCTGCCCTCATAGAAAAAATCATTGCCGTCGCGGAAAGTAAAACCATTGCCTATCAAGCGATTGGTGGCGATGGAATGGTTGTCCTGTTTGTGAAGGCACTGCTTTGTAATTGGATGGTAACCATTGGTGCCGTCATGGCTTTCATGTCCCAGTCCACCATTGGGAAAATTGTCGCAATGGGAATTCCGGTATTTATGTTCTTTGCGCAAGGCTTTGAGCACGCCGTCGTTAACATGTTTGTAATTCCAGCCGGGATAATGCTCGGTGCTGATATTAGCTTTGGACAATGGTGGATGTGGAACCAAATCCCTGTTACGATTGGCAACTTCATTAGTGGGTTTCTATTTACCGGGCTTGCACTTCACGTGATTACCAAGGAAAAATCCGATCTATCCAAACATGCATATAAAAAACGCGCATCGTAAGTATTTCAGCTGTTTCAGCAAAAAAGAGGAGCTCCCCCCTACTCGGGTGCTCCTCTTTTTTTATTTCATTTGTACATTATGCAGCTGGGCAAAAATACCACCCTGCTTCAGCAGCTCTTCATGGGAGCCTTCCTCTGCAATTCCATCCTTGGTCACGACCATAATGCGATCGGCATTTTTAATGGTTGCGAGTCGATGGGCAATGACAAGGGTTGTCCTGTCCTTCGCAAGCTCTGTGAGTGCCTCTTGAATAATCATTTCTGTTTCGGTATCCAATGCGGATGTTGCTTCATCCAAAATTAAGATTGGCGGATTTTTTAAAAACATCCTTGCTATTGCAATACGTTGCTTTTGACCACCGGAAAGCTTCAGTCCACGTTCCCCAACCTGGGTTTCGTAGCCATCTGGCAGCTCTTCAATGAAATCAATGAGATGCGCACGACGAGCAGCCTCCTCAATCTCGGCATTTGTCGCATGGAGATTACCATAGGCGATATTTTCCCGCAATGTACCTGTAAATAGAAAGACATCCTGCTGCACAATACCAATTTGTTGTCGCAGTGAGCGCTTGGTCATATCGCGAACATCGATTCCATCAATGGAAATTTGTCCGCTATCCACATCATAAAATCGTGGAATAAGCGATGAAATGGTTGTTTTTCCTGCCCCAGATGGTCCAACAAAGGCGATTGTTTCACCTGCATTGATATTGAAGGAAACATTCTTCAGTACAGGACCTTGTATTTTTTCATAGCCAAACGTTACCTTATGGAAGGAAATATATCCTTTCAAATGGTCTACATCTTTAGCGTCCTTTCGATCCACCACATCTGGATCAATGTTCAAAATATCGACGAATCGTTTAAAGCCTGCCATCCCTTTCGGATAGAGCTCCAGCAATGCGCTAATTTTTTCTACTGGTCTAAACAGCACATTGACGTACAAAATAAACGCTACCAGCTCCCCGTATTTGAGATGACCATTAAAGGTGAGCCAAGCACCGACAACCAATACGACGAGGACAATCAATCGCATCATCATATAAATATTGGAGTTAACGAAAGCCATGACCTTATAGGCCCCAACCTTCACCTTCCGAAAGCTGTAGTTATCCTTTGTAAAGCGTTCCATTTCAAAATCTTCATTTGTGAAAGATTGAACGACACGTGCACCGGAAACGGAATCCTCTACCCGACCGTTTACTTCGGCAATTTTTCCATACATTTTACGCCAAGCCTTGTTCATTTTAATATTGCTGTAAGCCATGAGCCAAACGAGAATTGGCACCACAATTAAGATAATAACAGAAAGCTGAAAATTAATATTGAACATGAGCAAAAAAGCCCCGACAAAGGTCATGATGGCAATGAAAAAATCCTCTGGTCCATGGTGAGCGAGCTCGCCAATATCGAATAAGTCATTGGTAATCCGACTCATGATATGACCCGTTTTCGTATTATCAAAAAAACGAAAGGATTGCTTTTGGACGTGGCCAAATAATTCCTGGCGCATATCAGTTTCAATGTTGACGCCAAGTTTATGTCCCCAATACGTCACCACATATTGAAGAAAAGTACTGAGCAGATAAACAAGCAAAAGTAAAATGCTCGTCATGATAATCATATCCCAGTTGTTACCTGGCAGCAGATCATCGATAAACCATTGAACGGCAACTGGAAAGGCTAACTCCAGTAAAGCGACGATTACAGCGCAGGAAAAGTCAATGATAAATAAGCGGCGATGCGGCTTATAGTAGGAGAAAAAGCGTCGGATCATTCGTATTTGCACTTCCTTCTTTATGTTCTAACCAGCTGCTGATGGTCAAGTATACAGAAAATTATATGTGTTCGCCTATACTTTAGCAACAAGAAGGCTCAAAGCACACATCTTTTAGGCATGGTAGCCAAGCCCGTGCATATACATGCTATATAGCTTGTATGAAGAAAGGAGGCATTTCCATGAAGCGACATCAGCGTTTCACCTGGCTATGCTATGGCATTGGCTATGTATTCATTGTTTCCGGCGCCATGAAGTTGTTAAATGAAAACTTTAAAACAACCTTTGCCGAGCTAGGTATCCCATTTCCAGCACTCATGCTATTTATCGTTGCCATCACAGAAATCGCCTGTGGAGCTTTTATTGCCGGACAAATATATCTGAAGCAAGCCGTCGCACCATTAATTCTCATTCTGATTGCGGCCATTATTTTAACCAAATTGCCATTAGTTTCTGCACCAGGAATTCTTGCCTTTGCATTCGAAGCAAGACTCGATATCATCCTCATTTTGGTCCTATTATTCATTCATCGTCATGCCATACCGAATACGTAATCCACAGTTTTTCCACAGAATTATACCAGTTTTTTGGACTTATCCCAATTTGTCCACAAAGTTATCCACATATGCACAAATGTTCGCAGATATTTTGTGTTTTCGACAAGATTCGCCTACTACATATCGATAGACCCTGTGTTCTATCCACCGTTTGTGTATAACTTTTCATTTCTGTGTATAACTTTACTGTTATAAACAGGCCAAAAGCTTGAAAATGGACATTTTTTAGGTAATTCTCCACAGCCTTGGCACCCGCCAAGTTGGGGAAATCATATAGTGGTTGGAATCGGTGCACTGATTCCAACCACATTGGCATTTTTTTGGGTACACATGTCTATTCGGTAGGAATCGGTGACCGATTCCATCCTTTTTTATAAATGATTTGTGCGCGCGAGTTGGGCTGGTTAGTGCTCGAGTTGGTACGGTTGGTGCTCGACTTATACTGGGTGACGCGCGACTTTACACGTTCGGTGCTCGACTTCTGTCCGGTGGTGCGCGACTTTACTCGATTGACGCTCGACTTCCTCCCCTTGGCGCGCGACTTTACAGAATGACTAGGATTTAAATGGATTAAAGGTTGTAAATCGGCATCAGCCGATTTCTTCCCTCTTGATGCATGCGACTTATGGACAAAGGTATGCGACTTTCGATCAAACCTATGCGAGATGAATGCTGGGGCATGCGACTTTGAGCTAAAGGTATGCGAGTGGATGGCTTAGTCATGCGGGTTCTACCCAAACCCATGCGAGTTTCTGCCCAAATTGGGTGATGAAATCTTTTAAATGAAATGTTGTTGGAATCGGTACACCGATTCCTTCGTTTTAAGTTTTCTTTGGCTCGGGCTACGCGACTTATAGTAGTTGATGCCCGACTTTCAACCAGTGACGCGCGACTTCACACGTTTGATGCCCGACTTTCAACCGGTGACGCGCGACTTCACACGTTTGACGCTCGACTTCTGCCCGGTGACGGCGACTTCACACGTTCGGCGCTCGACTTCTGCCCGGCGACGCGCGACTATACCCGATTGGCGCGCGACTTTACAGTATGACTAGGATTTAAATAGATCAAAGGTTGTTGAAATCGGCATCAGCCGATTTCTACCCTCCAGATTCACCGCCTCGCACAAGTTCCAATCAATCCTTTGGAATCGGTATGCCGATTCCATCCTTTCCTCCGTAAATACAAAACGGTTTCCGCTTGGGAAACCGTTTCTTCTAAGAGTCACTTTATCACAGATTAACTGGCTGTAAGACCCCCACTCCAAGAGTTTTTGTTGATAACAAGAACAGTAAGTAGGGGATCAACAGCCAGTAAAGACCTGATTGGTTCAACTAACAATCAGTGGGAAGTGTGAAAATCCCCACTGATTGAAGTTTCACTTTATCACAGATTAACTGGCTGTAAGACCCCCACTCCAAGAGTTTTTGTTGATAACAAGAACAGTAAGTAGGGGATCATTAGCCAGTAAAGGCCTGATTCGTTCAACTAACAATCAGTGGGGAAGTGCGAAAATCCCCACTGATTGAAATTTCACTTTACTTTTGTTCGCCGAGTTTGATGGTGATGGTGTTTTTCTTGCCTTCTCGGTAGAAGGTGACGTCAACGTTATCGCCGACTTTTTTATCCTGGAATAGGACTTTGCGTAGTTCGACGGTATCGATGATTTCTTTGCCGTCCAGGGCTGTGATCACGTCGAGGCGCTGGAGTCCTGCTTGGTCTGCTGGTGACATCGTTTCGACGCTCCAGATGTAGACGCCGCCTTTTACATTATTTGGTAGCTTTAATGTATTAGTCCATTCGGTTTGTGGTACATCATCCAAGGAATAGATTTCTACGCCGAGATAGGCTCTGGTCACTTTGCCGGATTTCTCCAGCTCTTCGATAACGGGACGAGCGCTGTCGATTGGGATCGAGAATCCGATACCTTCTACGGCTGTCTCGTTGATTTTCATCGAGTTGATTCCGATAAGCTGGCCTTCCATATTGATGAGGGCGCCACCACTATTTCCTGGGTTGATGGCGGCATCTGTTTGGATGACTTCAGCTTGCCAATCCGGGCGTCCATCTCCATTAAAATCCTGTGGAATCGTTCGTTGAGTTCCACTAATGATGCCTTGGGTTACAGAACCGGCAAACATATGCCCCAATGGGTTTCCAATTGCAATGACAGGCTCGCCAACCTTTAGCTTGCTGGAAGTGCCCATTTCAATTGTTTTTTCGATATCGCCTGCATTTAAGCGGAGAACAGCAAGGTCAGAGAATAAATCTCCTCCCAAGAGGCGTGCTTTTAAATGGGTGTCGTCAAACAGCACCACTTCTACCTCATCCGCTCCCTCAATAACATGGTAGTTGGTCACGACATAGGCGTATTTATCATCTTGCTTATAAATGACGCCTGAGCCCGTCCCCTGCTCTTCCTCACTCGATTGGTCCCAGAAGTTTGACTGCATGCGCAGGTTGGAGACACCGACAACTGCTGGTGATACCTCTTCGACCACATCTGTTACTTTTGTAGAAATATCTACGTTTACCGTATGGCCCACACCTGTATCATCCTTTTTCGTGATACTGGCGGAATCATCGTCCTGCTGATTGGTAGCCTGATTCTTGTCCATGACAGCTGGTACAACAAGTGTTGTCAGTAGTATACCGATAATGACACCTAATAAAATTGGGATGAGCCAGCCGCTTTTCTTTTGTCTTCGATGGTTCGGCGGCAAATCATTATAGTAGCCCATAGTCGTCCCCCTTCTTTTATTCGATTACATCCAAAGTATTCCCTAGCGTCCATGAAACTATCAAATAAAAAGCAAATTAACCAACATCATATAAAGGTGTTGCCTTTTGAGGATCTGTATCATGTAATTCCATTTGAATCCCACGCTCTTGCAAAATTTGATCCACAGACATGCGCGCGAGATCCTTCATATTATTATCCTGACTTAGATGTGCTAAGTAGATTCGCTTCGTTTGATTGCCGATAATGTCTGCAAGCGCCAGCCCGCAATCCTCATTGGATACGTGGCCGGAATCACCAAGAATACGGCGCTTCACACTCCATGGGTACCGTCCCATTCGCAGCATATCTACATCATGATTCGCTTCAAATATATACGCATCTGCTTGCTCGACGGTTTTTTTAATCCGCTCCGATACATAACCAAGATCGGTTACAAGTGCTACTTTTTTGCCGTTTTTATGGAAGGTGTAAAACATTGGCTCTGCCGCATCATGGGAGACCCCAAAGGATTCCACGTCAAGATCGCCAAATGTTTTTACTTCGCCCATTTCAAAATGGAACTTCTGATCTGTGGTGAGCTTGCCGAGTGATCCTTCCATTGCGCGCCAGGTTTTATCATTGGCATAAATGGGCAGGTTATACTTCCGGGCAGCAATACCAAGCCCTTTGATATGGTCACTATGCTCATGGGTCACGAGAATGCCAGATAGGGTCTGTGGGTCGATTTGCACCTGCTGGAATAGCTTGTCCAACTGTTTCCCGCTCAGGCCCGCATCCACGAGCAATCGATTATCACCTGATTCGATATAAAAAGCATTCCCTGTGCTTCCGGATGCCAATACGCTAAACCGCATCGTCATTTACTCCTCCCCCTGATTCACTGTATCTAATTTATTCTTTAATTGATTCCATAAATTCTTTTTCGCTTCATCATCCTGAATCAATGGAAAAATCCGATCCAAGTATTTATCAATCGTATCATAGACAAACTTATCATCTTCACTCGAGAAGACAAAGCCTTCAATCGCATTGACGAAATAATTACGCTCGCCATTCACAGTTACCTTCCACGTCGGCACAAATACTTGCACCCCATCTGGGAGCGGAATTCTTGTATGGTAACCAATTTTTATTTTCGTTACCTCTTCACCAGCATTCAATTGGTTCGATTGGTAAAGGGTTTCTACCGCGCGAATGGGCTTGATCAACGACTTCTTATCCTCTTGATCATGCTCCTCTGCCTCCCCGAGCATTGTCTGGGTATAGAAGGCTATCTCATTTTTTTCATTCAAAAATAACATGAGCATGCCGTTGCGATTAAAGTAAACAGGTCGGTCATTTTTTCGCTGAAACAGCACGATGGCATTATACTCCTCGTTAGTATCCCAAACCTCATATTCTTCCGGATACAGAACGATATTTTTCAATAGTTCCTTTAAACCGTCATTGTTTATGTTCTCTGGAATCTTTACCGGCTTATCCAGCTCTGCGATGATAAAGTTATCATCGACAATCATGACTTCCTGCTTCGTTAATTGGTTCAGAAGCTTCTTATCTTCCTTATCAAACACCTTTTGTTTAACCGATAAGAAGGATTCATCCTCTGGAACCTCCGGCAGCTCCTTGATGGAGATATTCTCTGATTCCAATGTCTGTTCAATTGGCGCTGTCTGTCTTTCGATAACACCAATATCTGCTTCCTTTTGCTTATCAATAAATAAAAATAATAAATAGACATCGAGGACAAGGAAGCAGAGGATAAATAATGTTTTAATTTGGCTCCATTGCATCCTTATTCCACCCCTCGATCCATATAGTCATCGCTAATATTGATTTCTTTCCAATTGCCGTTGTATTTCATATACCAGGCAGGCTGCAACGTGTAATTATACAATGTACTGTCCTCATGATTGAGTCGATAGCCGATCTGAATATCGGAAATGAGCTCTGGCGTATACTTGTCATTTTCCTCGATAAATTCAATGACCTCATGACCAGATGGCAATACGTCCTGTGTCCCTTCAAAGGAATAATTCAAGCTGAATAACGGACGATCATATAAAGACAGCTCCTGGTTGACCCAGGTTTGGTCAATCGTCGTAATATCATTACTGCTAAAGACCGGATACCCCTCATAATGCATGCGATAAGATATTTGCTGCAACGGTGTATTTAATTTTTCCAGACGATATTCATTTGCCTTCCAGCCCTTGAACTCGTTAATATTCAAAATGCTTCGATCCAATAAACTGACCGCATCCAGTTGCTCCGTTCCAGCTTGTATCGGATTATAAAATTCCATATGCCGTGATTCCTGGAATATCGTTAATCCACGCTGCCCGTCTGTGTAATATACTTCATTCACATTCGGTGACACATTTCTTCGTGCGGATTGCGGATTATTAAATAGCGCATTGACAATCGAACGCGCGGGAATCGTATTGATTGTCACTGGCCTGCGGATCATCTTCACCGCTTCCATTGGAATAAATAGCGGTTTTTCTGCTACATCATAGCGAACATAATCCACCAGCTTCTCCCGATCATTCATATAGTTTTGGATGAGCTGAAATTTCGTCGCATTATTAACGGTCGCGGTGACCCGTTTCTGCCCATCTGTCGACATCACTTGAAGCTGCAAGGTGGAACGAACCGTATCTAATGTGATATATATCGTATCAAATTGCCACGTTGGGAATTCCACATCCTCCAAGGAGGTCAAACTAGACAAAACCTCTAATGGCAACGCATCTGAAAAACGAATGATCACCTGTTCATTATTCGTTGGCGGCTTGGATACCGGTCCGACTTGGAAATTCTCCAAATGCCAGGATTGCATATCATGATACAGGGATTCCATTAGCTTTGGGTTACTAAAACCATAATAATTGGAACCCTGTTTAAAAACAAAGGTGGACGGCTTAATGATTTCTTTCTTGGATAAAACTTCTCCGCCAAAATCAATTTCATCCAAGTAATCCGAGTCACTTAAATAATCATAGCGCGGATTATAATTCCATAAGCTAAAGGTTAGCAGGAGGCTTAGCCCAACTAAAATACATAATATATACGTCTTGATTACTTCAAAATTCATTCGTAGCGCCTCCGCTTCTGGCCCATTAGCGGCAGTGTAAAGTAAATGGTCGTTCCTTTACCTTCCTTACTCTTTGCCCAGATTCGACCATGATGCGCCTCTACCAGTTCCTTGGCGATGGCTAAACCAAGTCCTGTACCACCAAGCTTCCTTGTCCGTGCTTTATCGGCCCGGAAGAAGCGCTCAAAGATTTTATCCAAGCGGTCGTAGGCAATCCCCATCCCTTCGTCCGCAATGCTGATCAGCAGCTGATGCTTCTGCTTGACGATTTGACAGGTAATGCGACCACCTTCAGGGGAATATTTAATTGCGTTGGAAATAATATTATCCAGCACCTGTGTCATCCGGTCTTTATCCATCCAGACAAAGTAACGCCCAGCTGGGAAGTCACGCTTCAGCGCAATATGCTCTGGTAAATTCATTTCAAAGCGATCCACAATACCACTCATATAACCAATAAATTCCGTCCGCTCCCGGTGTAATTCATTTTCCTTGTTATCCATTTTCGATAACTGCAGTAAGTCATTCACCATGCGGATCATTCGCTTCGTTTCATTTTGGGTTACATCCAAGAACTTCGGAGCAATTTCCCTATCCTCCCAAGCCCCTTCTGTCAATGCCTCAATATAGCTATGCATCGTAGTGAGTGGGGTCCTGAGCTCGTGCGATACATTCGATACGAATTCACGACGATCCTGTTCCAGCTTCTCCTGCTCGGTTACGTCACTGAGCACCATGATAAAGCCGGTAATCGTATCATCCTCATCCACAACGGTGGAGAAATTAGCCTTGAGTAAATAAACATCCTCATCCTCACTAAAATCAATGATCATGGAACCAGTATCAGCTAATTCACTCACATCGACAAACTTCTCATCCAAGCGCAAGGCATCCAAAATAAACTGGTCCATGCTTTCCTCAGGACTTTGACCAATTAACCGGCCGGCAGCTTCATTCATTAACGTAATGGCCCCGCCACGGTCGGTCGCAATAACACCTTCTGACATGTTTTCCAGTACAGTACTCAGTTTCTGCTGTTCTTTTTCAATTGTGGCATAGCTTAGCTTTAAGCGGTCATTCATATCATTAAACGTGCCAGCAAGCTGACCAATTTCATCAGAGCTGTACACATTTACCTTCTCCGAAAAGTCTCCACGGGCAATCGTCTGGACCTGTTCCCGCATTTCCTTGATTGGCTTCGTAATCGTTCGTGCGACGAGTACACCAAGCAAGGCCGAGATGACAATGGCCAAAACGGATCCCTTTAAGAAGATTTCATTGATTTCCTGTAATTGGGCATACACACCCTCTAAGGAAGCCTCCAAGTAGATGACTCCAACAATGTTTTCCTTCGTTTCATTGTACAGTGGCACCGTTTTGACAAAGACACGTTCATTTGCCTTTGGGTCCTGCATCATTCGATCCGGTGAAATACCGAGTAAGAGTGCTTTTTGAATAATATCTTCCGTCGTTTTTTTACCGATGATGTCGTAGTTGAGGGAATCATTCGTCCCGAGTACCCGACCTTGTAAATTCACGACTTGAAGGCGAGTGATATCATTCGTATCCCCGCCTTCAACAATTGCCTGCACTTCTTCCTGCAGACTTGGTTCCTGGTCATCATCTGTCCGTTCTTTATTAAATGCCTGCTCTAAATTATAGCTCAGCAATTTTACACGCTCATCAACGGTTTCTAAAAAACTTTCCGTAAGTCCTTGCTCCAGCTTAGTCGCAAAATAGGAGCCAATCACTTGAATCGCAATGAGCAATAATAAAATATAAATGATGATAAATTTGATTTGAATCGATCGAAAAAAACCAACCTTACGCATGTTAACCTACTCCTGCTCTGGATTACGCAAATAGTATCCAACGCCACGGCGGGTTACAATCCACATCGGATTACTTGGATTCTCCTCGATTTTTTCGCGCAGTCTTCTTACCGTTACGTCAACTGTACGAACGTCACCAAAATAATCATAGCCCCAAACCGTTTCTAATAAATGCTCTCTTGTCATCACTTGTCCAATATGACGTGCCAAATAATGCAATAGCTCGAATTCACGATGGGTCAATTCAATTTCCTCACCATTCCGCGAAACCGTATATGCATCTGGATGAATCGTCAAGCTGCCAATCTCAATATCCTTCGTTGCTTTCATCGTGTCATCCGGTACTTGCTGCTGTCTACGCAGATTCGCCTTTACCCGCGCAATCAGTTCACGATTGCTGAACGGCTTTGTCACATAGTCATCTGCTCCAAGCTCGAGACCCAACACTTTATCAATCTCTGAATCCTTTGCAGTCAGCATAATAATCGGTACGGTCTTCGTTTTTCGAATTTCGCGGCAAACCTCATTGCCATCCCGATTCGGCAGCATAATATCCAATAAAATTAAATCCGGATTCTCTGCTTCCGCCAATTCAATCGCTTCATCGCCATCATACGCACAAACGACTTCGTAACCTTCTTTTTCCAAATTAAATTTCAATATATCAGCAATAGGCTGTTCATCATCGACAACTAAAATCTTCTGTGCCAATTCCTTCACTTCCCTTTTCCTCATAATAAACTTCATCTATATGTTTTCATGCATCATTCCTGTTGTAACAAAATAACGCCCTTTCGTACATTTTAACGTACTTTGACCAAAAAGTCTTTCACCAAAATTATCCCCAGCAGATTGGGTTGTTTTTTTGGCAGATGGTGAAATTGGCGGGTGACTTTTACCCAACAGAAAAGCAAGCCAGTCAGGCGCTACATGCTTTGCCTGGACTAGCTTGCGGGTATCTTATCTATTTAAATAGCTCAGTGGATTTTTCAATGCGCCATTCACATGGACTTCAAAATGCAAATGGACGCCTGTTGAGTTTCCAGTGGATCCCATGACACCAATCTTCGTTCCTTTTTCAACGACCTGTCCCGGCTTGACTTGGATGGCCGATAAATGGGCGTAAATGGTCTGCATGCCATTGTTATGGTTAATCACAATCTTATTTCCGAAGCCACCTTGGTAGCCGGCAGATGTGACAACACCATTGTCGGCTGCTGTGATGGCACGATTACTTGGGCGCGCAATATCAATTCCTTTATGCATCCTGCCCCAGCGCTGCCCCATCTGACTGGAAACATATCCACCAGACGTTGGCCAGGATAGCTTGCCGGTTCCGCGTGATGGCACCACCTTCGTACCTTTGACAATGATCTTATCCACTGGTTTTTTGATGACTTTTTCAGCCGTTTTCTTTTTGCTAACTTCCTTGCCGTTTTTTAGGCTTATCGAATAAACAACTTCTTTCTTTCCTTTTTTACCTTTTTGTTCAAGCTTTTCATCGCCTTTGTACATGTCCTTGGAATCAATGACTTCCGTTTCAAATGCGACGTTCTTTTCCTGTTTTTCCTCTTTGGTTACCAAAACATCAAGTAGAGCTTCTCGTTTCTCCACCTGAATCTCTTGATCAATTTTCAGGACATCATTTTTCCTCACATCCGGATTTAATTGCAGCAGCTTCTTCGTCGACAAATCATATGCCGCAGCAATTTCACTTAATACTTCACCAGACTGAACGAGGTGAACCTTCTCCGCCAATGTTCCTTTTTTCAATAGCTTGACACCTTGTTTTTCCGTTAATAGCGAAGCAGGATCCATTTTTTGCTTGCCGATTTGTACCGTTTCTGAGAATTGCACGTCACGAATAGCGGAATAGCCGACCGCGAGCTTCTTTTTCCCTTTATTTAATGTCAGCTGTACATCCTGCCAAACAGCATCTTCCGCTCCATCAACCACTTCTATACCTGCAAAATCCTTTTCATCTACAAATGCGGTGACATAATCCGTTAACACGGCAAGCACCGTTTCCTCATCTGGAAAAAAGCCGACAGATGTACCGCCAATGCGTAATTCCACAGCATCTGCTGCTATCGTAAGATTTCCTGCTAATGCAGCAATCGTTTCGTCATTATTAAAGGATGGTTCGAACATTTTTTCTGGAACGAAGGATATCTCCTCCGCAAAAACAGGATGTACGGAAGGTTCCTCCTGTGCCGCTGCTTCCAGCTTGTCCTCCATAAATTGCTCTACCACTGCCTGATCGTCCACCTTGCCAATATATGTATCATCTGCGTAGACGTGGTAAACCGTCTGTAGCTTACCTGTTGCCCATGCAGTCGATGAAACAGAAAAAAGCACACAGATAGCCAATAGGATCAATGCTATAAATGTACCGCTCGGCTTTTTTTGTCTACGGAGCTGGCCATTTAAGCCTTCTTTTCGATTGTATTCCCCTGACACCTTCGTATCCTCCTTACCAAAACGGAACTTTGCTTGCGCTGTAAGACTTTCTCAAGGTCTGTTTGTTTATGAATCTATGTAAAAAGCAAAGCCGAATCTAGCTATATGATTTCCACTATTAATTTACCATAGGTCTAATGGATTAGATAGCCGATTTTGGTAATGTAAAGAAACTGTATAATAGCTTACAATTTATAACATTTTACAACGATAAATTTGATGTGTATCGCTAAATTCAAGTCGGATTTTGTCGAAAAACGTCCCTCTTGTCATCCCACTGTAATATTGGATTCTTCACTACGCTTGGAACCCCCACCACTAGCAAGCAAAAATAATAAGCTAGATTCGGATGTCCAAATCTAGCTTACTCCTTTACACCTGCATAGGTTCAGGTGGGATGTCGCTCGTATCATAGCGGTGATCCAGGTCAACGAATTTATTGTATTCCTTCACGAAGGCCAGCTCGACTGTGCCGACTGGACCGTTACGTTGCTTGGATATAATAATTTCGATGATATTCTGTTTTTCAGATTCCTGATCATAATAATCATCACGATATAGGAATCCAACGATATCCGCATCCTGCTCAATACTTCCAGATTCACGTAAGTCTGACATCATCGGACGCTTGTCCTGGCGTTGCTCTACGCCACGGGAAAGCTGTGATAAGGCAATAAGCGGTACGTTCAGTTCCCGTGCCAAGCCTTTTAGGGAACGTGAAATTTCCGAAACCTCTTGCTGCCGGTTTTCCTTGGAATTGACACTACCTTGAATGAGCTGCAAATAGTCGATCAATATCATCCCAAGTCCGTGCTCCTGCTTCAAGCGACGGCATTTGGAACGGATTTCACTGACCCGAATACCTGGAGTATCATCAATAAAAATTCCAGCATTGGACAAGGAACCCATTGCCATCGTAAGCTTGCCCCAGTCCTCTGCAATCAATTGTCCATTTCGGAGCCGCTGGGCATCGATATTACCTTCTGCACAAAGCATCCGCTGAACGAGCTGCTCCGCGCCCATCTCCAGGCTGAATATCGCAACATTTTCATCTGTGTTAACGGCCACGTTTTGCGCTACATTCAGGGCAAAGGCAGTTTTACCAACAGATGGTCTTGCTGCCACAATGATTAAGTCATTACGCTGGAACCCCGATGTAATGCGGTCCAGATCCCGGAATCCAGTTGGAATCCCAGTAATATCTGTCTTCGATTGGTGAAGCTGTTCAATATTATCGTATACCTCTATGAGTACATCTTTAATTTGTTTAAAGGAACCGGAATTTTGTCTGCCGGATACCTCAAGGATACCTTTTTCCGCTTCATTCAGGACATCCTCGACCGCATCCTCATTATCAAAGGAATTGGTGACAATATCTGTTGCCGTTCGAATGAGTCGTCGCAATACCGCCTTTTCTTCGACAATACGGCTGTAGTAACCGATATTTGCTGCAGTTGGTACACTCGTTGCAATCTCTGTTAAGTACGATACGCCGCCAGCTTCCTCTAGATTTTTGCTATTCTCAAGCGCTGCGGTGACCGTTACGACATCAATTGCCTCGCCACGATCGGCTAGACGCATCATCGCTTCAAATATCCGTTGATGCCCTGCCCGGTAAAAATCCTGCGGAAGCAAAATTTCGGAAGCCGTTGAAAATGCCTCTGGCTCTAAGAAGATAGCACCGATGACGGCCTGTTCAGCCTCAATATTATGTGGTGGTCTGCGTCCTGCTTCCATCGACATTTTCCTCCTCTTTTCATGCTGTACCATACCTATTGTGCGTCGACATGTACTTTTACGCTACCGGAAACTTCTGGATGCAGCTTCACAGGTACAACTGTATAGCCTAATGCACGAATTGGTTGGTCAAGCTCAATCTTACGACGATCTACCTTGATCTTATGCTGTTTTTTCAGTTCTTCCGCAATTTGTTTACTCGTGATGGAACCGAATAAACGACCGCCTTCTCCAGCCTTTGCTTTGATTTCAACACTTAATTCAGCAAGCTTATCCTTCAAGTTCATCGCTTCTTCTTTTTCACGCTGCTCTTGTTGTTCGTCCTTCTTCTTCTGATTCTCTAACGCCTTCAAATTGCCAGGGGTTGCTTCAATGGCAAGATTATTTTTAAGCAAGTAGTTTCGTGCATATCCGAGTGAAACGTTCTTTACTTCGCCTTTTTTTCCTTTGCCTTTTACATCTTCAATAAAAATTACTTTCATTCTTGATTGCTCCCCTCATAAAATTCATCTAATATACCTTTTAGCTCTGCTTCAGCTGCATCAATTGTCGTATCCTCCAGCTGTGTAGCAGCATTGGTTAAGTGACCGCCACCATGCATCCGCTCCATAATCACCTGCACATTAATATCGCCAAGTGACCTGGCACTAATTCCAATCTTTCCATCCTTACGCTCTGAAATCACGAAGGAAGCATTTACGCCACTCATCGTGAGCAAGGTATCCGCTGTTTGTGCTAATAATACTGGGCCATATTTTTGCCCGTGAGCTGCTTTGGCAATGGCAATATGCTCATGATAAATTTCCGCATGCTCAATCAGTTTCGAGCGTCTAATATATTGATCCAGGTCTTCCTTCAGCAGCTGTTGAACAAGAATCGTATCAGCCCCCTTGGAGCGCAAGTAGGAAGCAGCATCAAACGTACGCGAGCCCGTACGAAGGGTAAAGCTCTTCGTATCGACAATAATCCCTGCCAGCATTGCCGTCGCCTCGAGCATCGTCAGCTTCTTTCCTTTCGGCTGATATTCCAACAGCTCTGTCACCAGCTCTGCTGTAGAGGACGCGTATGGTTCCATATAAACAAGCGTTGGATTTTCAATAAAGTCTTCGCCACGACGATGGTGGTCAATTACAACGGTATGTGCCGCCTTACGTAATAATTTACTTTCTGCGACCATGGACGGCTTATGTGTGTCCACTACTACAAGTAAGCTGTCATCCGTAATAAGATCCATTGCATCGGATGGTTCGATAAAATACTGCCATAGCTCTGCATCATTTTGGATGGCGTCCACCAGTCGGCTTACCCCAATATCTACATCATCCGGGTCAAAGACGATATGTCCTTCCACCCCATTCGTTCGAACCAAATTAAGAATCCCAATCGCACCGCCAAGCGCATCCATATCCGGTGATTTATGTCCCATGATAATGACACGATCACTGGCCGTTACCAGCTCTTTCAGTGCGTGAGAAATCACTCTTGCCCGTACCCGCGTACGTTTTTCCATTGGATTTGTTTTCCCACCATAAAAACGCACCTTACCAGACTCTTCCTTGATGACGACCTGGTCACCACCACGTCCCAATGCCAAATCTAGGCTGGATTGGGCCAGTTGACCAAGCTCCGGTAAACCGTAGGCCCCAAAGCCGACACCAAAGCTAAGTGTGACCGGATTACGATTCTCTTCATCCAATTCACGGACTTCGTCGAGGATATCGAATTTAGACTGCTCCAATCGTTCCAAAATTTCCTTTGTCCCAACTGCTAAAAACCGCTCCTGTGATGTCCGTTTTAAATATAAACCGTATTGATGAGCCCACTCATTTAATAAAGTCGTAACAGCCGAGTTCAAACGACTTTTCGCCGTATCATCCATCGTCTGTGTAATTTCCTCATAATTATCGAGAAAAATAATAGCAAACACCGCACGTTCATTTTCATAGGAACGCTCTATTTCCGCCTGCTTGGTTCGATCAAATAAATAGATGAGCCGCTCTTCCTTTTTCGCATACGCTTGAAAGGTAAATGCTTCAAGCTCTATCCAGACCTCTTCTAAATTTTCATTGATCATTGGAATGAGGTCTTCTGACACTTCATTTAATGATTTGCCAAAGAAATTATCCCCCTCGGCAAACTGATTCATATATGCGTTGGTCCACTCAATTTTATAATCCTCACTGAACAGAATGATACCTATAGGCATTTCCAGTAGTGCTTCATCGCCTACTTTTTTCACACGATGAGAGAGGGTTGTAATATATTGTTCCGTCTCATCATGCATCACCTTTTCTGTTTTCAGGCTGTAATAAAAGGACGCGGCCAAAAACAGTGTCATCAGCAAGCCCAGTATCCACTGGTAATACCAGATGACAACTAGCAGAATCAATGACAGCATATAAATGAGCATTAAATGACTGCTTAGTCCCCGTTTTTTTTGTAAATTCGCCATAACTTCAGCTCCTATTCAGACACACGCCTGATGTAAAAAAACGTGCCTTCCCTTACCCTATATGATTACGACCCTCTAGGACATAAGAGGACGAGTCGTCACACGCGCTTATGCCTGTGTTTCCGATTCGTCCCATTCATGCCTGATGGCGTTTATATGCTATTTCTGTGAGAGTCTTTCACGTAATTTAAAGCCTATATCAATTATACCCAAGATTCGTACCAATGGAAGTAATAAAGGTGATAGAATCAGTGACAAAATCAATACAATAACTGGCATCGCCTTTGTTATTTTTTTCTCATTGGCATAATAGAAAATAAAGGAAAAACCTTGAATGACCATAAACAGCCCGGCAAGCATCAGGACGTTTTGGGCACCTATATTGACCATTCCCTCTGGCTCCGGATCGAAAAACGTAATAATCAAAGCCAAAAAGTAAAACCAGATAATGGCTGTTGGAAATTGCAGCTCCTGAAACTTGGGAAAATAGAGCTTCTCTGGTTGTAATCGGTTAATCAGCTTATAGCTAAGCCATTGACTAACCAAAGCCATTAATATCGCTGTCATCACGAACCAAACTGGCATTAAGCTCTGGAATAAACCAATCTGCTCCTCGAATAATTGCAGTTGTTGTTCCGCCTGATCACTTAGGCCAACCTGATTAAACATGTCACGGCTAAATTGCAGGGATTCCTGAATGGCTTCATTAAATGCTTCTGTTAAATTATATTGAAACAAAAAGGTAGACAGAAAAAATGTCAGTACCAAGCCAATCACAAAACCGACCGTACCACGTGCCCATGTTTCATACGCGGATGACCCCTTATGAATCGCAAGCCCAATCATGCTTCCACCAATACCGGCCAACAGGGTAATTGGCAGGGAAAAGATTGTTGCCAGCAGCATGGAAAGCGCACTCGCTAACATTAGCATGAACAAGGAACCCCGCCAGCCCTGGCGCTGCGCCAGAATGACAAAAGGTATCGGCAGCATAAACATGACGATAAACGATAGCAACGGAACATAAAAAAAGACTAGCAGCACAATCATATAAATAGACGTCAGCAGTGCCGCTTCAACTAATGGTTTCGTTTGTTTCATATTCACACCTCAATTAAAGATACCAACCCGTTTATCCTATTTAAAGAAAAATAACGTATACAAACTAGATGACTGACCGATTAAAAAATCAGATTCATCTTCTTATAATAACATGTTATGTTGGTTTTTTGGGAATAAGATGTTCTTGGGGCTGATTTCCAGGCTTGATGTTTTTAGGTTTGGAGATTGGATTTGAAGTTGATGCATGTATGGCTGTCACGGAATTGCCACCGTCGTAGTACGCAGAAACGGTTTTATCATATATAATATAGGCATCATGGTTTTATAGAATAAGGATGGATTTCATGATTTTTTGGCAAACTTTTTTGGATAGTTTACGATTACCCAGCAAGAAGGCAGTTTTCAAATTAAATCGTTCCGGGATGGATATCACCGTCATTTACATGTTTATGTTAATATTCCTTGTGCAACTTCCTGTGATGATTAACCAGATTGCGCATCCTACTGGGGTTGCTGCATCGTTAAATATATTATTCATGCTTATCTATGTTTTTATGTTTTCTTATCTGCCACTAACGATTATGGTGTTTATTGCTTTATCTATCATCGCCTATATCGGAACCTTCATTACCCGAATCATGCAACGGAAATTGCGGTTTTCTATTCTGTGGAAAATGTCTGCTTATGCGACGACGATTCCTTTATTGCTTTATGCATTGATTTCCTTTATGTATCCATTGGGCGATCATTGTATGCTGCTCATTATTATTTATGTTTTCTTGTTTTTAATCAAAATTATCTCTATTTATCCGAAGCGTCGGAAAAGGAACTAGCCTGCAGCTCTTTTGCTGCAGGCTTTTCACTGCTCATAGGCGATTTCCCCGATGTTGGTGGTTCCGTAGCCGAGAGCTTGAAGTTTTGCTTGGAACTCGCTGTCCCGTAAGGTTTCCAATAGTTGCTGTATAAATGATTCATTATCTTTTGTTCGCAGCATGACGAGGTCATAGCTTTCCTCCACCATGGGAATAAAATCAATTGCCGCCACTTTGGCGACATTTTCAATTCCAACCCCTGCATCTGCTTGTCCATTGGCAACAGCAGAGGCAACCGCTAAATGACTGGTTCGCTCATTGGTATATCCTTTGATATCCTGTTTGGGAATACCATGCATACGCAATTGTTCGTCCAGCAAGACACGTGCCCCTGCACCGTCCTCCCGATTTACAATGGTAATATGCGGCTTGGCTAAATCCTGCCAGCCATGAATAGCTTTCGGATTGCCCTCTGCTACATATAGTCCTGCCTGCCGTTTAATAAAATGTACGATCACAAACGCTTTACTCACAAACAGTTTCCGCACATAGGGAATATTATATGTCCCTGTATCGCCGTCAAATAAATGCGTACTGACCATATCGACCTTACCTTCATACATCGCAATTAAACTATCCAAACTCCCACTATAGGATCGCAAACAGGATTGATGATAATCCGTTTCCAACTGACGCGCCAAAATATCCAGGCAATGATCCTGTCCACTGATGACGATGGATTGTGCGGCTGCTTTTGATGCTTTATTTCCCTCCGTCCTAGCGGGGGTTTGCACCTCTTGACCTCGTTGTTTATAACTTTCCAATTCTGAAGCGTCAATTCGCATTTGGCGTCCAACTCGATATGCCTTCAGTTCACCTTTCTTAATCAGATCATAAACCGTTAGCTTGGAAACCTTCAGCAAGCGCGCAATGTCCTCTGTTGTATATGACTCCCCATTTGCCATGTCATCAACTCCGAATTCTGCTCATTTCTTATATTTTATCATTTGCTATTCACATAAATCCATTTATAATTAAATATAACTAATTATAAGTGGTTATAAATAGATATATCCAGGAGGGTTTCCATGAAAAAGCTTCGTATATTTGCTACGCTCGTTTTACTCATGACTGTTTTAATTGCCTGTGGTGGAAAAAATGATCAAGTGAAGCATTCAGCAACGACTCAAAAGAATGCAGATCAAACACGCCTGACCATCTCTGCTGCTATTAGCCTGACAGATGCATTGGAGGAAATAAAAGCGATATATGAAGCAAATCATCCAGTAGAGCTGTCCTTCAATCTTGGCAGCTCTGGGAAACTAGCACAGCAAATTCAGCAAGGTGCTCCGGCAGATGTATTTATCTCGGCAAACCAGGATTGGATGGATACCTTGGAGGCGGAAGCAGAAATCATTTCCGATACGAGAGATGATATCACTGGGAACCAGCTGGTGCTTATTACCGGTAAAGATGCAACCATTGATTATTCATCCTTTCATGACATCGATACCGCAGACATCGACCAGCTGGCAATCGGGAACCCGGAAAGTGTCCCCGCAGGCAAATATACGGAACAAACACTGAAAAATCTGGACCTCTGGGATACAATGGAAAGTAAGTTTGTACTCGCTAAAGATGTTCGCCAAGTACTTACCTATGTAGAAACTGGGAATGCAGACATTGGTTTTGTATATGAAAGTGATGCTTTAAGCTCAGATAAAATAAAAATACTTGCCGCTGCAGAAACAGGCATGCATGATCCAATCATTTATCCTGGCGCTGTCATTGCGGATTCACCACATGTGAAGGAAGCAAAGGCATTCATGGAATTTATGGCAACAGATACTGCCCAGCATATTTTAGCAAAACACGGCTTTACCAAATAATTGCAGGTGATGAATATGTCAGATATCAACCTATCCCCGCTCTGGCTTTCCTTCCAAACAGCGGGAGTTGCAACAATCATTGTATTTTTAACAGGTGTTTTCCTAGCACGTATCATTGCTAGAAACCAATTTTTCGGTAAGGGTGTTTTGGAGGCCGTCTTTATGCTTCCTCTCGTACTGCCACCTACTGTTGTCGGCTTTGGATTACTCTACCTATTTGGAAAAAATGGGATCCTAGGACGGTTGCTTTTAGATATGTTTGATTTTCAGGTTGTTTTTACGTGGCATGCGGTGATCATTGCTGCAGTTGTGGTATCCTTCCCACTCATGTATCAAAGTGCATCTGCTGCATTTCAACATGATGATCCTAATCTGGAGCATGCTGCATACACGATGGGCGCTTCTAAATGGAAAGTATTTTGGACGGTATCCTTCCCGCTTGCATGGCCCGGCTTGCTTGCAGGACTAGTGCTTTCTTTTGCCAGAGCGCTTGGTGAATTTGGTGCTACCTTAATGCTGGCCGGCTTTATCCCCGGGGTAACGGACACGGTGCCGTTAGCCATATATTTCGCCGTAGAATCTGGCAACATGGAGATGGCTACCTTCTGGGTAATCATTATCGTTGCACTTGGATTTACTGCCATTTATTGGCTCAATTGGTGGAGCAAACGAAATATGATGCGTTATTCCCAAAAACAGCATCATCAATGAGGGCGTGATATATAAATGCTGACTGTACAAATGAAGAAAAAACTGGAGCATATTGAATTAGATGTAGCATTTACCGTTTCCGATGAAATTATCGTTTTATTTGGCCCTTCCGGATCTGGAAAAACGACCATTTTAAATTGTATTGCAGGGCTGGCAAAGCCTGACACCGGTAAAATTCAGCTCCATGACGTGATATTGGTAGAAGACAAGCAAACCTTCTTGCCGATTCAACAGCGTAAGATAGGCTACTTATTTCAAGACTATGCTTTATTTCCCCATATGACCGTCTGGAAAAACATATCCTATGGTATGAAATCAAAAGCATTCGCAGAGCAGCTCATGAAGGAACTGGGTATTGACCATCTTCGGGACCGATACCCTAATGAGATATCTGGTGGTGAGAAACAGCGAACTGCCATTACCCGTGCGATTGCAACAGAACCAAAGCTACTGCTCCTGGATGAACCTTTTTCCGCACTAGATGAGCAGGCACGCGCAAGAAGCCATGAGGAGCTATTACGCCTGCACCGTCTCTGGAAAATTCCAATCATTCTTGTTACCCATAGCCAACAGGAAGCAGAAAAACTCGGTGATCGCATATTATACTTACACGATGGAAAATTGCAACGAGACCAACCGGTGAAATAGATCGTTTAAATCTATTTCACCGGCAGCTTGCTTTCTAACGCTAATAAATCGGTTTTCATATCAATACCACCCCGGAAACCAACCAATGATCCATTTTTTCCAATCACCCGATGACAAGGTACGTAAATTAAGATGGGATTGGCTCCAATTGCTGCTCCCACTGCCCGGACAGCCTTTGGATTTTGAATCTGATTTGCTATTTCAGAATAGCTGGCAGTTTCACCTGCTGGTATATCTCTTAACGCATACCATACCGCCTCTTGAAAAGGGGTTCCTTTAATCGCAACTGGCAAATTTAAAGCCATTCTTTCCCCATTAAAATAGGCTTCAAGCTCATCCTTATATGGCTTTAACGCTTCCTCATTTTCTACCAGCTGGCTATTTGGATATTTACGACGTAACCAGATTTCCATTTCTTTGCTGTCTGCACCAGGTGTGCTTAAATAACATAACCCCTTCTTTCCTGCAGCAAGGTAAAACGTACGTGTCCCCCAATTCATCGTTGACCAAAAAATAATGGAACCATCCATTGGATTCCCTCCTTTAATAAAATGCGAATATACGTTCCTATTTATTATAACAAATGCTTTTATAAAATACCATATCTATATGATACTATTTTTTCTATTAAAAAATCCCATTCCAGCCTAAGCCAAAATGGGATTTTATCATTATTCTGCAATAAAAGGCAGCGTTCATCACTTTTGAAAGTAAACGCGATATCATGCAGATATTCATTCATTTCCAATGATTTGAAAGAAATGCGTAAACCCTTCATTTAATAAATAATCTAATATTTGGTTAATATGTGTCAGGTTTACGGTATTTGTCTCTAACAGAATCTGGAGCACCATACCATCGATCCCGGCCAGCGTCCAGGCCGCAACTGCCTTCGTTAATGGTCCAGGCTCGATATGGTACGCTTGTACGAAAATGATTTCTAGTCGATCAATCCAATCCTTATATTTATCTTTGAATTTATGTTTCAGCTCTTCATTCCCAAGAATCGCTTCATGTGCTAAGTAAAATTGTAAACGGCTTTCCGCATCCTTCTGAAACCGCTCCTGCATGCTATCAAATATTTCTTGAATAAGCGTTTCAAATTTTTTCTTTTGTTCCGTTGAAATGGTTGAGATACGTTTCATCTCACTTAAACCATCATCCATTACATCGTATAATATAGCCTCTTTCGAACTGTAATAATGATAAATGGCACCCGTACTAACTCCTGCTTCTTCCGCAATTCCGCGAATAGTCGCACCTTGTATCCCATGTTCACTGATAATGGTTCTGGCTGCATCTATAATTTTTGTCTTGCCAGTATTACACATCTATATCGAAACTCCTTACCTATAATGAATCATTATATCATAAATTATTTCTCCCACCCCAAGGTAGCAATTGCGAACAATTGGTAAAGTATGAATGAAAAAAATGTGAACGTTTACCAAAACAAACCCAGTAATCCTTTGCAATATTGACAATAGGTATGGTGTTTGTTAAGATATTCACAAGGACATACCGAACATTCGTTATGTCACAAAATAACATACATCATGCTTTCACCCGGTTGTCCTAAAACTTCATAAAGGAGAGGAGAGCAATGTTCTTCTTTGAATCCATTCCCTGGTACAACGTCTTCATGTGGTTTGTTGTGTTTGGTCTTTTAATTGGTTTGAATGAAGTTGCTCGTTCTAGTAAGTGGGGAAGTGTCATTATCTTTATGGTGATACCAATTGTATTAACACCCATTTGGTTTTTTGTCGTAGATTCTGAACTTACTTCTTGGTTCCACTGGGTGAAGGTTTATTCGGCCCTTGCTGGTAGTATCATTTATATGGTGATTCGTTTTACGGATTTCCACAAAAAGCATCCATGGTATTTAATACTCGTACCATTGATACTAGCCATTAATATTGCCGAAGCTGTTATTCGTGAATTCCAAGTTGGTATTATGGGATTTGAAGGCGTAATCGATGGTATGTATTATATTTCTGGTGGTTGGAATTATGTGAATGCGATTGCCGGTATCCTAAATTTACTATTAATCTGTGGCTGGGCCGGAATATATGCAACATCTGGTAAGAAAAAAGATATGATATGGCCCGACCAAACAAAGCTATGGATCATTGCCTACGGTGTTTGGAATATTGCTTACGTGTATGCATGTGCACCAGGTAATGCCTTTTATTCCGGATTTGCACTAAATATCGCTGCAACCGTTCCTGCTCTACTTTGGGCCAAGGGAACATGGATGCAAAACCGTGCACAGACCCTATCCTTCTGGATGATGTGGGTCATGACATTCCCGTACTTCTTCGCAACAGGAAGTACGTTTAATGTCAGTGTATCCTATAATCCAGCAGCTAACTGGACGATTGCTTTAATTAGTTTAGGATTAAACGTTTTTCTAGCAATATGGCAAGTGTATAGAATTATGAAATTTCGTCTACATCCTTTGAAAGACGAAATTTGGAAAGGCACAAAGGAATATCAGGAGATTCAACCATTACAGGAGAGGACAGCATCATAAAAGTAAGCGTCAAATAAACGAACCCCCCACTTCCGTGAAATATTTACACAAGCTGAGGTTGGGGGGCTTTATCTATACTACAGATACAAATGCATCACCCTTCTCCTTTTGGATACTAAATCACTTATCATTTTCAACTTAAAAATCCCATTCCAGCCTAAGCCAAAATGGGATTTTATTATTATTCTGCTACAAAAGGTAGTAGTGCCATAATACGAGCACGTTTAATAGCTTTTGTAAGTTTACGCTGATACTTTGCAGATGTTCCAGTTACACGACGAGGAAGAATTTTTCCACGTTCAGAAATGAAACGTCTTAGCAAATCAACATCTTTATAGTCAATATGTGTAATACCGTTTGCTGTGAAGTAACACACTTTACGACGTCTTGCACGTCCGCGACGAGCTGCTGCCATGTGTACCCCTCCTTTTTTTGCAGTTTATCCGTTAGTTGGAACGATTCCTTCTAACGATTCCTTCTTCATTAGAAAGGCAAATCATCATCTGATATATCAATTGGCTCTCCGTCATTTTGGAACGGATTGTCCTCTTTACGGTTCTGATTGAAGTTTTGATTCTGATTTGGACTTTGCTGGTGACCAGATCCCCCAAATTGGTTTTGTCCTTCTCTTGGTTGAGAAGAGCCGGAGCCTTTCGATTCAAGGAATTGAACACTGTCCGCTACCACTTCCGTTACATAAACAGTTTTACCATCCTGTCCTTCAAATGAACGTGTTTGAATCCGTCCATCGACACCAATCAAGTTACCTTTTTTCATATAGTTAGCCAGCGTTTCTGCTGGTCTGCGCCATACGACACAATTGATAAAATCGGCTTCCCGATTTCCTTGCTGGTTGGAAAATGGACGATTAACTGCAATGTTGAAATTAGCTACTGCCACGCCATTTGGTGTATAACGTAGATCAGGATCCCTCGTTAACCTGCCGACAAGTACGACACGATTTAACATCAGAACACTCCTTTTATGAAAGGTTGCTCAAAAACAGGTAAAACTGTTTTTTAGAACATTCCCTTATTATTGATCATCTTCTCGAATGATAATATGACGAATAATGTCATCAGAGAACTTCGCTAGGCGGTCGAATTCATTGATTGCTTCATCGCCACTGCTGAAGTTAATTACAACATAATATCCATCACGGTAGTCGTTGATTTCATATGCAAGACGCTTCTTGCCTTTTTCATCAACCTTTTCAATCTCCGCCCCATTATCAGTCAAAATTTTGTTGAAACGCTCTAGCAAAGCTGTTTGCGCTTCCTCTTCCATGTCTGGGCGGATGATATACATGATTTCGTATTTGGTCATCCGTAGCACCTCCTTTTGGTCTTAGCGGCTCCATCCTGTTGCTGAGCCTGGTCAGCTCAGATGAAGCAAGGAGTAATCAAATTAAAATTACTCACGACGATTTATTATATCAAATAGATTATAAAATAACAAGCATTCGAGAGACCTTTTCTACGTTTCTTACTTACACATTAAATCGGAAGTGGATAACGTCCCCATCCTGTACAATGTACTCCTTACCTTCCAAACGAACACGTCCATTTTCACGGGCTTGTCCCATGGAGCCTGCCACTACTAAATCATCATAGGAAACTGTTTCTGCACGGATAAAACCTCTTTCGAAATCCGTGTGAATAATACCAGCTGCCTGTGGTGCCTTAATCCCTTTACGGAATGTCCATGCACGTACTTCCTGCTCCCCAGCAGTAAAGTAAGTGGCTAGTCCAAGCAAATGATAGGAAGCCTTAATAAGCTTATCCAATCCGGATTCTGCAATTCCCAGCTCCTCCAGGAACATTTCCTTTTCATCCTGGTCCAGCTCTGCAATTTCTTCTTCAATTTTTGCACAAACAACAATCACTTCTGCTTGTTCCTTGGCAGCATATTCCTTTACCTTTTGCACATTTGCATTGGTGTCCGGATCAGCAACCTCATCTTCACTAACATTCGCAACATACAGCATTGGTTTACCTGTTAGTAAATGAAGACCTTTCACAAGCTTTTGCTGCTCGTCTGTGAATTCCAATGCACGTGCTGGTTGTTCCTGCTCTAAACCAGCCTTAAGCTTTTCCAAAACAGTAAATTCAGCCATCGCTGATTTATCTTTCTGCTTGGCAAGCTTTTGCACCCGGTCAAAGCGTTTATTAACCGTATCTAAATCTGCTAAAATCAGTTCCAAATTAATAATTTCAATATCATCAATTGGGTCAATTTGTCCGGAGACATGTGTGATGTTTTCATCGACAAAGCAACGAACCACCTGACATATTGCGTCTACCTGACGAATATGGGAAAGAAATTGGTTCCCCAACCCTTCTCCTTTACTAGCCCCCTTTACGATACCGGCAATATCTGTAAATTCAAATGCAGTCGGTACGGTTTTCTTTGGTTTGACTAATTCTGTTAATTTATTTAAGCGATCATCAGGTACCTCTACAATACCTACGTTTGGATCAATCGTACAGAACGGATAGTTTGCAGATTCCGCTCCTGCCTGTGTAATGGCATTAAATAAAGTCGATTTCCCCACATTCGGTAGCCCGACAATTCCTGCTGTCAACGACATGTTACCACTCCTTAAGGATTCCATTCATATGAACGCGTTACGTCCCATTATAATGACAAGCGAAATAGAAGACAAAAGCGTAAAACACAAAAAACGGGCACTTCTCAGCACCCATTTTTCATTTATATTAGACGCTTTTTTGAATTTCGTTGCATGTTCTATGGTTAGTATACCATTTTTACATTGTTTTCGTCTATTTTCATTCCTGTTCTGCCGATTCTAATACCTTTTTTAATTTCTTGCTAAATTCGCGTCTTGGAATCATGACGCTATGGTCACAGCCTAAGCATTTAATGCGAATGTCCATACCCATTCGAATAATTTTCCAGCGATTTTCACCACATGGATGCGGCTTTTTCATTTGTACCACGTCATTTAAACCAAAGTCCTTTTCAGCCATCTTCATCGTTCTCCTCTATTTTATCGTTGACCACAGCTTATTCCTCTTGCGCCCGTTGGATTGGTCCTTCTGCTTCTTCTCTACCATGATACAATACAAGACGAGGGGATGGAATATCTATTCCTGCTTGATATAGCTTATCCTTTATTTCCTTCCGAATCACTCGTTCACCAAACCATTGATATACCGGCTGTGTTTCCGCAATGACTCGAATGACATAATGTGATGTGTCCAATACTTGCACGCCGTGAATCGTTGGCGTGGATACAAATTCCTCGTATTTTTCCGGTAGCGTTGCGATGATTTCAGAAATTAATTGTTCTGCCCGTTCTACATCGTCTTCATAGGGAATATTGACATCGACCACAGATAATCCGTTTCGCACCGAGTAATTGACTACCTGGGTAATGTTTCCGTTTGGAATGACGTTCATTTCCCCTGTCCAGCTCTTTACCTTCGTTGTACGAATACCGATTTCTTCCACGGTACCCTCAGCACCAGATACGACGACATAATCGCCAACCGAAAACTGATCTTCAAATATAATGAAGAAACCGGATATCACATCACGCACCAGGTTTTGGGCACCAAAACCAATTGCCAAACCTGCAACTCCTGCACCAGCTAATAAAGCACCAATATTGATGGTGAATACTTCTAAAATCATAATAAACGCGGTGAAATACGCAACATAAGAAACCATATTTTGAATGAGCTTCTTCAGCGTATTTTCCCGACGTTCAGATATTCGTATGGGTCCATGCTGCTTCCGAGTGAAAAATCGCTCAATCAATCGGTTGCTTATTTTCACAATAATAAGCATCAGAAGCAAAATAAACACGATTTTCAATGCACCCTGTGCCAGCTTCACCCATAGCTCGGGTCCTTTTAAATATTCAATTAGATTTGTAATTTCATTGTTCAAAACAAAACCTCCAACATCTGACTTCGACAATTTCTATAACGGAAAACCGTATTATAGATGATTTTATCGCATTCTCTTTTGCATTTAAAGGATAATGCAATCGGCGCTTATTTCGTTGTATTCCACAATGGGTAGAGTAATAATCGTATTAATACATATAAATTTAAAATTCCATATAATGGATACAAGAACCCAATCAAGGTGGAAAAACCGATCGCTGTTAGTGGCAGCATCGTTATAAGCAGGCAACTAGTCATGAGCCAAAGCGGTACATTTTTGAAATATCCTTTTAATCTTGTCACAATACCTAATAATCCAGCTGCAGCCGTCGTATAAATGGCAAACCATAATAAGAACGACATAAAAATAAGCATATTTAACGAATAACTATTTAATATTGCGAATAATGGAATTTCATATACCAATAATTCATCTGCAATTTGGATTAAGCTATTATTATAGATGTATGTAATGATTCCCAATACAAGTCCACTGCCAATACAGGCAATCCATATTTCCTGCTTCGATTTAATTTTACTGCCAATCGCACCGAGCACCGCGATGAGAGGCAATATATTTAAGGCTGTAAATGGAAATGCTGCATGCCAATTATCCTGCTCATGCCAATGCGAAAATAGCTCCAGCTGTTCATCTCTAATAAATTGTAATAGCACAGCAATTAATCCAATAATCAATACAGGCAAGATGATCTGATTGATTTCCAATAAACCATTAATATCACGGATAAACAATAAGATTAATGCAATACACATGATGATAATTCCCCAGCCATATGATAGTTGAAAGGATTGAACAGATGCACCACTTCCTGAAAGCATCACGACTGTTGTTGTATACAAATATAAAAAAATCATCCCATCGTATACAGCGGTTAATCTGCCACCAACAATTGTCCGCAGCACCGGACGATATTCCTCTGTTTGAAATTGATGACTAATATACATAATGACGGTACATGATATCGTAAAAAATAGGATAAATAACACGATTGCTAGTCCACTTCCATGGCCAAAAAACTCCCATATTTCACGCCCTGATGCATACCCTGCACCAATCGTTGTGCCAATGATTAAAAACATCCACTTCAATCCAGATTTCAGCATGCTCATCCTCCATTAGTATGTCATTGCCATATGTATAAAGCTTGGCAATTATCCGTATACTACTAACAATATGTTTGCGGAGGATAAGCTATGAATGGAAAGCAATCATTCCTAAATAATCAAAAAAATTCTATTCGGATTTCTCATACAGATGCAGAGCAAGCCGCAGCATTGCCTGAAACGATTGCATCCTGGTTACCCATACAAGCTCATGAATATATTATTCTATGTATTGGTACCGATCGTTCCACTGGTGATGCACTTGGTCCATTAACAGGTACTTATCTACATCAACACGGCTTGAAACATCTTCATGTCTATGGCACCCTGCACGAGCCTGTCCATGCATTAAATTTAGTAGAAACCCTTGATCAAATTTATGAAAAGCATCATAATCCCTATATTATTGGTGTAGATGCCTGTCTTGGAAAGAAACAAACGGTTGGCACGATATTAACAGGCATTGGCTCATTAAAGCCTGGTGCCGCCTTAAAAAAAGATTTACCGGCAGTCGGGCATATGCATATGATTGGAATAGTTAATGTGGGCGGATTTATGGAGTATGCTGTCCTACAGCATACAAGATTATCACTCGTCTATGATATCGCTGCATCCATGGCAAATATAATCATAGATTTGGACAATCAGCTTACAAAACGGTCTATTCGTCGGCAACGTATTATACGCCAACGAAACACAATTGTGGAAGAGCATAAGCGCCCATTCAGAAAAACACAAAATTTTCTTGGATTACTACGCTAGCATCTTATCATCCTTCGTGTCATACATGCTGTGGACCACGCTTGAAGAAGAGTTTATGCTCGTCCTATCAAAAGAACTGGAATGGCGATAGATTTAGATTCCTTTTAATTGAAATGATTAAATGCTTGCCACCAACCTGGGGATTTATGACGTAGTGAAGTTTTGGAGGATGCAGTTGCAGCTACATAACATTTTTCCAATAAAAAAGCAGCATATTCTAAAATATGCTGCCCTTCCCTATCAAGATATGAAATGATAATAAATAGAATATATCATGATAACGGTTAGTATTGCTGGGAGTAAGTTTCCGATGCGGATGTGAACCACTTTTAATAGATTCAATCCAATTGCAACGATTATAATGCCACCGACTGCAGTTAACTCTACAATAAAACCGTCTAAAAATGCTAACGGCACCAGTCTGTCTATTTGTGTAGCAAGCAATGCAATGATGCCTTGGTATAAGACAACGGGTACGGCAGATAAGATGACGCCAATCCCTAATGTTGTTGTAAGTACCAATGCGGTGAAGCCATCAATAATCCCTTTCGTTATCAAAACTTCATGATCCCCTCGGATACCGCTATCTAAAGCACCTAGTATAGCCATCGCTCCAATAACAAATATAAGTGATGCGGTGACAAACCCTTCTGAAATGGAAAATTGCTCTTGTTGGCTCTTGAAATGACTGCCAATCCAATTTCCGAAACGATTAATTGCTTTTTCCACCTGTAATAGTTCACCAATGATTGCCCCGCTCAACAAGCTTAACAAGACAATAATGATCACTTCTGTTTCAAATGCCATCTTCAAGCCAATTAATATAACAGTTAGTGCAATTCCCTGCATCACTGTTTCTTTAAAACGATCTGGAATTTTGGTGAAAAATAAGCCCAGCAAACTTCCTATGATGATTAGTATTCCATTGATGATTGTTCCGAATAATGCCATGCGAATATCTCCATTTTACCCATTACACGCGATAGGCAGCTGCTATTTCTGTCATTGCATGTAGAAATTGGTCTATTTCTGTTTCTGTATTATACATGCTTAAGCTCGCTCTTACAATTCCTTGATCTAATGTACCAAGCGAATCATGAATGAGTGGACTGCAATGCAAGCCTGCTCGTACACATATGTTATAGCTGGAATCCAAGATCATTGCAATTTCCTGTGAGTTCGCACCTTCTATATTAAATGCAATAATAGGAAGCCTGTCCTCCCCTACTCCAGGTCCATAGCAACGAATCCCATTTATTTGTTCCAGCCCTTTTATTAGTTGATTAATAAGGATTGTTTCACGTGGAACATTTTCATGTTTTCTTGACATATAGACTTCTATTGCAGCACCTAAACCGGCAATGGCTGGCACATTTAGTGTCCCACTTTCAAAGCGTTCAGGCCATTGTTCAGGTTGTGCCACATTCTCTGAAAATGCTCCTGTTCCACCATGTAAAATCGGTTTCAAGGCTATATCACCTTCTACCAACAGCATGCCTGTTCCTTGTGGTCCCATTAAACCTTTATGACCTGGAAAAACGAGCATATTTATTTCATCTGTTTTCATGTCTATCGCAATATGTCCCGCAGTTTGTGAGGCGTCAATGAGCACAGGAATTTGTTGTGCTTTGGCAATACCAGCTATTTCTCGAATTGGCACCATATCACCTGTAACATTAGAAGCATGTGTCATAGCAATTAATTTGGTTTGTGGGGTGATGGACTTCATAACGCTCCCACAAGAATCTTCCTTCATTGCATCTATATATGTAACTTCAATGTCTTTTGTTTTACGCAAATATTCCAATGGCCGTCTAATGGAATTATGTTCCATTGCAGTCGCTATGACATGATTGCCAGCCTGCCACTCTATCCCCTTAATCGCTTGATTTAAAGCTGCCGTTGCATTATGAAAATATAATGCCTGTCGCGGGTCACTACATCCAAATGCTTTAGCCGCCTTCTCTCTCACGTCTGCTACAATTGCACTCGCTTTTCTAGCCAGCATATGCCCTCCCCTACCCGGGTTAGCAGATGCATGCAGCATCGCTTCCTGTACTACTTCCAATACTTGGGGCGGCTTTTGAAAAGATGTTGCTGCTTGATCAAAATAAATCATACCCATCACCCCCTTTATCATTGCATCTATTATATCATGCAATAAAAAGAAAAAGGATAAATGCCGAAGCACTCATCCTTCAAATTCTATTTTCTTTTATTCTGTTTCTAGTAATTCTATAATGCGTTCTAAATCATCATCCGTATAAAATTCAATTTCAATTTTACCTTTTCGTTTGCCTCGGTTAATATTTACAGCTGTACCTAAGCGATCACGTAGGATGGATTCTCGTTCCTGAATAAAGATGTCTTTCTTAATTTGCTTTTTCTTCACAGGTTTTTCATTCAATAAGGTGATGAGCTTTTCTACCTGGCGTACATTTAATTTTTCTTTTCGTATCTTGTGTACACATGGCATTAACTTATCTTTATCCTTTAATCCTAGCAATGCCCTGCCATGTCCCATGGATAACTCACCATTATTAATATATGCAACAACCTGATCGGGCAGGGACAGTAATCTAACAATATTAGCTATATGTGAACGACTTTTACCAAGTCGTTTCGATAGCTCGTCCTGTGTTAGATCCAATTCCCTCATTAAATTGGCATATGCTTGTGCTTCCTCAATGGCAGTTAAGTCTTCGCGCTGCAGGTTTTCCAATAAGGCAAGTTCCATCATCTTCTCATCGGATAGTTCTTTAACAACTGCAGGTATAACCTTTAGTCCGGCTTCCTTGGCAGCACGAAATCTTCTTTCTCCAACAACAATTTCATAGCCTTTGATGCTTTTTCGGACTATTAATGGCTGAATGATGCCGTATTCTAGGATGGAGTCCTTTAATTCCTCTATTGCATCCGCATGAAAGGTTTTTCTAGGCTGATAAGGATTTGGTCTACACTCAGAGATTGCAATCTCTTGAATCATTTCCTCATCATGTTCTTCTATTTCTGGAAAAAACGCGTCAAGCCCTCTACCCAACCCTCGTGCCATTCTCCATCACTTCCTTAGCTAATTCTAGATACACCTCTGCTCCACGAGATTTCGGATCATATGTAATGATCGGTTTACCATGGCTCGGTGCTTCACCTAAACGAACATTTCTCGGAATAATAGACTTATATACTTTGTCTTGGAAGTATTTCTTCACTTCTTCGATAACCTGTAACCCTAGATTTGTTCTTGCATCCAGCATGGTTAGTAACACACCTTCAATCATTAGGCGCTTGTTCAAATGCTTTTGAACCAATCGAATCGTATTTAATAGCTGACTTAATCCTTCCAACGCGTAATATTCACATTGAACCGGTATTAAAACTGAATCAGATGAAGTTAATGCATTGATTGTCAGCAAGCCTAATGAAGGCGGGCAGTCAATAATGATATAATCATAGACTTTCTTTAAGCTCTCCAATGATTCCTTCAAGCGAATTTCTCTTGAAATAGTTGGCACGAGCTCAATTTCTGCTCCTGCCAGCTGAATCGTTGCAGGAATAATGTCTAAATTTACTACATCAGTAGGAAAACATACATCTTTGGCAGGGACATCCTCTACAAGCACATTATAAATACATTGATTTACGTCCGCTTTATTGATGCCTACCCCACTCGTTGCGTTTCCCTGCGGATCAATATCGACAAGCAATACTTTATTGCCCAATTGTGCCAAACATGCACTTAAGTTGACGGAGGAAGTTGTTTTTCCTACTCCACCCTTTTGATTAGCGATGGATATTATTTTTCCCATGTTTTCACCTACCTAGTCTATCTATTTTATTCTATCACTTTTATCTCTTGAATAAGTCATTTAAGTGGATTTTGTTAGAGATTTGTAATGAAGCTATTATATTTCGCAGTTTTCAGATGGAAATCCCCACCTCCGATCACAAAGGTGGGGATGGATATAAGGAAAATATATTATTTCTTTTTAGGTATTTTAATCGTAATTTGATAATAATCTTCTAGTTCTTGTTCATCCGATTCAACAGCTACACCAGTATCTGATACCATGGACAAGGATTGTCTAATCGTGTTCATAGCAATGCGCACATCTTTATTAAATCCTTTTAATCTAGGCTTTTTCTTTACGGGTACGGGATCATTCATTTTTGCGATCCGCTCTTCCGTCTGTTTTACATTTAAGCCTCGTTCTAATATAATGGCAAGTAATTTTAACTGTTTTTCTTCATCTTTCAGCTTAATTAACGCACGCGCATGGCGTTCGGTAATTTGTTTTTGCAACAGTGCTTGCTGTACCTCATCTGGAAGCTTTAATAAACGTAATTTATTTGCAACTGTTGATTGATTCTTACCTAAACGCTGAGCTAATGCCTCTTGGGTTAAATCATGCAATTCCAATAGCTGCTGATAGGCAAGCGCCTCTTCAATTACTGTCAATTCCTCACGTTGGAGGTTTTCAATCAGCGCGACGGAAGCAGTCTGCGTATCTGTCATCTCTCGAATAATAGCAGAAACACGTTCCCACCCGAGCACTTGAACAGCACGCCATCTTCTTTCCCCTGCAATCAGCTCATATTTATCATCGTCCATTTTACGAACAACTATGGGCTGAATCATACCATGTGTATTTATTGTTTGCGCCAATTCAGCGATTTTTTCATCATCGAAAATCGTTCTCGGCTGAAATTGATTTGGTTCAATTTGATCAACCGGCAGCTGGATTACCTCATCCGGATGAAAGGATTCTTCCACTTTCTCGTCTTCAGAATTGGATTTATCCCCCAAGCCAAATATTCTATTAAAAGGCTGCAACACAATCCAACACCACCTTCACTAATAAATAGACTAGCAGTATACTTCTCTCTATCTATGTATATGCCAATAAAAAAGCGCAAGCAAAATGTTTCACGTGGAACATTTGCCACGAATCGTCTGTATACTCTATTTTACCATAGATACAAAGTGAAAGGTAAGAAACAATTCGATGGCAATTTACGAATACATTTATTTGTCTCGCTCACTCATTAAATGGAAATTAATTACATTTTATTCGATAGGCTCTTTATTTGGTGTACCCGGTTTGCGTGGATACTTTTTCGGTGTCTGTCGTTTTTTGGCAATCACAATGATGGAGCGCTCACTTTCTTCCTCTGGTAATGTAAAGGAATGATAAGCGGCTACTTCCCCTCCCAGTACTTGCAATGCCGTTCCAGCAAGATCCAGTTCTTCCTTCGCCTGTGCACCTTTCATCGCAAGAAATACCCCACCCTTTTTCACCAGTGGCAGGCATAATTCACTCAAAACAGACATGCGTGCAACTGCACGTGCTGTTACGATATCAAAGGATTCACGAAATTGCTTGTTTTTACCGAATGTCTCTGCACGGTCATGATAAAATGCAACCTTTTCCAAGCCTAAAGCTTCAGCAAGATGATTTAAAAATACAATCCGCTTTTTTAAGGAGTCTACAATGGTTACCTTTAGTTCAGGAAAACATATTTTTAGTGGGATACTTGGGAATCCCGCTCCTGCTCCAACATCACAGATCGTATGCTCACCAGAAAAATCATAATGAAAGGCAGCTGAAATCGAATCATAAAAATGTTTTAAATAAACATCTTCTTTCACAGTCAATGCAGTTAAATTAATTTTTTCATTCCACTCTACTAGAATTTGAAAATAAAGCTCAAATTGTTTAAGCTGGGTTTCATTCAACAGAATACCATGCTGCTTTAATTCAGCGGCAAATTGTTCGGGATTCATGTACAGTCTCCTTTTCATACCAATTCGTCTATCCGAGGTTAATCATTGGCTCAATATGTATGCAGCATCCAGAATTCCCTCCAGATGCTGCGTTAGCTTATTAATTAGCGACCTTGGCTATTTTTCCATGTTCAATATAGATGAGCAAAATAGAGATATCAGCTGGGTTTACGCCAGCAATCCGTGATGCCTGCCCAACGGATAGTGGTCGTACCTGCTTTAATTTTTCCTTTGCTTCCGTAGCAATACCGCTTATGGCATCATAGTCAATGTTGTCCGGTATTTTTTTATCTTCCATCTTCAACATGCGGTCTACTTGTTCGTTTGCTTTTTTAATATAGCCTTCATATTTGACTTGAATTTCTACCTGCTCTTTTACCTCTGTTGGTAATGTTTCTTCTGCACCGATCATTTTTTCAATCGTTGCATACGTGATTTCTGGACGCTTCAGTAAATCATAAGCTTTAATAGCATCCTTCAATGCTGTAGATTTCGCTTCAGCCATTTGTTCCTGAATGGTCGCATTTGGCTTAATCGTTATTTTTTTCAAACGTTGCTTTTCTTGTTCGATTAAACGATTTTTTTCTACAAATTTTGCATAGCGTTCCTCACGAATTAATCCAAGTGAATGACCGAGCTCTGTCAAACGAATGTCTGCATTATCATGACGTAATAATAGACGATATTCCGCCCGAGATGTTAATAGACGATATGGCTCTTTTGTTCCTTTTGTAACCAAATCATCAATTAACACACCAATATACGCCTGGGAACGATCCAAAATAACAGGTTCTTTCCCAAATACCTTGCAAGCTGCATTAATTCCTGCCATGATTCCCTGTGCTGCTGCTTCTTCATAACCGGATGTACCATTAATTTGGCCGGCAGTGAATAGCCCGGACACAGCTTTCGATTCCAATGTTGGCCATAGCTGTGTTGGGATGACAGCATCGTATTCAATCGCATAGCCAGGACGCATAATTTCAGCGTTTTCCAGGCCAGGAACAGAGCGGACAATGTCATATTGAATCGATTCCGGTAAAGAGGTGGAAAGTCCTTGAACATATACCTCTTCTGTTTCACGTCCCTCCGGCTCCAAAAATACCTGATGACGCGGCTTATCATGAAAACGAACAATTTTATCCTCAATGGACGGGCAATAACGTGGTCCTGTCCCCCGCTTCATACCAGAATACATGGCAGACAACGTTAAATTATCGTTAATTACCTGATGGGTCGTTTCATTTGTGTAAGTTAACCAGCATGGAATTTGGTCCAAAATGAATTCTGTTGTTTCATACGAGAATCCTTGAGGCTTCTCATCTCCTGGCTGGATTTCTGTTTTGGAATAATCAATGGTATGGCTATTAACACGTGGTGGCGTACCTGTTTTAAAGCGTGTCAATTCAAAGCCATGCTTCTCCAAATCCTCCGATAGCTTAATGGAAACGCGCTGGTTATTTGGACCACTTTCATATTCCAGATCACCCATTAGCACTTTTCCACGCATAAATGTACCAGTAGTTACGATGACCGTATCAGCATAGTAAGCTGATTTAGTTTCTGTCAGCACACCCTTACAGACACCATCCTCAATGATCAGCTCGTCGACCATCCCTTGTCTTAGGGTAATATTTTCTTCATTTTCAAGTATATTTTTCATTTCTCGAATATACAATGGCTTATCTGCCTGGGCCCGTAATGCTTGCACTGCCGGTCCTTTACCTGTATTCAACATCCGCATTTGGATGTATGTTTTATCAATTACCTTTGCCATGACCCCACCAAGGGCATCTATTTCACGTACAACAATCCCTTTTGCTGGTCCACCAAGTGATGGATTGCAGGGCATAAAGGCAATCATATCTAAATTCAATGTCAGCATGAGTGTTTTGGCGCCCATTCGTGCAGCAGCAATACCTGCTTCACAGCCAGCATGGCCAGCACCAATAACAATGACATCATATTTTCCTGCATTGTACACCATCTTATTTCATCCTCTCTTTTCTTATCATCCACTAATCCTTACGATATATCGTTTTATTCCTTATTTTCCAAGACAAAATTGTGAAAACAACTGGTTGATCAATCCGTCACTCGCTGTATCGCCGATAATTTCACCTAAAAACTCCCAGGTGCGTGTCACATCAATTTGCACAATATCCAGAGGCATTCCCAATTCCAGAGCTTCCATTGCATCTTCCAGTGCTTGTTTTGCCTGTTTGAGCAGCTGAATATGTCTTACATTGGAAACATACGTCATATCGCCAACATCTAAATCTCCTGAAAAGAAGGTACCAGCAATCGCAGCTTCTAATTCGTCGATTCCTTCCTCTTGTATTAAAGAAGTGGAAATAACAGGATGATCTCCTGCCAGCTGTTTCACTTGTTCCAAATCAAGCTGTTGCTCCAAATCTGTTTTATTAATAATGACAATGAATTCCAGTCCGCGTACGACCTCGAATAAAGCCAAATCCTCTTTCGTCAATGCATCATTATAGTTTAACACAAAAAGCACCAAATCCGATTCCATCAACGCTTGTCTGGACCGCTCCACACCAATTTTTTCAACAATATCCTCTGTTTCCCGGATTCCGGCCGTATCTACAAGCCGTAATGGCACGCCACGTACATTCACATATTCTTCAATAATATCCCTTGTTGTACCGGGAATATCTGTTACGATAGCTTTGTTTTCTTGAACAAGCGTATTCAGCAAGGAGGATTTCCCAACATTTGGTCTGCCAATAATGGCCGTCGCCAGTCCTTCACGCAATATTTTTCCTTGCTTGGCAACAGATAGCAATTCTTCAATTTCTGCATGCACGGCTTTTGTTTTTTCCCGCATCATTTCATGCGACATTTCCTCGACATCATCATATTCCGGGTAATCAATATTTACCTCTACATGAGCAACCGTTTCTAATAGAGATTGTCGATATTTCTGAATCAAACCGGATAGCCTTCCATCCATTTGCTTTAAAGCAACAGACATTGCTTTATCTGTTTTGGCACGAATTAGATCCATCACTGCTTCTGCCTGCGATAAATCAATTCGTCCATTAAGAAAAGCACGTTTTGTAAATTCGCCGGGCTCTGCGATACGTGCTCCTTTACCAAGGATGATATCCAACACACGATTGACCGCGACCATCCCACCATGGCAATTGATTTCAACAATATCCTCACGGGTAAATGTTTTCGGCGCACGCATTACCGAAAGCATGACTTCATCTGCAATCTCATTTGTCTCCGGATCCATCACTTTTCCATAATGAATGGTATGAGATTCCACTGCTTCTAAATCTTTCCCTTGAAACAATTCATTGGCAATTCGAATGGCATCTGGACCACTCAATCTCACAATTGCTATTGCACCTTCTCCAACCGGGGTTGAAATCGCCGTTATCGTATCTGTTTCCATCCCTGTCACCTCCAACACAAACCCTTCTATATGAAAAATTCACTATACGAATATTATCCACAAACTTTTTAATGTCACTAACATAATAGAATAACATAAAAAAAACGAAAAATAAACTTATCCACAATTGGAATTTTTGTCTTTTTTTATGGTGTTTTATCCACATGTGGATAATGAGATTTTTCATTTTCATAGACTATCCACAAAGCCTCTCTGTTTTAATGCGTTCGCAGCTGAGAACTTTTGTGAAAAGCAGATGTTGGTTTTGGGGCTTTTAAGATGGCGTATTTCCAGTCAACAAGAGTACACACGCTTATATTGGCATACCCTTTCCAATATGTGCTCTCCAAGGGTAAAAACAAGTTTAAAAAATTAAGTCTAAAATCAAAACCAGTTCACCATCACTGGCGAATAAAAAATATCATCCGGCTACAAAACTTGTTTTTGTAGCCGGATGATGTTTTAGCATAAACTCCCCATACATATTCAGTTGTTTTATACATTTTTGAAATGCTGAAATATTTAAATTAAGTGGCGAGGTGAGGGGTTTCCCTCTCACCTTCTAGTTGTTTGTGGCATCCTTATCCGTTCGGCGAAGGAAAGAGACTGAGACAATACTATTTCTATCCAAATCAAAAAACGACAATTAATACATTTCTATTTCCTGATTTTCTGAAAATAGGGAAATAGCCTTTTATATTAAACCGTTTCACAATAGGTCATTGCCGGAATAAAACCGATCATTAAACGAAAATATAATACAATTATTCGTGTTTCAGCTCATACAGATATTGGTTGAAACGGCAGGTGGTCGACTCCTGCGGGAGGAAGGCCTAGATAAGACCCCGCAAGGCGTAGCCTGAGGAGGCTTATCAGCCGCCCGCGGAAAGCGACCACCTAGAATGGAAGCCTTTTGCTCAAATTATAAAGTTTGGTTTTTGGAGCGCTCTTTTGAATTATGAAATTGTTTCAAATAAATGATCAAAATGGGGGTGTTTTTTCGTTATTCGTATTTGTATATTACAGGTTGAATGATAAAAAAACATAGAATAACCCATATACCAAACAGTATCATGTTAATTATACTATCTAGATTATATATTAAAATAATACTAGGTATGAAGAGAATAAGTGAAAAAACTAATTTTGATAAAAAAGTTGGTTTCATTTTTTTATTACAGTTGGAGCAATAGATTTTTTTTGGTTGCCTAAATATATCGATTGTTACACCGTTAATTTGATTACATTCAATGCATTTTATTTTTTTTTCAATATTATTTCCTCCAACTTTTTACTTCACTAGCAAAGTTTAAACCAAGTCCACTCCAGCTAGAAGTTTTACCATTAAATATATATCGATCGATTGTTATTTATATATTTATATTGGGGGGAAACACATACCGGGTTCTTGAACTTTTTTCGATGTTCTATATTGCTTTGTTTCCGTCTGTAAGAGTTTATTCAGCTTTGTAGAAGCTCGGATGTAGTACTTTTTTCTGCCGATACCACACTTAGGTTTAAAAATATCATGATAGTAGAAAAGCAAAAAATATTTATTGTTTTTTTTCATACTTTTCCCTTACATTCATTTGTTTTTTCCTCACTTTATTACTATTACTAATTCTACATATTCTACATATTTTTTTATTCTCCTTCATTTAATTACTATTTTTAAAAATTTCTTCTACGAGAATTGTCAGGGAATGCTATTAAGGATTAATGTCCAGTAAAAACGAAGGTGAAACGTGGGTTAGTATTAAAAATATATCGAAATACCTCGATAAATTCGAAGAAACACAGCATGGTTTTCAGTGGTACTTGGTTTCCTGTAATATTTTTCATCGTTTTTGGTGCAGGCTTAATATCTTTATCTTCATTAACAGTTCTTTTTTGTAAGGCTCAACAATTTCATTAAATCGTTCCAAATAAGACTTATCTTTAAGTGAAACTAATACATTATTTTCATGACTAAGTTCGTTATTTATATCGTCTTTTGTTGCCGATATTCTTTCGTCATTATGCTACCCAATCCCGCCGTAAATCACTTGTTGTTTTAATCCCTTCCATCCTGAAAATAGCATAACTCAACGTAAGCCCCCCGATCAAAGTAGATAAGCCAAGCATGGCACAAGAGATAATGAGCAGCTATTTGTTGGTACATGGTCTTATGTGGGATTGTTTGAGTGAGATTTTCTTGATTCAGAAGTACGTGAGTTGAATTTTTAAAGATGATTGGCGGATTTTTAACTTCGGCACCTGGTGAGTGTAGTTTTCAAATAGAATCAGCAAAATTTTTAACTCAAACACCTTTTGAGTGCAGTTTTACAATGGAATCAGCTAATTTTTTAACTCAAACACCTTTTGAGTGCAGTTTTACAATAGAATCAGCAAATTTTTTAACTCAAGCATCTTTTGAGTGCAGTTTTACAATAGAATCAGCAAATTTTTTAACTCAAGCATCTTTTAAGTGTAGTTTTCAAATGGAATCAGCTAATTTTTTGACTCAAACGACTGGTGAGTGCAGTTTCACCAAAGGATCAGCTAATTTTTTGACTCAAACACCTGGTGAGTGCAGTTTTCAAATGGAATCAGCTAATTTTTTAACTCAAACGACTGGTGAGTGAAGTTTCACCAAAGGATCAGCTAATTTTTTGACTCAAACACCTGGTGAGTGTAGTTTTCAAATAGAATCAGCAAATTTTTTAACTCAAACAACTGGTGAGTGCAGTTTCACCAAAGGATTAGCAGATTTTTTGACTCGGACCGACTGATTTTTCATTTGGGCAGTTTAAGGCTGCTTGTGTGATGCGCTCCGCTTCAAATGCAAGAGCTGCGGTGGTGATTGCTGCGGGGGTTGGTTTAACTATATAAAAAAGCCCCGGTTTCCCGAGGGCTTTTGTCGTTATGGTTTTATTACGATGTGGCGATGCGGTTCGACGCCATCGGAATAGGTGGTAACCTCACCTTTTTCCTGCAAAATACTATGGATGATCTTTCGCTCATATGCTGGCATCGGTTCTAAAGCAACCTTGCGCTGGATCCGCTTCGCTTTCTCCGCCATTCGAAGTCCTAAGCCTTCCAGTGTTTCACGGCGGCGCTCCCGATATCCTTCTGCATCAATGGTGACCGTATAATACTGTTCTCCATCTTTATTAACCGCAAGATGGACCAAATATTGCAATGCATTTAAGGTTTGACCACGCTTGCCAATCAATACTGCGATTTTTTCACCACTTAAATCAAAGGTAATGTGATTGCTGTCTACCGTCATATCAATTTGGGCTTCGACTCCCATATTTCGAATCACTTCGGTAATAAAGTTTTTCGCTTCTTCTACCTGATTCTTCTTGACGATGACTTTCACAATCGCGCGCTTGGATCCAAATACGCCAAGCAATCCCTTTTTGCCTTCATCAATAATATCTACTTCTACTTGGTCCCTGGTAGTATTCAACTGCTCTAGTGCTGATTGGACCGCTTCTTCAACCGTTTGCCCACTAGCAGTGACTTCTTTCACTTTTTGTCTCCTCCAGTACTGACATCTTTCATCATTGGTTTACGAATGAAAATCGTCTGTGCGACCATAAATACGTTACCTACTACCCAGTATAATGCTAATGCTGCTGGGAAAAATACTGCAAATACCCCGATCATGATTGGCATGACATACATCATAATCATCATCTGTGGGTTCTGCGCAGCTGGACTTCCAGCCATCATTAGTTTTTGTTGCAGGAATGTAGCCCCTGCTGCAATGATTGGTAAAATATAGAATGGATCTGGTGACCCAAGCTCAAACCATAGAAAGCTACCTTGTTTAATTGCCTCTGTACGCATAATTGCATGGTAAATTGCAATTAAAATTGGCATTTGAATAAATATCGGTAAACAACCTGCAAGCGGATTAACACCATGCTTTTGGAACAATGCCATCGTTTCTTGCTGCAGCTTCTGTTGTGTATTCGCATCTTTTGAACTGTACTTCTTCTGTATTTCCTTCAATTCAGGCTGAATATCCTGCATTGCTTTGGAGCTCTTCAATTGCTTCACGTTCAGCGGAAGCAAAATCAACCGAATAATGATCGTCACGACAACGATAGCCAAACCATAATTATTATGGAACAAATCGGAAAAGTACGTGATTAACCATGACATGGGATAAACAAAATACTTATTCCAAAAACCTGTACTCTCAGATGTTATCGGTACGTCAATTTGTGTACACCCAGATAAGAAAACAACCAATCCAATAAGGGCGACAACCAATAATACCTTTTTATTTCGAAACATACGCAAATTCTTTCCTCCTAACTCAGGACAAAAACCCGACATTAACTCTCTTCAGATCATGATGCGTAACGGCAATCCTATTCAATAAAGAACGATATTTACCCACATGTCCTATTCTATTTTTATATTAGCATTAAAGCAATAAAAGATTCTATTTTAATGACATTTTATTTTCTAATGAATAGCTTTTGTTTGGAAAGTAAATGGATAAGACTTTTTTTCATCTCATGAAAACCCATGTCTTTCGTTGGTTGACGGGCTATGATGATGATATCGTGACCTGGTTTTATTTGCTCCTCTAATTCATGAAAGGCTTGACGCAAATATCGTTTGATTTGGTTTCTTGTCACGGCATTACCTATTTTTTTCCCTACAGATAGACCGATTCTAAAATGTTCCAGCTCTTCATTTTTCATATAATAAATCACCAGCTGGCGATTGGCAAAGGATTTTCCTTTTTTAAACAACAGCTGAAATTCTTTATTGTCCTTTATGCGATAACCTTTTTTCATCCTATCACCTTTTACCCAAATTACCAGCAACCGCACCGTGTATGATGCTGCATATAATTGCTGAATAGCCAAAGGAAGCCACGACCAGTAAATTCACCGGGACGTGGCTCCTGATACAGGCTACGAACGCGACTATTAAAATGACACGTATGTACAACAACATGTCCAAATGTAGATCATGCAGACCTGCTTTATCATATGGCCGGTTCCACTGTATTCCGCTGTTTTAACGCATCATATTACCTCTATAAACTAGAAAAAAACCACTGACAACTCAGTGGCTTATGCAGATAATACTTTTCTTCCTTTACGGCGACGACGAGCCAAAACTTTGCGTCCGTTTTTCGTGCTCATGCGTGCACGGAAGCCGTGTACTTTTTTACGTTTGCGGTTATTTGGTTGAAATGTTCTTTTCATCTATCTTGCACCTCCCTGAGGGATCAAAAAATCCAGATTAAATCCTATCCAGTAGACAGTCCTTGTAATTATACTGAACGACCCTACCATCTGTCAACTTGTATTTTTGAGAAGGTCATCCAGTAGGAATTTGAATACATTTCACCCATACCAATTATTTCGGTATCCGATTCAATCACCATTTCTTAAATATCTGTTCTGTATTGCCAACCCCGATTATTCCCAGCTTATATCGTCGTAATCACTGGCCCATCCTTCGTTATAATAATCGTATGTTCATATTGTGCCACAGCACTTTCATTGGTTAAGAGCGTCCATCCATCTTCCGCTTGAAAAACGGTTTCTTCATATGTAGAAATAAACGGCTCAAAGGCAATGACCATACCATCTGTTAACCATTCATCATCCCATTTGGTGAAATAATTGAAAATATGTTCTGGTGCTTCATGGATGGAGCGACCGATACCATGTCCTGTGAGATCTTTGATAACGGTGAGACCGTGCTGCTTTGCTACTTGTTGTACTGCTTTTCCCAATGCACTCTTTCTCGCGCCAGGTTTTGCCAACTTTAGACCAGCATCAAAAGCCTCTTTCGCAACTTCACATATTTTATATAATATTGCTTCGCCTTCTCCGACAACAAAGGAAATACCAGTATCTGCAAAGTATCCATTTTTTGAACCGGAAACATCAATATTTACGATATCTCCTGCTTGGATGATCCGTTTCTTATTCGGTATGCCATGTGCTACTTCCTGATTAACGCTAATGCATGTATATCCTGGAAAATCATATTCTCCTTTTGGTGCTGATTGTGCTCCTGCTTTGTCGAACATTTCTTTTGCGATTTCATCCAGTTCTTTTGTGGACATACCTGGCTTTGTACAATCGACCAATTTATCTCGAATTTCTCCACAAATTTTCCCAATTTCTTTTAATCCTTTCCAATCTGCTTCCGTTTTTGCGATCATATTTTATCCCCACTTTTGATTCCATTTTTCTTAAGCATTTTCTTAAATCTATTTTTTTATCCTTTACCGATTTTTTATCCCGCATTTACAGCCGACAATTTTTGCCGACTTCGAATTTACAGGATCAAATTTTTATCATTCATTTTGGAGCTGCAAATAATTTTTCCGTCATTTTCTTTTTTGAATTTTTTTGGCGTTATTTTTGTCTATCTTTTTTATCCACAGTCAGATGTTTTTATATTTTATGCTATTTTTTATATCCACAACATCTATCGACAGGTTGCCCACAAATTCTACATATGTTTATAATTTTTGTCTACAGCTGTTGAATATTGTGGATAACTGTCAAACTACCGTTGCAAGCTTTGCTTTTTTTTGGTACGATTAATGTGTTTTAGTCTGTTGATAAGTGATTTCTATTTCATAGTTATTCACAGACTGTGGATAACCTGTGGACATCCTTTCACAGATCTGTTTAAGAACTTATCAACAAGATTGTGGATATTGCTGATAAATTCTTCAAAACGCGTTATAATCATTTATAAGTATCCACAGGCGAATAAAACGTGGTTTATTTTATCATCGACTTTTATTTTCTACATAACTAGCCGATCAAATGCTGTCCCGTTAAGATTAGATCGGGTTTTATAAGCATGTACCAAGCACTTAAATAGTTTTTTTCATCCTTTTCCATCTTTATATACTTTCCTATTTTAAAGATAGAAAAAGGTTTTTTTTTCTCAAAAAACAGCAGTGCAAGCAATAAAAAGATGCTTCGGCTCACGTATGTACCAAATGAATGCAAACAAATGTTACGGAGGCAGCTGTGTTTATTTTTTCATCAGCAACGCTCATCCGTATTTTAACAATCCATTTTTCGAGAGGGGTGAAATAATTTTGGAAAACATAAATGATTTATGGTCAGCAGCCTTAGAGAAAATTGAAGAACAAATTAGTAAACCCAGCTTTGATACATGGTTGAAAAATACGGAAGCAAAGTCACTGGAAGGAAATAAATTAACGGTTTCTGCACCGAATGAGTTTGCCCGTGATTGGTTGGAGGAACAGTACACTGAATTAATTGGTGATGTTCTAACTGAATTGACCGGAGCAGAGTTGATTACGAGGTTTGTTATTCCTGAATCTGTTAAAGAAGATAAAGATATTAAGCCTGCACCAAAAACGATGAAAAATATTACAGGAAACCAAGTACCACCGAAAACCATGCTGAATCCGAAATATACATTCGACACATTTGTTATCGGATCCGGTAACCGTTTTGCACATGCGGCTTCCTTGGCTGTTGCAGAAGCTCCAGCACAGGCATATAATCCGTTATTTATTTATGGTGGTGTAGGACTCGGAAAAACGCATTTGATGCATGCAATTGGCCATTATGTCCGAGAGCATGATAAGGATGCGAATGTCGTTTATCTATCATCGGAAAAATTTACGAATGAATTTATTAATGCCATCATGGATAATAAAACCATTAATTTTCGTAATAAATACCGTAATGTAGATGTGCTGCTGATTGACGACATCCAGTTTATTGCTGGGAAAGAGTCGACCCAGGAAGAATTTTTCCATACTTTTAATGCATTGCATGATGAAAATAAGCAAATTATTATCTCGAGTGACCGACCACCAAAGGAAATTCCGACCTTGGAGGACCGCTTGCGTTCACGCTTTGAGTGGGGGTTGATCACAGATATTACGCCACCTGATTTGGAGACTCGGATTGCTATTTTAAGTAAAAAGGCAAAAGCAGAGGGATTAGATATTCCAAATGAAGTCATGCTTTATATTGCGAACCAGATCGACACGAATATTCGTGAGCTGGAAGGCGCCTTAATCCGTGTGGTTGCTTATTCATCACTTGTTAACCAGGATATTGATGCTGCCCTTGCTGCAGATGCATTAAAGGATATTATTCCAAGCAATAAGCCAAAAGTAATTACGATCCAAACGATTCAGGAGCTTGTTAGTGATAAGTATCATATTAAGCTCGATGATATGCTTGCTAAGAAAAGAACACAGTCCATCGCATTCCCGAGACAGATTGCGATGTATCTTTCCAGAGAAATGACAGATTCCTCCTTACCTAAAATTGGTGGGGAATTCGGTGGAAGGGATCATACGACGGTTATCCATGCCCATGAAAAAATCTCTAAAATGATTGAAAATGATCCTGTTTTCAGCAAAGATATCGATGAAATAATGGAAGAACTTAAATCACTGTAAAAGTCATCCACATGTGAATAGTGAGAATAAGTTGTACCATCCATCAACAGGTTATCCACATGTTGATAACCTTGCAATATATTCATTAATAATAGTTATCCACAAATCCACAGCGCTTACTATTATTATTACTGGTTTTTTTATAAAAATAATAAATAATATACTATTGGCAGGAGGATATTCATCCATGAAATTTATTATTCAGCGGGATACGTTGATTTCAAGTGTACAGGATGTCATGAAGGCTGTTTCTCCAAGAACGGCAATCCCAATTTTGACAGGTATTAAACTGGTAGCAAAACAACATGGAATAACATTAACAGGTAGTGATTCTGATATTTCAATTGAATCTTACATACCAGCAGAATCAGATGGCATCGTATATGTGGAAGATATTGAAGAAGGAAGTATTGTTTTACAGGCACGTTACTTTCCAGATATTATTCGTAAGCTTCCTGAAAAAACAGTTGAAATCCATGTCGATGATCAGTTAAAGGTAACGATTCGATCTGGAAACGCGGAATATAACTTAAATGGTCTGGATGCAGAAGAATATCCACAGCTTCCGCAGGTGAATACGGATGATAGCTTTGATATGCCAATAGATTTACTAAAAGGTATGATCAAACAGACTGTTTTTGCTGTATCCACGATGGAAACACGCCCGATTCTAACAGGGGTAAATATTAGCTTGGAAAATGGCGAATTGCATTTCACGGCAACAGATAGCCATCGACTTGCATCTCGTAAACTGCCGATTTCTAGTACAAGCTTAAGCTTTTCTAATATTGTTGTTCCTGGAAAGAGCTTAAATGAGCTGAATAAAATTTTAAATGACAATGAAGAAACGGTAGAAATCAGTGTAACCAATAATCAAATTCTTTTCCGTACGAAGCATTTAAATTTTCTATCCAGATTATTGGATGGAACGTATCCGGAAACTTCCAGATTGATTCCAGAACAAAGCAAAACAACGATTAAAGCTCATACAAAAAATTTAATTCACACCATCGACCGTGCATCTTTATTGGCTCGGGAGGAAAGTGGAAATATTGTACGCCTGGCAACAAAAGGTGGCGAGCTGTTGGAAATTACAAGTAACTCACCTGAAATTGGTCAAGTAACAGAGGATTTGAATGTGCATGCCATTGATGGGGAAGAATTAAAAATCTCTTTTAATTCCAAGTATATGCTTGATGCACTTCGGGCCATTGATGCAGAAGATGTTCGAATTGAATTTACTGGTGCTATGCGCCCATTCATTATTCGTCCGGAAAACGGAGAAGCGATCTTGCAGCTTATCCTACCTGTTCGGACGTACTAAATGTAACTCAAATTAAAACTGCCATTGTCAGCATGAAATATTGTTGGCAAGGCAGTTTTATTTTTTTTATTGAAATCATACGCATTTTTTCTTCTGACCAATGTAAAAAAACTTCACTTTTTAAGTAAATATCCTGTTTAAAGATAATTTCAGACGTATTTAAGCGCTTTTCGGATAAATAAGGGGGAAAGCTTCCCTAAACACCAAAACTTTAGTAAAATAGGTTTAAGGGCTTTTTTAAGAGCTGAATTTGCACAGTGAATAATTTACGTTAAATAAATCATGGATAAGTGAACTGTCGTATCAAAGATGTTCATTCAATTGATAACAATGGTTCTGAATATAAAAAAAGAAGCTGGTGAGCAGCATGAATGAAAAAGTAGAAATTGATACAGCGTACATTACGCTTGGTCAATTGATTAAACTTGCAAATATACTGGAATCTGGTGGTATGGTTAAAGGCTTTTTACAGGAGCAGGGCGTGCTTGTTAATGAGGAGCAAGAGCATCGTCGCGGCCGAAAGCTATATCCGGGAGATGTCGTAACAGTAGATGGTGTTGGATCCTATATCGTTTCGGCAAAGGGCGGATAATGGCAGCCACTATCTATCCGATGTCCGTAAAATTTCTGAACCGAATGCAGCCTTTTTCGAATAAGTGGAGGAGATTGCATCGTTGTTTTGTAATGAGGAATAGACATGCATATTGAACAATTACAGCTGAAACATTTTCGGAATTATGAATCACTTGATATTTCGTTTGCGGATAAAGTGAATGTCATTATTGGCGAAAATGCACAGGGAAAAACAAATTTGATGGAAGCAATCCATCTATTGGCTTTTACCAAGTCCCACCGAACATCCAAGGAAAGGGAATTGATTCAATGGGACACAGAGTTTGCCAAAATTGAAGGCAGGTTGCTCAAACGAAATCGCAGCTTTCCGTTAGAAGTCATTATTTCTTCCAAAGGGAAAAAGGCAAAGCTCAATCGTATGGAGCAAAGGCGTTTAAGTGACTATATCGGTACATTAAATGTTGTCATGTTTGCACCGGAGGACCTGTCACTTGTGAAAGGCCCCCCGCAAATACGAAGAAGATTTATCGATATGGAACTTGGACAAATCCAACCACGCTATATTTATCATTTGGCACAATATCAACGAATTCTACGTCAACGCAATCATTTACTCAAACAATTGCAACGCAGGCGATCAGATGATAAGACGATGCTACATGTGCTTACAGAACAATTATTGGAACATGCGGCAACGATATTAGAGCGGCGTTTTTTATTTTTGGAGCTACTGCGAAAATGGGCAATCCCCATTCATTTTGAAATTAGCAGGGGATTGGAACAGCTGGAAATCCGCTATGCACCTACTATTGAGGTATTAGAAGATGCCAATGCGGAGAAAATAGAAATGATGTACTTGCAGAAATTTCATGAATTGGAAGAAAAAGAAATTGAACGTGGAACGACTTTAGTAGGACCACATCGCGATGATTTACTATTTTTCGTAAATCAAAAAAACGTCCAAACCTATGGATCACAGGGACAGCAGCGGACAACTGCACTTTCCCTCAAGCTCGCGGAAATCGAGTTGATTCATAATGAGGTTGGTGAATACCCCGTACTGCTATTGGATGATGTACTTAGTGAACTGGATGATTATCGACAGTCCCACTTGTTAGACACCATTCAAGGAAAGGTTCAAACCTTTGTTTCCACTACGAGTGTAGATGGTATCGATCATGAAACGCTAAAGCAGGCCGAACTGTACCGGGTGCGGGACGGAAAAATCGAACTGTAGGCTGATGTGGGAGGAACACATGTTTATTCATATTGGAAATGGAAATGTCATTCGTACAAGTACGATCATTTCAATTATTGACCGACAAATCATATCTTCCTCGATTACGATGGAAGAATGGATCATAAATAATGAAAAAAACCTTAAAGGATCAAAGACAAAAGCGAAATCAATCGTCATTACGGAGGATTTCATTTACTATAGTCCGCTATCTGTACCAACTTTAAAAAAGCGGGCAAGCATGATTTCAACAATAAGCAAACTTGCGGATTATTCCGATGATCTTGATCTGGAGTAATGCTGCAGGAGAATTGTAGGTGGGATAATGGCAATGGAAGAGATGAACAATCAAGAAACATATAATGCCGATCAGATTCAGGTGCTGGAAGGTTTAGAAGCGGTTAGAAAAAGACCAGGAATGTATATCGGTTCAACAAGTGCCAGAGGATTGCACCATCTTGTCTGGGAGATTGTGGATAACAGTATTGATGAGGCATTAGCTGGTTACTGCAGTCATATTCAAGTCATTATTGAAAAGGACAATAGCATTACCGTCAAGGATGATGGCCGTGGTATTCCAGTTGATATTCAGCATGCAACGGGTAAGCCTGCAGTTGAAGTCATTATGACCGTGCTCCATGCCGGTGGTAAATTCGGCGGCGGGGGTTACAAGGTATCGGGTGGTCTGCATGGTGTAGGTGCATCTGTTGTAAACGCCCTGTCAACGAAATTGGAAGTATTCGTCCATCGGGATGGTAAGATACACCATATTGCTTTTTCACGTGGAGATCTAGTTAAACCACTGGAAGTTGTTGGAGAAACAGATGTCACCGGGACGGTAACACATTTCACTCCGGATCCGGAAATCTTTACGGAAAGCCAAGAATACGATGCAGAAATTTTATCAAAACGTATTCGTGAGCTTGCGTTTTTGAATAAAGGTTTAAAAATCTCACTCGAAGATAAGCGTACAGATGAAGAGCCATTAACCTTCCACTATGAGGGTGGAATTAGCTCTTATGTTGAATATATTAACCGTTCGAAGGAAGTATTGCATGAGCCATTTTTCACTGAGGGCGAGGATCAGGACATTATTATCGATGTTGCCCTGCAATACAATGACGGCTTTGCCAGCAATATTTATTCCTTCGCCAATAATATTAATACCCATGAAGGAGGAACCCATGAATTTGGATTCCGTACGGCATTGACAAGGGTCATTAATGATTATGCACGAAAGAGTAATTTATTTAAGGAAACGGATGCCAATTTAACTGGAGATGATGTCCGCGAAGGGATTACTGCCATCATTTCGATTAAACATCCGGATCCGCAATTTGAAGGACAGACGAAAACAAAGCTTGGTAATAGTGAGGTCCGTGCTGTAACAGATTCTGTTTTCAGTGAAGCCTTTTCCAAGTATTTATTTGAAAATCCGACAATCGGAAAAACAATCGTTGAAAAAGGGCTGATGGCATCACGTGCGCGTGCAGCTGCGAAAAAAGCACGTGATTTAACACGCCGTAAGAGTGCTTTGGAAATATCTAATTTGCCGGGTAAATTGGCGGATTGTTCGTCAAGAAATCCAGAGATTAGTGAATTGTATATCGTGGAGGGGGACTCTGCGGGTGGTTCTGCCAAGCAGGGTCGTGACCGACATTTTCAGGCTATTCTACCATTAAGAGGTAAAATCTTAAACGTAGAAAAAGCGCGTTTGGACAAGATTTTATCGAATAACGAAATTCGCACGATTATTACAGCATTAGGTACAGGGATTGCAGATGATTTTGATATTACGAAAGCTCGCTACCATAAAATCGTGATTATGACGGATGCGGACGTAGATGGTGCGCATATTAGAACCTTGTTATTAACGTTCTTCTATCGTTTTATGCGGCCATTGGTTGAAAATGGCTACGTCTATATTGCCCAGCCGCCACTTTATAAGGTTCAGCAAGGAAAGGCAGCTTATTATGCGTATGATGATAAGGATTTAGACCGGATTTTAGCAGAGATTCCAAAGGCTCCGAAGCCAGGACTTCAACGCTATAAAGGTCTCGGTGAGATGGATGCAACCCAACTATGGGAAACGACGATGGCGCCGGAATCCCGTACGCTCCTGCGCGTAGATCTTGTAGATGCGATGGAGGCAGACCAAATTTTTGATGTATTGATGGGTGACAAAGTAGAGCCACGCCGGAACTTTATCGAAGAAAACGCCCAGTATGTTAAGAATCTAGACGTGTAAACCATTTACGCATAAATGTCTTATCAGATTGATTGGAAATAGAATGCTATAAGTGCTTGTTTGTTTTTATTAGGAGGGTAACAGAATGGCCGATCAGGAACGTCAAAATGTTCAAGATATTAATATTAGTGATGAGATCCGCACGTCTTTCCTAGATTATGCAATGAGTGTTATTGTATCGCGTGCATTGCCGGATGTCCGAGATGGACTCAAGCCGGTGCACCGCCGGATTTTATATGCTATGAATGATTTGGGAATGCATGCGGATAAAGCATATAAGAAATCTGCCCGTATTGTTGGGGAAGTTATTGGTAAGTATCACCCACATGGTGACTATGCCGTTTATGAGGCAATGGTACGAATGGCGCAGGATTTTAGTTACCGTAATATGCTCGTAGATGGGCATGGTAACTTTGGATCGGTTGACGGGGACTCCGCTGCTGCGATGCGTTATACAGAAGCAAGAATGTCCAAGATTTCCATGGAGCTGCTTCGGGATATTAACAAGGATACGATTGATTATCAGGATAACTATGATGGAGCGGAGCGGGAGCCGGTCGTGTTTCCAGCCCGTTTTCCGAACTTGCTTGTTAATGGTGCAGCCGGAATTGCAGTTGGTATGGCGACCAATATTCCACCGCATAATTTAGGGGAAACGATTGATGCTGTATTGGCTGTGAGTAAGAATCCGGAGATTACGATTGATGAGTTGATGGAGGAATACATTCATGGCCCGGATTTCCCTACTGCTGGTCAGATATTGGGAAGAAGTGGTATTCGTCGAGCTTATGAAACTGGAAAAGGAACCATTACGGTTCGAGCCAAAGTCGATATTGAAGAAGAAAAGAATGGCAAGTCCACTATTATCGTGACAGAGTTACCTTATCAGGTGAATAAAGCGAAATTAATTGAACGAATTGCGGAGCATGTACGGGAAAAACGTATTGAAGGTATTACTGATCTTCGTGACGAATCAGACCGTACGGGTATGCGAATTGTCATGGAATTACGTCGTGATGTGAATGCCAATGTCGTGTTAAATAATTTATATAAATATACAGCATTGCAAACAACCTTTGGTATCAATATGCTGGCACTTGTTGATGGACAGCCTAAAGTATTGACAATTAAGCAATGTCTGGAGCATTATTTAGATCACCAGATTGAAATCATTAAACGCCGGACTGCATTTGAATTGCGCCGTGCAGAGGCCCGTGCTCATATTTTGGAAGGGTTACGTATTGCACTGGATCATCTGGATGAAGTAATTGCTTTAATCCGTAATTCCAAAACGGCAGAAATTGCTAGAAATGGTTTGATGGAGCGTTTCTCTCTTTCTGAAAAACAAGCACAGGCAATTCTGGATATGCGTTTACAGCGTTTGACAGGTTTAGAGCGGGAAAAAATCGAAGAAGAATATGCCGAGCTTGTTAAATTAATTGCTGAATTAAAGGCTATTCTAGCAGATGAAGAAAAGGTACTTGAAATTATTCGTGAAGAACTGATGGAAATTAAAGAACGTTATGGGGATTCACGCCGTACTGAAATTATGAGTGGCGGGTTGGATTTCATCGAGGACGAGGATTTAATTCCAGAAGAGAATATTGTCATTACCCTTACACATCAGGGCTATATCAAGCGTTTGCCGTCAAACACGTATCGGACACAGCGTCGCGGTGGTCGCGGTATTCAAGGGATGGGAACAAATGAAGATGATTTTGTGGAACATCTCGTTTCAACATCCACCCATGATACGATTCTTTTCTTCTCCAATAAAGGAAAGGTCTACCGATTGCGCGGCTTTGAAATACCAGAATTCAGCCGGACTGCTAAAGGAATTCCGATTATCAATTTGCTGCAAATTGAAAAAGGTGAATGGATCAATGCGGTCATTTCTGTCAATGAATTCCGTGACGATACGTATTTCTTCTTTACAACCAAGCATGGTATTTCGAAACGAACCCAAGTATCGCAATTCGCTAACATTCGTAAGGGCGGCTTGATTGCAGTTGGGTTACGTGACGAGGATGAGCTAATTTCTGTTCGTCTGACAGATGGCCATAAAGATATTATTATCGCAACGAAATTTGGATATATTATTCGTTTCCCAGAGGATGAAGCAAGATCAATGGGAAGAACCGCAGCAGGTGTACGCGGAATTTCCTTACGTGAGGGAGACGAGGTCGTTTCCATGGAAATCCTAGATCCTGGTCTGCAAGTATTGCATGTGACGAATAAAGGTGTTGGAAAACGGACACCAGAGGATCAATATCGAATCACTAGACGTGGTGGTAAAGGAATCTTTACTTGTAAGCTGACGGAAGAGACGGGTCATGTCGTTGCCGTGAAGGCAGTAACGGGTGAAGAGGATATTATGCTTATTACCGTTGCCGGCGTGCTCATTCGAATTCCTGTCGAAGGTATTTCCCAAACAGGTAGAAATACACAAGGGGTCCGTCTGATTCGCTTACAGGATGGCGAAGAGGTTGCTACGGTTGCGAAGATTGATCATGAAGACGAAGAAGAGGAAGAAGTACAACAACAGGATGAAAGTATACCAGAAAATGATGAAACAGCATCTGAAGCAGATTCTGATTCAGAAGCATAAAATCGGTGGCTTAACACCCATTTGTTAATCATTTATTTGCAGGTGGCTCAGGGGGAACTGTATTCCGATTGGGTCACCTGTTTTTCCATCGGGGGGGAATTCCAATGCGTGTAGCTACAAATCAATTGGTGCCTGGATGTATTGTTTTACATGATGTGAAGGGAAAAACAAAGCATCCGATGATTCTGAAACAGACTGTGTTAACGGAAGAACATATTTCTATGCTGCAGTTTTTCTTAGTGGATGCAGTAGAGGTATCACATACCCTTGCGTCCGGCAGTAAATTTTCACCGGAACAGGTACTGGAAAAAAAGCCAAAAACGCCATTAACGCAGAAGGATCATCCAGCAGATTGGCCACTGGCTGAACATATCGCAACTATAGAGACCCGTTTTCAAAAAATATTTTCCAGCTGGCAAGGTAATTTACCAATCGATTTATATGCTGTTCGAGAATTGATCGTTCCGTTGCTGGAGCGACAATCAGAAATTGAGGCAGAACTATATCTTTTACATACGTATCAAACATCGAAGAATTATATTGTCTTTCATAGCACTGCTTCAGCAGCACTTTCCGCTTATATTGCTAATAAACTTGGCTATCCAAAACAGGAATGGATTCAAATTGGACTTGCTGCCATGCTCAAGGATGCCGGAATGGCAAAGGGTGATGGGAAAATGTTAACGAAGTCTGAAGCCCTACATCCTGTAGAACAGGAGCAGCTGCAGCGTCATCCAAGCCATTCCTATCGAATGGTTGAATCATTACCAGCGTTGACAGATAAGGCTAAATTAGCTATTCTGCAGCATCATGAGCGCTTGGATGGCAGTGGCTATCCACTTGGTCTTGTTGGGCATAAAATACATTCCTATAGTCGAATTCTAGCGGTTGCAGATAGCTATTTAGCCATGGTCAGTGATAGACCATATAAAAAAGGACAATCTGTTTTTACCGTAATGGAGGAACTGGTGAAAGACCAATATTCCAAATTTGAAGCAGATAAGGTACAAGTCATTATCAAAGCCTTGACCAATCATTTAGTTGGTAAACATGTAGTGTTATCAGATCAGCGTGAGGCGGAAATTGTGTATTTCAATGAAAAACAGCCAGCGTTGCCAATTGTTCGGGTTACTGGTGAACAGGAATTGGTTACTTTGACAAAAGAAAAGGATTTGTCTGTTGCTAAGCTATTAGACTAAATGGCAATATGTCGCTCCCACAGCATTTTACCAAGTAGGAGCGGCATTTTTTTAGCAGTTGTATTCATGAACTGAATGATTAATGGGTATTCTAAATCTGTCTTTGTATTGACTAATTCCCCCCACCATTCTGCTTCATATCTACTTAGCATGCTTAGGTTGTAGAGGAGTAAATAATGAATGAGCACCTCGGAAATGGGGAGATAATCATCACGTTCAACGGGAAAAAAGATACGTCCATCCTGGTGAATGAAAAAAGCTCCCTGTTCTTCTACGAGCGGTTCGGTTAGGTAGAGCTTCAGATCACTCGATGTTTGATCGATGGAAGCTGTGGCAGGCAGATGCATTTGAATCCGTTGTATAAATGCATTAGCTGTTAGATGGTAGGTATCCAATAGCTGCAATGGAAAGGATAATGTCCTGCTCTCGCGTGTGTTGCCAACAGCTACCATACTTTTCTTTCCTTCGAGGTGAAATAATGGCGCCAGTTCGGGAACTAGCCGAAACAGCCTTTGCATGGATATTTTTTCAAAGGATAGCTGTCGCATGGAAAAAAGATGTTCTGCAATATAAGGAAATAGGCCGTGAAGCTGTGGACGAACCTCATCCTGTAAAAAGGTATAGGATTTCTTTTTTCGTTTTCTGGCAGACACCCCATGGGCAAGCATGGCAGTTGTTTCCGGATAAAATGGTCGCCTTGTGAGCAGGACGGCCTTTAATAAATGGACCATGCCATAAAAAAGTAAAATCGGCTGGATCAATGGCTTGGTTGTTTGCGCTTGCTGATAAAATTCATGTGCGTGGGCAAGCTCATGCATAAAGGGAGTGCAGTTTTCATAGCTTTTTGCTTCGGCATCAATATTTGGAAGTTTTTCATAGCAGCCTTGTAAATAATGACGTGCAGTTTGATGAGAATGAAGATAATGATATAGGTTTTGAATGGTGTCTAATTGCATCATGTCCACCTTTCCAACTATGCAAAGATTTTGAAAGTATTTACTTTTGAATTACATGCTTAATTGATTGAAAAATCGATATGAATCACGTAAAGTATTAACAATAGATTTTTCTAAGTTAGTTTAACCAAATGTACTTTATTTATATAACCCGCCAGCATGGGAATAAGAATTACAATAACAAGGAGGAACCTAACAGTGCGCGAAGATAAGTTTATTCAAGAGGGTTTAACATTTGATGATGTGCTGCTCATACCTGCGGAGTCCAATGTATTACCAAGAGAGGTCAATATCGAAACGGAATTATCGCCTACTCTAAAGTTAAAGGCGCCATTAATTAGTGCCGGAATGGATACTGTTACAGAAGCGGCAATGGCTATTGCTATGGCAAGACAGGGTGGTTTTGGTGTCATTCACAAAAACATGTCTGTAGAAGACCAAGCGGAGCAAGTGGATCGCGTAAAGCGTTCTGAAAGTGGCGTCATTACCAATCCATTTTTCCTAACGCCCGAGCATCAAGTATTTGATGCTGAGCATTTGATGGGAAAATATCGGATTTCCGGGGTTCCAATTGTTAATTCATTTAGTGAGCAGAAATTAGTCGGTATCTTAACGAACCGTGATTTACGTTTTATTCAAGACTATTCTATAAAAATTTCTGAAGTAATGACGAGTGAAAACCTTGTAACTGCACCAGTTGGCACAACATTGAAGGACGCAGAACAGCTTTTGCAACAGCATAAGATTGAAAAGCTGCCATTGGTGGATGATAACTTTATTTTAAAAGGACTTATTACCATCAAAGATATTGAAAAGGTCATCGAATTCCCCAATGCAGCGAAGGATGAACAAGGTCGTCTGCTAGTTGGTGCTGCAGTTGGTGTAACTGCTGATGCCATGGTTCGAATTGAAAAACTAGTTGATGCTGGTGTTGATGCGATTGTCATTGATACTGCACATGGCCATTCCAAAGGTGTATTGGAGCAGGTGGCACGTGTTCGGAAGGCATTTCCTGACTTGAATATTATTGCTGGTAACGTTGCTACTGCAGCTGCAACGGAAGCATTGATTGAAGCAGGAGCAACCATTGTAAAGGTTGGTATTGGTCCTGGTTCCATTTGTACAACCCGTGTCGTAGCTGGTGTTGGTGTGCCTCAAATTACTGCGATTCATGATTGCGCACGTGCGGCAGCACCACATGGTGTACCGATTATTGCCGATGGTGGAATTAAGTATTCAGGAGATGTTGCCAAAGCATTAGCTGCTGGTGCACATGTCGTGATGCTAGGCAGTATGTTTGCAGGTGTTTCCGAGAGTCCTGGTGAAAGAGAAATTTATCAGGGCAGACAGTATAAGGTTTATCGCGGAATGGGTTCTGTTGGTGCGATGAAAGCAGGCTCCAAGGATCGTTATTTTCAGGATACAGACGATGCGAAAAAATTGGTTCCAGAAGGTATTGAAGGTCGTGTAGCTTATAAAGGGCCACTCGCTGATACAGTACACCAGCTGCTTGGTGGCTTGCGTGCTGGAATGGGCTATTGTGGCGCAGCAAACCTGAAGGATCTTCGTGAACATGCACAATTAATTCGAATTACCAATGCTGGCTTACGTGAAAGTCATCCACATGATGTTCAAATTACGAAGGAAGCACCGAATTATTCTGTCCAATAAAATATAATTTTTTTAAAAAACATGTCTATATGCGCGCTGTGAATAGGCATATACCATTTGAGAAAATAGATAGAGAAAAATTCTTCTCTATCTATTCTTTTTTTATGGTAAAATAATGTGTGCAGCTTTGCATCCATATAAAAAAAATTGGGGGATGATGCATCGCTGTTTGACGAGAAAGTTTTTATATATAGTGGAGGTAAAGAAATGAAATATAAGCTAAAGAAAAGCATGGCACTGATGCTTGGTTTACTGGTCATGCTAGCAACTTTGTTTGGACAACCGATGTCATCACAGGCTAAATCTTTTGATTTGGAAGCAGAATCCGCCATTCTTGTAGATGCGGAAACAGGAAAGGTATTATTTGCCAAAAATCCGGACCTCGTTTTGCCACCTGCAAGTATGACAAAAATGATGACAGAATACCTCGTACAAGAGGCGATTGCAAATGGAGATATAGATTGGGATACAAAAACACAAATTAGCGATTATGCTTATAGTATCTCAGCAAACGCATATTTTTCCGGCGTAGGTTTACGTCAAAATAAAGATTATCAGGTAAAAGAATTGTATGAAGCGATGGCGATTAACTCTGATAATGCGACAACAATCGCGTTAGCTGAATTAATTGCTGGTACAGAAACAGACTTTGTGAAGCTGATGAATGCCAAGGCGGAGGAAATGGGATTAACGGATTATGAATTCGTGAACTCTACTGGCTTGGATAATGAATCACTTGGAGATATGCGACCAAAGGGTACAGATGAGAAAGCGACAAACCTATTATCTGCGCGTTCTACTGCATTATTGGCATACTATTTGGTAAATGATTATCCAGAAATCTTGGATATTTCCAGTATCCCGGAAATGGATTTTGATGGTCAGGAAATTCGTAACTGGAACTGGATGTTGCCGCATGATGCTTCATTCTTAAAACCATTTTTCTATGAGGGTGTAGATGGTTTGAAAACAGGCTTTACCGAGCTTGCTGGTAATAGCTTTACTGGAACAGCGGAACGGGATGGGAAGCGTCTGATTACTGTTGTAATGAAAACAGATTCCCGGGAAGCGCGCTTTGAAGAAACAGCTAAGCTATTGGACTTTGGTTTTGATCAATTTGAAGATAAAGAACTATTTCCTGCTGGCTATACATTGAAGAATAAATCAACTATCCCAGTTGTTAAAGGGAAAGAAAAATCAGTAGATATAGAGACAAAAGAAGCCTTCCAAATTCCAATTCTTAAAGGGGAAGAGGATCAATACAGCATTGATTATCATATCGATAAATCCTTATTGGATAAAGAAGGAAACCTTGTGGCACCAATCAAAAAGGGCAGTAAGGTTGGAACCGCTGAATTGGTTTATGAAGGTGATGATTTCGGTTATATTTTCGGTGGTAAAGATAAAAAAATCGAAGTGGACCTTGTTACGAAGCAAGATGTAGAAAAGAAAAATTGGTTTATGCTTACTTTAAGTGCGATTGGCGACTTTTTCAGTAATTTATTCACGTCCATTGTGGATATGGTAAAAGGTTGGTTTAGCTAAATCGTATCTGTTTTATTCAGAGGTTAAGATGCCTAAGTTCTATATGGGCTTAGCTTTTTACGATAGGTAACTTATACCTGAGACTAGATTGAATCATAACTTGGATGGGGGAAAAAGGATGAATCAGGAACATGTTAATCAAGTTTTAGCTGCAATTAAAAAAGGCGGCGTCATTATGGACGTTGTTAACGCGGAACAAGCAAAAATCGCAGAACAAGCGGGAGCCGTTGCGGTAATGGCGTTAGAGCGTGTTCCTTCAGATATCCGTAAAGCTGGCGGAGTAGCTCGAATGGCAGATCCAACCATTGTAGAAGAAGTCATTCAAGCGGTGTCTATTCCGGTAATGGCGAAAGTACGAATTGGTCATATTGTCGAGGCACGTGTATTGGAAGCGATGGATGTTGACTTTATTGATGAAAGTGAAGTACTGACACCAGCCGATGAAATCTTTCATTTGAAAAAATCCGATTTCACTGTACCATTCGTCTGCGGCTGCAGAAATATCGGTGAAGCAACACGTCGAATTGGGGAAGGTGCTTTGATGCTGCGGACAAAGGGTGAGCCGGGAACAGGTAATATTGTTGAAGCGGTTAGCCATATGCGCCAAGTACAGGCAGATATTCGCAAGCTGCTTGCCATGTCTGAGGATGAAGTGATGGTATTTGCTAAGGAAACAGGTTCACCTTATGAGGTGCTTTTACAAATTCGTAAAGAAGGACGTTTGCCTGTATCCAACTATGCTGCTGGCGGTGTTGCAACACCGAGTGATGCTGCATTGATGATGGAACTTGGAGCGGATGGTGTCTTTGTAGGCTCCGGTATTTTCAAATCAGAAAACCCAGAGAAGTTTGCGAAAGCAATTGTCGAAGCGACTGCAAATTATCAGGATTATGAGCTCATTGGCGAGCTTTCCAAAAACCTGGGCTCTGCAATGAAAGGTATTGATTTGAATACATTGACACCTCAAGAGCGTATGTCAGATCGCGGTGTATAAGTGATCTTCGTATGAAAAGCTTGCAATTGGACACGATATTGGCTATGATAGTTGATAATTAAGAATGGAAAAGTTTTGAAGGGAATTAGTAACAGTAATTCTTTCTGTAGAGAGTCGATGGCTGGTGAAAATCGATGCTGGAATGCTGTGAATCCATCCTGGAGCTGGTTTGTTAAATGGAGCCATCCGCTAAGCAAACCCGGTTAAACACCGTTACCAGTTGTAAGCCGGAAGAGATGTTCTCTTCAATCAGGGTGGCAACGCGGGAAGCATACTCTCGTCCCTATTTTTAGGGACGGGAGTTTTTTATATTTTTTTAAAAATATGATTGGTAGGAGGAAATAATCATGCTGGATATGAAATATTTACGAAATCATTTTGACGAGGTAAAGGCAAAGCTGTCCCATCGTGGAGAGGATTTATCCGAGCTGGATCATTTTGGCGAATTAGACGAAAAACGCCGTCAGCTCATTGTTGAAGCAGAAGCATTAAAAGCAAAGCGAAATGAAGCTTCTAAACAAATTTCTGTGTTGAAAAGAGAGAAAAAGGATGCAGAGCCAGCCATCAAGGAAATGCGTGCTGTCGGGGATCAAATCGCGACATTAGACCATGATTTGAAGGAAATAGAAGCGCAGTTAAACCATATCATGCTATCTATCCCAAATATCCCACATGAAAGTGTACCTGTCGGTGAGGATGAGGAGGATAATGTTGTTGTTCGTACATGGGGAGAAACACCGGAGTTTTCATTTGAAGCACAGCCGCATTGGGATGTTGCTGGTAATCTAGGCATTACTGATTTTGAAAGAGCTGCAAAGGTAACTGGCAGCCGCTTTGTATTTTATAAAGGGTTAGGCGCCAGATTAGAAAGAGCGCTCATTAACTTTATGATGGATTTGCATGCAGACGAACATGGTTATGTGGAAATGTTACCACCACAGATTGTCAATCGTGCAAGCCTAACTGGAACAGGACAGCTACCTAAATTTGAAGAAGATGTATTTAAGCTAGCAGATTGGGATTATTTTCTGATACCAACTGCTGAAGTACCGGTAACAAATTACCATCGTGATGAAATTTTACAAGAAGCTGATTTACCAAAGCGATATGCGGCATTCAGCGCGAACTTCCGCTCTGAGGCTGGCTCTGCTGGACGTGACACACGTGGACTCATTCGCCAGCATCAATTTCATAAAGTAGAGCTCGTACATTTTGTAAAGCCGGAAGACTCTTATGAGGCATTAGAAACTTTAACCGGTCATGCTGAAAAGGTATTACAATTGCTTGGTCTGCCGTATCAGGTATTAAGCATGTGTACAGGAGATTTAGGCTTTACAGCTGCAAAAAAATACGATATTGAAGTCTGGATACCAAGCCAGCAAACCTATCGTGAAATCTCTTCTTGCTCTAATTTTGAAGACTTTCAGGCACGTCGGGCAGGTATTCGCTTCCGCCGTGGCGCAAATGGCAAACCAGAATATGTTCATACCTTAAACGGCTCCGGCCTAGCTATTGGACGTACAGTCGCAGCCATCCTGGAAAACTATCAGCAGCAAGATGGATCTGTCGTCATCCCTGAAGCACTCCGACCATACATGGGTGGCAAAGACATCATTCGCTAAGCTGAAATGAGGATGAAATCGGCTGTTGCATATTTCTGCATCTGTTTAGGACGGAATCGCCGAGCCAACCGGGTCGCGCATGGAATGGCCGAAGTCGCGCGCCGTCAGGGTAAACTCGCGCATGGACCAGCTGAAGTCGCGCGTTAACGTGCCCAACTCGCGTGATGAACCCAGTCCAACCCTTATCGTCTGACAGGGGAAATTTTAAAGCATGTAGGAATCGGCGCGCCGATTCCAATATCTGTTCAAAACTCGCATGCCAAATGAAGCTGCTGGTCCCTCCACTAGCTGGAAGGATTTCGATGTTAAAAAAATATTTTAAAAAAAGATTTGACAAATACGAAAATCAGTTGTAATGTAGATAGCAATTCAAAAATTAAATTATATACTTCTTATTCAGAGAGGTGGAGGGACTTGGCCCGACGATACCTCGGCAGCGGACTTTTTATAAGTACTGTGCTAATTCCAACAAGCAAATGCTTGGTAAATAAGAAGAGTGCGCGGATAGAATGCAAATCTCTTCTTTTTACAGGAAGGGATTTTTCTTTTGGTCATATGAACAAAAATTTTAACGAAGTATCATAAACTTCGTATCAATCTCAAAAACAATTGCATATTGATTTACTTCTTATCCAGAGAGGTGGAGGGACTGGCCCAATGATACCTCGGCAACGGCTTTTTATAAAAGCAACGTGCCAATTCCAGCAAGCAATCGCTTGAAAGATAAGAAGAGGACGTAAGTGTATTCGTGTAATGCCTCTTCTTATCGTAATAGAAAGAAGGGGCATTTTTTTATTGCAAAGGAAAGGAATGATATAGATGATTACATTTGAAAATGTCACAAAGGTTTATCAAAGTCCGACGGCAGAGGTGAAGGCGCTGGATCAGGTTGATTTACATATCGAAAAGGGGGAAATCTATGGTGTGATTGGGTTCAGTGGAGCGGGTAAAAGTTCGTTAATCCGTTGTGTGAACCTATTGGAACGTCCCACTTCAGGAAAGGTTATTGTCAATTCTCAGGATTTATTGGCTTTATCACCGAAGGAATTACGGAAAGCAAAAAGCGATATTGGAATGATTTTTCAGCATTTTAATTTATTAAATTCAAAAACGGTCTTCACCAATGTTGCGATGCCGCTTCTATTGGCAAAAAAGCCCAAGGATGAAATTAAACAAAGGGTGCAGGAGCTGTTGGATTTCGTTGGATTGGCGGATAAGGCGGATAGCTATCCAGATCAGTTATCAGGTGGACAGAAGCAGCGGGTTGGTATAGCGAGGGCATTGGCTACGCAGCCTTCCATCCTGCTCTGTGATGAAGCCACATCCGCCCTGGATCCGGAAACGACAAATGCCATCTTACAGCTACTGAAAAAAATCAATGAACAATACGATATTACGATTCTAATCATTACCCATGAAATGAGCGTAATTCGGGAAATTTGCGATAAGGTTGCGGTGATTGATCACGGAAAGGTAGTGGAAGCTGGTACCGTGTTTGACGTATTTTCCCAGCCACAAACAAAGGTCGCTCGGAACTTTGTTAAAACTGTAATGCATGATGATATTCCAGATTCCATTTATCAGCTGCTTGAAACGCAGGATGAAGCCAACCGGATTTATCGAATCGTCTTCGTTGGGGAATCAGCGGGAGCCCCCCTCTTATCACAAATTGCCAAACATTATCCCGTAGAAATCAATGTTTTGTTTGGAAGTATTACTGAACTGCAGGGAACGCCATTTGGAAATTTAATCGTGCAGTTTAAAGGGGAAGATAAAGAAATTCAACGTGTCATCATGCATATCAACCAGCAAAAGGTTGCAGTGAAGGAGGTATTTGAACATGTTAGTTGAATGGCCACAAATTGTGGAAGCTTTATGGGAAACATTGATTATGGTTTCATTTTCCTTATTATTTTCGGTTGTGATTGGATTACCACTCGGAATTTTATTGGTCATTACGAGAAAGGGTCATTTATTGGAAAATACTTTTGTATTCAATGTGCTCAATGGTATTGTCAATATATTTCGATCTGTTCCATTCATCATCCTAATGGTTGCTGTCATTCCATTTACCCGGCTTGTCGTTGGTACATCCATTGGCACAGCAGCTGCAATTGTTCCAATGGTATTATACGCGGGTCCATATATTGCTAGATTAATAGAAAATTCGTTGTTGGAGGTAGACCCGGGTGTGATGGAGGCGGCACAGGCAATGGGAGCAACACCAAGACAAATTATTACCAAGTTTTTAATTCCAGAAGCACTCAGTTCATTGTTGCTCGGTTTAACGATTGCCACCATTGGCCTTGTTGGCGCATCTGCAATGGCTGGCGCAGTTGGTGGCGGAGGGCTTGGAGATTTAGCAATCACATTTGGCTATCAACGCTTTGATACCATCGTTCTGCTCATCACGGTAGGAATCTTAATCCTTATGGTACAGGGGCTTCAATCAGCGGGAAATATTTTATCTAAAAAAATTAGAAGAAGATAAAGGAGTGTTTTGGGATATGAAAAAGTTATTACTCGGTTTATTGATTGTTACAGTAGCATTGGTCGGGACAGCTTGCTCCAGCAGTAAGGCAGCTTCCAAGGTGAAAATTGGAATAAGTGGCTCGGATACTACAGTTTGGGATTATGTATCGAAGCAGGCGAAGGAAGAAGGCATAAATATTGAAATTGTCCGTTTCTCTGACTATGTTCAGCCGAATATGGCATTAGCAGCAGGAGAGATTGATGCCAATGCATTCCAGACAGTTTCTTATTTTGACGCTTTCATTAAGGAGCATGATTTGGACCTCGTTCCAATCGGGACAACGGTGATTGCACCAATGGGGCTATATTCTGAAAAACATGATGATGTATCAGATATTCCCGAGGGAGGAACCATCGCTTTAGCAAATGAGGCAACAAATATGGGCCGAGGATTACTACTATTGCAGGAAGCAGGTCTAATTCAATTGGAGGAAGGCTTTGATGGCAATGGTGCACTCGATAAGATTGTTGAAAATCCTAAAAATCTCAAATTTGAATTACTCGTTGCTGCACAAACCCCTCGTGTATTACCGGATGTAGATGCTTCTATTATTAATAACGGGATTGCGGTTGATGCAGGATTTAGTCCATTGGATGATGCTATTTTTCACGAGGATGAAACAGCGACGCCATATATTAATATCATCGCAACGCAGGCCAAGGACAAAGATGATGAGGTGTTAAATAAAATCGTTGATATTTATCAATCAGATGATGTGAAGGATTTTATCATTGAGGAATACAAAGGAAACTCTATTCCGACATTTGTACCCCTCAGCAATATCGGACATTAATTATAAATGAATAAAAATATAAGGGAGATGAAGGGTATGACAATAGTTGTAGACGGGTTGGAGCAAATTAAAAAGGAAATCATTGCGGATATTGAGCAAAAGCAGGAGAAGTACATTGCAATTAGTCATGATATTCATGACCATCCGGAGATCGGAAACCAGGAATATCGCGCAGCATCGCTGTTGACAAAAACATTGGCAGATGAAGGTTTTCATGTTGACAAAGGGGTAGCCGGACATGAAACAGCTTTTTTAGCCAGAAAAAAAGGTAAGAAACCTGGATTAACAATAGGCTTCTTAGCTGAATACGATGCGCTTCCGGAAATTGGTCATGCATGTGGGCATAATATCATTGGCACAACAAGTGTTGCAGCTGCAGTTGCATTAAGTCAGGTGATAGATGAAGTTGGCGGTGAGCTGGTTGTCCTTGGAACACCTGCAGAAGAGGGCGGACCGAATGGTAGTGCGAAAGGAAGCTTTGTAAAGGCAGGATTGGTAAAGGATATTGATGCGGCAATTATGGTGCACCCAGCTGCTGAAACGAGTCTGACAGGACCGAGCTTAGCCGTCGATCCACTCGATTTTGAATTCTTTGGAAAGCCAGCTCATGCATCTGCACATCCAGATAAAGGTATCAATGCATTGGACGGCGTGATCCAGCTTTTCAATGGAATTAATGCACTGCGTCAGCATCTTCCTTCTGATGTTCGTATTCACGGTATTATTACAGATGGCGGAGATGCGCCAAACATTGTTCCAGAATATGCAAAAGCAAGATTCTTCATCCGGGCAGCGACGAGAACGGTGCTAAATGAAACGTCGGAAAAAATAAAGAAGGTTGCAGAAGGCGCATCCTTAACAACAGGAGCAAGGGTAAAGATTTCTGCTTTTCAAAATGAAGTCGATAACTTTATCCAAAATGACCGATTTGATCAAGTATTTAAAGAGGTTATCGAAGGACTGGGAGAAACGGTAAGCACGAGAAAGAAAGAGGCTCTTGGCTCCACCGACTGCGGGAATATTAGTCAGGTGCTTCCAACCATTCACCCACATATCAAAATTGGACCAAGTGATTTAATCGGGCATACCGTGCCATTTCGGGAAGCTGCCCGATCCAAAAAAGGCGATGAAGCATTGATTACAGGGGCGAAAGGAATTGCATTAACCATTTTACAGCTTCTAACCAATGATGCTATTTATCAAGAAATTAGACAGGAATTTGAAGATAGAAAGCAAGCAGAATAATAGGTAAAAAGGACTTGGGACGCAAGATTTTCCCAAGTTCTTTTTTGGGGAAAAATAATTAACGATAAGGCTATAGTTTTTGTTGACACGGAAAATAAAATATTGTATATTATAAAATGTTGCTACGGAGGTATACCCAAGTCTGGCTGAAGGGATCGGTCTTGAAAACCGACAGGCGGGTCAAACCGCGCGGGGGTTCGAATCCCTCTACCTCCTCCATTTTTTAAAAGCGCATAATAATTGGAGATATAAAAACCGCTACGGCTTAGGCTGCAGCGGTTTTTAGTTTAAAAGGAGATATGCCCCTGGTTGTCTCAAGCGTTAGCAGTTTGTTGGGCATGTAATGTTTCAATCATGCCATAAAATGCGTAGTAAAAGGAATCTGGCGCAATCAGGCGGAAATGCCCAACCTCAGCAGTATCGAATTGAAATGTCGCTTCGAGTAGCCGATAGGTTGAATATGCATAGAAGCAAAAATAAGTGTAATCGAATTTAGGCATTTTTTCATGAATGACAGCAATCTCATCTTTGTACAAATCCATATTTCGATTGGCCTCTTCAATTAATGGCTGTAAATCTGATAAATCCACTTCAAGTAATAAATCATTTTTTTCCATGCGAATTTGAGCCACTTGTTTCATCCTTTCCATCCTCGGATATGTTTTCATCCCTACTATAGCTTAATTACGCACATGTTTCGGTGATGCATATCACACGGATGGAATGATTTAGGAGAGATCTTCTTGATCCATAAACGTTTTTAAAATGTTCATGGGAAGATGAATTTTTTCATTATTGATTTCCAAGATAGGACTATCCTCCACATGTTGGAGCTGTTTGATTTCATTAATTTCTTTATGGAGTTCTTCCATTCGATGATCCAGTTGATTTACGATTGCAGCGGTTTCCTGCAGCTCCTGCAATAAATGATCGGGTACGGCTTTATTATATTTATAAAATATTTTATGCTCCAGGCTCGCCCAGAAATCCATTGCAACCGTGCGAATCTGAATTTCTACAAAGACATTTTCTTCCCGATCAGACATAAATACTGGAACGGAAACGATTAGATGCAGACTTTGGTAACCATTTGGCTTTGGATTTTTTATATAATCCTTACAAGTAACGAGGGTTACGTCTTTTTGCTTTTGAATCATTTCACTTAGTCGATAAATATCGGAGACGAACGAGCATACAACTCGAAAACCGACAATATCATGGATATGATGTTTGACGGAATCCAGTGACATATTTAAATTTTTGCGATACATTTTTTGAATAATACTTTCGGGTGTTTTGATTCGTGATTTAATATGTTCAATTGGATTATAATCATGAAAATGCTGAAATTCTTCCTGTAAAATCATCAGCTTCGTATTCATTTCATCCAAGCCAAATTTATATGTCATCATAAATCGGGTCATTTCTTCTTTAAATTGTTTGATGCGCTGTAATTGGAGTTGATCCTGTTCTATTGCCATTGGTGAAACCTTCTTTCTTCCATTCTATATGTATATTATAAGTCAGCCCGTGAATAAAAAACTACTGAAAAACCGTTTCAGTCAGATGCTGGACTTAATAGGTGCTTGACAATTTGGAATATACAGCATATGATAACAAACAATATCTAAATCGATAGACGATGATAAGGCTAGTAGCAATCTATGCGACCGAAAAGAGATGGGGATTCACCGGCTGAAAGATTCCCTCGTGTACAGCAATTGTGAACCTACCTTGGAGTCATTGGCAAAACCAATCGCAGACAGCTGCGTTATCAATGAAAGTGGGCATCTTTCGGGATGTCAAATTAGGTGGTACCACGGAAACTCATTTCGTCCTTTTATTTGGATGGAGTGGGTATTTTTTATTTTGGAGAGGAGAGAATGGATATGAAGATGGTGTTTATTGGTGCTGGTTCCATGGCTGAGGCGATGATTGCAGGAATCATCCAATCTGGTTTTGTCTCCAGGGAGCAAATTTTAGTAACGAATAAGCAAAATGGTGATCGTTTGACCTATTTACAGGAAACCTATGGTGTAACTATTTTTAAGGATAGGGAAATCATTCGTGATGCATCCATCGTTATTCTTTCTACTAAGCCTTATGATATGCAGGATGCAATTGCAGAAACGAAGGATTATATTTTACCGGATCAGCTTGTGTTATCTGTTATTGCTGGGATGGAAACAGGCTATATTGGCAAGTTATTAGGTGATCAGCATGCGGTTGTTCGTGCGATGCCGAATACATCTGCCTCCATCGGGCAGTCTGCCACAGCAATAGCTCCAGGAGAATATGCGACAGAGGCACATATGCAGCTGGCAGAAACATTATTTCAGACGATTGGCGAAACGGTTCGAATAGAGGAATCATTGATGCATGCGGTGACAAGTGTTTCCGGAAGCGGCCCGGCGTATTTTTATTACATGGTGGAAGCGTTGGAACAAGCAGCAGAGGAACTGGGACTACAAGGCAAAATAGCCAAGGATTTAATTATCCAAACCATTATTGGCGCTGGAGAGATGCTGAAGCAGACAAATGAACCTGCAGCTGTGCTCCGTGAAAAAATTACCAGTCCAAACGGAACGACGGAGGCTGGGATACGTACATTGGAAGCACAGTATTTTCAAGAAGCAATAGTTGCTTGTGTAAAGCAAGCTTGCCAAAGATCAATGGAGCTGGGCAAAATAGAATAATGTTCAGAAAGGGGCTCCTATTATGCCAAAGTGTGCCCATTGTGACAGACAGTGGCGTTATACGGAAACGTTGCAGCAACTTTTTTCCTTAAAATGCCCGGTATGTGGGAAAAAAAATTATCTAACTGCCAAATCGCGGAATTGGAATGGTATGTCCTCACTCCTTTATTTGCCAGTGATCATACTTATATTCATGTTCAGTGAACTATCTATAGTTGGTATGGTGTTCCTTGGTATCGGCCTTTTTCTCGTTAGCATGATGGTTCAGCCGCTCATGCTCGAGTTAAGCAAGGAAGAAGAACCGTTTGGATGAAAAAAAGGAGCTGATGCAATGATTCCATTACACGCTCCTTTTTGGCTTTTATTTCATGAGTTCATGCCGTTTCCAACTACGGGATTGACCAATAAAGTGGCCAATTTTTTCTAGAATAGGCTCGATGGACTGTTCTTGCTCCATCAAATCATAGTCAGAAATATTAATGCGCAAAATTGGACAAGCATTAAAGTTATTAATCCAGTTTTGATACCGCTCGTACATTTCCTCCCAATAGGAAATGGGTGTTGTTTTTTCCATTTCTCTACCACGTAATTGAATGCGACGAAGGATTTCATCGAAGGATCCCTCTAAATAAATCAATAAATCCGGATGCGGGAAAAATGGTGTCATAACCATCGCATCAAATAAATTGGTATAGGTTTCATAATCCGTTTTGGACATGGTGCCTTTTTCGTAATGCATCTTTGCGAAGATACCAGTATCTTCATAGATGGAGCGGTCTTGGATAAAACCTCCACCATATTCAAAAATCTTTTTCTGCTCTTTGAAGCGTTCTGCCAGGAAGTAGATTTGCAGATGGAAGCTCCAGCGTTCGAAATCTGCATAAAAGTTTTCCAAATATGGATTGGCATCTACTTTTTCAAAGGAAGTTTTAAAGTTTAGTGCATCGGCTAATGCCTTGGTCATGGTTGATTTTCCAACGCCGACAGTCCCGGCAATCGTGATCACGCTGTCTTGTGGAATTTGGTACATATCTCTTACACTCATAGATGTATTCCCCTTGTTATTCATTTTGGCACCGCAGCACGTGGTTTTAAATAATCCTCCACCTGCGTAATAATTTGTTTTAAATCGTCCTGATGCTGAACAAAATCCAATTCATCGCCATTAATCCGAATGACAGGTATGTTTGGATGTAATCTCTCAAATTCATTCATATAATCCTCATAATCTGCCGCAAGCTGCTTCAGGTATGCGGGTTGAATGTTTTGTTCAATCTCTCTTCCGCGAAGCTGAATTCGTTTCAAAATGGTATCCAGGCTTGCATGCAAATAAATCATCATATTAGGAACGGGCATATCTGCCGTTAAAATCTGATAAATTTGTTTGTATTTTTCGAGCTTGTCCGCTGGAAGTGTACGCTTCGCAAAAATCATGTTTTTCGATATATGATAATCAGCTATGACAGGTTTTTGGTTGTTTAAATAGTCAACCTCAATGTCCTCCAGCTGTTTAAATCGGTTGCACAGAAAAAACATTTCCGTTTGAAAGCTCCATGCCTCAATTGATTCGTAAAATTTGCCGAGAAAAGGATTTTCCTCCACAATTTCCTTTAATAAATGGTACTGAAAATGGGTAGCCAGTTTTTTTGCTAAGGATGTTTTTCCAATACCTATTGGTCCTTCTATCGCTATAAATGGAACTTGTTCCATTCTGAAACCTCCAATCCATTCTTCCATCAACACAGATGTTTTTATTTTACCACAGTATGAAATGTCCTTCACCAAAAGAAATATCGCTTTAATTTTGGAATGGCTTTATTGTATAATAAAAACATTGCATATGTATTTGCCCTCGTAGCTCAGGGGATAGAGCGTTGGTTTCCTAAACCATGCGTCGCAGGTTCGAATCCTGCCGAGGGCGCTTTTGTGTAGCAATTAATGATGTAAAAATGATCCCCCATATCCAATGACATGAGGGATTTGTTTATTTATCCTGATTTAATTTGTCTTTCAATTCGCCAATCTTTTCTTTGGCGTCACCTTTTGCTTTATCTACTTTTCCTTCCACTTGCTTCTTTTTGTCGTCGGTTGCCTTGCCATAAGCTTCTTTTGCTTCGCCCTTTGCTTTGTCGGCAGCACCTTTTACTTTATCTTTAAATCCATCACTCATATTAATTCCTCCTTCATTGGAAACACTGTATAATTCTATATACCACACTGCCGTTCCATTAAACATGGTTTCAAAAGCGGCGGTCATGGGAAATAAATAGTAATTTTGTTAAAGGGTTGTGATGGCCATGAAGGGAAAAGATACATTCATTCGATTTATGGGTGGAAGAAATATCATATTCTTTTTTGTCACCCTGATTTTGATTGGCTTAACGGTTATAGTATATAACAAAGTTTCTTTCATATTTCATCCGTTCATTATTATTATTTCTACGATTGCACCACCTGTAATTATGGCGTTGATTGCCTTTTATCTGTTAAATCCGATTGTAAATGCATTGGAGAAAATACGGATTGGACGGCTTTGGGGAATCATCCTGCTAATCATTGCCTTTACAGGTGCGGTAACAGGATTGTTGATTATTACGATTCCAAAAATAGAATCACAGGTTCTGGAATTAATTGATAACTTTCCGGATTATATTGCCAATATAAATGATGGAATCCATGCATTTATCGGAAACTCTTTCTTGGGGGATTACTTTGAGGAAGGACGTCAATGGCTGGACAAAACAATAGGTGATTTACCATCCAAAATTGGTGACAATATTGGAAATGCAATGGAAAGTATCTCTGGATTTGCGAATACGATTACCACGATAGTTATCTCATTCATTACTTTTCCATTTGTGTTATTTTTCCTATTGAAGGATGGCAAACAGTTCAAGTCCTATTTCGTTAAGTTATTTCCGAAGCGTTTCAGAAATGATTTGGATACGATTTTGCATCAAATGGATACACAGGTTGGATCATATATTCAGGGTCAAATTTTCGTAGCCTTTTGTATTGGTTTGTTATTATTTATTGGTTACTGGATCATTGGTTTAAATTATGCTGTCACACTAGCGATTGTTGCTGCAGTGACAAGTGTTGTACCATACTTGGGTCCCATGATTGCCATTACCCCAGCTATCATCATCGCGATGGTTACCTCACCATGGATGCTGCTGAAATTAGTTATCGTCTGGTTCGTGGTGCAGTTTTTAGAGGGGCACTTTATTTCCCCGAATATTATGGGAAAAACAATGAAAATACACCCACTCACGATTATGTTCACCTTATTAATTGCTGGAAAAATATTTGGTGTCATTGGGGTTATTTTAGCAATACCGGGTTATGCGATATTAAAAGTAATGGTTAAATATTTATTTACCAAATTAAAGCTTCGTTATGTGAGATTTTATGGAGACGAATATGAATAAGAAAAAGAGGGAGACCGCCACATTGCTGGCGGTTTTTTAAAATTCTTTTTTTATCCGATTAACAGTCAGCTTTGCTGGATAAATGGCGACGTTGTGTGCTATCTGAAATATGGAATGATATGAATGGATTGGTATGTATGCGCTTCCAAATATTAGTTTTATGTAAGGGAATTCGGGGAATGTCTTTTTAATAATAGGATTATTTATAATATTCGAATCATAGAATAACAGACAAGACATCCTATTTTATAGAAGGGAGTAATAACATTGAGCCTGACGAAGAAGATACTGATTGCCTTGGTTCTTGGTGTCATTGTTGGGATTGGTTTGAGCTTTGCGCCTGAAAATGTATTTTCATTTCTTGATACGTATTTGCTCAACCCAGTTGGAAAAATCTTTTTGAATTTAATTATGATGATTGTGGTACCGATTGTATTTGTGTCGATTGTGCTTGGAACAGCAGGATTAGGGGAACCTGCTAAACTTGGAAGAATTGGTGTGCAGACCATAACGTTTTATTTGGTAACAACTGCTATTGCACTTGTTATCGGGCTTGCTGTTGCATTTATTTTGCAGCCAGGAAAAGAAGGTATGTTTGATGTGAATACGGCCAATTTTGAGCCAAATGCTGCACCGCCAATTATGGAAACCATCATTAATATTATCCCATCGAATCCAATTGAAGCGATGACAGGAGGAGATATGCTTCAGATTATTGCATTCGCGATTTTTGTTGGAATCGCACTCGCTATTTTGGGTGACAAGACAGCAGGCATTACAAAGCTCTTTGATCAAGCAAATGAAGTGTTAATTTTTATTGTTAACCTTGTAATGAAAGCGGCTCCATATGGTGCCTTTGCTTTAATTGCCTCTGCTGTAGGGGATTCAGGCATTAGTGCGCTTGGGTCAATGGGGATGTATATGATTGCCGTTATCCTCGCACTGTTTATTCATGCACTTGTAACGTATAGTGTAGCCATTCGGGGATTAGGAAAAGCAAGTCCGATTAAATTTTATAAAGGATTTTTCCCAGCAATGTCCGTTGCATTCAGTACATCGAGCTCCAATGCAACCTTGCCAATTTCCATGAAGGCGGCCCAGGAGAACCTCGGTGTCAAAAAATCAATCAGCAGCTTTGTACAGCCACTCGGTGCGACGATTAATATGGATGGAACCGGCATTATGCAGGCGGTAGCGGCTGTTTTCATCGCAAATGTTTATGATGTCCACCTTGGTGTATCAGCTATTTTAATGATTATTCTTACGGCTACACTTGCCAGTATTGGTACGGCAGGTGTTCCAGGCGTTGGTTTGATTATGCTGGCAATGGTTTTAAAGCAGGTCGGCTTACCAGTAGAAGGAATTGCACTCATCATCGGTGTGGATCGCCTATTAGATATGCTACGGACCTCCGTTAATATTACCGGTGACGCCGCTTGTGCATACATTATTTCTGAAAATGAAAAACGAAGGGAAGAACAAGGAAAAACAGACCCGGCTATTTAAAATCTTTCCTTTATGAAATAAACACACAGGCTGAATCCCATTGATTGGAATCCAGCCTGTGTTTTTTGGTTAAATCCTGAATGGAGTAAGTTAAACAGCATTTAAGTGATGCGAAATCATATATTTTCTGAAATGGAGTAAGATAATCAGCATTTAAGTTACTCGAAATCGTTTATTTTCTGAAATGGCGTAAGATAAACAGCATTTAAGTTACTCGAAATCGTTTATTTTCTGAAATGGAGTAAGATAAACCGCATTTAAGTGATGCGAAATCGTTTATTTTCCAAAATGGCGTAAGTTAAACAGTATTTAAGTTACTCGAAACCGTTTATCTTCCAAATTGGAGTAACATAAACAGCATTTACTTGATGTGATTTGCTGCTTTTTTCGCAAATGATGTCAATCGAACTTAAATGACTTTCGTAATGGTGAATTGATCGGTTAGTAGCAGCCAGTTTTGTGGGAAGGATAAGCCAAGCTTCCAATAGGCAATCCCTCTGAGTTGTTTTTCTTCTATTAAATTAAATTTTGCTTGAATAGAGCGGGCATCTTCAAACCAAACTTCATGTGTTTTTCCATCAGCGGCTGTGTACTGGAAAAAGGGTGCCTGTGCCACGATATCATAAGAAATACTGGCATTGTTTTCACGCGCTAACTGGATTGCTTGTTGGGGGCTGACTGCGCGTGCATATGGACCGCCGGCAACGAAAGGCAAGGTCCAATCATAGCCATATAGATTTTGTCCGAGGATGATTTTATCTGCTGGCATTTGTGTTAATGCGTAATCAACCACTTTCCGAACTTCATTGATAGGAGATACTGCCATTGGTGGTCCAGCGCTATATCCCCATTCATATGTCATCAGGATAACGAAATCGGCAATTTCGCCATGTGCTGCATAGTCATGCGCTTCATATACAATTCCTGTTTGGGTGGAGCTAGTTTTTGGAGCGAGGGCTGTGGATAGGGTAAGTCCCGCCTGTGCAAAGCGTGTTTTGGCTTTGCGTAAAAAATCATTATATGCTTCGCGGTCCTCTGGCAGTAAAAATTCAAAATCAAAATGTACATCGTGGAATCCCCCGGAAGTTGCCGTATTTACGAGGTTATCCAATAGCGTGTTTTGAACGGATTGGACAGTTAAAATGATATGACCAAGCTCCGAACTAAAGGCACCTTCCTCCAAGTTGGTCACGACAAGCATCAATGCCGTTTGATGATTGCCAGCAATTGTAGCAAGATTATCTATCGGTGGAGCAACAAGACTGCCATCACGCTGAACCCGATAGCTGAACAGCGCTAAATAAGTTAATTTTTCTGCATGGTTTTCAACGGCGTGGATAAGTGGTGTGGAGACCGTATCTCCCATCGGTTCCACGTAAGCGATGGATATTATTTCCCTTTTTGGTCGTGGTGGAATGTATAATCGAAGTCCTACTGGCAAAGTGGCGGTGGCTGAGATTTGATTTATTTCTGCCAATGCTTGATAGGTGGTACCGAAGCGCTGGGCTATATCATAAAGACTGTCCCCAGGCTGAACAAAATAAAATTGACCAATGATTGGAATAACGAGCGCCTGGCCAATTACGAGCTCATTAGGGGTAGAAAGCTCATTCGCCTCTATAATTGCAGCGGATGTGGCCCCATACAGCTGAGCGATGGACGTAATTGTATCTCCGCTAGCAACAATATGAATTTGCATTTGTATTTCCTCCCTTCTGTATCAAAAAACAATCCTCCTACACTATATGAAGGAATATTTTCTTCTATACATTCTCTACCCATGCCATCGTGCTTGCCAAAGCAATTCATTGCCAGTAACATAATGAGCAGAAGGACTTTGCATACAATTTCTAAGCAGAAAAGCAGTGATTATAATGACAGATGAACAATATATGCAGGAAGCCATTCAAGAAGCAAAAAAAGCCGGCGAACAGCAGGAGGTTCCAATTGGAGCGGTCATCGTCCATGATGGAAAAATTATTGGCCGTGGGTTTAATATGCGTGAGTCGAGTCAAACAACCTTGTCCCATGCAGAATTGCTTGCGATGGAGGAAGCAAATAAATATATCGGCAGCTGGCGGCTGGAGGATTGTACGCTTTATGTGACGCTTGAACCATGTCCGATGTGCGCAGGAGCTATAGTACAATCACGTATCAAACGGGTTGTATACGGTGCAACAGATCCAAAAGCAGGCTGTGCAGGTACGTTAATGAACCTATTAGATGAAAAAAGATTTAATCACCAGGTTGAAATGAAAGCTGGTGTCATGGAAGCCGAATGCCGCACATTACTGACTGATTTTTTTCGTGCGTTAAGAAAAGCAAAAAAAAAATAATACCATAAAGAAAAGGTACAAATTCCTCAAATCCAGGGCATTCTTTTTATCATCGTAATTACAGGGAGGTATAAGACAGTGGAACGATTACGCATTTTCTCTTCAAAATAATAAACATTTTGGGGAGGGGTTTCATATGACAATTGTTTTTAGGGAAGATAAGTATATTGAACAGGTTCAATTAAAGGCATTATACGAAGATGTCGAATGGTATGCGTATACAAATGATGTGGACCAATTGCAACAGGCCATAAGCAATTCTCTGTATGTTTTATCTGCATGGGATGAGGGGCAATTAGTTGGTTTGCTGAGGGCAGTTGGTGATGGACTAACCATTTTGTATATTCAGGATGTGCTAGTGTTGCGGCGGTATCAGAATCAGGGGATTGCCTCTGCAATGATGAAACAAGTGATGGAGAAATACAAAGCTGTTCGTCAAAAGGTGCTTTTAACAGAAGAAGCTCCAGATGTCCGCCATTTTTATGAAAAAAATGGATTCCAATCCTGTGATCAAGGTACAACGGTGGCATTTGCTTCATTCAATCTTTAGTATTGGATAAAATGATGTGGCAGCTAAATTTTGGTAATCCTGTTTTATTCAAAAATAAAGAGGAGACAGAATAGCCGCTATGGAAGGGTTATTTTGTCTCATTTTCATTTTGAAAAAGAGGATGATGTAATCACCGCATGAATTTCCATTGCAATCTTGGTATTAAATCGGTATAATAAATAATGTCGTGCTAGGCGGGGAATTAGCGGTGCCCTGTACTCGCAATCCGCTATAGCGAGGCTGAATTCCCATTTGAGGTGTGGCGATTTTATGGTCTGCCTCTAGGAATTGGTGTTGACGCACAGGTCCTGCGCAACAGAAACCCATGAACCCTGTCAGGTCCGGAAGGAAGCAGCAGTAAGTGGTCATTTCCGTGTGCCGCAGGGTCACCTGAGCCGAGCCATGAACTAGAGTAACGCATAGGGACGTCGCATCGAGAGTGGGTGCACGGCGTACATAAGCTAAAAAAGCTGCATCAGGGAGGAGCCCTGGTGCGGTTTTTTTCAAGTAAAAGAAAGTATTAGTTCTGATGCTATTTTAAGACTTTGACAGCAATGGCATCGTCCAGCTTAAGCACCCAGCAACGATCAGATCTTTTGATGGGGCGAGCATCGCGCAGTCCCAAACTTGGGCCTACACGATGTAGGTCATGAAGGCGTTGTCCCAGGACGGGACGATTTTAGCCTTCCTTCCTTAAAACTTCCTACGATAAGTCAACTATGAATCGCTAAAGCGTTTCGAGTTCCTTTATCTCGTCAGATAAATTGGAAGTTCAGCTAAAACCGTTGCTAAACAGGTGCTTGCGATTTTTGCTAAACATACATTTCAAATGCTACGTTATTCTTTTCCACTTCTTTAATTCCACACATCGTGAATGTATTGCAATCATCTATATGCAAGATAAAATATGGTGTATCTATCAAGAATGTAGTTTGCAGCAATTTTCCTAGTCAATTTCATTCCCATTGGTTCACTTTCTGCGTAATAATCGGTATAATTAAGGAGAAATCATGGAGGGGAACGTGCATTATGAGCTATCAAGCATTGTATCGCAAATGGAGACCGAGAACATTTCAGGATGTCGTTGGTCAAACACATATTACTCGTACATTGCAGAATGCGATTGCCCAGCAAAAGTTTTCACATGCTTATATTTTTTCCGGTCCTCGTGGAACAGGAAAAACGAGTGCAGCCAAAATTTTTGCCCAGACAATCAACTGTGAGCATGCACCTGCAAAGGAACCATGTAATGAATGTGCGGCCTGTAAGGGAATCTTAGATGGCTCTATTTCAGATGTTATTGAAATTGATGCTGCCTCCAACACAAGTGTTGATGATATTCGTGAGATTCGTGATAAGGTAAAATATGCATCCAGCGTTGTACCATATAAAGTGTACATCATTGATGAGGTGCATATGATTTCAGTGAATGCCTTCAATGCGCTCTTAAAAACATTAGAAGAGCCGCCGAAGCATGTCGTATTTATTTTGGCTACGACAGAACCGCATAAAATACCGCTTACCATCCTATCGCGTTGCCAGCGCTTTGATTTTAAACCAATTTCCAATCAGGCGATTGTGGAGCGGATGCAGACGATTATGGATGCAGAGCAATTGTCTGCATCAAAGGAAGCTTTGGATGCTGTTGCATTGGCTGCTGAAGGTGGAATGCGTGATGCATTAAGTATTCTGGATCAGGCTGTGTCCTATAGTGACGCGGCTGTTGAACTGGAGGATGTACTGGCCGTTACTGGTGGAGTATCCCAGCAAATTTTGACAGATATGGTTCAATCCATGTATCAGAGGGATATGAAACAAGGATTAACATTATTGGATGATTTGATTCAGAATGGAAAAGATCCGGGACGATTTGTGTATGATTTGCTGTATTTTCTACGTGATTTGCTACTCTATAAAAGTGCACCATCACTGGAAAACATATTGGAGCGTGCTGCATTGGATGATGCATTTAAGCAGCTTGCAGAAAAGGTGGATGCAGGCTGGATACAGGATGCCATTATGCAGCTGAATCAATGTCAGCAGGAAATTAAATGGACGAATAATCCAAAGGTATTTATTGAGATTACACTTATAACGATTACCAATAGACATGTGGAGCACCAAGCACAGCCAGCTGATACAGAGGCCATTTCGGGGCTGACTGCGAAGCTAGCATCTTTGGAAAAGGAATTACAAGCATTGAAGCAGGCGCCTCCAGCACAGGGAGCACCAGCTGCTGCACCGGTTAGAAAGCCACAGCCGCGTGCCTCGAAGAATCAATATAAAATTCCATATGAACGAATTCGTCAGGTTTTACAGGAAGCACAAAAGCCACCCCTGAAGGAAGTACAATCTCAATGGGCTACATTTTTAAATACATTGAAATCAACGAATGCACCGGCACATGCAACCATTATAGATAGTAAGCCTGCTGCATGTTCAGAGCAAGCTGTTGTCGTGGCATTTAAATATGATATTCATTGTTCGTTGTTTTTAGATAATCGGGAGCTAGTGGAATCTGTATTGGCTCGTACGATGAATAAGCAGCTGACAATTATCCCAATTCCAATCCATGCATGGACGGAGCTTCGGGAGGAATATATAAAGAATCAGGATCCATCAGACCCCCAGCAAGAGCAAGCGGCCAATCCACTGGTTGATGAAGCAAGGAAGCTCGTAGGGGATGATCTGGTAGAAATCCATGATTGATTAGAAATGACAAATACTGTTCACTTATAAAAGGAGGCGTTTTCCATGAAAGGTATGGGAAATATGGGTAATATGATGAAGCAAATGCAAAAAATGCAAAAGAAAATGATGAAGGCTCAGGATGAATTACATGAAATGAGCTTTGAGGCTTCTGCTGGTGGCGGCATGGTAACTGTGTTTGCCAATGGTAAGAAGGAAATCACAGAAGTAAAGATAAATGAAGAGGTTGTCGATCCAGATGATGTAGAAATGCTGCAGGATCTCATTTTAACCGCTGTGAATGACGTGCTGAAACAAATTGATGATAAGACGAATGAAACGATGGGACAATTTACAAAAGGTTTACCTGGTGGCATGTTCTAGGAGGCTTAACGTATGTATTATCCAGAACCAATTTCAAAGCTGGTAGACAGCTTTACAAAATTGCCGGGAATTGGCCCAAAGACTGCCGTCCGCCTGGCATTTTTTGTTTTGAATATGAACGATGATGATGTAATGGAATTTGCCCAGGCATTGGTAAACGCTAAACGCGAGCTATCGCATTGTAGTATTTGCGGTCATATTACCGATCAAGATCCTTGCGCGATTTGTCAGGATACATCACGGGATTCATCCGTCATTTGTGTGGTACAGGACCCCAAGGATGTGATTGCTATGGAAAAGATGAAGGAATTCCATGGTAAATATCATGTATTACATGGTGCAATCTCTCCAATGGATGGGATTGGCCCAGAGGATATCAATGTACCTGATCTTTTGAATCGCTTAAAGGATGAGGAAGTAAAAGAGCTTATTCTTGCAACGAACCCAAATATTGAAGGGGAAGCAACTGCAATGTACATTTCTCGTCTTGTGAAGCCATCTGGCATCCGAACGACCAGAATTGCACATGGGCTACCAGTTGGCGGGGATTTGGAATATGCTGATGAAGTAACCCTTTCTAAGGCGCTCGAGGGAAGAAGAGAATTGTAGAATTTAGGTGACATCATGGCGAGAAGAAGCAGAAAAGTAAAGAAAAAAGATATTGATCAAGAGCTGTTGGCTGCTATTTTTAACGTAGAATTTGAATGGAAGCAAATTCGTTCTATTGTAGAGAAGAGTATTGAACCAACTGTGGATGGTCAAAAAAGAGAAGCAATCGCACAAGCCAAGTATTTATTTTTGCTGCGTGAAGCTCGTCGCCGCAAAATAAGTGCGATACGATATACGAAGTGAATCAATCAAAAGACAAGGGGCACAAGAATGTGGTTTCCCTTGTCTTTTTTTAATTGTCTTTTCATTCCTGTGCATATCTTTTGGATAGTTTTTCTTGATGCAAAAAATAAATATAACTATGACTTTTAATTGATGTCCAGCTACAATAGCGGTGTCCAGCTTAAGTGCCCAGCAACTATCAAACTTCGAACTTCTTCCTACGATAAGTCAACTATGAATCGCTTCCGCTCTTCAAGTTTCCTTTATCTCATCAGAAGCTCTCCAGTTTGTACGTTGCTGAACGGGCACTGCACTTTTCTTGATGCAATTGAAATACCTGTTCCAGGGAGATATTGTATTTTTTGGCAATTACAATAACGTTTCCCAGTACATCTCCTAATTCTTCCATAAGAGCTGTTTTGTTGCTTTTATATGATTCCGTTTCTTCATCGGGTCTGTCCCTGCCGATTTCCAGTGCCCGAATTGCACGTGCTACTTCACCGGTTTCTTCTGCCAAAAAGCCGATCCGAATAAAAATATCGAGATCAGACCATCCTCGTGATGCATAATATTCTTTTACCCATTGCTGAAATTCTGTCACATCCATTATGAGTTCTCCCTTCTGCTTTGCTTTGTAAAGTTTAACAAATGACACAGACTCTTGTATAATGAAAACGCTAATTGGTTAGGAGGGTGTAATGGTGAATAGTATTGCAGTATTTTGTGGTTCAAGTAATGGAGCATCAGAGGTATATGTGGAAAGTGCTAGGGAGTTTGGTATTGAATTGGCAAAGCGCGGGATTACACTTGTTTATGGTGGTGCTAGTGTCGGTGTGATGGGCGCTGTGGCAGATGCTGTATTAAGTGAAGGTGGACAGGTTATTGGAATTATGCCGAGCTTTTTGGAGCAACGTGAAATTGCCCATGAAGGCTTAACCAAATTGATTGTGGTCGACTCCATGCATGAGCGGAAAGCAAAAATGGCTGAGCTGGCAGATGGATTTGTTGCATTACCGGGAGGACCGGGCACGCTGGAAGAATTTTTTGAAGTGTTCACATGGGCTCAAATTGGACTTCACCAAAAACCATGCGGCCTATTGAATATAAACAATTATTTTGATCCATTATTGGAACTGTTCCAACATATGACAACGGAAGCATTTTTACAGGAGAAATATCGGGACATGGCTATTGTGGAATCTATGCCTAATCGGTTACTTGATCGGTTCCATACCTATCAAGCTCCAACGATTAAAACATATGCTTAATCTGTAATGGAAGTACCCCATAAAAGAGGACGCGCCAAACTATTGATTTGGCATGTCTTCTTTTTTTTCAGTATAACTGTCTGTAAAACTACCTCAGATTAATGAACACCAACCTCCCAATTCGTTCAACTAATCTCCGGTGGAAGGTGAAGGATAAACGCCACTGATTGAAGTTTTCCCTTTATTTGCTTTAATAATCTATCACTTTTCATATTAGATTATTTAATTAACATTACTAAATTACTAGTTAATTCCTACTGAAAATAATCATTGGTAAGGTCTTTGGACCCTATTTGCTCCGCCTAAATACGACAATCCATTTTTAATTTATCTAGAATAATGTCGAATAATGAGTGAATATGTATAAAAATGACGAATAAAATTCTTTGCAAACATCATATTTTTGATTTTAGTTCTGTTGTTTTTGCTAATATAGGTAAAGTTATTCATTTTTTGCCAATTCCATTTACACTTTATATTTAGTATGATTACCATAAGACTAAATTAGCAATAAAAGTAAATATCAGCCAAATGGCTTTTCATCTAGTCCAGCTGCTTCATCCTTGCACCCATACCCCATAAAATGGGCGTGATCAAAATGAATCATTTTGATCAGGATTGTCGCAGAAAGAAAAAATATCTAAATGTTATACCCAAAATCCCAATGGAAGTCTTTGTGTACAAGGCTTGCAGATTGATGACCCCATGATATAAACTCCAACCCTTGCTTTTTAATCCAAATACATTTATAGGTTTGACCACATTGAGATTTCCTTGATTAAGGAACATGTTACAAGCAGTATAATTCCAACTTTATTATTTTGAATATTCTAACCGAATAATCTATGTAAATCCATTAAATATACAAGGAAAGGTAGAATAAAACTTATGTTTGAATCGAAGCGAAGGGCACTTATATTTTTAATCCTATCATTTATTCTAGCAGTTATAGCGGGTACGTTATTTTATAGTAAATTCCAGGACTTAAATGCAGATTTGGGAAAGATGACAAAAGTATATGTGGCAGGGAAGAATCTTCCATCGCGACAAACAATCAAAGGGAATGATGTGATAAGCATCGAAATACCAAACAGATATGTAACAGATGCACATATTTTATCCCTTGATCAATTGGAAAATCAGGTATCAATTATTCCATTAAAAGAAGGAGATCTTATTACAAGTAACATTTTGAAACCATATACCGATTTAACTTCAAACGGGAATCGGCTGGTGGAAATACTCCTGGAACAGGGCAATGTACATTTTGATGATGAACTGGAATACCTTGATTTAGTGGATATCATCGTTTCTCATAGTTTCAACGAGGACGGTGACCCTATTACAGAATTGTTTATGGCGGATGTGCCTGTACAAAAAGTATTTATGGGCGATGGCGGCATGAGTGGTGTTGCATTGGAAGTAAAGTCAGAGGCTGCAACAGAACTAATTCATATGGAAAATTATGCAGATTATATTAGGGTTCTGAAATCAGGTGCTGGTGATAAACAGCTTGCTGATACCAAAGCAGTAGAACAGAAAGATGAAGAACCCGGGGATGTACAAGCTGATGTAATAGAGTCGGAGGAATCTAATCAGCATATGGAAGAGCAGGTTGAAGATTCAACCGACGACAAGCAGGACAAAAAGAAAGATAAACAAGATACCAATAAAAATACAGATAAAAAGAAGGACAAAGATCAAAAATAGCAATTGGTCGTGTACTCCTGTGAACCGTCTGCAAAACGCTCATCTCAAAACTTTAGATGATTCAACATAGGTTAAGTGGGAGATAACGGAAGAACACCCAAATCGTTCATCAAACCATCGTGTGGGAAGAAGGAAAACCCCACTAGCTTTCATTATATGTAATGGTCATTTTGTCGATATTTCAAGAATGGACTTTGGAGGATAAACAATGGATACCCAAGTGAGAATATTACTAGTTTGTGATAACAAGGATCTGAAAAACCAAATCATATCGTATATAAATAGAAATGATGCGTCCCTTCGCGCAATATCAACGAGAGAAATAAAAACAGAAATTGATCGGATTTCACCGCATATTGTGCTTTTAGCAGACTATGATCATGCGATGGACATTGAAGTAGTTCAGTATATTCAACATGAAATTAGTGATTCATTTGAGCCGGTATTCTTTTATATTACAAACCTGCAAAACTTTACTTTGCTACGTGAATTGATACGGGAAGGTGTAAATGATTATTTTGTGCTTCCTGAAGAGTTACCAAGCCTGAAAGAAAGACTGGAACGCGTGATGTATGTAGTGAAGGAACGAATTAAGTACCAAACAGAGGCACTTGCTACTGGACAAACCCAGCCTTTCAAGAAAGGTAAAGGACAAATACATGCATTTTACAGTGGAAAAGGTGGGGTTGGTTGCTCCTTATTATCCACGCTATATGCACAAACCATAAAGTTTGAATCGACAGCTGAAGTATTATTTATCGATTTGAATATCCAATATGGTGGAGCAGAAACATTTCTTGGAATTGAAAAAATCCGTTCCTATGCGGAGCTACTTCCGGTAATGGACGAGCTCAATGAAAACCATATTCGGAATGTTGCTGTAAAGGAGCCAAATTCCAAGCTCGACTTATTACTAAGCCCCCAGGATGCAGAGGTGGCTGAACGGATGACAGAAGACCACATCATTCGTTTACTGCGCACTTGTCGACGGGCATATGACATGGTGATTATTGATTTACCAGCACATATGGATTCAAAAACATTTACAGCGCTATCAGAGTCTGAACTTATCTATTATGTCATGACATTGGATACACCTTCGATAACTGGATTTAAGCGGGTCCAAGATCTTTTTAAACGTTTACGCATGGATACAAATGGTCGCTTACAGGTTTTGATTAATCGGTTGGAGAAAAGTAATGAATTGGTGCCTTCAGACGTAAATGAATTCATTACCTACCCTATACGGAAAATATGGATGATAGAAATGGCCCATAAACGGGTTTGGTATAAAGAAACAGATGTCATCAAGCCAAATCCGTTCTTTTTTCTATTGTTACATCATACATAATATTAGGTGGACAAGGGAAGGGAGAGGCTGACGTGAGCTCTGTAATTGTTATTTCAGTCATAGTTGGGCTGATTATTTTATTGTTATTTATTGGTGCTCCAGCGAAACCGATGCGTTTGATTGCAACGGGGACGGTTAAGTTTGGGATTGGTATTCTGTTATTGTTTTTTATCAATGTAATTGGTGGCTCATTTGGACTTCATATTCCAATTAATCTATTTACTGCAGCAATATCCGGTTTTTTAGGTGTGTTTGGTCTGGCGTCACTTGCCGCAATCCAGTGGTTTATCTTCTAACCATGCGAGTTTAAAAAAAGTTTGCCAGTTTCATGGTATATTTTTCGCTAGATTGGGAGATGCTAATGGCTAACGGAGGTGGGAATATGAAGGAGTCCACTTATATGGAACGCTGTGGCATCTGTGAGGAGAAGAAGGAGCGGGGGATTCATTTGTATACGATGTTCATTTGTTGTGAATGTGAGTATAATATGATTCATACTGAACCGCGTGAAGAAAAATATCAATATTACTTGGATAAGCTAAAAAATATAAACCAACCAACTTTATTTTCATAGATTGGAAAGGGTCTTTGCTTGCAAAGGCTTTTTTTATTGTCTTAAGATAAGTTTAATTTCATGTGTAGAAGGGGACTCAATCATGACAATAGATCAGAGGCGGATGCCGCTTTTTAATAGATTGCAGGAATTTGGTAAGCGTCGCACTTTATCATTCCATGTCCCAGGGCATAAGAATGGTACGATTTTTCCAAGGGAAGCAGAACATGCTTTTGCAAATATACTTGGAATGGATTTGACGGAGTTAACGGGCTTGGATGATTTGCATGCACCAACCGATGTCATTGGGGATGCGGAGCGGCTGGCAGCCATGTATTTTCAAGCTGCGCAAACTTTTTTTCTGGTGGGTGGAAGTACAGTAGGGAATTTGGCAATGATTTTGGCTGTATGTCAACCGGGGGATAAGCTAATTGTACAGCGTAATAGCCATAAGTCCATTATGAATGGTTTAGAATTGGCTGGCGCGGCACCGATATTTATTTCTCCGACATATGACGATAAAAAAATGCGATATATTGCACCGGATGAGGCAGGGTTGGAGCAGGCCATTCAGCAGCATCCAGATGCGAAAGGGGTTGTGCTAACCTATCCGGATTATTTTGGTACCATTTATGATTTGGAAAGCATAACAAGGTTGGCACATGATTATGGCATGCCGGTATTGGTGGATGAAGCGCATGGTGTGCATTTTTCATTGGGGAAGCCATTTCCACGTACTGCACTCGAACTTGGTGCAGATGTGGTTGTACAGTCCGCTCATAAAATGGCACCTGCGATGACAATGGCCTCGTATTTGCATTGCCAATCCGACCTTGTTTCAAAGGAGCGGCTGGCACATTATTTACAAATGCTGCAATCTAGTAGTCCTTCCTATCCGTTAATGGCCTCCTTGGATGTGGCACGATTTTATCTTGCAACGCTGACAAAGGAGAAATTGGCAAGTATTTTAACAAGTGCAGAAGAGGTTAGGAAGCTATTTCAAACAGCGAAAAACTGGCAGGTAATTGATAGTAATGATCCGTTAAAGATTACCTTGCAAGCTGCAGCTGGGTTAACAGGGTATGAGATAGCAGATGCGTTTGAACAGGAAGGCATTTATCCGGAATTGGCAACTGATCATGAGGTGCTCTTTATCCATGGCTTGGCTTGCTTGGAGGAAAGGAAACGGCTACAGTTAGCAATCAAACAGGTCGATGAGCGGTTAAAAAAAGATATCGAAAAGGCAGCCATGCCAATTGTGCATCTTTTTTCTCATACGTTTCAACAGTTGGCGTATTCCTATCCGGAGATGCAAACGTTAAAAGTGCGGAGGATTCCTCTTCCGGCTGCTGCTGGATTTGTAGCAGCGGAAGCGGTGATTCCATATCCACCGGGTATTCCTATTTTGCTAAAGGGTGAAAGGATCACATCCCATCATATTAATGTGATTCAACAAATGCACATGCAGGGTGCAACCTTCCAGCATCGGGCTTTGGATACTGGTATATCTATTTTTGAAATGTAATCGGCATGCAGATTTGTATCGTGTATGATGAGCATTTTACATATGAATGATATCGGAACAGAAAAAGAATATTGAAACGTGAAAAAGGTTGCAAAAGCATGATACAATAGAAGTGGATAACCTATTTTTAAAATAGGTGCTTTTTCAAAAATCCTGTGATTTGACATTTGACTAAGTTTCAAAGGGTCTGTGTGTAGGTTCGTATCAATTAATCGAACAAAACAATACTGCTTTCACTGGTATTTAATCATTTCAAGCTATTCCTCATTCCTTTTGGTGGAGGATGGCAGGAGGCTACAAGGACGGTCGAGGTAGAAGCTATGCTCGCCGACTAACGTTACACTTCATATAAAGGAGCATACTTGCATGCATGGATGTTTTATTACATTTGAGGGTGGCGAGGGAGCGGGTAAGACGACTGTGCTCGCTGCACTTGCAGATCATTTAAAAGAGCAGGGCTATGCTGTTCTGACAACGAGAGAGCCCGGCGGTATAGAGATTGCCGAGAAAATCAGAAATATTATCCTGACGCCGGAACATACGATGATGGATGGCCGAACGGAGGCTTTATTATATGCTGCTGCGAGACGACAGCACTTAGTCGAAAAGGTATTACCGGCCTTACAAGCGGGTAAAATTGTTTTATGTGACCGTTTCATTGATAGCAGCCTTGCTTACCAAGGATATGCAAGAGGGCTTGGAATAGATGAAGTGTTTGCCATTAATCGGTTTGCAATTCGTGATTGCATGCCGGATTTAACACTGTTTTTTGATATTGATCCGGAAAAGGGATTGAATCGAATTGCAGTGAATAAAGATAGAGAAAGAAACCGTTTGGATTTGGAGGCGTTATCCTTTCATAAACAAGTATATGAAGGCTATCAATTGGTTGTGGAAAGATTTTCCGATCGCATTCAAACCATTCAGGCGGATCAAACACTTGAACAGGTTGAGAATGAAACGCTTCTTCAAGTTTCTGAATTTTTGAAGCACCATCCATTTTAAAGGAGGTAAGATGATGAAGTTAATTATTGCTGTCATTCAAGATAAGGATTCAAATCGTTTAACAGATGCCCTTGGTAAGGGTAATTTTCAAACGACGAAGCTAGCTACAACTGGAGGTTTTTTAAAGGAAGGGAATACGACACTCATGATTGGGTGTGAGGATGAGTATGTGGATGAAGCATTGAATATCATTCGCGATAATTGCTCACAGCGTCAGCAAATGGTAGCACCAATCTCACCGATGGGTGGTAATGCTGATTCTTATATTCCAAAACCGGTTAAAGTCGAGGTTGGTGGGGCTACGGTATTTATTCTGCCAATCGAATCGTTTTTACAATTTTAATGATTTGGTTAGAAAGGAGGCTGGACAATGAAGGTCAACCAGGATATGCGCACACAATTGGATACCATCCAGCGGAATACACGAACTACGGGAGAGGTAAATACGTCCTTCAAGGGACTTGTCCAGTCTCATACGAATAAATTAGGTAATCAGGAGTTACAACGTCTCGTACAGGAAATAACCGTGCAGGGAAATAAGCTGGCCCGTTATCGTTCTTTACGGGATCTAGTGAAATTTAAGCGTTTGGTAAAAGGATTTTTGGAGGAGGCTGTTTCGAACGGTCTTGAATTAAAGCAAAATCATCATTTTAGTTTGAGTGGGGAAAGTCGTAATTTAACGATTATCCAAGAAATAGATGAAAAGCTACTGCAATTAACTGAGGAAATAATGAGCCATGAAAAAAAATCAGTGGATCTACTGGGATTGATAGGTGAAATAAAAGGTCTGCTAGTTAATTTGTATATGTGAGCTGTTCCAAATGAACGGAGAAGGAAAATGATGAAAACATGGTCTGATGTTTCGGAAGTCCAGCCATTGGCAAGTAAAATATTAATGAACAGCATTCGAAAAGGGCGGATATCCCATGCTTATTTGTTACAGGGTGAGCGTGGAACTGGGAAAGAGGCAATTGCGCTCTTATTAGCCAAGGGGCTGTTTTGTACAAATAAATCAGATGTTGAGCCGTGTGGTGTTTGTAACATGTGCAGGCGGATTGAGTCTAGAAACCATCCCGATGTGCATTGGCTTGAACCAGATGGTCAATCGATAAAAATAGAACAAATTAAAAACCTGCAAAAAGAATTCACCTATTCCGGACTGGAGTCAAATCGTAAGGTCTATATTATTAAAGCTGCTGATACGTTGACATTAAATGCTGCTAATCGAATTCTAAAGTTTTTAGAGGAGCCAAGTAAGCAGACAACGGCGATTATGCTGACTGAAAATAGTCAGTCCATCATTTCAACGATTCGTTCGCGGTGTCAGGTCATTGATTTACAGCCATTGAATCCGACCTCCTTCAAGAGGCAGCTAATGGATGCCGGGCTTCAGCAGCAGGATGCAGTATTAATGAGTGCCCTTACAAACAATGTAGACGATGCAATCGCTTGGAGTACCGATGCATGGTTTGCAGAGGGTCGAAAATTAGTGGTACAATTGGTTGAAATGTTTGTCCATAAACCAGAGGATGTCTTTTTATTTATACATCAGCATTGGATTCCACATTTTAAGGAACGGAGCCAGCAAGAACAGGGCTTGGATCTGCTACTGCTAGCTTTTAAGGATATTCTGTATGCGCATTTGGGCAGTGGGGAGGACACAGCTATGCTGCATATGCCAGCTGAACAACTCAATCAGCTGGTTATGTTTTACTCACAGCAGAAACTAATTACCATCCTTCATGAACTGCTGCAGGCAAAACGGAATTTGAAGCAGAATGTCCATGCTACTTTGGTAATGGAACAACTAACGCTTCAAATACAGAGGTGAATCATAGAATGGTAGATGTTGTTGGTGTCCGCTTTAAAAAAGCGGGTAAAATATATTATTTTGACCCTGATGGGTATACTATTCCACAGGACAGCTATGTCATTGTGGAAACAGTAAGAGGAGTAGAGTTTGGCAAGGTTGTTGTTGCCGATCGTACCGTCGATGAGGAGGATGTTGTGCTTCCTCTGAAAAAGGTAATTCGCATCGCAGACGAAAAGGATAAAGCTGTCGTGCTTGAAAATCAAGCGTATGCAGATAATGCTTTTACAACTTGCACGGATAAAATCAAGGACCATCAGCTAGATATGAATCTAGTGGATGTTGAATATACGTTTGATCGAAATAAAATTATTTTCTACTTTACAGCTGATGGACGCGTGGATTTTCGTAATCTAGTAAAGGATTTGGCTGCATTGTTCAAAACAAGAATTGAACTGCGTCAGATTGGTGTCCGGGATGAGGCGAAAATGTTAGGTGGAATTGGTCCTTGTGGTAGAATGCTATGCTGCTCGACATTTCTTGGAGACTTTGAGCCAGTGTCGATTAAAATGGCAAAGGACCAAAATTTATCATTGAACCCAGCAAAGATCTCTGGTCTTTGTGGCAGGTTAATGTGTTGCTTGAAATATGAGAATGATGCGTATGAGGAAGCAAAACGGGAGCTTCCGGATCTTGGCCAATCCATTAAAACGCCTTACGGAAAAGGACGTGTTGTTGGATTGAATATGCTGGAGCGCTTGGTGCAAATTGAAATTCCTGAGAAAGAACGGGTTATCGAATATACAGTAGACGAGCTAGTCGAAGAAGGAATCATCAAAATAGCGCAAGCCACGGAGTAGCGGGGTGATAAGGCGTGCAGTCTAATAGAGAGATATTTGATCAGGTGTCGGATATGGAAAAGCAAATCGGTGAGTTGTATGAACGACTAGGTGAGCTAAAGGGAAAGCTTGGCGATTTGTTAGAGGAAAATCACCGGTTGGCAATGGAAAATCATCATTTGCGTGAGCATTTTGATAGCCAGGAGGATGCCGATCAGAAGATTGCTAAGCAGCAATCGGTGAAAGGAATTCCAGGGGAAGGCTATGACAATTTAGCCCGTTTGTACGAGGAAGGCTTCCATATTTGTAACTTAGAATTTGGCAGCCCAAGACAAAATGAGGATTGCATCTTTTGTTTGGATTTTTTGAGCAAAACGAAATAATACAGATTCAAAAGGGCTGTCTCATAATAAAGGAGACAGCCTTTTTCTCAAGGGTAAGAATGTATAGAACTTTGGCTCTTTTTAAGCTTTTGTGCTGTGCTGACACCAGCCAGCTAAAGCGCCCAGCAACTATCAAACTTTGAGCTTCTTCCTACGATAAGTCAACTATGAATTGGATAGGTTATACTTAACTAGACAGATTCGTTAAGGTCATATAAACTTGATTCAACGGATATCGGAGGAGAATCAACTATGACTAAAAGAAAGCGAAGAACATTCACTAAAGAATTCAAAGAACAAATTGTTAAGCTTCATGCCTCAGGAAAATCAAGAGCCGAAATTATCAAAGAATATGAGCTGACGCCTTCTGCCTTTGATAAATGGGTTCGCCAACACAAGACTTCTGGATCGTTTGAAGAAAAAGACAATCGAACTCCCGAGCAGGAAGAACTAATCAGGCTTAGGAAACGTAATCAACAATTGGAAATGGAGAATGATATTTTAAAGCAAGCCGCGCTGATCATGGGACGAAAGTAGATGTGATTCGCAATAATGCTCACAAATACTCGGTATCAGCAATGTGTGACGTCCTACAAATTCCAAGAAGTACGTATTACTA
>NZ_QTSZ01000006.1 GCF_003730295.1 Ornithinibacillus gellani
AGGCATATCGGTGTTAGTCCCGTCCTTCTTCGGCTCCTAGTACCAAGGCATCCACCGTGCGCTCTTCTTCACTTAACTATCTCTCATGAATAAGCATTGTAAATAAAACAAGCTTCTACAATTGCTTTCGCAATGTATCCACTTTTTTGGTTTGATGTCGTTGTTACGCTTATTTGGTTTTCAAGGTACAAGCTTCCACAGGATGTGGTGACTTCTGTGTTCGTCACAGGACGTGACGGACCTTAGCAGAAGATCCTTTAGAGAGATTTACTCCCTCGTTTTAGAGAGATTTGCTCTCTCAAAACTGAACCAAACAACACAGTATGTTCATGAATCGTACCACGTAAGTGGTTGGTATTCATGTTCCGTTATCATAGTCTAGCTCCAGCGACCAGCAACTAGCGGACTTCGAATTCCTTCCTACGATAAGTCAGGACTTCTCCAGTCCGTACGTTGCTAAACGGCCGCTTCCGCCTTCTATTATATCCTTAGAAAGGAGGTGATCCAGCCGCACCTTCCGATACGGCTACCTTGTTACGACTTCACCCCAATCATT
>NZ_QTSZ01000008.1 GCF_003730295.1 Ornithinibacillus gellani
TTCATTGTAAGCGTAGATATGATATCTTTCATTAGAGGACCTCTTTCTATAGTTGTTGTTGTCGAAGACTTAACTATACAAAAGAAGGTCCTTTTTTTCATCTGAAATGTCTTTCAACTACTACCGCTCTCCGCTTGCTGCCCTCATTTTTGATGTTAAAGTCTTACGACTTCAACATCAAAAATGAGGTATATGTTCTCCCATAAACATTTTACTCTAACCATGTGTTTCGATGCTTGTTGGTGGATACGCTTAATTAATCAATTACATGGTACATCAAAATCGCTGCCGCAATGCTCGCGTTTAACGATTCTGCGTGGCCTGGAATTGGAATATGGACCCTTTCGCTTGCCTCTTGCTGTAGCAATTGTTGTATTCCTGCACCTTCATTACCGATAAGAATAGCCGTTTTTCCCGCATGCTGTACTTGACGATAGTCTTTTGATTCCTCCAGCACAGCTGCCCATACAGAGAAGCCATCTTCTTTTAAATGTTTTACCGCATCCTGCAATGGTTGATGTAAGACAGGAATATGAAAAATTGATCCTTGTGTAGACCGAATTACTTTATCATTATATAAATCAACCGTTCCCTCTCCTAAAATAACTGCGTCAAAATCCGCAGCATCAGCAGTACGAATCATGGTGCCAACATTTCCCGGATCCTGAATCGCGTCTAATAATAATACGCGGCTCCATTTGTCCACTTTTTCCTGTTTCATTTTAACAAGAGCAGCAATACCCTGAGGTTGTTGTGTTTGGGAAATATGCTGAAACACTTGCTCTGTGACCATATGAGCAGGAATTGATTGATAGAGCGCAGGCAAAATGATATCCTCCCGAACCATCACTTCAATTATTTCCCAATCACTTTTCCATGCTTCTTCCAATAAATGAAATCCTTCGATGAGAAATGTATTTGTTTGTTGACGATATTTCCGTTTATGTAACTTACGCCAAGCCTTTACATGCTCATTTTGTATAGATGTTATCATTTGGTAACCTCAATTCAACTATAGTATGCCTTCATCATACATATTTATAGCAGTTTTGGTCAAACTATCCAAGACACACATTACGATGTAAGGAAAGGGTGAGCCATATGGATTTAAACCTGCGTAAAGCGATTTTAAGCAATATTTCTGAAAATGATGCTTCACAACTAGAAGCAACCATTGTAGATGCCATTCAAAATGGTGAAGAAAAAATGTTGCCAGGACTTGGCTATTTATTTGAACTTATATGGAAGGCATCAGATGAACAAGAAAAAAAGGAAATGGTAGACAATTTAGAACAAGGTGTAAAATCAGCCACTTCCTCCTCGATGTAGAAATAACAATGTGGCCACTTGATCAACTAAAAGTGGTCCCTCCTCTTTCTTCTCCCTCTTATAATCGCTCACAAATATTGTCTTTTATCAATTGTCGAGTTAACAAGATAAAATAATGATTAAGAACTATATAAATAAAGGAAAAGACGATATGCGAATCACTTTTTCCACTCTTTTGGAATATTATACCTATTCCATCATACTTTAGTATTGTATTATTCTCTTGAATTCAAGATATTTTATAGACCATAAGACCCCAAACAGCCAAACAGCCTATGCGCATGAAGTTGACGGTTAATCTGTAAAATGATATAAAATGTATTCATGTGCTTTATTGGGTATAAACTGCTAATGAAGCATCATAGATATGCTTGATGGAGCATTTATGTGAGAGAGGGGAAAATAATATGGTAGAAACACAACAGGGAGAACAACCGCAAAAGAAGAAAAGTAAGCTGATTCCAATTTTACTTGCAGCCATACTTATCATTGGTGGCGGTGCCGCAGCATTTGCATTCTTAAAAAATTTATCACCGAAAGAGGCTTATTTCCAAGCGGAGCAAAAATCCTATGAGCATATTGTCGATACATTCAAAGATCGCTATGAATCAGAGTTGGATTGGGCAGAAAAAACACAGGAAAAACCAACTGAATCCGTGTTGGAATTATCGGCAAATGTATCAGGTATTGACAATATGTCAGGCGGTTTATTCAGCGTAGAACAATTGGTCAACAACTCTAAGCTGGTATTATCATCACAAACAGATTTGGATAAAAAGATTATGTCCTCCAAAGTCGAAGGAAATATTGCTGGTATTGAGCTGGAAAATTTAGATGTTCACTTAACAGCAGATAAATTATTGGTACATTTACCTTTTCTTGATGAAATGATGCAAGTAAAAGGGGAAGACATTGGAAAAATATTAAAATCATTGGATCCATATAGCTTTACCGGAGAAGAATCTGTCGACTTCAATGCTTTTTTTGAAAGTACAGCAGGTCTCTTATCCGAAGAAGATGTAGAGTACTTTAAAAAAGAATATGGTGAAATGGTTTTTAATGAATTACCAGATGATAGCTTTAAAAAAGATTCAGAAACAGTAGCTGTTGATGGAGACTCCATTAAAGCAGACAAGATTACCATGTCACTTTCTGAAGATCAGGTAAAAGATATTTTAACGAAAGTATTCGCAAAGATGGAAAAGGACGAAAAATTAAAAGAAATTATTAAAGAGCAGTTCCAGCTTCAGCAATTTGGGTTTGGTTTACCAATTGCGAATATTCCACCTCAGGTACAGGAAGAAGCTGATTCCTTTATCGAAGAATTTGAAACAGCTATGAAAGAAGCACAAGAAGGTATTAAAGACACACATTTCCCAGACGGAATCAATTCTACGATTTGGGTAAAGGATAAATTAATTGTTAAACGTGACTTCAACCTGAAAATGGGTGTTACAGAAGAATCAGTTGCTGGTGTTCAAATTACTGGAACACAAAAGCTGGATAAAGACAAACAAGTATTTGACTATGACTTTAATGTTACAGATCAATACAATGATGGAAGCATCCATATTTCTGGCGATTTATCATCTAAAGATGGGAAAGCTGAAGATACCATCAAAGTAACAATGGATGAAATTGAAGTTTCTTATCATGGAACAGAAACGGAAAAGAAAGGTAAAAAAGAATTCAATCGTGAATTCTCATTCATGGAATCTGGTATGGGCGGCAAACTCATTTGGAGTGGTGATGCTACTTATGAAAAAGATAACATGAATTCAAATCATAAGTTTGCTATTGACGCAGACGGTATTAGCCAGGATATGTTTTCTCTCAACTTGAAAAAAGACATGAAACTCATCAAGGGTGTTGATGCTCCTAAAGAAGACAACGTAAAAGATTTAGGCGGCATGAATCCAGAAGAACTTAAATCCTACTTTGAGATGGAAGTTGCACCTAAAATGCAGCAATGGTTATTTGGCTCTATGGGTGGCTTCTAATAGCGTAACTTTACGACAGGAAATGGAAGTGTTGCAATGCATTTCATCAAACATACGAGATTATTTATTGCAAACAATTTCAAGCAAATTCGGAGGAAGTGGCTAACACTTCCTTTTCTTTTCGTTTATCCAATTGTAATGACTGCACTTATTGCCATTATACTTATGACCTTCTTCACACCATCCAAACAGGATCCCATTCAGGTTGGTATCGTGGATCAGGATCAATCACAAGAAACTAAAATGATTATGAAAATATTAATAGATTCCGGACAATTTGGTGAGCTTTTTCAAATGGATCAGATGACTGCTTCTGATGCAGAACAAGGGCTTGTCGATGATCAATTAAGTGCTACCATAACCTTCCCCAAAAATTTCACGAGCAATTTATATAATGGGGTATCTGTGGAGCTTCCGGTTGTTGGAAATCCGAACGAACCAATCAATAGTAGACTTGTAAAAGAGATGGTAAACAGTGCCGCCCGGCATATTGGCGCTTCTCAGGCCAATATTTTAACGATTAATTATTATGCCAAGCAAACAAATATGGATGCCGAAACTCGAAATGACATGTTATTTGAACAATTTAAGGATTTTTTGTTTTATACATTATCGAAGGATGAGGCAGCAATTGAACATGAATTATCCAATGCTGTTACTGCCTCCCCTCTTCATTATTATGTTGCCTCTGGCTGGTTTGTTATTACTACAATATGGATGTTACTTTTATACAATATGCTTTATAAGGAAAATACATATCGAATGAAAGAGCGAATGAAATTGTATGGTGTTAATGCACTTCAACAAATTAGCGCAAGAATATTCGTTACCTTCGTTTGTGTGACTATCCTTTCACTGCTATTATTATTTGGTTTGCAACGATTTCTTGGTGTTCCATTTTATTTAGAAGACTGTGCAAGACTAGGCTTGCTTGTATGCTTGTACAATCTTAGTTTACTAGTTATTTTAGCAATTATTGAAGTATTAATTACATCACAAAGATTTCGGTTGCTTGTACAATTTATCGTAGCTGCTTTTTTAATTTTAGCTAGTGGTGCTATCGTTCCAGTGTTATATTTTCCAATAGCACTTCAGCAATGGCTCTCTTATATTTTTTCTTATGAAGCACTGCATTGGATACAAGAAATACTGCTGCATGAAAGATTGTATGCAGACTACATACCACTATCACTTATGCTTGGTGTGTTTATAAGTATATTGGCAGCTGCCTCCCTATGGAAGGAGCTGACTCAAAAATGAAACAAATTATCTATACACGTATGATGCAATGGAAAAAACAATGGCTTGGTATTGTATGCTGGAGTATCATTCCCCTTCTCATTCCAATATGTATCGTATTGGGTACAAGCAACGTTCAAGATGATGCAAAAATACCGATTGGCATCGTGATGGAGGAAAATACATCAACAGCGAATGATTTTTTAGATGAAGTAAAATCTGCTCCTTTTATTCGAGTACAACAATTAGATAAGACAGCTGCGCTACAGCAATTAGAAAAACATGAATTAGATAGTGTATTCATCATTTTAGATGGCTACGAAGAAGAAATTATGCGTGGTAATCGTAATCAGCTAATTGAAGGATATCACTCCGACCTGTCTTTTGCTTATACACCAGTAAAGGAAATGGTCGTTTCAATTGTTCAACAGGATGCTGGAAGATACCGTGCAGTAAAGGTCATACAAGATATCGGTGAAAGGTATCGAGTTCAAGAACAATGGCCAGTGGAAGATATGATTCGAAAAAGCCAAACAATACAAAAAGACGAAAATTTACTTCGCTCCTCTTTTACTTATTTAGGGGAAGCGGATTCCATGGAGAGCGGAGAATTAGTAAGCTGGAATGTTTGGGGATTATGGTCCATAGCGGCTTTACTGGCAACATTTTTCTTATTTGATTGGATCATCAAAGAAAGAACTTCCGGTGTAGGCCCTCGATTTGCTTTCTTTCGTATGTCACATCGGGCTTATTTAATAGGTAATATGTTTATTTATACGATATTTTTAGGATGGATGAATCTACTCACGATGGTGGTATATCATTATGTCCTTCACGAAGCTTTGTCTATTCATTTATTTATTGTATTATTTACATTTCAACTAACCTGTATCATGACCGCATTTTTGCTTGCAACTTGTTTCAAAAATGCATATGCATATTTTGGTTTAGCTTTTGCTATTACGTTCATGATTGCTGTCATTAGTGGTGCCATTCTACCTATTGATGGGATTACAGGCGGATTGCCTTGGTTGGAAAAATGGAATCCAGTACAATCTGTTATGAATGGAGAAATTCATTATGCCAGCTTCATACTATTGGCAATCGGAATAGCAATCTGGTATGCGGGAAAGGAGAGATTGCATGCTAACAGTTGATCATATTAGTAAAACATATGGAAAGCATCTCATACTAAATGACATTACATTTCAAGCTTCCCCAGGTGAAATCATAGGGCTTGTTGGTGAAAATGGTGCTGGAAAATCGACATTACTGCGTATTTTAGCAACCATCAACAAGCCAACCAAGGGCAGTTTTACACTGAATCATCTCTCCCCCACTACACAAAAAAAACAAATCCGCCAACATATTGGTTTTGTCCCCCAGGATATTGCGATATGGGATCATTTCACGGTGGAAGAAAATATGGTTTTTTTTGAAAAGCTTACTTGGGGGAAGAAAAAGAACAAATCTGCTTTACAAGCAATTTGTAAAGACATGGAATTGGACAAGTGGAAGGAAAAAGTATCCACCCTATCTGGTGGCATGAAGCGAAAACTCAATCTTGCAATCAGCCTTATTCATGATCCGACGCTTATTTTGCTTGATGAACCAACTGTAGGTATTGATCTGCGTTCGAGAACTGAAATTGGCAATTATTTACGTAAACTTGCAACAGAAAATGATAAAATTATTATCTATACCTCACACGATATGGATGAGATTAGGCATATATGTGATCGTATTATTTGTATTGGGGAAGATCCATTTTATTATAATCTACTGAAACAAACAGACAAAGAGATTATCGCATTTTAATCATTACCTATTGCCTATTTTCCATTATGTAGTAAAATAGTCCTTATAGGTGGTGTTGAACGTGGAAATTCGTGATTTTCAAATGCAAATACAAAATCAGGCTATGTCTATCATGATGTCAAAAGGTGATTCTTTATCCTATACATCTCCCATCATGGACATCGCATTCAGACAAATTTTACAGGATAAAATCAATCAAGCATCCGTAATGAATAAACAGTTACAGCAAATAGATATAGACCGCAGTCAGGGCACAAACACTGTTCATGCCTATTCTGCATTGCCGTTCATGGAACATGCACCTGGTGTCAATCGTACAAGCAGATCCAACACCATTGCACCTGCTGCATTTCAATCCATAGTGGATTCTGTCGCTCAGAAATATAATTTAGACCCGAAGCTCATTCATTCAGTTATTAAAATGGAATCGAATTACAATCCTAATGCTAAAAGTCATGCAGGCGCACAAGGCTTGATGCAACTTATGCCAGCTACTGCCAGAGGGCTTGGTGTTATGAATCCATATGATCCAGCTCAAAATATTGAAGGTGGAGCTAAATACTTAAGTCAAATGCTTAAAAAATATAATGGTAATATAGAACTCGCACTTGCTGCGTATAATGCAGGTCCGGGAAATGTCGATAAATATCAAGGTATTCCGCCTTTTAAAGAAACACAGAACTATGTAAGAAAAGTAATGAACACTTATTTAGCATAAAATAACAAAAATAAGGAAGGAGCAGGTTTCCAAACCCGCTCCTTTTTCATGTCATCTATTTAAGCTAAAATTAATTGCTGTACAGTTTCACGGTCTAATTTTTTAATCGTTTCGACAATTAGCTTGACAGCATTTTCAAAATCATCACGATGTAAGATTGCAGCATGTGAATGAATATAACGTGTTGCAATGGTGATTGATAACGAAGGTACGCCATTTGCTGTCAAATGGATAGATCCTGAATCTGTTCCACCACCAGGAACCGTTGAATATTGAAATGGGATTTGATGCTCTTCGGCAGTTTGTACAACTAGGTCACGCACACCTTTATGAGAAATCATCGATGCATCGTATAAAATTAACTGAGGTCCATCGCCTAACTTGCTATCAGCTTCCTGTTCAGTAATACCTGGTGTGTCTCCCGCAATACCAACGTCTACTCCAAAACCTATGTCTGGTTGAATAAGCTGTGCAGACGTTCGTGCACCACGTAATCCAACTTCCTCTTGAATCGTTCCCACACCATATACAATGTTTGGATGTTCAACATCTTTTAATTGTTTTAGTACTTCAATCGCAATAGCACAGCCAATTCGATTATCCCATGCCTTAGCAAGCAGCATTTTTTCATTTTTTAATGGTGTGAATTCAAAATACGGAACAACTGAATTGCCGGGCTTCACACCGAATTCTAATGCTTCTTCTTTACTGGAGGCTCCAATGTCAATGAACATATCTTTAATATCAACAGGTTTTTTACGTGCTTCTGGTGAAAGGATATGTGGTGGCTTCGATCCGATTACACCTGTTACATCCCCTTTATCTGTCACAATGGTAACGCGTTGTGCCAGCATAACTTGACTCCACCAGCCACCAATCGTTTGAAAATATAGGAATCCCTTATCATCGATGCGGGTAACCATAAATCCAACCTCATCTAAGTGGCCCGCTACCATTACTTTTGGACCATCTTGCTTCCCAGTTTTTTTAGCAATCAAGCTACCAAGATTATCCGTATATACTTCATCCGCATAATCTTTTATATAACCTTCCATAACATCTCTGGCTTCTTTTTCGTTACCAGAAATTGCTTTCGCATCTGTTAAATCCTTTAACATGGTTAATGTTGCATCCAATTTTGTCATAAGCAATTTTTCCTCCCTTATTATGTAACACTACTTATTCTTTTTACCATAAAATGCTTATCTAAACAAGCTTTTGGTCTATTTAGACTATTTTCCCGAAGAGCCAAAACCCCCTGCTTCACGTGCTGATCCAGATAATGTATTTGCCTGAATTAAATCAATCTGAAGCACAGGTGCAATGACCATTTGAGCTATCCGCATATGCTTCTCTATCGCGAAATCTACTGTACCATGATTGATTAAGATAATTTTTATTTCGCCACGGTATCCTTCATCTATTGTTCCTGGGCTATTTAATACCGTAATGGAATGCTTTAGTGCTAAGCCACTCCTCGGACGTATTTGTGCTTCAGTTCCTGCTGGCAACTCTATTTGTATACCCGTTCTAATTAACGTGGCTTGTCCAGCTGGAATTGTTTTAGTTTCAATTGAAAATAAATCGAGGCCAGCATCTCCAGGATTGGCACGATATGGCATTTTTGCATCTTCATGAATGAATTGAACTTTTACATCCTTCATTAACAACCCTCTTCTTCATCTCTCGCAACTTTAGCTCACGATAAACACGATAATGATATCAACTGTTGCGGTTTTTTATTCATTGTACCATTATTTTTTAAAATGTGTGAAACCTATTTGTATCTTAAACCGTATGGTAAGGTAATGCGATTTCAAAAATGCTTGTTTGGGGAGACGGATGGTTATGATGGTAGTTGTTTTATTTCGGATACTGATTATTATATCGTTGATTTTAATAGCGTATACATGCTTTCAATACTTTCGTAATCCAGGAAGACGTTTAAATCTGGCAAAGACGACAAATGAATTCTTTTTTTTAGATGAGCCCAACAGCAGTATGAAAAATATTCAATTTGTGTACAAGGGATGTTCCTTTGAAGGTGAGAAATACCTGGGGACAACGGAAGAAGCGTTTGAAGTCGTTGATATTCATATCGTTGTCCATAATCCAATGGAGCTTCAGGGTTTAACAAGAGAAGATTTATACTTTTTAGAACAAGAGATTCTCATTCGATATCCTTATGCGACCGTTAAATGGAAGCATCCCATTAGCAAGCTTTTGTTAACAGATGATCATTAACATCCTGGAATACTATTTCACTTCCATGATTAAATGCTTAGTAGAACATGCTCCAAAACGATGCAAGTAATCCACTCATACATTTGAATGTATAAGTGGATTTTTGCATCAATGCCGAGCGTTGTTTTACTACCAGGTTATATCCAGTTCAGGCTCTTACGTGCTAACTTGAAAAAATTCCTTCCATTTGATAATACTTTCTTTTTTACGAAATAAATAAATACAAACACATAATAAACAAAGAAATAATGATAGCATAATCGGGGATAAATTGGTCAATTGCTGGCCCACTGAGGTATAAATAAATGCAACTGGAATATTCGTTACAATAGAGGATTTTGTATAATCCTTAAAATTAGAGGAAATTTCTATTAAACAAAGGGATAGTAAATGAAAATGAATAAATGGAACGAGACGCAGCATTGAAATTTGTGATGCAGTCAGCTCCATTTTCTTTCCAAATAATCTTTTTCTTACATTTGTAAGCTTATGAAACGTTTTAGGTGTTCTTTGCAAGACAATATAAAAGAGAAGACTCGACAGGGTAATACCTATAATAGAGTATATCGTTCCAGCTAAGGCTCCAAACAACATTCCCCCCGAAATACAAATAAATACGACAGGAAGAAAGAATAGTGGACGCAGCAAATGAAAACTAATAAATAAGATTGGTGCCAGCAAACCGCCGTTCTCCACAAATGTAAAGATGTAACTGCCCAATAATTCCATTTTTCGCCTCCTTGTCAATCATGATGTCTACATTCACTGCTATGTATATGACAAGAGACGAGCCTTTATGACAAGTATATGTATAGGAAGATTGCTACTTCAATCATTCCAAGCAATGGAACCCCAATCACAAAACTACGATGCTTTGTTTTATGCCGGAATACATACATACCACAAAACACGCCCCATACACCACCACAGCAAGCGATGATCCAGAGTGTTCGCTCCCTTATTCGATATTTCTTTTTTCTTGCCCTTCTTTTATCCATCATCATGATAAAAAACCCTATGATGTTCATTGCTACAAGATAATTCATGAGTATCGCCGATGTATTCATGATGAAATTCCCCCAACATATAGAAAGACCAAATTAGCAAGCATTACTAATTTGGTCTTATCGTCATTATTTTAATGCAGCTTTTGCTTGTTCAGCAAGCTGTGCAAATGCTTTTTCATCATGCACTGCAAGATCAGAAAGCATTTTACGGTTCATTTCAATACCTGCAAGCTTCAAACCATGCATTAGCTTGTTGTAGGAAAGATCATTCATACGTGCTGCTGCATTGATACGTGTAATCCATAGTTTGCGGAATTCACGCTTTCTTTGCTTTCTATCACGGTATGCATATTGACCTGATTTCATTACCTGCTGTTTTGCTGTTTTAAATAAAGTTCTTTTGGAACCATAATAACCTTTAGCCAGTTTAAGAACGCGTTTACGACGTCTGCGCGTAACTGTACCACCTTTAACACGTGCCATTGAAATTACCTCCTAATACAAATTGTTTCATTGTATTTCTAAATTTTAGTATCGGCTTCCCAGCTTATGGAAGCATGTTTTTAATACGTCTGAAATCACCGCTGGAAACCATTCCAGATTTACGCAACTTGCGCTTTTGTTTTTGTGATTTATTTGCAAACATGTGGCTTGTATAAGCGTGTCCACGTTTTAGTTTACCTGTACCAGTTCTTTTGAAACGTTTTTGAGAACCTTTATGGGTCTTCATTTTAGCCATATTGATTTCCTCCTTGTAAGCCTGAAATAAATAACAGTACACTTATTACTTTTCAACAATTGGAGCAAGCATCATAAACATATTACGACCTTCCATTTTTGGTCTGGATTCTACCGTTGCAATGTCTTTCACTTCGTCCGCTAACCGGTCTAATACTTCTTGACCAAGTCCCTTATGCGTAATTGCTCGACCACGGAAACGGACAGATGCCTTTACTTTATCTCCATTTTCGATGAACTTTCTGGCGTTTCTCAACTTTGTGTTAAAGTCATGATCGCCAATTCCTGGTGTAAATCGTACTTCTTTCACGTTAATAATCCGCTGTTTTTTACGAGCTTCTTTTTCTTTCTTCTGCTGTTCATAGCGGAATTTTCCGTAATCCATAATACGACCTACTGGTGGTTTCGCATTTGGTGCAACCAATACGAGGTCTAAATTTCTCGTTTGTGCAATATCCAATGCCTCTTGTCGAGACTTCACACCAAGCTGATCACCGTTTGAGTCAATAAGACGCACTTCCCTTGCACGAATCTTTTCATTGACATTCATATCCTTGCTAATAGCCAGCCACCTCCGAAATATTTTCTTACTGATCTTAATGACAAGCAATCCTGCTGTACGAATGAACCATCAATCCACAACATGCTTAGAAAATCGGTTGTCACCCTAGTTTCAGCGACAGCCTTCATTGCGCGTATGTAGTAAGAAGTGTTTATACTTCTTTACTACCAAAAAAAATGTGAGCGCACGAGTGCACCCACATATCACGTCTTATGATAAGTAATTCAAAAGATGTTTTAAAACCAGCCAACTGCATGAACGCGTTGAACAGGTGAGAAGCGGGTGCTTCTTCTTGTCACAGATCATATTCATTTTCAACTTTTTAAATATAGCATGTGTTTCAAATGCTGTCAACCATTTCTTTAATGTATATTAATTCGTACACATACTATTATAGCATATAAAGGTGTAAGACGAAAGGACATACAATATGAGGCTGGGTATACCAGCCTCAATAATTCAATGCTTTATTTTTTTTTCGTTTTAATCTCATCTTGAATCAGCGATACAAAATCTGCAAAAGGTAACGTTTCCGATTTCTGTTGGCCATAGCGTCTAACGTTAACTGTGTTATCGTTTATCTCTTGATCTCCTAATACGAGGGAGAATGGTACTTTTTCCGTTTGAGCTTCACGTATTTTATAGCCTATTTTTTCATCACGATCATCTATATTCACGCGGATTCCTTCTTCTCTTAATGCATCTACAATCTGATTTGCATAATCCTGGTGAATCTTTGGTGATACAGGAATTACTTTAACTTGTACAGGTGCAAGCCACACCGGGAAGGCTCCCTTATATTCTTCAAGTAGATATGCAACGAACCGCTCCATTGTTCCAACAATTCCACGGTGGATAACAACAGGACGATGTTCCTTGCCATCTTCCCCTACATAGGTTAATTCGAATTTTTCCGCAGCTTGATAATCTAGCTGTACAGTGGACAATGTCTCATCATGCCCAAGTGCAGTTTTCACTTGGACATCCAGCTTCGGACCGTAGAATGCTGCTTCACCAATTGCTTCTACATAAGAGAGACCCATTTCATCTAATGTTTCTTTTAAAGTGGACTGCGCTACATCCCACATCTCATCATCATCGATATATTTTTCTTTATCGTCAGGATCACGGTAAGACAATCGGAAATAGAAATCATGGATACCAAAATCTTTATATACCCTTTGGATTAATTCCACTGCTCTTACAAATTCCTGTTTCAATTGATCAGGTCTTGCAAAAATATGCGCATCATTTAATGTCATCGCGCGTACACGTTGTAATCCTGCTAATGCACCAGACATTTCATAACGGTGCATGGTGCCTAGTTCAGCAATGCGAACTGGTAAATTACGATAGCTGTATAATTGATTTTTATATACCATCATATGATGCGGGCAGTTCATTGGACGCAGCACCAATGATTCATTATCCATTTTCATTTCAGGAAACATGTCATCCTTATAATGATCCAAATGACCACTCGTTTTGTATAAATCTATACTACCCAGTACAGGCGTATATACATGATCGTAGCCAAGTCTTTCTTCAATATCCACAATATAGCGCTCGATAATGCGACGAATTGTTGCTCCTTTCGGTAACCATAGTGGTAAACCTTGACCAACCTTTTGCGACACCGTGAAAATTCCGAGCTCTTTGCCAAGCTTGCGATGGTCTCGCTCTTTACGCTCCTGAAGTAATTTTAAATAGTCATCGACCTGACTTTTCTTTTCAAATGCAGTTCCGTAAATACGTTGTAGCTGTTGATTATTACTATCTCCTCGCCAATAAGCTCCAGAAATGCTTAATAATTTGAATGCCTTTATTTTACTAGTGGAAGGTACATGGACGCCACGACATAAATCAAAAAATTCACCTTGTTTATAAATGGTTACTTGCTCATCTTCAGGGATTGCATCAATCAATTCTAACTTGAGATGATCGCCAATGTCACGGAACATTTGTTTTGCTTCTTCACGTGATACCGCTATACGTTCAATATCAAGATTTTCATCGATGATACGCTGCATTTCCTTCTCAATCTTAGGCAAGTCTTCAGGTGTAATTTTATGCTCCATTTCCATGTCATAATAAAATCCTTCCTCAATGACTGGACCTACGCCAAACTGAACATCCTTGTACAAGCGTTTAACAGCCTGAGCCAATAAATGTGCAGTGGAGTGCCGCATAATCGCAATCCCTTCCGGCTGTTTATAGGTGATAATTTCAATCTTCCCACCATGTGAAAGTGGTGTTCTTAGATCCACTTCCTTGCCGTCCAATTTGATAGCCAAAGCTTGTTTTCGCAAGCCTGGTGAAATGGACTGAGCAATCTCTTCACCGGTTGTTCCATTTGGAAACCCTTTACTTGCTCCATCTGGAAACTCAATTTGAATATCTGCCATCTGATAACACTCCTTCTATTCATTCGTTTTATTTTTCTCAAACCAGCGGTATTTACTTCACTTTGGGAGCACTACCATTGTCCGAAAGTGATTCGACATATTAAAAAACGCCCATCCCTCTGCTGTTTAAGCAAAGGGACGAGCGTTGGTCACGTGGTTCCACCCTATTTTCCGCATCCATCAATAACGGATCTCAAATCCATAACGCGGATGAGACGCTGCTTTTTACTTCGTTTCGAAAGCAGGGTTCCAAGGTGGTAATTATTCGTTGTGCTGAGGAAGCTTTCACCGGGAACTTCCCTCTCTAAACAGCACGGTTTGACAAATAATCATGTCCTTGTCAGTACCTATAGTTTGTAAAAATAATATAAGTAATATTATAAATCAAATTTTTAATAATGCAAGCTTCTGCTACACTTTTCGATAATTAGGAAACGGAAATTGATTCAATGATTGAAAGGATACCCGTTCTTGGAAGATATTTATGATGGTTAAAGTTTTGGGTTCTGAGGGATTATCCCCATAAATCTTAATTTGATTTGGAGCCATTGCCACTAATGGAGCTAGATTCATTTCACTGCTATCCAATCCAACCATATAGAGCGGTTCTTGTTGCATAAGCATGCGCAATTCCATATTACTAAACCGTTTCCCACTTGACTTAAAGAAGGCAAATGGATCACCTTGCAAGATATGAATAACAGGAAAACCAGATTTCTTTTTCTCAATATATTCTCTCAACATATTGATGAATGTTTGATGATCTTCTTCTCTTTTAAATTCATCAATAGCAAGTCCTACATAATGTATCAATTGATCCTTTACTACTCCTAGTCTAAACTTCACAATGGAATCAAAATGAATGGTTTCCATCTGTTTTACATGATCCAAAAAAATATGAAATAATTGCTGCAATGGTTTTATTTCTGTTTCCGGAACCATTGTTGTTGGCGCATCATTCTTTAGTAGCCAGTGTGTCAGCTCTAAGATCCGTTCCATCTCATCTTCATTCGTATAGTAATAACAATTTGAAATAATCTCCTCAAGCATCGGTGTTAACCGATTGACTTCGAATACATCTGCCATGGCTGTCGCAGCATGATCTTGCTTTGAGCCTGTACTCCATTCACCTGTAATTTGAATACGATTCCCCCAATCTTCATTTGTTTTCCAATTTAATTCTATTCTTTTGCTATAACTAAATAAATACTCACAAAAACCAATTGCTTCAGCATCAGATTCAAAATATACCTCCAGCAAACAACATCACCCTTATCCCAAACAAACTGATACATTATATGGACAAAAAGTATAAAAAATGTGTATTCGCAGGAAAGTAATCACTTTGTGGAAATACGACAAAATATGATTGTGGATGTAAAATTTGAAAATCATAAAATAAAAAACTGTGCCTCATAAAAAAAAGCACAGTTTTGTATGCATTCATTAATCATTTTCTCTTCGATTACTTCCTTCTACAGAAACTTCACGGCTAACTTGTTTAATTCGTTCTATAATTCTCCCTGCTTTGACCTGCTCTACGCCGTCTTTAGTCGATGCAAGCTGACTTTCTAATTGATTCAACGTGTAGTTGGAAGTGAAAAACACAGGCAAACCTTCCATCATACGATATTGCAGGATGGAACCTAATATCTCATCGCGGAACCATGCAGATTGTAACTCCGCACCGATATCATCCAGCATAAGGACATCTGCCTTTTTAAAGAATTCTACTTTCTCATTAATGGAATCATCCTTCAAAGAACCGCGAATTTCCCGAACCATTTCTGGCATATAAATAAGCATGGAGGAGATATTAGCTTTTTTTAATTCATTTGCCAGCGCACCAAGTAGATACGTCTTTCCGACACCGAATTTCCCATGTAGATAAAGTCCTTTACGTGGTAGCCCTGATTTTAATTGTTTTAAAAAGTTAATTAGCGCCTGAATTGCAGTTCCTCTTTCCGAGCCATCGATATCTTGAATGCTTGCCTGTAAAATATCTTTCGGCATATATAAACTTTGTATCAGCTTTTGCTGCTGCTGTTCTTTTTCATATGCAATCCGCGTATGGCACTTCTCATAAGACAAATGAATTTCCCCGCCTACTACTTGAAGAATCGGTGAATAGCCCTTCAGCATATTAGGACAATCTTGCAACGATTTGCAACGGTCACATTGTTTAGATTGTGTCTTATATTCATATAGTTTAATAAGACTTCGATTGATTTCTTTATCGCTAATTTGTGGGTGATGGAGTAAAAATTCTTTGATATCTGGATCCTGTAGAACTTCCGCTTTTATTTTTGCATAATTTTCTTGGAAATTCTTATTTTCCGCCAACCACTTTTGTAAAGTTGATTGTACCGGTTTCATGCACTTCACCCCTGAAAATGATTATTGTTATTTTTTGCGAATTCTTGTAGTGCCGCTGCAATTTCTGCTTGTTCTTTTTCAAAGTCTATTGTCTCTTGTGAAGGAATCACCTGGTCTTTTTTATCACGATTTTTAAACCAGTCCGGAATAACTTCGGGTGCTTTTTGTTTATAATTTCGATAGGTAGATGTTTTCGTTCGTTGTTGTTTTTGGTATTTGTTTTTTTCCATTTTCGCAAACTCCATGGCTTCTTTAGCCGTTTGTAGATTTGCTCTCGACCAGTGACTAGCGATTTTTTCTAAATACGCCTTTGACAATTTCATATTGGATTGCAATAAAACATAATGAATTAACACATTCATTACCGGAGAAGGTAGACCCTGGGAGGTCATCACCTCTCGTATGACCTTCATATCCTGTTCAGATGCTTGATTACCACTTGATAAATCTGCTAGTAATTGCCGTGGAGAAATGACTTCCAGCTGTTGAATGAGCTGTTCTTCTTTTGTACTTTCCTTTTCAATTATTGGCTTTTCGTCTGACAGATTAATTTGTTTTCTATTGAGTTTCACCACTGATTGGCCATGTTTGGACTGGAATAAATGGTGACAGGCCTCTTTAAATTCATCCACATCTAATTTATTTTCATCCGTAAGTGCCCAGAGAATGGTTTTTTCTACTTCATGGGTAGCCAAATGATATATAGACATCATTTGCGTAATAATTCGACGGTTTTCCTTTGTTAAGACAGACTGTGTTGGAATCATACGTTGTTTCAGCATTTGTTCCATCCAGCTAAAATCAATTTGTTCGACTACAGGACCTTGATTCTTACTATAATGAGCAATAGAAGAAACCTGTTCCATTGTAGGGTGTATCGTCGTAAAAACATCATTAAAGGCTGCGGTAATATTTTCACCTTGCTGAGGCAATTGATCCGTTTCAAATAATTCTCGTACCAATTTATATCGATCTTTACCTAGATGATGAAATAATAACTGTGATAACATCGCATCATTCAGGAAACCAGTTGGCGAAAATGGTGGCTTTATTTCATACGTAAATAGCCGCTTCCCGTCTAGGTCTTTTTCATACGTGTTCAATAATCCAATTGCCTCAAGCTTAACCCGCGCCTCATATAGTTCATCCAAGGGAAGATATAAATAATTCATTAAAGTATGGTGGGTTTGAATCTTATCCCCTTGTAATTCCAGTTCATGTAACAAGGTTTGATATAGCATAATTGCTTGAGAACCAATCAACGGTTGGTATAAATGAGTCAGGGACTTTATATAATGTACTGGTAAACTCCCTTTTAAACACACAGCATATCCATCTACTGGCAATATTTTTCCAATCCGTCTCATCACATTCATCCTTTACCCTTCGGAGTGTTGTAAAATAAAATGAGCCTGACATTACGGCTCATCTAGAATTCTTTTTGCTGTCCTGATTTTCAGAATCAATTAAGTCTTTCAGTTCATCTAGAAACACACTAATATCTTTAAACTGTCGATATACTGAGGCGAAACGAACATAGGCTACTTCATCTACCTCAGACAGGCGTTTCATTACCAATTCCCCTATTTCCTTACTATCAATTTCAGACACACCACTATTTCTTATTTCTCTCTCCACTTCCATTGCCAAGGTTTCCATCGTTTCAATCGAAACAGGTCGCTTCTCACAGGATTTAATCAAACCACGGATTAATTTTTCCCGACTAAATTCCTGTCTTGCACCGTCTTTTTTTACAACAATTAATGGTACTTCTTCAATTCTTTCAAACGTAGTAAAACGAAAACCACAACGTTCACATTCTCTTCTTCTTCTAATTGAACGGCCTTCCTCTATCGGTCTTGAGTCAAGCACCTTTGTACTTTTACATTGACAATTGGAACATCTCATGGAATTCAACCCCATTCCTGCGTTAAAGCTTAACGTTTATCCAAAACTTGTAAATCTCGTCCAACTAACTCATATAAATGATGAATGACTTTTGTGCTGTAACCAAAATCAAAAGGTATGATGGATTCTGTTGTAACAGAAAAATCTATAGCCGTTTGATATGGCCGAACCATAATGACAGTTGCAACAATAAAAGCCTTTTTTCCTTTTTTTATTGTTACGCTAATTTCACCATGTTCCTTGGATACTGCGTTCAAGTTATATTTCTCCGAGCGTTCGAATAAGCTAATTAAACTTTCCATTGCTTTATCTTTTGTTGTTTTATAATATTTTGTTTGTAAAGTTTTATTCCAATGCTCATCTCTAGATTCAGCATGGTTATTAAAGTTTTTTTGTACAAAATGACGAAAAGACATTCTCTCAACTCCATCAATTGATTCAACTATGTATTTTCTATATATGTTTCCTAATTGTATATTATTCTATCATGTTTTTTGTCAAATCCATAATATATTTGCGGACTTTGACGAATAAGGAAGGATTTTACTTCATTTTTAATACTTTATTTCAATTGGATACAAATGAATGAAAAGTTTTCATGTTCATGAGAAATTATCATCATTGAGTTGAGTCTGGGATACACCCAATGAAACACAACAAAAGGAGCTTCAGTAAATTAATTTTTACTGGAACTCCTTTACATTTTTCTGATCAGCCTCGTCGCTTCATCCATCTACTCCGCGTTCCACGAGCCTGCCTCGGCATATTAAATTAAAAGTTTAATTCACATACTTTATATTAAGATATTTTGGCTTGTTCTTGATGAATGTGATTACCTATATACTTTGTCAAATCTACAACTCTTGCGGAGTATCCCCATTCATTATCGTACCATGCAAGAACTTTAATTTTTGTCTCATCCATTACCATTGTTGACAATCCATCTATAATTGCAGAAAAAACGGTTGTGGTGTAATCAATGGATACAAGTGGGTCTTCACTATAAGATAGAATGCCCTTCATCTGATTCGCTGCTGCTTTTCGAAAGGCCTCATTCACTTGTTTTACTGTGACGGGCTGTTTAACATCAATTACCAAGTCAACCAAGGAAACATTAGGAGTTGGTACCCGTAATGCCATACCATGCAGCTTTCCCTGTAAATGTGGCATTACTTCTGCTAGTGCTTTTGCAGCTCCGGTTGATGTTGGAATAATGGATTGTGTACAGCCTCTAGCTCTTCGTAAATCCTTATGTGGATTGTCCAAATTCTTCTGATCATTGGTAAAGGCATGAACGGTCGTCATCAGACCATTTTCAACCGTAAAAGCATCATCTAAAACTTTTACAACAGGTGCTAAACAGTTTGTCGTACAAGAGGCATTCGAGACAATAACATCGTGATGGTCATCATAGTTATCTTCATTAACACCCATTACAATGGTTTGATCAACTTGTTTTCCAGGAGCTGTGATAATTACCTTTTTAGCACCAGCATCAATATGGGCCATAGCTGCATCTTTTGAATTAAACTTACCAGTAGCTTCAATTACGATATCAATATCATATTTTTTCCATGGAAGTAAATGTGGTTCTCTTGAATTAACAATATCTACTTTCCTACCATTCACTTCCAAGCCTTTTGAAAGCGCTTTAATTTCACCGTTAAAAACACCATGAACACTATCATACTTGATCAAATGGGCCAATGTTTCCGCTGGATAGCTTGCATTGATTGCCACAACCTCCAATTGATTGTCTAATGCTGCTTGGCGAAATACCATTCGACCAATTCTACCAAATCCATTAATAGCAATTCGGGTTTTTCTCATTCGTAGTCCTCCTAATGTGTTATACTCTTACAACGAATTTCTGATTATAGTATAACACAATGAAAAAAGAATTGTATCTGAAATTTGATAATTAAATAAGATTATGTTTTCTGAATTAATGGACGAGCAAGATACGAAAAATCCAGTATACTAAGAACTGTACACTGGATTTATAAAATAATTTAGTTTCAATGATTTACTTCCCATTGTTTCAATAAATGAAGCAACTGTGTTTTCGTTTCGTTTATTGTACCGTCATTTTGTAGTACTGCATCCGCTAGTTTTACTTTATCCTGCAATGGCATTTGTGCGTTTATTCGATTCTTGGCTTCTTCCTCTGTAAATCCATTTCGTTCCTGAAGCCGCTGTAATTGCACAGATTCCGTTACTGCAACTACAACTATCCGATCTACAAAATGCGTCAACTTACTTTCAAATAGTAGAGGAATGTCCAGTACAACACATGGCACTCCTTGTTGCACGCATTGGTCACGTTGTTCGAGCATTCGTTTTCTAACGGCTGGATGGACAATTTCATTCAGCTGTTTTCGTTTTTCTTCATTTGTAAAAATAACATCACCAAGCTTTTTACGATTAATATTTTTTTGATCATCAGCTAATATATCTGTTCCAAACTGTTGTAAAATAGCTTCGTACGCATCTTCACCCGGTTCAACCACTTCCCGAGCTATAACATCAGCATCAATAACTGGAATGTTCAATTCCTTAAACATTGCCGCCACTGTACTCTTTCCACTGGCAATTCCACCGGTAAGACCGATAATCAATGTCACGTTCATCACTCCTGGGTTACATATCTATCCTATTCGGACTACTGTTTTTGGCAGCCTGGACAAACATGTGTCCCTCTACCGCCAACTTTCATCTTAATAATTGTCCTGCCACAATTTTTACAGGCTGTATTTTCCTGCGCATACACATTAAGCTCTTGTTGAAACATACCCATCTCCCCTTGCCCATTGACATAGGAGCGAATCGTCGTTCCACCTTGTTTAACAGCATCCTTAAGTGTAGCAATCGCTTGTTTACGAATAGCAGCTATTTCTGCCTTGGTAAGCTTATTTGCATTTTTCAACGGATGGACACCTGCTTTAAATAATGTTTCATCTACATAAATATTTCCAAGTCCGGCGACCACTGTCTGATCAAGCAAAACAGCTTTAATCACTCGATTGGTTCGTTTTATCTTTTCCGAAAAGTAATCTATAGTAAATTCAGGATCAAATGGATCTGGCCCTAAATGATTCAATGGCTTTTCCTGGAAGAGCTGATTCTTTTCCAATACATGCATCGTGCCAAATTTCCGAACGTCATTGTATCTCAGCTCCTCACCTGTGGATAAAGCAAAGATTACATGCGTATGCTTGGGTATAGCTTCTACTTTTGGATGGACACTATATTTTCCTTCCATTCTAAGATGTGATACTAAATAATAATCATCTAATTCAAATAGTAAAAACTTTCCTTTACGTTTTATATCATGAATTGTTTGTCCATGTAACAGTAATTTGAATGCTTCTACATCATCAGGTTGCTTAATGATTTTTGGCCAAAAAACCTGTACATTTTCTATCGTTTTTCCGACAACAAATCGCTTTAACGTATGACGTATCGTTTCTACCTCTGGTAATTCCGGCATGCTTTCTTTTCCCCTTACTTTGCGTCAAACCAGCTTTCACCATATGCATAATCTACTTTTAATGGCACATTTAAATCTACTGTATGTTCCATAATTGCTGGGACGATTTCTTTTAATTGTTCTATTTCTTCTTTCGGCGCTTCTAAAATTAATTCATCATGCACTTGTAATAAAATTCTTGCCTCAAGCTTTTCTTCTTTTAGTTTTGCATCAAGATCAATCATTGCCTTTTTGATGATATCTGCAGCACTGCCTTGGATCGGTGTATTCATCGCTGTACGCTCTGCAAAACTACGCAAGTTAAAGTTCCTGCTCGTAATATCTGGCAAGTATCGTCTTCGATTCATCAAGGTCGTGACAAAGCCTTTATGCTTTGCTTCTTGAACAATGTCATCCATGTACTGTTTTACACCAGGATAACTATTAAAATAGCGTTCAATAAACTGCTTCGCTTCCTTCCGTGTAATTCCAAGATTTTGGGATAGACCATAATCACTAATTCCATATACAATTCCAAAGTTTACTGCCTTTGCTGCTCGTCGCATCTGTCCATCTACAGCATCTTTTTCAACATGGAATACATCCATTGCTGTTTTCGTATGAATATCTTCATCCTCTTTAAATGCCGTGACAAGCTTCTCATCATTAGCAATGTGAGCCAGTACACGAAGCTCGATTTGAGAATAATCAGCAGCAAACATTACCCATCCTGGTTCTGAAGGAATGAATGCCTGTCGAATTTTTCTTCCTTCTTCCAAACGGATTGGAATATTTTGCAGGTTGGGATCTATTGAGCTTAAACGTCCTGTTTGTGTCAAAGCTTGATTAAAGCGAGTGTGGATTTTTCCCGTTTCTTTATCAATCACTTTCAGTAGCCCTTCAATATAGGTTGATTGTAGTTTTCCCAACTGACGATACAATAAAATCTTCGGGATAATTGGATGCTCCTTCTCAAGCTGTTCCAATACATCTGCTGCGGTGGAATAGCCTGTTTTTGTTTTCTTTATAACAGGAAGCCCCAACTTCTCAAATAAAATTGGTCCAAGCTGTTTTGGTGAATTCAAATTAAACTCTTCTCCAGCTAACTCGTACACATCTTTTTGAATTTGAGCGAGTCGTGTTTTCAGATCATCTCCCATGGCATGGAGTTTTTCTGCATCGACTAAAACACCTTGATGCTCCATTACTCCCAATATTTGTGCCAATGGCATTTCAAGTTCCTTCAGTAATGCCGCTTGTTCATTATCTTGTAATTCCTCTTCTAACCGATCTGATAGTTGTAATAGGAGTAATGTTTTCCTTGCAATATGTTCTGCAAGTATAGCCTGTTCTGGCACCTTCCGTTTTGCACCTTTTCCATAAACTTCTTCATCATAAAGCGCCTGTTCCCCACCATGTCGCTTTGCAATTGCCGGAATGCTGTGATTATTATCGGCTGGATTCAATAAATACGATGCAAGCAATAAATCAAATACGACACCATTTAATTCAATTCCTTGATTCAACAAGCTAACCGATGCCTGTTTCGCATCAAACACCCGTTTACGTTTATGCGCGTCTGCTGCCCATTCACGAAATAGTGTAGAGCCTGTAGCAACATCTGTTGGAATGAAATAGGTCTTTTTGCCGTCTGATAAACCAATTCCTTCAATCGGAGCTTGATGATAATTATCTGTTAGCATTTCAATAAAAAGTGCCCCTTCTTCCGGCAGCATGTCCGCAGTAATTTCATCTACAACACGAAACGATATTTCCGATAATTCTTCATTCATCGCATCGATATCACCCGCATCATCGGCTATGCGATTCAGCAGTGATTGGAAGCCAAGATCTTTTAAAATTGTGCTTACTTTCTGATCCTCATAGCCAGAAAATGTAAGGTCTTCCAGGCCAATTTGAATTGGGGATTCACAATTGATCGTTGCCAATTCCTTACTCATAAATGCATCATCTTTATAAGTTTCCAGATTCTCTTTTAGTTTTTTACCGCTAATATCTTCCACATGTGCATATACTTCATTTAATGTTTTATACTGTTTAAGTAATTTAATGGCCGTCTTTTCCCCGATACCAGGCACGCCAGGAATATTATCGGAGCTATCTCCCATTAATGCCTTCATATCAATGATTTGATCTGGATTGATTTCCATTTTGGATTGCAAATATGCTGGTGTGTAAGCTTCGATTTCACTTATTCCTTTTTTGGTAACGTGAACTGTGACATGATCAGTAACGAGCTGCAGCAAATCCTTGTCACCTGAAATGACGGTAATATCCCATTTCTTTTCGTCTCCTTGTTTTGCTAACGTACCAATAATATCATCTGCTTCATATTGATCCAGTTCGTAGCGTGAAATATCAAATGCATCTAAAAGCTCCCGTACAAGCGGAAACTGTTCTGATAATTCTGGTGGTGTTTTTTGTCTTCCGCCTTTATAATCCTGATAAGTCTTGTGACGAAAGGTTGTTTTACCTGCATCAAATGCCACGAGCATATGGGTTGGCTTTTCCTCCTCTAAAATCCGCAATAACATAGTAGTAAAGCCATAAACTGCATTCGTGAATACACCCTTATCATTATTTAATAAAGGTAATGCAAAAAATGCCCGGTATATAATACTATTACCATCGATTAATACCAACTTTTGTTTAGACAATGAATCGTCCTCCCTATTCATCAAGCTTCTTATATTTTAGCATGATTTATACCTAGATGACATGGCAAGCAACTCTTAGCCCATTATCGTCTTTTTCGTAATGATGCTACTTCATCCTCTAATTGGCGAATTCGTTTCTGGAAGTTCATTGTAATTGGTAAATAAGCGATTACAATAATAATGATTGTGACAACATCAATCATGCACGTTCCTCCTTATCCTATTCCATTCGATTTACAGTAATATTATCATTTCCAATGATAAAAGTCTGTTTGATACTTGTTCTAGCTACATTGAATTATATTGATTCTAACCTAAAAATGCCCTGAAAGTTAGCTGCCGCATACTAACCTTCAGGGTTATAGATTTTAATAAAGATATTTTTCACTGTTTTCCACCGATTAACTGACTGTAAGTCTCCCACGTCATGAGTTTTTGTTGATAGCAAGAATGGTAAGTGGGGGGAGCAACAGCCAGTAAAGGCCTGATTGGTTCAACTAACAATCAGTGGAGGAAGGGCAAAAACCTCCACCGATTGAGGTTTCACTTTATTTACGATTGGGATGTTTCGGCAGCATTACTTGAAAACTTGTTCCTTCATCAACATCACTTTCAACACGAATATTGCCACCATGAACTTCGACAATATGCTTCACAATAGCAAGACCTAATCCGGTACCTCCTGTATTTCTACTTCTCGCTTTGTCAACCCGATAAAAACGTTCGAAGATTCTTGGTAAATCTTCTTCTGCAATACCAATTCCAGTGTCCTTTACCTCAAAAGAGATGTGTTCTTGATTGGAGAACACACGCAAACGAACAGTTCCTTTCTCAGGTGTATAACTAATCGCATTAACGAGTAAATTTTTTAGCACTTGTTTCATCTTTTCCCGATCGGTATACCAGCTAATATTCTCCTCTACTTCACAGATAAAATTAATCTGTTTATGATCTGCAAGATGTTGGATGACAGGCACAATAGAATCCAGAAGCTCCGAAAGCTTTAATTGCTCGACATTTAAATGGTAGTCTGCATGCTCCAGCTTGGATAAGGTTAATAAATCATCAATTAAAACCCGTAAATGCTTACTTTCCGTGTATATGATTTCTAAAAAGCGTCGTTTAGTTTCTTCATCAGTATCGTCCTCTAACAAGGTTTCGGCAAAGCCCATAATAGAAGTAACAGGTGTTTTTAACTCATGAGACACATTAGCAACAAAGTCCTTTCGCATCAGCTCTAACCGTTTATATTCGGTAATATCATAAAATACGAGCACTGCTCCCTTTAATATATTTTTTTCATTAAAAACAGGTGCACCAACAATTTCAAAATGACGTTGATCACCAGCAGTTTGCAGTGTAAAATGATCCTTCATATTTTTTTCGTATAGAAATATTCGCTGTACAGTTTCATGAATGGCACTCGTTTCCATGACTTCATAATATAAATAGCCCACATAATCATTCATCGTATCGCCAAATAACTGCGTGAACTTTCGATTGACAAGATGGATATACCCTTTCTCATCGATTAAAGCAAGACCGCTATCGATATTATTAATGACTGTCAATAATTGTTTTGCTTTTACCTCTTCCTGGATAGAAAATTCACTCAGGCTTCTTGCCAGCATATTTATTTTGTTCCCAAGATCTGTGATACTTCCTTGCGCTGGATGATGGACACGCGCACGGTAATTACCTTTTACCAGTTCATCCACCGTGTGAACAGATTTTTGGATTGGATGTATATAATGATGATATACATGAGACATGACAAGAATTAATATAATAAATTCAATACATTGTAATGCAATTAAAAAGATGTAGTTCTCTGTTAATAAACCATGAATAATTCCTGTCCCACCAACAAGTAGTAAAATAATCAAGGTATAGGATGAAAGTGGTTTTGAAAATAATGGCTTCATAATGATTTAGGCTCCCCAAGCTTATAACCTAAGCCTCGTATCGTTTTAATATATTGCGGGCGTCTTGAATCATTCTCAATCTTCTCACGTAAATGGCTAATATGAACATCTACTATTCGAGAATCTCCTACAAAATCATAATTCCATACTGCAAGCAAAAGCTGGTCTCTGGAAAGCACTTTTTCTTTATGGCGTGCCAAATACATGAGTAATTCAAATTCTTTTCTCGTAAAGCTTAGTTCTTCTCCATTTAACTTTGCTTCATATTTTTCCGGATAAATGTATAATTCACCTATTTTCAAAACAGATTCCGTCGTTTCTTTTACCAGATTTACCCTTCTTAGAATAGCCTTCACACGTGCAAGGACCTCTTTAGGGCTAAATGGCTTGGTTAAATAATCATCTGCACCTATTTCCAAGCCGGCTATCTTATCTACCATATCATCCTTCGCTGTCAAAATGATAATTGGAGTATGTACATTACTCTCCCGCAAATAATGACATACCTCCATGCCATCCATTTCAGGTAACATTAAATCGAGTAAAATTAAATCATATTCCTGTTCGAGTGTCTTTTGAACAGCCTCCTTGCCATCATAAGCAGCATCCGTTTGAAAACCTGCCTTTTCTAAATTATAGGTCAATAGCGTTACAATCGATGCTTCATCATCTACAACAAGTATCTTCTGTCCCATTTCATACCCTCTATTCCTATTCCGTATTTGTCTTCTAATCTTATAGTACAATGAACAGTTTATGAAAGAAATAAAAATAGCTGATTGTAAAATTAATTTTACATTCAGCTATTTTTATAGAAGGTATCAAGTTTTAAAAGAAATTTTCAAGTGAACTAGCTGTTAATGATTTTGGTTCATAAGGTGGTGACACATATAGTTTACCACTTATCACTTCATCCCCATCCAGATCATAGCCAATTACTGACATGGCTGCACGATGATTCTCCATATCAATTGCTATCACTTCAATCGTATAATTAATTTCCGACTCATGCTTTACAGGTTTTGGAAAATCCATCTCATGTTTTACAATGTGACTTCCAGGCCCAGGCAAATGCATGGATACAATAGATGATACCATACCAAATAACATGACAGAAGGAACGATTGGAGATGCATAAGGTGTTTGCGAAGCATAGTCATGTTGTATGTATAAAGGATTTGCATCATTCGTTAAACCCAAATAGAGTAATAAATCTTTATCTTCAATCCGATAGCTGCCCGTGTAGGAATCCCCTATTTTCAGGTCCTCCATTTTCTTTCCCAATTTTCTTCTTTTACCGATCATTGGAATAGACCCCCTCATTCATACTGTAAGCGCTACCATTATAACATATATTTTTAATTACGTTTATATGGAACGCGATAATCCATTCCAAGAATGAGGTGAATAAAATAAAAAACTCCCCCATGTAACATACCATGAGGGAGTTTCATCCTTTATCGCAGTGTTTTCAGTACCTTTTTCACAGAATCTGCGGATTGATTCAACGCAGCTTGTTCTTCTGAGGTCAAATCAAGCTCGATGACTTTTTCAATTCCATTCCCACCCAATATAGTGGGGACCCCGAGATAAATATCAGAATAGCCATATTCGCCTTCTAGATATGCAATCGATGGAAATATACGTCGTTGATCTTTCAAAATCGCCTCGGCCATGATAGTTAAGGAAGCTGCTGGTGCATAATACGCACTTCCATTACCAAGTAGATTGACGATTTCGCCGCCACCTTTCCTTGTTCTTTCCACAATTGCGGCTAAGCGTTCCTTGGTAATTAGCTTTTCCAATGGAATACAACCAGCATAAGTGTAACGAATAAGTGGAACCATATCATCGCCATGACCACCAAGTACAAACCCGGAAATATCCTTTACAGATATATTCAATTCCTCAGCAACAAATGTACGAAAACGTGCTGTATCCAGCACACCCGATTGTCCAATAACACGTTCTTTGGGAAAGCCTGTTTCTTTAAAAACTGTGTATGTCATTGCATCAACGGGATTCGTTAAAACAATAATAAAGCAATCAGGAGAATACGTTACGATTTCTTTAGCGACAGATTTCATAATTTTTGCATTGGTATTTACTAGATCATCACGACTCATACCCGGTTTACGGGCTATACCAGCAGTGATAATAACAATGTCAGAACCCGATGTATCCAAATAACTTGACGTACCTGTAATCCGTGCATCAAATCCTTGAACAGGGCTTGCCTCCAGCATATCCAGCGCTTTTCCTTTTGTTGGACTTTCCATATCAGGAATATCAACGAGAACGACGTCACCTAGCTCTTTTTGAGCAAGCATTAGTGCAGTCGTTGCACCTGTAAATCCAGAGCCAATTACAGAAATCTTATTACGCTTTATTCGCACCGAACCATCCCCTTCACCTTTTTAAATTATCCCATATTCTTGATTAATTCATCAGCAAAAGCAGAGCATTTTACTTCAGTTGCACCGTCCATGAGACGAGCAAAATCATACGTTACAACCTTCGAAGCAATTGTCTTATCCATTGCTTTAGTAATCAAGTCTCCTGCTTCTCTCCATCCCAAGTGCTCTAACATAAGCACGCCTGAAAGAATTACAGATGATGGGTTTACTTTATCTAAACCAGCATATTTTGGAGCAGTACCGTGTGTAGCTTCAAAGATAGCGTGACCAGTATCATAATTGATATTCGCTCCTGGGGCAATACCAATTCCACCAACCTGTGCAGCAAGTGCATCTGAGATATAATCACCATTTAGGTTCATTGTAGCAACAACATCAAATTCTTTTGGACGAGTCAAAATTTGTTGTAAGAAAATATCAGCAATAGCATCTTTCACAATAATCTTTCCAGCTGCTTCTGCCTCATCCTGGGCTTTGTTTGCAGCATCTTTACCATCTTTTTCTACGATGCGATCGTATTCTGCCCATGTAAATACTTTATCTCCAAATTCTTCTTCAGCTACTTCATAGCCCCACTTCTTAAATGCACCTTCTGTAAACTTCATAATATTACCTTTGTGAACCAAAGTTACATTACGACGCCCTTCTGTTAATGCATACTCGATAGCAGAACGAACCAAGCGCTTTGTACCTTCTTCAGAAACTGGTTTAATACCTATACCAGAGGTTTCCGGGAAACGAATGTTCTTAACATTCATGTCATTTTTCAAGAAATCAATAACCTTTTTAACATCGTCTGTACCTTTTTCCCATTCGATTCCAGCATAAATATCTTCTGTATTTTCACGGAAAATAACCATGTCAACATCTTCAGGTCGTTTCACTGGAGATGGCACACCATCAAAGTAGCGTACTGGACGTAAGCAAGTAAATAAATCAAGCTCTTGGCGTAATGCTACGTTTAATGAACGGAATCCTCCGCCAATTGGAGTTGTTAATGGACCTTTAATTGCAATTTTGTATTCGTCAATTTGGTCTAATGTATCCTGTGGCAACCATTCACCTGTTTTATCAAATGCTTTTTGTCCTGCATATACTTCTTTCCATACAATTTTTTTCTCACCATTGTATGCTTTATCAACCGCTGCTTCAAGTACACGGCTGGCTGCAGCCCAGATGTCCGGGCCAGTTCCGTCCCCTTCAATAAATGGAATAATTGGATTGTTGGAAACATTTAATTTCCCTTGATTTACTGTGATTTTTTCCCCTTGTGTCATTGTACATCCTCCTAAAAATTTTCAAGTCCTATTTTAACACACCTCATGGTGAAGTTAATAAAAATCTAGAAATCTTAATCATTATGAAGCTGTCAAGTACATTCATGCTGTAGAATAGCCGGACTGCTCCGGCTATCGTTGTTTACTATAGAATATCATGAATTATTTACGGTTTTCGATAGCAACATATTCCTGTGTATCTGGTCCTGTATATTCTGCACGTGGGCGAATCAGACGATTATTAGCATATTGCTCCAAAATATGTGCAATCCAACCTGAGATTCGGCTCACTGCAAAAATAGGTGTAAACAAATCTCCATCAATACCTAATGAATGATAGACAGATGCAGAATAAAAATCAACATTCGCTGGCAGACCTTTTTCCGCTTTAATGTAATCTTCAATTTTAACAGACATGTTGTACCATTTCTCTTCGCCTTTTAGCTTCGTCAGTTCATTGGACATTTTCTTTAGATGCTTTGCACGTGGATCACCACTGCGATATACACGATGTCCCATTCCCATAATTTTTTCTTTATTCTCTAGTGCTTTTTTAATATAAGGAATGGCATTTTCTTCTTCGCCGATTTCTTCAAGCATTGCCATCACACGTTCATTGGCACCACCATGTAACGGTCCCTTTAAAGCACCAATTGCAGCAACTACGCCAGAGTACATATCAGATAATGTTGCCACACATACACGTGCAGTAAACGTAGATGCATTTAATTCATGATCTGCATGTAGTACCAATGCTTTATTAATTGCTTCCACTTCAATTGGTTCTGCTTCTTTTCCATTCATCATATAAAGGAAATTTTCTGCAAATCCAAGGTCTTTTTTGGGTTGAACTGGGTCTTTCCCTTGACGAATTCTAGAAAATGCTGCGACGATTGTAGAAATTTTTGCCTGCAGTCGAATTGCTTTACGCTTATTTACTGCTTCATCCTCTACTACGTCTGCCTCCTCATCATATAAACCGAGAAGGGATACAGCCGTTCTTAACGCAGCCATTGGATGTACTTTTTTCAGATCATAAGAACGAAGATGATCGAAAACTGCCTCAGGTACTTCCATATTTTCTGCTAGATCTTGCTTTAACTGTGTTAATTCAGAAGCTGTTGGAAGCTTTTGATTCCATAATAGATAAATCACTTCCTCAAAGCTTGAGTTCTCTGCTAAATCATCAATTTTGTATCCAACATATGTTAGCTGATCATCGATAATCGAACTAATTGACGATTGAGTTGCTATAACCCCTTCGAGACCTTTTGTTGCTGTCATAACAAACCCTCTCCTTTTTCTACTATGTATTCTACATTACATATAATATTAAATTGTTATAAGATTCCGTAAATATACTCGAAATCAAATAACGCGTTCATCCCCATGAACAATTATAGAGTAAATTACCCGCAATGTGAATTGAAAGCGTTCAAAATACGATAAAAATTTCACGAAATCGTCATTTTCATGCTGATTTTTTTCTCTCGGTTCATTTCTTTTACAGATTCCCATTTACATGCATTTATTTATTTCCTCCTCATTGTACATGTCTATTACGTCTTTTGTATTCATATCATGTATAAAGGCATATATGGATAAACCATAATTGGAGTTGGGAAGATGTACAAGTTGTATTTCATACGAATTGGTAGAGGACTTACCGTTTTCAGCTTACTCATCATTTGCGGATGGATCGTTTGGATCCTATTGCCTTATATCTATCCATTTATAATCGCTGGTATGCTAGCCATGGTAATGCAGCCGGCTGTAACCTATTTGGAAAAGACAGTGAAGTTGCCTCGCGTGATTGCAACGTTCACCATATTATTATTCGTATTTGTGTTAATGGCTGGGATTTTATTCATTGTAATGAAGGAAATAATTGACGGGTCACTCTATATGGCAGAGCACTTACCATTATATTACCAGATTCTCATGAGCCATATTGAACAATTTATTCAAATACATTTCTTGCCCATATATGAAAAGCTCTCATCCATCTTTCGGGGCCTCCAGCCTACACAACAGGAGTTATTGCAGGAACAAATTGAAAGACTCATTCAAACACTCGTAACTGTTGGTTCTCAACTGCTTAAGCAGACATTCGCCAATATTCCGGCTTTCCTTTCACTTATTCCTGTTTCTTTCACTGTTGGTATATTTATGTTACTTGCTACCTTCCTTATGGTGCTGGATTGGGACAGGCTACACCAGCAGATTGCAGCTTTCACGCCAAAATCGCTGAAAATATACAGCCAACAGATCACGTATCATTTTAAAAAAGCATTATATGGCTATATAAGGGCGCAGTTGATTTTAATTTGCATCACGGCTCTTATTATTTATGTTGGATTACAGCTTATTGGGATAAAACATGCATTAACCATTACAATGATAACGGCTATCGCCGAGTTATTGCCGCTTGTCGGAACAGGACTTATTTTTATTCCGTGGATTATCGTATTATTTATTACCGGTAGTTATGCACTCACGATCAAATTGTCCATTTTATATACCATTATCATTATCATACGACAAATTCTAGAGCCAAAACTCGTAGCCAGCCATATTGGTATTCACCCACTAGTTGCTCTCGCTGTTTTATTCATTGGCATTCAATTGTGGGGGATAGCCGGTGTGATTGCAGCACCATTTTTACTCATTATCATTCAGGTTATACGCGCTGCCGGTATAATAAAATTAATACGAAGGATCATTATTGGAAACACATAATCCAGAAGCTACCACCGTCGATAGTAGAATCCACCTCTGTTTTCTGCCATTCTTTTAAGAAACCGCAGCATATATCGATGAATCGGCATTCGAGTAAAAGGTATAATGAGTAGCAAGCCCAGCGTGTCCGTGAAAAAACCAGGCGAAAATAGTAAAACGCCTCCAACAAATATGCATATACCATCTACAATTTCATAGGTTGGTACCTGTCCCATATTAATTTGCTGTTGTGCACGTCTCCATGTTTCTATGCCTTGTGACCTTGCTAGTGCCACACCTGCGAATCCGGTAAGGAATATTAGCACAACTACCCATAATGGTCCTATCATCCCACCAATCCATATAAACAATCCGATTTCTATTGCTGGTATAAGCAAAAATGCCAATAATAACCAACGCATCATCCAAACAACACCTTTCCACGTTGTATAACAAAAGGAAGGGAGGCCCCTTCCTTTATCTGTGTTTTATGGTCGTCCTTTAAAGAACACTTGCATGTCCTTGATAAATATCACCTTTTGAACCATCAATTGTGATTTCCAAACCATTTGTTATTTTTTCGAATGCTTCTTCTACACCCACAATTACTGGGATGCCAAGACTTAATCCCACTACTGCTGCATGTGATGTTAATCCACCTTCAACCGTAATCAGACCGCTAGCTTTTTCAATTGCTGGCATCATTTCTCTATCCGTACCATAAGTTACGATAATATCATCTTGTTTTACTTTTTCTAATGCTTCTTTTGCATCTTTAACAACTACCGCTTTTCCGTATGCACTTTTTCTGCCGATCCCTTGTCCTTTGGCAATAACATCACCGATAATATGAACCTTCAATAGATTTGTAGTACCGCTCTCACCAACAGGCACGCCGGCTGTAATGATCACCTTACTGCCTCGCTTGAATAGGTTTGTGCTTAGACCGCGGTCAATTGCTATATCCAGCATTTCATCCGTTGAATGAGCTTTTGAACCATTTACTGCATGCACCCCCCAAACAAGTGACAACTGCCGCTTGACCTTGTCAGAAAATGTTACTGCGATAATTGGAGCTTGTGGTCGGTACTTGGAAATCATTCTCGCTGTATGCCCACTTTCTGTTGGGGTAATAATCGCGCTAACAGAAAGATTTCTAGCCGTGTGTGTGACAGATTGACTAATAGCATCTGTAATAGACATATCAATCGATTTTGATTGTTTTCTTAGAATTTGATTGTGATCGAGTCCTGTTTCTGTTTTAATTGCGATATTACGCATCGTTTGTACAGATTCTACAGGATAGTTTCCAGCAGCGGTCTCACCGGATAACATGATGGCATCTGTGCCATCGAAAATGGCATTCGCAACGTCAGAAGCTTCTGCACGGGTTGGACGTGGGTTTCTTTGCATAGAGTCCAGCATCTGGGTTGCAGTAATAACCGGCTTTCCAGCTATATTACATTTACGGATTAATTCTTTTTGAACGAGAGGTACATCCTCTGCAGGGATTTCTACCCCTAAGTCACCTCTTGCTACCATAATCCCTTCGCTCACTTCTAGAATACTATCGATATTATCGACACCTTCTTGGTTCTCAATCTTTGGAATGATTTGAATATGGGAAGCATCATGCTTTTCCAATAACTCTTTAATTTCCAGTACATCGGATGGACGGCGTACAAAGGAGGCTGCGATAAAATCAACATCATTCTCAACACCAAAAATGATATCATTTGCATCTTTTTCAGTAATTCCCGGCAAATTAACTTTCACATAAGGAACATTCACTCCTTTATTATCTTTAATTTGACCAGAATTCAATGCCTTCGTTTTTATTTCCATATTTTCCAAATTAATTTCCGTCACTTCAAGTTCAATTAAACCATCGTCCAGCAGAATCTTTGAGCCTATATGCACATCATGAATAAGCCCATCATATGTAATGGAAAATTGTTCTGCTGTTCCTTCTACATCCTTCATTAAAATTGTAACTTCATTACCTTGAATAATTTCTGCTTGTCCATCTATAAATTTCTTCGTACGAATTTCAGGTCCTTTGGTATCCAAAAGAATCGCTACTGTTTTCCCTGTATTTTCACAAGCCTGTCTAATATTTTTAATTCGGTTGCCATGTTCCTCATAATCGCCATGTGAAAAGTTCAAGCGAGCAACATTCATACCGGATTGGATGAGTTTTTCTAATGTTTCAATCGACTCGGATGCTGGACCAATTGTACATACAATTTTGGTTTTTCTCATGCCTTACTCCTCCTAAATTTTGTCACAGATTGGGTACTGCAGTAGGAGCCAAGATCATTTGAACTCCTGTGCAGCAATAATTATATCGATAATTCCTTGGAAAGGCTGTACATATCCAAATTTGTTTTATGCTTACTTGAAAAAACGGTTTCCAAAGAATGATCAACTAATTCATTACGCTCCAAACCAACCATTCTCCCTGCCTTACCAGCCAAAAGCATGTCTACTGCTTTTGCTCCAAGTCTGCTCGCAAGTACACGATCAGATGCAGTAGGCGGTCCACCACGTTGGATATGACCAAGTACAGTTACCCTCGTTTCCAAATTTGTAGCTTCTTTAATTCTTTTACCAAATTCAATACCGCTGCCAACGCCTTCTGCAAGAATGATAATACTGTGCTTCTTGCCTCTTTCTTGACCGCGTCGTAATCGAACAACTACATCCTCTAAATCATCCTGTTCTTCAGGAATTAAAATACTTTCTGCACCACCGGCTAAACCTGACCATAATGCAAGATCCCCTGCATCACGTCCCATGACTTCAATCACATAAGTTCTTTCATGTGACGTTGCTGTGTCACGAATTTTGTCAATGGCCTCAATAATCGTATTCAATGCTGTATCAAAACCAATGGTAAAGTCTGTTCCTGCAATATCATTATCAATAGTTGCTGGTACACCTATGCATGGGAAACCTTTTCTTGTCAGCATTTGGGCACCGCGGAAGCTACCGTCGCCACCAATTACGATTAATCCTTCAATTCCGAATTTGTTTAATTGGTCTATACCTTTTTGTTGTCCTTCATCTGTTTTAAATTCTTCACACCGTGCAGAGAAAAGCTTTGTTCCTCCACGTTGAATAATATCACCAACAGATCCTATTTCTAATTTTTCAATACTGCCATCAATTAAACCCTGGTAGCCATTCTTAATCCCATACACTTCCAGGTTATGATAAATACATTTCCTCGTTACAGCGCGGATGGCAGCATTCATTCCCGGTGCATCGCCACCACTAGTTAGTACACCAACTCTTTTCATTATTATCACCTCGAGAACTCATTTTTAATTTTTAATAGCGATAAGTGATTCCATTTTTGAGGGTAAATCTTATGATAAATTAAATGATAATATTGCTATCTATTCAAAGATAATCCCATTGCGTTAAAATATCAATTAATATCACCATATACAGGTGGATTGTTAAAAAATACACACAAATGGAAAAGGCCGACTAATGTCAGCCTTTAACCCCGACTAAAGGTTAGTATGTACTAAGTTCCTTATAGTCACCTATTTGCTTATATTTATGCCAACGTTGCTCTAGCAAATCTTCAGCGGAAAGTGCCTTTAAATCTTGAAGGGATGCCTGAATGACCTTATCCATGCTGGCAGCCTGCTGTTTCACATCACGATGAGCCCCACCAAGAGGCTCCGGAATGATCTTCTCAACAACGCCTAGCTCTTGTAAATCATAGGCTGTAATTTTCATTGTTTCAGCAGCTTGCTTCGCTAAACCACTATCCTTCCAAAGCAATGCCGCCGCTCCCTCAGGGGAAATAACCGAGTAAGTAGAGTTCTCCAACATATGAATATGGTCACCGACACCAAGTGCAAGTGCACCGCCGCTACCACCTTCACCAATAACAATACATATAATCGGTACGGTAAGTCCGGCCATTTCCATTAAATTATGGGCAATGGCCTCACTCTGTCCTCGTTCTTCGGCCGCTTTTCCAGGATAGGCGCCTTTTGTATCGATAAAACATATAATAGGGCGATTAAATTTCTCCGCTTGTTTCATATGTCTCAATGCCTTCCGATACCCTTCCGGATGCGGCATTCCAAAGTTACGACGAATGTTTTCCTTTGTATCTTTACCACGTTGATGGCCAATAACTGTAATTGGTTCATCGTGATAAAATGCAATTCCAGATACGATTGCTTCATCATCACCAAAAAAACGATCCCCATGGAATTCAATGAAATCGGTAAAAATCAAATGAATGTAATCTAATGTTGTTGGTCGTTCTTGATGTCTGGCCATTTGTACACGTTCCCACGGTTTCAAATTACCATAAATATCATTCTCTAAAGTTGCCAATCGCTTTTCCAGCGTCGTAATTTCTTCCGTTAGATCAATTTCACTATTTTTGGTGAACTCCTTTAGTTCAGCAATCTTTTCCTTTAAGTTAACGATTGGTTTTTCGAACTCTAGTACTTGCTTCATTTTGCCGGAGCTCCCTTCTCATGCATTTTAAGCAGTGTGCTAAGCAGTTGCTTCATATCATGCCTGTGCACAACTTGGTCTAACTGACCATGCTTAAATAAAAATTCAGCAGTTTGAAAGTCTTTTGGAAGCTTTTCGCGAATGGTTTGCTCAATAATTCTGCGCCCTGCAAAACCAATTAAGGCACCAGGTTCAGCGAAGTTATAGTCACCAATCGATGCGAAGCTAGCTGAAACACCGCCAGTGGTTGGATGGGTCATAACTGAGATCATCAATCCACCCGCAGTAGAAAAACGTTTAATCGCAACAGACGTTTTTGTCATTTGCATTAAACTGAGTACTCCTTCTTGCATTCTGGCCCCACCAGAAGCAGTGAAGATTATAAAAGGAATTGATTCAGCTTTAGCATTTTCTACCGCACGGGCGATTTTTTCACCTATTACAGATCCCATGCTGCCCATTCTAAAACCGGAATCCATCACAGCGAATGCTGTAACATGTCCATCAATTTTCCCTTTTCCAGTTACTACCCCTTCATTTAAACCAGTTTTTTCACGATCTTTCTCCATCTTTTCTTCATAGCCGGGGAAGCCAAGCGGATTGCTTGTGATCAGCTGCTTATCCCATTCTTCAAAGGAATGATCATCAAATAAGCTACTAATTCGTTCCCATGCAGTAAGCGGATGATGAAAGCCACAATTTGGGCAAACATTCATATTTTTCATCATTTCTTTACGATAATAAATTTTATGACAGCTACTGCATTTTTTCATAAGCCCTTCCGGAATATCATTTTTTGATTTATCGTTTGGAAGTGCAGCATATTTTCTTTTCTTATTAAATAAATCTTTTAGTTGCAACGCTTATTCCCCCTTTGCTAAAACAAATACTTCTGGCTTGTCCTGTCATACAGACACAAGATACATCTCAAACCTTACTATAATCGATGGAATTTGCAAATGATGTCAACCTTTGTCGTCAATTACCATTTATTTTACCAAAAGTTTTTTGCTCTGCAAATAATGCTTCCAGTTCAAGTGGATTAGAATCCTTTAATATTACTAATAATTCCTTATAAAACTTCAAATCATAATGGTTGTTTTCCATCGTTTGTGAGAATTGTTCCATTAGATTCCACATCTTTAATAATAGCTTATTTTTTGTACGCACAAATAAAATATGAAAGAAATGGTATTGTAATTCTGGAGTAGACAGGCTCGAATCATCAACCAGTCTCTCCAACTCCATGCGTGTCAATTCATCTATTTTACCTTGAACCATTTTCGTAGCCTCTTTTTCAAGTAGTTGTTTCGTTTCACTTAAATCTTGTCGAACATCGTGATCGATTAAAATGAAAGATGACAGAAGCTCAACAGATTGATAAGGCTGATAGGTCTTTAAGAAAGTTCCTTCACCGGCGCGGGTTTCTATTAACCCAAGTAGTTCAAGCGCACGAAAAGCTTCCCGCACAGACGAACGACTTGTACACATTTGTTCTGCCATTTCCCGTTCGGAAGGCAGTCGATCCCCGGATTTCAATTGGTTCTTAGCAATTTGTTTTTGAATTTCTTCCAACACTTCCTGATATACTTTTTGACTTGGTTTAACAGACAACGTTGTATTCCCTCCTTTTTAATGCACAGCACATCATAAGAGAGATTTTTATACACTAGCAAATTTTCATCCAAAAGGATACCCGCTCCAATATGGCGGGTAAGATGAAACTTATGCTTTATTCGTAATTTGAGTTAGTCGCCGTGTTTTTTCCGCAATTTCATCAGGATCTACCTGTATTCTTGCAACACCTGAATCCATAGCTGCTTTCGCAACACTTGCCGCGACTGCAGGCGCTACTCTTGAATCAAATGGTGCTGGAATGACATAGTCATCATGCAATTCTTCTTCACCAATTAATCCAGCAATCGCTTTTGCCGCTGCAATTTTCATTTTCTCATTGATTCTTGTAGCTCGAACATCTAGTGCACCACGGAAGATACCAGGAAAAGCCAATACATTGTTCACCTGGTTAGGAAAATCAGATCTTCCCGTACCAATAACTCTTGCTCCAGCCTCTTTTGCATCATCCGGCATGACTTCAGGTTCCGGATTGGCCATCGCAAAAATAATAGGATCATCATTCATTTTTTGAATCATCTGCTGTGATAGTGCACCACCAACAGATACACCAATAAATACATCTGCACCCTCAAGCACTTCCTCCAAAGAACCTGCTTGATTAGAAAGATTTGTCAGTTTGGCAACTTGGTCTTTCACAGCATTCATACCAAAAGTTCTTCCTTCAAAAATTGCTCCACGAGAATCACACATGATGATATCCCTTACACCAAAACTATATAATAATCGAATAATAGCAATTCCAGCAGCCCCTGCGCCATTTGCCACTACTTTAATTTCCGAAAAAGACTTACCAACGAGCTTTAAAGCATTAATCAAACCAGCGACTGTTACAATAGCTGTTCCATGTTGGTCATCATGAAAGATTGGGATGTTCGTTTCCTTCTTCAATCTCTCCTCAATAATAAAACAGTTCGGAGCAGCAATATCCTCTAAATTGACTCCGCCAAAGGTTGGCTCTAACAGTTTTACCGTCTGTACAATTTCATCTATATTATTGGTTCCCAAACAAATTGGAAAGGAATCAACACCTGCAAAGGTTTTAAATAAGACAGATTTACCTTCCATTACCGGTAATGCAGCTTCAGGTCCAATGTTACCTAGTCCTAAAACCGCGGAACCGTCACTAATAACAGCAACCATATTTCCTTTCATGGTATAGTCGTAAACGGTTTCCACGCGATCATGAATCTCCTTACAGGGCTCAGCAACACCCGGTGAATAAGCAAGGCTTAGATCTTGTGCATTTTGAACAGGAACCTTAGACTGTATGGAAAGCTTTCCTTGATGTACTTTATGCATATGCAATGCTTCATCGCGTAAGTTTTTCAAATCTTCACTCCTCGTTATAGTAAAAGTCCGTCTAGAGTGGTCAGACCACTAACTTTATTATTATAACAGATGCACATAGACTGTAAAGGAATCATGCATCTGTTGCGCTGTTTCTATAGCCATGCGGTTAAAAGAGATTATCCATCCTCTAATACAACGTACTTGTTTCCAAAGAAGTCTTTCAGCTTTTTGATTGAGCTTTCGTCTGCGGATATATGATAGTCACGGGACAATTGAAAAGTCCTCTTCTTTTCTTGATCATAAATAATAATTGGTGCAGGACCAGGATTCATGTTAGCTATCTTGCGAATGAATGCTAATGCTTGATTACGATCCTTGTCTACTAATTTAATAAATACCCTTCTTGCTGCTTTCGACAGGGTTTCCGGGTTAAATGGTTGGATTTCGTTGATCAGCCATTGCACGCGATGATTACGAATTTCTAGACTACCTAATATGGAAACAATTTTTTCTTCTTCCAACCATGTTTTATTATTTCGATACAATTCAGGAAAAATAACCGCCTCCATTTCCTTAAATTCATCCGCCACGACAAGAAACGCCATCGGTTCACCGCGCTTTGTTCGAATGGTCTTGATATTATCAATTATAGCCACTGTTTTAACACGACGTTTACCAACCTGCTTCCCTACCTCAGAGAAAGCTATAAAACCATGATTATTTAAAGCTTTTCGATGTGATTTCAATGGGTGGCTGGACAAATAGATACCAAGTAATTCTTTTTCATCTGCTAGTTTTTTCATTTGGCTAAAATCTTCAATTTCTACATAGCTTGCTTCCAAGTCCAGATCAAACAAACTGGATTGATCTTGAAAATCACGGAATAACTCTCCCTGTTCTAACGCTGGATCCAATGAAGCAAGTAAACTGGCACGATTTGGATAGGTTTCATCAAAAGCACCTGCAGTAATTAATAATTGGATGGTTGCACGATTTATTGATTTTCCTGATACACGTAAACAAAAATCAAATAAATCCTTAAATGGCCGATCCTTTCTTGCAGCAATAATCTCTTTTACAACCTGGTTCCCAACGCCTTTTATCGCAGCTAGGCCAATTCGAATTCCTTCCTCTTCAACAGCATACTTGGAGAAGCTCTTATTAATGGAGGGCGGAAGAAGCCGGATGCCCATTTCCCGCATTTCAGCCGTATAAGCATGTATTTTATCAAGTTGGTTGGATACAGAACTCAACAATTCCGCATAAAAATACGTCGGATAATGCGCCTTTAAATAAGCCAAGGAATACGATATTTTACTATAGGCAACGGCATGGCTTTTTGGAAAACCGTAATTTGAAAATTTTACAATCCAAGCAAACAAAGATTCACCAATATGATGTTCATAGCCGTTATTCTTGCACCCTTGAATAAACGCTTCTTTTTGCGTGTCCATTAGCTCCTGATTCTTTTTACTAACTGCTCGTCGTAAAATATCTGCCTGACCCATGGAATATCCCGCAATTCGATTTGCGATTTGCATGATTTGCTCTTGATAAATTAACACGCCGTACGAATAGTTTAGTATCTGTTCCAAATCAGGATGTGGATACTGAACAGATTCCTTACCATGCTTTCGATCAATGTATGTTTGGATAAAAGCCATTGGACCTGGACGATATAAAGCATTTACTGCTACAATATCCGCAAATTCATTCGGTTTTAGTCTTATAAGCACATCTTTCATACCTTCAGACTCCAGTTGAAACACGCCGTTCGTTTTGCCTTGACGCAATAATTCAAAAGTAGCTTCATCGAATTCCGGCAGCGCACGTAAATCAATTTCTTTTCCTTCTGCCTGATAAATATGTTGGACTATTTTTTCCAATAAAGTAAGGTTTCGTAACCCAAGGAAGTCAAATTTTAGCAGCCCTAAGGATTCCAGATCATTCATTGGAAATTGAGTTAAATGCGTTTCATTGCTTCCCGCCGTTAATGGCACATGGTCCATTAATGGATCTCTGCTTATGACCACCCCTGCAGCATGTGTGGATGCATGCCGTGGCAGCCCCTCCAACTTCGCAGCAACGGAAAATAATAATTTCAACTGATCGGATTGCTGAATGTATTGCTTTAATTCTGGCGAAGCTTTAACAATTTCGGTCATATGCTTACTCGTTTGTTGTGGCATTTCTTTTAATATAAAGCGGGCATCCTGTGCGTGAATATCCATTGTTTTGATTAATTCCCGTAGGATTGAACGGGATTGAAAAGTACCAAATGTAATAATTTGGGCTACATGTTCCTGTCCATATTTGTTTCGTACGTATTCAATTACTTCATCCCGACGATAATCGGAAAAATCGATATCGATATCAGGCATTGAAACTCTTTCAGGGTTGAGGAATCGTTCAAATAAAAGCTCGTGTTGAAGCGGATCTACTTCTGTAATTCCCAACACATAGGCAACCAGCGAACTTGCTGAGGATCCCCTACCAGGACCAACCATAATATGACGTTTCTTTGCATACTTAATGAAATCCCAAACGATAAGAAAATAATCACTATAATTCATTGACTGAATAATACCAAGCTCATAATTTAATCTTGATTGAACGGCTTCTGATATTCCGCCATATTTTTGAGCAGCATTTTTTATACAGAGTTTTTCCAAATAGGTATGTCCATCTTCCCCATCAGGTAGAGGAAATTGTGGTAGTAGCTTTTCATCAAAACGAAAGCTCACCTGGCAGGATGCTTGTATTTGTTCCGTCGCTTCTAGCGCTTCCGGCCACACGGTTTCGAACTTTTCTTTCATTTCCTCTGCACTGCGTAGATGACGTTGTCTATGTTCCTGGGAAATATGTTTTCCATCCCATTGTTCCCCATGTTTCATCGCCTGTAAGGCATCAAATGCAGCCACATCTTGCTCTTTTAAGTATCGTACATCCTGTATCGCAGCCACGGGAATTGAATATACTTCTGTATATGCATGTAGTACTTCATTCAATTGTCGCTCCCAAGCATGTCCATGGTCTTGAATACCTAAATAGAAATCACCTGGAGCAAAAATGTTCTGCCATTCTGCAAGCTGTATGTGTATATCTTTAAATGATTGTTCTAATAAATCTTTACGGAAATGACTTTCACTAATGGGTAATATGCCAATTAAATCATTACAATTTTTCTTAAGCTCAGACTTGGAAATACCTTGTAAATGATTTATTTTTATGTCAGAACTCAAATGGATTAACTGTTTAAATCCTTCGTTATTTTTTGCAAGTAAAATACAATGATCAATCCGTCCGTCATCATTGATTACCTTCATAATCATACCCAGTATGGGCTTTATCTGATATTCCTTACATAATTTATAAAAAGGAATGGCCCCATATAGTACCTGTTCATCTGTTAATGCAAGTGCGTGAAACTGTTGTTGTTTTGCCTGTTCCACAAGTTTTCTAAGTGTAATCGCACTATTCATCATGCTATAGCCACTTCTTATTTGTAAATGCGTAAATCCCATACGATCCCACCTTTTACCTTCTCACTTCATTATATCTAAACTAACAAGCTTCTGCATGACTTCATACTCTTTTGTTACTTCATAAGTGCTCTTTTTAATACATAGAATGTAATGAAACAGACTGTCCACCAATCGATACTGGCTGGACAAGTTAGGGAGTGAATACCGTGGAAGAGCGATTTATTGCGACATTTATTCATTGCTTTTTTATAGCTGCCGGAGTAGTCCTTGGTGGTAGCCTTATAGGTAGTATCGGTTCCTTTATTACGGGAGATTCCCCATTGACTGCAATGAGATGGATTGGAAGAAGCCTACGAATTTGGGCGATTGTTGCAGCAATTGGGGGCACCTTTGATGCAATTGCCAATTTCGAAAAAGGGGTGCTCGATGGATCAACCTTAGATTTATTTAAACAGGCACTGCTTATTTTATCTGCAATGGGAGGCGTAAAGGCAGCTCTTCTGCTTATATCATGGTTTACACAGGAGGATGTAACCTAATGCATATACCACCATACTATAAAAAACCAACTTGGCAATATATAATCATTGGAATCTTCTTTGGAAGTTTAATTGCATATGGCGTTCTCATTTTCATGTATGGGAAAATGTATGAAGATCTATTAGCTAATAATATGAGACTACGAACAGAATTATCCGACGCAAAGAAGCAAAATACTGCCCTATTAAAGGCAAATGAGGATTTGGATGAGTTATCAAAAAAAACTGAAACCATAAAACGTATAACGCTATCTATATCAAATGCAGAAAGTCTGCGCCTTGATACCTTTATTATCTACCAGCTCGAGGAAATGATAAAAGAAGAAATTGACCATCTGATTGGTCAGGATGTGCAAACTGTTGCCGAAAGTGATGAATTAATTATTGCAGCCATTGAAAATAAAACCTATCGTATCGATGACTTTTCATATACTTTAACCATTAATCGCTTAGCAATCACAAAAGAAATAAAATTGAAAGCTATCGCAAAAATTTCAAACTAATGTGAACATTTATTGAAATTTTATAAAATCTGCTGTATTTATCCCCCATATTGCATACACTGTATGTAGAGCATTCCTATTGAAAGGGTAAAAGCCTATACCAATTCATCGAATGTCTTTGGAAAGGGGTGGATTTCATGTTTGTATTAAATGATCGAACCATTCGCGATCAAAAAATTGAACAATTGAAAAATGGCATTTCAGCATATGCTGAGTCCAAAGAGCTCATTCGTTTAATGAAACGTGATATTGTGAAATATGATTTACAGGTTCAACTTGATGAAACACCGGAGGGTTGCTGGTTTATTCCCCTGCCCACATCTAAATCAAGTTAATCGTATGACAGAAAGAGCGATGCAGATTCGTCAATCTGCATCGCTCTTATTTTTCTTGTATACAAGCATTTTCAAGTTCCTGCATGATGGCCTCATAATCCTTCCAATCATAAATGGATGCACCTGCAGCAAGCGGGTGTCCGCCACCATTATACTTAGCAGCAATGGTATTAATCACAGGACCTTTAGAGCGTAAACGAACCCGAATGAGATTTTCCTCCTCGACAAAAACCGCCCATGCCTTTACACCCTCAATATCTCCAAATACACCAACGATATGACCTGTCTCTAACGGATTTATTCCTAGCTCGTCCAACTTTGCTTTCGTCAGTTTAATCGAACTGACACCAGCAGGAGAAAGTTTAAAGTTTTGTAAAATATACCCCTTTAGCCGGGCTATCTCGGGCTTTACATTATAAATACCATCATAAATTTCTGATCGATCAAAATGATATTCTACTAAGCCTGCAGCATATTCAAATGTTTTTTTCGTTGTACTAGGGAAAAGAAATCGTCCCGTATCCCCAACAATTCCAGCATAAATTAATCTGGCAATGGTTTCATTCATCTGAAAGTATGTGTCTTTTCCATACAAATACAAATCATAAATCATCTCACTTGTTGAACTCGCATTTGTATCTACCCATTGTATATCACCATATACATCTACATTTGGATGATGGTCAATTTTTATTATTTTGGCCCCAAGCGTGTAACGTGTGTCATCAATTCGATCTGTATTCGCTGTATCACAAACAATGACAAGGGCATCCTGATATACTTGATTGTCGATATGATCCATTTGTGTTAAAAAAGATAGAGACGGATCTTCGGTGCCAACACAGAATACATTTTTGTCAGGAAATGCTTGTACAATTAATTCCTTTAACCCAGCTTGCGATCCTAATGCATCTGGATCAGGTCGAACGTGACGATGAATAATAATCGTTTGATGTTTCCGTATTTCTTCAATTATCTGTTCTTGTATCATTTCATAACTCCTCTACGTCTAAAAAATTGTTTTAATTAGCGGATATCGTTAATAGCTAAGCAAATTCTTAACTCCTTCACGCATTACATTCTGGTAAATTGGGTTCATACACGCTACAATATACAGGGAGCATTTACTATACATAAGCAGGAGTAGATTCTATGACTATCATATTTCCTATCTTAATTGTACTTTTTTTAGTATTATTCGTGTACTATAAGGTTGCAATCCTACGAACAAAGGATGGACTAGAACAAAAATATTTCAATGCAAAATCACGTATTTGTCTTGGATTGTTTGTACTTATATTTGGTATCAATCAATATTTCTTTTATGAAACAAAATTCTCCTTAATAGTTGGTATCATATTCCTTATTCTAGGTGGTATGCAGGCCAATCTTGGCTTCAAAGAAACAAAACATTACCGCAATGAGTGGAAACGATTAAACCCATAATTCGCGTCAAAAGCTGGCTTGTCGCCAGCTTTTTTCTATTTATTATCGGGGACTATTACTGCTTCACAAATGTCGTGATTTGCTGGTTACGACATTTGGTTTTGATTAAGCACGCTATCGATCGATAATTTGACCCATAATCAATCCTTTTCCAACTAGCTTCCTATCATTCCATACCTCTACATCTACCTTCGCATAAATCCTACCAGCTTCTAACAGAACGGGTTTAATTACCAGTTGACTATCAATAGGTACCGGTTTAATAAAGTAGATTGTTAAATTCTCTACGACAAAGTCGCCCTTATTTAAATACAATAACAAACGACTGCTGGCTTCCGTAATTAAAGCTGTAAAAACACCATTGGAGAGCGTACCCAACTGATTGGTCATCTGTGGAATAACTTTTGTTCGGTAGACCGTTTCTTCTCCATCTTCTACTTTCATATTACTGGCAACAATGTCATCAATTGTATCACCGATTTGTGGCTGACGCTGTATTTGCTGTAAAGCTTTAATAACGTCCTGCCGAGAAATAACACCTCGCAGGGTATTGGACTGATCTACAACTGGGACAAGCTCTATGCCCTCCCAAACCATCATATGTGCTACATAAGCCAATGAAGTTTTTTGTTGTACGACCAACGGATTCTTCGTCATAATGGAATCAATTATTGCATCTTCTCTCACACCAATAATATCTTTGGAAGTAACCATACCAACAATTCGATTATGATCATCTATTACTGGATATCTTGTATGCTTGCTATCTGCATTTAACTCATACCAAGCCCTAACATGATCATTCTTTCTTAAATAATACGTCTGTTGAAATGGTGTAAAAATATCACCAACAAAAACAATTTCTTTTTTGATCAACTGATCATAAATTGCCCGATTAATCATAGCTGCCACTGTAAACGTATCATAGCTTGTAGAAATGATTGGCAACTTTTTTTCATCTGCAAGTTGTTTAATATGATCCTCTGTGTCAAAGCCCCCAGTAATTAAAACAGCTGCACCTTCGTTTAAAGCTAACTCTTGGGCCTCCAGGCGATTCCCAACAATCAATAAAGAATCAGCTTCTGTGTAGCGCATCATTGCATCTAATTCCATTGCTCCGATTAGAAATTTATTTAGCGTTTTATGAAGCCCTTCTCTACCTCCGAGAACTTGTCCATCAATAATATTGACTACCTCAGCAAAGGTAAGGCGTTCAAAGTTCTCTTTTTTCTTACGTTCAATTCGTATCGTGCCTACTCTTTCAATCGTACTAACTAAGCCTTGGTTTTCTGCTTCTTTTATTGCACGGTAAGCTGTGCCCTCACTAACATGTAATGTACGTGCAATTTGTCGAACAGAAATTTTGCTGCCGACCTCAAGCGAAATAATATGTTGGATAATCAGTTCATGCTTTGTCGTCACAAAAATCACCGACCTTCAACTGTACTAGTTATTATTTTAAATTTTATTATACAGTTGATTTATCACGAACTCAAAGATTATATGATTCTCTTTCCTTTTCATATTCCTGTTCCATAACTGGCGGGTTCGTCATTTGTAAAAGCGTTGCCAAATTTCCACCGACGACGAGCAGGAATAAACCAATCCAGCAGCCCCAAAATATTTTTTCAATTCCTGTAGCTGCATAAGGAATGAATGGCCAAGCAAAATAAAGAAAAAATCCTGCCAATAACAAGCGTAATACCGCATAATGCCGCATAAAAATCAACCTCCTTCTTAAAAATTATATGAATAAATAGGAATTGTAGAACCCAACACAAAGCTGGAATGAAAATCCTTACATGCATCAATAAAAGGAGGCATACCACATGTATAATGGATTTCCGTAAAAATAGGAGATGATTGTGGCAATTGCGATATAAGGTACGAATGGAACTGGTTGACGACGATCTATCCTCCTTGTTAATAATAGCAGCCCACCAATTACAGCACCAAAGGTACATGCCAAAAACAAGGTCATAAGAACGAGCTTCATCCCGAGCATCCATCCAAGTAAGCCAAATAACTTCATATCTCCCGCTCCCATTCCACCATTACTAATCAAAATCATCATGCCTACTACTCCAAAGCCTGCAGCAGCACCAATGAAAGAGTCCATAAATGGCTTTTTAAGTATAATGTTATCAACCAGTATTATAAATGGTAAAAAAAATAGAAGCAGTTGATTGGGGATAACCATAAATTTCAGGTCTGATACAAGCACAATCATTAACAACGAAACGAGCAATAATGCACCTAACAATTCCCATTTGATTCCAATGTTGATATAACAAAAGGCATATAATGAACCTGTAAGTAATTCCATGAATGGATATAGTACAGAGATGTGGGTTTTACAGCAACGGCTTCTTCCCCGTTGTATAATATAGGAAAGAACTGGGAGTAACTCATAGAATTTCAAAGGGGTGTGACAGTGGCAACAGGCAGATCGTTCCCAAAGGAAGGGTTTTCTCAGGGGTAAACGGAAACCAACAACAAGAAAAAAAGAACCAAATAATAATCCATAAATAAAACTATACAAGAAATACCAATCCATCGCATCAGCTCCAATCAACATATCATAACCGACACCCGGAAACTGCAACCGGGTGTCGTTCAATACATCAACCAATCGTTATAATTCTAACGTATCACCTATTTTCATCACTTTTCCTTCACCTGTCTTCACCCGACTGGCAAAGGCTTCCGGATCCTGTTTAATAACTGGGAATGTATTGTAATGGACAGGAACAACCATTTTTGCACCAATCCAATCTGCAGCGATTAATGCATCTTCTGGTCCCATTGTGAAGTTGTCACCAATTGGAACAAATGCCAAATCAATATCATTTTGTTCGCCAATTAATTTCAAGTCAGAAAATAGTCCTGTATCACCAACATGATAAATCGTTTTTCCCTCTATTGTCAGCAAAATTCCTCCAGGCATCCCTGTGTATACAAAAGTTCCATCTGGTTCTTCATATGATGAACTATGAAATGCTTGTGTAAATTTAACCGTACCAAAATCAAAAGTATATGCTCCGCCGATATTCATTCCGTGCGTCTTTAAACCTTGTTGACCTAAATAAACGGCTAGCTCATTTAATGCAATCACAAGCGAATGATTACGTTTCGCAATTTCCACCGTATCCCCAACGTGATCATTATGACCATGCGTTAATAAAATAACATCCGCTTTGACAGACGCCGGGTCCAAGTCACATGCTTCATTTCCTGATAAGAACGGATCAATGAGCAGATTCATTTGATTTGTTTCAATTGCTACAACAGAATGTCCATGGTAAGAAACCTTCAAGAATCTTCATTCCTTTCATTTGTTGATTATCCAACCAATTGATGAGTCAGTTGGGAGCACTTTATTCCTCCATCTAAAAAAGTGCATATTACAATGTTCGACACGAACGATTATATTCCTCTTTTTTAAAATGAAATGCTATAACATAAGGAAGTATAAAGTGAAACTTCAATCTGTGGGGCGGTTTCGCTCTTCCCCCACTGATTGTTAGTTGAACCAATCAGGCCTTTACTGGCTGTTGATACCCCACTTACAATTCTATTTATCAAGAAAAACTCTTGATGTGGGGATCTTACAGCCAGTTAATCTGTGATAAAGTGAAACTTCAATCTGTGGGAGTTTTTCGCTCTTCCCCCACCGATTGTTAGTTGAACCAATCAGGTCTTTACTGGCTGTTGATACCCCACTTACAATTCTCCTTTTCAACAAAAATTCTTGATGTGGGGATCTTACAGCCAGTTAATCTGTGATAAAGTGAAACTTCAATCAGTGGGGTTTTTCGCACTTCTCCCACTGATTGTTAGTTGAACCAATCAGGCCTTTACTGGCTGTTGATACCCCACTTACAATTCTCCTTTTCAACAAAAATTCTTGATGTGGGGATCTTACAGCCAGTTAATCTGTGATAAAGTGAAACTTCAATCAGTGGGGTTTTTCGCACTTCTCCCACTGATTGTTAGTTGAACCAATCAGGCCTTTACTGGCTGTTGATACCCCACTTACAATTCTCCTTTTCAACAAAAATTCTTGATGTGGGGATCTTACAGCCAGTTAATCTGTGAGAAATGAACATGCTTTTTCACGTCAGTGTATTTTATTAATATGCTCTAACTTACTCCATTTCAGCTTTCAGGATAACCTGGTTTTTTCATGCAAATTTCCAGGTTTTCTATCATCCTTGAAACAAGCGATTTGCGGATTATATGTTCATTATAAATTTAAAAAAGACATCCTACACCAGCGCTCCAACTACATGATAGAAAGTGGTGGAAGCGCAGCATAGGAATGCCCTATTTGCATGGTTTATTCTTTACCCATTTTTTTCTTTAATGCAACAATTTCATCATCGACATCCGTATCTAATTTAGCAATTTCATCATCTAGGGAACGACTTGCCTCTGATAATTCTTCACTTGTATCTGCCTCTGCTTCAAAACGAAGCACTTTTTCTTCCATTCGCTCAAAGCCTTGTTTCGAATCATCACTACCAATGGAAGACATCGCACGGTTAATTTTAGTGCGTGTTTTAGCTGTTTCAGCACGAGCTTTTAGGGAATCTTTTTTCAGCTGCATTTGCTGGTATTCCTTTTTCATTTCAGATAGCTTATTCTTTAATGTTTCAGAATCCTTGGTTGCTTCCTCCCATGACTCCTTTAACATCAATGCTTGTTTTTCATAATCCTTCTTTTCCTGTAATGCACGTCTGGCTAAATCATCATTGCCGGCATCAATTGCTTTTTCTGCCTGGCTTTGTCTTTTATCAACCATTGCCTGTGCATCATCCGCTTTTCGCTTCAACATCTTTTCACTAGCAATCTGTTTTGCGACAGCTGCTTCTGCATCCCGGATATCTTCTCCCATATTACGCATAAATTGTTCCAGCATATGAACTGGATCTTCTGCCTTATCCAACATGGCATTTAATTCGGAGCTGACTATTGTTTTTACTCGTTTAAAAAGTTGAAACATCTGTTTAGCCTCCTTATAACTGCTTTTATTTATTTTCTATTCTACTGTAGTACGAATGTCCTTCCCCTAAGGTTTCATATGGACTGAAAAATACTTTTTTTATTTTCGCCTGTAAACAAGAGTCCAATCTCCATTCTCCAAAATAGCCATTTTTCATAAACGAATATAAAATTGCAACTTCATACACGAAATCTACATAAACTATTGAACGTTTTGTGAAGTGTTTCTCAAACATGTGCATTTCTGTTTTTCAGGTATTAATATAGAAAGATATTTGAACCACTTTGTAGTTTTTTAACCCAAATACAGATATTTAAAACAGAAAGGGGAATTTACATGAAAGCAAAATGGGCCTTTTTAACATTAGTTTTCACTATTTTCACAGTGCTAACAGGTTGTGAGCCTTTACTTGTTTTGGATCCAAAAGGACCACAGGCAGAAACAACTTCTAATGTTATCTGGATATCCATCATTTCTATGTCATTTATTGTGATTACTGTCCTCGTGCTGCTTGTTATTATTCTTTCCAAGTATCGCGCATCCAAACAGCCGGCGGATTATGAGCCACCTCATATCGAAGGTCATCCTGTAGTCGAAGGTACAATTATCGGTATACCTATATTAATCGTCATTTTCCTCTCGGTTGTATCCGTTATATCGTCCTATCAAGTTGAATCTACACCAGCAGGTTATGAAGACGAAGAGCCACTTGTCATTTATGCCTCCTCATCAAACTGGAAATGGCATTTCAGTTATCCGGAGCAGGACATTGAAACAGTTAACTATGTATTTTTCCCTGCAAATCGTTCCATACAATTTAAACTGTATTCTTATGGACCGATAACTAGTTTTTGGATTCCACAACTTGCAGGTCAAAAATACGCAATGGGAGATATGGTTACGAAAATTAATTTAGCAGCTGATGCTCCTGGAGAATTTATGGGTAGAAACGCAAACTTTAGTGGTGAAGGTTTTGCAGAGAACACATTTAATGCTACCGCATTGTCACAGGAAGACTTTGATAAATGGGTAGAAGATATTAAAAAAACAGAAGATCCTATCACTGAAGAAAAATTTAATGAATTGTTACAACCAGGACACCTTGGTCAATTATCGTTCACAGGTACACATTTAGATTTCTCGCCTGCACCTGAAGGAGAACATGCTGGCCATCAGCATGGCGATTCTAGTGATAAAAACCATAGTGAACACGAACAAAATAATAAAGACAAATCATCTAAGTAAAATCGATATTTATTAATAGATAAAGACAAGACCACTTACTTTTATTTTGCACGTAAGCTACTCGAAAGGAGTAATAAAACATGGAATTTTTTGAGAGATTCGCCCTTCCCCATCCAGATCCAATGATATATGCATCCATGGTTGCAATCGTTGTTGTTTCCATCGCTATTGTTGCTGGTCTAACCTATTTTAAAAAATGGGGTTATTTATGGAATGAATGGTTGACTACTACAGACCATAAACGAATCGGGATCATGTATTTAATTTCAGCTTTGTTAATGTTATTCCGTGGGGGAGCAGACGCAGTGATGATGCGTATACAGCTTTCCAGTCCGGAAATGGAGTTTTTGAACGCCCAACATTATAATGAAGTGTTTACGACTCACGGAGTTGTTATGATCTTCTTTATGGCAATGCCGTTTGTTATTGGTTTAATGAACTATATTGTGCCACTGCAAATTGGAGCAAGAGATGTTGCTTTTCCAAGACTAAATGCACTTAGTTTTTGGATGTTCTTCGCCGGCGCGATGTTATTTAACATTTCATTTGTCGTTGGTGGCTCACCAGATGCTGGGTGGACGAATTATTTCCCACTTGCAGGTAATGAGTTCAGCCCTACTGTCGGAGTGAACTATTATATGTGGGCATTACAAATATCTGGACTTGGTACATTGATGACAGGGATTAACTTCCTTGTGACCATTTTTAAAATGAGAGCTCCTGGCATGAAGCTAATGAAGATGCCGATGTTTACTTGGTCAGCTCTTATCACAAACGTTATTATTATCTTTGCCTTCCCTGTTTTGACGGTTGCACTATTAATGGGTACACTTGACCGCCAATTCGGTACTGCTTTATTTACGACTGGGAGTGGCGGAATGGATATGTACTGGGCTAACCTATTTTGGGTATGGGGACACCCGGAGGTTTACATCTTAATTCTGCCTGCTTTCGGAATTTATAGTGAGATTATTTCAACCTTCTCACAGCGTAATTTATACGGATATAAATCTATGGTAGGCTCGATGGTATTAATTTCGCTTCTCTCCTTCTTCGTATGGGTACACCATTTCTTTACGATGGGACAGGGCGCATTAACCAACAGTATTTTTTCTATTACAACGATGGCAATTGCCATTCCAACCGGGATTAAAATATTTAACTGGCTGTTAACGATGTGGAAAGGAAAGATTAGGTTTACCGTACCAATGCTTTATTCCGTAGCATTTATTCCACTATTTACAGTTGGTGGTGTTACTGGTGTGATGCTTGCAATGGCAAGTGCAGACTATCAGTACCATAATACAATGTTCTTGGTCGCACACTTCCACAATACGATTATTCCTGGTGTTGTTTATGCGATGCTCGCGGGACTCACATATTGGTGGCCAAAAATGTTTGGCTTTAAATTAAATGAAAGAATTGGGAAATGGGCATTCTGGTTTAACGTAATTGGTTTCGTCTTGGCTTTCTTCCCAATGTATCTCACTGGATTAGATGGGCAAGCTCGTCGGATGTACACATATTCCGAGTCAACTGGTTTCGGCCCAATGAATATGATTGCCTTTGTTGGCGCAGGTCTATTTGCAATTGCCTTTATTCTAATTGCCTATAACGTGTTCTATAGTTTCAAGCATTCACCTAGAAATATTGGCGACGATCCATGGAATGGCCGGTCACTTGAATGGGCAACACATAATCCAGTACCAGCATACAATTTCGCAATTGAACCTGAAGTGGAATCAAGCCAAGCGTTCTGGGATCATAAACAGAAGAAACACAACCTATTTAAAGGTAAAATAAGTAAAATACACATGCCGAATAATAGTGGCATTCCGATTATTATGGCCGGTATTCTGTTTGTTTTCGGATTTTCATTTGTCTTTAGCATTTGGCCAGCAGTTATCATTGCGGCAGTTGCGTTCTTCGCTTGTATGATATACAGCTCGTTTGAAAATGATCAGGGACGTTATATTTCAGAACAAGAAATAAAAGAAACGGAAGCAAAATTTGGAGGTGATTCGAAGTGAATATCGATCAAACAAAGCCTCTCGAATATGGAACACATAAAAATGAAATGAATATATTAGGCTTTTGGATTTTCCTTGGTGCAGAGATTATGCTATTCGCAACCTTATTCACCTCCTATTTTATTTATGAAAATCGGATTGGTAGTGGACCAAGCGGTGCAGAAATCTTCGAAATAACACCTGTACTAATTGAAACCATTGTACTGTTAACAAGTAGCTTTACAATAGGACTTGCAATTAATGCGATGCGTTTGAACCGAACGAAAGCAACACTTTGGTTCCTAGCTATTACATTAGTTCTTGGTGCAACCTTCTTAAGTGTGGAGATCTATGAGTTTATTCACTACTACCATATTGGCGTAACACTGCAAACAAGCGGTTTTACTGGTATTTTGTTAACGACACTTGGAACACATGGTGCGCATGTTACCTTTGGATTGTTCTGGGGAATTGCCATCTTCCTGCAAATTAAAAAACGTGGTTTAACATTAGAAACTGCCAATAAATCTTTTATTTATTCCTTGTACTGGCATTTTCTCGATGTGATGTGGATATTCATTTTCAGCTTTATCTACTTGAAAGGAATGATGTAACATGAAGGAACTATTTCCAATAAAGCAAGTCAATGGCTTTATTTTCTCGTTGCTGCTTACCGTTATAGCACTAAGCGTCTACTTCATGGATATGTCGTTTAAAGTAGGCATGACCATATTGCTCATCACTGCTTTTATTCAGGCAATCGTGCAATTTGTGTTATTTATGCATGCAGGCGAGAGTGAAGATAAGCGAACCATTTTTACCACCTTATATTATAGTGCTCTCATTGCACTAGTAACGATATTTGGATCATTACTTACCATGGTTTGGGATATGATGTAAGATGTTCAATTAAAATATGCTGCTTTTAATATAAAAGCGAGTGACCATTTGGCCACTCGCTTTTTTCATATTTTCATTCATGAAGATATGCTTCTATTCCCTTTTCCGATCATTTCTTCCGTTGCTGCAAGGAAAATCCCCATAATCCAAATAAATGTAGCACTCATAATTGCCCCTACACCTATACCAACTAATGCTTGGTAATCGCTTACGTAAATCCCATAAGAAAATATACCGATACCCAATAGTACCAATGTGCCACAAATATATTTAATAAATTGTAATAAGGTTGCATGTGATTTCATTTGAAACGACCTCCCTACATATATTATTTACCTCGTTCACACTTTTGTCAAACATTTTTTTCTAATTTGTGACACTTATAAAAAATAGATTGACAGATGGATTTAGTGTCAATTACGATTTGGCTACTGTAGGTGATAGATGCGAAAGCAGGATAGAGTTGAAAACATTTTACAGTTCCCATCCCTACCCTGCTTCATATGCAATAATATATTATTCTTTTATATTTACAATCCTAACAAGGTGGAAATCAGCCATCCAGATCCATAAAATATCATGAACTGCACGCCTACCCCAACCCCTAGAAAACGATTGAGCAAACCGCCTACCATCGCCATCGAAAAAGTAACAACAATTCCAACTAATCCACCTTTATAAAATGCTAGTAAGCTAACAATGCCGATAAACATACCAATAATTGCTTCTTGATTGATATATTTTAATATAATGACAGTAGCTTTGCGTGCATAATTCATTGAAAACGGATATGCAATTACCGCTGCAATAATTAATCCAATCAATCCATAAATTAGGAAATCTACTGGTGATAGCATCGTATGTAGATTATGGACAGGCTCTGTTGTAAAAATAGGTGGCGCATTAAACAAGGCCTGTGCTGGACCGATTGCCACTGGACTAAGAGGAATTCCGAAAGCAATTAAAGGAATTAACGTTTCCGCTACATAAGTTGACTCTGTTACAGCATTCATCGTAGATAAACTGGTTGTAGCTTTTTTATATTGGCCTTTTACTCTGGAACCGACCATTTCGCCCATTAAAGATGTCATTCCAACTGGGCTGAGTGCAAAGGTCAACGAAGAAATAAACGACGTGCCACCTACTGATGCTGTCTGTTTTTTCGTCAGCACCTTAAATGGATTAGGAAAATAACCAGACCATGACTTCTGCTCTGGGGCAAGTTTATATTCGTTCGGTTTATTCCTCGCAATCATCGGTCTAGCGCTATCAGATGTTGCTATTAAGATAGCCGTAAGCATTGGTCCAATAGCAATTCCTAAAAAGAAGCTGATCGATAAACTATTACCTAAAATGGTTGTACTTACTAGGTTAAGTCCTTGAATGACCATAGCCAATGGTACAATTAATAGAATGCTTGCCCAGCGACCTTTTGAGAAATAACCAATCAATACAGCAGCAGCTGTGAATATAATCCCTGCATTCTCTTGAAAAAATTCTCCAAACTGGCTTAAGAAAACAGCAAATAACAGGGAAATCGGCAGTGCGATAAAGGCACCAATAATTCCGCCCGAAATCATTTTCCGAAGTGCAATATGCGGCAAGCCAATTCGTCTCATAAAGTTAGCATGATCAAGCATTGGAGCAGCTGTTGTATCACCGGGTACTCCCATTAATGCTGTCGGTATCGCGTGGGTTAAATGCTTGGCTAATATAGCCGACATAAAAAATGCGAAAACAGCTTCAGGTGGCGCACCAAGTAAAACAACAATTAATGTCGATGGTACGAGAATGGCAGTCTCATCTGAACCAGAGACAAGCCCAATTAATGTAAAGATGATTCCTGCCAATACTGCCAGGAGAATCGCAATGACGGTAACACTCATTTTTGCTTATCCTCCTCTTCTTTCATAAACATATTGTAAATTCCCTGTTCCTTCATCTCTTGCGCAATTACTGGGTCATCCAATATCGATTGCCGTTCTTCCTCTATATCGAAATGAAGTTGTTTATACACATTTTCCAGTTCATCACTTGTATTTGGAACTTCATTTAAGGTTCGCTTTGGCTTAAATAGCAGCGTATTTATAAATAAAGCAATTAAGCTGCCCGCTATCCCTAATAATAAAGCATAGGATTTCACCATTTCCGCTGGCGCGATTGAAGGGAAAACTTGTTTACCAATAAAATATCCGATTAAACTAAAAGACACACTTATCGTAATCGTCATGATTAAATGCTTACCATAAACCGTGTCACCTATTACTTCCACATAAGTCCTATTTTTGTCATGATCTATCTTTTCTTCTGTCATGTTGCATCCGTACCTCCTTCAAACTGTTTGGGGTTTGTCCCAATTGCCCTTTCTGTGTTAGACTTAATAATGGTTTTTCATGAAATATAAGCATTGTCTTCTTTTTCAAGCTAATTATTCAACAAGGTTGAATATTGAGAAACTTTGTTGAATTGTATATTTTTAGACTTTATTGCGGACATTATCGATTATAAACATTTTGCTTGGTGAAATGCTAGTCCTAACATGAATAAAAATAAATTATGAATATTAAAAAAGTGGGACAATCAGGGTTTAGCCCTGTGTCCCACTTTTATTGGTTCATCTTGATGTCCTTGTATTTTTCCTAAAAAGTATGCTAGTTGTCTCTCTGTTCGCTGTCGCAAGTTTTCGTTTACTATCAATTTATCCGCTGTTTTATCTATATCACTATCCTGGAAGTATAGTCCTTTCAAATTATGTCCTTTTACAGTAGCTATTAATGGTTTTAAAGCATATTCCAATGCAAGTAAATGTGATGTGCTTCCACCTGTCATGACTGGTAAGACATAGGTATCTTTTAAAATATCTGGTGGCAATAGATCAAATAGTGCTTTTAGCACACCAGAATAGGAAGCTTTATATACTGGTGATCCAATAATAACACCATCCGCTGCTTCTAATTCTGTTGCAATTGCTTTTATTTTATCATGGTTAAAGTTGGCAGAAAGTAATACTTCTGCCTCCACGTCTTTAACAGATAAGTGTTTTACGGCAAATCCTTGTTGTTCAGCCCTTCTTCCCAAATAGTAAAGCATTTGTTCCGTTCTTGATAAAGCGGAAGGACTTCCCGAAAAAATCACAATGTACTTCATTGCTTTCCCCCTTTCCAGCTTATTTAGTTGTTCAATACTACGGCTAATGCCTTTTCAACATATTCAATGCCCACTTCAGTAACTGCTTTATACACATTATTTTGACCTATCTCAACGACTGGAACATGCCGGATGCCATATTTTATTGCTAATATATCCCTTCGATCATCATGATGCGTTACATCAATGATTTGATACGATAAGCCCTTTTCTTCTAGATATGATCTAATTTCATCACAGTAGCTGCAACCTACTTTTGACCAGACGATTATTTCCTGTTTACTTTCCAACCTTATCCCTCGCTTCATTATATTTCTCTTTTAAAACTGTTCAATTCAAAGAGAAGGCTTTGTTTTTTTCTGGTAACGATTTTCTTTAAATGAAAGCCCTAAGTTACCACGCAATGTGCCTTTTTGGTAGCTTGGATCAACATAACCCTTTTCTATTAAGATTGGTATCACATGTTGGAGGAAGTCATCGTATTGTTGACCTAAAACATGCATACTAATCACAAATCCATCGGCCGCTTCTTTATCTATCCATTCCATCATTTTGTCTGCAACTTGTTCATACGTACCAAAAAATTCACTTTTTGGTGTTGCCACACGTAAAGCAACTTCTCTAAGCGTTAAACCTTCCTCTCTTGCCAGCCGTTTAATTTCATCCGTAGTCGACTGAAAGCTGTTCCTGCCAACTTCCCCTATATCGGGAAATGGTTCATCAAGTGGAAATGGTGTAAAATCAAAATGATCAAAGTAACGTCCTAAATAATGTAATGCTTCCTTTATATGAATCAAATGTTTTATTTCTTGATATGTTGCTTGAGCTTCTTCTTCTGTTGCCCCAATTATTGGAGATAATGCAGGCAATATTACTATTTCTTCTCTGCTCCTGCCATGTTTAGCAGCTTGGGTCTTTACGGAGCGGTAATATTCTTGAGCCTCTGCTAAAGTCGTTTTATTAGTGAAAATTGCTTCCCCGTGTTTGGCAGCAAAACGGATTCCTGTCTTAGATGCACCTGCCTGAAAAATAACGGGCTGGCCTTGAATGGAACGTGCAATATTTAACGGCCCTTGTACATTAAAAAACTCTCCCCGATGATTTAAACGATGCATTTTATCAACAGAAAAAAACTCCCCTGTTTCACGATTTCGGACAAATGCATCATCCTCCCAGGAATCCCATAATCCTTTTGCTACCTCTACATATTCGTCCGCCATTTGATATCGTAAGGCATGTGCTGGATGATTCCCTTTATTAAAGTTTGCCGCACTTCCTTCAAGTGGAGATGTGACGACATTCCAGCCCGCACGCCCATTTGATATATGATCTAATGAAGCGAATTGACGTGCAATATTAAAAGGCTCACTATAGGTGGTGGATACAGTTCCGACCAATCCTATCTTTTGGGACACAGTTGCAAGTGCTGATAACAATGTGATTGGTTCAAAACGATTTAAAAAGTGGGGAATCGATTGCTCGTTAATATGAAGTCCATCTGCAATAAACACAAAATCCAGTCCCGCCTGTTCAGCTTTTTGGGTTATATTGATATAATGGCCTAGATTAATACTGCCATCTGCAGGCACATCTTCTGATTTCCAGGAATTCATATGACCGCCTGGCCCTTGAATGAGAATGCCCAGCTTCATTTTCTTTGACATTTTTTCACTTCCTTTTCTGTATTATTCTTCATCCTCCAGTAAATCCACCCCGAAATACTCCATAGAAATCTCTGAGAACCTCCCGTTTTTTTTCAAAGCTTTTGCTGCCTGATTGAGATCTGAGATTAAAACATCATTTTCTTTTGTTTTTTTAAATGGCATTGCCACCGGCTGGCTGCCAAATGGTTCTGCAACAATGCGTAAAGGAAGACCTTTCTTGCTAATTTGTGCCATGATCTGCTCTCTGCCAAATACAAATCCTTCCACTTTACCTGATGCTACGTCCGTGTAGACGACATCACTCGATTCATACGTTATAAGCTCGTATTCTACATCTGGATAATGTTCCTTTAATACATTTTCAAAATTTGTGCCCATGATGCTAGCGATTTGTTTTCCATTTGTATCTTCAATTGTTTTTAGCGTCGTGTTATTTTCTGCCGTAGCTATCACCGCTTTAGAACTGTAGTAAGGATCTGTAAATTGATAATCCTTTCCTCTTTCAGCAGTTGCAGCAAAATTGGAAGCTGTATCTATTTTTCCAGATTGTAAATTTGCTAACACGCCATTCCAATCCGTTAGCACCCATTCTATTTCATAACCTGCTTCCTTAATAATCGCTTTAATGATATCTGCACTAAATCCTTTCATTTCACCGTCTTCCTTATAAGACGTGGGAAAACCATCTGGTGTTGCTCCTACTCTGATAATCTTCTTCCCGGAAGCACCAGCAACATCTTTATCCTTTCCATTCTCACCACAACCAGCAGCAAAGCCTAACAATAATACAATGAGAAATAACAACAGCTTTTTCATTTTTTTCCTCCTTATTTTTCAAAACCCTACGTAACATAGGCTTTACTTATTCGTTGTTCATACCATCCTTGCAGTTGACTATATAAAAAAGTGATGACCCAATAAATTAATCCCACCGCTAGATAGGCTTCAAAAAAGCGCAAATTTGCAGATGCCATCATCTTCCCTTGTGCCAACAATTCCGTAACACCAATCGTAAAAGCTAGGGAAGAATTTTTGATTAAACCGATAAACATATTTCCTGTTGCTGGCAGTGCGTTTCGAACTGCTTGCGGTAAAACAATTCCTCTCATTGCTTGGGCATAACTCATACCGACAGATGTGGCTGCTTCTGCCTGACCCTTATCCACAGACTCCAATCCTGCCCGAAATATTTCAGCTAAATAGGATGAGGTATTTAGGCTAAAAGCAATAATTGCCGCTACTCCTGCCCCGACTTCATTCAATACTGGAAAGATTTGTGGAAGCCCAAAATAAATCATTAACAGTTGTACAAGCACCGGTGTCCCTCTAAAAAATGAAATGTATACTTTTGCTAATGAAAGTAAGACAGGTACTTTATTTACTAGAATGATAGATAGCATAACGCCAATTATGATCGCAATCCCCATCGAAACAACTGTTAAATATAAAGTGATAGGCACATAATGTAGTAATTCCGGGATAATTTGCAGTACGTAACGAAAATCAATATCCAAGGAAATTCCTCCTCTCTTAATAGGTAATCAGTTTCTGACCTTACCCTTTTTGGTTAGCTTACTTAATAACGCAAAAGATTGAAGACGCTTTGCTTCATTTCGTATTGGTGTGTGAATGATAAATTCATCTATTTGGTGGGTAGCTGCTAAATAATCGATCTTCGTTTTCACAGATTCTAAGCTGCCCGCAATCATCTCAACTGTCTGTTCCTCGACTTTAAAGGATTCATTTGTCTGGTCACGATATATTTCGATTTGTTTTACAGACTGGACCGATATCGAACGCCCACTTTCGGTATGGATTTTATATATTTTATAATCTGCCGCTTCCTGTTCAGCTTCTTCCTGCGTTGGAGCTGCAAAAACTGCTATTGCAATCATAAACTTGCCCGCTGGATAAATCACTCGATATTCCTGCAACGTTTTCTGAAGATGATCCTTTTGACTGTTTAAGAAATATGCATAGACGAAATTCGTTTTCTGTTCTGCTGCAAGCCGTGCGCTATTTGGACTGGCACCCAATAAAAATACTGGAAGTTCTTCCTTTGGTCTTGGTAATGCTTTTGCCCCGTATAATGGATGGTGTTCCGGCAATGTATCCAGTATCAGCTGATTGAGTACTGCAAATCGCTCAGCAAATTCAATATCACTGCCGACCCCATAACGTAATGCTCTTGTTGAATAGGAAAAACCACCTGGCGCTTTTCCTATTCCAAGTTCAACTCTCCCAGGTGAAAGTAATGTTAGCTGTTGAAAATCTTCTGTTACCTTGTATGGACTATAATGCTGAAGCATCACACCACCAGAGCCAAGCTTAATGGTGGTGGTTTTTGCTAATAAATGAGAGATTAGTACTTCTGGTGATGTACCAGCAAGATTCTGGGATTGATGATGTTCTGCCACCCAAAAACGTTCATAACCCCACTGCTCCGCTTTTTGTGCCAAATGAATGGTACTTTGCAAAGCATCTTCTGCCGACTTTCCTGCAAATATTGGACTTTGATCCAATATTCCTAATTGGTATCCCACAATCATTCCCTCCTTATTTACATGCTTTTTACTGTACCAATTCCTTTATATAATCCATTGGATAGACTGCATCCATTCGCTCAGAGGTATTTCTATGAAACTCCCTTAAAAACTGCTTCGTTCTCTCCTGTTTTGGGAAATCAAAAATTTCTTCTGGTGTTCCTTTTTCGACAATCACGCCATCTGCCATAAAAATGACTTGATCAGCAATCTCACGAGCAAAATTCATTTCATGTGTCACAATAAGCATCGTTTTATTATTATTTGCAATCTTAGTAATAACTCGCAATACTTCCCCAACCCACTCGGGGTCCAGTGAGGAGGTTGGTTCATCAAAAAGAATGGCATACGGGTTTACAGCAAGTGCTCTTGCAATTCCTACCCTTTGCTGTTGTCCACCAGACAGGGCAATAGGATATTGATTTTCTTTTTCTAAGACTCCGACTTGTTTTAGTAATTCTCTTCCTTTCTTTTCTGCAGCCTCTTTCTTTATTTTCTTGGATACAATTAAGCCATGTGTCACATTTTCTAGCACTGTTTTATTTTTAAATAAATTGTAATGCTGGAACACCATAGACGTTTGTAATCGCAGTTGATTTACTGTAGTTCGATTGGATTGTTTCGCATGCACTGCTGCTTCACCAATTTTGATATATCCAGAATCAGGTTGTTCCAAAAAATTCAAGCAACGAAGAAGTGTCGATTTTCCAGATCCCGATGGACCAATAATGGCTACCACTTCCCCATCATTTACCTGGAAACTGATGCCTTTTAAAACTTCCGTATCTTTATAGCTCTTCCGTATATTTGATACGCTGATCATAAACATCCACCCTTCCATTTTATATTTAAGTATTCCTAGTTGTTTACTCAGAATTGAAAATTGAATAAATTATAGCACCTATTCAAATAACTTACAATAGGCAAATAGATTATTTCGAAAGTTGTGCAATCAGACTAAAGACGGGGTTGTTGTTTGAGGCCGGCCCATGGAAGGCGGTAGATTTATGGGGTGACGAAGCTGATTAAAAAAATGAAAAAGAGTCCCAGTAAAAATTAATTTACTGAAACTCTTTTTGTTGTATTTCACTGGGTTTTGTCCCAGACTCTTTCGATAAAAAGTATTTATGATAATAATTCTTCTGCAGAAGTAAAGGTTAATCCATGTGCTTCTGCAACACCACGATTGGTTACTTTTCCACGCATGGTATTAATACCCTTTTGTAATGCTTGATTATCCTGACAGGCTTGCTCAAATCCTTTGTTAGCAATTTGCAAAGCATAAGGTACCGTAGCATTGGTTAATCCGATTGTTGCTGTTCGTGGAACGGCACCAGGCATGTTAGGCACAGAATAATGTAATACGCCATGCTTCACATGTGTCGGTTCATCATGGGTAGTGATTCGGTCACTTGTTTCAAAGATACCCCCCTGATCAATTGCAACATCGATGACAACAGATCCTTCAGACATACTTTTGACCATTTCTTCTGTTACTAATTTTGGTGCTTTAGCGCCAGGGATAAGCACAGCCCCTATGACAAGATCAGATGCTGCAACAGCCTCTGCAATATTTAATGGGTTGGAAATCATTGTACTCAACGACGAACCAAAAATATCATCGAGCTGACGAAGTCTTTCTGGATTTAAATCAATAATGGTAACATCTGCACCTAGACCGACTGCAATTTTTGCAGCATTCATCCCAACAATCCCACCACCGATAATCGTGATTTTTACACGTTTCACGCCAGGGATACCAGCTAATAACACACCTTTACCACCATAATGTTTTTCCAAGAACTGTGCTCCAATTTGGGGCGCCATACGACCGGCAACCTCACTCATTGGAATAAGCAATGGTAAGGTACCTTGATCCAACTGTACGGTTTCATACGCAATCGATATAACATTCTTTTCCAATAATACTTTTGTGAGTTCTGGCTCAGCTGCAAGATGCAGATATGTAAATAGAATAAGCCCTTCTCTAAAATAATGATATTCTTCTGGTAATGGCTCTTTCACCTTTAACACCATATCTTGCTTCCATGCTTCCTCTGGTGTATCAACTATTATCGCACCGACTTCTTCATATTGTTCATCCGTAAAACCTGCACCAAGTCCTGCGCCAGTTTCTACATAAATGTCATGATTTGCATTTCGGAATGATAACACCCCTGCTGGAGTCATTGCTACTCTGTTTTCATTGTTTAAAATTTCCTTTGGCACACCAATTTTCATTTGAGAACCCCTCCACTTTGGTTAGCTTAACCATTTAGCACGATAAAGTATGTCTATTGTATCAAAATCTCTCCAAGTTGCAAAATGATGTAGCACTCCACATCCAATTTTTTGAATGTGGAATGCCTTGATTACTTTTTCATGTTATTAAAATGATGGATACCTTTATTTGGATGCAGCTGATCTTCAGCTACACCACTTTGATAGCTTTCGAGGAGCTGATTTTGCACTGCCGCAATGCCTGATTCATCTTCAATGAGCTCTTTTTGTTGCCTTTTTTTCGGATCCATTACGTTCACCTCCTTGTCTTAGTTTGTGTATACGTGCAGTATTTCAGACTGTTTTCTTTTTCCAATTCAAACGGATTATGATGTATAATAAAAGGGTAGAGAATAGTGATGAATCAAAAAGGAGTGGAGACGAATGAATGCATTTGAATACAAAAATATTGTTATCGCAGTTGATGGATCAGAAGCATCTGAAAAAGCTTTTAACAAATCATTGAGCATCGCAAAACGAAATCAGGCTCGTCTTATCATCGCTCATGTAGTTGATTCTCGTACGTTTGCTACCGTAGAGGCTTATGACCGTACCCTCGCAGAACGTGCTGAGGAACACGCGAAAGAATTGGTCGACAGCTTTGTAGAAAATGCAAAAGAAGCCGGAGTAGAAAATATCGTCCGGTGTGTTGAATATGGTTCTCCTAAAGTAAAAATAGCTAAAAACATTGCAACGACCTTTGAGGCCGATCTCATCATTTGTGGAGCTACTGGCATGAATGCAGTGGAACGTTTTTTAATCGGTAGTGTATCAGAAAGTATTACCCGTTATGCCAATTGTGATGTATTGGTTGTACGTTAGACATGAATCAAGCCTTTTCCAAGAATTTGGAAAAGGCTTGTTTTTTTATATCATACAGTTAGTTTAGCAAGTGCTTCTTTGCTTCGTATACAATATGTGTAATTTCAGGAAGGATTAATCGTTCCATCCCTAATCTTACAGCACCGGTAGATCCTGGTAGTGAAAAAATGGTCGTCACATCACGTACTCCCGCTGCAGCTCGTGACATGATTGCTCCTGTTCCGATATCCTCCCGGTAGCTTAACCATCTAAATAATTCTCCAAAACCAGGGATTTCTTTATCCAATAATGGACGCATAGTCTCTATCGTTACATCCCGTTTTGCTACGCCGGTGCCACCATTGGTTAAGATTACTTCTATTTCGGAATTTTGACATCCTGTTTCGATTGCTTGCTGAATGGCTTCTTGCTCATCAGGAATAATCTTTTTATCATAGATGGTGTGACCTGCTTTTTTCAACAAGGAAACCATTAATTGACCACTTCGATCATTTTCCACAGTACGGGTGTCACTAACCGTAATAACGAGACAGGAAACATGGTCCAGCTTGTTTTTATGAGTTTGATATGACAATAGAAGCTCCCTCCCATCGCGTCATATTAAATTAAACGCATTGTATCTCTAGCGATCATGACTTCTTCATTCGTCGGGATAATTAAGACCTTTACTGGTGAATGTGGATAGTTAATGAATGCTTCTTTCCCACGTGTTTTATTTAAAACTGGGTCCCAGTATACTCCCATAAATTCCAGACCATTTAATACTTTTGCGCGAATGGTGTCACTATTTTCTCCAACACCTGCAGTGAATATAATGGCATCCAAACCTGACATTCTTGCAGCATAGGAGCCGAGATATTTATGGATTCGTGCGGCAAACACATTAAGCGCTAAATCTGCACGTTCATTTTGATCTGCCTGCTGCTCTATATCTCGTAAATCACTTGAGAAACCAGATAATGCAAGCATACCACTTTCTTTATTCAATACATCTAATACTTCATCCGCAGTTTTTCCGGTCTTCTCCATAATATATGGAATTAAAGCAGGGTCAATGTTTCCAGAGCGCGTACCCATTGTTACACCTGCAAGGGGTGTGAATCCCATAGACGTATCAATGGATTTTCCGCCTTCAATCGCTGTTACACTTGCCCCATTTCCAAGATGGCAGGAGATCAAACGCAGCTGTTCCAATGGAATACCAAGCAATTCTGATGCACGCTGCGATACATATTTATGGGAAGTACCATGAAATCCATATTTACGAATCCCGTATTTTTCATAATATGATCTTGGCAAACTATAGAGATAAGATACTTCTGGCATGGTTTGGTGAAATGCTGTATCAAACACAGCAACCATTGGTACATTCGGTAAAATTTCTTTAAATGCTTTAATTCCAGTTAAATTTGCTGGATTATGCAATGGGGCAAGCTCTGATAAGATATCAATCTGCTCCATTACTTCATCATCAATTTTCACAGAATCACTAAACATTTCGCCACCATGGACAACACGATGCCCAACCGCGTCAATCATATCTAGGCTTTCAATTACGCCAGACTTTGTTAAATCATCAAGAAGCAACTGAACAGCAACCTCATGATTCGGTATATCTATCGTTCTTTTATCTTTTTGCTCATCTATTTCCAATGTAATGATGGATTCCGGAAGCCCAATCCGTTCAATTAGACCTTTAGCCAATACTGTTTCATTAGGCATCTCAATCAACTGATATTTGAGGGAAGAGCTGCCTGCATTTATAGCCAATACATAACTCATGCTGTTCCAACTCCCTTAATTGTTCGTATTTTCGTTAAACCAGTCATTCATTTTACTTAAAATATCCTCCATTGCGTGCGCATTACTTAATGAAGGCAGCTGAACAAGGAGCGGTTGCTTTGGTGCCTGTACTTGCTCCCCTTTTTTCTGCAATATTACGATGCACTTTGCATTTTCCTTAGCTTTAAATGCTGTTTCCGGCAGCTGTAACACCCCTGAAATATAAGCATGCTTTTGAATATACTTATGAAGCTTCGCAGATTGATCATCATCAAATAAAAAGTTAGGGGCGATAAAGAGAAGATAGCCACCATCCTTCGTATAATTCATGCTCTGCTCGATAAATAAATGATGTGCATAGGAATGGCCTTCGTCTGCTTTCAGTTCAAAATCACTCGCACGCACATCATCCGGATAATATCCAACTGGAAGATCAGCTACTACAACGTCGACCGGATCTAATAAAAACGGTCTTAAACTATCTTGATGAAAGAATTCAATGGAAGTTTTTTGGAGATTGGCATTCCATACGGCCAATTGTATTAATGTAGGATCAACTTCACTACCAAATGCCTGCACTGGTTGTTCTAATTGTTCCATGACAATGGTTAATAAATTTCCAGTTCCGCTTGCTGGATCAAACAATCGGATAGAATCCATTTTAGCTGTTAATTTATTGGTAAGATAGCCAATAAGCATTGCTATCGTTTCCGGTGTCATTAAATGTTGCTGTTGCGTGGAATCCTTCATCCCTTTTAATATTGCCAGTTGAATGGCCTTTCGTATTTCAAACTTTTCGTACGTATCTAATTGGATATTCTTTAAGGCTGATTCTAATTTATGGGTCAGTATATCATCCATATCTTCAGCAGCCTGCTGAAAAAATAACGTTTCAAGCGTAATCGATAAACTATCAAGGTATGTTTCTTCCATATGCTGTTGAATAAGCTGTGTGGTTTCATCTAACCAAGTAAATAAAACATCCACTTTCATTTTTTCCATAACGTTCCTCCAATCTCCATGAACGCTTCTATTGTAACAAAAACAAGCTGCAGGTGTACAAAATATAGCTAACCAATTATGTGAATAATATATGACGTAAAACTGCAATTCAAAAAAGTTAGATTAGCCATACAATTAAACATGTAAAGTACTTGCAAATTGAAAATAAAATTCAAGAAAAATCCCTCTTCCGAATATCAGAAGAGAGAATAGTAAGATTTATTCAGCTTTAGCTGCTGCATCAAGCGCCTTATCATAATCTGGATGGGTTGTAACTTCTTTTACATACTCTACATAAGTTACTTTGTTATTGGAATCAACAACAAAAATAGCTCTTGCTAGTAAACGAAGTTCTTTAATTAATACACCATATTTTTCACCGAAATCAGCATCTCGATGATCGGAAAGTGTATCCAATTTCTTAATACCATTTGCTGCACACCAACGCGTTTGAGCAAAAGGCAAGTCCATACTAATGGTTAATACATGCACGTTATCAAGTTTGTCTGCCTCTTCATTAAAGCGTTTTGTTTGTGCGGAACAAACTCCAGTATCAAGTGAAGGAACTACACTAATGAGTTTTACTTTTCCCTCATAATCCTTAAGAGATTTCTCAGACAAATCATTGCTAAGAACAGTGAAGTCAGGTGCTTGATCACCAACTTTAATTTCTTCACCAAGCAAGGTTACAGGTTTTTCTTGAAATGTTACTTGAACCATTGGATCATTCCTCCCAATACATATTGTCTTCAATCTTTATTATGAATTTTAAAGACAAACATGTCCAATAATCCACATTCATTATGTGTGACATTTTTTTGACTCCATCATCTAACCCCTTATATATCATAGTTCAACGCTTCATTATCATCTGATTTATCCAAATGTTGATGTCTATCCTTCCGTGATGTTGGTTGCTTTGTATTCGATTCTTTCATTAATTCCTGTATCTTATCCATTGCCTTTGGAGCAAGGTGCAGCATTTTTTCGTATATATGTGTATTTTCATTTAAATGAACCATCTTGACACCTTTGTCATTAACAATTAAAAATGCAACTGGAGTGATGGATACACCTCCACCACTTCCTCCACCAAACGGCAGGATAGATTCTTGGTCGCCTTCCTGGGTTGACTGAGATTGGAATTCGCTTCCGCCTGCTGCGAATCCAAACCCTACTTTGGAGACTGGAATAATCATACTTCCATCAGGCGATTCCACCGGTTCCCCTACTATTGTATTCACTTCTACCATACTTTTAATATTTTCCATTGCAGTTGTCATTAACCCTTGTATCGGATGTTCTTGTTCTTCCATTAGACTCCTCCTCATTATAATTTATTCGCTCTCAGGAGAACGAAGATGCTTTTTAATCCAACTCCTCCACTGAAAAGCTGTACGTATAGCTTGTGCTGTTTGAATCGATAACATACAATCCATTTTCGTCGCAAATACAGGCGCTTGAAAAATAGGTGTACAGGATATTTCCGGTTTACAGGTGATATTTCTGTAAGTTTTCATCCCTGCTTGAATGGGACCAATCACAGACCAAATCAATCCGCAGAGGATACCTGTGGATAACCCTTCTCCTGTACCAGCATAGGTGAACCAATGTAAATGACGAATGGTCAGGTTTTTTTGCAAATGAATTGCTAAAGACCACCAATTCGATATTTTTTTCTGTATATGATTGATTGTTGTCTTCACATCCTGTAGGTGATTGGACTCTACCAAATAAGCTAGTTCTTGAATTGGATTTGATTGTTTTTCCTTTAAACTAAAATGTTTCTTCATAATACAAAAAGCCAGCCAACGGATATGTACTATAGCTTGCTGCTCGTTTTGATCAAATGTAATTGATATTTCAATATCAACAGACGTCCAAAGCATGCAGAATATCATTAGCATCAAAATAACCAAGAGGCAGCCTGCAATTAGTATTAGCATCTCCTATCGCTCCATTATGATTTTGTTTTCTAGTTTGTGACGAATTCATGGACTTCATACAAAACAATGGAAGAACGATATGCTAATCATTGAGAATGCCCTTCGAATAATGGTACGATGAAGTCAAGATTATATAATTGGAGGCGGGACGGTATGCCAAATCGTAAAAATATTTATTTTTACTATCAGCCAGATGAAGCATTGGAAAAAAAGCTTGTCCCTTTATTTGATGCTGCGAAAACGAATGATTTTAACATTGTTGAACATTCGGATGATGCATCCATTGTTATTAGTATTGGCGGAGATGGTGCGTTTTTGCAGGCTGTTCGAAAAACCGGTTTTCGGCAGGATTGCATCTATGTAGGTATTACAAGAGCCGATGAGTCTGGGCTCTACTGTGATTTTGAATTGGATAACTTTGATTCAATGCTGTATACAATGCAACATGAGGAGCTTGAAGTCAGAAGGTTTCCCGTGATTGATGTACAGGTAAATGGCGGTATGACCTATCCTTGTTTAAACGAAGTAAGTATTCGATCTGTCATTATTAAAACCATTGTCATGGACGTATTAATTGATGATATGTTTTTTGAAACGTTTCGTGGGGACGGTTTAATTGTTGCGACGCCAACTGGTAGTACTGGATACAATAAGTCTACCCGCGGAGCTGTCATCGATCCATTACTGCCCTGTTTCCAGGTTACGGAGCTGGCTTCATTAAATAATAATCGATATCGTACATTGGGATCATCATTTATTTTAAGCAAAGGTAGAAAATTAGAGCTTGATGTGATTCAGGATGGGAATGATTATCCGATTATTGGTTTAGATAATGAGGCATATTCTATCCGCAATATTAAGAATATCACCGTTACATTAAGTGATAAAATTGTAAAAACCGTTAAACTGAAAAACAATTCATATTGGGATCGTGTACGCCGCACATTTCTATAGAATGAAAGGACTACTCCGTTTCCGGAATAGTCCTTTTCCATTTGTTATTTAGATTATTGATGACCTTGCATGCCTTGCATAGCCATGTGAACAAGACGTTTTGTAATTTCTCCTCCAACAGAACCATTTGCACGGGAGGTCGTATCGGCACCAAGTTGTACACCAAATTCAGAAGCAATCTCTGTCTTCATTTGGTTGATAGCCTGCTCGGCTCCAGAAACCAAGATTTGGTTTGAGTTGTTATTAGCCATGTTCATCACCTCCTTGGTACACTTAGAATGTGTAGAAGGAAGGGAATTATAACTGGTAAGTGTTGTCTTTTTTGGTGCTTGTTTGGAATAACGGTCATTGCTTATTAAAGCAAGTCCCGGAAAGCCTCTTCTTGTTTATCTGTACCAGCCTCAATCGTTTCAATCCCTTGCATGGTCTCTTCCAACAAATCGGTAAAATCAAATTTATCTTCAAAATAATTCACTTTACTCCGCTTTGGGTTTGTCTTTGGTGCTTTCGGAACAAAAATCGTACAACAATCCTCAAATGGACGAATGGATATATCATAGGTGTCAATTTGCTTGGAAATCCGAATAATATCATCCTTATCCATGGCAATCAATGGCCGTAAAATTGGATAATTCGTAACCTCATTAATCGTATTCATGCTTTCCATCGTCTGACTTGCCACTTGTCCTAGACTTTCACCTGTTGTAATGGACAGTATATCCTGGTTGCGACAGATTGCTTCACTAATACGCATCATCATGCGACGCATCACGGTAATCGCATAGCTTTCCGGTATCTCTTGGTATATTTTTTGCTGTAGCTTTGTAAATGGCACGAGGTGGATTTTAATCGGATAGCCATAGTATGTTAGTTTTTCTGCCAAATCAATCACCTTTTGTTTTGCACGCTCGCTTGTAAAAGGTGGAGAGTGAAAGTGAACAGCTTCTACTTCCACACCACGTTTCATCGCTAAAAATCCTGCAACAGGACTGTCAATTCCACCTGAAAGCAATAGCAGGGTTTTACCTCCTGTACGAACTGGCAATCCGCCCAATCCAAATGTTAGACCTGAAGTAATATATGTTCCTTCTGCACGGATTTCCACCTTTACTTCTACATCTGGATGATGGACATCTACCTTTATATTGTCCGTATGCATCAGGAGATGTGCACCTAATTCCTGTAATAGCTCCTGTGAACGGTATGGGAAGCCTTTATTAACCCTTCTTACCGTCACCTTAAAGGTGTTTGGATGATTTGCATTCTTTAAAGCATATAATGCGGCTTCCTTGATTCGGTTCAAATCATTTTCAACCTTAATCGCAAGACTAAAGCTGTGTATACCAAAAATATGCTGACATCGCTCCATAATCGGTTCTGGATCCTGACCATTCAATAGTACAAACATTCTACCTTGAGTACGCTTTACTTTTACTGCTGAATAATCTTTTAATGCATGCTGAATATTTTCTTGAAGTCTTACCAAAAACTTTTTTTGATTTTTTCCTTTTAAGGCTATTTCCCCATAACGAATTAATAAATGATCAAATTCCATGTTATCTACTCCAATATCTCTTTTAAATGTTGAATAACTTCCTTTAATGCTTCAATAAAAGTCGTAATTTCTTCCGTTGTTGTGTCATAAGACAGACTGATACGTAGCCCAGAGGATGCACGCTCTCTTGAATATCCACATGCTGCGAGTACCCTGCTAATATCCGATTGCTTAGAAGAACAAGCTGATTTGGTAGAAATATAAATATCTCTTTTACCTAAAGCATGAATGACGACTTCCGGCTTCAGTCCTGGAATGGAGCAATTCAAAATATGTGGCGCGCCATCAATCGGTGAGTTAATCATCACGCCATCGATTTGCTCTAGTTTTGTTCGTAGTTGTTGATAAAGCATGCGAAGATGTTCAAGGTCTGTTTTCTCACGGTCCATCATCAAGCGCAGGGCTTTCACCATGGATACACTTCCGGCTAAATTTTCCGTTCCAGATCGTCTGCCGTATTCCTGCCCACCGCCCTGTAACAAGGGAAATAGCTTCGTCGACCGCGCTACATAGACCATACCAGTTCCTCTTACTCCATGTATTTTATGACCCGATAGCGTACATATATCTATCCCTGGATGATAAAGATTTAAGGAAATCTTCCCTAATCCTTGTACAGCATCTACATGAAAAAATAATTTGGGATGTGTAGCAGCAATTTCTGCAATCTCTTGAATGGGTTGAATACTGCCTATTTCATTATTCACATGCATAATACTGATTAGGATGGTGTCGTTACGAATAGACTTTTTTACTTCTTCTACACTTACTTGGCCATTTGCATCGACAGGTAAAGCCGTTATCTCAAATCCAAGCTGTTCCAACCCTTTACATGCATCATAAACGGAAGGATGTTCTATTTCCGATGTGATGATATGCTTTCCCCTTCTCTGATGCTGCATAGCCACTCCCATGATTGCCATATTATTTCCTTCGGTTCCGCCTGAGGTAAAAATAATCTCATCCTCATGTACGTGCAATATATCCGCAGCTTGCTGTCTTGCTCGCAGCAGAAGCCTTTCCGCCTGTCCACCAAGTTGATGGATAGATGAAGGATTAGCAAAAAATTGCTCTGATGCCTGGACATAGCTTTTCAACACATCTGGATGTGGTTTAGTTGTAGCACTATTATCTAAATAAATCATTACCTTTAACCCCTTATTCGTACCCGATTGTACGTTATCTATCTAATTAATTATTATACGTTTCAGTTCTGTTTCATTTCATTCCTGTATCATAATAAATCCTATAAAAATGTGCAAGCAACAAACCCACTTACATTATTTCTTCTAAAAGCTTCACCTGCCCATGTCTCAGGGACAAAACCTATCGTATTTGGCTTTCGTAGAAGGATTTCATACAAATAATAAAGGCTGACCTTTGAAAAGATGACATGTATCTTTTCTCCAGACAGCCCTTCCCATTCTTATCCTTCACTAGATGCTAACTGATATTCTTCAATTCGCTTCAATGCACCTGGTTCTACCTCTTCAATTGCTTTTGCAGCATGTTCCAAGGAAAGTTCGTATTCATAAGAGCGGAATAAACGCTCTGATTCCTCAAGCTTTGCAGCGAGTAAAGGGAATTTACTCCGATACCGATTCGCATATTGAATAACTTGCTCTGTTAAATATGCTTGATCTAACATCATATCCGTTTGCTCTGATAGCTGTTCAATGGAAGCTGCACCATCTCGTAATGCCTGCTGGACTTCTGCCATATCCAATGGTTGCTTGTCCAGTGCAGCAAGGACTCGATTGTTTTTATCCATTGCTTCGTCCATTGCATTCCATATGAAGCTTGGAACACCTGGAATATTACTTTTTTGCAAACGACGATGAATCGCATTGATTTCATCCTGCATATTTGCCACGCGTTCCTTCGCTTCCATTTCATCCTTACGTAGATTTAACATCCGATCTTTAAAGGCATCATGATTTTTGGTGATTTCTTTCATCTGGTCCAGACCGTTTTCTACCATAGAACGTAATTCAGAATGTGCGGTATCCGAATCTTCCAGCTTCTCCTTTAATTCCTCCAGCTGTTTCCTTAAGGAGTTAATCTCTTTTTCTAAGGAAATATACTTTTCCGTATCCTGGTCATCCACATAATATGTTTTACGAAGTGTCTCCACTTCCACCTTTGTTTCCTGAAAAGTAGACGCAATTTCATCCAATGTACGTTCATAATTTGCCATATTGGATTCAATGTACCCTTTTGCAACTGCCTCTTTTTCCAATAACTCATACATTTCAGCGGTTCGGTGGTCAATTTCCTCAATTGTTTCTTTCGCTGTTTCCACTTCACCCTTTTCAAGTGCTGTAATACAGTCCAAAAGGCGCTGTTGATAGCCACTGATTTCATTTTCGAAGCCTAAATGTTCAATTCGATATCCGTCTTCTTTCATCGTTTTCATCCCAGAAGATAAATCATCTAGCTGTGCTGGTAATTCATGCTTACAAGATTTCAGTAAGCCGGGAAATTCTTCGATATGTACTTTCGTTTCATCGAGATTTTCTTTCAATTCATCAACTAAATGTTTAGCTTCTATGTAGTTCCCTGATTCCGTTAATTCAAAGTATCGATTAAGCTTTTGATCCAGCTCATCCAATTCCACTTCAAAACGAACATCAGCTTTTCCATATTGATATCTATTTTGGGAAATTTGTTTTCGCAATCCTTTTATGTTCGGTTGCAGTTCAGCAATTTCTTTACGGCTTGTTTCTTCCGAGTGAATCAATTCTTCTAACTCAGACAGTATCTTTTCCAAGTCCTTCTCTACTGTTTCTAACTTCACATTTATAGTCTGCAGCGTCTTTTTTGCTGTCGGAATGCGATAATGGTCTGCTGCGTCCTCCGCATCAAATAAGTATTCCTCGATATCTGGAAGCTCTTTCGTGAGAATAAAGTCCCAACGGCCTTTCCATGATTCAAATTTTTCCTGTGTTTCACCCGATAAGTTCAATACTTTGATTCGTGATAATTCAGAAGCGATATTACGACTCATTATTTCCATTTTCCAATTTTCAAGGCGGTCCACCTGATCATAGATACGTTTCCGTAAAAGGAGTCCGATAATAATTAATGTGATAATAAGTAGAATAAATCCGATAATATATGCTGTCATGTTTTGCCTCCTAACTGATTTTCCGGAAAGAGGTTCTTTATCTTTCATGTGTTCCATGTATGCCGACCAACTTGCATATGCATACCATGTGAACAATTCCCTCATTATTATACTTATGATACCATGTTCATCACCATTTTTGCTAAAATTAATAAAAAAAATGACGAAATATGCAATTTTATAGATTCCTGTCATGGCGCGATTCATAAGCTTTTCAAAAACCTGTAATATTTAATGGAAAATCAGCCAACCATTTCCTATTTAGATTGTAATCTGCTGGTTAACTAAATAGCCTAGCCAGTCGTGAATTGTTTTGACATATCGGTTAACAAATTGATTTCTGCCATAGTCATCAAATGGCTGGTTCTTTCTATTATCTTCCAATATATATGGAGCTGCAATCATACCTTTCAACTGTAGCAATAGAATGTCGTAATCTGTGTTCCCGTGATTTGCTTCACGTAATGCTTGAAAGAATGCATTACTAATAATGTGGTGTTCCTTCGCCAAATAAGTAACCGCCATTTCTCTCACAAAAATAGAATCCAACGATAGCTCCCGATGAATGAAACAAGAAAATTGGTGGTTACTTGCCTTATAATGTATAATAGTGAAAATTATTTTTTTTAATTGTTCAAATGCAGTTTGACCAACGGATTCGTTCCAAGTATCTTCCAGTTCTTTCAAATAAGCTTCATAGTAACTCGTTACCGCGAATTCCAGCAGACCTTGTTTTCCTTTAAAATAATAGCTTATCAAGGATACATTGACATCTGCCTTTTCAGCAATATCGCGAACAGAAGTACCATGAAATCCTTTTTGATAGAACAAGGATGATGCAGCATCCATTACTTTTTGTTTAGTCGGACTTATTGTCATGACATGTCATCTCCTTCTATAATCACAAATACGACATGGAACCTTTATTTCCTGCATCATTCGGTCGACAAATACCGATGTTTTGTCGAATCATATTTCACGAAAGGATGTATTATTTTGTTTCAAACCATTTCATATACGGGGAACCGTGAACAGGATTATCCAATCATGCTAAAGCAGCTTCATGCCTTATTAGATGGTGAAACAGATGTTATTGCCAATCTATCCAATGCATCAGCACTACTGAATTCCTTCTTAACAGACGTTAACTGGGTTGGATTCTATATTTGGAAAGAAGAACAACTTGTATTAGGCCCCTTTCAAGGATTACCTGCATGTATACGTATCCCCAATGGAAGAGGTGTTTGTGGTACAGCTATCAAGGAACGAAAAACACAGCTCGTTCCAGATGTTCAAGCTTTTCCTGGACATATCGCTTGTGATAGTGCCAGTAGATCAGAAATCGTTGTACCGATTATTGTGCAAGGCAAACCATTCGGTGTGTTAGATATCGACAGCCCCAGCCTGGAAAGATTTGATCAGGTTGATCAGCAGTACTTAGAGCAATTTGTCGACATGCTTATCTCCCATCTATAATGGACAAACCCTGCGGTGCTAATGAACAAAACCGCAGGGGTCTATTACATAAGCATATACCCTACCTTCATTTCACGCATCTAAAATCTACTTTTATTCAACAATTCATTGACTTTCGTCGTTAAAAATTATATACTATTCTTTGTGTAAAATAATAGAAAGTGGCCTATGTGCTTCTTACGTTGGTAAACAGTATGTTCCTCGCTGGGGCAAATTGCCTTTCAAGAGGTGTATCGTGTAACTCTCTGCTACTGGAGCGATGGTACAGGAAGACATAATGTGCTACGTATGGAATCACGGTTGATTTATTTTATGCAAATAAAATAAAAGGAGGAAATGTCTTATGTCACGTTATACTGGATCCGTTTGGAAAAAATCACGTCGTCTTGGCATTTCACTAACTGGCACTGGTAAAGAGCTAGATAAACGCCCTTATGCTCCTGGGCAACATGGAGCAAACCAACGCAGAAAGATTTCTGAATATGGTTTACAGCTTCAGGAAAAGCAAAAACTTCGTTACATGTATGGTTTGAACGAGCGTCAATTCCGTAACTTGTTCAACACAGCAGGTAAAATGAAAGGTGTTCACGGTGAAAACTTCATGGTTCTTTTAGAATCACGTTTGGACAACATCGTCTATCGCCTTGGCTTGGCTCGTACACGCAGACAAGCTCGTCAGCTTGTGAACCACGGTCATGTAACGGTTGATGGTTCTCGCGTAGATATCCCATCTTTCCGTTTAAAAGCTGGCCAAACTATTGGTCTTCGTGAAAAAGCAAGAAACTTAGATATTGTTAAAGAAGCAATTGAAGTGAATAACTTCATTCCTGAATATCTAACATTTGATGCTGACAAAGTGGAAGGTGTATTCACACGCCTACCAGAACGTTCTGAATTACCAGCAGAAATTAACGAACAGCTTATCGTTGAATTCTACTCCCGTAAGTAGTTGATACGCGGGAATCCGAAACCATCTTTGGTATACATCATACCAAAGATGGTTTTTTTGTTGTAAATATTTCGCAGTAACCTAAAAATATTATGCAAAAAACCGATAAGGCCTATTCGCCAAACCGGTTTTTAGAATTGCATCATCTATTTGTGTTTATTCATACTTAATCATGAAGTATTTCTTTTTACCGCGGCGAATGATGGTAAAACGATCATCCATCCGATCTTCTGCTCCTATCACATGTGCCAGTTCTTGATTTCTGTTCCCATTCACATAAATCGCGCCATTTTGAATATCTTCCCTTGCCTGCCGCTTGGATGAAGAAATCTTGGCAGAAACGAGCAAATCAACCAAGCTGATGTCTTCTTTTGCTAATGTGAATGTTGGAACATCTTTAAAGCCCTGTTCAATTTCTGTTGCTGATAATGCGGCTATATCCCCGCTAAATAAGGCCTGTGTAATTTTTTGGGCTTGTTGTAATGCCGCTTCACTGTGGACAGTTCGAACCATTTCTTCAGCTAATCGTTTTTGCGCTTTGCGCTGCTCTGGCCTTTCAGCAACCTCCACCTCTAAAGCTTCCATTTCTTCATCAGATAGGAACGTAAAGTAACGAATAAACTTCATGACATCACGATCATCTGTATTAATCCAAAATTGATAAAATTCATATGGAGTTGTTTTCTTCGGATCAAGCCAAACAGCACCACCTGCAGTTTTACCAAATTTAGTTCCATCTGCTTTCGTAATCAATGGTACAGTTAAGCCAAATACTTTGATTTCTTCCGATTCATCCCCGCGTGAACGACGGATTAATTCCATGCCAGCTGTGATATTTCCCCACTGGTCACTACCACCAATTTGCAGGGTACAGCCTTCTTCCTCATATAATTTCAGGTAGTCCAAGGATTGCAAAATCATGTAGCTAAATTCCGTATACGTAATCCCCTGTTCGATTCGTGCCGAAACAGATTCTTTTGCTAACATGTAATTGATTCCAAAATGCTTACCAGTATCACGTAAAAAATCAATTATCGTCATACTTGCTAACCAATCATGGTTATTTCTAGACACGACCGGATTTTCATCTTCATCAAAAGGAAGCAGCTTATCAATCTGTTTTCGTATCGATTCCGCATATCCATGCACGACAGAGGTCTCATTTAAAGAGCGTTCACTTGATCGCCCACTTGGGTCACCAATCATACCAGTTCCCCCACCGACAAGTGCTATTGGTCGATGCCCTGCCTGTTGAAATCGTTTTAACATGGTCAAAGGTACCAGATGTCCAATATGCAAACTATCTGCCGTTGGATCAAATCCACAATAAAGTGTTACTTGATGATTCGCTAAATGCTGCTCTAAACCCTCACGATCCGTCGTTTGCTGGATCAGACCTCGGTTTTCTAAATCTTGTAAAATATCCATCCTACCCATTTTCATTTTCCTTTCTTCATCGTTAATAAAAGCTATAAAAATACAAAAAACTCCTCCCTCTAAAAAAGGGACGAGTTTGAATACACGTGGTACCACCCTTGTTGCAATTATACAATTGCCACTTGGTATTGATAACGATGGCGGTCGCCACCGTCCTTACGCTATCAATAACGTAAGGAATACTCCGGAACGTAATTCGTCATCAAATATTTACCGATTCACACCACCACCGGCTCTCTTAGAAAGGGATTTGATTAACTACTTCATTCTTTCATCGTATAACAAATTTTATGCTATTCATTATTCTTAACACAAATTCTAGACGTTTGCAATCCTTTTGAATAAATGATACCCCTGCATTTTCCATTGTGATATAATCTCATGTTTGACAGTTAAAACCACAGAAATGCTTTCACACTTAGCATTTCTGTGGTTTTTTTAGTGTTCAAAAGTGAGTACTATTTATGTTTTTTTACCTCTTTTAAAATTTTTTTCATTTTTTTT
>NZ_QTSZ01000009.1 GCF_003730295.1 Ornithinibacillus gellani
ATCAAACTCTCCAAAAAAGTAAAGTTTCATACTTAGCAATCAGAAACAAATTCTGACTAATTTTTTTAAAGAAAAACAGGGTTCTGTTTCTCTTGACATACTGGTTGTTTTGTTCAGTTTTCAAAGATCAATTGTGTTTGCCGCAATGAAGCGACGAGATATAATTTATCATGGTTGCGAACAAAAGTCAACACGTTTTTTCATTTTCATTTATCTTGTATAAAAATGTCGGTTGTTTTGCTGACAACAAAAAATAATATACCATATATTTTTGTGTAGTGCAATAAAAAATTGAATAAAAAATGCATATGATCCAAATTCACCATAAATGCGATCATGTTGCAACGCGGATCGCTCATTTGGTGTTTTTTACATAAAAAAAGAAGACAGGCTACCGCACGCACATACGGCTTAGGTGTCTTCGTTCATTTTATTAATTAATTATTTTATATATACATTACCGTATCGCCTATTTATTCGTTTTCCGAACGCTTCGGCATATACTTCATACATTCTCCCTCACATGCCACACGGCGCAGCAATTGAAATAAAGAGCGGTATCGTTCTCTCATTGCACGTTTTACCATATGATCAATTCGATGGTCTTCCAAATCCATCGATAGTTCATCCAATTCACGTTTCACTAGATATTCGATTTCTTTTTGCTCCATTTCATTAATAAGCAACCCTAACATTGCATTCACCTCATACCTTCTATGCTAATCCCTTATTAAATACCCCAAAATACCACAATAAAACGCTAATTTCCTCTTCATTGGTTCTATACTATATAGATTCGAGAAATTTGTTATATTTTGTCGGTTGATAGGAAGATTGTCTAGACAAGTTTTCTTATCAACCGCAATTAATTACGTTCCATTTTGAATGCAACCATTCGGCTCATATTTTCAAAAATTGTTCATATGCTTAAACAAGTGCTTGTCTATACGGAGGGGGAGCGGATACGATGCAACACTTTTATGTTTGGAAATTTAACCGTACTCGACGATTGTTCGTTGTTGTTAGTTTAGCCTTTATCGCTGCTTTATATGTATGGGTTCAAAGTGATGGTGTGATGTCTGTTTTTTCAAAAAAGGGGCCGGCTGCTTTGGCGAGAGGAAATCCAGATGCAAAAGATATCGGTTTAACCTTTAATATTAGCTGGGGCGAAGAAAAGGTTCATGATATTTTAAAACAACTAAAAGATAGTGATGCAACAGCAACATTTTTTGTTAGTGGAGAATGGGCAGAACGTCATCCAGATATTTTAGAAGCAATTATTGCGGACAAACATGAGTTGGGGATGCTTGGCTATCGATATAAAAGTTATCTAGATCAAGAGCTGAGTCAGGTAAGGAAAGACTTAATCTATGCAAAAGAAGTTTTTCGTAAGCTGGGATATAAGGATATACAGCTATTGCGAACACCGAGCGGGCATTTTAGTGAGGAAATTATCGAATTGGCAGAAAGCTTAGATTTCCAGGTCATACACTGGAATGTGAATCCAAATGATTGGAAAAATCCAGGTACACAAGAAATTACCGATTTTGTTTTAAAAGAAACGGATAACGGTGACATTATTCTGCTTCACGCATCTGATGCAGCTAAACAAACGGCTGGTGCATTAAAAACGATATTACCTGGATTAAAAAATAAGGGCTATCAATTCGCTACGATATCTGAAATCATTCATCAAGCGGAAGCAAAAGAGAAAATTGTCGAATAAGAAAAGCTATTGTCGAAAAACGAAGGCTTGGTCACCATCACCGTTTCGCGTTTCACACACAAAAACCTGCAGTCCCGATTTGAACTGCAGGTTTTTTTATGTTTATCGTTTATTGCTTTTCTTTTTCTTACCAGCTGGGCGTGTTGGCTGTGGCGAAGCAGTCACCGGTGCCTTTGCAGTTGGATTTTGTGCTGGCAGACGATGCAATGCCATTAACTGATATATATTACATGCAAGCAATGCAGGTATCATCAGCAGTGCATATTCCGTACCTTCTGCCTGTAGCCCAGGCATCCATTCAATTGTCGTCATCACAACCATTAGAAATAGAGCAGGTGTAAATGCTGATGGATTGGTTGCTTTTGCTTTAATCGATGCAACAAACCAACCAATTCCGACAATCGCTGCCGACATGGCGATAAACCAAAAGACGGAAACCTCTCCATCATAGGCTTTATAAGGGAAATAAATGAGGTCAAACGCCACAAACGCAACCAATAGCATTTGTACAGTTGGCCAGAATGATCGAAATAAACTACGTCCAAAACGGTTAATATATAAATATGCAAAAAAACCAGTTTGACTAATTACACTTGATAATAAACCAAATCCCAAATAAAAGAATACCAAACCAACCAGTTCCATAAATCGGAATGGACTCATATTTTCTGCATACACTCCAGGATTTACAAAAAAACTGGTTACCAAACCAATTAAACCACCAATTGCAAGTGTTCTAACAAATAATTGCACAACGTTACGCGTTTTCAATCTAATATCCTCCTGCCACACATCGCATACATATGATGCAAAGAAGCTATCTTTTTTAATTTTTTCTTGTATCCATACGTATTTTAACACGAACCCTTTGTTTTTTCCTTCATGAAGTGCATATTTTTATATTTACCAACCATATTAAGAATAAGCAAAAGGAGGAGCCGAGCATGGCAAAGATGATAAAGCTTGCTACCGCAGTCTTGCTGTGCGTGACATTGGCAGCATGTAATGGGGAAGCGGCAGAAAAAGAATTGGATTATGATCAAACGAAAAAAATGGTCGTCGACATCTTGCAAACAGAAGATGGTAAAAAAGCACTTCGTGAGCTGCTTGCAGATGAAAAAATGAAGCAAAAACTCGTGATGGAATCTGATGTTGTGAAACAGTCCATACAGGAAGCATTATCTTCTGATAAAGGACAAGAAATGTGGAAAAAACTTTTTGAGGATCCGGAATTCGTAAAAGACTATGCAAAATCCTTGGAAGATGAACAAAAAAATCTCATGAAAAAATTAATGAATGATCCAAACTTCCAAAAACAAATGCTGGATTTATTACAAGATCCGGAAATGACCAGCCATTTACAACAATTAATGAAAAGCCAGGAATTCCGTACTCATTTAAATGAAATGATCCATGAATCATTGGATAGCCCGCTCTTTCAAGAAAAAATTCAAAAAACATTACTCAAGGCCGCTGAAAAACAAGGAAAAGAAAAGCAAAGTGATAAAGGTGGAGAACAAGAAGGTGGACAAAGCCAAGAAAATGAGGGCGGCGGTGAGTCTGGTGGAGGCGGAGATAAAGGCCAAGAATAGCCAATATAAAAAGCCGGACGCATCCATTTACGTCCGGCTTTTTCCATTATTCTTCTACTTTTGCAACAATTTTCGCTGCAATCTTATGATATTCTTTTCCCAACGGATGATCCTCTTGGTAAATAGAAGGTGCAAAAACATCCTCTTCCTCATATGGCTGTTGCAACGGCAGCTGGCCGAGCACCTTTGTATGAAGAACCTCAGCAAGCTTCTGACCACCACCACGGCCAAATACGTATTCTTTCTCACCCGTTTTTTCACTTTCAAAATAGGCCATATTTTCCACAACACCAAGAATTTCATGTTTTGTTTTTAAAGCCATTTGTCCAGCGCGTGCTGCTACAAATGCTGCGGTTGGATGTGGTGTTGTTACAATGACCTCTTTACAGGTTGGCAGTAATTCATGGACGTCCATGGCAATGTCACCCGTACCTGGAGGTAAATCCAGTAATAGATAATCTAAGTCGCCCCACTCTACTTCTTTAAAGAAGCTGGAAAGCATTTTCCCAAGCATTGGACCACGCCAAATAATTGGCGAATTATCTTCTACAAAGAATCCCATGGAAATAACCTTCACACCGAAACGTTCGACAGGGATGATTTTTTCACCGCGAACGGCAGGTCGATGCTCAACCCCCATCATATCCGGCACACTGAATCCGTAAATATCCGCGTCAATGACACCGACCTTTTTACCCAAACGCATCAATGCCATTGCTAAGTTAACCGTGACAGTAGACTTACCTACACCACCCTTACCACTTGCAACTGCAATAAAGTGTGGTTGCTTGCTTCCGCCCATCAATGCCTTTTCCTGTTCGGTTTCTGCTGCCGGCTGATACTTGCGAATCACTTCTTCCGGAAGCTGCTCAAAACGCAATCCTACTGTTGTAGCACCATTCTTTTTTAAGATTTGCACGAGCTGCTGCTGTAGCTGCATCTGTTCCCCAGTATTCGTTTTACTGATGGCAACCTTCACGCTAACATGCTTTTTTTCCTCGCGAATGGTAACTTCAACGATACCGCCTGTTTCCTCAAGCGTTCTATGTAAAAATGGATCTTTGACTGGCTGAAGCAATTTAATTACTTCTTCTTTTGTCAACATGCACAATCACCTTCCCTTTTCATACTTGCAATTGGAACGCACTGCTTTCCACGTTTGTCCAACGCTAGTATAACATAGATTCGATAAAATCTAAGTGATTTGAATCATGAAAGGTGCCTGGTTTGCGCTTCACTCAGGGTTATACTGCTCCTCCGCTTCCTCTGTTACAAAGCGTAAAATACCTTCATAAATACTGCCTGCCATTTTCCGCTGATAATCTTCTTGTTTTAACAGCTCACGTTCTTCCACATTGGATAAAAAACCAATTTCCACCAAAGCACCTGGAACTTCTGCTTTTTTCAGCAAATACATTTGATTGATTGCCAGAGCTTCCCGATTCGTATTTTCCATATTACGAATGATTTCCGCTTGAATCATTTTTGCCAAATGCCGGCTATCATCATTTTGCGGATAATAAAATGTTTGTGCACCGCTCCAGCGTTCCGATGGTATAGCATTTAAATGAATGCTCACGAAGAAATCGGCCTGCTTTTCATGAATGAATTGCAGCCGATTACGAATATCCTCCGATTTCCGCCTCGACAGCCCCTTTGTATCCTCAGCAGCTAAATCCTTATCAGATGAACGGGTTAAATAAACGAGCGCACCTGCCTGCTGCAAATAGTCCTGCAGCCGTTTGGAGACCTCCATGGCAATACCTTTTTCAGAGGTCTTGTCCTTTCCCATCGCTCCCCCATCTGGTCCTCCATGTCCCGGATCAATAACAATGGTTTGTCCAGCTAATGGTAAAGACCAGGCACCCCATGCTGGATCTGCTTTTGGTATTGGATACTGTAATAGTGATAGCAGTACGACTGCCCCAGTAACCCAAGCAATTATTTTAATTATTCTTTTCATATTCATATGGCTCGCTCCTTTTTAACTGCTTGCCCTATCGTATGAAACGAGCCATTTAATTATGTTAAAAAATGCCCCCAAACTATCAAAATAAAGTGAAACCTCCATCTGCGGGCGTTTTTGCACTTCCCCCACTGATTGTTAGTTGAAAGAATCCGGCCTTTATTAGGCTGTTGATCTGTGATAAATATAAAAAACCTCCATATGGTGCTGCTCTCAAAAGCTAGACAAAAGCTAGCATTTTAGAACTACTACCTATTTGGAGGTTTTGTGATACGTATTATTTATTTATCCGCTGATCCACAGTCGTTTTTATTGCCTCTATATCATTGGCGCGCTTTTGGCCATCGAGAAACAACTTTCTTTCCTTTTCCTTCAGTTTCTCCACAATACCAAGCTGACTAAGACGATTCATTCGCCACTTTCCATCTTTACGAAGTTTGCGTTTTTTCATGATCGAAAATCCTTTCATCATAATGAATGATCAAAGCTGTTCCTTATTTTTTCTTGCCGCGCTGTTTTAACCAGTAATATCCTAGTGCAACGGCACCGTAGACACCGCCAAGGTCATTTTTATCCGCAATGTCCTTGCCTTCTTCCGTCTTCTTCTTAACCGAATCTGTCACATCAACCAAAGAGGATGTAAATTTACGAGTGGCATTTCCAACATCACCAACAATATAAAACAATGGGCTTAACTGCTTTAGTTTATCATTAACATCCTGCAATGTATGGTTACTTTCTTCAATCAAGTTTCCTGTTTGTTTGAAAATATCGTCCAGCTGCTCTGGTAATTTTTCAACCGTTTTTTCAATTCCGCCCAAGACACCCGCTAAATTATTTAGCGCATATGCAATGAAAATGGCTCCTAGCAGGCAGGCGATTCCAATTAATAAAATACCAATTTGTGTTAACATGTATAATTCCTCTCCTTACTTTTTAATAGGTGCAATAGCTCTATTGGAATCTTGAATAGCCAATTCCTGCTTCGCATCCTTCTTTTTCCATCGTCTGAATAAAAAGCGGGCTGCTTCCATCCACACAACTTGATCCAAAAATGGCTTGGATTTACGAATCGCATCTGTTGGGGAAATTCCTCCCAGTTTATTCGCGACTGCACCATCAGCATTTTTTACTGCTTGTCCAACATCCTCAAGCGCATCAAACATACTATCCGTCGCACTTACCTTATCGCGAATATCATCGACTGTACTCCCCACTTCTTTTACAGTCTGCCTAATTTGCGGGGTCATGTACTCTAGCTTTCTTTCCACCTCGTGAAGTGTTTTTCCTGTCGTTTTAAAGGAGTCTGCTATCCGCTTCAGTAGAAGGGAAATATAGACAATAACAATTGCAAAAGCGATCGCACATAGTAATATGGTATAGTAGATTATTCCTTGCATCGTACAACCCCCTTCCTTATGAGCATTATACCACTTCTTACATGAAATAAAACGTGCAAGTGCTGGTCCAATGACCTGAATTTTTCGTACCTTGCACTATCAACTAAAGATATGTCCTGTTTATATTCTAAAAGGTTGTCGACCAGATAGCAAATCTAGTTTCCACGATTGGAGTCAACCTAGATGGGGTATAGGAAGACAAGGAATATGATTTGGAGGGACATCAATGTCGAATGTGAAAGATTTTGCCAAGCAATTTATGAATAAATTTAAAGAGGACAATGTCCCGTTACTTGCAGCCGCACAAGCATATTATTATTTACTATCGATTGTGCCGCTTCTGATTGTGTGCTTCGCCATCGTTCCTTATATGAATATCGATCCCGAAGACGCAGTCGCTTTTATGGGAAATATACTACCAAGTGAAATTGCCTCTATTTTTGAAGACACGATAGTGAGTATTGTGCAAACCCCGAAAGGCGGACTATTAACTGTTGGTATTATTGGGTCACTCTGGTCAGCGTCTAATGCCATTAACGCTTTTATTAAATCTGTAAATCAGGCATATGATGCAGAAGAAACAAGACCATTTATTGTCGTTCGTCTCATTGCATTAGGGCTAACGTTAGGTATGATTCTGGCGCTTGTCATTGCCATCTTACTACCGATTTTCGGTAATTTAATTGTGAATATGCTACATTCCATTCTTGGGATGGATCAGGCTATGACGGTATTATTACATGTCATGCGCTGGGGAATTAGTATCGTCGTCTTAACACTGCTTATCATGCTTTTGTATCGATTTGCACCAAGTAAGAAGCTGCCATTTCGTTCCATCATGCCTGGTGCTATTATTGCCAGTGTGCTTTGGCAACTCATTTCCTTTGGCTTTTCTTTTTACGTTGGTAATTTCGGTAATTACTCCGCCACATACGGAAGTCTTGGGGGATTAATTATTCTTATGATTTGGTTCTTCCTTACGGGAATGATTATGCTAATTGGTGCCATTTTCAATGCCATTTTGCATAAACGAAAACAGGAAAGAGCAGCTGCCGAAGAACCGATTTCATCTGTAAATTAAACAAAAGCCGGTGTACAGGTCCACGTTAGGATACCCTGTTGCACCGGCTTTTTATGCACCTATCTGGAAAGTAATCCAATCACAAAGCCTTTTTTCCAATTACCCAGCTTATTATCTACAGTCTGTTTCCAAGAGAAATGCTCCCACTTCAGTGGCGTGATAAATACAGCCCCATCACGGAACTGCTCACTTTCCTTCGTTGCCAAACGCTCCCCTAAAGAAACACCCTTCGTAATTTCGGTCATTTTTTCTTTTTGAATTCCTGTTTCAACACCTGTTAGCATCAGCTTTCCTTGTGCATTCATTTTCCAAATTTCATTCCCGAATAAAGCCGAGCGATCAATGGTCGTTGCCTTTAAAGATTCCCGAAGCACAATGGATAAATCAGCATGTAAGCCTGGTAAAAGCTGATCTAGTTCTTCTCCCTCTTCCTCTTCGTCAAAACTGATTTCCATTGGATACATGCTGCTCACAGATGATTCGCGTGAAGGCATCTCCGCCAGATGTGTCACAGTCCCGTTCAGCTCTTGTTTATTGGCATCTAATACAACCTTTACCGCAAGGCCTTCATCTGTTTCAATTTGTTCAAGTTCTAACCGTTTCTTTTCATCTAGTTCACTTTCGACGTGCAGTTCGGTACCTTGAATTGTTAGTACTGGATCTGCCAATGATTTCGACACTTCCGTAATTAAACCTTCATAAGCACTTTCCACCGTAATTGTATCACCACTACCATTCAATTCGGATAGTTGGGACTCCAAGCTGTTAAGCTCTGCCTGTTTTTGACCGAGTTCCTTCTGTTTTTCGGTAATAAACTGTTCCTTGATAAGCTCCGCTTCGGCCACATTTTGCGGTACCTCTAAGCGTTCCTCCTCCAGCTCGAGTACGATATCACCCGGTTGCTGTATCATATAAGCACTCATCGTTTGGATGGCAGACTCGATTGCCGAAATTTCTTCTTGTACCCGGCCCTTTTCACTATCTAATCTTGCTAAGGTTTCATAGTAATTGGTCGCTTTATAGGAGTATAAAGGATCCCCAGCCTGAACAACATCTCCAGCCTCCACCAAAAATTCATGAAAGCTTCCTACGTTCTTATCAAAGTAAATATTTTCTTCATTACTAAATGTAATGACACCTCTTGTATCCAAATATTCATATAAATCCTGTTCATACACCGCTGTCCAGTCTTTAACATGGGATAGACGTGATATTTTATCATCCTGATCTATGACGATGAGTAAAATATTCAAACCAATAAATAAGATAATTGCAGCAATGATGATACGTCCCCATCTCATCCGAACCACCCGCCAATCATATAGGTATCAAAAAAGCTCAGTGCCGCCGCAATCGCCCAATAAATAATATGTAAACCAAGCACAACGATTACCGTCTGGTTTTTCTTTAAATGTGACAGACTAGCTGTATAGGATGTCTGGAACCATATCACCCAGATTTGGAAAATGGATATCGCACCAAAAAAAGCAATTACCCAATGAAGCTGTGTGATGTAAGAAATGATAATACCAAAGGAAAAAGGTGATACAAACCAATCCAAACCGCCATAAACCGCAATTGGAATCCAAAGTACCCGCTCCACCAATAATACCAACAGCACAACCTGTTGCATGGCTACTAGTTTTTGATACGGTATGTCTGTAAAAAGCAAGAAGACTAGCGGAGGAATAAACAGTACCGCACAAGCAAAAATGATAGAAAACAAGATTCTACCGACGATAAACCAGAATTTCTCGAATTCAAATTGTGATGCCTGTAATACCGCTGCATCACTGGATACGATATTTGTCCCAATTCCTAGATATGCCATCCACCCATAAATGACCATACTGGCAAATACAAGTGCGACACACGTCCCCCATAGGTTGGTAATGCGCTCTGCCTTGCGAATACGAAACATATTATCATACATCGAAAACAATAGTTTAAAAACATTGATATGATAGGTCATTGACAACATCCTTCTGTGCGTAATATCTGTTAATGATTACCTCTCCATGTTACCCCATTTTCCGATTATTTCCCATCTTTTTCTGCATATTTTGTATAATAGGAAATTTTTCCTATTCCTTCATACGGCTCATTCATATTCTCATAGAAACATCCGTTAAGGCGGCAACAATGGATAAGGGGCTTTGTTTTAAATAAAAATGCAGACAAATCCATTGTACGGATGTAGCCTGCATTTCTACGTTATATTCATCTTTTGTATATTCAAAGCTGAACCAATTTTAGCATCAAAATCCTATCATTCTACGACTTGGAATTATGACGTTAGCTTTTGGCCACAGTTGGAGCAGAAATTGGCTCCACCGGTTTTTTCACCGCAATTTGGACAGAAGTTTGGTACCTTGCCATCACCTGATGATGCGCCTTGTGAAGGTGATGCTTGCCCTTGATTATTATTCTGTCCCTGATTACCTTGGTTTCCTTGGGATTGTTGCTGGTTCATATTTTTCATCATTTCGTTTGCAACGTTCATTCCCATCATCATACCAGCCATATCAGATGCTGCACCGCCGCCTTTTACCTTTCCGGAAGCAATGCCATCTGTCATCGATACCTGCTGATATCTGCCAACATCACCAATCATGCCATGGGATGCAGTTTTGGTTATCATATCCTGAATTTCTTTCGGATAATTAAAGCTCATGATTTGGAAGCTGGTGATGGTCATTCCGCTATCGATGATCTGCATATCCAGGTCTTCCTGGATCCCTTGCGCAATTTCAAATGCATTTGCCTGCAGATTAAACATATCCTTCCCTTCTTTGCTGATCCACTTCATTAAAAGCTGATCCAGAATAGAAGTAATCCGGATTTTGACATCTTCTACAAGATAACTATTTTTCACACCAGCAATCTTATCAATAAGAGATACATAGTCATTCACTTTAAAGGTAAACGTTCCATTTGCTCGAATCGGCATACCGCCCGGAAGCTGTTGTGTTGGAATGTTAATCGCATTTTTCGTACCCCATTTGACAACAAATTCCTTCGTATTAACGAATAAAACTTCAACACGCATGCCACTATTAAAACCAAATTTAAAACCTTTTAACGTGGATAAGAATGGAATGATTTGGGAATCAATGCTGTATTCCCCTTCATCCTCAAAAATTCCTTCAATTTTACCATGGTTTAAAAAGATTGCATCCTGTCCCGGACGAATGATAAGCTTACTTCCTTTTTTAATTTCACGATTGCTCCACTTCCAAAAAATCATATCATCGCGAAATTCTTCCCATTCCACAACGTTGGCAAATTGCCCTCTAAATAAAGACATATTCCATCCATCCTCTCCGTACATCATCTATTCTCTGTATCAAAACTTTCCTCTACTACCACTATAGGAGCTACCGCCGCGGGTCACCCCACCGCCGCCTCCACGGCTACCGCCACTACTATTATTTTTAGGCTTTCTCCGCTTGGTTACAGATGTTCGTACATATACATCACGGCGTTGAACGACCCTGGATTTATTTGCGTCACTATAGGTCCGCCCGCTTACTGTAACCTTTCCGCCTGAATTATAAAGCATTTTTCCGACAACAACAACCCCAAGTCCAACAGAGATCGCCAATTGGAACAATGTACTGAAGAATATGTTGTCAGGGTCTACCCCTTCACGATAACCCATATACTTGTAGCTTGATTTAATATATTGCGAAAAAGCATCAAAATAATCGCCACGTGATAGCGCAGGGGTAATCTTTTCCCGCACCAAATCTGCCCGATTATCATCAAGCAGTCGTTCGCCTTCTCCAAAACCTGTCACCATTACATCACGTTCTGACATATCCATCGTCAGCATAACAGCGTTGCCCTTTGGCTTGTCATAGCCAAATTCTTTTTCATCATACGTGTCTCCCATAAAATCTTCTATATCTTTACCATCTGCATCTTTAGAAGTAAGAATGATGAAATCCGTTTCACGCTTTTCACTATATTTTGCAGATAATGCCTCCAGCTCTGTAACTTCTTCCTTCGTTAATAAACCGGCATCATCAAATACACGTTGTTTGGCTTCTGGTGCAGCGTGGGTGGGGGTAGATAAAGCTGTTATTGAAAATAAAAGGATGGTTAAGCAGAAGACAATGCTTTTCCATAATGACGATTGCCTCACCATAGCCCACCTCCCATGATAAGCTGGATAATGCGCATCGCAATAAACGTGGAACCTGCGATACCGCCCACCCAGCCAGCAACCTTACCATAGCTAATCGGCGGCCTTCCGACAACTTTTCCAGTCAGCCCATTCATTGCAAAGGTGTGCTCCTGTTTGTCATAATCATAATAAACCATCCAAACCGGCAATAAGACATACTGGGCCTTCTTTTGTTTCGTATCAATCTGTTTATTCGTATAGCGAACAGATGAATATCCAGTTACCGTTGAGCTAATATAAGTATCCACATATTTCTTTACCCGTGATTTAACCCGAGGAAATAATTCCTTATCATCATAATTGTATTTTTCGGCAATATAGCCTGCTAAGTACGGGGTTTTAAATTCCTTTAATTTACCATAATCATACGGCTCCAGTTTATCCATTAGTTCATCATTCATCTTTTCTGAAGCATCCACAGGTACCTTCACATAATGTAGATCGATATCCCGATACACGTCGTAATATTTGGTCTCGGTATAGATATAGTCGCCTCTTGTATAGGTGCGGACTCGCGTTCCCACGGCCTGAACATCTGCGCGACTATTTAAATCATACAACCAAAATGGGACATATAATCCGGTAATGCCTTTAATGCGATTTGCGGTCATAAAGCCCCTTGGTGTTAATCTTCCTTTATTACACCACTTTACAAACGCTGCTTTTGCCTCATCCTTGCTGATCGTGAAAGGAATAACCTTGGCTGGTGCCAATGCTCCTGACAGCCGATCGCCAAGGACGACGCCTGCCCCACAAAAGCTGCATGTTGTTGCGGTCGTATCTGCTTCCGTTATGATGACCGCACCACAGTTTTTACAATGGTATTCTTTTGCCTCTTCCTCAGTAAAGGTTGATTGAATATAATCATCTGAAAACTCCTCAATGTTGTCCTGTCTGCCACAGCTTTCACAGGATAGCATTCCAGATTCACTATCAAAAGCCATATCGGAACCACAGTTTGGACATTTGTACTGAAGTAGCATATCGCTTCCCCCCTCCATCATCTCTAGTGGAATAAAAAGCTGTAGCCTAAGCTACAGCTTTTTTCATGCAACAACTTATTCGTCAGATAGGTTTAACTGCTTTTTTAACTCTGCCAGTTCATCATCTACGTCACTCGTTGTATCATATTTCGCTGTCAGGTCTTTTATGTCATCCTTTGGTCCGCTGTTCAGCTCAGCCATTGCATTTGCTTCATCCAATGACTTGTTCACTTTTTCTTCCATTCGTGTAAACGCATTAATGGAAGCATTCGAGCCTGCAACAGATTCTCCAACCTTATTCATGCGCTGACGTGTTTTTGCAACGGCAGCCTTTCCTTTAATTACCGCACGGCGTGACTCCAATTCACCAATATCTGCAACTAATTTATCATGCATTTGGCGCATTTGCTGTGCATTTGCAGTTGCCAGCTCGTAGGATTGCTGCAGCTCAGCCTCTTTTGCTGTTAGTGCTGATTTCTTCTCCAAAAACTTTCTTGCATCATCTTCATTACCAGCTTCTAAAGCCTTAACCGCATATTTTTGCATTTTGGCTACTTCAGCCACGGCATCATCCAATGCTCTTCTCGCACGTTGCTCCTCTGCCATGATGGAAGCAGTTTCGGCCTTTACCTTACCAAGGTCATTATTCAAGTTTCTTAAGTATTGATCCACCATTTTTCCTGGATCCTCTGCTTTATCCAGCAGTGCGTTAATATTGCTTGCCATAATATCTTTAAAACGTGTTAAAATACTCATCCTACATCTCTCCTTTAATATATTGATAGCAGTGCAAACTGCTTCGATATCACATTACTTTTTTGCTCGAGCGGTGCAGAACCAGTTTAACTGGCTGCAGTTAATTATACGATTCAAATATATAAAAGGTTTCACAAAATTTTACTTTTTCCACAGATTAACTGGCTGTAAGGCCCCCACTCTTCAAAAATTTTTGTTCATAACAAGAATTGTAAGGGGGGCAACAGCCAGTAAAGGCCTGATTGGTTCAACTAACAATCAGTGGGAAAGTGCGAAAACCCCCACTGATTGAGTTTCACTTTATTTTATTCTATCGAATTGCCAGCTTGCTTTCAATCTATTTTAGAAATAGTCTGACGTATATGTTTGCTGGGCTGGAATCCACGTTTCTAAATGCTGAACAGCTAGTGGATCTCCCTTCATCTTTTCTAAAGATAGTAATTCCAAAGGTCGTGTAAAACCAAGCATAATCGTCGTCAATTGCTGAATCGACACTTCTATCACCGATGCAGGCTTTTCTTGCGTGTCAAGGCGCTGGACATCTACGCCATTTTGTCCTGGTTTCAATTGGTATAATCCACTATTTTCATCTACAAAATCATCTATTACCGATAAAAAGATTGCTTCTGTTCCTGCTGTAAAAGGATATTGCTTTAGGAACGCTAAAACATCGACGATTCGTGCCATAAAATAAGGTCTTATTTCTTGCTGGAAACGCGGATTATCCACAAGCAGTGGGAGTGGATCATTTTCGGGAACAACCATGCTCACCTCTTTCGCCATCGAGTCATGATTAGCAATAAACTGCAGTAATTGCTTTTGACCATCCAAAGAGCAAAATGCCAGCTCGGACACCGTCACTTTATTATCCTTCACCTGATATAAAACATAACCATTCGCTGTTCCATCTGCCGTATAAGCAACGGCAATATAATATTCTTTTCGTAGCACGCGCTGTTTCCACCACTGAACATCACGTGCCATCGCACCAGCAAACCGTTTCGCATAGGAGGTGTACACGTCATCCAACACGGGATCATAATCTTTGATTCGCCTTACATAGCCCGTGGTGTCCCAATTCTTCCGCAGCACCTCGATAGGAATCGTGTAATGCTTTAAATTAAAGGCATGTTCCCAGCCATACTGTCGATAAAACGCATAAGAAAACGGCGCCAAAAATGAAACGACTTGACCGTGGTCCCGCATATAATGAATGGCATGCTTCATGAGATGCTTTGCCATTCCTTGTCGGCGATATTCCGGCCATGTTGCGACAGAAGCAACCCCACCCATGCTAAATTTCCGGCCTTGTATGTACACTGATAACGGCAGCAAATGCAGTTTGGCAGCGATCTTTTCTCCATCCATCCAACCCCATATGGTATGACGTTTTGCATCCTCTATTTTCGCTGCAACCTCTGATTCGGCGAGCTCATATTGAAAAGCGAATTCAGATAGCTGAAATATTGCTTGATAGTCTGTTTCAATGTTTAAACGTTTAATTGCCTCCATATATATCCTCCCAACAATGACTTATTTCTTTTCATCCTATATACTATTCGAAAAATTCGCCAGTCAAAAGAAAAAAACATCCGGCTCCTATAAGCCGAATGTTTCTTCTTTCCAATATTAATCTTCCCAAATTTCTTTTGCAACCTCTACAATATATGCGAGTTTTTTCCACTGTTCTTCTTCTGTTAGCTTGTTGCCATGATGCGTCGAAGCAAAACCGCATTGTGGACTGATACACAACTGATCCAAAGGTACATATTTCGCGGCTTCCGCTACACGCGCTTTGATCGCATCTTTATCCTCCAGCTCCCCAGTTTTTGATGTGAATACACCTAATACAACACGTGGTCCGCCTTTTGGAATATGAGCTAGCGGCTGAAAGTCTCCAGAACGTTCGTCATCATACTCCAGGAAGAATCCATTTACTTTTTCCTTCGCTAAAAGCGTAGGCGCAATCCATTCATAGCTGCCTTCAAACGCCCAAGTAGACTGATAGTTTCCGCGACATAAATGCGTAGTAACAACTAAATCTTCTGGTTTCCCTTCCAATACGCCGTTTATCACTTCTAACGCAAGATCAATCGCTGCCTGACGATCTTCATCACTATCGAATTTAATGGTAGTAGAAGACAATCCCGCAATATACACATCGTCCAACTGTAAATAACGTACCCCCGCATCATAAAATGCTTGAAGTGCATCCCGATAGGCTTGGATAATATCCGCTGCAAATTCCTCTACTGTTGGATATATTTCCACATTACGAATTTCCGGATGAAATAATTGATTTGGACTTGGAATGGTTTGTTTTGCTACGGCACGCCCGCCAACAATTTCGTGAAATTCCTTATAATCCTGAATAAATGGATGGTCCTTGGAGAATGAAATCTTTCCCGAGTTACGGACATTATATCGCTCTGTTTCTACACCACCATGGAAGGAATAACCTGCCTCAGGTACATAGCCTTCAAAACCATTTAAATGCTCCAGGAAATCCAAATGCCACCATGATCTTCTAAATTCACCATCTGTAACAAGCTCCAGCCCAGCCTCAATTTGTTTATCCACAATACGTTTAATTTCTTCTGTTTCTATTGTACGTAATTCCGTTGCAGAAATGCTTCCCGTTTTTAAATTTTTTCTCGCTTCATGCAGACGCTCCGGTCGTAATAAGCTTCCTACGTGATCTGCGCGAAATGGCGCTTTAGTTGCTGTAATTGTGTTTGTCATGTTCGTTTCCTTCTTTCTATTTTTTTATATTTTTTATGGCAATATTGCAAATGACCGTACTGGAAAACCGGATGCTTTCTCGGGCTTCGGTACGATGTTAAAAATAACTGCACCTTTTGCCGGAAGCTGATCCAGATTCTTCAGTAACTCCACCTGATATGTATCCTGCTCCAGCACATAATACTCACCAAGCAACGCCTCGTTTTTCAAAAAATCAATTGCTGAATCGGTATCATACGTTTCATGGCCAACTGCACGAACCCCACGTTCCTCAAATAGAAACTTCAATGCATCCAATCCCCAGCCAGGAATACGATTATTTCCATCGGCATCTTTATTATTGAACGCATCTTTATCCGGCCAGCGCTTACTCCAATCTGTCCGTAACGCTACAAAGGTTCCTGCTTCAATCTCTCCATGCTCCGCTTCAAATTTCTTAATTTCATCCACTGTTAAGGTGAAATCCGCATCTTCTGCTGCTTCTTTTGAACGGTCAATAACGACAAGTGGTAACACAAGCTCCTTCAAACCCAGTTCCTCCAAATATCTTGTATCCCGTACAAAATGAATTGGTGCATCAATGTGGGTCCCATATTGCCCCGGGAATGAAAAACGTTGTGCAAAAAAACCATCATCATGGTCAAACAGCGTATCAATCGATGCAGGCTCAAACGCTGCAAAATGTGGTGATTCAGGTCCAAACGTATGGGTAAGATCCACCCACTCCTTTTGCTTCAATATTTCAATCGCCTCAAATAATTCATTGGTAACCTTTTGTTTTTGTACCGACATTCCGTACCCCTCCCCATTATAATTCGTACTTCACGGACAAAATAAAAAGCCCCTCCTTACTATAAAAATAATAAGAAGAGGCTTTGGCACCATCGCTAAAATTCTCTTCTTATCTTCAAGCATTACGCTACTGGAATTGGCACAGTACTTATAAAAAAGTCTGCTGCCGAGGTATCTAAGGGCCAGTCCCTCCACCTCTCTGGATAAGAAAAATTTGAATTATTTAATTGATTAGATAATAGATTACAATCATTTGTTAGGAAAGTCAAGAACTTTTAAAATTATTTTTAAAACATTGATTCATTTACCGATAATGTTCTTTTTTATCGAAGTGATTTAGCACCTCATTTTTCTTCCTAAACAACCTTTATTTGTAAAAAATTCACTTTCATGTGACGAACTTATGTCTGCCTAATTGAGAATGAAAGACACACTTTTCCAAGGATAAATTTTGTGATGTCCACGAAAAACATTGTCAAAACAGCATTTATATTATTTGTTTTCGCCATCAATTGTCGAAACATTTTCTAAATAGGTTGTTGACAATTGAGAATGATAACGGTTATCATTACGTTGATAGTGAAAATCATTCTCAATTATTCCTATCTACATTTACAATACATATTATTGGGGGAAATCAAATGAAGAAGTATTGGTTTAGAATATTTATGGTGCTGGCCATGGTATTCATGGCAGCATGTTCTTCAGATACAGATGATGCATCTGGAAAGGGTGCAAGTGCAGATAAAGATACTTCAGCTGCAGTGGAATCAGCGGATGAAGCGAATGATGATAGCACAGAACCAACAGATGGGGTAGATGAAAAAAAGCTGGAGGAATTGCTTGCCCAGTTTCCGGAGCAAAAGCCAGAGCGTATCATTACAACCTCTGTCCCTATTGCTGAAATGCTGGATATCCTAGGTGTTGATCCTGTCGGGGTACCAACCTCCACAAATCCACTACCAAAAAACTTTGAAGCAATCGACCAAATTGGCTCACCCATGCAGCCTGACCTGGAAGTCGTTACAAGCTTAGATCCAGATCTCATTCTGGGTGCAGAATCACTCAAAAGCACATTAGATGAAAACTTGGATGGCATCGACCTAGACCCTACCTATTTACCAACGGATTCATTTAATGATCTGAAACTCAGCTTTCAAGCACTTGGAACTTATTTTGAAAAAGAAGAGGAAATGAATGCGAAGCTCAAAAGCATTGCTGAGAAAGAACAAGAACTAGCCGAACGAGGTAAAGACAAAGAATTGCCAAGTGTTATGCTCGTCATTGGTACAGCTGATTCCTTTATGGTCATGAGTGAGAAATCGTATCTTGGCAGTTTAATTGACACACTTGGCGCAGAAAATATTGCAGCTTCAGCCTTGAATGCAACAGAAACGTATTCTCCAATTAACATGGAAGATGTTGTTGTTGCTGACCCTGATATTATTCTCGTACTTGCTTCTGGTGACCACGGCGCATCCGAAGACATGTTTAAAAAAGAGGTAGAGAATAACGATACTTGGACAAAGCTTTCTGCCTATAAGAATGACCAAATTCACATTCTAGATTATGAAGTATTCGGTGTTACATCGATTCAGCATGTAGAAAAAGCATTAACTGGCATTGCAGATTACTTTTTTGAATAAGAGAGAGGTTTACCAGAAATGATTAAATCACGCGGCGGGGTCATAGCCGTCTTAACCTTTGTACTGGCACTTACAGCAGGGCTGATTGCAATAGGACTCGGAAGTGTATCGATCCCTATCCCTGAGATTTTACATACGCTGTTTAACCCAGACGCTGACACAATTAACCATACAATTATCTTAAATATCAGACTTCCACGTGTCCTGCTTGCCTTAATTATCGGCGCCAATATCGCTATTTCCGGGGCAATTTTACAAGCAGTCATGGGGAATCCACTGGCAGATCCTGGCCTCACCGGCGTTACGAGTGGGGCAGCAGTATTTGTCCTGATTATCATGCTCGTCATGCCAGAGTACACACAATTTGTACCACTTGCAGCCTTTGTTGGTGGCATACTAGCGGCAGCGATTGTATACATGTTAGCCTGGCGACGTAATGGCATTTCACCAATCACCATTATTTTAGCGGGGGTTGCTGTAAATGCCATGTGCGGAGGTGGTGTTGGATACTTATCCATCATGTTTAGTGATCGTTTACCCTCCGCCCTGCAATGGTTAAATGGTAGTTTAGCAGCAAAAGGAAACCAAGCGCTGCTCATGGTACTTCCTTATTCCATTATTGGCTGGATTGCTTCCATCTTTGCTATTCGCAAAACGAATGTGATCCGCATGGGGGACCAAGTAGCGATGAACCTGGGTGAGAATGTCAATAGAATCAGAATCCTGCTGTCTATTTTAGCTGTATTTCTGGCAGCTGTATCTGTAGCAGCTGTTGGTATGATTGGATTCGTCGGTCTCATCGTACCGCATATGGCTCGGTTTTTAGTTGGCTCCAATTACAAATATTTAATGCCGATGAGTATGGCATTAGGTGCTTTGGTGTTATTAATAGCCGACACAGGAGGCCGAACCCTATTTTCACCAATGGAAATCCCCGCCGGTATATTAATGGCAGTCATCGGTGGCCCTTACTTTTTATATTTAATGAGAAGGAGTGCATTCTAATGTTTGCAGTCGACTCTATTTCCATTCGTTATGATCAAAAGACAATTATCCATGATTTTTCATTCCAAGTGAAAGAAGGCGAAGTGGTTTCCATCATTGGACCAAATGGCTCCGGAAAATCGACGCTATTAAAGGCCGTATCCAGACAGCTATCCTATTTTAAAGGAAAAGTCGAATTAGATGGTATCAACTTAAAATCAATTACCGCAAAACAAGCGGCTCGAAAAATGTGCATGCTCAGTCAAAAAAACCTAGCACCGGCCGATATGACTGTTTATGAGCTCGTTTCATTTGGTAGATACCCACATAAAAAGTGGTTTGAGAAATTAAATCATGATGATCATGACATTATTCAATGGGCCATTGACAAGACGCATTTATCAGCATATCAAGAGCGCAGGGTTACCTCCCTATCCGGTGGGGAATCCCAACGAGCATGGATTGCAATGGCATTAGCACAACGACCTAAAATATTGCTTTTAGATGAACCGACCACCTACCTTGATATATCACATCAGCATGAAGTGCTTGAATTGGTACGTGAATTAAACAAAGAGATGGGCATGACAGTCATGATGGTGCTGCATGATTTAAACCAAGCAGCACGATATAGCGACCAAATCATTGTTGTAAAGGATGGAAAAAAAGCAATGGAAGGTACACCCGATCAAGTCATGACCACTAAGATGGTTCGACAGGTGTATCGAATGGATTGCGAAATCAATTGCGGCTTACGCGACCGTATTCCGCGCATTCACTTATTACAAACTGCAAGATCCTAAATACTGAAGGAGGAATGTACGATGGCAAAACAAATTGATCTAGAAAAATACAAAGAAAAGTATATTCAATTTGCAGCAAGTCGAAATAACTTAATTTTAAATATGCTGGATGAAGAAGGTAACCCCTTCACCAGCTGCGCACCATTTGTAAGAAAGGATGGTAAGCTATATATCTATATTAGTCAGGTTGCAGACCATTACCGATATATCGAAAACAGTGATAAAATCGATGCTTTTCTAGTAGCAGATGAAGCAACAACCAAAAATCCGTTTGCAACAGAGCGTGTTCGCTGGAGATGTACACCTAAAAACATTGGCAATGATGGCCATGATGATATTTTTCAGCTATTCAATGACAATTTCAAAGCAAGTCTGATGGATGTTTTGCGAGGCTTGGATTTTTCCTTATTTGAGCTAACTCCAGAGCTGGGACGATATGTTGTCGGTTTTGGATTAGCCTTTGATGTAGACATCCATGCAGACGTATTCAAGCATGTCGTTGTAGATAAAAACAATAAAGTAAAATCATCATAAATAGGAGTGTGGAAATAATTGTATGAAACAGCAGTAGCACCTATTTGGAATGCACTTCGTGAGCGATTTACGAAGATGGCAACTGGTTTAAATGAGCAATCGTTAACGTGGAAGCTAGGCGCAATGAGTATTGGAGATTTGCTCAAGCATACAGCAGAGGTGGAGTATATGTTTGCGGAATGGTTTTTCGACAAACAGAAGCCTGCCAATCTGCCAACCACTGAAACATTACCTGAAATATTGGAACTGTTAGCCGCTTCCAATCAACATTTGATAGACGCGATGAAAGCAATGCCCGAAGATCAGTGGAATACCCCAATTGAATCGCCTATGGGCACCTCCACCCCATCTGGGGCAATTGGCAGGCTTATGTATCATGCTGGTATCCACGCAGGTCAAATTGCTTTAATCAAAAAAGAATTTACCGAAGAAGCTAGTAAAGAATAAGCCAAACGTTTTGACATCTAGCATACAATAAATCCTGTGTCGTATATAAAACACAGGATTTTTTCTGTATCAATTTCGATTGATTGTCAAGGATGGCTGGGCATGATTCCAATGCACCTGCACTGGCACTTCATATGCTGCTTGGAGCAGTTCATTTGTTAATACATCATGCTTCTCACCGGCGGCCAGCACCTTTCCTTGCTTTAGCAACAATACATGTGTCATCTGATCCAGCAACTCTTCCATATGATGTGTTACATAAATCACATGACAGCCTGCCTCCATAATTTTCTCTGTTAATGCAAGCACCTCCTCACGAGCACGAATATCCAATCCTGTACAAGGCTCATCTAAAATTAATACCTCCGGAGCACTCATCCATGCCCTGGCTATCAATACCCTGCGCTGTTCCCCTTGCGACAAGGTAGCATAACGCTGACCACGAAGATAGGATAATCGCAGCTGTTCCAACACCTGGTCTGCCCGCTCCCAATCGGCAGCCGATACATCCTTATACAGACCAAAGGAAGCGTACTTACCACTTACTACAACCCGCTCTACTGTCTCCTTATTTAAGGTTTGCGAAAATCTGTCTACAGAGCTGCTAACAAGACCAATTCGAGTACGCAATTGTGGCAAATTCACCCGGCCAAACGTGTTACCAAGCACCTCTACCTGACCTGTTGTAGGATAATGATAACCCATCACCGTATTTAATAATGCCGTTTTTCCTGAACCATTCAACCCAAGAATGACCCATTGTTCTCCTGCGTTGAATTGCCAGTCAATCTGATCCAGTATCCATTTTCCTTCCTTTTTCAAACCCACCTGTTGCATCGAAATAATTTGCTTCAAAACGCTGCCTCCCCACCAAATAAAGTATATTTGACTATCTTCTAACATAAAATGAAAACAATCAAGTGAAACTTCAATCAGTGGAGGTTTTACAGCCAGTTAATCCGTGAAAAAAGCAAAATCCGTTGAATCGGAATTCAACGGATTTCATGCTATACATGTTAATGATGATGGTGATGTCCATCACCGGGCCCCGGTTTCAGCTGGCAAAGAATAGAGTCATCATGCTGATGAGCAGGGCTTTCCAATTGAATCGTCACATGATGAATATGCTGATGTGCCAATGCATGCTCTATCTCCTGAAGCAGCCCTTCACTTTCTAAAATGGTCATCGATCCGTCGACAACTGCATGACAGGAAAATGCATTTAGCCCGCTTGTAATGGACCAAACATGTAGATCATGCACACCAATGATTTCTTTCTTTTTTGTCATGATATCTATCACTGCTTGCATATCTACATTTGCTGGTGTCCCTTCCATCAGTACATGCAAGCCAGACTTCGCCACAAAATATCCGCTTCGTAACACGAGCACGGCAACAATGACACTTGCCATTGGGTCTGCCCATCCCCAGCCAAAGAACATCATTAATAACGCCGCTACGATGGCTCCGATAGATCCAGGCATATCACTCATGACATGCAAATAAGCGCCTTTCATATTTAAGTTTTCTTCTACATCTCCACCACGCATCATGATCCAAGCGACTACTATATTTACAATCAAACCGATGGTGCTCACAATAAGCATCCCCGTTGTAGCAACTTCAGGAGGGTGCATCAATCTTTTCATAGCTTCATAAAAAATGTATAAGGCAATGACAACCAGGGTAACACCGTTTAAGACAGCAGCTAAAATCTCAAATCGTTTATAACCAAATGTTTTCGTTTCGCTAGCAGCTTTCTCTGCCAGTTTGAATGCAATCAATGCAATCCCTAGGGAAATCGAGTCACTTAGCATATGACCCGCATCTGCTAATAAAGCCAAACTATTGGTTAAAAAACCACCAATTGCCTCCACAATCATATAAGCGGTGATGATGATAAATGAAATCAACAATACTTTTTTGTTCGCACCATGCGTGTGATTATGTCCATGCTCCTGTCCCATTGCCAAACCTCCCTAAATGTCTATGCTCGCAGTTTGATAAATTTAATATATGACTATATGTTCATATATTAAACAGAATGAACCTCTTTGTCAATGACCAGGATTGACCCATTAATGAAAATAAATTCACTTCCTGTATACTAGGGATATAATATAATCGCTGCAAAGGAGAGGTAAAAGTGGAGGCACAAACGTATCGAAAAAGCAGGAAGTCTTTATTTATCAAACATGGAATTGCTGCGGCGATTGCAATTAGTATTTACTTTTTTTTCGATTATGGATTGATGAAGCTTGTACTACCTATCCAACTGTTGATAATCATTAAAGATTTACGCATGAAAATAATCATCACAGATCAAGTGCTCATCTATCACACGCTATTTAGCATACATAAAATCCCAGTTAACGCCATTTCACGTATATATTTAGCAGAAAAAAGAACCTATGGCGCTTATGTGCCATCAACGTATTATGAATTTCACCTTTATATAAAAGAAGATGGTGAAAACAAACTGTACGCCAAGATACCTACTACTGTTATTCCCAAAAAGGAGCGGCTTCAATTTGCTGAAACCTTCCGTAAAATAGATCGATCTATTTATGTGGAATTGGTAACTCCACAATTCACAGTGGGATAAAGTGAAACTTCAATCAGTGGGGGTTTGCGCACTTCCCCCACTTACAATTCTTGTTATCAACTAAAGTTCTGGAAGTCGGGGTCTTACAGCCAGTTAATCTGTGATAAATACGAAGAAAAAAGGAGCGTTCTAATTACTGATTCGCTCCTACAAAACTATGGATAGAAGTAATTTTTCTGCTTTTCCAGCCCGATATATATTGAATTCAGCTTCCAAATCGACTATAAATCTTAGATTTTCCAAGGATAGATGTCCGTACAAAGGTTCGTTTTCCACAAAGAATAGGTTAAATTCCCATGTGATTGGGTGCGGATACATTTGCTGAAGCTGCAGCAATTTTTCGTTTGTAATACCATGATGATCAAACAAATTCCTGACACGATTCCATAAGCACTCAAAATAATCATATGGCTCCATGATTTGATTTCCTTCCACTTCATCGCTGGAAAGGCGAAAGGCCTTTAACCATTTAGAGTACATCGATAGGATAGCTGTTTGATTAGGATGAAGATAGCTCATGAACGCATTACTTTCTCCTTTTGCAAACCCAACATCACACGTCACCCCTAAGTATTCGCTAATCTCCTTTGGTTTAAAAAATCCTTCCTGTTCCGTTTTTGGCGTATAGACCTTCATTTCCTTGTGCTTTTGTTCATAATCATGCGTCTGATTAATAGAAAATGTTAATAAAGAACGGTCAAATAGATAACCTCCTGCCATGTATACACCCCTGCTCCTCTCATTTTATCCGCATTATAACATGATTATAGATAAGTTGCGCTTTGATTGGAAAAATTCAATTTTCAGGAGGGTAAATACCATACATGCTTCAGAAATAAAAGAAATCCTGCTGCATCGTTTAAACATTTTAGTATGAACGACATTTGTTTCACTGCAATATGTACGACCTCACTTTTTGTACTGGTCAGCTTCGTATATTTCGCAAAAAAATATGAACACATTTCTATTCCATTGGCAATTTCAATATCATTTACAAAACCTGGATGATTTTATCCATATGAAAAAAATCAACTACCCGAGAATAAGGTAGTTGATTATAAGTATAGTCTTTTTACATAGCGACAGCAGACATTCCGCCATCAACAATGATTTGTGTTCCAGTCATATAACTTGATGCATCAGAAGCGAGGAAAATACACGCACCAACAAGATCATTCGGATTCCCCAATCGATTGAGTGGCGTATTATCCATTACTTTTTGTAAACGTTGATCGCGACTTTTCGATGGTTTCAATAGACCAGTATCAATAAATCCCGGACAAATGGCATTGATATTTAGCTTGTATTGGCTAAGGTCAGCTGCCATTGTTTTTGTTAACTGTAATACGCCACCTTTGCTAGCATTGTATGGTGCAGTATCACTTAAGGCCATGAAACCACCTACTGATGCCATGTTGATTATCTTTCCATAATTATGTTTAACCATTTCCTTTGCTACAGCATGGGACATTAGAAATTGACTATTTAAATTGACACCCACTATTTTTTTCCAGTCATCCTCAGTAACTTCGAGGAAGGGTTTAGGTGCATTAATTCCAGCATTATTAACCAAAATATCAATTTTATGATACTCCGCTATAATTTCCTTAACCATGCTATTGATTTTTGCACTATCTGTCACGTCAATTCCATACGTTTTTGAATCACGACCTGTTTCATCTTTAATTAACTGTGCAGTTTCCTTAAGATTATCTTCCAAAATATCAACTAAAACCAACGTCGCTCCAGCCTTGGCAAGTCCAACCGCATAAGATTGACCAATGCCCCTTGCACTGCCAGTAACAATCGCTAATTTACCTTCTAATGAAAACATATCCAACATAAGTGATTCATCCTTCCCTCAATAACTTTCAATTTATTAAAGCAACCCAATCAGATACCAATATGGAATTGCTATAATTGCAATAAACGCAACGTTTAATACCATTTGAATTGAAAAGTATTTCAAAAACTGCTTATACGACATTGCCATATAACTAAATAAAAGCAATGGTAGTGTAGATTCATATGGTAATAACAATTGGTACAAACCATGTACAAAGGAATAGGCCAATGGCAATGGACTAATTCCCAAAGTATTGGACAGTTCCGCCAATGGTATGGCCATCGTTGCCGAGGCAGCAAATGGTGTTAACACAAAGTTTATCCCTACTGATAGTACCCAGGTAGCAATAACAGTGTAGAATGTACCTCCCATGGACATTAGCGGAAACAATGATTGTGCAATGAATTTACCTGCGCCAACTACAGTTGATACTTGACCAATCGCCATTGTAGCGGTAATAAAGAAAATCATACCAAAATTCGTTTTAGACATTGTTGTATTATCCGCTAAATTAATGCCGGGCAAGAAGCAGACAAATGTAACGCCAATAAAAATCCACCCTAATGCTATCCCATGTATGGAACTTGTTGCCAACAGGGATACTAAAATGAAGAGAATAACAGATACTTTTTTCTCCTGTATTGTTAGCTTTCCTAGATTTTTATATTGCTCTTTAAAATAATCCTTACTTTCGATTTCTTCTTCAACCTTGAACATTTTGGTAATGGCAAAGGCCATAGCGTAAGTCCAAATAATAGTTATTGGTACATTGTGAAGTACGTATTGTAACCAAGATGCCCCATCAATACCGATGCTTTCCAATTGACTATTGAAAACCAACATCGGCTCAACGCCTGTTAAGCTGACAAATGAAGCTGTAACAGCGGCATTATATGCACCAAACAAAAGCCCAACAGAGCCCTTGGAAAATTTCTTTAAGCCCAAAGCTTTAATAATACCAAACGTCATTCCGGCATATAACGCAATTCTTGCCAGTGAACCTGGAACCAAAAAAGCAATGATAAACCCTGAGGTGGATAACGCGTAAATAATACCCTTGTACGTACCGCCACCACGTAAAATAAACCAATATGCAAGCCGTTTCATTAAGCCTGATTCTTCAAAGACCGCTGATAGAATCAATGCACCTAAAACTAAATAAGGTAAATCCTGGCTCCATGGTGCATATACATCACTTGGTGTAGCAATACCACTTAATATAAAAGCCACAGGAAGAACCAATGCCACAATAATGAGATTAATAAGTTCAAGCGCCCACAATAATATGGCAACCAATGTAATAACAAAAAATATCTTCATATCATGCGTATATGATTCTGAAGTTGGAATCAGAAAAACAATCGCCGGTGGAACAAGAACAATTAAATATTTTAAGAATAAATGTTGATTGGTATTTTTAACGGCATTCGATGCTTCGCCCATGCTATTCTCCCCACCCTTTGATAAAATTAAATAAGTCAACTGTACAGTTGCTTTTGACGTGCAACAAAAATTATTATGTCACAAATTGTACAATATTAGTAATACTAATTTCGCTATGATATTGATAACTAGTTGGTTATAATCCATTAATTATTGGGAAAAGAAAGGGTTATTTTTGAATATCAATTCCTAAAAGGAGGGGGAGCCTATTGAAAGACTTGAGCAGAGAATATGTACAAGCAATCATTGATTACGGTAATATTTCACATGCAGCAAAGGCACTATATATATCACAGCCATATTTAAGTAAATTCATTAAAAACCTGGAACAAGAGCTTGGTGTTGAAATCATTAATCGAAAAACCACACCTGTCACATTGACATACGCTGGTGAAAGATATCTTTATTACATGAATAAAGTGGAGAATACTGTTCAAAAGATGCAACATGAAATGCAAGGTATTTCCAATTTAAAAAGGGGACGTCTAAAAATAGGTGTTAGTCCTATCTTAGCGACTTATACGCTATATCAACTTCTACCACACTTTATGCAGCTATATCCCGGCGTTGAAATTGAACTGGTTGAAGAGGCAACCGAAACATTGGAGAACCTATTAATTCAAAACCACATTGACGTTTGTCTGAACTCACTACCGATTACAAATCCAGACATCATGTATGACTATCTATACGAGGAATACAATTTTATTGTCATACCATCTAATCATCCCATGTATAAAAAGGATCAAACAAATCAGGATTTATTTGACCCTTCTCAATTGGATGGTGAGAAATTTATTCTAGCAAAGCCTGGTTTGGGACTACGTCGTTTTACCAACCAAGTTTTTTCAGAATACAATATACACCCAAAAATCGTATTGGAAACAACCAATGCAGAGAATTCACTGCGTCTCGCTAACAACGGGGTGGCCATAACAATCGTGCCTCAATGTGTGATTGAAAGTATGGCTTTATCTATTGAAGCAAACTTATATCCATTAAAAGATCCAAAGTTTAAAAGTCATATTGTTATTAGTTATTGCAAAAATGATACGCTATTACCTGTAGCGGAAGCATTTATTTCAATAGCTAAAAAACAGTTTCAAAGCATTACGTGATCCTTAATGAATAGAATTCATCATATAATATTGCTGCACCCGCGGTATAGGCATGTGTTTTACGTGAAACTGAAACGTATAAGGAAAAAATAATGTCATCTAATCCCTTCTTCATTTGTTTCCTCCTTCGTTTATAAAACGCAAAGCCTCACTAATTACCTCAGGAACGATAGACATATGATTTACTCCCTTTGGCGATTGAATAGCGGCTGAATGTGAGTGATTTGTTCGCATTCTTTCATATAGATCATATGCATGTTGATACTTGGACATCTTCTCCACCTTTTCTACGGTGATAAACAATTTGCTATCATTTCGCAAACAATCCTTTCGTTCATTATGTAGAACCTGGCAATGATTCCACCAAATAGACGGCGTGCAGCTAATGAATTGTGTGAATAAAATACCTGCTGAAATAATGTATATAGAACAAATAATCCTCCTAAGGCATGTCCAAACAATATTTGATTTTGCCCATTTACTGGGGCCTACTGACAAACTTATGGATATGTATAGACTAGATTGAAAGAAAAAAGCTTTCCACACACATCAGTATGTGAAAAGCTTTGGGTCACTTCTTCATTTATTCAGGTTTTTCTTTTCTTCCAAAGGCAAATCGTGTAGCAAACCCTACTACCAATAAACCAATTCCCAATGCAAGCAGATTAAATATATCTGTTGCGGTTTTTGGTAACTTATTCCCGCTATCCAGCGTACCGGGAACTTCCTTACCAGGGTCCTTTTGGCCATCGTTGTGATCAGGTGTCTTTTCGCCTGAAGTCTCCTCATCAACTGGGATAAGGGATTCCAATGTGTTTGTAATGTCATAACCATCCACAGTTGAAATATATCCAGCTACCGGCTGCTCTTTGACGGTGTACATATATGCCTTGCCATTTTCATCAAATTCCGGTAGATCCGTAAATCGATACTTCCAATCATCTGCTGCCGTTACTTCCACTTCATGCAGCTTCTCCCCGTTTTGAAGCAGTTCAACAACAATGCTACCCGGACGTTCATTGGAATTATCATCTACCCATGTCTTCGTCCCTTCTACGGAAATGGTGCCAACACGAAGGTTTGTAATATCATGGCCATCGATTATGGTTTCATAGCCTTCGACTGCCTCTTCCTCCACTGTGTAAACATAGGCAACACCATTATCATCATAAGCCTCTAAATCCGTAAATTCGTATGTCCAATTATTTTCTGCGGTTACTTCAACCGTGTCAATAACTTTACCATTTTGTAGCAAATGGACAGTAATGGCATCAGGACGATCCTTTGCTTCATCATCCTTCCAGCCCTTCGTCACAACAACTGAAGTTTGATCAGACAAAGTATTGGTAATGTTAAAGCCATTCACCTCTGATTTATAGCCGGGAACCGCATGTTCTTTCACTGCATAATCGTACGCAACACCTGACTCATCATATTTCTCTAAGTCGGTAAAGCTATACTTCCAATCGGTTTCTGCAGTCACTTCTTTTGTGGCGATTACTACGCCATTTTGCAATAGGTTGATTTTAATCATGTCTGGTCTGTCTGCAGCATTGTCATCCTTCCAGGTTTTCGTTCCTTCTACCGCAGTCGTTCCAACACGTACATTCGTGATATCATAGCCGTCAATAGTTGTTTCATAGCCTTCAACTGCTTCTTCCTCAATTGTATAAACATAAGCAGCACCATTTTTATCATACTGTTCCAAGTCAGTAAAGCTGTATTTCCAATCGGTTTCTGCGGTTACTTTCATGCTATCTATCACTTCACCATTTTGCAGCAAGTTGACAACAATAGATGCTGGACGATCCTTAGCATTGTCATCGAGCCAGGTTTTCGTTCCTTCAATTGCAATGCTTCCAGCCCGCGCATTTACAATATCAAAACCATTTATCATCGTTTCATATCCTGCTACAGCTTCTTCTGAAACGGTGTAAACAATTGCTTTACCAGCTTGGTATTTAGGTAGGTTGGTAAAGCTATACTCCCAATGGTCCGCTGCTGTTACTTCAACGGAATCAACAACTTCATCATTCGCTAATAGGTTTACAACGATGGAAGCCGGTCGATCGCCGTCCACATTTTCAGCATCGATCCATGTCTTTGTACCGGATACTTCCGTTTTTTCGGGCGTATAGGCATTGGTAATGATAATATTTCCACGGTCTTCATCGTTTATTGACGTTTCATATTCTGGTACCTCAGTTAATTCAACTACAGAATATACAATGGTTTTACCAGCTACTTTTTCATCTAAGCCTGCCCAAGTGTGGGTCCAATTGTTTTCTGAGTTCAACACAACCGGGTCACCAACAGCCTCTCCATCGGCAGTTAGTTGGACTTCGATAACCTCTACGCGCTTACCATCTTGATTCTGTGCATCCTGCCAATTCTTTGTTACCGTTACACTTGTTTGACCTGGTGTGTGATGGTTCGTAATGTTCGTGCCTTCTATTTCAGTTGTATAATCAGGCACCGCATTCTCTGTTACGGTATAGACGATTTCTTCGCCTGCTTCATACTTCGGCAGGTTTTTAAAGCGATATGTCCAATCATCTTCCGCTGTAACATCCACAGAATCAACTACTTCACCATTTACCAGCAGGTTAACCGTAACGGATGCTGGACGAACACCGTCTTGATTGTCTGCGTCATCCCAAGTTTTCACGCCGGATACTTCTGTCTCTTCTGGCGTATAACTATTCGTGATGTTAAAGCCATCGATTGTAGTGTCGTATTTTTCTACTGCTTCTTCTACGATTGTATAAACAATTTCTTTTCCTGCTTCATATTTTGGTAGATTTCCAAAGTGATAGCTCCAATCGTTCGTTGCTGTCACTTCTTTAGTAGCCTCTATTTCACCGTCTGCCAAAAGATGAACCGTAATCGATGTTGGACGAATCCCATCTTGGTCATCCCCATCATCCCAGATTTTCTTACCAGATACTTCTGTTTCCTTAGGCGTATAGGCATTGGTAATGATGATGTTGCCATGGTCCTTGTCGTCCACGGATACCTCATATCCAGGTAATTCGGTAAGCTCCGCTACAGAATAGGTAATAGGTGTTCCTTTTTCATTCAAAGGTAGACCATCCCAGGTATATGTCCAGTCTGTTTCCGCTGATAATCGAACCGGTTCACCGAGTGCTTCACCATTTGCAGTTAGTTGTACTTCTATTTCAGTTGGACGAATCCCGTCTTGGTTATTGGCATCCTCCCAACCCTTGGTAACCGTGACAGCTGTTTCCTCCGGTGTATAACGATTGGTGATATCAAAGCCATCTATATGTTGGGAGTAATGTTCTACCGTGTTTTCGGTAACGGTATAAATAATTTCTTCCCCAGCCTCATATTTAGGCAATGCCTCAAACGTATACTCCCAATCATCTTCCGCTGTAACATCCACAGAATCAACTACTTCACCATTTGCCAGCAGGTTGACCATAATGGATGCTGGTCGTACACCGTCCTGATTATCTGCATCATCCCAAGTTTTTACACCTGAAACATCAATAACCTCTGGTGTATAGCTATTGATAATGTGAAATCCATCAATGACCGATGTGTAGCCGTCCACATCCAATTCTGCCTCTTCAACCGTGTATTCAATCTCTTTTTCGTCCTCATACTTTGGTAAATTGGTAAAACTATATTTCCACCCATTTGCGGCTGTTACCTCTGTAGAATCAACAATCTCACCATTCGCCAACAGATTTACAATAATAGATTCTGGACGAATACCATCCTGATTATCCCCGTCTTCCCATTCCTTCAAGCCATGAACACTTGTTAATTCGCGTTGGTTTTCTACCGTAATGGTCACAGGTTCTTTTTCCTTCGCTCCTACTTCTACAACATACCGGCCCTCTCCAGGTTGATAACCGATTGGTGCATCCGTTTCAATCACATAATAGGTTCCTGCTTTTGGTAAATTTTCAAAGGATAGTTTTCCGTTTTCATCTGTTGTTTGAGTAGCTACCAATTCGTCATCCGAAGAATATAACTCGAACGTAACCCCTGGAATGAGGGCACCGAGATCATCCACTTTTTCCAATTCAATCTCAAAAACAGGCTGATAGTTTTCAACGGTATAAGCATATGTTTGCTTATCTGCTTCTGGATCATATATTTCATTGATTGTGATTACTTGGCTTTCTTCCGGTGTCACATATCCTTCTGGAACAACACGTTCCTCTAATACATATTCTCCGAAGAGTAAACGACCGAAATCAATATGACCATTTTCATCTGTCGTCCCGGTTTTCAAGACGTTACCGGTATCCTTATCGATTAAGTCAAACACAGCACCAGCTAATTTTGTTTCTTCTTGGCCAAATGTCACATCGACTTTATCAATCACAAGATAGCCCGCTTCACCTGAACCGTCACCTGAAGTGAGTTGTTCGATTATTACCGAACCACCGCCATCCGTTTTGGCATCATCCACCATGTTATCGCCTGTTACTTTGTAGTTGTTCGTTACCTCACCATTATGCTTTTCAAAGAATAACGTGGAATATTCAACAATAAACGCCCGCTCCACTTCCTCTTTCCATTCAATGGTAAACGTGTGGTCCCCAGATGTATGTGTTAACTCGTAATCATCAGTAGCAACTTCTTCTCCTTTTGTTGCATGTCCATTCACGTCCACATTGGCATGGTACACCTTAATCGTATCTGCCAAATACTCCTGATTTTCGGAAATGGTATCCTCCAACTTTAAGTTGGTTATTTTTTGTTGCCCTAAATTCACATTTACGGACCAATGAACCTGCTTACCATCCTGGTATCCTGATTTTTCTCCATAGATATCTGATTTTGCAATCCCTACTTTTGCATGTAAATCAGATAGCTTTTCACTACCATCCCAAACGGATGCTTCGTTCACATATTCTTTTTGGATATCACTTAAACCTGATATCGATGTTCGATACGTTATTTTATATGCTTTATTCGTAGGACCAATATCCACTTCCAATGTATTATCTTCATTGACGGTGGCCCCATTTGGATCCAATGGTTCGCCTTCAGTAATTGCCCCATTTTCCTCAATCGCTAGTTCCTTTACCACAACCGAATCAGCAACAATGGTTTGATTTCCTTGTGGTGCATCTTTCAAAATCAAATGATCAAAGTCATTTTCACGGTAATTCACATAAATGGTCCATGTTATTTCTTTTGTTGCTGGATGATAGGATCCATTCTTCCAGTGATTATTTTTTGAATCTGTATTTAAATCGGTTCCAGCTTCTACTTCTTTTGTAATAGACTCATTCCCACCCTCTGGTGTCCAGGTGATTGCCGCATGGTTTACTGGTCTATTCGGTTCATTGTCTAGTACTTCATCTGCATCAAAAAATGTTTGATAGGTAATGATAATTACTTCATTGGTTGTAAAATCCTCCGAAAAAGAAATGGTGAATGGATTCTTCCCTGTAAGTTCATATTCTTTATACGTAGCATCACCAACCGTTATTTGAAGGGAATCCTCCTTCAAAGTTAATCCCGGACTTAATGTGTCTGTGATGCTAATCTTTTCCATTGGAAATTCATCTTGATTAATAATAATGGTCCAGTCAATCGTTTTATTTTGGTAATCGATTGTTCCAGCAGATTTAGAACCGTAATACGTACCGATTCCAGTTTTTTCACCATCTGACTCTGTACCAAATCCAGCTGTATTGACAACTTCAAATGGATCCAAAACACGCTCCTTTACCTTTGTTTGATACGTTACTTTATATGCCCGATCCGTCGTAATACCGGTTACCTCAAATCCATCTGTTCCAGGTTCAACTGTCGCACCTTCAGGCAAGCCGGTCTTACCTGTTTCATGGGCATTTCCATGCTCATCAATGTCCATTTCTGTAAACACAAGACTTCCTTCAACAAAATCAATCTTTCCTGCAGGCGTCCAGGCATCTGATAATGTTACATTCTCCAAGCTTTTCTCATTGTAATTAAATTCAATTTCCCATTCGATAATGCCTGTTTTTGGATCATAGCTTTTCGCTGCTTTTTTCTTAATGGCTTCCCCGCGATTGATCGTAACCGATGCCTCCGCGGATACATGTTCCAATTCATCATCTGATAATGTCGCATGGTTAGAAAAATGCTTTTCGTCATCATCGGTTACAGTCGTTACATATTCAATGCGATATGCATCCTGAATGTCACCGAGCGGAATGGTGATATTACCCTCCTCATCCACTACTACTTCGATTCCTTCTACTTCTTCCAAATCCCCTAAAATATTTCCGTATAAATCAACCTTTAATTTGGTAATCTTAAGACTACCTTCCTTGTATTCAGTCCCTTCAGGAAGGACATCGGTAACATATGCATGGTTTAGCGATGTTTTATTTTTATTGATAATCACTTCCCAATTGATTTCATCAGCATTATACCCTTTATTTGGGGTACCTTTCTTCTCGATTGTTTTCTCTTTGCTGCCTTCCTCAATTGGAATTCTTAGCTCCCCTTCTTCACCAATGGGATCAAGAATCGCCTCTCCATCCTCGATTTCAACCTTCTGTTCATCCAAGGTTGAAATGATTTCAATCCAGCCCTTAACATTACTATGGGTCTCCACAAAATCCGTAAAGGTAAGTTCTACTTTTTTATCTGTGGTAATGATATATGTCGCAACGAGTTGACCAGATGCATCCAATAATTCACCTGTCATCTCTTGGATAATTTTAATCCCCTTTGGTAATTCAAATATTTCGGTGTCGCCTGCTTTATAGTTATGACCATTCTCCAGCGTCCAATCCAGCTTTAACCAAAATTCTTCTCTGGGATCCAGCAGATTTTCCTCCGTAAATGGATTTCCATCTAAATCTGTCACTTGACCTAAAGTCAATTGAAAGCCCTGTTTTTCACCATCTGCCACTGCTTGTGCGTGATCTTTTTCCGAATCCGAACGCTTGTTATCTGTTTTCTCTTTCTTTGTATCTGCTGGCGCTTCTTCCGCCTCATCCCCTGATTCCATTTCTTCTTCGGCCACAGCTTCCTGTTCATCCGAAACGGAATCCGCTTCGTTCACCACTGAATCCTCTTCCTTATTTACTTCCTCACTTGCCTTCTCTTCTTCATCACCAGGTGCTTCTTCCTGATCGACGTCAGCCTCAGGTTCGGATGCTTCATCCGTTGGGCTGCCGGCAACAACTGCATCCAGTGAAAATGACCCCTGCGCATCTTGATGTGCCCCAATCGCCTCATGGAATGTGACCGTGATAACACCATCAACATTGGCAGCAAACGATCCAACCTCCACATCATTAAAATTCAGAACACCAGATTGGTCTTGTTCAAAAGTAATTTCAGAAGGAATAACAATGGATTCCGTACTCCCTTCTGCCACATCCATATCAACTACAGACCAGTCTACCCCCACCTGAACTGCTGACGCTGCAGGTGTGTCTGCATCGACGAGATTTCCTGATTCATCGGTTACAGTTATACCAGTAATTACCTGCTTGTTTGTTCCTTCTGCATGAATTTGCGAAGGTAACACAAGGCTGCTTGTAATTGTCTGAAACAGTAACATGAGTGTAAATAATATACTAAATCTTTTACTCATTCTTCCTTGCCCCCATTATTTTTTGCTTTTTTACATAAATAACTCCGCTTAGCATTATAGACAAAGGAACTATACATTTTCTGTACAGATTTATGAGAAATGACCTATACTGAATCTCGAAATAAGATATTGTACCTAAATCTATCGTGCTAATAGGATAATTTCCATCTTATGTCGGGATACTGCGGATATTCCTATTTGGAAAGAACAATTTTTTCGCTACAATGAACGTATAGAAATGGGAAGCTGTTAGATGAAGAGAAAGGAAGAAATCCAATGCATAAAGTTCCTAGTCAATTAGCAAGCATCATTACCGATTATGCTTGGCATCCAATCACGATTGGTCACTCCGAAGCAAACACCTATTTATTAAAGAAGGGATATCATTCTTTATATTTAAAAATCCAGACCCTAGGATCCATGGAACCCTTGCAATGTGAAAAGGATAAAATGGAGTGGCTGCGGGGAAAATTAGCCGTACCGGAAGTCATTCATTATGAACAGGACGAGGAAAGGGAATATCTGTTAATGACGGAAATAGCAGGAGTAAACGCTGCCGACACAAGTATTCAAGCCAATCCAAAGCAATGCATCAAGCTGCTGGCAAATGGCCTGCGGGAAATCCATCGAATTCCAATCACTGCCTGTCCTTTTCGGCGAACTTTGGATGTCGTCATCAAAGAAGCAAAGGAAAGAGTAAGCCAGCAGCAGGTAGACTTGGATAATTTAGACGAAGAACGTCGTGGAAGAACAGCAGAATCATTGTACAAGGAACTGCTTGCCAAACGACCTGGTGAAGAGGATCTAGTATTCACACATGGGGATTACTGCCTGCCAAATGTTATCCTGCACGGCAATAAGGTGAGTGGATTTATTGATTGGGGGAGAGCCGGTGTAGCCGATAGATATCAAGATATTGCACTTGCTATTCGCAGCCTGGCTTATAATCATTACCGTTCATACTTTCCTTACTTTTTGCGGGAGTATGGATTAGATGATGTGGATTGGGATAAAATCCATTATTATCAGCTATTGGATGAATTTTTTTAGCCCAGAAGGATAGGTGTCAATCCTTCTGGGCTATGGTAACAATCACCCCATCGACATTATTGCCGGAAATTTGGTAGTCATGGTTTACAGGGACTTTCATTTCCATTGGCTCTGTGACAGGATAATATTGAATGGTGTATTGTATGCCATACAAACGGACAGACACGCGCCCCTCTGCACGTAAATAATCGATATATTCTTCTAATACAAAGCCTTGATCATGCATAATGGCACTATGTGGCATCCCCACATAACGAATGTGCCAAGGCTCATACTGGATATTTGTAATGGCTGTTTTATCTTCTGGGTAACGTAAAATAAATCCATATTTCCATGCATTTTCCCGAAGCCACTTCCCCTCCGATGCGGTTTCCATTTTCCCTTGTGTAGATCCCACATCAAGTGAAACACCAATATTATGTTCACTATAGCCAGCTGGTAAAGCATAAGAAGAGCCCTTACGTGCATATAACGCTTGCTGCTCCTCAAAATCACGGTATCCGCTATTAATCATAAAATGGTGAATCCCATCCGTCTCAGCGGCTTGTACAACATCCGAAAAATTTTCAGCTATTTCCTGGGAAAGTAGTATATTGGTATCCAATAACCCATAGCCCTGTACGATTTCCGGGTGTTCAATTAATGAAATAACATCCTTCTTCACACTTTCCGGCTGAATGGGATAATCTCGGTTAACTAATAATAAATCCCCTTGATATATAGCGTCCTTCGTAATGTCAATTGACTTCACGTTTTCAAGCTTGGCATGATCGTCTTTCATATACGCTATTTTTTCGGAAAACACCCCAGAATGATAAGCCATAAATCCAATCAACATAACGATGATGACCAATAAACCCCGCCTCTTCTTCATCTACTCGTTCCTCCTTATTCCTTTATCCATAGATTAAAAGAAATAGTTTAAATAAAAGCAGGGTAAATTCTAAAGTTTTTCTTAAATTGATGCAGGCGGGTGGGATGGGCGATGAAACGGCAATCGCACCTCAAAACAAGTACGAATAACGTTACTTTCAACCGTGATAAGGCCATCATGCCTTTCTACAATGTTTTTGGCAATAAATAGACCGAGTCCTGTGCCATTTTCTTGGGAAGTTCTTGCTTGGTCCCTCGTATAAAACACATCAAAAATATGCGGCAGTTCTGCCTCCGGAATGTAATCCCCATAATTAATGACCTGCACCACTACATCATCCTCGTCAACAAAGGCATTCATTTCAATGACTTGTCCATCCTTCCCATAACGAATCGCATTATTGATGAGATTTTCAAATACACGGGCCAGCTGTTCACCGTCAGCATGAATAGATAGATTTTGCGTCAGATTTACCTTGGATATTAGCCCATGTTGTTTAAAGGCTGGATACATCTCCTCATTTAATTGCATGAGCAAAGCGCTTATATTAATTTCTACCTTATCAATCGGTAGCATGCCATAGTTCATTTTTGTCATATCAAATAATTCATCAATCATTTTTTCCAGTCGCTTGGATTTCGTGTAGGCAATGGTTGCATAATGTCTAATCTGTTCCGATGTTAAAGAATCTTCCTTTAACATCCAGTCTAAATAACCTAAAACAGATGTGAGCGGCGTACGCAAGTCATGGGCAAGGTTCACAATCAATTGATCCTTGCTGCTTTCCGCAAAATCTCCCCTTTTCACTGCTTCTGCCAGTTTCGCATTCGCCAAATTAATATCCTGGGCAATTTGACCAAGTTCATCATTGGAAGCAATATGCAGCTGATTGGTAAAGTTCCCATTCGCAAGCCGGTGAATCGCCTTGGAAATGTCCTTGAAATAATGGGCATATTTTCTTGTAAAAACAAAGAAAAAGATAACCGTAAGTGGAATAAAAATGATTAAAAACGCATTAAAATCCCCAACATAATTGACGAAGCTGCGCAATCGAGCTAAAGGATCCTCCAATCGTACATTCGAACGGTAATACCATTGAAGGATTTTATAAATGATATACGTAATCACACCCGACAGCACCATGCTGATCGCCAGGAACTGAATCATTTTGAACCGGAAACTTCGCATGATTTTACCCATAAAATGTATAACCTACTCCCCAAACGGTTTTGATAAGCGTGTGATCCTGGTCTCCAAGTTTTTTTCGCAACGTACGAATATGGACCATCACCGTATTTTGCCCCTCAAAATAAGCCTCGCCCCACACCCGTTGGAAAATATTTTCTGCCCGAAAAACTTTTTTCGGATGACTGGCAAGTAAAAATAAAATATCAAACTCTTTCGGTGTTAGGGCAACTGTTTCTCCATAAAGCATGACCTGTCGCTGTTCAGGATCGATTGATAATCCCCCGGCCTCCAGCGGCGACGAATGCTTGGATGATACTTGATTAAATTGCATCGTGCGCCGAAGCTGGGCTTGGACCCGGGCAACCAATTCCATCGGATTGAACGGCTTCGTCATATAATCATCTGACCCAATAACCAATCCTGTAATTTTATCAAAATCAGACGCCTTCGCACTTAAAAAAATAATCGGTAATGTATGCTGCTGCTCACGAATTTGACGCGTTACTTCATACCCATCCATTTTCGGCATCATAATATCCAATATCGCTAAATCTGGTGTATGCTTTTGAATAGCATGAACCGCCGCTTCGCCATCATGAACTTTAATGATTTTATGTCCTTCTTTTTCCATATGTAAAGCAACCAAATCCGCAATTTCCACCTCATCATCCGCTATTAAGATGGTTGCATGTTTCATCTCATTCACTCCTAAACATGATACTATCGATACTTACATTATAGCCCTTATTCCAAATATCTGTTATGCATGCTTTGCAAGGGCAACAAAGCTGTTGGAAAAGAAAAATTTATATTAATTTGCCGTCCGCATACTTGTATTTTCCGCCCCAGAAGTGGATACTTATAATATCGGATTTTTAATTTTTGAAGGATAAGGGGAAGCAGGAACTATGGATGCCATAACAGATTTTTTTCAAAAAAAGAGCGTCAAACGCTTTATTATTTTTGCTTTGATTGTCCTCATTCTTTTTAGCGTGAGAAGCATGATCAATTTAATACTGCTGACATTTATCTTTTCATTTTTAATGAATGGACTAGTCGAATTTACCACTGCAAGGGTTCGATTGAATCGAACCTTAGTCGTGTTATTCATGTACATCGCTATTGTCGGCATGCTAACCATTGGCGTAATTAAATATTTACCAATCATATCCATGGAAATTAGCCAATTAATCAAACAGGTTTCAAATTTTTCTATCCAGCCGCATGATAATATGGTGCTTCATTTTATTGAATCTGTCATTTCCAGTGACCAAATCACGGCCTACATCGAAAATGGCTTTTCATTCTTATTGGTATTGTTTTCAGATATTAGTAAAACAAGTGTCCAAGTATTAATTGCGCTATTATTAAGCTTGTTCTTCTTATTGGAAAAACCACGCTTAATAGAATTTACCAATAAATTTAAACATAGTAAAATAGCACCCTTTTATAATGAAATTCAGTTTTTCGGCAGAAAGTTTTCCCAAACCTTTGGAAAGGTGATTGAGGCGCAGTTTATTATCGCCCTCATCAACACCTGTTTAACCGTTATCGTCTTAATGGTACTTGGCTTTCCGCAAATCATTGGACTAGCAATCATGGTTTTCTTTCTCGGTCTCATTCCCGTTGCAGGTGTGATCATTTCACTTGTACCGCTAACCATCATTGCTTTTACAATTGGCGGATTTCTTAAGGTCCTATATTTATTTATCGCAATCATGATCATCCATGCCATTGAAGCTTATATTTTAAATCCAAAGCTGATGTCTTCCAAAACCGATTTACCTGTATTTTATACATTTATCGTACTGATTTTCTCACAAAACTTCTTCGGTGTATGGGGACTCATCGTCGGAATCCCAGTCTTTGTTTTCTTGTTAGACGTATTAGGTGTTACAAATAAAGCAGAAAATATAGAAACAGGACGCTGACCCTTTTTGGGGAAGGTCCTATGGTTTTTCGGTTGTTTGCAAGTATTCCTTCTAAAGCTTTTGGAAGTAACGAAAAAAGAGAGTTAATGATGAAACAGGATACTGTTCCATTTTTGGATGGGTCCTGTTTTTCGGTTGTTTGCACGTATTCCCTTTCTTAGGCAATTGTCGATTTTGGGAGTAGAATTAATAAAACAGGATACAATCCTTTTTTGGATGGGTCCTGTTTTTTATGTTCTTTTGGTGCGTGAATTTCTGGCCAGGGGCGTAAATCGGATCGAAAAATGCTTTATGATATCCACTTTTACTGTTAAATTCGTTTTTTGTACATTTGTGCTTGGTTCCCAATATCGTTATAATTTTGCTAACATACTTCGTAAAACTTTGCATGTGTATTTTCAGGATAATAATGGAGGAGGACTATGTTTACAAAACCGATGAAATCAGACGTACAAAAACAGTTAGAAACTTTGAGTAAGCGCACATCCTTGACAATCGAGCAACAGCAAATGCTCGATCGCTTGGTAAATGGACACCTTGGCGAACTCCAGCTGTTTGATAAGCTAAGTAACGGACTATCTTGTAATCCCATTTCCTTGTACAATTTGCTGTTAAAAGTGAATCATAGCGAATACCAAATGGATGGTCTGCTCATTTTTCAACACGAAATCATCCTTTTGGAGGTAAAAAACTTTCAAGGAGATTATTTGATTGAAAACAACAACTGGTATACATTATCGAAAGAAGAAATTAAAAATCCGTTGCATCAACTGCACCGTGCCAAGCTTCTCTTACAACAATTGCTACAGAAAAATCAAACACCGATGAACATTAGACCCTACCTTGTTTTCGTTCATCCAAACTTCCATCTATACCAAGCACCAGTGAATATCCCAGTCATTTTTCCCGGGCAACTGGAACGATTTATCAAAAAGCTACAACATCTCCCCTGCGAAATCCACAAACGCCATCATGAATTGGCCACATTTTTAGAGTCACAACACCTGCCCGCTTCCGCCTTTGAAATAAACCTCACCTATGACTACCATCAACTGAAAAAAGGAATCTTTTGCGATCGTTGCGATGGACCCATGATACTGGGCATCCCCAGCAAATATCAGTGTACGCGCTGCAACCATACCAAATCATTTGATGCAGCGATATTGAAAAGTGTTTTTGAATTCCACACGCTATTTCCTGATAAAAAAATCACCACCCGCGCTATCGCCGAATGGACCAACAACCAAGCCTCACTTTACAAAATTAGAAAAGTATTGTCCGCGAACTTTAGCACAGAAGGAAGCGGGAGAATACCACATTATCAAGTTAAAAGAAGACACCATTAATTGATTTTTTTACTCAGCTACCGTGTGAGGCTAATTTTCTTCCGATTTCTGATGATTTTTTTATTCGGCTGACTTGCGAGGCTAATTTTCTCCCGATTTCTGATGATTTTTTTACTCGGCTGACTTGCGAGGCTAATTTTTTCCCGATTTCTGATGATTTTTTTACTCGGCTGACTTGCGAGGCTAATTTCTTCCCGATTTCTGATGATTTTTTTACTCAGCTGACTTGCGAGGCTAATTTTCTTCCGATTTCTGATGATTTTTTTACTCAGCTGACTTGCGAGGCTAATTTTCTTCCGATTTCTGATGATTTTTTTACTCGGCTGACTTGCGAGGCTAATTTTCTTCCGATTTCTGATGATTTTTTTACTCGGCTGACTTGTGAGGCTAGTTTTCTCCCGATTTCTGATGATTTTTTTACTCAGCTACCGTGCGAGGCTAATTTCTTCCCAATTTCTGATGATTTTTTTACTCGGGAACCATGCGAGGATATTTTCAAACCAAACTGCCCCGCCATCACAAAAAAAACAGCCCGGGCCACATTTTTGTAGCCGGGCTGTTTGATGATAATTATTGTGCGGAAAATCCGCCGTCGATTACTAGTTCAGAACCAGTAATGTAGGATGATGCGTCAGATGCAAAGAACAATGCAGCTTCTGCAATATCTTCTGGCTTACCAAGTCTTTGTAGTGGTGTTGCTTGGATCAATTGGTTCAGTAGGTCGCGATACTCTGTAAGCGCCTGTGTCATTGGTGTTTCAATAATTCCAGGGAAGAGTGTATTTACCCGTACACCGCTTTTTCCGAATTGTACTGCTGCTGCTTTAGACATTGCGCGAACGGAACCTTTTGAAGCTGAATAATGGTTGAAGCCCTGACCGATTTGTGCAGTGTAGGATGAGATATTTACAATTGATCCTTTTCCTTGCTCGGCCATGTATGGCGCGATATGCTTGATTCCAGCGAATGGACCAAATCCGTTAATTTTTTGCATAAGCTGCCAGTCATCTATATTGATATCCTTGAATCCTTTTTCGGAAGATATTCCAGCGTTGTTTACTAAAATATCAATTTTTCCAAAACGTTCTTTGATGTCTTTTGCAAGCTGTGCCCACTGTTCATCGGAAGATACGTCCAATTTCATACCAACAACATTTTCTTTTTGATTTGCTCTTTCTAATGCCTCTTCATTAATGTCTGCTGCAATAACAGTTGCACCTTCTTGGCTAAATAGATCAACCATTTTTTCTCCAATTCCTGATGCGCCACCTGTTACAATTGCAACCTTACCTGCTAAGCTACCCATTTTGCATTCCTCCTAGTATAGTTTAATTGTTCCGCCATCAACCATAATGGTTTGGCCTGTAATATAATCTGAATCTTCACTTGCAAGAAATACTGCTGTACGGCCAATATCTTCTTCTGGTTCGCCAAGACGACGTAGCGGAATATTATTAATCATTTTTTCATAAAGCTCTGGTGCCTGTTTACTCCATGCTTCCACGCCAGCTGTACGAGCAATAGGCGCGATGAGGTTTACGTTGATGCCATCTACTCCCCACTCATTTGCTGCTACTCGTGTGATACCGCGGATTGCTTCTTTTGCGGCAGCATAGGAAGCCTGTGTAGGTTGTCCAGAAATACCGGCACCTGATGCGAAATTAATGACTTTACCTTTTGATTTCTTTAGTTCTGGATAAGCTGCTTGCATAAAATGGAATGTCGGATAAAATCCAGTACCAAATGATAAATCAAATAATTCCATTGTTGTTTCGACAAAAGGTGCCTGTTTGGAAGCATGCGCATTATTTACCAAAATATCTAGCTTACCAAACTTCTGAATTACCTCGTTTACAATGTAGTCCACATTTTCTTTTTTGGAAATATCCTTGATAAACAATAATCCTTCAGTATACTGATTAATCTCTTCTAGTGCTTCCTGACCTTTTTCTTCGTTAATATCCACTATTGCAATGTGTGCACCTTCTTTAGCCATCGCCAAAGCAATACCACGGCCTATTCCAGATGCACTGCCCGTTACAATACCTACTTTATCTTTTAAACGCATGTTCATCACCTTTCTTTTTCTTTTGTATTCCTATACCCGAGAAAACAACAATTTAATTCCAATGACCTTCTTGAACCAACTTATCTTTGTCTCGGAAAGATAAAATGATGAAAAAGATGTTAGCTGCGAACATAACAATAATTGCTATAAGTGCATACAGATAGCTACCCGTAAAATCAAAAAGATAACCATATGCAGGGAGCGCGATAATTGATGCAACAGCTAGTCCCATGGAAGCAGTTGAATAAATTCGGCTATAATCCTTACTTCCAAATAAAGCGGAAGTCATCGCAGGTGCAATTGTTCCAATAGCAGATGTTACAAATCCAAAAAAGATTAACGCAATAACAAGTGCTACAACATTGTCTATGAATAAAAGTAATAAGGCGATTGAAATAATCCCAATAATCATTGCCAACAAGGATGTCTTTTTGGCACCAATCTTGTCTGATAAATATCCAAATAGCAATGCCCCAATAAACACACCAGCCATCATAGATCCCATTAGATTCCCTACAAAGGCAACCTGGTATCCATGGTCAGCCAAATAGGTCGGAATATGAACGGCAAAACTGGAAATGGCTGTAATGATGAAGAAGATATTGCTAAACATAAAAACGCTTTGGATTTTTTTGCAATGTCGAAATCAATACCCTGAGGTTTATTCTCTTTTTCCTTATCCTCATCAACCATGTCGACCCCATATGGCTGAAGACCTTTATCTTTCGGACTTTGTCTCAGCAATAACAATATTGTTGGAACGACAATAATAATCACTGCAATTCCTATCGAATAATAAGCATTTCTCCAACCCATATTGGAAATTAGGCTTCCTACAATGGGCTGCGTAAATGCACCTAATAAACCACCAACTGCAGTCATAATACCAAGTGCAATCCCGCTTTTTTTCTAAACCAACGCTCAACAAGCACTGGTCCAGCGATTACAGTAATAAATACACCACCAACAGCTAGTGGAATCGAAAAGATATACCAGCCCCAGACAGAATTCATCAATCCGAATGCTGCATAGGAACCGGCCTGCAAAATGATTGCGACAGTTAATACAATCCTCGCATCATATTTGGCCATGATTTTCCCACCAATTGGTAGAAAAAACATCGTAACTACTGCAGAAATACTTAAGTATAAAGTTAAATTTCCAACCCCTATACCCAGGTCTTCGGAAATTGGCGTTATAAATAATCCCGCTGTATTATTTAAAGCTGCTTTACCTAAACCAACTGTGATACATAATCCAATCAATACAAACCACGCGAAATGAATCTTATTTTTTGTTTGCCCCATTTTTTTCTCCACTTTCAAGTAAATTTTTTGTGTGCCATTTGATCATAAATGCTATATTTAGTTAGTTTCTATTCATACCCATAATGCTATACATAGCACTAACTATTGCTTATCCCTTTTTTACTGTTAAAGCTTTTATTATATATTGGAAAGAGCCACAGCAAAAATCAGTACATAACAAAAAAATATAGCCTAGTCGGTATTACCTTTCCTTTGATTCAGACTCGATATTCAATATATGGTTTAAAAGTTTTCTTTGAATAGCTAATAACTGCATTATTTCTTCCTCCGATAATACCGAATACAGATTTTCCCTTACCGCTTGTCCTTGCTTTTGTGCTTCCTGTAGCAATTCCAACCCTTTGTCGGTTACCTTTAATAAAATAATCCTTCTATCATTTTCATCATATTTCCGTTCCGCATATCCCAATTCAATCAACTTATTAGATATCCCCGTCATAGCTCCCGGAGTATAACCCAACGTATTAGCAAGCTGTGATTGCTTTTGCGGACCTTTTTCACGTAACTGCGAAAGAACTAGAATTTGTGAGATGCCGACATTTTCAGTAAAGCTATTTAAAAAATGAATAATTGTCTTATCATTTAGTAGCTCTGCGGTGCGAATCAACTCAAAAATAGAAGCTTTTCTCATTCACATCACCCATTTTTATTCATATATTTGTCACAAATGTATTATAGCACAAAATAGTATAGCGCTAAACGATTTGCTCTTAAAATATTTAGTTGAAAATATTATGAATCTAATGAATCAAATATAAAAACATGTATATAAAATTTCCACTTAACCATTGGTATGAAGTATATATTTAATCATTTTTTTCAATAAAACATGCTTGCATAATATCCTTCTTTCACCATTAATTCATGGTGAGAACCAGATTCAATTAATTTCCCGTTTTGCAACACCAAAATGAAGTCGGCTTTTTTTGCTTCTTCTAAACGATGCGTACTAATAATTCTGGTAACCCGCGACCATAGCGATTCAATTACATCCCATACCATTTTTGCATTTTCGTCATCCAAACCTGCCGTCGGTTCATCTAATATCAAACAGCCTGGTCTAGATAGCAAAGCCCTGGTTAGTGCAAGACGTCGACGCTCTCCTCCTGAAAAGTTACTTCCATTCCTCTGTACATGTGATAAAAGCTGCTCCTTCAAATTAGCAATAATAGTATCTGCGTTTACACTTGAAGCAACCTTTTTTATTTCGTCCATCGGAATAGCCTTACCAAAGGTCAAATTATCATATAGTAAATCATTAAATAAAAAAGGATCCTGCCATACATAGGCTGTTGATACACGATCATCTCCTAAATACTCCACCTCTCCGCCTGTATTCGAATACAGTCCAGCCATGAGCTGAAGCAATGTAGATTTTCCAGACCCGCTTTTCCCAACAACTGCAACCAATTTTCCTTTTTCAATAGAGCAGGTAATATCCGTTAATACTTGCTTGTTAGATCCCAAATATTTAAAATTAACGGATTTTAATTTGATTCCATTAAATTGTGGGAGTTGCCTTCTCATTTTTTCACGATCTAAAAATTCCCAAATACGTTTGGCCGCAGCATATGATTGGAGTACGGTTCCAAATAAATCATTTGCATAACGAACTGGAAAGAAAATCAGTTCAATAGTTCCCAAAAAACTTACCAGGTCTCCAATACCCAACTCATTTATCACCACTAGCCTTCCACCAACAATCAGTACAAGAAGATAGGAAATAACCTCCATGGAGGCACCTATTATTTGAAACAGTCCTTGCGTTACATCCCGTTTTACCTCGGTACGATAGGAGATGCTGCATACCGATTGATATCGCTCTAATGCCCAGTTCTCGGCTCGAAAGCTAATCAAATCTCGAAAACCGTGGATTGTATCGGTTGATTTTTCCAACACATGTGAAAGAGCGTACTGTACATGACGATTTAAAGTTACAAAATACTGTGAGGTAGTGAATGGTATGAAAAACCCTAACAATAAAAATGGAGCAATCCATAATGTTAATCGAGAATCTAAATGTGATAAAGCAATCATTGCTCCTATAAATTGTGCTAGTGAATGAACCGACTCCGCTAGTAAGGGCCCATACAGTCTAGCCCAAACTGGCAGGTCTGATGTAATATAAGCCTCCACACGTCCTGCGCTGATTCGTTCACTTTCTACAGGTGCTAATCGCAGAAAATGATGCAATACCTGCATACGTAGACTTTTTAATATGTTTTGGTTTGTTTTTGTACCGACATAATTTGCTATAATGGATACTGCCCATGTCAGTACCCAGCTACATACAAAAAAAGACACAAGCCATATAAAGCGCGTGTCATCCGGTTTGCCATCTGCCAATTCTCCGATTATTGCTCCAATGAGTATTGGACGTGATAGGTTCAATACTGCTGCCAGAATTCCGGCAATAATCGAGCCAAATACAAGCATTTTTTCTTTTCGCAGAGGTGATAATATCCGCCCTACATTACTTACCTTCATACATACCCTCCTTGTTTTCCAATGATTGCTAAAAAACATCACAAAAATCCCCCAACCGCATTTGGTTGAGGGACTTAAATGATGGATTTAGTTTTAAATTGTTATGGTATAGCAGATTGAATAACCCACTCGAGCCATACAACTCTTACCAAGTTACCAAAATCATTTAGACTATTTACAATTGACACATTTATTACAGTTTCTATTATACATGCTAGGATAAATGTTTCAAGCAGGATCAAAAACACAAGTGCTTGTTATACATTCACCTTTAGCTATCTATGAATCCACAAAACAAACAATCCTTAAACGTGGAATTTCTTGTTTTTCTTAACAATGCCCTGTTCTAATGCCAGTAGTCTTGCTACTTTTGGTGCGTACCATAGGACAAGAAGCAATAGAATGGATACAGGTACGGCTGCGATAACAACAAATGATTGCAAGGCGCCAATTCCACCGCCGCCAATTTCAATGAGGATAGCGGCAATGGCTGCCATGATAACTGCCCAAAATAATCGAATCACTTTTGGCGGATTTCCCTCTCCTGTTACGGCCATGGAAATGGAATACGACATGGAATCAACTGTCGTGACGACAAATAACGTGGTCAAAATTAAGAACACGGAGGGCATCATGAATCCTAATGGCATCTGCTCTGCAATTGCGATGATTGCACTTGGCAATCCACCATCATTTAGCGGCCCACTAACAGAACCACGATTATTTATTTCATAAAAAATACCTGTGCCACCAAGTACGGTAAACCAAAAATTGGTTACAACAGGGGCAATGACTGCAACCACTAAAAATATTTCGCGTATTTTTCTTCCATTGGATATTCTTGCAACAAATAAGGACACCAAAGGGCCGAATCCAATAAACCATCCGAAGAAGAATAGCATCCAGCTTCCAAGCCACGCATCGTCCCCACGGAATGCACTAATCTTAATAAAATCAGTGAAATAGGTTCCATAGGAAGTGAAAAATTTACTGAGAATGAACTGTCCTGGACCAAACACAACTAAAAAGACAGCAATCACCACGACAACATTCACGTTTAGCTTACTTAAAAACTGAATTCCTTTTTCAATTCCTGTGAGTGCAGACACGAGTACAACTGCTAGTAGAACCGTAATGACTACAAGCTGTGTTTCAAATGTATCTGGTATACCAAAAATAGAATGGATTCCATAGCTGACTTGCAAACCAAGAAAACCAATGGGACCAATCGTACCAGCGGCTGCACCAATAATACAAACGATATCGGCAACCGCTCCCCATTTACTCGTTAAAATCCGTTCTTTTAAAATCGGATACAATAGTGTGCGCGGCTTCAACGGCATTCCCTTATGTTTATGCGCATAAATCAAAATAATAGCGCTCACTGCGCCATACACAGACCATGCGGTGAATCCCCATGACATGTAACTCTGTGCCAATGCAGGACCAATTGCCTCATTCGTTGCGTCTGTTATTCCTTTTTGCATCGGGGGCACATCTAAAAAATAGTACATCGGCTCTGCGGCAGCCCAAAATACACCACCCGCTCCAAGACCTGTCGTCAAGATGACAGCCGTCCATTTAAAATAAGACATATCCGGCTTTACTGCATCACCTAGGCGAACTTTTCCATACTTTGAAAATGCCAATACGGCACCCACTATAAAGGTCGCCACCATTAAAAATTGCCAATACGCCCCGAAGTAGCGAATGGATAAATCAAATCCCTTATTCACAAAGTTGCTAACTTGATCGATTTTTATAATTGAAAATAGCACGAATGCTACTAATAGGCCTCCACTCCATAAAAATACAGGCCAATCAATACTTCGACGAATGATCTTCCAATAGTCTTTCGTCATGTTTCCCCTCCAATATTCATTTTGTATACAGTGTGATCATAACCTTCTGGGACCATCACATTCCCATGTTTTCTTTTTTCTTTATGATTTGCACATTGTCTACAAATCCAGTAAGAGGGAGTACTTGGCGCAATGCCACCCAATCACATATAAAGACGTATATGGCGGCACTAGCTGATTCTCATAATGTAGGAGAGACAGCTGATTAGTCCCCATACGACTAATCTCATTACACGTACCTATAAATATACGTTGGTGTTTTTTTGCTTTTTTGATCACGAAATAATTTCTACACACTTCATCTATTCTTTTTCCGAATAGGATTGGCTTCTTTCCTTCCAACTATAGGTACATCCATGTACATACTCGTATAGGAAAAGCTCATTAGCGTTTGGCAAAAAAACAACCATTATAAATTTCCGTATATCAAAAGAATAGGAAAATTTATAATGGCATTATTGAGAGTAACATACTATCCCTAAAAAATAAACATCTAATAGAAAGTGTGCCGTGACTATTGTGGGTGAATATACTGATTTTAAAGCACCTATCACCACTTTTATCCTCATAGAAATAGTGAATTATCCCTATGGCAAAGCATTTTAAAAGACCCTATAATTATCATAATAGTTCCTTTAATCTGAAAACATTACTTACCATAGGAGTGATTGACTTGGAAGGGGAAATTATTAAGTTTTATCGGGAAAGACAAAACTTAACGCAAGCTCAATTAGGGGAAGGAATTTGTACAACGACACATGTAAGTACAATAGAGCGTGGGAAAACGGCTTATTCCAGCGAGATTATATCTTTGTTTTCAGAACGGCTATCGATTGACATAGAAAAAGAAATCGACAAGCTTGGTAAAGTAGAAAAACTACTAGACCAATGGCATCAAGCCATTATCATGAGAAGAATCGATGAAATGGAACAATTAAAGCAACAATTAGAGAAAATAACATTGGTAGAATCACCTTACTATGCAGCACATTATCAATTACTGAAAGCAAGATACCTCATCATTTGCGGGAAAGGTGCTGCAGCTTTCGAAATCATAGAAAAGGTGAAAAAAACGCAATCAAATCTTACACCATATGAAAATAATCTATTATGGCATATTTATGGAATCTATTACATTAGTGATCGGACGAATCTAAAGAGTAATACCATACCTATTCAGTATTTAAAAAAGATAAGTATAGAGGCATATGGAAACAAGGAGTATTATTATCACCTGGCTATCGGATATCATTTAATCGGCTCATATATTATGGCTTATTTTTTCGCGGAAAAGGCATTACGTTATTTTAAAGAAACAAATAATTATGCGCAAGCAATTAATGCTGAGAATGTCATGCTTCTGCAAATGAGCAGAGACATGTCTGTAGACTTTAATGACCTGGTGGAACGGTACGAGAGCTTAATTCATAACAGTGAAATACTCGGACTGATCGATAAAAAAGTACTTCTATTAAATAACCTAGGCTTTGAATACTTTAATAAAGGCGATTATGAATCATCGAAGCAATGCTATGAACAAGCATTACATTTAGGAGATCCTGGTTCTTCTTCCTATTTGCTTCATCTATGCAATTATATCGATGCATGCTTAGAAAGTAGGAAATATGATAAAAAGCAGATTGTTAAACGAATTAAAGATGGCCTTTCCCTCGCAAAAAAATTAAATAGTAAGCACTTTTCAATTCTTTTTCAATTAATGAAACTAAAGGCTGAAAACAATGATATGAAATACTTTCAATTTCTCGAGGAAAAGGCACTTCCTTATTTCTCTTCTATTGAGCACATCGTTTACTACAACCGATATGGAAAATTACTATTTAATCGATATGTAGAAACCAATCAATACATGAAAGCGACAAAGCTTTTTGAACATCAATTATCTTGAATTGAACTGCAACTCCGAGAATATATGGGTGATTCTCGGGGTTTTTAATTATCTTCCCCACCTTCATCAAGTGTCCCATCAGTTTGTTCCGCGATGAACTTCCACTTCAGCTGCAATGCATCTCCTTGGAATTGGTTTTGATCCTCTCCATTATCAACAAACTCAAATAAAACAATTATTTTATCTGTGTCTCCTGGCTCCAGTCCGTGCGGTCCCTTTACCCCACCGACAAATTCATCAATTGCCGTAATGTCTGGCTTAATGTCCTGTAATTCCTTTAAAGTTGTTTCCATTACTTCAACTGTCGCATTTGCTTGATTATAAAGGATGGTTACCTTGATATGATCGCCAAAATCATCTGTATTATTACCCTGGTTGTCATCTACGACATAGCTTGTTTCCAATAACACCTTCCCAATATCCAAAGTCCCATCATTGGTCAGGGTAAATTCACGGGAAATCTCATCACCCGGCTTCAGGTTGTCCAAATTAACAATCGTTTCCGGGTTAACGGATAGATCAAGTGTACCAGCAGCAAATGTATTATTGGTTTCAACCTGATCACTGAAATAGGCGTATGTTCCACCTCCCATTAATGAAAAGCCCAATGCAGCGGTTAACAATCCTTTACTTACCTTCTTTGTAAAGCTCATTTCTATTCCTCCCCTTGTATGATTTATTTTTCCTGTTTTACATAAGCAAACAGGTCATTACTGTTATTAAGCTTGCTTTGCTTCCATTTCTTTCGTAGCAACGATAATCGAACGGGCAGTCGATAGGACCATGAGTAAGCCCGGAATAAATAGTAGTAGTGCAAAGCCCATCTCGGAGGTAACATAATTAGCGATATAACCTAGCTTAGGAATCGTAAATCCTGTGTACTTCCCAGTTATGTCTCCTTTTGAAACATAATGGGCATCGGGGGCATTGTTATTATCACCCTTCGTTTGGAAGATGGATTCACCTTTAACCTCCTTTACATCAACAATGCGGTGGGTTACCAATTTATCCTCTGAATGAAAAGTAATAATATCTCCTTTCTTGTAAGTGGTATCTGGTTCAATTAGCTTATTTAAGATAATAGATCCTGTTTGAATCTCCGGCTCCATTGATCCAGACACGACAACCTTGATTTGATGCTGAAACAAAGTTGGTTCTCCACCCGAGGCCTTCGTAGATAGAAATAAAACTGCCAGTAAACAAATGAATACAAGAAACACACCTTTGATTGTCCCACTTACCACTTTTTTCATGCTTGAGCCTCCTTTGCTCTTCCTGCGTAACTATCTTTTATGCTAGCACCCTATTAGAAAAGTGTAAATTGGGTTATTTTTCTATCAATTTGACTAAAAATCGGCATGTTTTTGGCCGTGGAATCGATGAAACGTGATAGGAACAAGGTTTGTTATAACCCAATTGACGGTAGCCTGATAGCCCCCAATAATAGAATATGAATTCAATAACATTAAGGAGAGGTGATTTTTTTGAAGAAGCATGCATTAAAAAAGAAAGCGCTGCCAGTGATTTTGACAGCATCGTTAGCTTTCTCCGGGTTATCGCTCTCAGGAACAACCGTATTTGCAGATGAGCAAAAGATAAGGTATAACGAGGAATTAAATACGCCCGCATACATGGTTGGTACATGGAACACGGCAGATGGAATCAGCAAAGAAGAAGCAGCCCTATTATTCCTGCAGAATGAAGTATTACACGGAAAGCAAAAAACGATGTCAAGCAATGTGAAAATGCAGGTACAAGAGGCAAAAAGTCAATTTAAGATCATTGACCAATTAAACGACTCCGAAACAGACATAGCACATTTCCGTACAGTTGAAGTCTATCAGGGTGTACCTGTTTATGGATCCGAACAGACAGTAGCGGTAGGGAAAGACAATCAAGTGACAACCTATTTTGGGAAGGTAACACCAGATCTAGCCGAAGCTAACATCTCCACAGACCCAGCGTTAACAGAAGCAGCAGCAGTTGATGTTGTCAAAAATAATATTGAAGCAGACATTGGAGAAGTAAAATCATATGATGGTATCGAATCCGAGCTGATTTTATATCCAGAGAACGGCAATCATACGTTGGCTTACTTTGTAAAAGCATCCACTTCAAAACCAGTTCCAGGATACTTCCATTATTTCATTGATGCGACAACAGGTGACGTTATCAAAGATTTCGATGCGTTTCATGAAATGACGCCAGCTGTAGAAGATTCGCGCGAGGACAGCTTTCCAAAGGCTGATTCAGAGGAGGATAGTCCGGAAGTTCCAGAATTAGAAGAACCAAACTCGTCTGAACCAGCTGCTTCTAGAGGGATAGACATCTTCGGAAACATGCTGACTTTAAATACTGTTTTGGATTTGGAAACGAATGAGCATCATTTATTTGACGAAACCAGAGCAGATGGAATCCACACCTTCCAAGCAAACCGGATGCCGGAGATGGCATTTATAATACTTTCAGGTCTGCTAGGTTTTACAGGATTTGAAGTGACAACTGCATCGAATTTCTTTTATGATCCAGCAGCAGTATCTGCCCATGTGAATGCTGGAAAAGTGTATGATTACTATGAAAAAGTGTTTGAAAGAGATTCCCTTGATGACGAAGGAATGAAACTCATCTCAACCGTACATGTAGGAGCACAATGGAATAACGCCGGATGGAACGGTAAACAAATGATATACGGTGATGGTGACGGTTCATTGATGATTTCTACTTCCGGGGGATTAGATGTCATTGGACATGAAATGACCCATGGTGTTATTACACATACTGCCGACCTCATCTATGAAGATGAATCAGGCGCATTAAATGAATCATTAGCAGATATTATGGGTGCTTTCATTGAAAATAAAACGGGTGAGGACCTATGGCTTTTAGGAGAAGACATATACATGCCACATGATCCAGGTGTTGGACTACGTGACATGAAAGATCCAGCATCAATCCCGATGTATTTAACAGAAACAGGCTTTTACCCAGACCATTATGACGACCGTTATCTTGGTGAAGAAGATAATGGAGGCGTTCATATTAACAGTAGTATTAACAACAAAGCAGCCCACCTCATTACAGAAGGCGGCACACATTACGGTGTAACAGTAGAAGGAATTGGTAAATCAAAAGCAGAAAAACTTTTTTATCGCACCCTAACCCATTACCTAACAGCTTCTTCCAGCTTTAGTGATATGCGTCAAGCAGCTATCCAAGCAGCAGAAGACCTTTTTGGAGAAGCATCTGCTGAAGTAGATACAGTCAACGCAGCATACGACGCAGTTGGCGTACAGTAAAATTCAATGTAAAAAATCCCCTGCCACAATTGGTTGGGGGATTTTTTGAATGTATGGATATGCTACGTTTCATCGTTATTGCAACTGTTTATCATACAATCTACAAAGAGAACAGATGTATTGAATGATTACTTTTTTGTCCCGAAAATACATAATTCTCCCTACCGAATCCTCAAACCAAACACTGAAAGCTTTGTATAGTTCCATTAGTGGTGTTATAATCACTTTATAATTCAATAGGTTTCCTTCGGGGTCGGGTGAAATTCCCAACCGACGGTGATGAGGCATGCCTCTTAGTCCGTGACCCGGGTTCATAGGTGATATGAAAACGGTGGATTTGGTGAAACTCCAAAGCCGACAGTTAAAGTCTGGATGGGAGAAGGAAAAACAAATGGTTCAAAAATGCTATTTGCTATTTTTTGACGTTTATTTGTTATGCTTTTCTCCCTTTCCAATATTGGTAAGGGAGATTTTGTTTGTATGGAGAATATGATGAGAGGAGATTGTATTTTTTGAAATGAACGATCATGAATATATGAACTTGGCCATATCATTAGCAAAGGCTGTACTTGGTCAAACCAGTCCTAATCCTAGTGTCGGTGCTGTATTGGTGCAGAATGGCCAATTGGTTGGGACGGGTGTACATGTAAAGGCTGGAACTCCCCACGCAGAGGTTCATGCCATCAAAGAAGCCGGCAGCTCCGCTAAAGGCGCAACCATGTACGTAACACTTGAGCCGTGCAGCCATCATGGAAAAACACCACCATGTGCTGACCTTATCATCAAAACCGGCATCCAAAGAGTTTTTGTAGCAACACTTGATCCGAATCCGCTCGTTGCAGGGAAAGGTGTTGAGAAGCTTCAAAGTGCAGGTATTGAAGTCGAGGTCGGTTTAGGTCATCCAGAAGCAAAGCAGCTCTATGAAAAGTTTTTTCATTTTATCCAAACAAACACTCCATACGTAACCATTAAAGCAGGCATTTCATTAGACGGTAAAATAGCGACTAAATCTGGAGATAGTAAATGGATTACTTCTCCTGAATCAAGACAAGATGTACACCATCTTCGTCACGAACATGATGGAATATTAGTAGGAATCCATACCATCATTCAGGATAACCCCCTTTTAACCACCAGAAGACCCCGTGGTGGAATAAATCCCATTCGAATTGTATTGGACACGAATTTAAACATTCCAATGTCCGCAAATGTAATACAAGATTGCGCAGCAAAAACAATTATTTTCACAGGAAACTCGTTTGATCAGGAAAAGAAAATAGCAATCGAAAGATATGGCATCACAATCATATCTCAAGAGAGAAGCACCCTCTCCCTTCCAGAAGTCTTGAAGAAGCTGGGTGAGCTACAGGTCACGTCTATTCTTGTGGAAGGTGGCGCAAAGGTTCATGCCTCCTTTATAGAGGCAAATGCTTTTCAACAAGTTATTACGTATATTGCTCCAAAAATTATTGGCGGCAGGGATGCTATTTCCTTTGTTGGAGGAATAGGTTCTAACCTTGTGAAGTCCGGAAAGCCGCTCCAATTTACAGAAATCAAACGGTTAGGTCCTGATATTAAAATCACAGCAAAACCGGGAAGGATGTGAAGCATGTTTACCGGAATCATTGAAGAAATAGGGAAGATTCAAAGCATACATTCCCAGGGGAACACATTACAACTCCATATTGAAGCGAAAAAAGTGTTAGAGGATATCAAGCTCGGAGATAGTATGTCGGTGAATGGCGTGTGCCTAACTGTAAACGCATTTACCCAGGCAACATTTTGTTTAGATGTTATGCCTGAAACCTTCCGCAGCACTTCCCTAGCCAACTTGAAGCATGGGTCAATCGTTAATCTGGAAAGAGCTATACCTGCAAATGGAAGATTTGGCGGGCATTTTGTAACAGGGCATGTGGATACGGTAGGACAAATTGTAAAAAAAGAACCAAGAGAAAATGCCATCTATATGGATATTCAATACCCGGAAGCCTTTCATCATCTATCATTATATAAAGGCTCTGTGGCACTTGATGGCATTTCTTTAACCATATTTGGGACGTCTGCCCGTCAATTGACTGTATCCCTCATTCCTCATACCGCAAAGGAAAGTGTCCTAGGTATGAAAAAAATTGGTGATAACGTAAATATTGAATTTGATTTACTCGGAAAATATGTCCATTCCTTTGTGGATAACAGTCGTCAAAACCGTATATCTGTTGATTTTCTCAAGGAAAATGGCTTTATGTAACTGAATGAAAATCCGTTATGAAAACGAACGGAAAGGAGTAATCATACGATGTTCCATACCATAGAGGAAGCACTGAAAGATTTACAGGTAGGAAAAGTAATCATCGTTTGTGATGATGAGAATCGGGAAAACGAAGGTGATTTCGTAGGGCTAGGTGAATTGGTAACACCGCATATGATTAATTTTATGGTGAAAGAAGGCAGAGGACTTGTTTGTATGCCTATGTCAGCAGCTCTTGCTAGTAAGCTTGAATTAAAACCAATGGTCGAGGTCAACACAGATAACCATGGAACGGCCTTTACGGTTAGTATTGACCATATCGAAACGACCACAGGAATTAGTGCATATGAACGGGCCCTAACCATCCAAAAAGTATTAGATACAGATGTCCTTCCAAGTCATTTTAGACGACCAGGACATATTTTCCCCCTTGTGGCGAAAGATGGGGGTGTGTTACAACGTGCCGGTCACACAGAGGCTGCCATCGACCTAGCGCGCTTAGCAAACGCAAAGTCCGTCGGCGTCATTTGCGAGGTCATGAATGATGATGGAACAATGGCTAGAGTGAATGATTTAAAGGCGATCGCAAGTAAATTTGATTTAAAAATGATTACCATTAAAGATTTAGCCAAGTATCGACTGGAGCATGAATCGTTTATCAAACAGGAAGTGGAAATCAAGCTTCCTACTGCATTTGGAGACTTTAAGGCAATCGGATATACGAGCATACTGGATGGCAAGGAACATATTGCACTGGTAAAAGGAGAAATTCATGCCGATGAACCTATTTTAGTAAGGATCCATTCAGAATGCTTAACCGGGGATGTCTTTGGCTCCAATCGTTGTGATTGTGGACCTCAGCTTCATGCCGCCCTTTCACAAATCAACCAGGAAGGAAAAGGCATCCTGCTATATATGAGACAAGAAGGCAGAGGCATTGGTCTCATCAATAAATTAAAAGCGTATAAGCTGCAAGAAGAAGGCTACGACACGGTGGAAGCAAATCATAAATTAGGTTTCAAAGCCGATTTACGCAACTATGAGATAAGCGCAGACATATTAAGAAACCTTGATGTAAAACAGGTACGTTTATTAACCAATAACCCGCGAAAGATTACAGGTCTCACTGAAGGCGGCATAGACGTGGTGGAACGTGTTCCCCTTCAGGTACCAGCTAACAAAGATAATGAATATTATCTTCAAACAAAACGTGAAAAGCTTGGACATTTATTAACCATTAAAGGAGCAGAATCATATGAAAAAACAACTTGAAGGAAACTTAGTTGGAACAGATTTAAATATTGGTATAGTCGTTTCAAGATTTAATGAATTTATCACAAGCAAATTACTGGATGGAGCAGTAGATGCACTGAGAAGACACGGCGTTCATGAGGATAATATAACAATGATGTGGGTACCGGGAGCTTTTGAAATACCGCTTGCTGCAAAGAAACTCGTGGAACAAGGTGGTTTTCATGCGATGATTACACTAGGAACCGTCATTAGAGGTGCTACTCCGCATTTTGAATATGTAAGCAGTGAAGTAGCAAAAGGAGTTGCCAATATAGGGATGCAAAGCGGGATTCCTATTATGTTTGGCGTACTAACAACTGAAACAATCGAACAAGCAATAGAACGTGCTGGTACTAAAGCAGGAAATAAAGGCTACGAAGCAGCTGTCGGAGCAATTGAAATGGCCAATCTTTATAAAAATATGGACAAAACGACCATCTAATATAGAAAGCTATGAAGGCAGTTCCCCAAAGGCTAAATCTAGCCTTTGGGGAAACAAGTCAAGGGAAAACGCTAGGATTCAAGGTTTCGCTCAATAATGGAAATCCCCTATTCAACGGGAACTTTTATTATTGGGTTATGATAATTGCTCTACAATAGCTTCACAGCATTTTTTATATTTTTTTCCACTTCCGCATAGACAGCGCTCATTTCTTCCTGGAAAACGGAAATTATTTTTCTTCAACTTCGTATACTCTTTTTTCCTGTAATTTAAAGCAACCACTTTCATTCTCTCATGGGCATACCGATAAACCTGTTGATAGCTTTCACAAAAATAATCAAGATCTGATTCATCATGCTGACGATTACGCGGACAGCCGCCATGACACAGTTTAAGGAATTCACATGATTTGCAAGCATCGGGTATAGCTGGCTTTTTTTTCAAAAACAATTTCATCTTCTCATGATTCACAATGCTTTCTAAAGAATCGGTTCCAATATTCCCCAAGCAGTATTTATCGTGTATATAAAAGTCACATGGATATGCATCACCATTTTGTTCAAAAACAATGGTAGTTGGACAGGTTTCCCGATGCATACAACTTTCCGCTTCCTGATTCAGGTAAACAGCTAACATATTATCAAAAAAACGAATCGATATTTCAGGGTGCCCGTCATTATACCAACTATCAAATGCTTCACATAGAAAGTCACCATATTGTTTTGGTGTAATTAAATACTTCCCTGGTTGATCAACATCTTGTGCTTTAAAATCCATACAAGGTATAAATTGTACAAATGTGAACCCTTCTTGTTTGTAAAACGCCATTAATTCCTTCGCTCTAAAAACGTTATTTTCATGGATAACGGATAGAATATTAAAATCAACATTCGCATTTCTTAAATGTTGTATCCCATTCATAATGGCCTTAAAGCTTCCTTTACCAGAACCCGTTACTCTTCTCGCATCATTCATCTCTTCTGTTCCATCAAGACTGATACCAACTAAAAAGTTAAACTGCTTAAAGAATTCGGCCCACTCTTGTTTTATCATGGTTCCATTGGTTTGAATGGAATTACTAATAATTGTGTTTTTTGGTGCATATTTTGCCTGTAACGAAACAACCTTCTTAAAGAAATCCAATCCCGCTAATAATGGCTCGCCACCTTGCCATGCAAAAGGGACAACCCCTTTTTTCATCTCCATATATTCACAAATGAACTTTTCCAGAACATCATCAGCAATACGTTCTATTTTACCTGGCCGACCATTCAATCTACTATAGTAACAATAATCACAAGCAAGATTACAAGCTTCCGAAACCGTCTTCCACATGACACCCGAAATGAGCGGTTTATTCATTGTACCTAAAGCATTCATCGTATGTATCCCCTTTACGTCTAAAACCTGGTTCAATTTATGCATCTTATAGCGCTTGTTCAAAATCTTCACACGTAACCGGCTGCCTACCTCGATACGTAACATTGCAAGTCATGAAGTTGTTATATGTCCTATGTCTATACTAGCACCCGATAAGTAGCGATTGAATATCGTTTCCAATCATAAGTTTGTCTAAATTTCTAATTATGTGGTGCATTGAAAGATTGATTCCGGCTTGTGGATCTAAAAGGTACCTTTAGATACGCAAAAACCCTCCCCCACGAATGTGAGAAAGGGTTTTTGATTAATATTTATTTAATTTTTAGCATGAACTAATTAGGATTCACAAGCACTCTGTTCATCATTTACAACGGATTTTCTTTCAAAACAGCTTCACATGTTCGGAAGTTATAAAATACTGGGTTACTTTTTTTCGTTCTGGCAGTATTGCCACCGTTAACGATGCAAAAGCGATCATCAAAACCAACCAATGATTCAAATACTGCCATGGTTCACCCTCTTTCTAAAAAAGGGGTGAACTACCACTCATGAAAGTACTTATTACAGAAATAAAAAATTTAACAAACTACTAATCTTTACACATCAGTTCTTAATCCTTAGATTATTGCATCTAGCTTATACCAACCTTGCAGTTATTTGTATCAGTAATTGCAAATGACGTTTCCACACCTTGCAGAACCATTTAACACGATTGATAATATTATTGAGTGCATGGTCTCAATGTAATGCACTTTTATAATGGTAATAAATATGTTTTTGTCCTTTCTTCCATTTCTGTAACCTTTTGCATATAGATTAGCTCCTCTTTTATTGGATCATATATCGGTCGTGTTACTTGTTGAATTTCGTCTGGAAAATCATAGTATTGAGTGAACTCTCCAGTTTCTTTATCAATTTCCGCCATGGAGCTTTTTTCTTCATCCCCATAATTGATAAGCGCAAAAATACGATCATCATAAAAATCAACATAAAATTCAAGATCTTCTTCAAAAAGATCTGTCAGATCATCTCCTGCTGATACAATCCATTTAATATCTTCCGACTCCAAATCTACTGCCATCAAACCTACCTCAAAATAAAAATATAAAGTATTATTTATTATCTTAGCATCTAAATCTTCACTATCTGGAGTTATCGGCATTGTTGGTGTTTCTAAAAAGTCATCTATTTCTCCACTTTCCGCGTCAAATCTGGCCATTGTATACTTGAAATCTGCAGCACTTTCTCCTTTATAAACGACATATATTTCATCTTCATAAAAAACTGCATTCGTAATTTCCTCGTCTTCATTCTTTACCTTTTCTTCCCCGGTTTCAAAATCGAATATAAAAATACCACTTTCCCCATATATTAATAATTCATCGTCTAATAGTTCTGAATCCATCATGAAAAAGGAATCTATCGACCATACATCTTCTTTCTTTTCTGTATCATACAAAGTAAATGTTCCCTTGTCTTCATCAATAATAAGTACATATTGATTGTATGCATCAATTAGCATTTCTAGTTCTTCTAATTTTCTTAAGTATTCAAGCGTATGTTCTTTTTTATCTATCTTCACTAGATGATCATCATTACTTAAATCTGGCTCATGAAAACTAGAATATATATGTGTATCGTCTGAAACAACTCCCCATAGCATCCCAATATACATTCGATTTTCAATTGATTCCTGAGGTACGTTCTTTTGATCTAAAGACTTTAAAGCAACATTCTTTTCTGTCTTCTCATCCAATGAAAATAAAAAATTATCAGATTCTGCAAAAATACTACCATCGTATGCATCATAAAAATCAAATACCTCATATTTTGTAAAATTATCTGGATCTATCTCGAGCTCTTCTTTATCATTTAATTCATCAATAGATTTAGATTCAAATTCTTCTACAAAATTAATCATCTCGTAAGAATCGCTTGATGACTCATTGTCAGTAGATTCTTCTATCTCTTCCCTGTCTTTCTCTTTATTTGCTTCTTCATCTCCACCGCAACTAGCTAAGAGAAATAATGTCGAAACAAATAGAGCGCTAACAAATAATCGTTGTAGCATAGAAATAATACACTCCTATTCCAAAAATTATAAATGAATGCAAATTATATCAAATATAGGGCGTAAAGTTTAGTAAATTTTAAGAAATTATACCAAATGGCCTGGTTTTGGAAATGGATAATCTAGGAAAAAGGATATACTACCTTAAATAAATTAGTACTTTTACACCACAATAACAAGAATACGTGTTGGAAAATGTAATTCCGTATTATTACCAAAGGGAGTTATCTCTCCCTTTTAAATAAAACCTCTTTATTCTAGGTATGATACATGCAAACGGAATTAAAATATGTGAGGGGAAATTTTTGATTGAAGAAAAATGTTTCTAGATAAAAAATGTTTTTTGTTATAGAGGCTTTTGATGTATAACACTTGTTCAACCAATTTTCACGCCGCAAAACATCCATACTAACATAGAAAGGGGTCACCAATCTCTTCTTCTGTAATTCGTTATGTTTATTTCTAACAGAAAATAAGGTATACTATACATAGAAGCACATAAAATAATAAAAGACCGTCCATGCTCTAACATGAACGGTCTTGTGTGTAACAGCCCTTCAAGGGGGCAGCTTACATTGTTAAGTTGGAAAAGGTAACCAACCCAAATGCTTGCTAGGCGTTCAATGGGTGGTTACTTTTTTCGTTCTGACAGCATTGCCACAGTTAACGTTGCAAAAGCAATCATCAAAACCAAAGATTCAAATACCGTCATGTTATCACCCCCTTTCTAAAAAAGGGGTGAACTACCACTCATGAAAGCCCTATTACACTAATAATAATGATAACAAACTACTAAGCTTTTCACATCATTTCTAAATCTATTGTTTGTAGTTTTCCTCTCTCATTTTTGCCTTGCAACCAATCATCAATGTTCTTTCTTTCCTTTTCAAGCAGACGTCCATAAACAGCATCATTTGCTGCCCCTTCATATTCATGCAAAACCCAACAGAGTTAATCGAAAAGAACCTTAAACTAATGGTTCATAACAACAACATGGAATATGATTTGGAAATTAAAAAACATAAATATACTGAAATTGCAAAAAATATATTGTTAGACATTTACCGCAACTATTCGAGTCATATAATTGGACAAGAAAATGTTAAAGAAGAAATTTTAAGTGCCCTCAAATTGTATCAAGGGAGAAATAAAAAGGAGCCTTTAGTAATTATATGTCAATGTTTCAAAACAGCAAGTCTATGGATTATTTATTTGGTGAAACTCATAACGCTAAAAGTTGCGCCTTAGGCTTACTAGAAAGAGAAATAAATATTATTTTACTTGATGAGTTCGACAAAACGTTTGATACTGTATATTCCGCTTTCTACCAAATGTTTGATGAAGGTATTTTTAAAGACAGAAATTTTAACGTTAATTTAGAGGACGCTATTATTATATGTACGTCCAATTACAGCAACAAAAATGGCTACCATTGGAGCGCCTCTGTATTATAGGTTCAACAAATTAATTAAATTCCAGCCATGACATGGAAAGTATTATCAGTATTATTGACCTGATATTTAAGGATTCCTTTAACGAATTGGACGAGGAAGAAAAATTAGTAGTAAATAAATCTGGTTTGATAGATCATGTAAAAAGTAAATTAGACACTATTTTGGATTACAGTACTCCAAATTACAGACAAATAAAAAATACTATTGAGGATCTAATTAATTCATTATTAGTAGCAGAACTTTTATCGAAAGTAGATGATAATTGACCTTACTGCCTTTTTTGCTTGATACAATTAATATGAATTTTACATTTTGTTCAAAATAAGCCGCTTTGTTATCAGAAGTCTAATTTCCCAACAAAAAAGGAAACTAGGCTTTTTATCTGTCGTTTTATTAACTATTATTCCAGCAAGTAAGATGACAGCAACCGTGTATATTACCTGTATATTGTGTGTATATTACGTGTGAATTACTAATATTCATTTCGCTTTATTTTTTGTATGTAACTTGAACGATTTGTTGTTCATCATTCTTCTCAAAAAACTTATATGCTTCCATCCCGATTTTTTTCGCAACTTTTTGTGATGGAATATTATTCAAGGTCGTATATGAAAATATTTCGGAATAGCCCAGAACATTAAATGCATATTCCTTACAAGCAGACGCCGCTTCTGTGGCATATCCCTTATTCCAGTACTTTTTAATAATGTGGAACCCGATTTCAGGTAGCCTGATACCATCGATATCCTGCATAGTTATTCCACAATCACCGATAAATGTATCCTCTTCTTTTAAAACAACTGCCCATAGTCCGTGATTATATTGCTTATAATTTTCCACATTCCATTTGATCCAATTTTTAACCTCTCCTTGGTTAAAGGGATGAGGGTAATATTGCATAGACTCTGAATCAGAAAGCACTTTCGATAAATCGGATTGATCGTTCATATTTAACTCCCTAAGGTATAATAGTTTCGTCTCTATTATCTTCAAAATGCCCACCCCTTGCATTTAATTTATTATGCCACTGAATGGCCGCTTGTGAAGAATGTTTTTATTGAAATCACTTAAATTTGTACAATAAGTATAACATTCTCGGTACTAATATCTACGAATTCATAGTTATGATTATCCATAAACTTTGAATTGGAAAATGGTCTGTCATTCACTGGTACATTTACTGCCATTAAATGATAAAGAAGATATCACTTGTGATACATTTTTTTGGCGGGTATTTATTTCTGCAACTGACATGGAAGTAGAAATTGTTCTTCCGTTTACAAATTGTTAGGAGCTTATCAAATATTTCTCTTTTTAACCCGCAATATATCTAGAAGAAAAAAGGGAGTGGTTTTCCCTTTTAAATATAACCTCTTTCTTTCAGGCTAGTAAAACTGTTATCATTATTCACTACCATGTGATCTAGTATTTCAATGCATAGTAACTTTCCTGCTTCTACTAATCCCTTTGTAACGTTAATATCCTCCATCGATGGTGTAACGTCTTATCAAGAGTAAATTACTAAAAATCCATTAACATCAATGTTTTTACTTTAAGGACATATATTTAACGCATTAAATCAAAAGAAAAAATACAATGTAATTATGAGATGACAAT
>NZ_QTSZ01000011.1 GCF_003730295.1 Ornithinibacillus gellani
CCACCACCTTTAAATACTTTAACTACTATTAATAATACCCTTATATATTTAATAGTTAAAGCACTGTAATTAAAAAATCCTAAACTTCGAGTACTTAGAGTACTCTAGTTTAGGATACTATGTTTAAGGGATCACCAGAGGGGTGATTGTGGGCAACAATAATGGAAGCAGCCGAGCGTTTTACGGCTTCTCGAAACACCTCACGCGGGTGAACAATGGAAGCGTTGAGGCTGCCGATAAATATCGTTTGCTGGTGGATGATTTGATTTTTTGTATTTAAGAATAATGCGACAAAATGTTCCTGATTCAGATGCCGCATCTCTTCCATAACAAAATCTGCACCATCCTTTGGGGAACGAACGACATATCGATCTGTTGTTTTATACTGACTCATTCGTTTCCCAAGCTCAAGTGCAGATAAAATCAAAACACCTTTTGCCCTGCCAATTCCTTTTATTGCCGTTAATTCCTCTATCGTTGCATCCTTTAATAAATTTAAACCTTCAAAATGCATCAACACACGGTTAGCTAAAGATATAACTGATTCTGTTCTCGTTCCACTTCCTAGTAATATTGCGAGTAATTCCTGGTTGGATAAGTGATTTGCACCAAGCTTTAATAGCCGTTCCCGTGGTCGGTCCTCCTTTGGAACATCTTTAATTCGAATAGCATGCATCATTCATCAACATCCCTTCCATTCATTACATAGAGCATATCCAATGAAAGATGAAATAACAAATGAGCATTTTCGCAATTTACCAGTACGAATCATCTACAAAAATTACTTTCCTCTCATGCTTTTTTCCATTTTTACGCATACATTTTAATCATTCTTTAAATTCAACTATCCTTTCTAAAGATTATGTTCATATGTTTTCCAAAGCTCAAGCAAATGAATTGTAGCGGCATTTCCAATAAACTGCTGCCAATCTGGTACAACCTGATCAAATAATTGCTGCCATTTAGAATCTGCTAAGGAAAGGGCGCTACCCGTTTCTTTTAATTTTTTCCACCCTTCCGATGCTACATTTTTGTCTTGATCTAATGTGCTTAGCGACGCTTCCCATTGTGCTTGAAAATCACGAACCCATTCATAGGAATCCGTTGAAATCTCTAACGTTTTGCTAGGTACAATCCATTCTTTAACATATACGTCAAGCTGCATGGCCTTTAATTTTTCAGCTTTGCTATTTGCTGCTTCTAATGTCCCCGCAGCATCTGCAAACAGGTAATACTGATCATCCCTATTCCAAACCATCGTATGAACACCTGCTTTTTGAAATTGGGCAGCAATTTGGTCTGCATTTTCTTTTTCTGAAAAAACACCAGCTTGTAACACATATGCTTGCATGGCTTCCAATTGTATCGTCTGCGGTTGTTCTGTGGCAGATGGACTTGCACCTGTAGTAGCTTTTGGCACAGTTGATTGACTACCCCATAAATCATATGTGTTGTCTGAACCAATGAAAAATTGAATAACCATTAAGCCAAGTACTGTACCTATTAAAAGTGCAGCTATGCTAGAAAGAACGACAGGGTGAAACAACTTCACTTTCCGTTTCTTTTGAAAAGCATTGTGACTGCTAGTATCATTAGAAAATGCTAAATCACCCGCAGCTTTCTTCAATGGTATACTAGTTTTTTCTCGCTTTAATTGCTTTGCTTGAATCGCCTTCATTGCTTTTTTCTTCATCTATTTGCCTCCCCGCATTGCTAGATTTATTTTCAACCCTAGCATAGTCAAGTGAAGAAAATAGACGAAGCTTGTCACCTATCGTTCGTAAAGGTTCTACATTTTCAACATACTCATCAACATGAAAACACAAAAAGACCGATTAACTTTCATGATAATCGGCCATGTCATACGTCATATACTTTTATTGGTTTGATTCACGATGGCTGTCCTCACAAGCTTTATAAAATGAAGGGAGCCGGCAAAAAAATATACAGCTTCTGAAGACCGATGCTGGTTGGCTAATATAGTCTGCAGTACCTTCAACCAATCGGCGTCTTTCAATATACCTTTTCCTTCAATAAAACGACTGAGTTCTTGAATAGAAGCTGCTCGCTCATGTGCAAATGTCGTCAAAGTAATGGAATGAAAAAACGGCTGACTCGCTTGCAACATATGTTTGAGATCTTTATCGCTAAAACCAGCAAAGATAAGATGTTTTTCCTTATCATGATACCCTTGTTCAACCGCTGCTAAAAATGCTGACATCCCAGCCGGGTTATGCGCACCATCGATAATGATGAGCGGTTTTTTATGAACCTTTTCAAATCGACCCGGTAAAGCTGTTATTCTAAAGGCTTCAAGTGTTCGCTGCCAATCGTTACGGTAGCCCAGTTGCTCCAGTAGCTTTAACCCTTGAAGTGCAAGAGCAGCATTTTTCACCTGATGAAGCCCAGGCATCTTGATCATAACGTCTAAAGCATCACCTGTCTGATTATTCCAAGTAAATGCAGTAACATCGTTTGTAGAGACTACTTGCGTATACAGAAAATCTTCACCTAAATGATAAGAATCAGCGTGCAGCTTCACTGTTGTTTCTTTTATAATTTGTGCCGCGGAATCATCCATTTCTCCCCAAACCACAGGAACATTTTCTTTAATTATACCTGCTTTATGACGAGCAATTTCAGCAACATTTGATCCTAAAAAAGCCGTATGGTCTAATGCAACATTCGAAATGATAGATAAGATTGGCTGCATACAATTGGTTGTATCCTCCAATCCACCCATCCCTGCTTCTACTAAAGCAATATCTACAGAATTTGAAAAATGTAAAAATGCCATAGCTGTCAATATTTCAAATTCAGTAGGGTGATTGTCTTGTTTATCCATTGTCATAACATGCGGGATAACCTTTTCCAGTAAATCTAAAAACACATCCTCTGTTACTGCCTGCCCGTTCACAAGGATATGTCCAGTTAAACCCGATAAACTTGGGGAAGTAAACTGACCAGTTATATAACCATTAGCTCGTAAAGCATGCTGCATGAAGGCAACCGTTGACCCTTTCCCATTTGTTCCTGCAACATGTACGGCTTGTAGCTCATGCTGTGGGTTTCCTAGTGATTCTAAAAGCTTCACCATGCGTTCTAACCCTGGTTTAATCCCATAATTTTTTCTGTTCTCAAAAAAAGAACATGCTTCCTGATAATTTACAATCATAACTGCACCGCTTTTCCGATAATCTGATAATATACATAGTATAGCAGTTTCCAACAATATGTTGCACCCAGATTCATTGATATAGTGAAACTTCAAGCCGTGGGGGTTTTCGCACTCCCCCACGGATTGTTAGTTGACCCATCAGGCCTTTACCGGCTGTTGATCCCCCACATCAAGAATTCTTGTTATCAACAAAAATTCTCGATGTGGAGGGGCTTACAGCCAGTTAATTGGTGGTAAATACAAATGTAAACGATAATCAATTTAATAGAAAGTTTAGGAGGAAGAATGAAATTGAAACCATTTGGATGGATTATATATAATGGCAATCTGCCTGGAAATAAATTTCGTGATTTTGCTGAAATGCTTCAAGAAGCAGCTTATCGAGCTTGCTTGGAAACCAGCCTTATTCCAAACAATGCCAGCCTCTGTTTAATGGATCAATATGAGTTAGGTATTTTGGATATTCCAGAGCAAAAGTTGCCTGATTTTGTAATATTTACAGACAAAGATATTTATTTGGCTAAACAACTTGAATTACTTGGAATTCGTGTTTTTAATGGTGCGGAAGCTATCGCAATTAGTGATGATAAAATTGCCACCTATCAAATGTTAGCAGCCCATGGTTTAGCAATACCCAAAACAATTATTGCGCCAAAAGAATTTAATACAGGTGGTAGTGTACCGCCACATTATCTATACGGGGTAGCAGAAACACTTCATTTTCCACTCGTTATCAAGGAGGCATTTGGTTCTTTTGGTGAACAGGTTTACTTAATTCATAACGAGGAACAATTACATAGCAAGACTGCAGCATTACGGGGCAAACCTTTTTTATTCCAAGCTTATGTTGCCAATAGCCATGGGAGGGATATACGGTTACAGGTAGTAGGAGATCAGGTGCCGGCTGCAATGAAGCGAACATCTAAAACAGATTTTCGAGCAAATGTTACCACAGGAGGTACGACACAACCCTATGAACCTACAGAAGAAGAAATTGCACTTGCAATAGCCGGTACGAAGGCAATTGGAGCTGACTTTGCGGGTGTTGATATTTTGTTTGGGGACGATGACAGACCAATTATTTGTGAAATTAATTCGAATGCCCATATACGAAGTATGCTCGTTTGTACAGGAATTAATTGTGCTGATTCCATTATTGAATATATTAATTCTGCATTAGAAAGGACAAGCTGATGACAACTGGATGGATTATTTATAGTAAAGCGGATGCTATCGAAAATGCATCCTATATACAATGGTTTATTGAAGAGGCTGCTGCTCAACACTTAGAGCTTTCTCTCATCATTCGAGAAGAAATGCAGATGGGTATCATTCACCAAGCACCAACTATCTTACTAAATCAGCAAACAGTAGAGCTACCTGACATTGCAATTGTTCGTACCATTGAACCATTGTTGAATCAAATGTTGGAGGATCGTGGAGTCGCGGTCTATAATTCTTCGTATATTTCTAGAATATGCAATCACAAGGCAAGCACACATGTAGCTGTAAATCAACTTCAGGTTCCAATGGTATCGACTTTGTTTATGAAAAAAACACACCTATCGTCCGAAGCTCCCTTTCCTTTTCCTTTCGTTATCAAAGAGGCTGGCGGGCGTGGAGGTCAACAGGTGTTTTTAATTGAAGATCAGCAAAACTGGCTGAATCGATATCCGAAAATACAGTCCAACGATCTAATTGTTCAGGATGCCTGCGCACAGTTTGGTAAAGATCTACGGGTTTATGTCGTTGGTAAAGAAATAATCGGAGCAATTTTAAGGGAAAGCAAAAAAGATTTTCGTGCTAATTTTAAATTAGGTGGAACAGCGGCGTTATACCATCTCTCCCAAGCCGAGAAAGAACTAGTGGAACGAATTATTCAGCAATTTGATTTCGGCATGGTTGGTATTGATTTTCTATTTGATATGCAAGGTGGATTATTATTCAATGAGATGGAAGATGTTGTAGGTTCACGAACATTAAGCGCGGTAACTAATATAAACATCGTCAAAAAATATGTTCGTCATATCATGAATACGTATCAAAGATAACAATATAAATAGTAATAAGCGGAACCACCAAATGGATTCCGCTTATCATCTTACTTATTTAGTTCTTCAAGTCTCTTCTGCACTTTCGATTGTTTCTCCAGATAATCCGCTTCTTTATTTCTTTCTGCAGTAACAACCGCTTCTGGAGCTTTATTTACAAAACCAGCATTGGCAAGTTTCTTCTGTACACGTTCTACTTCTTTCGTCCATTTTTCCAACTCTTTTTGTAATCTTTCTCTTTCCTTTTCTGTGTCAATCAAACCTTCTAGTGGAAGAAAAATCTCTGCCCCGGTTACAACTGCTGACATTGCTTTTTCCGGAACATCTACCTGTTCAGCAATTTCTAAAGCATTCAGATTACAGAAATGTTCCAGATATGAACGTTCCTCTTCCAATTCTTGAACAATGGCAGCATCTTTAGGCATAACAAGCATATTAATTGGTCTAGACATTGGCGTATCTACTTCTGCTCGAATGTTTCGTACCGCCTTGATCATCGCAACTAATCGACTCATTTCTGTCGCTGCTTTTTCATCGTGAAATTCCTCACGAGGCTGTGGCCAAGCTGCAACAGATATAGAATCTCCTTGATGTGGCAGCTGTTGCCAAATTTCTTCAGTAATAAATGGCATATAAGGATGCAGCATCCGCATCGTTTGATCCAAGACATATGCTAATACAGAACGTGTTGTATTCTTTTTGTCTTCGTCATCACCGTACAATGGCAGCTTTGCCATTTCTATATACCAATCACATAAATCATCCCAGATGAAATTATATAGATGGCGACCTGCTTCCCCAAATTCGTATTTATTGGTATTTTTGGTTACATGTTCAATGGTTTCATTAAGTCGTGTTAAAATCCATTTATCTGCTAAGGAAAGCTCTCCGGATAAGTCGATATTCTCATATTTGAAACCTTCCATATTCATCAACGAAAATCTTGACGCATTCCATACTTTATTTGCAAAGTTCCAGGTAGACTCTACTTTTTCCCACTGGAAACGTAAGTCCTGGCCTGGTGTTGATCCAGTTAGTAAGAAATATCGTAAAGCATCTGCACCGTACTTATCTATTACATCCATTGGATCAACGCCGTTGCCAAGTGATTTACTCATTTTTCTTCCTTCAGCATCACGGATTAATCCATGCAAAAGCACATCCTTAAATGGCCGTTCACCAGTAAACTCTTTTGCTTGGAAAACCATACGAGCAACCCAGAAAAAGATAATATCATATCCGGTAACAAGAACATCGGTTGGATAATAACGTTTAAAATCTTCTGCTTCTTCATCTGGCCAGCCCATAGTTGAGAAGGGCCATAATGCAGAGGAGAACCATGTATCTAGTACGTCTTCATCCTGTTCCCAATTGTCAATATCAGCTGGTGGCTCCAATCCAACATATACTTCCTTTGTTTCCTTATGATACCATGCTGGAATACGATGCCCCCACCAAAGCTGTCTGGAAATACACCAATCACGAATATTTTCCAACCAGTGCATATACGTTTTTTCAAATCGTTCCGGAACAAAATTCACTTTTTGATTACTGTCTTGAAGTTCAATTGCAGCATCAGCAAGTGGCTGCATTTTAACAAACCATTGGGTAGATAAATATGGTTCTACTACAGCCCCACTTCTTTCCGAGTGTCCTACCTGGTGAGGTCTTTCTTCAATCTCAAATAAGACTCCCATATCCTGCAGGTCTTTAACGATCTGTTTTCGACATTCAAAGCGATCTAATCCTTGGTATTTGCCAGCATTTTCATTCATTGTACCGTCCTCGTTCATCACGAGTACCCGCTTTAGTTGATGACGATTACCAATTTCAAAATCATTGGGATCATGTGCAGGTGTAATTTTAACTGCACCTGAACCAAGCTCTCGATCTACATAATCATCTGCAACTATTTTGATTTCTCGCCCAACAATTGGCAGGATAACGGTTTTACCAATTAAGTGGCTGTACCTTTCGTCATTGGGGTGTACAGCAACAGCAGTATCCCCAAGCATCGTCTCTGGTCGGGTTGTCGCAATTTCAATCGTTTCATCGCTATCTTTAATTGGATAGCGCATATGATAAAACTTGCCCTGTACTTCTTCATAGATAACTTCAATATCAGATAAAGCTGTCTTTGTTTTCGGATCCCAATTAATAATATATTCCCCACGGTAAATGAATCCTTTTTCATAAAGCTTAACGAATACTTCACGTACAGCTTTCGAAAGACCTTCATCCATTGTGAAACGTTCCCGGGAATAATCTAAACCAAGACCAAGCTTTCTCCACTGATTACGAATGGTATTCGCATAAGTCTCTTTCCAATCCCAAACGGTTTCCAAAAACTTTTCCCGACCGAGATCATATCGGGATTGTCCTTTTTCACGAAGCTTTGACTCCACCACTGCTTGGGTGGCAATTCCTGCGTGATCCATTCCTGGCAACCATAGTACATCAAAGCCTTGCATTCGTTTCATTCGAGCAATTGTATCTTGCATGGTTGTGTCCCATGCGTGACCGAGATGCAATTTACCAGTTACATTTGGTGGTGGTATTACAATTGTAAAAGGCTCCTTTTCTGGATTATTTTCTGCTTCAAAAAATTTTCCACTTAACCAAAAATCGTAGCGACCCTTTTCCACATCCAATGGATTATATTTGGATGGCAATGTATTTGATTTCTGTTGTTCCGCCACTTTCATTCCTCCTTTAAATTTACAGCATGGTTTGTTACTGAAAGGCATTTGTCATTACCACAAATTTTATAAAATAAAAAAAGCCCTTCCATCCTATATAAAAGGACGAAAAGACTTACATTTCCGTGGTACCACCTTGATTTGCAGCAATGAATACAGCTGCACACTCATTCATGATAACGGTATGAACCGGCTATATTCTATTAGGATTCCATCATCCGTTCAAATAAGCTGCATCATGGGCGACCTTCCAGATAATGTACAACTAGGGATCTTTCACCAATCACCCCCTCGCTTCAAGTGCCATTATTTGTACTCTTCCCACTCATCGCATGTATATGACCATATTTTAACCGAATATGCGAGAAAATGCAATTCCGTTTTTATAAAGTATTGCACAATATACCCTAGTCCATTCATAGGATATAGAAAAAGTGTTAGGAAGATATTTATAATAGGAGGGAAACTTGTCATGGCTAGATATTACCGTTATCGACTTCCACCATGGGTGAGGAACTGTATTTGTGTCATTGAACAAGCAATGCTCCCCATTTTAGTGTTTCAATTACTACGGACACTATTCTTTCCAACTACCTTAGATGTTTTTCTTTTGGGTTTAGTCGTTGGTATTTTTGTTGCCTTTTATCTGGAATGGATTTAACTTTCTTCATTTGCTTCAAATATTTGCATTGCCAGCTGCTCCGCTTTTTTGGATACTTCCATGCCGAACATCATTTGTCTAAATAATTGTTGTAGTTGTTTTACTTGACCAAGCATGGAGGTAGCATCCTCTTGACCACGAATAGTTTGGATTGTCTGTAAATACGGTAGTGGATTTAATAAATGAATAGAAAGATAATGTAGCTCACTTTCTAGTAGTGAAAAGATATCTGCATATTCATCCAATGCCTCAAGTAATTCATCTATGGGGGCTGTAAAGCGCTTTGTTTGTTGATTGAAATAATAGATCAAATCATCCATTGGATTGCTGTAGTGGGCTTGATCCCAATTGATGATAAATAATTGTTCTGATTGTAGAACATGTGATTGATCCAGCCTGCCATGACATAATGCATATCTCCATGTCTGATTTTCATTAATGGATAAAGCATAGGCGTCCAAATGTCTTTTTAGTAGTTGACAGGCTTTTTCAACATCATGAAATTGGGTACAAATAAGTAACTCTTTTGGAGACATATACCAAGACGTTTCACATTGTTCCATATAAGCCAATAAGTGATGATATAATTGTTCCACGGTTTGTTGATAACGTATATACGGTCCAATAAATGCTTCGGATTCTATCGTTTCTGTAATTACAGTTTTTTCATGTAATTCACCTAATGCAATAAATAATTCTTGTGGGCGATGTTTAGCATTATGACTTTCAACCCAAGGGCTAAGATAATACATACCAGAATCCTTATCAATGAAACGATTTTTACGTTCTGTTACATATAATGGAAGAATTGCTGATATACGTTGTTCTGCTGCTACATCATATACATGTTTCCAGAGATTGACCCCTCCTTCTTTAAAATTACCTTTTTTGATTGCATAAAGTTTACCTTGATACTCTATTTTAGCGACACGTTCCGTAATTGTTTCTACTTGGGTTGGGTGGATTCGATATGCTGCCGCAGCTTCCATTATATTTTCCATGGACGATACCACCCTTTCAAGACAGGAAGCCCCTTGAATAGTAACTATCAAGGAGCACCTCTATTTTATGGGACAAACAAAACCAATTGTTATTCATCTTTATTTCTAATTGGAACAAATAATAATTGACCAGGTTCTACATGATCTTCGTTTAATCGATTGCGATTTACGAGATGCATTGCAGATGTCTGGTATCGTTCTGCAATGGTTTCTAAAGTATCTTTTTCCTGCACGATACATAGGCGAACACGTGTATAAGCTTCTTCATTACGTTCAAATAATCCATCCAAATATCTTATACTTGAATCCGCTGCTCCACTTTCCTCATCATCTTCCCAAGTTCCTGTAGAAATGTCGTCTAATTCAGCAACAGCAGTATGACTTGTTTCTACTACATATTCTTCAGATACGTTTTCACTATCCTCTAAAGCTGCTTCTTCACCTTCCGATTCTTTATTAAAAAATTCGGATAGGCTCTGGGATTTTTCTTTCCACTTCCAGCGATCCTTTTCTGCATCATCTAATTCCTGAGATGAAGATTCCTCTGCCAATGTCTTCGTATGCTGTTGTTCATCTGTAGTCAAATTTTCATCCAAGCGGTCAACTGAATCATGAGAAACTTCTTCTGTTTGACCTTTCAATTGATTAGCATCCTCTTCCATATCCACTGAATCCTCTCTTAATCGGGGGTCAGTTGAAGCATCGTCTGCTTGCAAGGAATAATCTAATTCTATTACTTCGGAATCTCTTTTTTTCAGATCAAATTCAAAAGCATATTCCACTTCTTCTGAATCATCAGAAGCCTGTTCTCTTTCAATTTCTGTGCCATTTTCAAGCTCCACAGTTTCTAAAGGTTGATCATTTATGCCTTCAATTTCAACAGTAGATTGAAATTGAAGCTTTCCCCCATCAGGTAATTCATAATCAAAAGCAGCGATTGAAACAGTCACTTCATCTAAATTTGCAACTCGATATGCGGGAACGGATATTTCTACTGGAAAACGATGGGAAAAAGTCATGTATCCATCTTCTTTTTCATCCACTTGTTCCATGTAACGTTTCGCATGGATGTCATCTAATTTGAGCAAAGCTTCTATCTCACCAGGTTCCGAAGGCTTCTTTTCATATTCTCCCCGAAGTTCAACTACACCGCGAATAGAAATATATTCATTAAATGTCTGAATGGAAATCTCCGGATCCAATGAAATCTCCAACATCTCTGCGACTTCCTGCTCTTTTTCAAAATAGAGGGTTTCATTTAAATCAAAGCGATAGACAGGTGGTTCTGTAACCAAGCTCATCCTCCTTTCTGCATCCATCATAAAGCATGCTATCTCTAGATTATCTATATGAATTTATCAGTAAGGATATGCTTCCTTTCTTGAACTGATTACAGATTTTCCGAACGAGAAAGCCCATGCAGGTTGCAGACCGTCTTTAGACATGGGGATGATAGTGAGGTCAGACAAAGGATGATTTTTGCCACCCTAATTATCTGAAAATATGCTATACTTGGCTTATAGACAAGTAAAAGTCTTTAAAACACATCTCGTTCATTGAAAACTAGATATCGTATAAGGTTCGATAGTCGGATGAAAAAAACTGTATGCTATGGTAATAGTAGTATAGCCATATCTGCTATATGCACTGGATATGGAGGGGCAATGGGATGCCCCAATCTTGAAGGCTGTTCAAAACAGAAATGGACTGCGAACGCATAGTCATTCAAGAATCCCACTGGCGATTGCCAGCTTGCCCGTTTACGAGTGGGAATCTCAACAGTTATTTGATTTTAAGGTCAAAGTGAAGTAGGAAATTGAACAATGCATACCTGATTTACTTTTCCACACTGTCACTGCATTGCAAATAAAATAAAGTGACACTTCAATCAATGAAGGTTTTCGGCCCCCTATTATCAACAAAAATTCTTGAAGCGGGATCTGACAGCCAGCTAATCTGTGATAAAAGTATCTACTACATAACTTATGCTAGTGTTCCTGATGAAAATATACTGGGATTTACCTGATTAACGGGTATGAGAAAGTATACTGCCTGTAACCAAATTTTAAACAAATTCACAATAACAAACGGCCATGCTTATCTCTGCGTGATAAACTTGGCCGTTTTTTCATGATGAGAGACTAGTTATGTCCCAATCCCCTATCGTTAGTCATTCATTATATGTTTAAAGACATTCCATATTGCTTCAATTGTTTGATCAATATCTTCATCCGTATGAGCTGTAGATAAAAATAGACCTTCAAACTGTGATGGTGGAAGGAATATACCTTCTTCAATCATACCGCGATAATACTTAGCAAATAACTCCAGATCTGAAGACCTAGCCGTTTCATAATTGATTACCGGTTCATCTGTAAAAAATACACCAACCATTGAACCTGCTCGATTAATCTGCAATGGTACATTATATTTATCAGCTGCTTCTCGGTAAGCTTCCTCCAGACGATCCACTTGCTGATTAATTCTTTCATAGGCATCTTTATCAACTGCATTTAAGGTTTCATAGCCAGCAGTCATCGCTAACGGATTTCCAGATAACGTTCCAGCTTGATAGACGGTACCCGCTGGGGCAATATTCTCCATGATTTCCCGTTTTCCACCGTAAGCACCAACTGGTAATCCACCACCAATTACTTTCCCTAAACACGTTAAATCCGGGGTCACATCGTAATGTCCTTGAGCACAATGATAGCCTACCCGGAAACCAGTCATTACTTCATCAAAAATGAGTAATGTACCATGCTCTTCGGTTATAGCTCTAACTTTTTTAAGGAAATCATCCACTGGAGGGACCACACCCATATTTCCACAAACAGGTTCCATAATAACTGCAGCCAGTTCATTGCCATATTTCTCAAATGCTGCTTGCAGACTATCCATATCATTGTAAGGTACAGTAATTGTATTTTGAGCAATTGCACTTGGCACACCAGGACTGTCTGGTAATCCTAAAGTTGCTACACCAGAACCAGCTTTAATTAACAAAGAGTCGCCATGTCCATGATAGCTTCCTTCAAACTTTAATATTTTATCTCTCCCTGTATAGCCTCGTGCTAAACGAAGGACACTCATTGTTGCTTCTGTACCGGAGTTCACCATTCGTACCATTTCAATGGATGGAACCCGATCAATAACAAGCTGTGCTAGCTTATTTTCTAGTAATGTAGGAGCTCCAAAGCTTGTACCTTTCGCTGCGGCTTCTGCCAAGCCTTTCACTACACGTTCATCTGCATGCCCTAACAGTAAAGGACCCCAGCTTAATACATAGTCAATATAGGTATTCCCATCAATGTCTACGATTTTAGAACCTTTCGCATGATCCATAAAAATTGGATTCATTCCAACAGATTTAAAAGCGCGTACCGGCGAGTTAACCCCTCCAGGCATTAAATCAACTGCTTCTTTATATGCATCAATCGAATTTGTAAAATCTTTCACCATCATCACCTCATACCCATTTGATAAAATCCGCTAACCGTTGTTCCTTATGATTCTTGTAACCAGCGCACTGCATCCTTTGCAAAATACGTAATGATTAAATCTGCACCAGCTCGTTTCATAGAAGTTAATTTTTCTAAGACAAGCTGTTTCTCATCGATCCATCCATTCATCGCTGCCGCCTTCACCATGGCATATTCACCACTTACATTATACGCAACAACTGGAAGATTAAAATTATTTCTCACATCACGCACGATATCTAAATATGATAAAGCCGGTTTGACTATTAGAAAATCTGCTCCTTCTTCAACATCTGATGCAGCTTCACGTAACGCTTCTAATCGATTAGCGCTATCCATTTGATAGGTTTTACGATCACCAAATTGTGGTGTACTTTCCGCTGCATCCCGGAATGGTCCATAAAAAGAGGAGGCATATTTAACAGCATAGGACATGATCGGAATGTTTTCATGCCCAGCTTCATCTAGTGCTTGGCGGATGACCCTCACGAATCCATCCATCATATTTGAAGGTGCAATAATGTCTGCTCCTGCATCTGCTTGAGCCACCGCAGTTTTTGCCAATAATGTTAATGATTCATCATTATCAACCGTTTCTCCATGGATGACCCCGCAATGGCCATGGGATGTGTATTCACAAAGACAAGTGTCAGCAACCGCTAAGATTTCAGGGGCTTCGGCTTTCGCGAATCGAATCGCTTGTTGTACAATGCCATCCTCAGCATACGCGCCTTTACCCAATTCATCCTTCTCTTCCGGAACACCAAAGTACATGACTGCTCCAATACCAAGTTGCTTTAATTCAGCTAATTCACTCCCAAGCTGATCAAGTGATAATTGAAAAACACCTGGCATGGAAGGCACTTCTTTTTTTATTCCTTTTCCAGCTACAACAAATAGTGGATAAATAAAATCATTACAAGACAGATGCGTTTCACGTACCAGTGAACGCATCGTTGCTGACGAACGTAATCTACGATGTCGTTGAAAATTTGTTTGGTCAGTCATATTTATCATTTCCTTTCATTATAGCTAATCATGCAATCAATCATATCATCTATCGTGAATTGCTGTGGATAGATAATCCGTTGGAATCCATAGTATTTAGCTCGTTTCTCCGTCGTCGTTCCAATACAAACACAAACCGGCTCATGATGCTGCTGAGCTGTAGTTTCTAACATGTTATAGAACGCATCGACCGCTGAAGGGCTCGTAAAGGTAATGTAATCAAATGATACGGTATTCCAAGCATGCTCCAATTCCTGTTTTGCACATAATCGGAAATCTGTATCATAAATTTCAAGCGAGTCATAAGAAAGTCCTGCTTTAGAAAATTCCTCTAATAATGTATTCCTGGAGCGATTACCTCGAATGAACAAAACTTTCCCCGGATGCTCAAATTGTTGCAAAAATTCATTGGCCATCGTCTCCGCATTATATAGTGTTGGTACAAAATCAGCTTTAAAGTCATACGCTTGAAGAACCGCTTCCGTCTTATGTCCAACTGCAGCAAATTGTTGGGAAGCAAAACGCTCCATTTCAAATCCAATGGACTCCATATGGTTAAAAAAGCAATGTACCCCATTGACACTGGTAAAGAAAATCCAATCGTAATCCATCAGCTTTACTGTATCCATATCCTTCCAGACTTCTTGTTTACACACGACCTCAAGCAATGGAATTTCATAGGAAATACCCCCATTCCGGATAATTTGCTTTGAAAACGCTTGAGCCTGATGTGCAGCACGTGTAACCAAAACTTTCTGCCCTTTTAAACCTGCACGCATTATGCGTCTAGCTCCTTTTTGACCTGATCGATTATTTCTTTTGCCCCTTTTGAAAGCAACTTTTCAGCAGCTTTTTTTCCTGCTTCCTTTGGATCAGTATCCCTAACCGTTTCCTTTAGGATGGTTTTTCCGTCTGGTGTACCAACAAACGCAGAAAGAACGATATCGTTGCCATCCACTTGTGCAAATCCTCCAATTGGGACCTGGCATCCTCCTTCTAAGAGACTTAGGAATGTGCGTTCAGCAGTTACTGTTTTCCGCGTTTCCGAATCATCAATGACAGCAAGTAAGTCTTTCAATTCCTCGTCCGCTTCCCGGCATTCGATTGCCAGGGCCCCTTGACCTACAGCAGGAATGACTAGCTTTGGATCCAAGTATTCTGTAATAATAGATTCATCCATGCCAACTCGCTTTAATCCAGCAGCAGCGAGAATAATGGCATCATAGTCTTCTTCTTGGAGTTTACGTAGTCTTGTTTCAATATTGCCGCGTATCCATTGAATCTTAACATCCGGGCGTGCGGCTAAAATTTGTGAAGAACGGCGTAAACTACTTGTACCAATCACCGCACCCGCTGGCAACTCCATTAATTTCTCGCCGCTTTTGGATACAAGTACATCTCGATAGTCTGCCCGAGCTGGTATGGTTGAAATCATTAAACCAGATGGCATAATAGCTGGCATATCTTTCATGCTATGGACAGCAAAGTCAATCTCTTGATCATACATTGCTTGTTCCAATTCTTTTACAAACAAGCCTTTACCACCGACTTTTGATAGGGTCACATTTAATATTTGATCACCCTTGGTAGATATTTTGACCGTTTCAAACGGATTGGTTATACCTGCTTTTTGAAGCTCTCTGATTACCCATTCTGTTTGGGTAACAGCGAGATTACTCTTTCTCGTCCCTACTTGAATCTTGCGCATACAATATGTCCTCCTTTAATTAAAGTGGAAATTAGACAACGTACTAAATAAAAAGAAATTGATTAACAAGCAAAGAAATGCGACTGCATTATACATAGCAATTGTCTTGCCGCGATATCCAGCAAGCAACCGAAGCAGTAAATAAACACTATAAACAATTAATACAATAACGGAACCAAGCACTTTCATATCGAAAAAGTAAAATTCTGTCTCCGCTACAGATGCCCATACAAAGCCAAGAATTAAACCAATAAACAATATTGGTGTTCCAATCGTTATGGCTACAAAAGCTAATGAATCTAGTTTCTTTAAATCAGCAAAACGCCAGAGCCAGCGCAGACCACGTTTATCTTTTAGCATATAATATTGCATTTGGTACATGAAAGAGAACAAAAATGACAAGGTAAAGAAACCATACGAAATAATGGTAAGTACAATATGGGCTATAAGTACCTCATGTACAAGTTCAATACCAGTTCCTTGCATACCTTCTGCTCGGGATAAAATATGAACGAGAAGAATAAAGAAACTAAATATATTCGTAAACAAAATGATGAAATGCACGTGAAATATGCGATTAATTAATAACGAAAAGCTTACCAAAATCCAACTGTAGAAAAATAAACTATCCAAAACGGTTGCAAATGGGACAACCCCTTGCACAAATACTTGGATAACCAAATAAATTGTTTGCATAGACCAAACGATGCAAAGAAACCAGAAGGCGACCCGATTTGCCTTCCGGTTATGTTGAATAAAATCAATAAAATAACCAACCACACTAAGACCATAAATGATCAGAATGAGTTCGTAAAACCACTTTGCTTCATACATGTGTGAAACCCTTCCCGATTAGTCTTTCAATGGTGTACTAGCAAAGGAGTATGTGAGCTGTTTCCGAGGCTTGGTCTGCTTCGCTGTCCCAATTTTTATCGCTTGTTTATTTAATTCCTCTTCCACCTCAGCTTCGATACCAAAAATAGAGATGAAAAGATCTAACATCTGATCTGATTCTTTTGTTGCGGCCAGTTCTTTAACCTGAGTAATCGGTTCTCGTAATAGCTGGTTAATGATACTTTTCGTATGCTTACTTAATACTTTTCTTTCCCGCTCAGTTAAATCAGGCATTTTACGTTCAATACTCTCCATTGTTTGTGCTTGAATGGACAAGGCTTTTTGGCGAAGAGCTGTAATAACTGGTACAACTCCAAGTGTTCGTAACCAATCATTAAATGCAGCTTTTTCCCCAGGAATCAAAGCCGTTATTTTTGCAGCTGCCTGTTTTCTTTCTGCGAGATTTTCATCTACGATATGTTGCAGATCATCAATATCATATAAGAAGATACCATCTAGCCCCGCAATGGTTGGATCAATATCTCTGGGAACCGCAATATCAACTAGGAAGATAGGTTCTCCTTTTCTGGAACGACAAACAGACTGAAAATCATCTTTTGTTAAAATATACTCATCAGAACCTGTTGATGTAATTAAAATATCCGCTTCCTTTAATAAATCAGGAATACTTGAAATAGGTGCTGCCTCTGCATGAAACATAGCAGCTAGTTCCTTTGCCTTTTCAAAAGTTCTATTCACGACAGTAATATGAGTTGCCCCTGAACCATGTAGATTTTGTGCCGCTAACCGGCCCATTTCACCAGCACCAATTAAAACAACTTGTTTATGCTCTAAATTGCCGAAAATCTTTTTGGCCAGTTCTACTGCTGCATAACTCACTGAGACTGCTTTTTCACCGATGCCCGTATCATGGTGTGCACGTTTGGCGAATGAAATAGCTTGCTTAAACAACTCGTTAAATATCGTACCTGTTGTTTTATTTTCCTGTGCGGATAAAAAGGCATCCCGGACCTGACCCAAAATTTGCGTCTCACCCAACACCATAGAATCTAATCCACTAGCTAAATGAAATAAATAATCAATCGCTTCATCATTTTCATGGAATTCTAAATATCCCTCAAATTGGTCTTGCTCCATTTGAAACCAGTTTTGTAAAAATTGTTTAATGTAATAACGACCCGTGTGAAGCTGATCCACTACTGCAAAAATTTCTGTACGATTACAAGTAGACAAGATGACGTTCTCCAAAATACTCTTCTGTGTTTTTAACATCTGATTTGCTTGATGAAGTGAGTCATCAGAGAAGGCAAACTTTTCCCTTATTTCCACCGGTGCCTTTCTATAATTAAACCCAACCTTAATGATATGCACGTTATCTCTCCTCCAAATGACTAAGAGATTGCTTAAAAAAGTCAATAGTAATTATAATTATAACATATGAAAGCATCCCTATTATTTCACAATGTGACCAGTTTATGAAACAATATGGTACGATTATACGTATATTAATTATACTTGCTTTGGAAGCTACATATAAAAATAGATTACTTCCAAAAATTGGAGGGGTTATGTGAAACGTCAACATGCTTTTGCAGGCTATGTATTGGTCGGTTTGGGAGCCTTTTTTCTATTAAGACAATTAAAGGTACCCATTTTAACTAATTTTTATTCTTGGCCAACCTTATTAATTATTATAGGACTTGCATTTTTAATTCACAGCTATCGTTCAAAGGACTATCAACATTTATTTACTGGCACCATCCTGCTTGGTCTTGGACTACACTTCCACGGGTTGGAGCATTATTCTTTTTGGATTAACCATTGGGCCATGTATCCACTCATCGTTGGTATCGCATTCTTGGTTCGTTATACCAAAACCAAGCATGGATTGCTCATTGGTGCAGGACTTACTATTTTCTCTTTATTAATGGTTTATTCCGTTAAATTTCAGGAGACTTTCCAATGGATTCCTTCCCTATTTCAATTTCTGGAGACCTATTGGCCAATCGCGTTAATCATAGTAGGTATTTATCTGTTAACAAAGAAAAAATAGTCCGGTCAACGGACTATTTTTTCTTTTATAAGATGGAGCTTAAGAAAGCCTTTGTTCTTTCTTCCTGTGGATTGTCAAATATATCTTCAGCTTTTCCCCGTTCCACAATTCTTCCCTCATGCATATACACAACAGAATCTGACACCTCTCTGGCAAAGCCCATCTCATGTGTTACAACTACCATTGTCATTCCTTCGTTTGCCAGTTGCTTCATTGTGGTTAATACTTCACCAACCAACTCCGGGTCTAAAGCAGATGTTGGTTCATCAAACAGCATAATATCTGGTTTCATGGCCAAAGAGCGTGCAATGGCAACCCGTTGTTTTTGTCCGCCAGACAATTTATCAGGATACACATTTGTTTTATCTGCTAGACCAACCTTTTCTAGTAATTCCTTACCTTCCTTTATCGCAGTTGCACGTTTCATCTTTTTTACCTGAATGGGCCCTTCAATAACATTTTGTAATACTGTTTTATGTGGAAATAAATTAAAATGCTGAAAAACCATGCCAACCTTCTGACGTATCTGATTTAAATTTGCTTTTTTAGGGTCAATAGCTTCTCCCTCTATTATAACGGAGCCGCTATTTTTAATTTCTAAAAAATTTAAGCATCGCAGCAATGTACTTTTACCCGAGCCGCTTGCACCAATTAACACGACTACATCACTTTCGCCTACAGTTAAATCAATATCCTTTAATACATGTAAATCACCAAAATGTTTATTCAACTTTTCTACACGAATCATCTCTCTGCTTTCAGCCATGGAATCCTCCTAATCCCCAATCGCCAGTTTTTTCTCCGTATATCCAACTAGCATCGTTAAAATAAATACCAGAATTAAGTAATAAACGGCACCAATGATTAACCATGTCATGAAATCAAATGTGTTTGATCCCATTGTGGTCGACACATTGAATAATTCTGCCAGCCCAACAAATGCAGCTAGTGAAGAATCTTTTAAACCAATGATGAATTGATTACCTAATGGTGGTAATGCTCTTCTCAATGCTTGCGGCAAAATAATCCGTAGCATTGTTTGCCCGCTAGTCATTCCAATAGAACGCCCAGCTTCCGTTTGACCTTTTCCAATGGATTGAATGGCACCACGAAATATTTCCGCAATATAAGCGCCATTATGGAATGCTAGTCCTAATGCCGCAGACCAAAAGCCACTGATTTGAAGGGAACCATAGGATAATCCATAGTAAAAGATGAAAATTTGAACGATTAACGGCGTTCCACGTACAATAAAGATGTAAGCATTGGAGATCCAGACAAATGGCTTCACTCCAGATATTTTTAACAATGCAAAAAATAAACCTACAAATATCGCAATAAATATGGAAACAACGGTTAATTTTAAGGTTAACTTTGTAGCTTCATAAAACATACCTTTACTTGCGATTAATGTATCCCATAAATGACCGATATAATCTATAAATTCCAATCTTCAACGCTCCATTCCTATCGAATTAACAAGAAAAATAGTGCCCTTTGTCCCACGACAAAGGGCAAACTTTCCCATTGTATTTGTCGACGTTGTCTTACTCAGGTGCTTCAGTGATATCAGAGTCAAAATACTTTTCACTAAGTTCTTTTAGTTTTCCATTCTCACGTAATGTGTCTAACGCTTCATTGACAGCATCTAATAATTCAGGATTATCCTTGGAAATTGCAACTGCCTGTTCACTTCTTTCAATTAATTCTTTTCCTTCAATATCCAAGCCACTTCCAATTGCTTCCTTACCGGTTAAAAAGTCAGTAATTACTGCATCGTGATGTCCTTTTTCCAAGGCTTGTAATGCGACTACATCACTGTCATATGTTTTCACATTGTCTGTAACCTGTTCTGCGTATTCTGTGTAAGTAGATCCTTTCGATAAACCGATTTCTAAATCCTTTAGGTCCTCAAGTGTTTCAATATCACTATCTGGACGAACAAATATTTGTGCACCAGAATAATAATATGGTGTGGAAAAGTCCACATTTTCAGCACGCTCTGGTGTAATTGTGTGACTTGCTACAGCAGCATCAAATCTGCCGGTTTTCACGCCTTCAACAATTGCGGAAAACTTATAACGCTCTTGAGCTGCTTCTAATCCAAGTTCTTCTGCAATTGCCATCCCTACTTCAACATCAAATCCTGTCATGGTACCATCACTTTCTATATAGCTGAACGGTTTGAATTCACCAGATGAAGCAAATGTAAATGTTCCACTCTTCACCAATTCATAGGGTTGATCATGGTTCCCTTCATTACTTTCCGCATCGCTATCTTTGTCACTGCCACATGCAGCTAAAACAAAAAAGGATAGCAATAAAATTAATGCAAAATTCAGTTTTTTCACGTGTTAAACATCCTTCCTTCTTTCTATTTTTCCATATAAAATTGTCACTTGAATAAATAATAGCAATAATAAAGCATTTTCCATAATATCATTTGATCGTATATACCAAGCTTAAGTGACGTACTGAATTATATGATGAATATAACTCCATCATTCGTATGTATCCTTACAAATACGCACGTATCCTCTGTCATATGATTCTGTTAATTCTCATAAATAATATTCTGCTTCACAGGATGAAGGCTGTTCCTCGTAAAGGTAAGCTGTATAAATAAAAAAACAACACCCCTTTTTCAAGGAATGCTGTCATATAATTAATGATTTAAATAAGATCGAAGTGTTTCCCAGGCCAAATCCTTACCTTCTCCGGTTTCTGCTGAAAAAGGGATAATAGCATCCTCTTGCTGCATGTTTAATGCTTGTATCGTCCGATTTACATGCTTCATTCGCTTCCCCTTTGGAATCTTATCCATTTTTGTTGCGACAACGACTACCGGCAATTGAAAGTGCTTGAGATATGCATACATTTGAATATCGTCCTTTGTTGGCTCATGGCGAATATCCGTAACAAGCAACACTGCTTTTAGTGTTTCTCTTGTTTGGAAATATTCCTCCATCATGCCGCCCCATTTCTCTCTTTCTTTCTTTGATATTTTGGCATATCCATATCCTGGAACATCTACAAAATAAAAAGCATCATTTAATTTATAAAAATTTAAAGTCTGTGTTTTACCAGGTTTGGAGGAAGTCCGGGCTAAATTTTTTCGATTGATCATTTTATTGATAAAGGATGATTTACCAACATTTGATCGTCCAGCCAGTGCAATTTCTGGTATTCCTTCGGTTGGATACTGTTTTTGACTTACTGCACTGATTACAATTTCTGCTTTAGTTATCTTCATGCGTTTCCCCCACCAATGCGTGCTTAAGCACCTCGTCTAAGTGACTAACTGGAATAAATCGCAATTCATCCCGCACGCTTTTTGGAATATCATCGAGATCTTTTACATTTTCTTTTGGCATAATGATTGTAGAAATACCTGCTCTGTGGGCACTTAATGATTTTTCTTTTAATCCACCAATTGGCAGTACGCGTCCACGCAAAGTAATTTCACCAGTCATGCCAACCTCTTTACGAACTGCTCTCCCTGTTAAAGCAGAAACAAGCGCTGTTGCCATCGTAATTCCTGCCGAAGGACCATCCTTTGGTGTTGCTCCCTCAGGTACATGAATATGAATATCATATTTTTCATAAAAGGCTGGATCAATTTGTAATTCTTCAGCACGGGAACGAATATAGCTGAAGGCCGCTTGTGCGGATTCCCGCATGACCTCGCCCAGTTTCCCAGTCAGTGTTAATTTACCTTTTCCAGGGTAATGAGATACCTCAATGGATAGTGTGTCTCCACCCGCGGATGTATAGGCAAGACCTGTAGCTGCACCAACCTGATCCTCTATCTCCATTAAGCCATAACGAAACATGGGTTTTCCTAATAACTCTTCTATCGTTTTCTCGGTAACAATCACACGTTTTTTCTGACTTGATACAATAATTTTTGCTGTTTTGCGACATAATGTTGCTAACTGTCTTTCTAATCCACGAACTCCTGCTTCACGTGTATATCTCCGAATTAATTTTTGTAAAGCTTCATCACGTATTTGCAGACTGCCTTTTTGTAGTCCATTTTCTTTCAACTGCTTCGGTAATAAATGCTCCTTAGCGATATGAAGCTTCTCCACTTCTGTATATCCAGCAATTGAAATGAGCTCCATCCGATCCAGTAAAGGCCCTGGTATATTATTGACATAGTTTGCAGTTGCTACAAATAATACATTGGATAGGTCATACGTCTCTTCGATAAAATGATCACTAAAATTGCTATTTTGCTCCGGATCCAATACCTCGAGCATCGCAGAGGATGGATCCCCGCGAAAATCATTTGACATTTTATCAATCTCATCTAATAAAAAAACTGGATTTATCGTCTTGGCTTTTTTCATTCCTTGAATAATTCTTCCTGGCATAGCACCAATATATGTCCTTCTATGCCCTCTAATTTCAGCCTCATCTCGAATTCCACCCAAAGAAATGCGAACAAACTTGCGGTTAATGGATTTCGCAATTGACTTTGCCAGCGATGTTTTACCAACACCTGGGGGACCGACCAAACAAAGAATTGGACCTTTGATTGTCTCTGTCAATTTCTTTACCGCTAAGTACTCCAATACCCGCTCTTTCACTTTACTTAGTCCGTAATGATCTTGGTCTAGAATTTGCTGTGCTTTCGCAATTTCAATTGTATCTTCTGTTTTTTCAGTCCATGGCAGAACGAGCAGCCATTCCAAATAGTTTCGAATAACCGAGCTTTCTGCTGAACTTTGCGGCACTTTTTCATACCGATCCAGTTCCTTCAACGCAACTTGAAGGACACGGTCAGGCATTCCAGACTGTTCAAACTTCTCTCGCAAGTCTTCTATTTCACCATGCTTGCCGTCTTTTTCACCTAATTCTTTCTGGATGGCTTTCATTTGTTCGCGCAAGTAATATTCTTTTTGCGTCTTCTCCATTGAACTCTTGACGCGTTGCCCAATTTTCTTCTCTAAATCCATTACCTTTTTTTCATTAGAAATAAATTTAATTAGCTGCTGATACCTTTCTTTTATATCTACTGTTTCAAGTAGCAGTTGTTTCTCTTTTAGTTTTAAAGGTAAATGTGAAGCAATCATATCAGCTAGTCTTCCGGGTTCTTCAATATCAGATACAGTTGCAAAGGTTTCTTGCGTTTTCTTACGAGATAGCTTTAAAAACTGTTCAAACTGCTTTAACAGGGAACGCATTAAAGCTTCTTCCTCTGCTTGGTTAGCTGAGATTTCGTCTAATCTTTCTATTTCTACAATAAATTCTTCTTCCTCTTCCACATAACGCTTAATTTCACAGCGTTGCAGCCCTTCCACAAGCACACGTATCGTTCCGTTTGGAAGTTTTAACATTTGCTTTACTTTGGAAATCGTGCCGACTCGATAAATATCCTTTGGTTTAGGTTCGTCTAAGCTGACCTTTTTTTGTGCAGCCAAAAGGATTGTCTGGTTTCCCATCATTGATTTTTCCAAAGCTTGAATAGATTTATCTCTTCCAACATCAAGATGAAGAACCATGGAAGGAAAGACAAGTAAACCGCGCAAAGGAAGGAGGGGGAGTTGTTCGAAGTTGTTCGTCATCATTCGGACCTCCGTTGTGTATTTGTTCATTCTATTCTTGTACGTAAAATTGTACATATGTTCAGCTATGTTTTTTCAAAAAAACATAAAAGTATGCCAAACTTAGCATACGCTTTCAAGGTTTTATATATGTATATAGGCAGATTCATGCCAAAAACAATCGGGCACAATAATAAATGTTTCCCTCCATCGCCAATAAACAAACATGGATAGAGGTTCAACTGTAAAATTGATTGTGCGATAGTCATTATGTTTACCTTTTAAATAAGACTGACTCGGTTCCGCACTGCTTAACTGTCTGAACCCAGTTAAATAAAGCGTTCGCCAAGTCAGTCTCCATACATTTTTACCGTTTATGCACTTTCTTTTGGCAGTTTTTCGTTCTCTTCCTTAATTGTTCCATCATGGAATATTAATTTAGGACTGCCTGTTTCGGATACAACAGTTTCTTTCGTGATGACACATTTTTCAATGTCTTCACGTGATGGTAGTTCAAACATTACATCGAGCATAATACTTTCAATAATGGATCGTAAACCACGTGCACCAGTTTTTCTTTCAATTGCACGCTTCGCAATCTCCGTTAGTGCGTCTTCTTCAAACTCCAATTCAACATTGTCCATTTGAAATAACTTGGAATATTGTTTTACCAATGCATTTTTAGGTTGTGTCAATATTTGAACCAGTGCATCCTTATCTAAAGGTTCAAGACTTCCGATGATAGGCAAACGTCCGATAAATTCTGGAATCAAACCGTAACGCAACAAGTCTTCTGGCAACACTTTCGACAGCAGCTGACCAAGCTCTAATTCCTTCTCCTGTTCGTTCGCACCAAAACCAATAACCTTTTTACCCAGACGGCGTTTGATGATCTGGTCAATTCCGTCAAACGCACCACCGCAAATAAACAATATATTTGTTGTATCAATCTGAATAAATTCTTGATGCGGATGTTTACGACCACCCTGTGGAGGTACGCTCGCTACTGTCCCCTCAAGAATCTTCAATAATGCCTGCTGTACACCCTCTCCAGAAACATCTCTTGTAATGGATGGGTTTTCTGATTTTCTTGCAACTTTATCAATTTCATCAATATAAATAATACCTTTTTCGGCCTTTTCTACATCATAGTCTGCTGCTTGGATTAATTTAAGCAGGATATTTTCTACATCCTCCCCAACGTACCCAGCTTCTGTCAATGACGTAGCATCTGCCATGGCAAAAGGGACATTTAAGATTCTTGCAAGCGTCTGTGCCAGTAACGTTTTCCCGCTACCTGTTGGTCCAATCATTGCAATATTACTTTTGGCCAATTCGACATCATCAGTAGAAGTCATGGAATTAATCCGCTTATAATGGTTGTACACTGCTACAGAAAGATTCTTTTTAGCTTGTTCTTGACCAATCACATAATCATCAAGTATTTCACAAATTTCTTTCGGTTTTGGAACCTCTTTGAACTCAGATTCCTCTTCAGAACCCAGCTCTTCTTCTACGATTTCTGTGCATAGATCAATACATTCATCACATATATAAACGCCGGGTCCAGCAACAAGCTTTCTTACCTGTTCCTGACTCTTGCCGCAAAACGAACATTTCAATTGTCCTTTTTCTTCATTAAACTTAAACATTAATGTTCACCCCTAAAAATTTAGATCACCTTTGAATCCGAAACATCATGCAACATTCACTGTTATCATATCAGAACCCTTTTAGAAAACAAAATAAAACACATTACTTTCAGCTACTGATTTTACTATATCTACATCTGCCACCGATGACTTTGTTTTCGGTCTTCAGGATTTTTGGTTCATGTTTTTATTATGGAGCGTTTTAATGAAATGTCAACTAATCATACTTGTATTATATGTGAATAGATGAAATATAATCTTTAAATCAATACTTATGTACCAAGCATTATATGTTAAATATTTTGAAGTGATTATTACCCTGTGGTTACATCCTTTCCATGCCAGTATTGCAGGCATAAAAAAACAAGGTGTATCCATAACACCTTGTTTTTTACAGAATATTATTTTGTTTTGCTATGCTCAACTAAAAATTCAATTGCTTTTCTAAAAGTAAGATCCTGCTTCACAGCATCCACATTTCCACCAAGCATTTGTTTTAAATTGTCTACATCTGTATTATACATAGAAGACATTTTTTCTAGTTCTTCATTTATATCTTCTTCAGATGCCTCAATATTTTCAGCTTTTACAATTGCTTCCAATACAAGGTTTGTTTTAACACGTTTTTCAGCATCTTCACGCATTTGATCTTTCAACGCCTCTTCATCCTGACCAGAGAATTGGAAGTACATTTCTAAAGTCATACCTTGCATTTGTAGACGTTGTTCAAACTCGCGGAACATTTGATCCAATTCAGATTGAACCATTACATCCGGAATTTCAACTGTTGCGTTATTGGATGCAGCTTCAATAAGTGTCTCACGTGTTTGATTTTCAGCGGCCTGTTTCTTTTCAGCAGCTAGTTGTTCTTTTTTCTTAGCTTTTAATTCATCTAAAGTTTCCACTTCATCATCCACGTCTTTTGCAAACTCATCATCTAGTTCTGGTAATTCCTTCACTTTAATCTCGTGAATATTAACCTTGAACACTGATTTTTTGCCTGCAAGCTCTTCCGCGTGATAATCTTCCGGGAAAGTAACTTCAATTTCAGTTTCTTCATTCGCATTTTTACCAATTAATTGTTCTTCAAAGCCAGGAATAAATTGACCAGAGCCAATTTCCAAGGAATGATTTTCACCTTTTCCACCTTCGAAAGCTTCTCCATCAAGAAATCCTTCAAAATCCATAACGACGGTATCGCCTTCTTCAACAACTCCATCTTCTTTAAGAACAAGCTCTGCATGATGCTCACGCTGGTGCTCTAGTTCTTTGTCTACATCTTCATCTGTTACCTCTACGTCTTGTTCTTCCACTTCAAGCCCTTTATAATCTCCTAATTCAACTTCTGGCTTGACTGCAACTTTAGCAGTAAATACAAGTGTTTTACCTCTTTCGATTTCATCAATATCTACAGATGGCTGATCAATTGGCTCAATACCTGTTTCTTCGATTGCATTACGGTAAGCTTCAGGTAATACAAAATCAATCGCATCCTGGTATAAAGATTCAACACCAAAACGTTTTTCAAACATTCCACGCGGCATTTTCCCTTTACGGAAACCAGGAACTTGTACTGTTTTAACAACCTTTTTAAAAGCTTTATCTAAAGCAGTTTCAAATGCTTCAGGACTCACTTCTATCGTTAATACTCCTTCATTTCCTTCTTGTTTTTCCCATTTAGCTGACATAAAAATTCCCTCCAGAATCAATTCTGATATTTTATTTTTATATTTGTGTTGATTATGAGTATGCCGTAGAGAAGCAAATTTACAACCATCTTATTATAACATAATTCACTTTGCTTTCAAGCATTTGCGTGAATTGCTAATCCTCGATGACACTATTATATAAATGTGCACACATATTAATTTCATCTATGTATTGTTTAACCAAAGGATTCGAAACATGATTGATTTCCTTGGAAGTAAAACCTTGTTCAACTATTAATCGCAAAGCCTCCGCTATGTCTGAAGTATCCTTTGTCGGTGGCATAATCGGAAATCTAACATATGTATACTGATGCAATAGCTGCTTCAAGAGTTCATATTGAGTTGGATTCTTTTGTTCTTGATCGCGAATAGCTAATAGGATACGTTTGTAAGTGGGATGATCATGCATTTCATACTGTTCAATAGGCAAATCCTTCCAACTTAATCCTAGTTTTCTCACTTTAACTTGCTCTGGATAATCAATTTCCTGTAACCATTCAAATATCGACGTTTGTACAACTGGATGAATTTTTTCATCATTAAGCAATGAAATAATTTCATGTACTGGTGCAGCATGGATTTTGCGGATATTCTCCATTTGAAGCCATTGCTGACGAAAGTCTTCATGGGATATAGCTTCCCGAAACTTATCTAGATAAATCGAAGTTTTTTCCGTATCCAATTGCTGCTCCATTTTCTCGCTTAAGTTATACAATTGCATAAACTGCTCTTGTATCATTGGCGGCAGCTTCTCTTTCTCCAGTTCCAATTCCACTTGTTCCATTAAAAGACGATACTGATTCGTTTGGAATAATATCGTTAAATAAATATGTACATAATGATAATAATTTTCATCCTTTTCATGAATGACATCTTCACACAAATCCTGTGCTTCATCATAGCGACCAAGTTCCATCAAACAAATTAGCTTCCCAATAATAATTTCATGATTTACAATTTGATAACTCAGTAATTCATCCAGCTGTGCAAGGGCTTCATCGTACTTTTTTTCTTTCAACGCGGCAAGACTTTTTTCTTCTAAAGCATGGCGCCATTTCGGAAAAATAATTAGATTTTCATTTTCTTTGTCATGTTCCATAATGTCCCTCCTTTCTGATTTTTGTTTTACCTAAATGTTTAATATAAATACATTCCCGTAATTATAGTTTGTAAACTGAAATCCTTCAATATCCACGGATATTTTTTACAATCTCCATTTTCCCAAGAAGACATAGTTGCAATGTTATCGTTTATTTTACATACTTGTCCTTTCTTTAGCGAATTATAATTAACTGGACCATATATAATATTGGATAAAACAACACTGCTTCAATGGAGATAATAGAAACCAAATATTTTGAGATGTTTGGGTGTTTATCTTATATCGTATCCAGTTACTATCTTTTTAAGGCTCTTCATGTATTTTCCCAAAAATTAAAAACCCTACAAACTATATGTTTGCAAGGTTTTTCGATACGTCCCAGGCAGGATTCGAACCTGCGACCCACAGCTTAGAAGGCTGTTGCTCTATCCAGCTGAGCTACTGGGACAAATATGTATGGAGCGGGTGAAGGGAATCGAACCCTCATCATCAGCTTGGAAGGCTGAGGTTTTACCACTAAACTACACCCGCATGATAATTGAAAAGCTACCGTATTTTATTTTTACGCAATTATGCCCCTGCATCTTATAGATTATTCGATGATGCTTGTGCTTCGGGGCAACTCGAAGCTAACTCGGTGGATGAATCGCTCGTGGCTGAGGTTTTACCACTAAACTACACCCGCATGATAATTGAAAAGCTACCGTATTTTGTTTTTTACGCAATCATGCCCCTACATCTTAAAGTTTATTCGAAGATGCTTATGTATGCATGTCTTTTTGGTCACAAGTGTTATTATATGTACTATGAGAAAGTTTGTCAACTGTTTTTTTATGATGTAATGGATAAGCGGAAAATCCGATTTGATTTCCCGCTTTCCATGACATAGCTAGGCAAAATTAAATGAATATGTCATGTCTGAAATGGCTTGTCCATTCGGAAAATAATATTGAATTGTTACATCGTTTGAATCTTGCCAACTCAGAATGGCATATGTTTTTTCAGCCCTTCCCCTTGGAGATCGTATACTTCCTGGATTAATAAATAATTGATTTTCCATTATCTTCGCTTGAGCAAAGTGAGTGTGACCATAGCAAACAATTTGTGCGCCTACTTCTTCCGCTCGATAGGCTATGGTTGACAAACCTGTATTCACCCGATGTAAATGTCCATGCGTGATGAAAAATTTGAGTCCACCTATATCTAACTGCAATTCTTTAGGGTATGTTGCATCATAATCACAATTTCCAGCCACACGATGCAACCCTTGCATTTCCGAGGAATCATATTTCAATTCGGAATCCCCACAATGAATCATATGCTTCAGTTGATGACGATGTTTTATTTCTTCCACTTCAGAAGTTAATCCATGACTATCACTCATAATTAATACTTCATACAAATGAAACTCCCCCTTAGGATGGGATTATGTAGTCATTATAACGCTTTTATCCATCTTTCCAGCTTTTCAATCGCCTTACTTCGATGACTAATTTTATTTTTCTCGGATTCTGATAATTCGGCCATGGTAGCTTGTATTCCTGTTGGTATAAAAATTGGGTCATAGCCAAAACCATTGGTACCCTTTTGCACAAAACCGATTGTACCCTCACAAACTCCCTCTTGAAAGATTGTATCTTTACCTGGAGTAGCAACTGCAAGCATGCAAATAAACCTGGCACTTCGTTTATCACCAGGAACATCAGCCATCTCGGTTAACACTTTTTCCATATTTGCCAGATCATCCGTTGGCTCACCGGCATATCGAGCTGAATAGACACCAGGTTTTCCATCGAGTGCATCAATCATTAATCCAGAATCATCTGCTAGCACCGCTTGATTTAATCGTTTGGAAATTTGTTCTGCCTTCAATGCAGCATTTTCTTTAAAAGTTGTACCAGTTTCTTCAACATCTGGTATATGGTCATCTATTTCGAGTAAGGAAATAGCTTCGATACCATATGTTTGGAAAAAACGCTTAAATTCAGCCGCTTTCCCCTTATTTTTGGTTGCTATCACAATTTGTTTCATGTTTTTATTACTCCTTTTGTGCGGTGTGAACAGGAGACGAAATGAATTCACCAAGGTCTCCAAGAGCATTCTTTTGCTGTGCTATCAATTCAGTCATTCCTTGCTGGGCCAGTTGTAGTAATGATTGTAATTCAGTAAATGAAAAAGTTGCTTCTTCACCAGTACCTTGAATCTCCACAAATTCACCTGACCCTGTCATAACCACATTCATATCAACAGCAGCCTGAGAGTCCTCCTCATAATCCAAATCTAAGACTGCATGACCATCTGCTAAAATACCAACGGAGGTTGCAGCTAAGAAATCAGTTATTGGCAGCTTGGAAAGGGATTTATTTTCCACAAGTTTACCAAAAGCCAGAACAACCGCTATAAATGCACCAGTTATGGAGGCTGTGCGCGTTCCACCATCTGCTTGGATAACATCACAGTCAACCCACACCGTTCTTTCACCAATCTTGTCTAAATCGACTACGCTGCGTAAAGCTCTGCCAATTAATCGTTGTATTTCCATCGTTCTTCCACTTACTTTACCTTTAGAGGATTCACGAATATTTCGCTGAGCAGTTGCGCGTGGCAGCATGGCATACTCTGCGGTAATCCAGCCTTTCCCTTGGCCCCGCATAAAAGGAGGAACACGATCTTCAACGCTAGCATTGCAAATTACTTTCGTATCACCAACTTCAACTAGTACCGAACCTTCTGGATGTTTAATATAGTTTGTTGTAATCGTTATTGGTCGTAATTCATTCTCTTTTCTTCCAAAGCTTCTCATGCAAAACTCCTCCTTAATTCATCCATTAGCTTAACATATTTCACATAAAAGATACATGCGCAACCTATGTAAGCTTGCGCAAGATTTAAATGCTCAAAAAAAAGACAAAATGGTAATGACCCCATGAAGTTAGTTATGACAACTTCTGGGGTTCAGCACCAATTCATTGCCTTTTATAATTGTTCAACAGGTACAAATTTTTTTCGTGCTACAGGTTCGTTATATATTTCTCCATTCTCATTGGTAATTTCATCGACATTATTTACTTGAATATCGATAGCGTCCACTAAATCCTGTTCTGTAAGTGTTCGTACTAAAGTTTCCATTACTTCATCAGCAATTACTGCTTCTCCATCTGCTTTTAAAATACCTTCATTAAATGTTAATTCAAGGACCCCATCATTTAATGAAGGTTGATTGACAAGCTGTGCATCAGCATTAAATACATGAATTAAATTGGAATCATATCCAGGCCCTTCAATTAAAGCAGAGACAATGGATTGAAAAACATCTTCCTCCTTCATTTGCACATGTCTTGTGATTGGCACATAGTAACGTTTTTCATTATGTTCAGCGGGATAATACATCGTAACTGCTTCACTTTCCATCAAATCAACCGCATCTGATTTCATTAAATTAATTCCGTTTGCTTTGGAATATCCGTTAGATACAGGCGTTCCATCCACAGGCATTTCTTCAAGTGGATGTCCATTGATCCATAATTTAATACGATCCACATTTTCAAACTGTGTTAACGTAAAAGTCATAGCTTCCAATATCTTCTTTTCCTGATCAGCTTCGTATTCCTTAAACTCTTCAGATAAATCTACGACCATTGTGCCATCTTCTTGTAAGGATAATCCCAATACTTCCGTTCCTTCAGGTAGTACTGCTTGAAATCCATTTGGAAGCATAGCTGTAACTGGTCCACCTACAATTAAGTATTCTAGAACTTGCTTTGCTACTTCGTTTGATTCGGGTTTAGGAAGTTCTAATGTTTGTGGCGCTATCATGCCGTTGACATCCAACAAATAAAGCTGCCTTGCTACTGTTTCTTTCACAGCTGTATTTCCGTCCTCATCCACCTCTTCTGTATTTTCTTCCACTGTTGCATCGTTGTCCTCTTCCTGTACACCTGACTGATCTACAGCTTCCGCATTTTGCGGTGGATCCATTTCTTCCATAGATTGTTCCCCTTTAAAACACCCCGTCAACACAACGGCAAGGCCGATTGTTATCAGCAAATATAGTGCGCCGCGCATACTCATGTCAATCCCTCCTGCGATGGTTTGTACTACTATATATACGAGCTATTGAAAATAATAGACCATAAAATCAGATTACAAAATGTTCTTCATGCATCATTTACATCCATCATCTCTTCTTAAATAAAAGCAAAAAAGCCAAGATGAGTACCATCTTGGCTTTTACACATATCTTTACTTCTTATCATATTTTTCAGGGTTGGAACCACTTCGATCATCGCAGTTCAATGCATCCAATTGCGCCATTTCTTCTGTTGATAATTGAAAATGAAATATGTCTGCAATTTCTTTCATACGGCCAATATGAGTCGTTTTCGGAATCGTAATCACACCATGTTGAATATCCCACCGAAGAATAATTTGTGCTGCTGATTTCCCATGTTTTTTAGCTAATTCGTTAATTAGCGGTTCATCCAAAAGCTGTCCACGTTTTAATGGAGACCAAGCTTCTAATTGAATTCCTTCCTTCTTACAATAATCGCGTAGTGCCCGCTGTGTTAAGTGTGGATGAAATTCAACCTGATTAATTGCTGGTACGTACTTGGCTGTTTCTTTTAACTTTTTAAGATGATGTATATGAAAATTACTAACACCTATCGCACGAATTTTACCGGTACGATATATTGATTCCATGGCACGCCATGTTTCTTGGAATTGATCACGGATTGGCCAATGAATCAAATAGAGGTCTAAATATTCAAGTTCCAATTGATTCAAACTGGATTGAAATGCTTGTTTGGTTGACTCATAACCTTGTTGATCATTCCAGACTTTACTCGTTATAAATAATTCATTCCGAGGTATCCCACTATCCTTTATTGCTCTTCCTACCCCAGCTTCATTACCATAAAAAGAAGCAGTGTCAATACTTCTATATCCGTGCTCTATCGCTGCTTTTACAATATCATAAACGTTTTGTCCATCGTCTACTTTATAAACACCCAATCCTAAACCGGGCATTCGTACGCCATTATTCAACAGAATCGTATCTTGTAAGTGCTCCATTTCATCTTATTCTCCTTTGACATGAGCTATGATTGAAGTTTTGCTTGATGAATGGTGATACTTTGTAAACTTTGGTTATCATCCTGAAAAATGGTTTGGGTAATCTTTGTAAATAACTCCAACTCTCCAGTTGTATAAAAAAGATGCTTGGCAGTGTGGTTTCCTTCATTTAATAAATGATGTACTTCAAGCATAGCACTTGTTTCACGGGCGGTTTCCTCACTTGAAGAAATAACAGTTACTGCCTCGCCCATCGCTTTTTGAATCGTATCACGAATTAATGGATAATGTGTACAGCCTAAAATAAGCGTATCAATATTCGTCTTTTTTAACGGGGCCAGTGTATCACTTACAATACGATCTGCCTTAGGGCCAGCGTGAACACCAGCTTCGACCATTGGTACAAATGGAGGGCAAGCTAATGAATGTGGAATAATATTTGCATGAATCCCCTTCAATGCACGCGGATATGCACCACTTCGAATCGTCGCATCTGTTCCGATAATACCAACTTCGTTATTATTTGTTTCCTTTATAGCAGTTCGTGCACCAGGCCGGATTACCCCTATAACAGGTATGGAAAGCTCTGCTTGTAATTCTTTTAGCGTATATGCTGTAGCTGTATTGCAAGCTATTACAAGCATCTTGATGTTCTGCTTAATTAAGTAAACAACCATTTCCCAAGTAAATTGCTTAATTTCCTGTTCCGATCTACTACCGTACGGACATCTTTTCGTATCGCCTAGGTAAATTAATTTTTCCCGAGGCAATTGCCGCATTAATTCATGCACTACGGTTAGTCCACCTACACCGGAATCTATCACGCCAATTGGTCGTTCCAAGATGAATCGCCTCATTCTAGTTGTTATTGATCATTGATGATTTTCATTTGTTCATGTAGCTTTGTAAGCAACTCATTCAATGTATCTTTCTCAGACTCGGAAAAAGTTTCTAATACATCTCCCAAATAAGCCTGTCTTTTACGGATAACTTCTTTAATGATTTTTTTGCCTTTGTCTAAAACCTGAATCCGTACAACTCTTCGATCATTCGTATCTCTCGTCCTAAGCACCAATCCATTTTTCTCCATGCGATCTACTAAATCCGTCGTCGTACTAAAGGCTAGTCCATTTTTTTGAGATAGCTCACCAATAGTCAAATCTCCCTCTTCTAACAGCCATTGCAATGCAATAAATTGTGGGGAGGTGATTGGATAATGATGCAGGATTTTCCGACCGCTTTGTTTAATCGCTCCTGATATATGTCGTAGTTTCTTTTCCATTTCAACAATATTAGACAAAGAGATTTGCTGATCCAAACCATGACCCCCCATGTTTATTTTTCCTATTTTCTATAAGCCTAGTGTACCATAAATAGCTAGAAGGAATCTGATTTTATCATTGCAAGGAATTGTAATACCATGGAAACAACTTTTTTAGCAATACTAACTTATGTGATATGATATTGTTTTTTCGCCAAGGTTAAAACCGACTTCCATAAAAGGAAAGTCGGCTTTTCTTAGAGCTTTAATTCCCCCATGCGAATTAACTCAACCACTGCTTGTGAACGCCCCTTGACACCAAGTTTTTGCATAGCATTGGAAATGTGGTTACGCACAGTTTTTTCTGATATAAACAATTCCTGAGCAATTTCTTTCGTTGTTTTGTCTTGTACAAGGTGTTCGAATACTTCCCTTTCACGATTGGTTAAAAGCTTTTTTTGTTTATACTCGTTTTCCTTCAAATGTTAACCCCTCCTTGCTGTTATAGCGTTGCAGGATGAAGGGAAATTATTTAGTCAATATAGCTTATGATAGCATTGCTAAACGGTGCACACATTCGGTATAGTGAAAGATTCCCTTTTAATTTGAAGTGATACGAGTTTCACTATCGCTTTAATATTTCGGGAAGTTTAATGAACCAATACGCTCCTCATAAACATAGGAGGAATAAAATTATTTGTTTGTTGCCATTAATTTATGAATCATATCCTTATCCATTGGTAATGGCTTACCATCATTTGGATGAATGTGAACAATTCTTCCTCTGCCAGTTAAACAGATTTCCTTCTCTTCATTAATTGCCATATAATGCAAATCGAAAGATGTATTACCAACATGATTTGCCTTTACATACATATCAATACTTTCGCCAAAATACATTTGTTTATGATAATCACATTGCAGGTCTGCAACAACAGGGACGCCTGTAGGATTGTCTAAATCACCAAATAAACCAATCATTTTCATAAATTCAATTCTTGCTTCTTCAAAGTATATAAAAGGTGATACATTATTCACATGTCCAAACATATCTGTTTCGGAAAAACGTATTTTAATTGGAATACGGAAAGAAAACGCCTGCTGCCATTCAAGCAAATTATCAATATAGCTGATTGCCTTCATTTGTTCACCCATTTCCCCTGTATTCGTAAAACAGCCTCTACCAATCTTAGGCAGAGGCTGTATATTAAACTTATTCACTTACATTATGCATGGTCGCTTCCGAAGAAGTTACGGAAAGCATGAATACTTGTTTCACGGTTCATTGCTGCAATCGAAGTAGTAAGTGGAATGCCTTTTGGACATACCTGTACACAGTTCTGTGAGTTACCACAACCAGTAATTCCGCCATCTTCCATCAATGCATCCAAACGTTCACCTTTATTCATTTCACCGGTAGGATGCGCGTTGTATAGACGTGGAAGAGATAGAAATGCAGGTCCAATAAAGTCCGATTTATCATTAACGTTTGGACATGCTTCTAAACATACACCACAAGTCATACATTTAGACAGTTCATATGCCCACTGACGCTTCTTCTCCGGCATTCTTGGGCCCGGGCCTAAATCATAAGTCCCGTCAATAGGAATCCAAGCCTTAATACGCTTCAATGCATCAAACATCCGCTCGCGATCAACGATAAGGTCACGAACTACTGGGAAAGTAGACATTGGCTCTAAACGAATAGGCTGTTCTAATTCGTCCACCAATGTAGCACATGATTGTCTTGCAGTACCGTTAATGACCATGGAACATGCACCACATACTTCTTCCAAGCAGTTCATTTCCCAATGTACTGGTGATGTCTTTTGACCGTTTGCAGTAACTGGATTTTTTTGTATTTCCATTAACCCGGAAATTACGTTCATGTTTTTACGATATGGAACATGAAATGTCTCTTGATAAGGGGCAGAATCCGGGCTGTCTTGTCTGGTAATAATAAAAGTAACCGTTTTTTGTTCAGCCATTATAATTTACTCCCTCCTTATTAATGTTTCTTTGTATAATCACGTTCACGCGGTTCTAGTAGAGAAGTATCCACCTCTTCATACGTGAATACTGGTTCGTTGTTCTCTGCATCAAATGTAGCAATCGTAGTTTTTAGCCATTCTTCATCATTACGCTTAGGGAATTCAGGCTTGTAATGCGCACCACGACTCTCATTTCGATTATATGCACCAATCGTAATAACACGTGCTAGCTGTAGCATATTTTTCAATTGGCGGGTAAACATAACACCTTGGTTACTCCAGCGTGAGGTATCATTGATACTTATATTATTCCAACGTTCCATCAATTCAACGATTTTCTTATCTGTTTCTAAAAGTTTACTATTTTCACGAACAACTGTTACATTATCAGTCATCCATTCACCAAGCTCTTTATGAATTTGGTATGCGTTTTCACCGCCATCCATTTTCATAAGTGCTTCAAACTTTTCTATTTCTTCTTGTTCACGTTTTTCAAATAAAGAAGCATCAATATCCTCCACATGAACATCTAAACCGTCGATATATTCAATTGCTTTTGGACCAGCAACCATTCCACCATAAATAGCAGAAAGCAGCGAGTTCGCACCCAAACGATTTCCACCATGCTGTGAATAATCACATTCTCCAGCAGCAAAGATTCCCGGAATACTTGTCATTTGATTATAGTCAACCCATAGTCCGCCCATGGAGTAATGAACAGCTGGGAATATTTTCATTGGAACCTTACGCGGATCTTCTCCAACAAATTTCTCATAGATTTCAATAATTCCACCAAGCTTAACATCCAATTCTTTGGGGTCTTTATGTGACAAATCAAGATAAACCATATTTTCACCATTGATGCCCAGTTTCTGGTTAACACAGACATCAAAAATTTCACGTGTAGCAATATCACGTGGTACAAGGTTACCATATGCTGGATATTTCTCCTCCAAGAAGTACCATGGTTCACCATCTTTATATGTCCAAACACGCCCACCTTCCCCACGCGCTGATTCACTCATTAGGCGAAGCTTGTCATCTCCAGGAATTGCAGTAGGGTGAATCTGAATGAATTCCCCATTCGCGTATTTTGCACCCTGCTGGTACAAAACACTAGCTGCAGAACCTGTATTAATAACAGAGTTGGTAGATTTCCCGAAAATAATACCCGGCCCACCAGAAGCCATGATTGTTGCATCAGATGGGAAAGATTTAATTTCATGTGATTTAATATCCTGAGCTACGATACCTTTACCGACACCATCTTCATCGATAATTGCACCAATAAATTCCCAGCTTTCATATTTCGTAACAAGTCCTTCTACTTCAAAACGGCGAACTTGTTCGTCTAAAGCATATAGTAACTGTTGACCTGTAGTTGCACCTGCAAAAGCAGTTCGATGGTGCTGTGTTCCACCGAAACGGCGGAAATCCAGCAATCCCTCTGGTGTCCGGTTAAACATAACACCCATACGATCCAATAGGTTTATAATTCCTGGAGCAGCTTCACACATTGCTTTTACAGGAGGTTGGTTAGCTAAGAAGTCACCACCATATACTGTATCATCGAAATGAATCCATGGTGAATCTCCCTCACCCTTTGTATTTACTGCACCATTTATTCCACCTTGGGCACATACAGAGTGAGAGCGTTTGACAGGTACGATGGAAAATAAATCTACACTAACACCAGCTTCTGCAGCTTTTATGGTTGCCATCAGTCCTGCTAGTCCACCGCCAACAACAGCGATTTTTCGATTACTCATTATTATTACTCACTCCCATTTTGTTTGCATTAGATGCCATACGCAAAAGTAATTAATGTTCTAACACCGATGTAGCTGACCACAATGAAAACAACTAGTGTGGCATATGTAATAATTTTTTGCGATTTCGGTGATTGGGCGAATCCCCATGAAACTAAAAAGCCCCATAGACCGTTAGAGAAATGAAACACGGTTGATATAACCCCAACAATATAGAACCAAAACATGAATGGATTTGTTAATATGTCTTCCATCATTCCGAAGTTCAACTCTGCCCCGAGTGCGATTTGGATTCGCGTTTGCCATACATGCCACGCAATAAATACCAGCGTAATAATTCCTGTTATGCGTTGTACAAAGAATAGCCAGTTACGTAAAAATCCATATCGATTAACATTATTGCGCGCTGTAAATACAATATAGACTCCTAGAATTGCATGAAATAAGATTGGCAAATAAATAATAACCGTTTCCAAAACAAGTTTGAATGGAAGATTATCCATGAAATTTGCTGCCTTATTAAAGCTTTCTTCTCCATACACAGCAAAATGATTCACCACTAAGTGCTGAATCAGAAAAATTCCAATCGGCACAACGCCCAGTAATGAATGCAATCTCCGGTACATAAACTCGCGATGCTCTGCCATTGGTTTCCCCCCTTAGTTATGTAGTGTGTCGCAAAACATTGGCATGACATCTTAAACAATAAAGCACGTTTTTTATTCATCCTTACTGTTTATAAATGTACAAATTGTGACATGTTTATTGTACTTCTAACTAGTATAACCGTCAAGAAAAGGAAAAGTTCACAAAGAAAACTCCGCATCTTTTATCATTACGGAGTTTTCTCGTTTCTATATCCATTCATTTTTCCTAGCTGGAATGCATAAGTATAATATCATTTATGGATTGGCTGAGGATTTCCACAGCAGTTAACATACTAGCTTCATTGATATCAAATCTTTCATGGTGATGTCCGGCAGCCAAATCCGTACCAAAAATACAATAAGTTGCTAACCCTCCATTCTTTTGCACTCGTTCCATAAAGTACGTTGCATCCTCGGAACCAGCACTATCGTTACTTTCCAGTTGACTGTTTATGATAGCTGGATGGTTCACTGCACATGTGTTCAAAATGGTAGCTAGATCGCGTGAACAGTGACAGTTTAAAGCTTCACCAACTGTTTCTATCTTATATTGAAGCTGATACATCTCGGCTGCACCAGCAACAATAGCCGTTACCTGATTCTTCATATATTTATTTATTTTTGACGTATTACCTCTCGTTTCAACTATTAATCTTGCATGATTCGCAATTACGTTCCGTCCTGAACCTGCATGCAATTCACCTACATTTATCCTGGAAGCACCGTCCGCATGACGCGCTATTGCATGCATATTTAAGGTTGCCGTTGCTGCTGCCAGTAATGCATTTCTCCCTGCCTCTGGATGACTACCCGCATGAGATGCAACGCCATGGAAAGAAATATTTAGTTTGGAGGTCGCTAAAAAACCATTATTTCCGGCAACGAAATGGTTATGTGGTACACCAGTTCCAATATGTGAAGCGATGAAATAATCAACATCGTTCACTACTCCAGCTTCCACCATTGATTTCGCACCGCGTGTACCTTCTTCTGCGGGTTGAAATATGAGTTTAATCGTGCCCTGTAAATGCCTTTTATTTTGAGCAATCCAAGAAGCCAAACCTAAACCAATTGCCATATGGGAATCATGTCCACAAGCATGCATATGATTTGGCACCTTTGATTGGAATCCTTCTTCATTTGGAAAATGATCTAACTCCTTTGATTCCTGGATGGGTAGAGCATCCATATCAAAACGATAGGCAATGGTTGGTCCACCTTGATTAAAATCCATTTTAGCAACAATTCCTGTATAACCTTCTGATAAAGGTTTAATAAACCTTTCTTTTGCTCCGTTTGCCAATGCCCATTCCAGATGTTCTTTTGTTTCTTCTTCACTTGGTTTTCCCATACAATTTTCTTCAGACATTACTTCTTTTCCCAGCTGTAATTCGAAACCAAGACCGTGCAAAATACTTGCAACAGTAGATGCTGTCCTCATCTCCAGATAACCTAATTCCGGATATTGATGAAAATCTCTTCGCCATAATCGTAATTGGGTTGCTAAATCATCCGGTAACATATTTCGTACCTCCATGCTTTAAAATTATTTCTATAAATGGGGATGAATACCTGGTCCAAACGGTATCCCAGTAAAGTAAAATACAATAATTAGTATAATCCAAGTGAACAAGAATGTAATGGAATACGGCAGCATCAGTGAAATATATGTTCCGATGCTCGCTTTTTTATCATATTTCTGCATAAAAGCTAGAATAATAACCATATATGGAAATAATGGTGTTACAATATTGGTAGACGAATCTGCAACACGATAAGCGGCCTGTGTAAATGCTGGGTGATAACCAAGCTGCATAAACATGGGAATAAAAATTGGAGCTTCTATCGCCCATTTTGCTGATCCAGACGTTATTAGGAAATTCATTAATGATGTAAATATGATATACCCAACAATGAGCCACATGCCCGTAAAATTAATTTCCGTCAAGAATTCCGCTCCATTTACTGCTACCCATGTGCCGAGATTCGACCAATTAAAATATGCTGTAAACTGAGCGATAGCAAAGACGAGTACAATATAGCTGGACATATCTTTTACTGATTCTGTCATATACGTACTAACATCTTTTCCGGACTTGATTTTACCCACACTTAATCCAAACACTACACCTACAATGATAAAAAAGAATAAAATAATGGGCACAATCCCATCTATAAATGGTGATTTAATAATACTGCCGTCTTCTCCAGCTAATGGACTATTTGGTAGAAACAGCGTAATAGCAATGATGGCGATATATGCACCACCTGCTAAAACCGCATGGATAAATGCACGCTTGGCATTGGGTAGTTCCTCTGAATCCTCTTCCTCTAAAGCATCTCCTTCATACTTACCGAGTCTAGGCTCAATAAATTTTGTGGTAACCAACCCTCCAACAATCGTTAACACAAATACGGATACAATATTAAAATACCAGTTATCTACTGGTGAGACAGTCAATGTTTCATCTAGAATTCTAACAGATTCAGTTGATATCCCGGCCAAAAGCGCATCTGTACCTGCAATAAATAAATTTGCAGTAAACCCAGCACCAGCACCAGCAAATCCTGCTGCCAAACCGGCTAATGGATGCCGTCCAACCTTATAAAACACGAGCGCAGCTAATGGTGGAATCAAGACAATTGCAGCATCAGAAGCAAGATTCCCCATAATACCTACAAATACTACCGTATAGGTTAGTAAAAATGGAGGGGATTTTAAAATGGTTTTTCTTACAGCATAATCTAATAATCCAACCTTCTCAGCTAAACCAATACCGAGCATCATGACGATTACAAGACCTAATGGAGCAAATCCCGTAAAATTATCGATCATGGAGGTCAATATAAATTCTAGTCCTTCTCCAGACAGTAAATTTTTAATCGGCGTCGTTTCACCGGTTCCTGGGTGTATTACAGAAGCATTAAATAAATTAAAAACCCAAGATATAATAATCATCAAGATAGCCAATCCGATAAATAACATAAATGGGTCAGGAAGTTTGTTACCAACTTTTTCCACCACATCCATTGATCTTTGAAAAAAACCTTTTTTCTCCTTCATTTATTCACCTCTCCATGCTGCAGCAAAGGAACCTGTTCCTAGTAAATTATGGCCGCAACCATGTCCTACATTCCCTAAAGGAAGATAACTAGTTTCATTCGGCTGTTGCCCCAATTCAGAAAGTGCATCAAAATCTCCTAAAGATCCACTTACCGGCTCTCCGGTACCATAGGTTGCAATCAATGTCGTCTCCAGATTGGCTACTTTTCGTTCTACTGTAAAAGCTTGTTCCTTACAGGCTTTCGCTAAATAGGAAGATGATTGATATTTTTCAAACCTAGTTTCCGGATGCCTGTATATGAATTCGGAATTCCCCTTAAAATATGCTTGATTGCGATCTAAATAATCCATTATAAATTCTTGCACTTCAACGCCCCCAAACATCATGTTTGATGAATTTTAAAAAGTTAGCATCACCCTATGTACAAGTTGTTACCAACGAAAAGTATCACAAGCATTTATGAGCTTGTCGCTTATTTTAAACGACAATCAACCCTAATAAAGCGCTTTCATTTTTATGGTCCATTTCACCTGTTGTTGCAAAATAAAACATAATTCATAAAAATCGCCTCCTTGTCATAATGAAATTGCTCGAACATCCATTTAAGGAAATCTTCCTTAAATTTTCCTAATATCGTACTAAATGGATTTTGATTTGTCTATCTTTTTTTGAATAATATCATTAAAATAAGTCATTCTACCTAATCCACCTGTATTTATCCTGTTACATCATAAACTGATACGAATATAGAAACGTATGATCTTGATTTTATTCACTGCTTAACCATTTTTTCATCATATTCTATTGCCTTATTTTATATTTCAATGGATAATGGATTTATTCATTAGAAATGTAATATGAAAAAGTATGTTGATTTTTGTTTATTCGAAAGGATGACCTTTATATGTCAAGGGAACAAAATAAGCTGTCAGCATCCAGCTTAGAGGAATTGCAAACAACAGGGGCTGGCTATGATATTTTACGATATGTTAGTCTCCCTGATTTATTGGGTGAAGAAGCCCCTAGCTTACTTTATTTCATGGGAAAAAACCTAGCTAGAAAAATGGATATAGAAACCATGAGTGATGTGGCATACATTTTTGAACAGCTTGGTTGGGGAAGACTTGAAATGATTAAGGAAAAGCGAAAAGAACTCGTTTTTACATTGTTATCTGATGCTGTAGTTCAAAGGCTAAAAGCCCCAATTGAAACGGAATTCCGTTTGGAAGCAGGGTTTCTTGCTGAATCCATACAACTTATCAAAGAAGTAGAATGCGAATGTACAGAGGATATTAATCATAAAATTCATCAGATAGAATTTAGAGTAATCTACACATAAAGGAAGAGGGTTCAGCTAATCAGCCGAGCCCTCTTCCTTTTTTTGATTTAAGGATTCTAAAATTAACGTTTCTATATTGGATGGGATTCCGAGTCGGGTAATGTCAGATATGCTTGCCTGCTTAATCGCCGTAATAGATTTAAAATGTCTTAACAATAATGTCCGCCGTTTTTCCCCGACACCTGGTATTTTATCCAGCTCTGACTGAAACAAACTCTTCCCCCTAAGTTGTCGATGAAATGTAATTGCAAAACGGTGAACTTCATCCTGAATTCGTTGTACCAAATAGAACTCAGGTGAATTCCTGGATAAATCTACTACTTGTGGTGGAGTTCCATAGAGTAATTCACTCGTTTTATGCTTGTCGTCCTTTACAAGACCGCATAGCGGAATATCTAATCCTAGCTCATTTTCAAGAACATCTAACGCAACACTCATTTGTCCCTTCCCACCGTCCACAATGATCAGATCTGGTAGGGGTAAGTTATCTTTTAGTACCCTTGAATAACGGCGGCGAATAACTTCCCGCATCGTATCATAATCATCAGGACCATTCACATCTCTTATTTTATACTTCCGGTATTCTTTTTTATCTGGTCGACCATCCATAAACACAACCATAGCAGAGACAGGATCGGTTCCTTGAATATTGGAGTTATCAAAAGCCTCAATTCTGTGCGGTGTTTCAATATGCATTGCGATACCTAACTTTTCTGCAGCAAGGATTGTTCTTTCCTCATCTCGCTCAATAATGCTGAATTTCTCATCTAATGCTGCACCAGCATTTTTAACGGCTAGCTCAACTAATTTACGCTTGCTGCCACGAAAAGGAGTCATCACATGAGTAGATAATAATTCACTTAACAGTGCTGCATCACTACCAATGGGTAAAAATATTTGCTTCGGTTTCAAATGATTTTCATGTAAATAAAATCTACCTATATAGGATGAAAAAGCATCTTCCGGATCATCAAAAAATGGAAAGATCGAAACATCTCTTTCGATCATTTTACCTTGACGAACAAAGAATACTTGTACACACATCCAGCCTTTATCATAGCTATAGCCAAATATATCCCGGTCCACATTGTCACTTAGTATCATTTTTTGTTGTTCCATAATGACTTCTATATGCTGAATTTGATCACGTAATTCCATCGCCCGTTCAAAATTTAGCGACTCACTGGCCTCATGCATTTTCGAGGTTAGATCATTTTTTATATCCTTAAATCCGCCTTGGAGAAAAGACGTAATCTCATCCACAATTTCTTTGTAGAACGCTTTTGTAGGCGGAGTTTCAGCACAAGCAAGGCATTGTCCCATATGATAATATAAACAATATCTGCCCGGTGGATTATTACATTTTCGCAAAGGATATAAACGATCGAGCAATTTTTTTGTCTCTCTCGCTGCAATCACGTTTGGATAAGGACCAAAGTATTTGCCGCTATCCTTTTTGACATTTCTAGTGATTAATAAACGCGGATGCCGTTCAGAAGTAATTTTCAAATATGGGTATGATTTATCATCTTTAAGCATTACATTGTATTTCGGGTCATACTGTTTTATTAAATTCATTTCCAAAATAAGTGCTTCTAATTCAGATGATGTAATGATATATTCAAAATCAACAATTTCCTGGACAAGTCGTTGTGTTTTTTTATCATGGGCGCCTGTAAAATAGGAACGGACTCGGTTCTTTAATAATTTCGATTTACCTACATATATAATCGTTTCATGCTTATCCTTCATTAAATAACAGCCTGGCTTTTCAGGCAAGACAGCCAGTTTCTTCCTTATTATATCGTTCATATCTATTTCAGTCCTTTAACATTACAGAAATTTACGCATATACCCAGTCTATCATTACATAAACGAAAAAGTCGACTATCCATAGATGGATAATCGACTTATTGGTTTCTTCTTCATTTAATAAATGAATTAAGCGTGTTTATTGATTAGCTCAACAAGCGCTTCTTTCGGCTGAAATCCAACAACTTGGTCAACAACATTGCCGTTTTTGAACAATAGTAATGTTGGGATACTCATTACGCCAAATTTACCAGCGGTTTCTTGATTTTCATCTACGTCGAGCTTTACAATCTTGACTTTATCGCTCATTTCTCCATCTACTTCTTCCAATACTGGCGCAATCATTTTACATGGTCCACACCAAGGAGCCCAGAAATCAGCCAATACAAGTCCATCTGCTGTTTCAGCTGCAAAGTTTTGATCCGTAACATTTATAATCGCCATTTATATTCCTCCTAAATGTAAAGCTTCTTTCCTAAAGTAGTATACCATTAAACGTATTTCCATACTAACAGTTTGCTTCATCCTGAAATAGGACCAAAACAAAGCTATTTATGGCTGTATAAAAGTCGAATAAGGTCACACCCCTTTATGAAGTGTGACCAAAATAACACATATACTGCTATTTACATTATTTGTTGATCATCTGTGTTTTATTTCGTTTCCACTATTAAAATTACTGCAGCTGTTTGATTTCTTCAATCAGCATAGGAACGATTTCAAACAAATCCCCAACAATACCATAATCCGCTACATTAAAAATATTTGCTTCGGGATCTTTATTAATTGCTACAATCACCTTCGAGTTAGACATGCCGGCCAAATGCTGAATAGCACCGGAAATACCAACTGCGATATATAAATCAGGTGTAACTACTTTACCTGTTTGACCAATTTGCAAGGAATAGTCGCAGTAGTCGGCATCACATGCTCCCCGGGATGCACCAACTGCTCCTCCCAGAACCTCTGCCAGTTCATATAACGGTTGAAAGCCTTCTGCACTTTTTACACCACGCCCACCTGCTATAACGACATTGGCTTCAGATAAGTCTACTCCTTCGCTTGCTTTACGGATAACATCCTTAATAATTGTACGAATATCTGTAATATCCATTTCCTTCAAGTCTACATTTCCCGAACGAGCGTCGTCCCGTTCCAATGGTGGAATATTATTCGGGCGAATCGTTGCAAAAACAATCCCGCTCGTAATCATTTTCTTTTCAAATGCTTTTCCAGAATAAATAGGACGTGTAAATACTGCTTTATCCCCATCCAGTTCTACATCAGTGGCATCTGATATTAATCCGGATTCTAGTTTACTAGCTAATTTTGGAGTTAAATCTTTTCCGATTGCAGTGTGTCCCATTACAATGCCGTATGGATTTTCTTCCTTAATAACCGACATTGCTGCTTGTCCGTACCCTTCTGAAGTATACACGTCTAATTTATCGTGCTTGACTGCAACAACTCTATCTGCACCATATTTAATCATTTCTTCGCCTTGTTCTTGTAAATCCTTAGCCCCAAACAAAACACCAACGATTTCACTATCCGGTTTTATTTTCTTTGCCGCTGCAATTGCTTCAAAAGAAACATTACGTAATACACCGTCTCTTGATTCACCAATAACTAGTATTTTTTCACTCATAGGTTTTTCTCCTCTCTTTCTTTCCTAATCATAAAACTTTTGCTTCGTTTTTAAGTAAAGATACGAGTTCCTTCACCTGTGCGTCTGGCTCCCCTTCCAGTACACGTCCAGCTTGTTTTTCCTGTGGCATGAATATTTCCAGTGTTTTTGTTTTTGGCTCTAAATCATCTTCATCCAGGTCTAAATCATCTATTTCAAGCTCCGCAAGCGGTTTTTTCTTTGCCTTCATAATTCCAGGTAAAGAAGGATATCGCGGCTCATTTAATCCCTGCTGGCAGGTGACCAATAAAGGAAGCGGACATTCGATTTTTTCCACGTCTCCTTCTACATCCTTCTCTATTTGAGCTGTATCTCCAGAGATCGTCAACCCGGTTATCGTAGTAACATAGGAAATACCTAGTCGGGTTGCAAGTCTTGGACCGACTTGACCGCTCGCCTCATCAATCGCTACATTTCCAGCTAAAATTAAATCAGCATCTTTATCCTCAAAATACGTTTCTAAAATTTTTGCAGTAGAGAATTGGTCGCCATCCTCCAAATCATCCTCTGTATTAATTAATACAGCTTTATCTGCTCCCATAGCTAATGCGGTACGAAGTTGTTTTTCTGAGTCTTCATCGCCGATTGTTACTACTGTTACTTCACCGCCATGCTCATCTCGCTGTTTGATTGCTTCTTCAACTGCGTATTCGTCGTATGGATTAATAATGAACTCCGCACTATCATCCTCGATTTGTCCATTGGATACGACTATTTTTTCCTCTGTATCAAATGTCTTTTTTAGCAATACATAGATATTCATTATGTTTTCCTCCCTAAGCTTTATTCTTGTCTTCAGCTTCTTGCCATTTATTTATCATGGAAATTCGGCTTGCGTTTTTCCAAAAAGGCTTGCACACCTTCTTTAGCATCATCTGAGCCAAATATTTCACCAAACATTTTTGTTTCCATTGTTGCTCCCGTGTCAAATTGAGAAGTTTTGGCATAAGGAACAAGCTTCATTATTCTTTCTACGGAAGGTTTACTTTTTGCCGCTATCTTTGTTGCAAGTTTATCTGCTTCTTCCAGTAATTCATTTTCCTCATAGGCATGATTAGCTAACCCTAATCTACAAGCCTCCTCACCACTAATTGGCTCACCTGTCAAAAGCAATTCATATGCCTTTGCTGTACCAACATATTGTGGTAGACGCTGTGTCCCTGCAAAACCGGGAATGATCCCAAGTGTTAGCTCCGGAAGACCAAGCTTTGCAGATTTAGTAACCAGACGTATATGACATGACATCGCTAATTCTAAACCGCCGCCTAGTGCTGCTCCATGGATGACAGCGATTACAGGAATGGGAAAACTTTCAATCCTGGAAAAGAGTTCCTGGCCTTTCCTACCCAATGACTCATAGTCTGCCGACTGTTGAAAAGATGTAAACTCTTTTATATCTGCCCCTGCAGAGAAAAATCGCCCTTCACCTTTTAATAGAATCACTTTTACTTGTCTATCATGCTCTAATTCATTCAATTGATCATTTAAATCTTGTAATATTGTGCTGGACAATGCATTTGCTGGTGGACTTGTAATACTCAAAGTTGCAATTTGATTCTGTATATTGCATGAAATCGTTTCCAAAATTAACCCTCCTTCTCCTATTCTATCGTAACAGAAATGATAGAGTTGCTCATCTGAATTTTACAGATTACTTGATGAATTTGGGACCAGCGAAATTCACATTCGCTGGCAAGGTCATCTTTTATTCAATCCTTCAGTTAGTAATGCATGAACTGCCTCTGCTTGCTCCACCAAGTTATATTTACCTTCCTTAATAACCCAATTTGTTACCATTTCATCTAACGTTCCGAAAACCATCTGTCTGACCAGGGTTATATTCACGTCAGCTGCATATATATTTTCATCTATTCCCTCTTGAATAATCGAATCAATCACTTGAAGATACGGCTTTAATACTTGATTTATTTTTCTTCTTAAAGCTGGATTTGATTGTCTTAATTCCAATTGTGCTACAATTGCAAGGTGGTGGTCTGCAGCAAGCTGACTAAAATGCATATGAATGAGTGTTAATAATTTATCATTTGCATTTTCCTTTGTATCAATTGCATTTGCAATCTGCTGAATAAACTGGCCCATTTTTTCTTCAAATACGGAAACAAGTATATCTTCTTTGTTCTTAAAGTATAGGTAAATGGTTCCGTCAGCGACACCTGCTTGTTTTGCGATTTTTGATACCTGTGCTGCGTGATAGCCATTTTCGGCAATCACTTGGACAGCAGCATCAATTATTAGCTTATATTTTGGTTTATTCTTTTTCATCACTGTCCCCCTAGCCAACAAAACTGAATGAATAATCATTCATAAATATTGTAAACGAGTAGACAGGATGATGTCAATTATGGACATGCTTTTTTATTAAACTTTTTATATGGCATACATATGTTAAACCAAAATTACGTTATTTTGCTTCCTGCTGTTTAGACTTTTCTTCATCCACTAACTGTCTTCTTAAAATTTTACCAACTGCTGTTTTCGGTAATTCTTCTCTAAATTCATACAGCCGAGGTACCTTATAGGCAGCCAAATGTTTCCGACAAAATGTATTCAATTCATCTGTATCAAGCTGATATCCCTGTTTTGCAACTATATATGCTTTCACGGTCTCACCGCGATATGGATCGGGAACCCCCGCTACTACCGCTTCTTGTATCCCTTCATGTTCATACAGTACTTCTTCAACTTCACGTGGATAAATATTATAACCACCTGCAATAATCATATCTTTCTTCCGATCCACGATATAAAAATATCCATTATCATCCATGTAACCAAGATCACCCGTTAACAGCCAACCATCTACAAGCGTATTATCGGTTTCTTCTTCATTGTTCCAGTAGCCTTTCATAATTTGCGGTCCCTTTACAGCTACTTCACCCACTTCTTCAATTTCTGCTTCTTCCAGAGTTCCCATTTTGTAGATGATTGCATCCGTATCTGGCCAAGGTATTCCAATACTGCCATTGATTCGCTTATCCCAAACAAAATTCGCATGTGTAACAGGAGATGATTCTGTGAGCCCATAACCTTCCACAAGTCTTCCTCCCGTTACCTTTTCAAATTGATCTTGAATTTCAACGGGAAGCGGTGCAGATCCACTAATACAGGCTTCAATCGAAGATAAGTCATATTTCTTTAAGCTGGGATGATTAAGCAATCCAACATAAATTGTCGGTGCACCTGGAAATAAAGTTGGCCGCTGTTTATGGATTGTTTTTAATGTTTCTTCCGCATCAAATTTAGGTAATAATAGCATTTTTGATCCTAGCATGATGGATAAATTCATTACTGTTGTCATTCCGTACACATGGAAAAATGGTAGTACGCCTAGTACAACTTCCTGACCGCGTTTTGTTTTATACAGCCATGCCTCACACATTTCTACGTTGGAAACAAGATTCATATGTGTCAGCATTACCCCTTTTGGATAACCAGTCGTTCCTCCAGTATATTGCAGCAATGCAAGATCTTCAGTTGGGTCGATGGTAACTGGTTTATATTGTGGTTCAGATGCTGCCATAAACTGCTTCCACACATGTGTGTCATCAGATTGTTCTACCTTAACGACCAAGTTGTATTGCTTTTTTTGAATAAAAGGATATACTACGTTTTTTGGAAATGGAAGATAATCTTTAATTTCTGCTACAATCACATGTTTTAAGTTCGTATTGTTTCGTACGTGATTTACCCTTGGCAATAAAATATCCATACAAATAATAAATTCAGAACCAGAATCTTTCAGTTGATACTCCAATTCACGTTCTGTATAGAGCGGATTCGTTTGAACAACAATTCCCCCAGCCATTAATGCACCGTAATAACCAATAACAGCCTGTGGACAGTTTGGCAGCATGATGGCAACACGATCCCCTTTTTGCAAACCCAATTTTTGAAAATAGTTTGCCATTCGTCTTGCTTCATCATACAATTCCACAAAAGATAGTTCCTTACCCATAAAGTAAAGCGCTTTCTTTTCTTTGTAGCGTTCAGCTGATTCCGCAAGAAACTCATGTAACGGCTTTTTACTATACGTAATTGTCGTTGGAATTTCTTTCGGATAATGCTTCTCCCAAATCTTTTGATGTATCATTTTATCCCCCTCCTTTTTCCTATCATATCTTCATTATAGCGAGTAATGATTATTTTTTGAAATGATTTCGAAACTTTCTTTAAAAAATATCAATTTACGTGATTATTTTTACGATTTCATTTCTTTAGGGATATATTACCAAAACAACTGAACTCAACTTATAAGCTTTATCATAATTGCAAACCGGAAAAAGAATTCAATGCGGACTTCACGTAGTTTATTACGGATGCAAGCTTATAAGCAAACTGTACACACAAAAAAGCATAGCCGAACGTTTGCGACTATGCCAATTTCTGAAATCAATCACGATTTGCTGCCGTTAAGTGCCTACTTTGAGGAGAGCAAGTTACACATGTGATATCGTCTTCTTATATAAATAATACCAAGTTAAATAGTACTTACCATAAATAAATGACACCAACAACAATAAAAATAGCTGCAACAACAATGAGCACCTTAGCCAGTGTTTCCAATATGATATACTCCCTCTATCCCTTGTACAACATAAAGAAGATGAAGTTGTGATTATATATTCATACCTCATCCCTATAGCCTGTACATTATATTTAAATAATCTACTGTTTCTATACTTATTCATGCACTACACAATACTTGCCCCAATAATAAATGATAAACCGATTGAAATCATCATGGACATCAATCCGACTGCAACATTTCCTTTTCCGATTTCATCATCAATTTTCATCGTTGGCGTTAGAAATTCAAAAATAAAATAACCAGAAAGCAGCAGCAAGAAACCTAGCACACCCCAACCTATGCTTTGCATCAGTGTATCATTGTGCTCAATGGAGTATCGAAAAATCGTCATGATCCCAAATAGCTTACCACCTGTTGCCATTGCCACTGCGATATTGCCTTTTTTAATTTCTACCCAATTTTTATATGTGGTAACCAATTCAAATATAGCAAGAAATACAACTGTGCATAGAATAACAACACTATAACGCGCTGCAGTAATCACGATAATATTTTCCCAAAAAGTTTCCAAGACATGTCGCTCCTTTCTTCATTATTTTAATTCTAGTACCGTTACACCACTGCCGCCTTCGCCTTCCGAACCAGGACGGTAATTGGCAATTCGCGGGTGTTTCTTTGCAAATTCCTGAACTCCTTTTCGAAGTGCGCCAGTCCCTTTACCATGAATGATATGAACCTTTTCATAATTTGCGAGTAAGGCATCATCAATATATTTTTCCAGTCGCATGACTGCATCCTCAAAACGTTCCCCACGTAAATCAAGCTCAATCCCTACATGATAGCCAGATCCCTTTATTGTAGTAAGTGGTTTGGAAAGATCTTGCTTAGGCTGTTTCATTAATTGAAGATCTTTTCGTTTAACCTTTACTTTCATAATTCCAACTTGGACCATGTATTCATTCTCACCAACCTGCTCCAATACCGTACCATTTTGATTGACTGACAACAGCTTAATGTCATCTCCCGGTGACAGTTTATCTGTTTGAATCGGTTTACTTCCCAGGCTTTCTTTTTGCTTAGAAGTCAAGTTAGGCTGCGCTTCTTCCAACATTTTTTTGGCTTCAATCCATTCATGTTCCTTTAGAACAGATTGCTGTTTCATATTACGAATTTCAGAAACAATCATTTCCGCTTCTTCCCGGGCTTTAGTCAAAGCTTTCTCTGCCTTTTCCTCGGCTTTACGGTAGAGTGATTCCTTCTTTTGCTCCAATGCAGTCATTTCTTTCTGTAACGCTTCATGTAGCGACTCGCTATCTATTAATACACGATGAGCTTCTTCGTATTCTTGCTCGGCTTGCAGCTGTGCAGCCTCTAAGGAAGCAATCATATTTTCAACATTTTTGGAGTCAACTCCGATTAACCCCTTTGCCCGCTGTATAATGGAATGATCCAATCCGAGACGACTAGAAATATCAAACGCATTACTTCTGCCAGGCACTCCCAAAAGTAATCGGTAGGTTGGCTTTAGTGTCTGTACATCAAATTCAACGGAGGCATTTACGACATGCTCCCGATTGTAACCGTATGCTTTCAGTTCGGGATAATGTGTTGTCGCTATAACCCTCGCTCCACGATCAATGACCTCATCCAATATAGCCATCGCAAGTGCCGCTCCCTCTTGAGGGTCTGTACCCGCACCAAGCTCATCAAATAATACAAGTGTCTGATGATCAACATGCTTCATAATATCAACAATATTCGTCATATGAGATGAAAATGTACTTAGGTTTTGTTCAATGGATTGCTCATCACCGATATCAGCGTACACATGTTCAAATACAGCCATTTCACAGCCATCTAATGCTGGAATCTGCAAACCAGACTGTGCCATCAGTGTACATAAGCCAATAAGCTTCAGGGTCACTGTTTTACCACCTGTATTGGGTCCTGTTATCACAATTGTTGTGAAGTCTTTACCTATTTCCACATCATTCGCTACTACCTCTTCAACTGGAATAAGCGGATGTCTTGCCTGCTTCATCGAAATATAGCCTTTGTTATTCATCTTAGGCATAGAAGCCTTCATCGTTCGTCCGAGCTTGGCACGCGCGAAAATAAAATCAATTGCTGCTAATACACGAACATTCTCAATTAATGCTGGTTCTTCTACAGCAATTTTCCCTGTCAATTCATGGAGAATTCTTTCCACTTCTTGTTTTTCTTTGATGAACGCTTCTTGTAGCTGATTGTTCAAATCAACGACTGCTTTCGGCTCCATAAAAAGAGTTTGACCAGAAGCAGATTGATCATGAACAATTCCACCAACAGCGCCACGATGTTCCTGCTTAACCGGTAAAACATAACGATCATTTCGAATCGTAATGATCGCATCAGACAGTAAACTGCTCTTTGTTTTAATATAGTTATCCAATCTGTCACGTACACGGCTTTCGAAAGTTCGAATAGAGGATCGAATGCCACGGAGCTTGACAGATGCACCATCCATCACATGTCCATGGTCGTCGATACAACTTTTTATTGCTGTCTCTAAGGAACGTAAAGGTGTTATTTGATTGGTTAATTCTTGAAGAATGGGCAGGTTCTCTTCCAGCTTTTCAATAAAATCCTTAGCTTGACGCCCACCATATATAGTATTGGCCACATCTAAGCATTCTGTTGTTGATAATACACCACCGATTACCGCTCGCCCTATATTACTTCGAATATCATGGATGCCTCCTAATGGAATGCCTCCATGTAAACGTAATACAGTTGCAGCTTCATCCGTTTCTTTTTGTTTCCAAATTACCTCATTCAAGTGATGTGAGGGATATAATTTGACAGCTTCATCTTTACCAAGTGCGGTGGCAGCATGGCTTTTAAGCTGTTCTTTTATTTTTGTAAATTCGAGTACACGTAGAACACGTTCATTCATATTTGGCTACTCCTTTAGATTGCATACGAAAATCTTTATTTATTCCTCTCAAAGTATGCAATCAGCTGTTCCTTTGTCCATGTATTAATCACTGTATCTGTTTGAAGCCATCCCCTTCGCGCGGTTCCTACGCCGTATTTCATATGTTCGAGCATATGAAAACTATGTGCATCTGTATTAATGGCAATTTGAGCCCCTTGTTTTTGCGCTTCTCTCGCCCATTCACTGGATAAATCCAAGCGGTTTGGGTTGGCATTAATTTCTAATGTCGTATTGGTTTCGACGGCCTTTTCAATTAACTGTGATAAATTAACGTCATATCCATCTCTTCTTCCAATTAATCTACCTGTAGGATGCGCTATTAAGGAAACATATGGATTTTCGAGCGCTTGCATCAATCGCTTCATAATCAATGCTTGAGATTGATTAAAACTAGAATGAATAGCTGCAATGACAAAGTCCATTTCCTTTAAAAAGTCATCCGAAAAATCCAATGAGGCATCCGGTAGAATATCCATTTCCACACCTGCAAATATATGAATATCATCATATAAGTCATTCATTTTATGAATTTCTTCACGCTGTTTTCGTAATCGTGTTTCATCCAAGCCATTCGCTACCCGAAGATATTTGGAATGATCCGTTATAGCGATATATTCATATCCTTTATTCCTGGCCTGATTTACCATTTCTTCTACAGATTGTGCACCGTCACTCCAAGTCGTATGCATATGTAAATCACCACGAATATCATCTAGCTGCACGAGGTCCACAGTTTCTGTAAATGTTGCTATTTCCCCTGCATTTTCCCGGGCTTCAGGAGGAATATACGTTAAATTAAAATGTGTAAAAAAATCGCTTTCTGTAGAAAAAGTTAATAGCTCACCAGTTTCTTCTACTTCAATTCCATATTCATTGATTTTTTCACCGCGGGATTTTGCTAATTGTCGCATTGCTACATTATGGTCTTTGGATCCTGTAAAATGATGTAAAGTAGTTGCAAATTCTTCAGGTGAAACCAAGCGAAAATCAACATTCATATCATAGGTGGATTCCAGTGTTACTGAAACCTTTGTATCCCCTTGGGCAATCACCTCTTTGATTGCACTCATTTCCAAAAGCGCTTCCTTTACTGAATGTCTATTTTCACATGCAATAATAAAATCAATATCTTTTACCGTTTCTTTCATTCTACGTAAACTACCCGCTAGTGAAAATTGATGGATATCTGGAATCGTCTGTAAATAAGCTTCTATTTGTTCAGCAATGGGAAGCACCATAGCAATTGGTAGACGTTCTGGCCGCTTACCTATTTCTTTTAATGCAGCTAAAATATTTTCAACTGACTTTTTCCCAAACCCTGGTAGCTCTTGAACTGCACCACTTGTCAGCGCATCCTTTAAACTGGCTGCATCTACTACATTTAATTCTTGATAGAGCTTAGCTAGTTTTTTTCCACCTAAACCAGGAACTTGCAATAATGGGATAAGACCTTCTGGAACTTCTTTTTCAAGTTGTTCCAGAACCGGAGAAGTTTCAGTTTCAAGATACTTTAGAATAACCGTACTTGTCCCTTTACCAATCCCTTTTATTGCAGTAAAATCTTCAATTTCTCCAAGCGAACGTGTATCGCGTTCCAATGCCTGACTTGCCTTCCGATATGCTGCTATTTTAAATGGATTTTCTCCTTTAAGCTCTAGGTAAATTGCTATTTTTTCTAATAATTTAATGATATCTTTTTTATTAATGGACATGCTTCAACACCTGCTTTCTATTCATACAAAATCTCTCTACCTCATTTGAAATAGATAAGATCAAGCCTGTCTGTCCAATCAGTTGCTGCTCACATGAATAAGATAATTCTATTTAAAGAAACCGCTATTTTGTACCATGCTAGCCAAATCCGTAAACCACAATTCTTTCATTTTTTCAGATAAATATGGTGTGTTTTCTAGCATCCAATGAACAAGGCTGGAACCATTTAAATATGTCTGTATCTGTTCTAGTGGAGCTAATGTTAAAATATACAGCAGCAAAAATAAAACAACATACACCTCTAAAAATCCTAGTACTGCTCCAGCCAAACGATTGACAGAATTTAAAATAGGCAGTTGCGCTACAAAATCCAACATAGATGAAAGAATTTGCAGTAATATTTTTACCGCTAAAAATATAATGATAAACGAAATTGCATTATAAAAAGCAGTTTCCATTGGGACAACCTGATGTAAATTCCCCCAAAAACCACCCTCATTCATATCTGGATATGGAATCCACAACGGCAGTTTAACCGCTATTTTATCATAGTATAAAACAGCGACGATAAAGGCTGCGATAAAACTGATCATGTGCAGCGCCTGAAGAATGAATCCTCGCTTCAGACCACGCATCACACCAAAAATTAGTAGTAAAATAATGATAAAAGTAATCATACTCTATTTGTCCTCTTTCTTTTTTAATGCCCCCAACAAAGAAGCGTATTCTTCTTTTAATTTCAAATAATCATTCGTCGTATTTACCGCTGTAAGAACAGCTAATCTTGACGTATCCAGACTTGGATTATGTTGATGCATTTCATTCATTTTTTGATCAACCAATTCCGCTACAAGCATGACCCTGCTTGCTGGCTCATTTCCAACGATTGTATACGATTTATTATGTATTTCTACAGTTACTCGTGTTTTATCTGATTCCTGGGACACACGAACACCCTCCTAATTTAGATTCTACATGATAACCCATTAGGGCACTTTAAGCACCCGAAAGAACATCTATTATTTTACCATGAAGGAATGTATATTGGAAACCGATACTTATAAAGACCAAAACACTATCTTAAACATATAAATAAATTGTTCTACATATGGTATTACGAATGAATGTCTCGTAAGTTTCCTTATTTCATATTTCAGCAGGTTTTGATATAGTCAGTAATACATATAGTAAGAAGTGGGAGCGATTGAATCATGGCACAGTTAGTCCATCAATTTGATAGTAAATCGATTATAGCAATGAAAAAGTATTACGATGCTTTCCAAAGGCAGGCCCCACCAGGCGCTGTATTTCAGGCCAAAACGGAAAATGCGGTTATCACAGCATACCAATCTGGAAAGGTACTGTTTCAAGGCAAGCATCCTGAAAAAGAATTTCACAAATGGAATGCACAATGGAACACTGGAGAAACAAAAAATCACAAACAGAAAAGCAAGTCCAGTTCTCCATATACGCCAAATCCCAGTCTGTTTAACCGTTCGATTATTGGTTCTGATGAGGCAGGTACTGGTGATTACTTCGGGCCAATTACAGTTGCTGCTGCTTATGTGGAGGCACAGCAAATACAACAGCTCTCCTCTATCGGTGTGCAGGATTCAAAAAATCTTTCTGACGAAAAAATTGTTTCTATTGCGAAAGAATTAATCCGTATGCAAGTTCCTTATTCGCTACTTATCCTACATAACGATAAATATAATACCTTGCAAGAAAATGGATGGTCACAAGGAAAAATGAAAGCAATGCTACACCATCATGCAATACAAAAAACCAAAAAGAAAATTGGTGATGCACGATTGGATGGCATCATTATTGATCAATTCTGTGAGCCTACAATTTATAAACGCCATCTTGCCTCAGAAAGAGAAACCTTACCAAATGATACGTATTTCATGACAAAGGCGGAGTCTCATTCCATTGCAGTAGCCGCAGCATCAATTCTTGCCCGCGCTAGCTTTGTAAAGGAAATGGAGCGTTTATCCACATTTGTTGGCATTCCTTTAAGGAAAGGTGCATCACGTTTTGTCGATGAAAACATTGCAGAAGTTATGAAAAAAAAGGGAGAACCAATATTACGACAGATAGCGAAGCTTCATTTTGCGAATACGATGAAAGCAAAAAAATATTTATAGAAATATATAATTAGTTAGCATAAAAGCCTTTGCCATCTGATGGCAAAGGCTTTTTAAATCAAGATCTGATATACGCATGGTACTGTTGTTCAATTTTATTGCGAATGTCCTGGAAGGATGTTTCTACTTCCTCATCCGTAAGTGTTCGTTCAGGGTTTTGATACACCAAGTTATATGCGATAGATTTCTTGCCTTCTGGCAGATTTTCCCCTGTATACACATCAAATATTTGCACAGATTTTACCAGAGGTGCTCCAATCTCTTCAATTGTTATTTGTACATCCCCTGCTTTGATATCATGATCCATAACAAATGCGACATCCCTTGAAATAGATGGATATCTCGGAACCAACTGATAGGTTGGTTCATGATGGAATACCTCTATTATCACTTCCATATTGATATCGAACACATACGTTTCTTTTAAATCCAGCCCTTTTCCTAAAGATGGATGAATTTGGCCTAAGAAACCGATGACACGATTATCATAGCAAATTTCTGCACATCTTCCAGGGTGCATATCTGCCAACGCTGTTTGGCGGAAGCTTACTGGAATCTCTAAATGGTCAAATAATGCTTCTAAAATCCCCTTCACAACATAAAAATCTACTACCTTCATTTCTTGCTGCCACGGGTGCTGAACCCACTTTCCTGCCAATGCTCCCGATAGACGCAATTGTTCGTTAGGCTGCTTGGTCAGCTCTTCTTCCTGTGACACAAAAATGGATCCTAGTTCATATAGCGCAACGCTAGACTGACTTCGCGCCTGGTTATAAGACAAAGATTTTAACAGCTCCGGTAATAGGCTAAGCCGTAACCAACGGTGATCTTCGCTCATTGGATTGGATAAGCTTACCGGATTCGGTTGAAAAGCTTTTATTTCAGGACTGATCCAGCGATTTACATCTGCACTGCCAGTCAAAGAGTACGTAATGGTCTCCATCAATCCAGCGCCTTCCATAAAACGTTTAATTTTACGTTTTAATTTTTGGGCATCTGTTAACATTCCTGCCTGTTCTGCATCCAAATTGATTGTTGCAGGTATATGATCATACCCGTATATTCTTGCAATTTCTTCAAGCATATCTTCAAAAATAGAAATATCTCCACGACGTGTCGGAACCGTCACATCAAATACTTTTCCGCTTTGCGTATAATCGAAACGTAATTTATTTAATATAGAAGCAATCTCATCAACAGTAATGGAAGTTCCTAAACGTTTATTTACCTTATCAGCATCAACAGAAACGGCCTTTTTCGTAAGCGTTAGATGATTGGATTCAACTACTCCTTGAAGTACAGTACCCCCAGCGTATTTTTGCAATAGCTGACATGCTCGTAAGCCAGCACGTTTCACTCGTTCCGAATCAATTCCTTTTTCAAAACGGGTACTTGACTCACTTCTTAAACCCGTTTCCAACACTGCCTTCCGAACGGTTTTAGCATCAAAATAAGCTGCTTCTAATAAAACAGTCGTTGTATCATCCTGAACTTCAGAATCTGCACCGCCCATTACACCTGCTAATGCAACGCCAGTCTTCCCATTTGTAATGAGCAAATTGTTTTCAGTTAATGTTCTCATAACACCGTCTAGCGTTTCAATTTGTTCCTGATCTTTTGCACGGCGTACAACGACTTCATTGGAACCAAATCGATCATAGTCAAATGCATGTAATGGCTGCCCGTACTCCAATAAAACATAGTTTGTAATATCAACTACATTATTAATTGGACGAATGCCAGCTGCCATTAAATAATTTTGCATCCAAAGTGGGGAAGGTCCAATCTTTACATTTTCAATAACGAAAGCTCCATAATAAGGACAAAGCTCCTTGTCTTCAACGGTTACCGTAACGGCATCACCGGCATTCTTATCTGCCATATCAACCGTTTCTTCCGGTAGGTTCAATGGCTTATTAAGTATAGCCGCTACTTCATACGCTACCCCTAGCATACTTAAGCAATCTGCACGATTTGGTGTTAAATCGAATTCAAGAACAGCGTCGTCTAAGTGCAGTAATCCTTCCACTGGTTCTCCAACCTTTACATCACTTGGAAAAACAAATATTCCATCCGCAACATCCTTTGGAATATAAGCTTCCTGTAAGCCCAATTCTTGTAAGGAGCAAATCATTCCATTCGATTCTATTCCACGTAATTTCGCTTTTTTAATTTTAAAATTACCTGGCAAAACAGCTCCAGGTTTTGCAACAGCAACTTTCTGCCCTTTTGCAATATTCGGTGCTCCACAAATAATTTGTAGTGTTTCATCCCCAACATCAACCTGACAGAGATTTAACTTATCAGCATTTGGGTGTTGTTCGCAAGCTAATACACGTCCGACAACCACATTCGTGCTCTTCTCAGCAATATAGGAAATACTATCGACTTCAATTCCCGACTTTGTAATCTTTTCAGCTAATTCTTCAGGCTGCACGCCACTTATATCTACATAATTATTTAACCAATTTAATGAAACAAGCATTTTTATGACCCCTCCTAGGCATGGTGAAATTGTTTTAAGAATCGTACATCATTTGTGTAAAAGTCTCGAATATCCTTCACACCGTATTTAAGCATAGCAATTCGATCCGGTCCCATGCCAAATGCAAAGCCAGAATAAACTTCCGGATCATAGCCTGCCATCGACAATACACGTGGATGGACCATACCAGCACCCAGTATTTCTATCCAGCCTGTTTTCTTACAAACTGAGCAGCCATCTCCACCACAAACTTTACAGGAAATGTCCATTTCAACAGATGGTTCTGTAAATGGGAAAAAGCTTGGGCGCAATCGGATCTTTCTATCTGCTCCAAACATTTTCTTCGCAAAGGTATCAAGTGTACCCTTCAAATCACTCATGCGAACATTTTTACCAACATATAATCCTTCGAGCTGTGTAAACTGATGGGAATGTGTAGCATCATCGGAGTCTCGTCGATACACCTTTCCAGGGCAAATCATTTTTACTGGTTTATCTCCATCATACTTCTGCATCGTTCTTGCCTGAACTGGTGAAGTATGTGTGCGAAGTAAAAGTTCATTTGTAATATAAAAGGAATCATGCATATCACGAGCAGGATGATCTTTCGGTAAATTAAGTGCTTCGAAGTTATAATAATCTGTTTCTACTTCTGGTCCTTCTTTTACCTCAAAGCCCATACCGATAAATAGATCCTCAATTTCTTCAATAATTGTTGTTAGTAAATGAGGGCCACCAACGGAAATTGGTCTTCCCGGTAAAGTAACATCGATGGCTTCAGCTGCTAGTTTTTTGTTTAATGCTTCTTCTTCAAAAACCGCGAGCTTCCCGTCTAATGCATTGGTAATTTTTTCACGTACTTGGTTCGCTATTTCACCTACAATTGGACGTTCTTCTTTATCCAGCTTTCCCATTCCTCGCAGCACACCCGTTAACGAACCTTTTTTACCGAGATATGCGACACGAATATCTTGAAGTTCTTTGGTATCCGTCGCTTGTTCTACCTTTTCAATTGCTTCTGCCTGTAATTGTTGTAATTGTTCCTTCATCTTAAAAACCTCCTTTTAACATTTGCCACTTGACTTTATTGCATCAAAAAAACCCCATCCCCATAAAGGGACGAGGCTGTCATTCGCGGTACCACCCTTGTTAATGCATCAAAAAATACATTCAACTTAAATTTGATAACGGATTGTATCCGGAACGCCTTTACTTAAAAAAAGGTCCAAGCGCCAGCTCCAGAGTGAAATTTATCAGAAAAAATAGTGGAATTGCTCTCAGTCTAAGGCATTTCCTTCCTTTTCCTATTCATAGTTTACTGACAAATGTCTCCTTCAATGCAATAAATATATAATTGCTTATTAGTATAGTTAAATTAACGCCACTTTGCAAGTACCATCATGTGTTTGGTTGAGTCAAGTATTTGTGGGAGATTTTTAAAGTACCTTATTTTGTATGGTTTTAGCCCCAGTTTTGGTAGCGATTTCAGGTTTGTTTCCACTCATATGTTCAGTGCCTTATTATTTTTTAAATTC
>NZ_QTSZ01000010.1 GCF_003730295.1 Ornithinibacillus gellani
AGGCATATCGGTGTTAGTCCCGTCCTTCTTCGGCTCCTAGTACCAAGGCATCCACCGTGCGCTCTTCTTCACTTAACTATCTCTCATGAATAAGCATTGTAAATAAAACAAGCTTCTACAATTGCTTTCGCAATGTATCCACTTTTTTGGTTTGATGTCGTTGTTACGCTTATTTGGTTTTCAAGGTACAAATAACCACAGGATGTGGTTGTTTTTTTAGAGAGATTTGCTCTCTCAAAACTGAACCAAACAACACAGTATGTTCATGAATCGTACCACGTAAGTGGTTGGTATTCATGTTCCGTTATCATAGTCTAGCTCCAGCGGCCAGCAACTAGCGGACTTCGAATTCCTTCCTACGATAAGTCAACTTCGATTCACTTTCGTTCATCGGGTTTCCTTTATCTCGTCAGGACTTCTCCAGTCCGTACGTTGCTAAACGGCCGCTTCCGCCTTCTATTATATCCTTAGAAAGGAGGTGATCCAGCCGCACCTTCCGATACGGCTACCTTGTTACGACT
>NZ_QTSZ01000013.1 GCF_003730295.1 Ornithinibacillus gellani
CCACCACCTTTAAATACTTTAACTACTATTAATAATACCCTTATATATTTAATAGTTAAAGCACTGTAATTAAAAAATCCTAAACTTCGAGTACTTAGAGTACTCTAGTTTAGGATACTATGTTTAAAATATCACGACTTGGATGCTGATGCGCAACAATAACTTCTTGCTGCATTATTAAGTATCGCTGATTTAAACACCTCACGTGGATGTACTATGGAAACAATTAACGAACCAATATGACAACGATGAACCGCTACAACATGATTCTTCGTATTTAAACACATAACAAAGAATACTTCACGGTCATCACGTCCAATAAATAGAGAAGCATTTTCTGCTCCATTTTTTGGACCTTTTATCATATAATTTACACCCTTCTAAGCTTCACAAATAATTTGTTCGATACGTACATGGTTTCCATCTCGATCAATCTCCGCATCGATTAATGACAAGTGGCATAAGTAGCGACAGCTATCAAGTAATTCGTAAATGTAATGAGTAAAACCCAATAAATTAGAGTGCTTTAAAGCGTTATTTGCTTTATTACGCACTCTTATCCACTTGACTTTGCCTTTATATCCGAAGAACGAAGACTTTACATAAGCGATAATACGTCAATACTCTACGGACACAGTAGGAGATTACAATTAGGAGAGCGGAAAAGGAAAAAGAAATACTTTTTATCCAATTGCTATGTCATTGCAACGATTTATTGTGATTGATAAATTAAAGTGGAATAACGCTTTTTGATGTCTAATTTTATATTATCACAATACTAAAATGACTAAAATCTCTATGTTGTATAGTTTCTCACTTTAAAACACAAAAACCCTCTCCCTCCAAAGTGAGAAAGGGTTTGATAAACGGTAATATACAATTAACGTTTTGAGTTTTATCGGGCTTCAATTTATGGATAGTCTATCCATCTGAATCCTGTTATATCAATATTTTCAATTAATTAAATTGGATAGATGCGGATGTAAATGGACTCATCTCCGTTTGACTTCCATCTTTTTGCATCAATACAAATAGTGGTTAGTTAGATACTGAGCTTTGATTAAAAAAATCGTATCCGTTAACTTAATTTAGAGGAGTACTTATTCAAATACAACAATTTCTCCAACACCGGTAAATCCAAATTGCTTATAGATATTTTCTCCTTTGTCTGAAGCCTGTAATACGACTGGTTTTTGTTTATCTTTTGTTTGGCTTAAGAGAAATTGAAACATTTCACTACCATATCCTTTACCTCTCACTGTTTCTTTTGTCATCACATCATAAATCCCGTAGCTATCCTTGCTTTCTATTAATAAACCGGTAGTTACAGCCATATCATCTATGCATCCAACAAACATTTGTACGTTTGATCCTAATTTTATTTGCGAAAACTTATTAAAATAATTATCTAATGCATCTTGTTCTGTTGATCCTTCAAACAGGCTTATAAATACATCTACATATTTTAAAAGCTCTTCATTGCTTTTTATTTGGGTAATGGTAAGTTGATTGGAGATTCTTTCACCTACATGAAGTGTATTTTCACGTTTCATCATCACATTACGTTCTGCTTCTTTTAAATTATATTTTTGCAAAATGTTTACCCAATTTGCATTCATATGGCGGGCATCCATCCAAACGCTAAAAGGATATCGCTTCTCAATAAAAAAATCGAGCTTTTGCTTAAATTTGAATGAATCTTTAATTTTTCTGGACTTTACCAATATCGTATTAAACGTATCAGTAGGAACTCCTGTATTTGCTATGGAAAAAGTCTCGTCACTATTAAACTCTCCACCAACTGCATGAGTAAATACTTTTATTTTTTCTTCAAAATTACTTTGTACCAATTGTTGATTTGTTATCACCTTTTACACCTTTTCATTTCAAATATTTTTTCATGTTTATCAAACAATTATTCATGCTTATTTTCATACTATTACAATATAAAAATGATGAAAAAATATATTGATCAATTATTTCTACATATCATGGTCGATGTCAATTTCCATCGAACCTATAACTTATGATTCCCCCATATAACTTCTCACGTTTAACAGAAAAATCCTCTCCTAGCCAAGCAAGAAAGGGGGTTGATATACGATAATATAAGATTATCGTTTTGGTTTTAGCAGACTAGGATTTATGGATAGTCAGTCTAGGCAAATCCAGTTGTATCAATATCTTCATTTATTTTAAATGAATAGGTAAGGATGTAGTTGGACTCATATTCTTTTGGCTTCCATCTTTCTGCATCATTATAAAGATGATTGTAAGTAAAATGCTTAACTTTTTATTCAACAATCGCACCCAATTCTTGAATAGACTTACTTTTTCTTTACAGCAATATAAATATCAATATTTCCATCTGGATAATATTTTTCAAAATCATAAGTATATGCCCTATTTAACTGATTTTCATCTTCCTTTTTCCATATTTCATTCCATGTATTAAAAATACCTTGTTCATCATTGGTATTAACTTTGAAAACTTCGTATTTCGTATCATCGGGAATGGCTATGGACGATTTATCTCTGTCCTCAACCGCAACACACAGCGTATAATCCCCTTTATAATCAGATTCATATTCGTGATATAAACCATATACATTCTCATTTTTATCAGGTAAAACATTTGATGCATTTTTCCACATATCTGTAATCTTTTGCATGACATGCTCATCATTAAAATTATTTGTCCTAATTTTTCCGATAACTTTTAACTCCATATTAATCCCATTCTTTAATTATTTTTGTATTAATTTTATTAGACTATCTGGTCTGATTGTTGAACACTTTTTTATATTTAATTCCATATTATCATAATACTGAGATGACTAAAAACAAGCACCTAGTCTGTATATATTAGTATCACCAATCAATTCCTTTCTCATATACTCAAATGAGGGTCAATTCCTATTGAATCTATAAGATGTTACTAATAATTCCATTATAAATTCTCACTTTAAACACAAAACCCTCTCCCACCAAAGTGAGAAAGGGTTTGATAAACGAAAATATAAAATTAACGTTTTGAGAACTGAGGGAGGCAGTAAAATCAAGGCTTGCAGGCACTTTTGTATACTACTTGTATGTTACGTGGAATTATCCACAAGTTTTATAAAATAGTTAAATGGATAACTAATTATTGGATTCTCTCATTTATCATACATAACATCATTGGCCGGTGTCTTGTGTTGTTTTTTGTGCTTTTCTAAATTGCGAAATGGTGTTAATTCAATGGTGTTGTGGGTTCCTAATGGATTGTATATTTGTTAATTATTGTTACTTTCCTTAAATAGAATCTCTACATCTTCCTGAACCTCTCACCTAACCCTAGAGGGATAAAATACATATGCTTAACAAGCAGCTTAAATAAAAGTTTAAATTTTTTTATATTTCTTTTTCAATTTAGAAACGATTTCTGGTAATTCTTTCGATAAAGCTATGTTGTGTTCGAGTAAGTTACTAGTCTTAGGATCTTCAATCGACGCAAAGTCGATACTATTTGTTAAATCATCATCAATATACGGAATCTCATCTGGTTTTGCAACAGAATATGCCTCAACTGCTTTTTCCAGTATGACATCATTAATACCCCACTCAGATGAAACTTGATAAATCTCATTGTGCAACTGTTTCTTTTTCCAGTTTTCAAAAGCCTCATCAAAGTTAATATTACTGGGCACATTTCCTGGTTCTAATTCTTCTGAAACAAATCGTTTTAATAATTCAGCTTGTTCATAATCACCCAGTGTAGCTTTGGAATAAAGTTTGAACATTTTCTACTGTTGACCTGCAACAAACGCGCCCGATTGCGGAAAACCGATTGTTTATCTTACATGATTTGCTTTGGGATAAGGACTTTTTCTTCAAATTGAAAAGCCCTTAAATTATGCACCCCTATATAGATATACTAAAAAGTTATTCGCAAGCGTGACTTTATTGTTCTGTTTTAAACCTCTTAAACCTATTCATTTTCATCCACGCGCATAAGCCTTAAACCATTTAGTGCTACTAAAAGAGTTGCACCCATATCCGAGAGAATAGCAATCCAAAGTGTTAACCAGCCCGGAATGACTAGTAATAAGGCAATAAATTTAATAGCAATTGCAAAAGTAATGTTAGCTTTAATTATATTTAAAGCTTTTCGACTAAGTTTTACAGTGAACGGAAGTTTTCTCAAATTGTCTCCCATTAAAGCGACGTCTGCTGTTTCCAAAGCCGTGTCTGTACCAGCTCCACCCATTGCAATACCCACTGTTGAGGCCGCCAATGCAGGTGCATCATTGACACCATCTCCTACCATAGCTACGTTTCCGTATTCGGATCTTAATTGTTTTATATAGTCTAATTTGTCCTGAGGCATCAGATTAGCTCGGATATCAGATACCCCAACATCACTGCCTATTGTATTCGCAGTACCTTTGTTATCACCTGTGAGCATAATAGTCTTTTTAATGCCAAGTTGATGTAACTTTTGAATAATTTCCTTACTTGATTCACGAACTTCATCAGCAACTGCAATAATTCCAAGAATTTCTTTTTCAGTTCCAATAATCATGGCTGTTTTACCTTGGTTTTGAAGAGTAGTAACGTTTTGTTCTAGGTCTTTATCGAAATTAGTAGTCAACAATTCTTTAAAGAGTTTCGGGCTACCGATGTAATAAGTCATTCCGTTTACAATACCTTTGATTCCCTTACCTGTAATAGAAGAGAAATCCTCAACAACCATATCAGAATATGAAATATTTTCTTCTTCTGCTTTTTTCATGATGGCCGAAGCAAGAGGATGCTGGGAACGATATTCTAATGCAGTGATGATTGCCAATAATTCTTTTTCATTCATTTGATTATTTAATACAGTAAAATCAGTTACAACTGGAACACCTTTTGTTAATGTCCCTGTTTTATCGAATGCGATTGCCTTTAAGGCACCCATTTCTTCTAAATACACCCCACCTTTAATAAGAACACCTTTTTTCGCAGCATTCCCAATTGCTGAAACGATAGAAATCGGAGTCGATATGACCAACGCACAAGGACAACCAACAACTAGAACAGCTAATCCTTGATAGATCCATGTTTCCCAACTGCCACCAAAGAGTAAAGGAGGGGCTACAACGACTAATGCTGCAATGATCATAATGATCGGTGTGTAATATTTCGCGAATTTATCGACAAATGCTTGCGCTGGAGCACGTTCTCCTTGTGCTTCCTCTACAAGATGAATAATTTTAGAAATTGTTGTATCTTCTACAAGTTTTGTTATTTTTACTTCAAGTAATCCTTCTTCGTTTAAAGTACCTGCAAATACTTCATCATCAACCGTTTTTCCAACGGGTACTGATTCACCTGTAATCGCTGCTTGGTTGACAGCAGAGTAGCCATTTACGACTACACCATCCATCGCAATCTTTTCACCAGGCTTTACAATCATGATATCCCCAACAGCAATATCATCGACATGAATCATTATTTCTTGCCCATTACGTCTAACGAGTGCTTCTTTAGGGGCGATACCCATAAGAGAACGAATCGAATTTCTTGCCCGATCCATGGAGAATCGTTCAAGCTCTTCACTGATAGCAAAGAGAATGACAACAAGAGCAACTTCACCCCATTCACCAATAATGGCTCCACCTATAACAGCTACTGTCATAAGGGTTCTCATGTCAAATTCAAAGCGTAATAAGTTTTGCAAACCTACTTTAAAAAGCGACAATCCACCTACCACCATTGATGCTAAAAATAATAGGGTTGTAAGAAGATTCTCTTCTCCATTTACAAAGTAAGAGAGATAACCGAAAACAAGGAACGAAGTTGAATAAAGCAGTATACTATACTTTTTATAAAATGGAACTTTTTCTTCTTTCGTATCATCAGTTGCCTCTTGCGAAACATTGTGGGCAGACTTTTCAGGAGTTACTTTAAGATTCTCAAATGCACCGGCTTTTTCTAGTTCTTCAATTGTTGCATGACCGTAGACAGAAATTTTAGAAGCACCAAAATTTACTGTTGCATCCTCAACGCCAGAAAGCTGTTTTACATTATTCTCAAATTTCCCTGCACAGTTTGCACAGGTAAATCCTTGAACGCGATATGTTTTCATTTCTTGTTCAGATAATTTAGCTTGTTGATCAGACATTTACTTGCACCTCTTTCATATGCGTTAATCCGATAACAAATAACTGTTCAACATGCTCATCATCAAGCGAATAAAATGCTAATTTCCCTTCTTTTCTAAATTTTACAACTCCTTGCTTATGGAGTGTGCGTAAGTGGTGGGAAGCATTTGCAACCGTGACACCAATAATATTTGCTATATCACAAACACATAACTCTTCACCTTTATACAAAGCAAAGGTAATTTTTGCCCTATTTTCATCAGCAATAGCCTTAAATAATTGGGCAACACTAAAAATGTCTTCTTTTTCTAGTTCTCCTTGTATTCGATTAACTTTTTCTTCGTCATAACAATAAATTTCACAAGAATCTTTATTCATTTTCTCACTCCTTTTTCATTCAAGCCTACACTTGAATATAGTGTAACCATTTTACGTTTATCATTCAAGCGAATAGTTGAATGAAAATAAAAAGAAGAATCGGGGTACGTAATCCGATTCTTCTACATAAATACGTAAAAACTCTCTTCGACAAAATGGCCCGTTTGTTGCACTATCCCAATCCATCTTATCAATGTAATTGTATCAAACTTAATTTCAAAATCACAGCTTCTTTTTCTCTAAATTATTTGTCTGCTACTTGTATGTTCCGTGTATGCTACGTGTGAATTTTCTCCTGTTTTTAAAGCACCGTATATACAGTAAAATCCCCCAACCATAGGTGGTTGAGGGATTTGCAAGTGTTGATTTATTAACGTTTTGAGAACTGTGGTGCACGACGAGCGCCTTTAAGACCGTATTTCTTACGTTCTTTCGCTCTTGCGTCACGTGTAAGGAATCCTTCACGCTTCAAAGATGCACGGAATTCTGGGTTTGCTTCCAGCAATGCACGGGCGATACCGTGACGGATTGCGCCAGCTTGACCAGTGTATCCACCACCGTGTACATTTACCAAAACATCGTATGTTCCTTGTGTTTCAGTAGTTACTAGTGGTTGGTTTAAAATAAGCAATTGTGTTTCATATGGAAAATATTCTTTGGCTTCACGGCCATTGATTGTGATAACGCCTGTTCCTGGAACGAGACGAACACGTGCAGTTGAACGTTTGCGACGGCCAGTGCCATAGTATTGTACTTGTGCCAATTGATTAACCTCCCTTTAATTATCCACGAAGCTCGTAAACTTCTGGTTTTTGTGCCTGATGCTTATGATCGGATCCAGTGTAAACATGCAATTTCTTGCCCATTTTACGGCCCAATGGACCTTTAGGAAGCATGCCTTTGATAGCTTGTTCTAGCATACGCTCTGGATATTTTGCAAGCATTTCCGCAGCATTTGTTTCTTTTAATCCACCTGGGTGGTTAGAGTGTTTGTAGTACATTTTGTCCTGCAATTTGTTTCCTGTTAGTTCAATCTTGTCTGCATTGATAATGATTACATTATCACCAGTGTCTGCATGTGGTGTATAAGTCGGCTTATGCTTACCGCGAAGAATTGCTGCAACCTCGCTTGACAAGCGTCCAAGACGTTGACCTTCTGCATCCACAACAAGCCATTTGCGTTCAATATTCGCTTCATTCGCCATGAAAGTTGTGCGCATGATTATTTCCCTCCGTTATTTCAAAATTTCATTGTTTTAAGTTGCTAATCCGTTATTCTAACACAATTAGTTTCGGGGCTAATCGTGGTATTAGAAATAAAAAGCCATAAATCATCATATACCAAATTAGGGGTAATTGTCAAGGGGTTGCCAGATGTTTTTCCCGGAAATTCAATGGAATTGGACAGGCATATCTTGTATCCTGAAAAACAACATCCTTCATCCCTTTAAAGCTTTCGTTAGACGTTATTCCAAATCATTTGGGTCGATTTCTTGTACCCAATATCGGGAAATTTTCCATTCCCCATTCCAATCCTCGAATGTCATTTCGCCCTTCATATCCAGGCTTTGATCCGGCTTACTTGGATGATCCGAAAAGTTTAATCCTAATTCAAAGGAAAGCTCCAGTGTTTGCCCATGATTTGTTTCTGTAGTCGTTTGAAAATCAACCTGCTCTACATGGATATTATATTTTAACCGCTTCGCTAAATCGAGCGGATACATCTCTTCCCTTTCCTTTTTCAGCTTTGTTAATTCTGCTTCTGTTACATAGGGCTCCATTTTCTCCAGCAATTCCAGGCTATATTCCATTTTGTCCATTTCTTGATAATCCGAGACGGTATAGTGCAGTTCTATGAATTCTTCTGCCATTTGTAATGCTTCCTGCTCCCGTTCGTCTTCTTCCATACTGGTACATGCAGCAAGCAACGATACGAAAATGAAACATAGGACACGTAGAATATACAGCACCTCCTAAGGTCTCTTTCAAGGTGATTTAATAGTTCAGCTATCCAAAGTATCCGGGTTATGAGGTTCCGCCTGTCCATAGGTTACTTTCCATAAGTATAGACCTTGCGGTGGAACGGTCATCCCTAATAGGCGGCGATCCTTTTGCTCCAATAGCCAAGGAATATCGACGGCCTTGCGTTTTCCCTGTCCAATATCCAGGAGCGTTCCGACGATAATTCGGACCATATTATACAAAAATCCGCTCCCATGAAATATAAATTCTATTTGGCTTTCCTGTTGATGACAGGCAACATGATGCAAGGTACGGGTTTTACTGCCGCGGATCGTTGCTTTGGCTGATGAAAAGGTTGTAAAATCATGTGTGCCTTTAAAATAATGACACGCCTCCTGCATCGCTGCGACATCAAGCGGATAACGAAACTGATAGGCATAATTCCGCTTAAATACATCTATTTCCTTCTCATTCCAAACATAATAGCGATATTCTTTCGTTTCCGCATCATATCGAGCGTGAAAGCTATCTGGCACCGAAACTACCTGTTTCACGACAATATCGTCAGGAAGCAGCGTATTCATCGCTTGGCACCAATTGTAGGAGGATAGCTCCAATGGTGATTCAAAATGAATGGTTTGCTCCAACGCGTGAACACCTGTATCCGTTCTACCGGAAGGATGTATACGAATCGGGCTACCCTTATGAATCTTCGCAAGTGCTTGTTCTAATTCTCCTTGGATGGTACGTTTATTCGTTTGGATTTGAAAACCGGAAAAATGGGTACCATCATAGCTGAGCATACATTTATACTTTGCCATCCTATAGCTCCTAACCTAGTAAACACGTGTTAAAAATAATCCTGCTGCAACAGCTGCAAATAAAATAAAAATAGCGATATCCAGCTTCATGATTTTTAGCTCGCGCAGCTTCGTTCTTCCCTCACCACCGCGATATCCCCTTGCTTCCATTGCCATGGCCAATTCCTCAGCCCGTTTAAAGGCACTGACAAATAAAGGTACGAGCAACGGTACAACTGCTTTGACACGATCCTTAATCGAACCTGTTTTAAAATCAACACCTCGTGATGCTTGTGCTTTCGAAATTTTATCCGTTTCCTGCATCAGTGTTGGGATAAAACGCAAGGATATCGACATCATGAGTGCAAGCTCATGAACGGGAAACTTAATTTTTTTCAATGGGTGCAGCATATCCTCAATTGCGTCTGTAATTTCAATTGGTGTGGTCGTTAACGTGAGTAAAGAAGTAACCAAGATAAGCAAGAAAAACCGCATAGAAATAGCGAACCCTTGAATCACACCACCTGAATATATTTTCAGATTAAAAATCTCCACCAACACCGTCCCCTGCTTTGTAACAAAGATATGCAAGGTAAAAGTAAAGATGATTAAAAACCAGACCGGTGTTAAGCCCTTTAGTATATAACGCACTGGTATACGGGTTGTAAGCATACTTGCTAAAGAAAAAGCAGTTAAAATGCTATAGCTAGCTAATGAGTTCGCAAAAAATACGATAAAGACAAAAAAGAAAATCACGGTAATTTTTGTTCTTGGATCTAATCGATGTACCAATGAATTGCCCGGGACATACTGACCAATGATGAACGCGTTATTCATGTACGTCCACCCCTTTCAGCGCCTCTTGGATTTGTACAGCTAGATCCTCCACGGTTTGGCGCATAAAAGGTATTTCTGTGCCAAACCGTGCTTGGAAGGCTTGCATGAATTGAATCATTTCCGGCATATCAAGCTGCACTTGATTCAATGCTTCCTGCTGAATAAAGACTTCTTCTGGCTTACCTTCCATATATTTGGTACCTTTATTTAAAATAATGACATGGTCGGCATATTTCACAGCATCCTCCATGCTGTGTGTGACAAGCACAGTGGTAAGCTTCTGCTGCTGATGCAAATCATAGAACATGTCCATGATTTCTTTTTGGCCACGTGGGTCCAAACCTGCAGTAGGCTCGTCTAAGACAAGGATTTCCGGTTTTACTGCGAGTACACCAGCTATGGCTGCCCGGCGCATTTGACCGCCACTTAGTTCAAATGGGGAACGCGCAAGTAATGCTTCTGACAGTCCAACGGCTGGGACAATTTCTTTTATCCGCTGCTCTATTTCTGCTTGTTCGACACCGAAGTTTTCCGGGCCAAAGGCAATATCCTTTGCCACTGTTTCTTCAAATAGTTGATGCTCCGGATATTGGAACACAACTCCGACACGACTGCGCAGCTCCATTAAGTTTTTTGGCTTATGTTCATGACTTAGAAGAAAATCACCAATCTTCACTTCACCTTCACTAGGGCGGACCAATCCATTCAAATGCTGCAATAAAGTAGACTTGCCTGAACCTGTATGGCCAATAATGGCGACAAAGGTTCCTGATGGAATATGAAAGGAGATGTTATCAATTGCCCGATGAGCAAATGGGGTGTTTTGTTGATAAATATAGCTCACATTTTTGAATGTAATGTCCATAGGTCCTCCAGTAGCTCCTCATGATTCAATGGCTCATTTGTAATTGGCATACCTTGCTGTTTCAGCTCTTCTGCTAACGTAGCGATAAACGGTACATCTAAGCCAATGCGTTGTAATTCCTTCTTTTCCGCAAAAATTTCCCTTGGAGATGCTTCTTTCCACTTTTCACCCTCGTTCATGACAATGACACGTTCTGCTTGTACAACCTCTTGCAGATCATGGGTAATTGTTAATAAGGTAAGCTGCAATCGTTCTCTTACATTGGAAACGGTTTGCATGATTTCCATTCTTCCTTTTGGATCCAGCATTGCAGTAGCCTCATCCAAGATCAATAATTCAGGTGATATAGCGAGTACACTAGCAATCGCGACACGTTGTTTTTGCCCACCAGATAATCGATGCGGCTCTGTTAAACGATAGCTTTCCATGCCAACAGCTGTTAATGTCTCATCAATACGCTTTACCATTTCTTCTCTAGGGATACCACGGTTTTCCATACCAAAGGCAACATCGTCCTGGACAGTTGTGCCAACGAACTGGTTATCCGGATTTTGAAATACCATGCCTACCTCTTTACGAATGTCCCAAATCGTTTCTTCGTTCACCGGTACATTATTAATAAGAATGGTGCCTTCCTGTGGAAACAGCAGACCGTTCATCAGCTTTGCAATTGTCGATTTACCGGAACCATTATGACCAATAATCGCAATCCATTCGTTCTTATAGATGGTAAAAGATACTTGTTTCAATACCCAGGGCTGGTCTTCTCCATATCGAAAGGATACATTTCTAAACTCTACTAAGGCTTCTCGCATGAATCATTCTCCTCTCTGCACCATACACCTGGGCAGACGTACAATATATGTATAAAAAGTTGCGCCCCGGCATGCGGGGAGGGTCGCCACTTGCACGACCCGTTCCCTTTTATCTATAAATAGCAAAAAAGGGCCTGGATTCACCTCGTGGAAGAGATTCAGTCCTGCCCTTAACGCGTCTGTTATCATTAAACTAATTCAATGATTGCCATTTTAGCGCCGTCACCCTGACGTTCACCAAGTTTAAGAACGCGTGTATAACCACCTTGTCGATCCTCGTAGCGCTTTGCAACGTCATCGAAAAGTTTTTGAATAACTGTTTCGTTTTCATTTGCTTTTTGGTTATATAAAAATGCTGCAGCTTGACGACGAGCATGAATATCCCCACGCTTGCCAAGTGTAATCATTTTTTCTACTACGGATCTTAGGTCCTTCGCTTTTGCTTCTGTAGTTTCAATCCGTTCATGAATAATTAAATCAGATGCAAGATTGCGAAGTAGTGCCATGCGGGCATCCGTTGTACGTCCTAATTTTCTAGCCATGGACTATCCCTCCCTTTCTCGAAAATCTAAAGGTGTCATTGTTTTAATCGATTAATCATCCTTGCGCAGACTCAAGCCCAAATCATCGAGCTTCGCTTTGACTTCCTCCAGGGATTTTCGTCCCAGATTACGGACTTTCATCATATCTTCTTCTGTTTTATTTGAAAGCTCTTGTACTGTATTAATTCCAGCACGCTTCAAGCAGTTATAGGAGCGAACAGATAAATCGAGTTCTTCGATGGTCATTTCCATAACCTTTTCTTTTTGGTCTTCTTCTTTCTCAACCATAATCTCGACATTTTGTGCTTCATCTGTTAAACTCACAAAAATATTTAGATGCTCGGTATAGACTTTTGCACCCAGAGAAACTGCTTCCTCTGGACGGATGCTTCCATCAGTCCATACGTCCAAAGTTAATTTGTCATAGTTGGCGCTTTGACCGACACGAGTATTTTCTACTTGATAGGTCACACGTGATACAGGGGTGAAAATAGAATCAACTGGAATCACACCGATTGGCTGATCTTCATGCTTATTTTCATCAGCTGGACGATAGCCACGGCCGCGTTCTGCAGTTATTTTCATGTGTAGGCTGCCCTTGCTGTTCAATGTCGCAATTGGAAGTTCTGGATTCAAAACCTCCACGTCACTGTCATAGGTCAAGTCAGCAGCTGTCACTGTTCCTTCTCCCTGGGCATCGAGCTCCAATGTTTTCTCTTCATCGGAGTATATCTTTAATGCTAGTTTTTTAAGGTTCAAAATGATTGTTGTGACATCCTCAACAACCCCGTCGATTGTTGAAAACTCATGAAGTGCCCCTTCGATTTGAACAGATGTTACCGCAGCCCCTGGAAGTGAGGACAGAAGGATACGACGCAAGGAGTTTCCAAGAGTTGTACCATATCCACGTTCAAGTGGTTCTACCACAAATTTGCCAAATGTGGCATCATCACTTATCTCTACCGTTTCAATTTTTGGTTTTTCAATTTCAATCATTCCATCAAGCCCTCCTTTAAAACGTCGAAACCCCGGTTAGACTCCCTGTCTAACCGAAATTCCCCAAATAGGCAGTTGGCGTTTCTGCGCTATTGTCAATCTTTCGTACCTTTTGTCTTAACATTGCTGTCTAGTAAGGTTTTTTCAGATGAACGCAACGGTCTTCATCAAATAATGAAGATGTCATGCATTTGCCTTTAATCAAATCACTTTAGAACAAAGGTTAAAACGCTGTACCCATATACTTTAAGCCATCATAACCCATTATAGACAGGGTGACAAATTCTATACGCTAAAATTATACACGACGACGTTTTGGTGGGCGGCAACCGTTGTGTGGGACTGGAGTCAAATCACGAATTGCTGTAATTTCCAAGCCTGCAGCCTGTAAAGAACGAATTGCAGCTTCACGACCTGCACCAGGACCTTTTACGGTTACTTCTAAAGTTTTCATGCCATTATCCGTTGCTGATTTAGCAGCTGTTTCAGCAGCCATCTGTGCAGCAAATGGAGTAGATTTACGAGAGCCTTTGAATCCTAGTGCGCCAGAAGAACTCCAGCCGATTACGTTGCCCTGTACATCTGTAATGGTCACAATTGTATTGTTAAACGTAGAGCGGATATGTGCCACTCCAGTATCAATATTCTTTTTCACACGACGTTTACGTGTATTGGATTTAGTACGTGCCATAATTTAGTTTACCTCCTTTACTTACTTTTTCTTGCCTGCGATAGCGTGACGTGGACCTTTACGCGTACGGGAGTTGTTCTTCGTCTTCTGTCCGCGAACTGGTAAACCACGACGATGACGAACGCCTCTGTAAGATCCGATTTCAACCAAGCGCTTGATGTTTAAAGAAACTTCACGACGAAGATCCCCTTCGATTGTGTAAGCATCAACTGCTTTACGGATTTTACCTAGTTCATCCTCTGTTAAATCACGTACACGAGTATCTTCAGAAACACCTGCTTCTTGAAGAATCTTCTGTGCAGTAGTTTTTCCAATTCCATAAATGTATGTGAGGGAAATTACTACACGCTTATCACGTGGAATATCTATACCTGCAATACGTGCCATGTGTGTGTTGCACCTCCTTGGAATTTAACCTTGTTTTTGTTTATGCTTGGGATTTTCACAAATCACCATAACTTTACCTTTTCGTTTGATAATCTTACATTTTTCACAAATTGGTTTTACAGATGCTCTAACCTTCATCATCTATACCTCCTTTTATATCGGAGCTCTTTCGCTTATTTATAACGATATGTGATTCTTCCCCGTGTTAAATCATATGGGGAAAGCTCTACCGTTACTTTGTCACCCGGTAAAATGCGGATAAAGTGCATACGAATTTTACCAGATACATGTGCTAAGACCGTATGGCCATTTTCAAGCTCTACATTAAACATTGCGTTAGGCAATGTTTCTGTTACGGTACCTTCAACTTCAATTACATCTTCTTTCGCCATCGTGTGGATCTCCCTTCTTTAAATCATCAGTCACAACCTCATCAACAAATTTAGCTATAGCAAATCGTAATTTACCATTTGTGACACGACCAGTTTTTAGAAGGCTGTCTTGGACTTCTGGGGAAATGTAATCCATGATTTCCATATGGTTAAGATTCTTTTTCTTCGGTCGATCATATTTTCGTTTTTCCCCGTCCGCTAACAAAACATAACGTTCATCAACTATTTTCAAAATGATGGCGTATTGTCCTGCTTCACGTCCTTGTTTAATACGAACAACTTGACCTATTCGCGGAATGGAATCCTCTTCGCTCAACAACGATCACCTTCACTTAGGCTATAATTTGCATGCCTTCTTAAAAGGCTACTTGTTTTCACAGCTTTGTTTGTGTCACACCATACTGTAAACACTACGACATTCATTATAACTTTTTATTCATGGAAATGCATCTAATCCATGCTGGACATACATTTGCAATGCTTAATTTTCAATTTTGGATTGAATATCTTTAAACACTACGTCAATGTCCTTGTTCCCATCGACCGTAACGAGATATCCTTTGTTCTGGTAAAAATCAAGCAGCGGCTGACTTTGTTCGATATTAACAGCTAAACGATTTTTAACGGTTTCTGCTGTATCGTCATCTCGCTGGATTAGCTTGGAGCCATCGCGATCGCAAATTCCTTCTTGCTTCGGTGGGTTATACATGACATGGTAGGTTGCTCCACAAGTTGGACACACACGGCGTCCTGTCAAGCGATCCACCAAAACATTTTCCGGAACATCGACATGAATGACATGGTCAATGGAAGTGCCCAGCTCAGATAACAATTCATCTAATGCTTCAGCCTGGGCAATCGTCCGTGGAAATCCATCTAATAGAAATCCTTGCTTGCAATCGTCCTTGCTCAGTCTTTCCTTAACAATTCCGATTGTGACCTCGTCAGGAACAAGTGCACCTTGATCCATGAATTCCTTCGCTTTTTTTCCAAGCGGTGTTCCCTCTTTAATTGCCAACCGGAACATGTCTCCAGTTGAAATATGAGGGATGTTATATTCTTCATTAATCTTCTCTGCCTGCGTGCCTTTGCCAGCACCAGGTAGACCCATCAAAATTAAATTCAAGCCATTCCCCTCGCTCTCATTGGCAGCAGGTGTCTTACTTGATAAAACCTTTATAGTGTCGCTTCACTAGCTGGCTTTCAAGCTGCTTCATTGTCTGTAATGCTACCCCTACAACAATCAACAGGCTTGTGCCGCCGATTTGTACTGCTTGTGGTAGATCTGCAAGTTTCCCTAAAACAATCGGAAGTACAGACACAGCTGCTAGGAAGATCGAGCCAACAAATGTCAATCGATACATGACACGTGTTAAGTAAGTTTCTGTATTCTTTCCAGGACGAATTCCCGGAATGTAGCCACCTTGTTTTTGTAAATTTTCAGCCATCTGTTCCGGGTTAACCTGAACAAATGTATAGAAATACGTAAATGCAATAATGAGCGCTACATAAATGACCATACCAATTGGTTGTGTATAGTCAAAAATCATTTCAATTGTTGATGCAACGCTATTCCCTTCGAAGAATCCAGCAACTGTACGCGGTGCAACAATAAATGCAATCGCGAAGATGACCGGAATAACTCCTGCTGCGTTTACTTTTAATGGTAAATGCGTGGAATGCCCACCAACTGGAGAACGATTCACTAATTTTTTTGCATATTGAACTGGAATTTTACGCAATGCTTGTTGAATGAAGATAACACCAACAGTTACTGCGATAACTACCAATACAATCAATGCGACAATAACAATGTTCAAGAACAGTGCATCACCTGGGTTATCAAAATAAGTGACGTACAGCTGCTTGACACCATTTGGAATTGCTGCAACGATACCTGCAAAAATTAAAATGGAAATTCCGTTTCCAACTCCATTTGCAGTGATCTGTTCACCCAACCACATTAAAAATGTTGTTCCACTCGTTAACACAATTGCTATTACAAGAAACTTCGTAAAGCTTGGATTCGCAATAAGTTGACCACCAGCCATGGCGTTAAAACCAATGGACATGGCAATTGCTTGAACAAATGCGAGTACAACTGTACCATAACGGGTTACTTGGGCTAGCTTTTTACGGCCCATTTCTCCCTGCTTCTTCCACTCAGCAAACTTTGGCACAACATCCATCTGCAATAGCTGCATGATAATAGATGCTGTAATGTAAGGCATAATTCCCATCGCAAAGATAGAGAAGTTCTGTAATGCCCCACCACCAAATGTATTTAAAAAGCCAAAAACATTTTGTTGGTTCATAAAGTCAATTGCTTGTTTATCAGTGAACGGCACTGGAATAAATGTGCCTAGACGGAATACAATCAGCATCAACAGCGTGAAAATAATCTTCCGTCTAATATCACCTACGCGCATAAAATTGGAGATTGTACGGAACATTAAATCACCTCAGCTTTACCGCCTGCTGCTTCAATTGCTTCCTTTGCAGAAGCAGAAAATTTATGAGCTTTTACGGTATATTTATTTTCGATAGAACCATTACCAAGTACTTTAATACCTGCTTTTTGGTTGCTTACGACACCTGTTTCAAGTAATAGCTCTGGGGTGATTTCTGTGCCGTCTTCAAATTGATTTAATTTATCCAGATTTACAACAGCATATTCTTTACGGTTAATATTCGTAAATCCACGTTTTGGTAAACGTTGGAATAGAGGTGTTTGACCCCCTTCAAATCCTGGACGAGTACCGCCGCCTGAGCGTGCTTTTTGTCCTTTATGTCCACGGCCTGAAGTTTTTCCGTTACCAGATGATGTTCCACGTCCGACACGATTACGTGACTTACGGCTACCTTCCGCTGATTTCAACTCATGAAGTTTCATGCGAGCACCTCCTCTTTACGCTAATGTGTATTTAAACTTCCTCTACCGATACTAGGTGAGATACTTTATTGATCATACCGCGAACAACTGGTGTATCCTCACATACTACGGTTTGACGGATTTTTTTAAGTCCCAGTGCTTGAACAGTTTTGCGTTGACCATCTTTAGAGCCAATAACACTGCGCTTGAGGGTGATTTCTAATTTTTTAGACATAGTATATCCCTCCTTATCCTAACAGTTCTTCTACAGATTTGCCTCGTAGCTTAGCTACCTCTTCAGCACGCTTTAGATTTGTCAGACCGTTCAATGTAGCACGAATCATATTGATTGGTGTGTTGGATCCTAGTGATTTTGTAAGGATGTCACCTACACCAGCAAGCTCTAATACCGCACGAACCGGACCACCGGAGATAACTCCAGTACCTTCTGCAGCTGGCTTCATCAATACGTTGCCTGAGCCAAAGCGACCATGAATTTCATGTGGAATAGTAGTTCCAACAATCGGCACTTCGATCATATTTTTCTTTGCATCATCAATTGCTTTTTTAATTGCTTCCGGTACTTCTAGAGCTTTACCTGTTCCAAAGCCTACATGACCGTTTTTATCACCTACAACAACCAAAGCAGCAAAGCGGAAACGACGTCCACCTTTTACAACTTTAGCTACGCGGTTAACTGTTACAACACGTTCTTCTAGTTCTAATTTATTCGCATCAATGTTGGTATTCATTATGTCCCTCCTTTATCGATTAAAATTCAAGACCTGCTTCACGGGCTGCATCTGCCAATGCTTTCACACGTCCATGATAAATGTAGCCTCCACGATCAAATACGATTGATTTATAGCCTTTGTCTGCTGCACGCTTAGCGATCAATTCTCCGACCTGCTTCGCAGCTTCAACTGTACCAGTAGACTCAACTGACAAATCTTTATCCTGTGTGGATGCGCTCGCCAATGTAACACCATTTGTGTCATCAATTAGCTGTGCATAAATGTGTTTATTGGAACGAAACACGTTTAGACGAGGACGCTCTTGTGTTCCGAAAAGGTTTTTACGTACACGTGCATGTCTTCTCTTACGTGCAATATTTCTGTCAGGCTTTGTGATCATCTAGGTCACTCCTTTCTGCTCCCTAACGAATCTTATTTAGCAGTCTTACCTTCCTTGCGGCGTACATATTCGTTTGCATAACGGATACCTTTACCTTTATATGGCTCTGGGGATCTGATAGCACGAATGTTGGCAGCAATTGCACCAACTGCTTCTTTATCGATACCTTTTACAATAATTTGTGTGTTTTTTGGAACTTCAATTTCGATGCCTTTATCTGGATCGATTTCAACCGGATGTGAATATCCTGCATTAACTACAAGTTTATTTCCCTGTTTTTGTGCACGATAACCAACACCGATAATTTCTAGATGTTTTTCAAAGCCCTTGTGAACTCCTTCAACCATGTTGGCGATCAGGCTGCGAGTTGTTCCATGTAGGGAACGATGCTCTTTCTGTTCACTTGGACGTTCAATTGTGACTTCATTATCTTTAACAGCAACCTTCATGTCATGATGAAGTGTTCTGGATAATTCACCTTTAGGTCCTTTAACGGTAACTTTGTTGCCGTCAAGCTTTACTTCCACACCTTCTGGAATTTGTATTGGTTTAAGTCCGATACGAGACATTACATGCACCTCCTCATCAAAAAATGTTAATTACCATACGTATGCAAGTACTTCGCCGCCAACAGCCTGAGAACGTGCTTCTTTGTCAGAAAGCAATCCTTTGGATGTTGAAACAATTGCGATACCTAGACCGTTCAATACGCGAGGCACCTCATCTGCTTTTGCATAGACGCGAAGTCCAGGCTTACTAATACGTTTAATTCCTGTGATTACTTTTTCGCTGTTCGCACCGTATTTTAGGAAAATACGCAGAACACCTTGCTTGTTATCTTGAATGAATTCATAATCACGAACAAAACCTTCACGTTTTAGAATATCAGCAATATCCTGTTTAATTTTGGATGCTGGAAGCTCCAGCTTTTCATGTTTAACCATGTTGGCATTGCGGATACGAGTTAGCATATCTGCGATAGGATCAGTCATAACCATTCATAATTACCTCCTTCCCAAATCGGGGTTTACCAGCTTGCTTTTTTGACACCAGGAATTTGACCTTTATAGGCAAGTTCACGGAAACAAATACGGCATAGTTTAAATTTACGAATTACGGAATGCGGGCGTCCACAGCGTTCACAACGTGTATATTCACGTACTTTGAATTTTTGTGGGCGTTTTTGCTTCGCAATCATTGATTTTTTAGCCACAATTTACCCTCCTTGTATTAGCTCTTGTACTACGTTCAATGTCCATCAGATGATGTCGCATGTTTGAAGCAGCGAGCTCAAGTGGATCCAATCCGGATACATAGACCAGGCTGATCCAAAACAATATCGTCCATCATGAGATGGGCGGTCTTGAACTACCCCTCCGAGCTTATTTCTGGAAAGGCATGCCTAGTTGAGCCAACAGTTCGCGTGCTTCTTCGTCTGTGTTGGATGTTGTTACAATAACAATGTCCATACCGCGAATTTTACTTACTTTATCATAATTAATTTCCGGGAAAATCAATTGTTCTTTCACGCCCAATGTGTAGTTTCCACGGCCGTCAAATGCTTTTTTGGAAATCCCACGGAAGTCGCGAACACGTGGAAGTGAAACTGCAATCAGCTTTTGCAAAAACTCATACATGCGCTCTCCACGCAAGGTAACTTTTGCACCAATTGGCATTCCTTCACGTAGACGGAATCCAGCAATGGACTTCTTCGCACGAGTAACAACTGGCTTTTGTCCAGAAATTAATGATAGTTCTTCTACAGCACTATCCAATGCTTTCGAGTTTTGTACAGCGTCACCAACACCCATGTTGATTACGATTTTCTCGATTGCAGGAGCCTGCATAACAGATTTATATTCGAATTTTTCCATCAGAGATGGTAGAACTTCTTCTTGATATTTTTGTTTTAGTTGATTCATCATGTCGCCCTCCTTTCGTCGCTAAATTATTTATCTAGAGCTTCACCGGATTTTTTAGCGATACGGACTTTCTTTCCATCACGTACTTCATATCCAACACGGGTTGGTTCACCGGTTTTAGGGTCAATCGGCATTACATTGGAAACATGTACTGGTGCCTCTTGAGTTAGGATTCCACCTTGTGGGTTATCCTGAGAAGGCTTCGCGTGTTTTTTAATCATGTTTACACCTTCGACTAAAACGCGGTCTTTCTTTGGATATGCTTCTAAAATAGTCCCTTGCTTACCACGGTCTTTTCCGGAAATTACTTTGACTTTATCACCTTTTTTTACATGCATGCTTGACGCACCTCCTTACAAGGCTTTTCATTACTTACAATACTTCTGGTGCTAGTGAAACAATTTTCATAAATTTAGCGTCACGCAATTCTCTAGCAACTGGTCCAAAGATACGAGTACCTCTTGGACTTTTGTCGTCACGAATAATTACGGCAGCATTTTCATCAAAACGAATATATGAACCATCTTTACGACGAACACCAGTCTTGGAGCGAACGATGACAGCTTTTACTACTTCACCTTTTTTGACAACGCCACCGGGTGTTGCTTGTTTTACTGAGCAGACGATTACATCACCAATATTAGCAGTTTTACGTCCAGATCCACCCAGCACTTTAATGGTTAGCACTTCACGTGCGCCTGAGTTATCTGCGACCTTTAAACGACTTTCTTGTTGAATCATACGCTTGAGACCTCCCTTCGGATACCTTCCGAGCGAACTTTAATTATATAATTACTGCTTCTTCCACAACTTCTACAAGGCGGAAACGCTTCGTAGCTGAGAGTGGACGAGTTTCCATGATGCGAACAACGTCACCGATTTTCGCTTGGTTATTTTCATCATGAGTCTTGAACTTTTTAGAGTATTTTACACGCTTGCCATAAAGCTTGTGGAATTTGTATGTTTCAACCAATACAGTGATGGTTTTGTCCATTTTATCCGAAACAACACGGCCTGTGTATACTTTACGATTATTTCGTTCAGTCATTTGAGGCTAGCCTCCTCTCGGTTTCTAGTTATTTACGCTTTTTTCACGTTGACGTACAACAGTTTTCATACGGGCAATGGATTTTTTCACTTCACGAATGCGTGCGGTGTTTTCCAATTGGCCAGTTGCTAGCTGGAAGCGCAAATTAAATAGTTCTTCTTTAAGTGTTTTTGCTTTTTGTTCAATTTCGGCAGTGGTTAGTTCTCTGATTTCATTAGCCTTCATTGATTTCACCACCAATTTCTTCACGTTTTACGAATTTAGTTTTGATCGGTAGTTTATGAGAAGCAAGACGCAGCGCTTCACGTGCAACCTCTTCTGATACTCCAGCGATTTCAAACATAATCTTTCCAGGTTTAACTACTGCAACCCATCCTTCAGGAGCACCTTTACCGGAACCCATTCGAACTTCAAGGGGTTTTGCAGTATATGGCTTATCAGGGAAGATTTTAATCCACACCTTACCGCCACGTTTCATATAACGAGTCATTGCAATACGAGCAGCTTCAATCTGACGACTCGTAATCCAAGTTGCTTCTGTTGCTTGTAGGCCGTATTCGCCAAATGCAACAGTTGTGCCGCCTTTCGCTTGCCCTTTCATGCGTCCTCTATGTTGTCTACGATATTTAACACGTTTAGGCATTAACATAATGCGTTGCCCCCTTCCTTATTTTTTAGGTTTAGCTGGAAGGACTTCTCCACGGTAGATCCACACTTTAACGCCCAATTTTCCGTAGGTTGTATCTGCTTCTGCTGTACCATAGTCGATATCAGCACGCAATGTGTGTAGTGGTACTGTTCCTTCACTATAATGTTCCGCGCGAGCGATGTCTGCTCCGCCTAGACGTCCGGAAACCTGTGTCTTAATTCCTTTTGCTCCTCCACGCATAGCACGTTGAATAGCTTGCTTTTGAGCACGACGGAATGAAATACGGTTTTCCAATTGACGTGCGATGTTGTCAGCAACCAATTTTGCATTGACATCGACTTTCTTAATTTCAACGATATTGATATGAACTCGCTTGCCAGTCAAGCTGTTCAATGATTTACGTAATGCTTCAACTTCAGATCCGCCTTTACCAATTACCATTCCTGGCTTACCAGTATGAACAGTAATGTTTACACGGTTTGCTGCACGTTCGATTTCGATAGAAGAAACAGCAGCTGTGCTCAAGCGGTTCTCAAGATATTCTCTAATTTTGATATCTTCATGCAGCAAGTCTGCATAGTCTTTGTCAGCATACCACTTGGATTCCCAATCCTTAATGATACCGACACGAAGACCGGTTGGATTTACTTTTTGACCCACTGACTATCCCTCCTTCTTTTCTGTTACAACAACTGTAATATGGCTCGTGCGTTTGTTTATTTTACTTGCGCTTCCTTGTGCACGTGGACGGAAACGTTTTAATGTAGCACCTTCATTTACAAATGCTTCGGAAACAACTAGATTATCCGTGTCCATTTCGTAGTTATGCTCTGCATTTGCAATAGCGGAATTTAGAACTTTTTCTACGACTGGAGAAGCACTGCGTTGTGTGTTGCGCAGAATAGCAACTGCTTCGCCAACATTTTTTCCTCGAATTAAATCAATTACAAGACGGACTTTACGAGGAGCAATACGAACTGATTTCGCAACGGCTTTAGCTTGCATTTGGAGTGCCTCCTCTCATTAGCGTTTTGTTTTCTTATCATCGCCGGCATGACCCTTAAACGTACGGGTTGGGGCGAATTCACCTAGTTTATGACCTACCATATCTTCGGTGATATATACTGGAACGTGTTTACGTCCATCATGAACTGCAATTGTGTGTCCTACAAACGTTGGAAAAATAGTTGAACGGCGTGACCAAGTTTTAACAACTCTCTTCTTGTCAGACTCATTCAAGCTATCAACCTTCTTCAATAGATGTTCATCTGCAAAAGGTCCCTTTTTTAAGCTACGACCCATGGATAAACCTCCCTTCGCAATTGAGAGACGGGGCTTGATGCCCGCCCTAAATTCTTATTATCTCTTACGTTCACGTACGATATATTGATTGGATGGTTTATTGCGCTTGCGTGTTTTGTAACCAAGAGTTGGTTTGCCCCATGGTGACATTGGAGACTTACGTCCGATTGGAGAACGTCCTTCCCCTCCACCGTGTGGGTGATCGATTGGGTTCATAGCAGAACCACGAACTGCCGGGCGCTTACCTAACCAGCGTGAGCGACCTGCTTTACCAACGCGTACAAGCTCATGTTCAATGTTTCCAACTTGACCAACTGTTGCACGGCAAGTAGTTAGAATCAAGCGAACTTCACCTGATGCAAGGCGTACAAGTGTATATTTTCCTTCACGTCCTAGAATTTGTGCTTCAGCACCAGCAGAACGAGCAAGCTGTCCACCGTTACCAGGCTTCAATTCTACGTTATGAATAATTGTACCAACTGGAATATTTCCTAGTGGCAATGCATTTCCAAGCTTGATGTCAGCTTCTGTACCAGATTCGATCATTTGACCAACCTGCAAGCCTTTTGGAGCTAGGATATAACGTTTTTCACCATCAACATAATGAATTAATGCAATATTTGCAGAGCGGTTTGGATCGTATTCGATAGTTGCAACACGTCCTGGTACTGCGTCCTTATCGCGCTTAAAGTCGATAATACGGTACTGGCGCTTATGGCCACCGCCTTGATGACGAGTAGTGATTCTCCCTTGGTTGTTACGACCTCCGCGGCTATGCAAAGGGCTTAATAGGGATTTTTCTGGTTTGTCTGTTGTGATTTCTGCATAATCTAGTACAGACATATTACGACGACCATTTGAAGTAGGTCTGAATTTTTTAATCGCCATCTTTTTTCCCTCCTTCACTTACGATTTTTCTTAGCCTTCAAAGAAGTCCAGGTCTTTGCTGTCTTCTGAAAGCTGTACGATTGCTTTCTTGCGATCGGATCTATATCCGCCATAACGGCCCATCCGCTTAAATTTACCTTTAAGGTTCATTGTGTTTACTTTTTCGACCTTCACACCGAAGATGACTTCAACAGCATCTTTAATCTCTGTTTTATTCGCTTTCGGGTTTACTTCGAAAGTATATTTCTTTTCTGCCATCAAATCAGCAGAGTTCTCTGTAATGACAGGGCGCTTAATAACATCACGTGCATCTTTCATTATGAAAGCACCTCCCCTGCTTTTTCAGCTGCCTCTTTCGTAAGGATCAGCTTGTCATGCGACATCAAATCCAAAACATTGACTTGGTCGACAGTGATTACTTTAACTGCCTTTAGATTGTTAGCAGATCGTGCAACATTTTCGTTATGATCTGTTGTTACAACCAATACTTTTTCATCAACGTTCAAGCTTGCAAGCATGTTAACAAAGTCCTTTGTTTTAGGCGCATCAAATGCCAGTCCTTCCAATACAACCAGGTTTTCTTCTTTTACCTTGGATGAAAGTGCTGATTTAAGCGCTAAACGACGTACTTTCTTAGGTAGCTTGTAGCTGTAGCTGCGTGGAGTCGGTCCAAAGACAACGCCACCACCTACCCATTGTGGTGAACGAATGGAACCTTGACGCGCACGTCCTGTTCCTTTTTGACGCCACGGCTTACGTCCGCCGCCACGTACTTCAGAACGATTTTTTACTGCATGTGTACCTTGGCGTAGAGACGCTTGTTGCATCACTACTGCTTCGTGCAGCACATGAATGTTTGGCTCAATGCCGAATACGGAATCATTCAATTCCAATTCTCCAGCCTGTGAACCGTCTTGTTTAAATAATGTTACCTTAGGCATGACATATCCTCCTTTCGTGTCAATAATCAGTTAGCCTTTATAGCAGTACTAACTTTCACGACTGATTTTTTTGGTCCGGGAACATTCCCTTTAACGAGCAACAGGTTACGTTCTGCATCCACATTAACAATTTCCAGGTTCTGGATTGTTACTGTTTCAGAGCCCATATGTCCTGCGAGTTTTTTACCTTTGAAAACACGACTTCCGTCAACAGAACCCATTGAACCAGGTCCGCGATGATAGCGTGAACCGTGTGTCATTGGTCCGCGAGATTGGTTATGACGCTTAATTGCGCCTTGGAAACCTTTCCCTTTGGATGTTCCTGTTACATCAACCTTGTCTCCTGCTTGAAATATTTCAACGCTCAATTCTTGACCTACTTCATACTCATCAAGATTAGCGTTACGGATTTCACGAACGTAGCGCTTAGGGGCTGTGTTTGCTTTTTCAGCATGACCTTTTTCCGCTTTGTTTGAACGTGATTCCTTTACATCTGCAAAACCGATTTGTAGTGCTTCATAACCATCATTTTCTAATGTTCTTTTTTGTAGAACTACGTTTGGCTCAGCCTGGATAACCGTTACTGGGATTAGCTCACCGTCTTCGGAAAAAAGCTGAGTCATGCCGATTTTACGACCTAAGATTCCTTTCGCCATCCGTTACACCTCCTATAGTAAAAAAGATAATTTTTTATAATTTGATTTCAATGTCAACACCAGATGGCAAGTCAAGACGCATTAACGAATCAACTGTTTGTGGCGTTGGATTGACGATATCGATTAAACGCTTATGTGTGCGCATTTCGAATTGTTCACGTGAATCTTTGTATTTGTGCACCGCACGCAATACTGTGTAAACAACTTTTTCTGTAGGTAGTGGAATCGGACCAGATACAGCAGCACCTGAACGTTTCGCAGTCTCTACAATTTTCTCGGATGATTGATCCAAGATACGGTGATCATAAGCTTTCAAACGAATTCTAATCTTTTCTTTTGCCATTATTTTCCCTCCTTTTCGCCCATATCATTATAGACATACTCCGTGAAAATTTCTTGGCAGCCAGCCATGGCAAAGGGGCCGGGTGTGCCAACAACCTCTCACTTCATCGCCTTCGAGTGACCAACATTCTTATTATATAGAATGTCTATGGTCAATGCAACCTTTTTTTAATCCATTCATTCGTTGCACATCAATGTATTATACATACTTTTTTCAATGATTGCAAGGGTTGTAGTGAACTTTTTTTATGGGAAATATGTAGCGTTGTATATTAAACTTTTATCTAGCTATTTAAATATAAAAATCAACCTTTTTCACAAAAGGAGTAACTTCTTCCTATAAAAATAACTTGGCTCCAGCCTGCCTTTTATAAGCATACTGGAGCCGTATTTTTTATATTGTATTTTTTTCTTCCTATATTATATTACAAAAATGACGACAACGAAATATATTCCCATCGCAATCAAGCCAATAGGAAATGCAAACTTAGCATATTCCCAGCTTGTAATTTTTAATTTTCCTGCTGCGATGATATTCGGAATATTTCCAGGGATCAACATACCGCCACTGACCAGCAAGCCTAGAAGCAAAGCTTTAATCGTACCTTCTGCCATTGCTGGGCTAACCTCAGCTGCAGCAAGGGTTGCATTATCAAGTACAGCTGAAATCATATTGATCCAATATAAAATCAGTGGATTGAGATCCAGTAAGAAACGTTCGATGAATGGCTGAAATCCAGCACCTAAAAAGGTCAATGCCATGACGAATAAATATATCTTGATGCTTCGCATTACGATTTCCATATAGGATTCTGTTTCCGTTTTTCTTTCTGTTTTATCCGTCTCTTGTTGTTGTTGCTTACGTGGACGAATAAACAAGGCAGATAACACACCGAATACGATGACTCCAGGTATGACATAAATACCCACTAACTTTAATAGATAGAGAAAGCTTTCATTTAGGCTGCCAACCACAATTGTGGACAATGGCTCACCTATTGGTGTCAGCACCGCACCAAGTCCAATAGCATAACAAGCAAGGATGATTAAACGTATTTCCGACTTCCGATCCAGTTGCAGCACGCTAACTATTGCCACCAAAATAACAGCTGCAACAATAGCTGTAATGATACTGGATAATAGACCAAGCACAATGACCATTAATGCAATAAATAAACGATATGGCATGGCGTTCGAAATACCAATAATCCCTTTCTCAATCGGGGATTGAAACCATCTAAACAATAATCCTGCAACCAGAACCGCCAAGGTAATATTAATTGGATGGGTTAATGCTTCTATTAATAAATCACGGCTAAATACACCGCTGACAATGACAGACAGAACCCCCATGATAAATAGAAACACTTCCAAGTTTCGCTCTACTAGCTTCGTAAAAGGAAGCAATAGTACAAGCACTAGAATAATCGATAAACCAACAATCATTTACATTTCCCCTCTCTTTTTCCCACAAGCTTATACTGTTTAGAAAACTTGGCCGTCACCAAGCTTCTTGGTAGTCATATTAGCTGCACTTGTGTAGTAAAAAAAGTGTTTATTCTTTTTTTACTACCAAAATAGATGGGCAAAAAAACGCAAAAAGAGCCCATCTACCAAGGCATAGAAACCCCTTGGTGACAGACTCCTCCTAAAACAGCATTTATTTTATAACGTATTGGGTGTTAGTTTATCATACCTAATTCCAAATAGCAAACCATAATTATAGCTCTTTCAAGAAATCATCTATGTAGCATAAATAGGTTTTCCTTTGAAAATCATTCTGGCACTATATTTGTGAATGGATGATTTAAGTTGATCATTAAACAGAAAAAACAGGCAGCGTGCACACTGCCTGTTTTTTATCATTAAGTTCAATTATTTAGCGATAGATGATACTACGCCAGATCCTACTGTACGTCCACCCTCACGGATAGAGAAACGTGTACCTTCTTCGATAGCGATTGGTGAAATCAACTCAACGTCCATTTCAATGTTATCGCCAGGCATAACCATTTCAACGCCTTCTGGAAGTTGGATTACGCCTGTAACATCAGTTGTACGGAAGTAGAACTGCGGGCGGTAGTTAGCGAAGAATGGAGTATGACGTCCACCTTCTTCTTTAGATAGAACATAAACTTCAGCTTTGAAGTTTGTGTGTGGTGTAATTGTACCTGGCTTAGCAAGTACCTGACCACGAGCGATGTCTTCACGAGCTACACCACGAAGCAATGCACCAATGTTGTCACCAGCTTCAGCATAGTCAAGAAGCTTACGGAACATTTCTACACCTGTTACAGTTGTTTTAACAGCAGCTTCGTTTAAGCCAATGATTTCAACTTCTTCACCGACTTTAACTTGACCACGCTCAACACGACCTGTAGCAACAGTACCACGACCAGTAATTGAGAATACGTCCTCAACTGGCATCATGAATGGCTTGTCAGTGTCACGTTCTGGAGTTGGAACGTACTCATCAACAGCTTCCATCAATTCAATGATTTTAGCTTCGTAGTCTGCATCACCTTCAAGTGCTTTCAATGCAGAACCTTTTACAACTGGTACGTCATCACCAGGGAAATCATATTCAGTCAATAGGTCACGAACTTCCATTTCAACAAGCTCTAGAAGCTCTTCGTCGTCAACCATGTCAACTTTGTTCAAGAATACTACGATAGATGGTACACCAACGTTACGTGAAAGCAAGATGTGCTCACGAGTTTGTGGCATTGGACCATCAGCAGATGATACAACTAGAATAGCACCGTCCATTTGAGCAGCACCAGTGATCATGTTCTTAACGTAGTCAGCGTGACCTGGGCAGTCAACGTGTGCATAGTGACGGTTTGCAGTTTCATACTCAACGTGTGAAGTTGCAATTGTAATTCCACGTTCTTTCTCTTCTGGAGCACCGTCGATTTGATCGTATGCCATTGCTTCACCAGAACCATAATGCTTGTGCATTACAGTAGTGATAGCAGCAGTCAAAGTAGTTTTACCATGGTCAACGTGTCCAATTGTACCAATATTTACGTGCGCTTTGGAGCGGTCAAATTTCTCTTTACCCATTTATAGTTCCTCCTTTGAATAAATAAAAGATTATTTTTGTATTCACAGCCAAGATTCAACTAGGAAAGTTTTTTCTTAGCAGTCAATTAAAGTTATACTTGAGTTTGATGAAAAAATCAATTATTCACCAGCATTTTTTTGGATAATTTCTTCAGAAATGCTTTTTGGCACTTCTTCATAGTGATCAAAGAACATTGTGAATGTACCACGGCCTTGCGTGTTAGAACGCAGGGAGGTTGCATAACCAAACATTTCTGCTAGTGGTACAAATCCTCTTACTACCTGTGCATTACCGCGAGCTTCCATTCCTTCAACACGGCCACGGCGTGAAGTAACATCACCCATGATATCGCCCATGTATTCTTCAGGAATTGTGATTTCAACCTTCATCATAGGCTCAAGCAGAACTGGATTACATTTATCCTTTGCAGCTCTTAAAGCCATAGATCCGGCAATCTTAAATGCCATCTCGTTGGAGTCAACGTCGTGGTAGCTACCATCATATAGAGCAGCTTTCACGTCAATTAGTGGATAGCCGGCAAGTACACCGTTTTCCAATGCTTCACGAATTCCATTTTCAACAGAAGGAATGTATTCGCGTGGTACTACCCCACCAACAATTTTATTTTCAAATTCAAAGCCAGCGCCTTCTTCGTTTGGCTCAAATTTAACCCAAACGTGTCCGTACTGACCGCGTCCACCAGACTGACGAATGAACTTACCTTCTACCTCTGCAGAAGAACGGAAAGTTTCACGATATGCAACCTGTGGCGCACCAACGTTAGCTTCCACTTTAAATTCACGCTTCAGACGGTCAACAATTACATCCAGGTGAAGCTCACCCATACCAGAGATGATCGTTTGACCAGTCTCGGGATTCGTTTCTGCTGTAAAGGTTGGATCCTCTTCAGCAAGCTTACCCAATGCGATACCCATTTTATCCTGGTCTGCCTTTGTTTTCGGCTCAATAGCAACACCGATAACCGGCTCTGGGAATTCCATGGATTCCAAAATAACTGGGCTCTTTTCGTCACATAGTGTATCACCAGTAGACGTATCTTTCAAACCAACTGCCGCAGCGATATCTCCGCAGTGAATAACAGAGATCTCTTCACGAGAGTTAGCATGCATCTGTAGAATACGACCAATACGTTCGCGTTTGTTCTTCACAGAGTTTAGTACGTAAGAACCTGCGTTCAATGTACCAGAATATACACGGAAGAATGTAAGCTTACCAACATATGGGTCAGTCATTACTTTAAATGCAAGTGCAGCAAATGGTTCTTTATCATCTGCAACACGCTTTGTTTCTTCTTCCGTACCTGGAACAATACCTTCGATAGCTGCAACATCAGTTGGAGCTGGCAAGTATTCCAATACACCGTCAAGAAGTAACTGAACACCTTTGTTTTTAAATGCTGAACCACAGAATACAGGGTAAAGCTCTACATTTAGTGTAGCTTTACGAATTGCTTTTCTTAGTTCATCATTGGAGATCTCTTCTCCCTCAAGGTATTTCATCATTAGATCTTCATCCAATTCAGAAACAGCCTCAACCAATTCCGCACGAAGCTCTTCAGCTTTTTCACGGTATTCTTCAGGGATTTCACGTGCTTCATCACGTGTTCCAAGATCATCTAAATAAAAATGTGCTTCCATCTCGATTAAGTCAATAATTCCTTCAAAATTATCTTCCGCACCGATTGGCAGCTGCACCGGGCGTGCATTTGCACCTAAGCGTTCACGTAGTGTGTTTGTCGCATACAAGAAGTCCGCGCCAATTTTATCCATTTTATTAATGAATACAGCTCTTGGTACGCCATAGGTTGTTGCTTGACGCCATACTGTTTCGGTTTGTGGTTCAACACCTGATTGAGCATCAAGTACAGTTACCGCACCATCCAGTACGCGTAGAGAACGTTCAACTTCAACTGTGAAGTCTACGTGTCCAGGTGTATCAATAATGTTGATTCGATGGTTTTTCCACTGAGCGGTTGTAGCAGCAGACGTGATTGTAATTCCACGTTCTTGCTCCTGCTCCATCCAGTCCATCTGTGAAGCACCTTCATGTGTTTCACCAATTTTATGAATGCGTCCTGTGTAGAAAAGAATACGTTCCGTAGTAGTGGTTTTACCTGCATCAATGTGTGCCATAATACCAATGTTACGTGTCTTTTCCAAGGAGAACTCTCTAGCCATGTATTCTTCTCCTTCCTAAACTTTAATAGTTATATATGTGATGTTGCAAAAGTCCGGAAAAACGATATCGGCAATTTGTCGAATCCGTTTATCCGTCTTTTGTATCCATATGAAAAGCTTACCAACGATAATGTGCGAAAGCTTTGTTAGCTTCAGCCATTTTATGCATTTCTTCGCGTCGTTTTACTGCAGCTCCAGTGTTATTGGAAGCATCAAGAATTTCATTTGCAAGACGTTCTTCCATTGTTTTTTCACCGCGTAGACGAGAATAATTTACAATATAGCGAAGACCCAATGCTTGACGTCGCTCAGGGCGAACCTCCATAGGTACTTGGTAGTTCGATCCACCGACACGGCGTGCACGTACTTCAAGTACAGGCATTACATTTTTCATTGCTTGTTCAAATACTTCCATTGCGTTTTGTCCGCTTCTTTCGCCGACAAGTTCAAAAGCTTTGTACAAGATTTTTTCTGCTTTTCCACGCTTACCATCAATCATGATTTGGTTGATCAAGCGTGTAACTAGTTTTGAATTATAAAGCGGATCCGGTAAGACATCGCGCTTAGGTACTGGTCCTTTACGTGGCATATGTCCTCCTCCTTTCCTTTATCTAATATCTAAGTTGCTGTATGATTATTTTTGTTTTGGCTTTTTGGTACCGTATTTAGAACGTCCTTGTCCTCGTCCTTCAACACCTGCAGTGTCTAGCGCACCACGTACAATATGGTAACGAACACCCGGTAAGTCTTTCACACGTCCACCGCGAAGCAATACAACACTGTGCTCCTGCAAGTTGTGACCAATTCCTGGGATATATGCAGTTACTTCCATGTTGTTGGACAAACGTACACGCGCATATTTACGAAGCGCTGAGTTCGGTTTCTTCGGTGTCAACGTACCAACACGAGTACATACACCACGCTTTTGAGGTGAGTTCACGTTAGTAAACTTTTTCTTAAAGCTGTTGTATCCTCTATTAAGTGCTGGTGAGTCAGATTTTTTAGGCTTGCTTACGCGACCTTTACGTACAAGCTGGTTAATTGTAGGCATTATAATTGTCCTCCCTTCCAATTTCTTTTTCAAGCATACATAAAGAACTGGAAACCACCTTTTATAAGTCCACACATCCAGGCGGTTCATCTTTAGGTAAAAAAACAAAGCTTCGGCATTTTTATAGAAAATACCTAGCTATTCTTTCTTTATTGCAACCGTGGATGCACCAACATCAATGCCACATGCGGCACCGAGTTTTTTCATAGAATCTACCCGATGATAAGGTACTTCCAGCAATTTTGCCAGTTCCTCAACTTTGTGTATAATGTACTGATCTGCATCAGCTGCAACATACACTTCACTCACTTCACCATTTTTCATAGCTTTGAGTGCTTGCTTCATTCCGATAATTATTCGTGATTTAACCTGTGTCACCTTATCATAAGACATTCCCATATCCTCCAAAGTAACAAGTAAATCAGAAGCACCTTGAATATATTATCATTCCCGCTTTTTAATGTCAACTGGAATCGATGATTTTTTTCATTCGCTTCAGATTTTTTTCGGCATAAGCTTCCGTCTGAAAATGGCAGCTTGATAAGCCCATTTTCAGACGAGAAAGTTATAACCGGAAGGGCTTTTGGCTCACCCTTCTTTTTACTTGTTTTTTAAACGATTCATTGAACCGTTTCTTCTTCCAGTTCTTCTGTTTCTTCTACCTCAGGGGCAGGTGCTTGAATCTTGCGGTAACGCTGCATACCAGTTCCTGCCGGTACAAGCTTACCGATAATGACGTTTTCCTTCAGACCAAGTAAGTCATCACGTTTACCTTTGATAGCTGCATCTGTAAGGACACGTGTTGTTTCCTGGAAGGAAGCTGCTGATAGGAATGAATCCGTCTCAAGTGACGCTTTAGTAATTCCGAGTAGGATTGGTTTACCAACCGCTGGCTGCAGCCCTTCGGAAAGTACTTTCTGGTTTGCATCGCGGAATTGGTGAATTTCCAGCAATGAACCTGGAAGTACATCTGTGTCACCAGAATCAATGACGCGAATCTTGCGCAGCATTTGGCGAACCATCACTTCAACGTGCTTGTCACCAATTTCAACACCTTGCAAACGATATACGCGTTGTACTTCGCGAAGCAGGTAGTCCTGAACGCCTTGAACGCCTTGGACGCGTAGTAATTCTTTTGGATCAACAGAACCCTCGGTCAGTTCTTGACCAGCAATAACTTCATCATCTACTGCGACCTTCAGGCGGGCATTATATGGTACTGCATAAGCTTTTTGTTCCACTTCACCCTGGACAACAATTTCTTGTTTATCCTTCACTTCTCTAACTTCAACTACTTTACCAGGCAATTCACTAATGACTGCTTGCCCTTTCGGATTACGTGCTTCAAATAGCTCTTGAATACGAGGCAAACCTTGTGTAATATCATCACCCGCTACCCCACCTGTGTGGAATGTACGCATGGTTAACTGTGTTCCTGGCTCACCAATAGACTGAGCGGCAATAATTCCAACCGCTTCGCCCACTTCTACTTCATCACCAGTAGCTAGGTTACGACCATAGCACTTCTTACATACGCCGTGCTTCGTATTACACGTAAACACCGTACGAATCGTTACACTTTCGATACCTGCATCAACAATTGTTTTTGCCTGATCTTCGGAAATAACCTGATCTGCTTCAATAATGATTGCTTCAGTCTCTGGATGTTTAACCGTTTCGAAAACGGTACGACCAACAAGACGATCCAGCAACGGCTCAATCATTTCAGTACCATCCATTAATGCGGAGACGGTTAGGCCACGATCTGTACCGCAATCCGTTTCTCTAACGATAACGTCCTGCGCCACATCTACAAGTCTTCTGGTCAAGTATCCTGAGTCTGCTGTTTTCAGCGCAGTATCCGCAAGTCCTTTACGTGCACCGTGTGTGGAGATAAAGTACTCCAATACCGTTAATCCTTCACGGAAGCTGGACTTGATTGGTAGTTCAATAATACGTCCAGCCGGATTGGCCATTAGCCCACGCATACCAGCAAGCTGGGTAAAGTTAGATGCGTTACCACGTGCTCCCGAATCACTCATCATGAAGATTGGGTTGCGGTTATCCAGTGATTCCATCAGCTTATCTTGGATATCGTCTTTTGCTGCTGACCAAATAGCAATCACTCGGTCATAGCGTTCTTCTTCGGTAATTAAACCGCGGCGGAATTGCTTCAGAACGTTATCCACTTTATGCTGTGCTTCTTCTAAAATTTGTTCCTTCTCAGCCAATACAACAATGTCGGAAATACCAACTGTCATACCAGCTTTTGTGGAGTATTTGAAACCTAGATCCTTCATACGGTCTAGCATTTTAGAGGTTTCACTGATTTTAAATCGTTTAAATACCTCTGCAATAATATCTCCAAGGAATCCTTTACGGAATGGTTTGCCAAGCTCTCGCTTTTCAATTTCTGCTTTAATATCTGTACCATGATCAACGAAATAAGTTTTAGGCGTATGACTTTCCAGATTCACACGAGTCGGTTCATTGATATACGGGAATGAATCCGGAAGTATTTCGTTGAAAACGAGTTTTCCAACAGTAGTTAGCAGCAGTTGTCCCTGCTCTTCCTCTGTAAATGTTTGATTATGCAAACCAGATGCTTGCACTGCTACACGTGTGTGTAAATGCACATAGCCATTTTGATAGGCAATCAATGCTTCATTAACATCCTTAAAGACGCTGCCTTCTCCAACCGCACCATCACGTTCCATCGTTAGGTAATAGTTACCTAGAACCATATCCTGTGAAGGTGTTACAACTGGTTTACCGTCTTTCGGGTTAAGAATATTTTGCGCTGCCAGCATTAAAATGCGTGCTTCTGCTTGTGCTTCTGCTGAAAGCGGCACGTGAACAGCCATTTGGTCACCGTCAAAGTCAGCGTTATATGCTGTACACACAAGTGGGTGCAGACGAATCGCACGTCCCTCTACCAACGTTGGTTCGAAAGCTTGAATACCCAAGCGGTGCAATGTCGGTGCCCGGTTTAATAGTACCGGATGCTCCTTAATCACTTCTTCCAGAACGTCCCACACTTCCGGGTGCAATCTTTCAATTTTACGTTTTGCAGACTTGATATTATGAGAAATACCTTTCTCAACCAGCTCTTTCATAATGAAAGGCTTGAACAATTCCAATGCCATTTCTTTCGGTAAACCGCACTGGTACATTTTTAAGTTCGGACCTACGACGATAACAGAACGTCCGGAGTAGTCAACACGCTTTCCAAGCAAGTTTTGACGGAAGCGACCTTGCTTACCTTTCAGCATATGGGATAGTGACTTTAATGGACGGTTACCCGGACCGGTTACTGGACGTCCGCGACGACCATTATCAATTAATGCATCAACTGCTTCTTGCAGCATCCGCTTTTCGTTTTGAACAATAATACTTGGTGCACCTAAATCAAGCAGACGCTTCAAACGGTTGTTACGGTTAATTACACGACGGTAAAGATCATTTAAATCTGAAGTTGCGAATCGTCCACCATCCAACTGAACCATTGGTCTGATTTCCGGTGGGATAACTGGAAGAACATCCAACACCATCCATGATGTATCATTTCCGGAATTACGGAATGCTTCCATGACTTCCAATCTTCTAATCGCGCGGGTTCTGCGCTGACCTTGTGCTGTTTTCAATTCCTCTTTCAGTGCTTCAACCTCTTTTTCGAGATCAATATCCTGCAAGAGCTTACGAATTGCTTCTGCACCCATTTGTGCTTTAAACGTATTTCCGTACTTGTCATAGTAAGCACGATATTCTTTTTCAGATAACAATTGTTTCTTTTCAAGCGGCGTACTTCCTGGCTCTGTCACAATATAAGCAGCGAAGTAGATTACTTCCTCCAATGCACGTGGTGACATATCCAAAACAAGACCCATTCTGGATGGAATTCCTTTGAAGTACCAAATATGGGAAACTGGAGCTGCCAGCTCAATATGTCCCATGCGTTCACGACGAACCTTCGCCTTTGTTACTTCAACACCGCATCGATCACAAACGACCCCTTTATAACGGACACGCTTGTATTTTCCACAATGACATTCCCAGTCCTTTTGTGGACCAAAAATACGTTCACAGAATAAACCATCTTTTTCAGGCTTCAGCGTACGATAGTTTATCGTTTCCGGTTTTTTTACTTCTCCATATGACCACGAGCGGATTTTTTCCGGTGAAGCTAAACCGATTTTCATAGACTCAAAATTATTTACATCTAACAAGGGTCTACCTCCCTTTTTAATGTGCGATTTTGCTGTTCATGCACCTAGCTGCTTCTTCAGCTGTGAGGGCTGAAAAAATATATTAAAGGGGTGAAGCCAGTGTTCACACCGGCCTTCCCCATTATTCACTTTCTTCAATCTCTAAATTGAGTTTGCTTGCGGCTTGTGTTTCCTCATTCTCCAAGTCGCGCATTTCAATCTCCGTTTCGTCACTGGAAAGGATTTTTACATCCATACCAAGACTTTGCAATTCCTTAATGAGTACCTTAAATGATTCTGGTACACCTGGTTCTGGTACATTATCACCTTTAACGATGGCTTCGTATGTCTTCACACGTCCAACAACGTCATCCGACTTCACGGTCAGGATTTCCTGAAGTGTATACGCCGCACCGTAGGCTTCTAGTGCCCAAACCTCCATCTCACCGAAACGCTGTCCACCAAACTGTGCTTTACCACCTAATGGCTGCTGTGTAACAAGTGAGTATGGACCAGTAGAACGTGCGTGGAGCTTGTCATCTACCATGTGCGCCAGTTTAATCATATACATAATTCCAACAGACACACGGTTATCAAACGGCTCTCCCGTTCTTCCGTCGTACAATACTGTTTTCGCATCTCTTGGCATGCCAGCTTCTTCTAACGTGTCCCATACGTCCTGCTCAGTCGCACCATCAAACACAGGTGATGCCACATGGAGGCCGAGTTGTCTTGCAGCCATACCAAGATGCAATTCAAATACCTGTCCGATATTCATACGTGACGGAACACCCAATGGGTTCAGCATGATATCAATTGGCGTACCATCTGGAAGGAATGGCATATCCTCTTCCGGAAGGATTTTTGAAATAACACCTTTGTTACCATGACGTCCCGCCATTTTGTCCCCTTCGGAAATTTTCCGTTTTTGGACAATATAAGCACGAACAAGCTGGTTCACACCTGGAGGTAGTTCATCTCCATCTTCTCGGTTAAAGATTTTAACATCCAGAACAATTCCACCCGCACCATGCGGTACTCGTAGGGATGTATCACGTACTTCACGTGCTTTCTCACCGAAAATCGCATGTAGTAAACGTTCTTCTGCCGACAGCTCTGTTACACCTTTTGGAGTTACTTTACCAACAAGAATATCGCCATCTTTCACTTCTGCACCGATACGAATAATTCCATGTTCATTCAGGTTTTTCAATGCTTCTTCCCCAACGTTTGGAATATCTCTCGTGATTTCTTCCGGTCCAAGCTTCGTATCCCGCGCTTCCGCCTCATACTCTTCAATATGGATAGATGTATACACATCATCCTTGACGAGACGCTCACTCATGATGATTGCATCCTCATAGTTAAAGCCTTCCCAAGTCATAAAGCCAATCAATACGTTACGCCCTAATGCCAACTCGCCATTTTCCATGGAAGGTCCATCAGCAAGGATTTCACCTTTTGTAACGCGATCACCTTTGCTAACAATTGGACGCTGGTTATAGCAAGTTCCTTGGTTGGAACGGACAAACTTTTGCATGCGATAGCGATCCAAGTCACCTTCTACTTCTTTACCATCTACTTCTGAAATACGTCGAACCAAGATTTCTTTTGCTTCGACGCGTTCCACGATTCCTTCGTTACGGCAAATAATCGCTGCACCGGAATCTTTACCAGATACATACTCCATTCCCGTACCAACTATTGGTGCTTCCGGGTTCATCAACGGTACTGCTTGACGCTGCATGTTTGCTCCCATAAGCGCACGGTTAGAGTCATCATTCTCCAAGAACGGAATACAAGCTGTAGCAGCAGAAACAACCTGTTTAGGAGATACATCCATGTAATCCAATTGCGCACGAGGTACAATGGTGTTCTCTCCACGGAAGCGTGCAATAACTTCATCATCAATAAAGCTTCCATCATCGCTTAATCTAGCATTTGCCTGAGCCACTACATAGTTATCTTCTTCGTCAGCAGTCAAGTAATCAATTTGTGTCGTTACTTTACCAGTATCTGGATCGACTCGACGATATGGTGTTTCAATAAATCCAAATTTATTTACTTTCGCAAAGCTCGACAAGGAGTTAATCAATCCAATGTTCGGGCCTTCCGGTGTTTCAATCGGACACATTCTTCCATAGTGGGAATAGTGTACGTCACGCACTTCCATCCCTGCACGTTCCCTTGTTAAACCACCAGGTCCAAGCGCTGATAGACGGCGCTTATGCGTTAATTCTGCTAATGGATTCGTCTGATCCATAAATTGTGAAAGCTGTGAGCTTCCAAAAAATTCTTTAATCGACGCAATCACTGGTCGAATGTTTATCAACTGTTGTGGGGTAATACTAGATGTATCCTGAATGGACATCCGTTCACGCACAACTCGTTCCATACGGGAAAGACCGATACGGAACTGGTTTTGCAAAAGCTCACCAACGGAACGAAGTCTTCTATTTCCTAAGTGATCGATGTCATCCGTGTTACCCACACGATGTAATAAATTAAAGAAATAACTAATGGATGACAAAATATCAGAAGGTGTTACGTTTTTAATGTTGGAATCTACCTCTGCATTTCCAGTTACGTGTAATACCCTTTCACCCTCTGGATCTGTAGGGTCCATAATCTTAATCGTTTGTAGCTTGATCGGTTCTTCCAGAATACCTTCATCCAGCTCCAAATAATTTTCGCCAAGCTTGTTTGTTTCTTTTTCTAAATAAGGGATAAGGCGATTAAGCACTTTACGTTCTAATTTATCCCCTTTTTGAGCCAAAACTTCACCTGTTTCCGGATCAACGACTGACTCGGCCAGAACTTGGTTAAACAAGCGGTTTTTGATGTTTAATTTTTTATTCATTTTATAGCGTCCAACATGTGCTAAGTCATAACGCTTCGGATCGAAAAAGCGGGAAATCAGGAGGCTTTTTGCGTTGTCAACGGTTGGTGGTTCACCTGGACGCAAACGCTCGTAAATTTCCAACAATGCTTTTTCAGTTGTTTCTGTATTGTCTTTTTCCAATGTATTTGTCAGGTATTCGTTTTCTCCAAGGAGATCAATAATTTCCTGATCTGAGCCAAAACCCAGAGCGCGCAATAGCACGGTAATTGGTAATTTACGTGTGCGGTCGATACGGACATAGACAACGTCCCTCGCATCCGTTTCAAACTCAAGCCATGCACCACGGTTAGGAATAACAGTAGCAGTTACACCTCTTTTACCATTTTTATCGATTTTCTCGTTATAATAAACACTTGGTGAACGAACAAGCTGTGATACGATAACACGCTCTGCACCATTGATGATAAAGGTTCCCGTATCTGTCATCAGCGGGAAATCACCCATGAATACTTCCTGCTCTTTTACTTCACCAGTCTCATTATTGATTAAACGAACTTTCACGCGAAGGGGAGCATTATAGGTTACGTCCCTTTCTTTCGACTCATCCACAGGGTACTTCGGTTCGCTGAGACTATAATCTACAAACTCTAACGATAGATTACCTGTGAAATCCTCAATTGGTGAAATGTCCTGAAACATCTCTTTCAAACCTTCTTCTAAAAACCATTGGTAAGAAGCGGTTTGAATTTCGATTAGATTTGGCAATTCCAATACTTCGCTGATGCGAGCATAACTTCTGCGTTGGCGGTGCCGTCCATACTGAACTAGTTGACCTGTCAACTGCTTCACCTCTCAAATCTCAAACATTTTTATTTGTGAAATCGGATGTTTCACATGGGGAATGTAATGCTATATCAGAAAAACGAAGGCAACGCAGACCCAGTTTGCCTACATATCCTTTGTTTTTCTTATCCACTAACTGTATATAGTCTTCCATGACTATATGGATCGTACAATCTAAGATAATTTCCTGTTGTCATACGAGGAACGAGCCAGCTGATTTTTCAATCTCTTCCGGTGAAATCTTGGGTTACTAGCCCTTCCCAGATGTTTCCTGAATAAATCATTTCAGCACTTGCCATCTTAAAGATAATAGGTTATCATTTTTAAAGAAAAGTTGGCAAAATACAACTCACTTCGACAAGACATGACAAAGCCGCCTGGTACACCTTTTACTTGCTTGTTTCCAGCGCGATGATGAATAGAAAAAAGGTTTTTAACAAACCTTCCTCGCTTATTTTTTCAAACTGCAAATGATGTGGTATCTGAGGTTTTTTCAGATGAAAATAAAAGCATCCCCTTTCAAATCCGTCCTACTTGATTAAAATGGAATACATACTCAGAAACAGCCATATTACCTCATTTTAACATTCTTACCGTTTGCAGATGAAATATACATTTCTCTCCTAAAACTTCCTCTTGACAAAAGAAATCCCATCTTAGCATTATATTATACTACCACAACCAAAAATACAGGTCAACTATATTTAACTGACCGCAATAGATAATAGCCCTTGTTTCGGGCAATGATGTCCACGTGACCAAACCGTTCTTTTAGCTTTTCTTTTGCCGAGGGTGCGCCTTGTTTTTTTTGAATGACAACCCATAGCGCTCCGCCTTCTAATAGCGCATGATAGCTTTCATCCAAAATTGCATGCACAATTTTTTTGCCGGCTCGAATGGGGGGATTGGTAACAATTGCTGCAAATTGTTTCTCCTTAATTCCAGAAAATAAATTGCTTTCTTGAAAGGCCACGTTATGCACTGCATTTTGTGCTGCGTTCTTTTCAGCCAGCTTCACGGCTCGTTCGTTTACATCAATCATCAATATCTGACGTTCCGGAAACTGATCCGCTAGCACAATTCCAATCGGTCCATAGCCACATCCAACGTCCAGGATTCCACCATCCACATCCGGGGCGGAGAACTGTTCGATGAGTAACTTAGACCCAAAATCAACTTCATGCTTGGAAAATACACCGACATCACTTGTAAATGTATATTCTTTCTGACGGAGTCGGTATTTCCATGTCTTGGGAGAACTTTCAGATTGGGGTTTATTTGAAAAGTAATGCTCTGTCATTTGGCACCTACTTTTTAACTAGTGATAAGAAGTTTATACAGTAATCTACGCGAAAACGGTATAAAATTGTGTAAATAAGAGCCCGTCGTTATAAATTCACGACGAGCTCATATTTTTTTAAAAGCTTATTATTTTACTTCTACTGTAGCTCCAGCTTCTTCCAACTTCGCTTTAACTTCTTCAGCTTCGTCTTTAGAAACGCCTTCTTTGATTGCTTTAGGAGCGTTATCTACCATGTCTTTAGCGTCTTTTAAGCCAAGACCAGTGATTTCACGAACTGCTTTAACAACTTTGATTTTAGATGCGCCAGCATTTTCAAGCACAACGTCAAATTCAGTTTTTTCTTCAGCAGCTTCACCGCCACCTGCTCCACCTGCTACTGCAACTGGTGCTGCAGCTGTTACTCCAAACTCTTCTTCAATTGCTTTAACAAGATCATTTAGGTCCAATACGGACATTTCTTTGATCGCTTCAATAATTTGTTCCTTCGTCATGATTGTTTCCTCCTAATTTTTAATTGTTTTTATCAACCGTCTACCGATCAAGTCGCAATGAGGCAATTTACCTTACGCGCCTTGTTCTTCTTTTTGTTCTGCGATTGCTTTTGCAGCATATGCAAAGTTACGAACTGGTGCTTGCAATACGCTAAGCAGCATAGAAAGCATACCTTCGTAGTTTGGAAGACCAGCAAGCTCTTTGATTTGCTCTAGTGTAGCAATCTTTCCTTCGATAACGCCGCCTTTGATTTCCAATGCTTCATTTTCTTTTGCGAAGTCATTTAGAATTCTAGCCGGTGCAACAGCATCATCTTTGCTGAATGCAATTGCTGTTGGACCAACAAGAGACTCAGATAGTTCACTAAGCTCAGCAGCTTCAGCAGCACGACGTGACATGGTGTTTTTGTATACCTTGAAGTCGATGCCTGCATCACGAAGTTGTTTACGTAGTTCTGTAACAGAAGCAACGTCTAATCCACGATAGTCAACTAGTACAGTTGTTTGGCTTTCGCGGAATTTCTCTGTAATTTCTTCTACAAGCTGTTGTTTCTTCTCGATTACACCTGACATGGTTCCACCTCCTGTAAGATTCATCATACCGTTCAACATGTTGGGTTTTTATGAGATAGAAAAAAGCCCCCATTAGACACACGGAGGCTTTTCACAAATAGCGTATATTTGTTTCAAAACACCTCGGCGGGATATTAAGCCTGCTGGCACCTGCTGTCTACGGTATAACGTATTCAATTCCATAACGTGACTTATTATAGCGGAATGTTCCCTGCTCGTCAAGTTATTTTTATCGACGTGCGAAGCTGGATGTGTCGACTTTAATACCAGGACCCATTGTTGAAGAAACAGAAACGTTCTTCATATAAGTTCCTTTTGAAGATTGTGGCTTCACGCGCACCAATGTATCTGTAATAGCTTCAAAGTTTTCAACAAGCTTAGCATCGTCGAATGAAACTTTACCAATTGGCACGTGGATGTTGGAAGACTTGTCTACGCGATATTCAACCTTACCGGCTTTAATATCTTTAACTGCCTTCTCCACTTCAAATGTAACCGTACCAGTTTTCGGGTTCGGCATAAGTCCTTTTGGTCCTAGCACACGACCAAGCTTACCAACCTCTCCCATCATGTCTGGAGTTGCAACGATTACGTCAAAATCAAACCAGCCTTGGTTGATTTTATTGATTAAATCCTGATCGCCAACATAGTCTGCTCCAGCAGCTTCTGCTTCTTTAAGCTTGTCACCTTTTGCAAACACAAGCACACGCTGTGTTTTACCAGTTCCGTGCGGTAATACCATTGCACCGCGGATTTGCTGGTCTGCTTTCTTAGGATCAACACCAAGGCGATATGCAACCTCAACTGTTTCATCAAATTTAGCTTTCGCTGTTTGCTTTAAAAGCGCAATTGCTTCTTTAATATCATACGTTTTTGTACGATCAACAAGCTTCAAAGCTTCTTCGTACTTTTTACCTTTTTTAACCAATTTATATCCTCCTCTATTGTGGTAATAACGGTAATACCTCCCACTTATAAAAGCACCATGCTTTCACACAAGCATTCGATGATGATTTTATTTATAGGGTATTCCTATTTATTCATCATATTCATGTCGTTAACTGCTAATTGGCAATACACTGGAATCCGTATACTAATAATACCAAAAGGTTGCGAAAGATAATGGAACCTTCCGCAACCCTGCATATTAAATTCATACTAGAATCAGTCTTCGATTGCAATACCCATGCTTCTTGCAGTACCTTCAACCATACGCATAGCCGCTTCCACGTCCGCTGCGTTCAAGTCTTGCATTTTTGTTTCAGCGATTTCTTTTACTTGATCACGCTTCACAGTAGCAACTTTGTTTTTGTTTGGTTCACCAGAAGCCTTGTCAATACCTGCTGCTTTCTTTAGAAGAACTGCAGCCGGTGGAGTTTTTGTAATAAAAGTAAATGAACGGTCTTCAAACACGGTAATTTCAACCGGAATAATTAAACCAGCCTGATCCTGTGTTTTCGCGTTAAACTCCTTACAAAATCCCATGATGTTGACACCCGCTTGACCTAGTGCCGGTCCTACCGGTGGTGCTGGGTTCGCTTTTCCAGCTGGAATTTGCAATTTTACCATTTTGATAACTTTTTTAGCCACGAGACACACCTCCTTAAGTCCGTGATGTGGTAATAGGGGTTATTTTTCCCCTCCCACTTTTATTGCCATTCCACTCTATTCGAGTGCATGAATAACAAAAGAATTTTAGCATGTATTAAAGTAAATTGCAAGCTACACAAACATATTTATTGAAATTATAGCTTCTCAATTTGTGAGAAATCAAGCTCTACTGGGGTATCACGGCCAAACATATTAACATGTACCTTCACCTTTTGCTTGTCTACATCAATATGTTCAATGGTTCCAGTAAAGTTCGAGAATGGTCCGTCAGTAACACGAACATTTTCCTTTAATTCAAAATCAATCTGTACGACCCGGTCTGCCATTCCCATACGTTTCAAGATGGCATCTACTTCTTCAGGCAGTAATGGTGTCGGCTTCGTTCCACCGCCGCTAGAACCAATAAATCCTGTTACACCTGGTGTATTACGGACAACGTACCAAGAATCATCTGTCATAATCATTTCTGCAAGCACATAGCCTGGGAAAAATTTCTTTTTCGATACTTTTTTCTTACCATCCTTGATTTCTGTTTCCTCATCTTCCGGAACCAACACCCGAAAAATTTTGTCCTCCATACGCATCGTTTCTACACGTTTTTCTAAATTTGTTTTTACTTTGTTTTCATACCCTGAATACGTATGAACAACATACCAATTTTTCTCCATTTAAACCGGACAATTAAGCTGCCCTTTCCCTCCCTTTCATTCATTATATGGTAAAGAATGGTGTTTTCTTTGATCATTTATTTTAATCAATATTAAAAAACCCGTGGTATCCGGGTTTTTTTGGCTCATTTCTATTATTTTCATTATAGCATAAGTACGCATAAATTATTCAATAAAAACCTTATAGTAGATTTAGAACAAGTGTAATCAACTGATCGACCACAGCGAAAAATATCGTAACAAACGCAACGGTTGCAACTACTGTAATGGTATATCCCGTTAATTCCTTACGTTTCGGCCAGCTAACCTTTTTCATTTCACGTGATACGTTTTTAAAAAACTTGAACATCCTTGTACCCCCCAAAGTCTACCCTACACTCTATCTTGAAAGCACGTTTTTTTATTTTGTTTCGCGATGTATGGTATGCTGTCCACATGTTTTACAATATTTACGAACCTCCATACGTTCCGGGTTTGCCGAAAGGTTTTTGGTTGTCGTATAGTTTCTACTTGAACAGACCGAACATGCTAAACTAACTTTTTTATTCATGTCAATCACACCATTATCGATTTTTTCCTCATTTTAATGTAGCACGGTTGCCATCTTATGTCAATATTCGATTTCATTTGCGAATATACTCAAATCGTCAGCTGCTTCGATTCTATGAGCTGCTCCAATTTGCGTTTCACGCGTTGTAAAGCGTTGTCAATTGACTTCACGTGGCGGTTAATTTTTTCAGAAATCTCCTGATAGCTACATCCTTCCAAGTAAAGCGCTAGTACTTTTTTCTCTAATTCGCTTAATAATTCCGATAATTTGGATTCCAAATCACCATACTTTTCACGATTGATAAGCATCTCTTGCGGATCAATCGCCCGTGATCCTGCAATTACATCCAATAACGTCCGATCAGACTCTTCATCGTAAATCGGCTTGTCCAATGAAATATAGGAATTCAACGGCATATGCTTTTGTCTAGTCGCGGTTTTAATGGCTGTAATAATTTGCCTCGTAATACAAAGCTCAGCAAAAGCTTTGAAGGAAGCAAGCTTTTCTCCATCAAAATCCCGAATAGCTTTGTATAGACCAATCATGCCTTCTTGAATAATATCCTCGCGATCAGCTCCAATCAAGAAATAGGTGCGTGCTTTGGCACGAACAAAATTCTTGTATTTATGAATCAGATAATCTAATGCCTGGCTGTCTCCCTGATGAATCCTGACGAGTATCTCGTCATCATCAAGCAGGCGTATGTCATTATTTTCTTTTACCAATTGCTTGACGTTCACCCAGAAAGCCCCCCTGACTATGTCTAGCGATATAGAGAACATTATACAACAGTCATAGATATTACTCAATAGGCTAAAAGTGCGTAGTGGCGCGTATTTCGATTTAATTTTTGAAAATTCTAACGCGGATTTCGCCATTATGAGGGTCAAATATAGTCGTATTTTACATTTTTACATATTTTTTTAATGTAGAGTGCTTGGCGGAAAAGCACTGCATTCATCCAGATTAGTGACCTCTCCGCCATTTCTCAAAAACCTCCAACACATCCTCATCTAAAATAATCGAACGTTGGGGTTTTATTTTTTTATGATTTTCAATACTTTCACTTATTTCCCGCTGCATATTATCCAGCTCAATTTGCAATTCTCGTGCAGAAATCCGTAAGGCACCTCGACCAAATATCGTCCGTTGCTCTGCATAATCCGATGTAGCGACATACACTTGATTACGGACATTTTTCAATCCCTTTACGAGGCGCTCAATGCATTCATCAGCTGTTTCCTTTTCCCGCGTAAAGATAATTTCTAAATTACTTCGTTTCAGCTTACTTTCAATCCCGCGGACATAATAAGCATCGAAAACAATAATCACACGATTTCCTGTATGAACTTGGTATTCGGACATTTTTTCAATCAGTTTATCGCGTGCTTGTCCCATTTCTATCTCTTTAAGCTGCTGTAAGTCATCCCATGCACCGATAATATTGTATCCATCGACTACAAGTACATTCATATCTACTCTCCCAATGGATGCCTTTTACGAAAAACTTCATATAAAAGTAAACTGCATGCAACGGAAGCATTGAGAGAGGATACTTGACCAGCCATCGGGAGACTTACCGTCCAATCACATTTTTCGCGAACGAGGCGACTTATTCCCTTTCCTTCATTGCCAACCACAATTGCAAGCGGCATCGTTCCGTCCAGGCTGCGGTAATCGATAGACCCTTCTGCCTCCGTTCCAGCCACCCATACATTCCTTGCCTTTAATTCTTCTATTGTAGCTGCAATATTGGTAACACGTACAACAGGGATGTGCTCCATTGCTCCTGCGGCAGTTTTGGCAACTGTTGCAGTTAAGCCAACGGAACGATGCTTCGGTATAATGACACCATGCGCACCAACTGCATCAGCGGTTCTTAGAATGGAACCTAAATTATGTGGATCCTCCAGTCCGTCCAAAATAATAAAAAAAGGATCCTCCTCCTTTGCTGCAGCGGCTGCAAACAAATCCTCCAGTGACGCATATTGATAAGCCGCCACATAAGCAATAATCCCTTGATGATTTTGCTTTGTAAGCTGATCCAATTTACTTTTTGGTACGCGCTGGGTTACTGCACCGGCCTTCTTTCCAAGCTGTTGCAACTGTCGAAGTGTATGTGGATTGAGCTGCTCCTGCAGCAATAATTTATTGATCGAACGTCCAGACTGAAGTGCCTCAATGACTGGGTTTTTTCCAATAATCATTTCTTGATCCATAGTTAACCTTCCTCCTTTCATCTTAAACGGCATTTTCCGCCATTCCCTGTGTTCCTTATTCGTTCTCCAATGCGGATACGGCTGCCGACATTAATTCCATCAATCTATCTTCATGCTTCATTAAATAGTGGTAGCCAATTAATGCTTCAAAAGCTGTACTATATCGATACGTTTGAATGCTCGTATTTTTTGGGACGGAACCGGATTTTGCATTCCGCCCCCGAGAAACAATCCGTTGTTCCTCCTCGGATAATAAATCTTCCTCCAGCCACATGCGAATGACCGCTGCTTGTCCTTTCGCGGAAACATAGGCAATGGCATGCTGGTGGAGATCATTCGGTTTCACTTGCCCGGTTTTTAGGAGATGCTCCCGAACAAACACTTCATATACAGCATCTCCCATATACGCTAGGGCCAGACTTTTCATCTGTTTGACATCCATCATTATCCTCTTTTCCAGCGGACACCTTGTGCTGTATCCTCGAGCACAATCCCTTGATCCTTCAACTGATCACGAATGGCATCTGCCCGTGCGAAATCACGATTCTTCCGTGCTTCATTCCGCTCCTCAATCAAGGCTTCTATCTCCTCATCCAATAAGGTTGCATCCTGATTGAACTCAATACCTAACACACCGGCAAGCAATCCGATTGTTTCTTGGAATGCTTCAATAACGGCAGTGGATGTTTGATCCTGCTGCATATAGGTATTAGCCTCTTTCGTTAAATCAAATAGCACAGATATGGCATTTGCGGTATTAAAATCATCATCCATTTCTGCTTCAAAACGTTGTTGATAATCTGATATCTTTTCCAGCCACTCGGATGTATCATTCTGTAAATCCAGGCTGGCCGCCTTACGATGCGCTAGGTTTTCATATGCTGTCCGTACACGGTCCAAACTGTTTTTCGCTGCCTCCAAAAGCTCCTCCGAGAAATTGATTGGATGGCGATAATGTACGCTAAGCATAAAAAATCGTAATACCTGGGGATCATGAGCCGCAATTAAATCACGTGTCAAAACAAAGTTTCCTAGTGATTTGGACATTTTTTCGTTATTAATATTTATATAACCATTATGCATCCAGTAGTTTGCAAAGGTCTTTCCATTATTAGCTTCCGATTGGGCGATCTCATTTTCATGATGGGGAAAGGCAAGGTCTTGACCACCAGCGTGAATATCGATTGTTTCACCTAAATACTTTTTTGCCATAGCTGAGCATTCAATATGCCAGCCCGGTCGCCCTTTGCCCCATGGTGAATCCCAGCTTATCTCGCCATCCTTCGCTCGCTTCCAAAGTGCAAAATCCAGTGGATCTGATTTCTTTTCTCCCACCTGAATTCTAGCTCCGGAACGCAGCTCATCAATGGACTGATGCGATAGCTTTCCATAGCCTTCAAATGCACGTGGTTTAAAATAAACATCTCCATCCGCTTCATATGCAAATCCTTTGGCAATGAGCGAATCAATAAATGTAATAATATCCTCCATTGTTTCGGTAACACGCGGATGATGGGTTGCTTTTTTGACACCAAGTGCCTGCACATCCTCTTGATAAGCCTGGATAAAACGGTTGGAAACTTCACCAATTTCTTCTCCCAGCTCCTTAGCAACACGAATAATTTTATCGTCCACATCCGTAAAGTTCAGAACATAATCGACATCATAACCTTTGTATTCAAAATAACGACGAACGGTATCAAAGACAATTGGCGGACGTGCGTTACCAATATGAATATAATTATAAACGGTTGGCCCGCACACATACATGCTTACCTTTCCCGTTTCAATTGGCTGGAAGGTTTCCTTTTGCCGCGTTAGCGTATTATACAATTTTATCGTCATGGTGATTCCTCCTTATACTGAGCAAGCTCTTGTTTTAAAGCATCAATTTCTGTTTGTAGCTGCTTACATCGCTCATCAATTGGGTCTGGCAGTCGATGGTGATCTAGTCGTTGCTGTACTTTTTCACCATTTTGAATAACGACTCTACCTGGTATGCCAACTACTGTTGAATGATCCGGAACATCCTTGAGGACAACAGATCCCGCTCCTACTTTTGAGTATTCCCCAATGGTAATGGATCCAAGTACCTTTGCACCAGTCGCAATCAATGCATGATCTTTAATTGTCGGATGCCGTTTCCCCTTTTCCTTCCCTGTACCGCCTAAGGTAACGCCTTGGAAAACAGTCACATCATTTCCAATCTCACAGGTTTCCCCAATAACAACGCCCATTCCATGATCAATGAAAAAGCGTCTGCCTATTTTAGCGCCGGGATGAATTTCAATACCTGTCAAAAATCGACTTATTTGCGAAATTGCCCGGGCAATGAAAAAAAGTCTCCATTTAAAAAACACATGTGCAACTCGATGCCACCAAATAGCATGTAATCCGGAATACGTTAAAAAGACTTCGATATACGTTCTCGCGGCAGGATCCTGTTCAAATACAACATCCATATCTTCCTTCATCCGTTTAAAAAACCCCATTACAGCCTCCCCCTTCTATGATACGTATTCAAACGGACAACCTTCGCTACATGAATGGTTGAAATAATCGCCATGAATCCAAAGACAATCCAGATGATTTTTGTAAAAAATAAACAAAGCGTCCCTGTGCAATAAATTATTACACAGAGACGCTTGGTTGGCGCGGTTCCACCCTGTTTGAGAGATGAATCTCTCCAGCTTCAGCTTATTAACGGTAGCGAAACCGCTGGCATGTACTTCTACTTCCATGTCAGACTCCAAGGGGCACTTCACAAATGATGCCTAGAATTGCTTACAGCCGATGGCAATTCTCTCTGTGTAGGCAGTGCACTTCCTACTTTCCCTTATCAACGTTCTATATGGTATTACTACTATATTATATTCTTCATGAATTGTGAACCAAAAGGTATTATGCGTTTAGTTTCTTTAATACTTCATCCAAACGCGCAATGATAACATCTTTACCAAGTAATTCAATCGCAAGCGGCAGCTCTGGACCATGTGCCTGGCCGGTAGTCGCTACACGAATTGGCATGAATAGCTTTTTCCCACGATGTCCTGTTTCCTTTTGGGTTGCTTTAATCTGCGCTTTAATAGAATCCTGATCAAAGCTATCCAAATGAATCAGCTTATCGGTTAATACCTGCAGTACTTCTGGAACCTGCTCCTCTTCCAAAATAGCCAGTGCCGCATCATCATACACAATCGATTGTTTAAAGAACAAATCTGTTAGTTCTACAATTTCCTGACCATAACGGAGCTGTTCGCGGTACAAGCCAATTACGCGCTCTGCCCAATTCCGTGTTTGTTCATCCATATCCTTTGGCAATTTACCTGCCTCCACTAAGTATGGCATTGCCAGGGAAATAATTTTGTCTAAATCTGTCGCTTTAATATATTCGTTGTTCATCCATTTAAGTTTTTGCGCATCAAAAATTGCTGCGGATGTAGACAAACGCTCCGGATCAAAGATGGAAATTAACGTTTCCTTATCAAAAATTTCCTCTTCGCCGACTGGTGACCATCCAAGCAAGGTAATAAAATTAAACAATGCTTCCGGTAGATAGCCAAGGTCATGATATTGCTCAATAAATTGCAAAATATGCTGATCGCGTTTGCTCAGTTTTTTCCGTTGCTCATTCAAAATCAATGTCATATGGCCAAATGTTGGAGGTTCCCAACCAAACGCTTGATATACCATCATCTGTCTCGGCGTATTGGAAATATGTTCTTCCCCGCGCAGCACATGGGTGATTTGCATATGATGATCATCTACTGCAACAGCAAAGTTATAGGTTGGAATACCATTCTGTTTGACAATAACCCAGTCCCCAAAATCACTGGAATCGAAGGTGATTTCGCCGCGAACAATATCATTAAAAGTAAATGTCGTGTCCTGTGGCACTCGCATACGAATGCTCGGTTTACGACCTTCTTTTTCAAATGCAGCGATTTCCTCTTCTGTTAAATTACTATGGGCACCTGCGTATTTAGGAACCTGTCCCTTTGCACGCTGCTCCTCACGCTCCTGCTCTAATTCTTCCGAAGTCATATAACATTTATAAGCAAGATTACGCTCCAATAGCTCGTCTACGTATTTTTGATATAAATCCAAGCGTTCCATTTGTCGGTACGGGCCATAGGAACCACCAACGTCAGCGCCTTCATCCCATTCGATTCCAAGCCATTTCAAAAACTTCAACTGACTTTCTTCACCGCCAGCAACATTTCGTTTGTCATCCGTGTCTTCAATACGAATAATAAATTTTCCGTTAAAATGCTTTGCATATAAATAGTTGAATAATGCCGTACGCGCGTTGCCAATATGCAAATGACCTGTTGGGCTTGGTGCGTAACGAACACGAACTTCATTTGTCATGATGGTTCCCCTCTCATTTCGAATCAAAAATTATAAATAGGCAGCATCCGAACTACCAGTTTTCCAAGTAGAACAAAAAGCGATAACCAATTTCGTTATCACTTTTCAATCCATCCTTGGAAATTATATCAATTACGACGGGATAAGGCAATCAGGCTGCATACATAGGCAGCCTGAAATCAATCTTTATTACGTATCCCGGTTATTTCATAAAGCTTTTTCGAGTAGCTTTGGTTTGGCAAAAATCATTCTGCCCGCAGATGTCTGCAGTACACTCGTAATGAGTACTTCGATGGTTTTGCCAATATAATTGCGTCCCTCTTCCACAACAATCATCGTACCATCATCTAAATAGGCAATCCCTTGATTCTGTTCTTTCCCATCTTTAATCACCTGAACCATCAGTTCTTCACCAGGAAGCACAACCGGCTTCACCGCATTTGCCAAGTCATTAATATTTAACACAGGGACACCCTGTAGATCACAAACCTTATTCAAGTTAAAGTCATTTGTGACCACAACACCATGGATGACTTTAGCAAGCTTAATCAGCTTACTATCGACCTCTGGAATATCCTCAAAATCACCCTCATAAATTTCCACATGAACAGGTAATTCCTTTTGGATTCTGTTTAGCACATCCAACCCTCGACGACCACGGTTTCGCTTTAATGCATCAGATGAGTCGGCTATATGCTGCAATTCACCTAGTACAAACTGCGGAATCACAATGGTTCCTTCCAAAAAGCTTGTCTGGCAAATATCTGCTATTCTGCCATCAATAATAACACTCGTGTCCAAAATTTTTGCCTTTGGTTGCCCTTGTTCCACGCCATCTGCTTCCGCTGTATGCGCACGTTTTTTATCTCGGTCTTTTTTATTCAGGAGATTAACAAATTCCTCACGTCTCCTAAAACCAACCTGAAAACCAAAATAACCTAGTAAAATGGTAATGAACAATGGTATGACCTGAGATACAAATTTGATATTGATATCTTGAATGGTAATATTGATTAAATATGCAATGACCAAACCAATAATCAGCCCAAGACTACCAAAAAACAAATCACCTACAGGCACCTTAATCAAAGCTTCCTCAATCCATTTTAAGAACCCCACGATATAATCTACTAGCCAGTACGAAATAAGAAAAAAGATAATAGCACCCAAAATGGAGCCAAAGTAAGGGGACAATACCCATTTCGCTTCTGTAAAATTAAAAAATGAAATCAGATCTGGTATATACAGGTATCCTACTGTCCCACCCGTTATGATGAAAAATAGATGAACAATCTTTTTTAGCACCAGCATCACCTCCTGTCTATTATTATTGCCAAAAGCATAAAAAAGATAACCGATTTTATAAAATACACAAATACTTACAATAAATAGTAGCATAGCGATTCTAAACATTCAAATTTTCAAAATATAAAATTTTATCATACAGCGCGTAGAATGTCAAATATGCTCGAACGTTGTAGACAAGAAATTCACCTATCTGGTTAAGCCTATCTCCAATGCCTCTTGCACCGTATCTACACCAATTACCGTAATTCCTTTTGGCACTGTCCAACCATCCATATTTTTTTGTGGACAAATAACACGCTTAAAGCCTAGCTTAGCCGCCTCCTGCACCCGTTGTTCGATGCGCGATACCCGGCGTACTTCTCCGGTTAAGCCAACCTCACCAATGAAGATATCTTCTGCGTTTGTTGCCTGATCACGGAAGCTCGAAGCAATACTTACTGCAACCGCCAAATCAATTGCTGGTTCATCCAGTTTAACGCCACCCGCTACTTTAATATATGCATCTTGATTTTGCAGCATTAACCCAACCCGTTTCTCCAAAACGGCCATCAGCAGCGGCACACGGTTATGGTCAATTCCTGTAGCCATTCTTCTTGGGTTGCCAAAGCTGGAAGGTGAAATAAGTGCTTGTATTTCAACTAAAACAGGTCTTGTTCCTTCCATGGATGCAACAATCGTAGAACCTGCTGCTCCCTCTGAACGTTCTTCCAGAAAGATTTCAGACGGATTCAGCACCTCACGCAAGCCTTCTTCTTTCATTTCAAAGATACCCATTTCATTGGTGCTGCCAAAACGATTTTTCACCCCGCGCAGGATCCGAAAAGCATGGTGCCGCTCCCCTTCAAAATATAAGACAACGTCAACCATATGCTCCAACATACGCGGTCCGGCAATCGCGCCTTCCTTCGTTACATGCCCCACAATAAAAATAGGGATATGGAGTGTTTTCGCCAGCCGCATTAATTCACTTGTACACTCGCGAACTTGTGCAACACTACCAGGAGCACTTGTAACCTCATCTCGATAAATCGTTTGAATGGAGTCAATGACGATAAACGAAGGCTTAATTGCCTCAATCTGATTCGAAATATCTAATAGATTGGTTTCGGAAAGAACATAGAGAGAATCTGCTGTTACACCAAGCCGATCTGCACGCAGCTTTGTCTGCCTTGTAGATTCCTCACCGGAAATATACAAAACGGATAAATCCTTATCTGCCAGCTGAGATGAGATTTGCAGTAACAGAGTCGATTTCCCAATCCCTGGATCGCCCCCAATTAATACAAGGGAGCCCGGAACAATACCTCCCCCAAGAACCCGATTAAATTCCTTCATACTCGTTGTAATACGGGGTTCCTTCTGAGATGCAATGGCTGTTATTTTTTCTGGTTTATTACTTTTTGTTCCTGTTACAAATGTATGTCTATTTTTTGAGCTGGAAGCATCCAGCTCTTCTACCATCGTATTCCACGTATGGCAGCCGGGACATTTCCCCATCCATCTCGGAGATTCATATCCACATTCCTGACAAACAAATTTTGATTTGCGCTTGGCCATTCTACCCTATCCTTTCACTATCTCTATTGTATACGATAATAATAACCGTAAAGTTACAGGTTTCTATCAATTTAACAATAGTTTTTCCATCTTTATGCCACAATTGTTATTTTATCATGGAGAATGAAGATAAGGAAAAACCGAAAAGCAGGTGCTCTTCGGTTCAAAATGATAGAAAAATTGTTTTTTGTTAAGGTAAAACAATGAATTCTCCTTTATTGTTTAGCCCTATTTTTACTTTTTGACCTTTTGAAATGGTACCCTTTAATAAGGCTTCAGAAAGTAAATCTTCTACATGCTTCTGAATGGACCGGCGTAATGGCCTTGCGCCATACTCGGGCTCGAAGCCTTCATCAGCAATCTTTTCCAACGCCTTATCTGTTAGTGAGAAATCTATCTCCTGCTCTTGCAGACGTTGTTTCAGTTGATTCACCATCAGCACGACAATTTCTTTCATATGCTTTTTCTCTAAGGAGTGGAATACAATCGTTTCATCAATCCGATTGAGGAATTCAGGTCGAAATGCTTTTTTCATTTCTGCCGTTACCTTATCCTTCATATCCGTGTATTCCTGGCCCTCTTCACCAAGATTGAAGCCAACATATTTGTTTCGACGCAATTCACTTGCACCTACGTTTGAGGTCATGATCAAGACCGTATTACGAAAATCTACTAAACGGCCTTTAGAATCGGTTAATCGACCATCCTCCAACACTTGCAGTAAAATATTAAAGACATCTGGATGCGCCTTTTCTACCTCATCCAGTAAAACAACAGAATAAGGCTTACGACGGACTTTTTCAGTTAATTGACCACCTTCTTCAAAGCCGACATAGCCCGGAGGAGAGCCAACAAGACGTGAAGTGGAATGCTTCTCCATGTATTCGGACATATCAATTCGTATCATCGCATCCTCATCAGCAAACATTGCCTCTGCTAGCGCGCGAGCTAATTCTGTTTTACCAACACCTGTTGGACCTAAGAAGATAAAAGAACCAATTGGTCGCTTCGGATCCTTCAATCCTGCTCGTGCACGACGGATTGCTTTCGAAACGGCATTGACTGCCTCTTTTTGACCAATGACTCGTTTATGAAGAATTTCTTCCATATTCAGCAAACGATTACTTTCATCCTTTGTCAGCTTCGACACAGGAACACCAGTCCAAGCTGATACGACACTCGCAATGTCCTCAACAGTCACACGGGAATCCTCTTGTCCCTGCTTTTCTTTCCACTCATTTTTCGTTGTTTCCAGCTGCTCCCGAAGACGTTGCTCAGAATCACGTAATGCTGCCGCTTTTTCAAATTCCTGTCCTTGGACAGCTGCATCCTTTTCTTTACGAACCTCTTCTAATTTATGCTCCAATTCCTTTAAATTTGGTGGAATCGTATAAGATTTTAATCGCACTTTAGAGCCAGCTTCATCAATTAAATCTATTGCTTTATCTGGCAAAAAGCGGTCCGTAATATATCGGCTCGATAAATTAGCCGCAGCATCGATGGCATCATCAGTTATCGTTACACGATGATGTGCTTCATAACGATCACGTAACCCTTTTAAGATTAAAATGGTCTCCTCAATTGATGGTTCATCCACTTGGATGGGTTGGAAGCGTCGTTCAAGTGCTGCATCTTTTTCAATGTATTTACGATACTCATCTAACGTTGTTGCCCCAATACATTGCAGCTCGCCTCGTGCAAGGGATGGTTTTAAAATATTGGACGCATCAATCGCACCCTCTGCACCACCTGCACCAATCAATGTATGAAGCTCATCAATGAATAAGATGATATTTCCTGCTTGGCGAATTTCTTCCATTACTTTTTTAAGACGATCCTCAAACTCACCCCGGTATTTCGTGCCTGCAACGACCGTCCCCATATCTAAAGTCATCACTCGTTTATCTCGTAGGATTTCAGGTACTTCGTTATGGACAACCTGCTGTGCAAGACCCTCAGCAACAGCCGTTTTACCGACACCAGGCTCACCGATTAAAACGGGATTGTTTTTCGTACGTCGGCTTAATACTTGAATAACGCGTTCAATTTCCTTGCTGCGACCTATTACCGGATCCACATTGCCCTCTTTTGCACTGGCTGTTAAATCTCTAGCCAAAGAATCCAATGTTGGCGTATTTGCATTTGGTACCTGTCCACGGTTTTGTCTGCCTGCTTGGGATTCATTACTGCCTAGTAATTGCAATACCTGCTGTCTGGCCTTATTTAGGCTTACCCCCAAGTTTGTAAGTACACGCGCAGCAACACCCTCGCCTTCACGAATCAAGCCAAGTAAAATATGCTCTGTCCCTACATATGAATGACCAAGCTTCCGTGCTTCATCCTGAGAAAGCTCGACTACCTTTTTGGCACGTGGTGTGTAATGAATAGCCTGCATGGTTTGCTTACCTTTACCAATTAGTTTTTCAACCTCTTCCTGAATTTTAGGTGCTTCCAGTCCTAAAGATTCCAACGCTTTGGCTGCAATTCCTTCACCCTCACGAACCAAACCTAATAAGATATGCTCTGTCCCTATATTATGATGGCCAAGACGAACCGCTTCTTCCTGGGAGAGTGCCAGCACTTTTTGCGCTCTTTCTGTAAATCTTCCAAACATCATATCCTCTTCCTCCTACCGATTATTTCTCCAACTGTAATCGTTCCCGTATCAGTGTTGCCCGTAATACGTCTCGTTCATTCGCTGTTAATGCCTTTTGTGCATAATGCTGTAAAAAGCCCGGCTGTGTTAAGACCATTAGTTCATGTAAAATGGTACAGGAAATATTTTTGATCATATCTAGGTCGATGCCCAGACGAACATCTGATAAACAATTTGCTGCTTCTTTTGATTCCATAATTCTACTATATTCCAGTACACCAAGTGAACGATATATACGATCCGCCAGTTTTGTCGGGGATTGCTGCATCAAACGTTCCCTTGCATGCCGTTCATGCTCAATCAATTGCTGGACGACTCCTTGAAGGTCGGAAATAATATCCTCTTCTGATTTGCCCAGTGTGATCTGATTTGAGATTTGGAATAGATTGCCCAACGCCTCGCTTCCCTCACCGTATATCCCCCGAACAACAAGTCCCAATTGGTTAATTGCTGGAATCATACGGTTCAGCTGTTTCGTTAATGCCAGTGCAGGTAAATGCATCATCACCGATGCACGCATACCTGTTCCAACATTGGTAGGGCAGCTTGTTAAGTATCCCTTCGTTTCATCAAAAGCATAATTGACCTTTGTCTCCAACCAATCATCAAAAGCAAAAGCTTTTTTCAACGCTTTCGCCAGCTGAAGTCCTGGGTAATAAAGCTGAATACGAATGTGATCCTCTTCATTCACCATGACCGAAACCTGTTCATTGCTAGAGATTAACGTTGCACCTGCCTGAGTGTTTTTCGCTAATAGCGGACTAATTAAATGTTTCTCAACCAACACCCTGCGCTCAATGGTACTTAAATCCTGAATCGATATAAATTCTAAATCCTGATAATCATCAAAGGATTGTTGATCATAGGATGACTTAAAAAATGCTTTGATTTCCTCCAGTTCTTCTTCTGTAGCCACCGTCGGAAATACAGCATCCGCAAAGTTTCTCGCTAATCTAATTCGACTGCTTAAAACGATATCGCTATCTGGCCCGTTTTCACGCATCCAGGGGCTAATCGCTTCATTCATGAAATCCTTCAAGGTCATTTATCATCACCTGCTTCTTCTTCGCGAATCTGTGCATCCAATGCCTTTATCTGATCTCTAACTTTCGCTGCCTGTTCAAAAGCCTCTTCTTCAATTAGCGTCTTTAATTGGTTGCGGTAATCCTCCATCTGTTTTTTCAAATGAAGATTGCCACCTTTTCGCTTTGGAATCTTACCAGCATGTTTCGTATTCCCGCTATGAACCCTGCGTAAAATTGGATCCAATTGGCTGGAGAAAGCATCATAGCAAGTAGCACATCCAAATTTTCCGGAGCGTTTAAATTGCGAGAAGGTTAATTCACATGTGGGACATTGCAAGTCATTACGATGTTGTATTGGTGTATTATTCGTCCCAGATTCCATTTTTGGCGAATCAAAATTAAAAAGTCCGGTTAACAAATTATGCAATGTATACGCTTCTTCCGGATAAGTAAAATATCCTTTTAATTTTGCACATTCTTCACAAACATTTATTTGCATTTTTTTACCATGAATAACCTGTGTTAAATGGATTGTTGCGGGTCGTTTATGACATTCCTGACATTCCATTGCCTCTCCTCCTTTTAAGGATATTCCAATGGTCTGATAAACATTATATATAACTATTATTCATATTTTAAAGTCGTTAGCATTGCTGTCAGCAGCCTCGAACGAACCTCATCCCGTAATGGCAACGGAAAGGCAAGGGTTTCGCGCTGCATAACGCTAGCAATGATGGTCGCTTCACGTTCGGTAATGATTTCTTCCTCTAATAACCGTTCCAATATATCTAAAGAGGCGCGTTGTGTGACAGCCGGTTGGATCATCTGGATAATTTCGTCAATCATTTCCGATTTATCTTGATGAATGACACGGATAATACGGATATAACCACCACCACCACGTTTACTCTCTACTATATACCCTTTTTCAATCGTAAAACGCGTATTAATAACATAGTTAATTTGTGAGGGAACACATTGAAATTGATCTGCTACCTCACTCCGTTTTATTTCAATAACATTTTTACCTTTTGTATGCAATCTTTTCTTCAAGTATTGTTCAATAATATCGCTAATATTTCGCATCGGACCACCTCCCAACCAAAACAATTACATTGACTTTGACTAACTTTGACTATATTTTTATTATACGCCAAACCAACCATTATGCAAACCATCTTTTTATAAAAAACCATACAATTCCGTATGATTTGTTTACTACCCACTAAAAATTTAAAGGATCACTTCATTTTTTGAGAAAAGCATACACCTTTGCTTTAGCAATCGTAACAACCTGCTCATCATGTCGTGTTTTTTGTGGAGTTATATGCACGGTCTCAAATGTATGTGATTGGGTGATAGACATGCGTCCATTCGTTCACGTTAATACTTGCAGGCATACATGTGCTTATCTTCTTAATCTTCCCTAAAACGATCTAACATAACACATGTTTTACTTAAAATATTTTTAACTCCGATCAATGATATTCTTCACAGCCGTTATGTTGGAAATCTCTTCAACTAACAAAACGCGGTTCATATCCTTACCTTTGTTCTTTTCAAATTGAAAAAATAAACTTCGCAAATCATTTTCTACTTTCATAATTTCTACACTGCGAATCTGCACATTGTATTTTTCAAATACCGATACAATTTGATGGACCTGCAAATCCGGTAAAGCAATAATCTCTATCACATTTGAAGTGTGGGTTTTCACAAATATTTTTTCTAGATTATTTAAAAATACTAAGCTAAGTAAAATAATCAAAGTCGTAAATACAGCAACAGCATACATCCCTGCACCAACAACTAGTCCGAGTCCTGCAACAGTCCAAATAGATGCAGCAGTAGTTAGTCCTCTTATTGTTCCTCCATAAACAATAATTGTACCTGCTCCGAGGAATCCAATACCACTTATTACATAGGAAGGGATACGTGCCGGATCAAATCTTATATTAAGATTTGTTCCTTCAAATTGTTGGAAGCCATAGAGAGAAAGACACATCATTAAGCAAGCACCAATACCAACTAAAATATGTGTCCGGAATCCAGCAGAGTGATTTTTTAATTCCCGTTCAAAACCAATAAGGCCCGATAATACGAGTGCAATTAAAACACGAATTATAATGGTAAGAAAATCATTACCTAAAATATCATTCCAGGTCATGCTGATTGTAGCCTCCCTGTTATTATTTATCCATCATTTTACTATAATGGAGCGTATCCTGCACAACATTCACTTCACAAAAAAAAGCAACTCAATGAGAATAACTCATTGAGTTGCTTTTTAACTGCCCGGCAGCGTCCTACTCTTGCAGAGGCGATGCCTCAACTACCATCGGCGCAGAAGAGCTTAACTGCTGTGTTCGATATGGGAACAGGTGTGACCTCTTCGCTATTGCTACCAGACCTGAATATACAGGTTGTTTTGTATAATTCATCATGAAATATACAATTTATACCCTGAAAACCAAATAAGCGATTAACCATGACATATCAACCAAAATAAGTTAGTTAAGTCCTCGATCAATTAGTATCCGTCAGCTGCACGTGTTACCACGCTTCCACCTCGGACCTATCAACCTCATCGTCTTTGAGGGATCTTACTCACTTGAAGTGATGGGAAGTCTCATCTTGAGGGGGGCTTCATGCTTAGATGCTTTCAGCACTTATCCTTTCCAC
>NZ_QTSZ01000012.1 GCF_003730295.1 Ornithinibacillus gellani
AAAATTATAAAGCACTAAGTCGATTCCCTGCTGATATACAATTTGATATGGAGGGGCGGGTGTGATAGCCTGTTACGGCATAGCCAGGTAGTTGTTGTTTACCTGGCTTCTGGCTGGTGAAATCATACCCGCTAGAGGCTCCATGTCAAATTATCCTGGCATAAAGTTTCATAATAGCTGAGGGCAGTAATTACGTGCTTTTTAATTTTGTATCATTATTGTTGTGGTTCTATTAAAAATTTCCTGTTTCCTGGATCCAGATTTTCTTCCAAATCCATTAGGACAGCACCAATTAGCCTGTACGCAGATTCTTCATTCGGGAAGATGCGGATAACCGTTTCCCTTCTTCTAACTTCGCTATTCAACCGTTCCAAGGAATTGGTTGTACGAATATGTTTATGTGTATATTGGGGCTCAGCGTAAAATTGAACAGCATCTTCATAACCAGCATCAAGCGTTTTAATAGCCTTTTCAAATCGTTTTTCGTTCTCATACTTTTCAATGAACTCATTTTTTAACTTTCTTGATATTTCTAGGTTAGCTGCTTTGAATATTTCCTTCAGGTGTTGTCTTGCTTCCACCGTATTTTTCTTTGGCATTACATCTATAATATTTCTTAAAAAATGTACGGTGCAACGTTGCCAGCCTGAACCAAGAAACCGTTCCTGAATAGCAGTTTTTAGGCCCTCATGGGCATCGGAAATAACGAGTTTTGGTTGGACTAACCCTCTAAGAATTAATGAATCAAAGAACAGCGTCCAATTTTGTTTTGACTCTTGATTCGCAATTTGAAAGCCAATGATTTCGCGCTTATTGTCCGTATTAACACCCATGGCAATATATACAGCCTTGGATACCACTTTGTGGTATTCACGTACTTTGATATACATGGCATCAACATAAAGATATCGGTAATACTGGTTTTTCAAAGTTCTTTCGGCCCACTCTTTGACAATAGGATCCAACTGTTTC
>NZ_QTSZ01000014.1 GCF_003730295.1 Ornithinibacillus gellani
AGGCTCCTCTCGTTATTTAAAGTTGGTTTGACGGCCATCTTCTATTATAACGTTTGGAGTTTTTTTGGATACAACTCTAAAAGTTTCGTTTGCACACAGGCAGAGCCTGTGGTTTAAAAAGATTAATAAAAAGTTTAAATTCAATTTATTTATACTTCTGTGCCTTTTTTGAATATTTGAGAAGAAAGTATACATCTATGTAGAACTATATAGTATTAAATGTATTATGGGGGGATTATCAAAAATCTTTGTCTTAATATCAATCATTGCAATTGTACTAATGGGGTCCAACATTGCAGTCGCTGGGGAACTACAAGGAGTATAAAGGTGATGGAGAAATTAATCCAATGGCATTTAAACCTAAGTCGTCCGGAACATATATAATTAAATCCTATTAGGCTACGGGCCTTGTAAATTTACAATTTAAAACGGAGGCTGTCATTCGATCCGGGGCAAATAATGATTATATTGTTAGGGTTTACCATCCAACGTATGCGATTGCTGGAACAATAAATTCCGAGAATTTATTTGTAGGAAGAGTACATGAGACTTCAACTCGTTACACTTACTGCGGTTATGTAATCGGTTACACCTTATTAGGACATGTAAGTGGTGTCGCTAGGGTACATACTCATGTAGGTAACAACGGATACAAAACCTCAAATATTGTAGATGATATAAAGTAATTTAACCTATGTTTACAATACTCTAATTAGCGAAACATAAGATTGTATCGCTAATTAGATTCAATCTATCCTTTCTTCAATTCCTTGAATAATGCCATCAAACAAACCACCTGCACTTCGTTCGGATAAATTTTGAATATGCGTGTATTTATAAAAAATTATTCCAAATTGGATTGGTATATATAAAAAGTTGAAAATGTGGGATGAACTGGTTTCATACTGTTTTTTCAGTTTAAAATGTAATTCTGTTAAAAGATTCATTCAAGGTGCAGTGCCGAGAAATTCATTTATAGATTCCACAGCTATAGCATAAATTAAAAGGCTGCATGGTATGAGGTTTATAATTATCGCAAAAATTCTTTTAACTAAATTTTCTTTACAGAACATGGAAACCATGCTTATTGGTATGCCAAAAAAAGAAACCAGAATTGCCACAGATAGATATAAATTTAAGATATATCCTACATCCCCATCCTGAATTAGTTTTTTGTATATGAAGGGCGGAATAGCAAGAATAACAACCAACGCTGTAAAAAAAGAGATTGTTGTGAATATCTTCAGATCTTTCCTTTTCAAATTTTCACCTCACTTTAAAAATAAAGCAGTAAATTATAAGTAAATTTACTTCTTTGATTATAACTGAAGGCCCGTCACTAACTTATAATTTCAAAAGTACCAATAAAATAAAACTAAAAATGACCTTTAAACTGGTTATTTCATTATCCAAATTTCAATCTAATTGTCTTCATGGGCATAAGGATCAATATTGAAATGTTCATCTAATTCATGTAATAAAGAATGGATTTCAGACAAAATAGGATTAGTTTGCTTTATATCATTCTTGGCAGCAACTTTTGTTAATTCTATTACCTTATCCATCTTTTTTTGCTGTTCTTCCTCCACTTTATCATATTTAATTTTTTGTAAAAAACCCAAAAGACCATCTAAAGCGCTATCTTTATGTTTTTCAAAGTCAGTTTCTACTAACAAAGTTGCTATGATTGAATGTGCATTAAACAATTCAAAATTTGATGTATAGAAAACAGGTTCATTAAATCCACCAACTGTCAGTTGTTCTTCTGCATCGAAATCTGATGAATTAACTGTAACATCATAAGGGTCCAATTCTCCCGATTTAACCATTTCTTTTATTTTTTTATGAATTTCATCATCCGTAATTTTATCAGCTGCAAAGTGCCCTTTTGTCTCAAGTTGTTCCGCTAATGAATCCTCTGTTTCCTCGGTTGCAATTAATTCATCAGCATTGACCGTAATCGTTTTATTATCCCAATTTAAAGCAACAACAAAAGTTGCACCAATAATACCTGCGACCATCAGTCCTAGAATTAACACCCTTTTCATTTATCCCCACACTCCTTTTGACCATTTTCATCTATCATATCAAGCACACTATAAAAGCTCAATCATTTTCCAGAATAATCTGACCAATTAACTTTTGCAGTTTTATTATTAGGAGCTGCTACAATACATTAAATCTTCATTTTGAAAATATTTTGTATCAGTTAAATCACATTTAATATATTAACCTGTTGGATTTTGTCTAGCCATTGGAAAATCTTTTTTTCTCCTGTTAAAGTTGCCTAACCGAACATCCTATGTTAATATATTTAAATGTGTGAAAAGAATCGAATTGAAAATAGGAGTTGTTCAGCATGACAATGGAAATCGAAACAGGACAAATTTTACAGGGAAAAGTAACAGGAATTCAGCCATACGGAGCATTCGTTGCACTTAACGATAAAGTTCAAGGCTTGGTTCATATATCAGAAGTAACGCACGGCTTTGTAAAAGATATCAATGATCATTTAGAGATTGGCGATGAAGTATCTGTAAAAGTTCTCAACATTGATGAAGCAAACAATAAAGTTTCTTTATCAATCCGTGCAACAGAGGAAGCACCAAAGAAAACAGCAAGTAAGCCACAAAACAAACCGGCTTTTAATCAGCAACAAGATAACAACGCTGGATTTAACACATTAAAAGACAAGCTAGAAGAATGGATTGAACAGTCTAAAGAGCGTGAAGGCACTTTTAAAAACTAATCCTTTCTTTTGTAAAAGCATCTGCCCCTAAAAGGCAAGATGCTTTTTTATTTGTTATCTGATACGAATCAGCAGCCTGTTCTTGCCCCACCCATGACAGTTTTGTTACATGCGGTGCTGATTCTTGCTTTCCAAGCTTTCGTCCGCTAAAGTAAAACTATATAATGGTCCTTAGGAGGAATGCATATGACACATATTCAATTCAACTACAGTAAAGCATTGGATTTTTTCAATCAACATGAAATAGATTACTTAGGTGATTTCGTGCAGCAGGCACATGATGCGTTGCACAATAAAACAGGACAAGGCAATGATTACGTTGGTTGGGTTAATCTCCCAAATGATTATGACAAAGAAGAATTTACTCGTATTCAACAAGCAGCTGAAAAGATTCGCCGTGATTCAGATATCCTGCTTGTGATTGGTATTGGCGGGTCCTACCTTGGAGCGCGCGCTGCCTTGGAAATGCTAACGCACTCGTTTCAAAATCTATTAAGTAAAGAACAGCGCCAAGCGCCACAAGTGATTTTCGTAGGACATCATATGAGTTCAACGTATATTCAAGAATTATTTGATATATTAGATGGTAAAGATGTATCGATCAATGTCATTTCAAAAAGCGGAACAACGACAGAACCAGCAATTGCTTTTCGTATATTTAAGAAATACCTCGAAGAAAAATATGGCAAAGAAGAAGCGAAATCCCGGATTTATGCTACAACAGATAAAGCAAAAGGTGCTTTAAAAACCGTTGCAGATGGTGCTGGGTATGAAACTTTCGTCATTCCAGATGATGTTGGTGGACGATATTCTGTTTTAACTGCTGTAGGATTATTGCCAATTGCTGTTGGTGGTATTTCTATAGAAGAAATGATGAAGGGTGCACAAGCTGCTGTATCAGATTTAGCTACACCTTCATTAACTGAAAATCCTGCTTATCAATACGCAGCGGTTCGAAATGTACTATACAGCAAAGGTAAAACAATTGAAATGCTGATTAATTATGAGCCACAGCTGCAATATTTTGCGGAATGGTGGAAGCAATTGTTTGGCGAAAGTGAAGGAAAGGATCAGAAAGGTATTTTTCCTACATCCGCCAATTTTTCAACAGACCTGCATTCCCTTGGACAATATATTCAAGAAGGTCGCAGGGACCTGTTTGAGACTGTACTTCATGTACAAAAGCCTAAAAAAGAAATCACCCTTGAATCAGAAGAACAGGATTCAGATGGCCTAAACTATCTTGCCGGTCGCACCATTCATGAAATAAACGATAAAGCTTACCAGGGCACCTTATTGGCACATACAGATGGTGGCGTACCGAATCTAATTGTTGAAGTTCCAAAACTGGATGCTTACACTTTCGGCTACCTCGTCTATTTCTTTGAAAAAGCATGTGCGATAAGTGGATATCTGCTTGGTGTAAATCCATTTGATCAGCCGGGTGTAGAAGCATATAAACGTAATATGTTTGCTCTATTAGGTAAAGCAGGCTTTGAAGAAGAAAGAGCCAAACTGGAAGACCGATTAAACTAATCATGAAAGTCTGTTTGCCAGTTTGGTAAACAGACTTTTTTCTTATATACATCGCTACAAACAAGGAAAAACAGGAAAAAAACAATCGATTCCACATTTTTTTACGTTTTTTATAAAAATTTCACCAAAATATGTTTATTATCTGTTTTACGGGGTATTACTAGTAATGTAAGACTTTCTCGTATTCCCCCTGTAGGCAAGGCGTTTATCGCTTTGCTTTTTTTATTGTCTTTTTTTACTTTAAAATTTTTTTAATCGAAGAGTAGATTTTTTTGAAAAATCACTGGCAGCAACTCATATTTACGGTATACTAGGAATAGTGCAAATTTTAGGGGGTAAAATTATGTTAGCTTTTGATGTAAAACATAGTCGTAAAAATACCCGATCTGTTAAATGGGATTCACTTCAAGCTATTTTCCAGACCGAAGATGTACTGCCGATGTGGGTTGCAGATATGGACTTTCAAGCACCACAAGCGGTGAATGATGCATTGAAAAATAGAATCGAACACGGAATTTACGGCTATACAGTAATTGATGATAATGTAAAAAACGCTGTCATTCAATGGCAGCAGAACAGAAATAATTGGAATATTTCATCCGATTGGCTATCCTTTAGCCCTGGAGTGGTTACAAGCCTGCATTTGGCTGTTAAAGCATTCACTAAACCAGGAGATAATGTCTTAATTCAGACACCAGTATATCCACCATTTTATCAGGTGATTGAAAGTCAAGGCTGTCATATTGTTAAAAATCCACTTGTCCGTGAAGGGGATCGTTTTACAATTGATTTTGATGATTTAGAAGCTAAATTTAAAGCAGGAGTAAAAGCTTTTATTTTATGCTCACCACATAACCCAGTTGGAAGGGTTTGGACAAAAGATGAATTAACCAGAATGGCGCAGCTTTGTCTGCAATATGATGTGCTGATTATCTCCGATGAAATTCACGCGGATTTAGTGTATTCAGGTAACCATCATACGCCAATCGCATCTATTTCTAAAGAAATCTCGAACCAGACAATCACTTGCATGTCTCCTACCAAAACGTTTAACCTTGCTGGATTACAGGTATCCTACATCATTACCGAAAACCCAGCACTTCGCAGTAAAATAGATGCAGAATTAACTCGTGTTGGACTTAATTCACTTAATACGATGGGAAATATTGCATTGGAAGCAGCGTATACGCGTGGTGAGGCATGGCTGGAAGAATTGCTACAAACCTTGAACGAAAACTATCAATATGTTGTAGATACGTTACACAGGCATGCGCCTGCATTAAGAGTAATTCAAGCGGAGGGTACTTACTTAGTCTGGATAGATTGTAGTGCGCTCGGATTAGAGGCTGAAGCATTAAAACAATTTATGATTGAAAAAGCGAAAGTCGGACTAAATGCTGGAATTGCTTACGGTGAAGATGGGGCACAATATATGCGAATGAATATTGCCTGTCCAAAAGAAACGGTTGCTGAAGGTGTTCAGCGAATCGTGGATGCATTGCAAAGTCATCCTGTATAAATCTATGATGAAAAGCGCGGAATCTAAAATGAATTCCGCGCTTTATTTCTTGTCTGTCGGCTTTTCCAATTGTGCAGGATCGGTTGGAGGCTTTTTATTTGCCTTTTCATTTTTATGCTTAATTTCCCCACATGCTATTCGGGTCCCGCCATTACCACTTGGCTGACTCACTCCATCATCCATTTCTTCGCTAATCACAAGAGAGCTTCCTTCTCTAGCAAGAAGTGACTTTCTCCCTGTTTTTAACGTGGCTTCTGAAAGTATCAGTTCGTTTTCCACCAAGCCATCAGCATCTGCTTTAATATTAGGCAAATCCCCAAGATGTGACCCGTCTGGATTCATTAAGCCATGTTCCTTACCTTCTGGATTTAGATGGTTCCCCGCAGATTTGAAATCCGGTCCCTCGCATATCGGATATTCATGAATATGGATACCATGAAATCCTGGTGTAAGGCCCTCTACTTTTATTTTCATTTTTATGGCATCTTCTTGCTCTGTAAGTGTAGCTGTTCCAATCACACTTCCTGAGGCATCATACATTTGCACCTTTTTAACATTCGTACTGCCTTTCAAAGCACAGCCTGTCATAAGAAGTAAGGCTACCAATCCAACAAGAACGATTCTATACAAAAAATATTCCCCCTTTCTGCTTGTATTTTTTAGTATCTACCAATTATCAAGCAATAATCATAAGGGAATATTTTTTAACAATGCATTGGATAAAACACCCTGATTTTAGTGCAAATAAAAAACCATCCATGTGCGGATGGTGAATTACGAATCTTTTTTCTGTTCCTCTTGTTGGTTTTCTATCTGATTCATGCCATATTTTTCATCGGCTAACTTTTCATCTTTTTTTGATTTTTTGTATAAGAAGTACATCGCAAAGCATGCCCCTGCCATAAAAATAATCAGCGAAATTATCGCTGGGATATATTCCATCTTATCTTCCGGAAAATAAAGAAATTCCATATTCATAACTAATCACTTCCTTCATTCCCTAGTATAGCAAATCTATATGGATTTCGAAAAGCAAATATTGGTCTTTCCGTGACAGTTTTGGCACAATATGATTATAGAATAAATTTTTAACAGTAGATGGACGATGAAGTATTCAAGGAGGGACAAGCATGAAAGCATTTAACAATGGAGATTGGGTACGTGCCCATTATAATTCAGGAACTTATATTGGAAAAGTGTTAGAGGATCGTGGAGACCGATTTTTGATAGAAGTGCATGCTGTACATAAACATCCATTACAGGGAGATCTTCACCAATTAAACCGTGTCGAGGATGTCTATTTTCATGAACGAAAAGCACTGGCATATTTGGAGAAGATGAATGTAAAAAAAGCGGCTGTTCATCCATTCGACGGGGAATTACCAGCATATGCTGCTTCCTTAAAGGCGGCAGTAGATGAAGCAAGGAAAAAGCTGGAAGCCAAGGAGTCGCTATATAATACCAAGGCACTGCAGGCCATAAATATGCTGGAAAAAACGTATTATGAGAGTATTTATTCCGAATAAAATGAAACTTCTATCAGTGGAGGTCCTACAGCCTGTTCATCTGTGATAAAGTGAAACTTCAATCAGTGGGGGTTTTTGCACTGCACCACTGATTGTTAGTTGAACCAATCAGGCCTTTACTGGCTGTTGATCCCCCACTTACCAATCTTGTCATCAATTAAAACGCTTGAAGTGGGGGACTTACAGCCAGTTAATCTGTGATAAAAGTAGCCAGCCACAGAAGACTGCGGACAGTTCATAAGCCTGTCCGCTTTATGTTGGAACCTTCAAGCTTTTCTTCTTTTTCTCCGGTTGACCGTAAATTTTTATCACAATCTTTGGTGCATAATTAAACAGCATCATACCGATAAATGCAGAGATAACAACATACACCCCCGCAAATACTTTTAAAGAAGCAACTGCAATACTTGCGATAACAACAGAAAATTCACCACGAGCGCAAATGGATAATCCTGCCCGCAATGACACACGTTTAGACAAACCATACCATTTGCCTCCAATCATTCCAACAAGTATTTTAGCAAGCATTGACCAAATGATTAATACCGCTAGTAAAACAGGCATCGGTATCCCATCCCCTAAATGAATGGTTGTACCAAAATAGATAAAGAAAGTAGGCAGTAATAAATCCTGTACAGGCAAAACCACACTTTGAATTCGTTCTACTTTGCCAATTTCAGCTAGCATCACACCTGCTAAAAAGGCACCGAGTACTTCTGATAATCCAATAAATAAGGCGAGCCCACCGAATGTGGTTGCAATACCGACGAGTAGGCCAATTTTTATATCCTCGTCATCGATCTTCATTAAAAACTCCTCGAACCGCTTAAAGGCAGTTTTCCCTAGGATAATGGCCAATAATGCAAGTCCTAGTATTTTTCCCATCAATATGATAAAGTCGAATCCAGTAAATTCTGCTCCTGAGCTAAGCGCAATCAGTACAGCAACAATAATCGGTGCAACAAGATCTTCAAAAATGAGAACACCGAGCATAAATTCTGTCTCTGCATTTGCCATTCGCCCTTTATCATTTAACAATTTTGCTGTAATCGTAGAGCTGGTAGCAAAAGCGATTCCACCAATTAAAAATGCAGTGTACCAATCCGCTCCAAAAGCGAGTACGATTACCATGGATACGCCCAGGCTCAAAAATACATCTAATAATCCCGCGCTCCAAATTTTCTTTGCTATATTTCCAAGCCGCTTCGTATTAAATTCAAGTCCAAGAATGAAAAATAATAATACAATTGCAACTTCACTAGCCAAATAAAGGATGACATTATCCGTAAACAATCGTCCAATGGCTATACCAAATAAAATGTAAAGAATAACATTTGGAAATTTCGTTTTTAATGCCATGTACCCAAGCACAAAAACGCCAAGTAAAACAAGTCCTGCATCTAATAGAATGGGCAATTCATTTAACAATGGACATCATTCCTCACCCTTACAAAGCTGTGTTAGTGCTGCGATTTGTTCGTCTTTTCCAATTGACATTAACACATCACCTGGCTCCAGCTTTGTATCTGCTTCCGGGATGGCAATAAGATCTTCCCCCTGCACAATGCCAATAATGGTTGCTCCAGTTTGGTTGCGAATATCTGATTCCTCAATGGTCTTATAAGCTAGACTTGAATTTTCTTTTAGCTTGATATAATCAACCATAATTTGTTTTTTAAATAAGCGCATTTTTTCAATATCAACAGGCTGATAAGTCGCACCAAGTAGCTGTGCTGCAAATTCTCTCGTTTCATCAGGAGTTAAGTCCAATGCAAAATCCGCCTCATCACTATCACTATCTTCAAAAAAATACAGTTCCCGTTTACCCGTATGATGTACAATTAATACGAGCATATTATCCTCGGACGTTTTCATCGATATTTTTTGTCCGATTCCAGGTAACTGGGATAAAGAAATTTTCATAAAATCACCTCGTTAATATCTTAACATTGCACCTGGGCAGATTCCCAGAATTTTTTATATTTATTTTCGCATAAAGTGTTCCATTATGTTATCCATTTCTTCGTTATTTATAAAGAAATTCGAATACCTGATGAATCACAAACTATCGAATTACTCTATTAAAAAAGCAAAAAGGCGAGAGAGTATATCTCCCGCCTTTATTATTATTCACCAAGATGTTCTTTAATAATCTCAGTAACACCTGCAAGTGCAGCTTCTTCATCGCTACCATCCGCACTTACTGTAATTTGTGCGCCTTTAGGAATACCGAGTGACATAACACCCATAATCGACTTTAGGTTTACTTTTTTATCATTATAACCAATTTCGATTTCAGATTCGAATTGTCCTGCTTTATTAACTAGCAATGTTGCAGGTCGTGCGTGTACTCCAGTCTCGGCAGTAATTGTAAATGTTTGTTCCTTCATTTCATTCATCCTTTCAACGGTCATGTGACCTATCCTATTTTAGTCCTTTTGTTTGTGAAAAATTGAACTGATTCCATTATATACAATATCTGAAATAAATTAAACAAAAATGCTATGGTTTTCTAAAACAAATGTTATTCCAGATTGTTTTTACTTTTTCATTGTGATACGTTGGATTCAGGTTACATGAAGCTATAATCAGGAGGAATGAATATGAGTGTACATATTGGGGCAAAACAGGGAGAAATCGCAGAAAACATATTGCTGCCGGGAGACCCATTACGCGCTAAATATATTGCTGAAACCTATTTTGAAGAGGTACAGCAATATAATGATGTGAGAGGCATGTATGGTTATACGGGAACATACAAGGGGGAGCGCGTATCTGTTCAAGGTACTGGCATGGGTGCACCTTCCATATCCATCTATGTAAATGAGTTGATTCAAAGCTATAATGTAAAAAAGCTCATCCGGGTTGGAACTTGTGGTGCGATTCAGAAGGATGTGCATGTAAGAGATGTCATTCTTGCCCAAGGGGCTACAACGGATTCCAAGCAGAATGAATTAATTTTTAATGGAATTCAATATGCGCCAATCGCTGATTTTGATTTACTAAAGCGTGCACATGATGTTGGGGAAACAATGGGGAAAACGATACGTGTGGGAAATATTTTCACCAGTGACAGCTTCTATCGGGATAATGCCCAACAAGTAAATGAATTATTAGCGGCCTACAAAGTATTAGCAATAGAAATGGAATCTTCGGCACTTTATACATTGGCTGCCAAATTTAATCGCCAAGCTTTGTCGATCTTAACCGTATCAGATCATATTATAACCGGCGAAGAAACGACAGCAAAAGAAAGACAGACTACTTTCCATGAAATGATGGAAATGGCTTTAGAGACGATCATAAAGTGAAACTTCAATCTGTGGGGATTTTTAGCCCGTCCCCACTGATTGTTAGTTGAACCAATCAGGCCTTTACTGGCTGTTGATCCACCACATACCAATCTTGTCATCAATTAAAACGCTTGAAGTGGGGGGCTTACAGCCAGTTAATCTGTGAAAAAATATTAAGAGCACTGCAGGTTGCATCCGGTGATGTGGATGACAGCCTGCAATTTTTTTATTCATTCTGTTTCCTTTCCATGCTTTCTTTTCAATGGATATAGTTGTTCTTTTCCCCCAAATCTATCATCGTGCGCTAACATTACCCCTCCATTGTTAACTGTTCAAAAATAGAGTTGACAATATACGCAAACACCGTTTATGATCATGTAAGGAAGAAGGGGGAAACAGAGAAATGAGTAAATTAAAAACAGTTGATTTAACGTTTGGAGCAGTTTTTGTTTGTTTAATGGCAATCGGGGCTAATATTACCGTTTGGTTCCCGGTACTTGCGGTACCAATTGGCGGTGCTACCGTTCCTGTCTCTTTACAAACATTTTTTGCGATATTAGCTGGACTTATGCTAGGCAGAAAGCTTGGTAGTTTATCGATGATTGTTTACACACTTGTTGGTGTTGCCGGTGTTCCGGTATTTGCAAATCTACAGGCTGGCCCCATGGCATTGGCTACACCTACTGGCGGATTCATCATTTCTTTTATATGTGTTGCATTTATTGTGGGCTGGATTGCAGATTTTGCTAAGAAACCATCCATTGCTATGTATACCTTTGCCGCATTGATTGGACTCATCGTAAATTATGGGATTGGAGTTAGCTTTTTATACTTATCCATGAATACTTGGTTGGAATTATCTATTACTTATTCGCTTGCATGGAAAGGCATGATTCCATTTCTAATTAAAGATGGTGCGCTAGCTTGTCTTGCTGCCGTATTTATGATCAGCTTTGCTAAACGTGTACCATATGCTTTTCGGACAGCACGTACGTCAACAAATGGGTAATGTTCAGATAAGGTTGGTATCCCTGGTTCATGCTTTTCTGATGTCAATATGATAAAATATACATCCATCATTCATTTTGGCATATGCTAGAAAAAAGCAGCAAACTGGAAAGGATGCCAGCTATGACATTATTTCAAAATTTTCCATTATGGGCTGCCTTATCAGCAATTGTTTTTGCCCAGGTTATTAAAATACCGATTCGTTTCATCGTTACAAAGGAGTTTAAGCCTGGTCTCGCATTTAGTACAGGTGGAATGCCAAGTAGCCATTCGGCTGCCGTTGCCGCACTGTCAACCGGGATTGGAATTGTGTCCGGTGTCGATTCACCTTTGTTCGCCGTATCATGTGTATTCAGCATCATCATTATGTTCGATGCTTCAGGAGTTCGCAGACAAGCTGGTGAACAAGCAGTTGTGTTAAATCAATTAATCAAGGATTTTCAATACTTTGTAGAAGGTGCGAAAGACTGGAATCAAAAAGGCAATCTTGAAAAAAGACAAGAACTGAAGGAATTACTTGGACATCAACCGATTGAAGTATTTTTCGGTGCATTATCAGGTGTTGGTATCGCTTTTTTACTTGCTCTTTTATACGTATAAGCATTGAAAAAGCAGCTGCTTGGCATAAAACCAAGCAACTGCTTTTTTTAACTTTTATTCAATTGTTCCCGGAAGACCTGTAATGTTTCGTTCTCATTCAGGTCTATTAATTCTTGCTCTGTCAGTGTCCCATTTCCTTTTTCAATTAAATAAACATCAACCTCACGTTTCCCCCATTGAGAATAAACATCCTCTACAGTCGGGTAGTACAAGTCAATTCTGTTTCCTGTAATGGCTCCACCCTTATCTGCTACAACACCATATCCATAGCCAGGGATGAATAAAATCGTTCCAATCGGATAAACGGATAAATCAGCAGCAATAGTAGAATATAAGTCTCGTTTCACTTGAACACCAGAATAAGTTATTCCATACTCGGGATGATTTGGCGTTTTCCCAGTTGATTCTACTCCAGCAGTATAACCTGTTGCAACAACGGTTTGATAGGAATATTGGTCCAGATTAATTGCTTCTTCCAATGTTTTCGGGCCTTCAATTTGTTCACTGGAAATGAGCACACCTGACTGCTCCACGGTATGAAGCTGCTTTTCCTTTAAAGCTACTTTTCTAAAATGAAAAGGTTTATCCTCATATTTGCTTGCCTGCTTCCCGCTGTCCATTGCAAGCTGCATGTTAGCAAAAGACACATCCGAAATACTCGTTATTGTCGTAAGAAACGCGATGATAATCAACAATAACATGCTTGTTTTTTTCAATATTTTACTTGTTTTCAATCCTAACACCTCTCTGGATGTCATCATGTCCAAACAAGTATATTTTTATTCATATTTATTTATTTTTTTAAAACAAGCCGTGGTTGATTAAAACATTTGATATCCACTTTTACGTAGAAATTTAATGACAAAACCGCACACGATGGTCCCAACCAAGCCGGATGATAGAATGATCATATCGACAGGTGTAATTAATAGTAACTTTTCAAAGGCTAATGAAAAGGAAGCGACCGGTGATTTAAAATACTCTGTAATGGAGATGCCGCCAACAATTAGTAACACGATAAATGGATAAATAAAAGCCATCAACCATGTTCTACGTAATAACATATTTAATATAAAAGCCAATCCGAAAAAAATCACGAAAAATAATAACACGGAAACAACGAGCTGTATCAATGTAAATGTCCCCTTCACGTATGTAGTAATCCAACCCAATTTTATATCAATTGATAGAAAAAGCAAAGGCAATTGACCGCCTTTGCTTATATGACATTCATTTCCTTTTAATAGAAAAAATTAAATTTTCCTTTTTTCATTAATAAACCGATTCCGCCAAGCTTTAATAAATAACGATTATCAATAATCTTCTTCATTGCTGTAGCTGACCAACCAAAAATTTTATGGTCGCCCATAACAACGCCGATAGCATCATTATGTCCAAGGGATGCCACTGTCCCTAAAATGTTTGGTTCAAATGTTTCTAGTTCTGCACCACCGCGTACCAATGCTTTAATATTTTTAGCAACCGTATATGATTGCTGAATCGCAATTTGTGCTGTTGGCGGGAACGGTCGGCCTGTTTCAGGATTCATAATAAGTGCACAGTCTCCAATGACGAATACATCATCATACTCAGGCGTACGCATATCTTTTCTTACCTCGATCTTGCCACGATTCGTTTCAAAACCAGAGTTTTCCACAATGCCATTTGCTTTAACACCGGCAGCCCAAACCGTTGTCATCGTCGGAACCTCAACCATTTTTCCATCTTTCTCGTATACGATACTGTCCGGTTTACATTCCTTCAGCATTGCCCCTAGCACGAACTCCACACCACGTGATTCCAAAGAGTTCATGGCGTACTCGACAAGCTGCGGATCAAATCCAGGTAATACAGTTGGTGCCCCTTCCACATTAATAATCCGTACCTGTGCTTTGTTGATATCGTATTCCTCGCATAGCTCTGGGACGCGATTCGCAAGTTCACCGACAAATTCAATGCCTGTAAATCCACCGCCGCCAACAACGATATTTAAGCGTGCTTGCTTTTTATCTCTTTCATTATTATATTGAGCAAAATGATACTCCAGATGCTCTCGTAGCAACCGGCTGCTATCAATATTACCAATCATAAATGCATTTTCTTCCAAGCCTGGGATCCCAAATGTTGCTGCTTCAAAGCCAAGCCCAACTACTAAAATATCATAATCAAGCACCGCATTTTCAAGCTTTACTTTCTTTTCATCTGGTTTAATTTCAACTACGGTATCCTGAAGAATCGTAATTCGGTTTGTTTTTATAACATCTTTGATTGCAATTCGTGCACGGTCGTGGTGAATCGTACCAGCTGCAACTTCATGTAGCCATGTGGATTGGTAATGGTAATCATTTTTGTTTACCAAGGTAATATTTGCTTCATTTACTCCTAACTGCTTTTGTAAATTCACTGCAGTCATCATACCGCCATAACCGGCGCCTAATAGTACAATATGTGGTTTATTCATCTTACTTTCCCTTCCATTCCTGGCATTATTCTGAATTGCATCTCTTATATTTGTGACACATTTCACTATCTATCCAATAAAAAAATTGGCAGTTGCCAAGTATACGCTGATTTCAATTAAAATACAAATCCTTTGCTTTGTTACACAATCGTAACATAATCCCTTGTCAATATTATTACTTTTTTGTCGAATTTTCAACCCTTTCCTGTATTTTTTTTATTTTCAATGCATCGTTTTCCACTGTTTCCGATTTTCAAACCGTACAAAATACCATGATGTATGCTATTATAGTTATGTGTTTTGAAAGAAATGGGGGTACTACTGTTGGCAGAAAAAGTTTATGATATAACCATACTCGGTGCTGGACCCGCTGGATTATTTACTGCTTTTTACGGCGGTATGCGCCAGGCCAGTGTAAAATTAATTGAAAGTCTTCCACATACAGGCGGTCAGCTTACCGCTTTATATCCAGAGAAGGACATCTATGACGTTGCTGGATTCCCTAAAATTCGTGCGCAAGAGCTTATCGATAATTTAGAGGAACAATTGCAGCTATTTGATACAGAAATTGTGCTCGGCCAAGCTATTGAGAAACTGGAAAAAATGGATGATGATACTTTCCGTTTAACTTCTTCCACAAACGAAGTTCATTACACGAAAAGTGTCATTATTACTGCTGGTAACGGTGCGTTTCAGCCACGTCGCTTAAATATTGGAGATAGCGAAAGATTTGAAGATATCAATCTACATTATCATGTAAAAGATATGAATCGCTATCGCGGACAACGTGTAGCACTTTTAGGCGGTGGAGATTCAGCTGTCGATTGGGCATTGATGCTTGAACCAATAGCAGAGAAAGTATCATTGATACACCGACGCGATCAATTCCGTGCCCATGAGCATAGTGTTGAAAAGTTACTTGCTTCTAACGTTGAAGTTATCACGCCTTTTGTTCCGAAAGAAATTATCGCTACTGAACAAATTGAACAGTTAAGACTGGAAGAAGTAAAAGGAGAACGTGAAATCACGCTCGATGTTGACGCGATTTTATGTAACTATGGTTTCATTTCAACACTTGGCCCTATCAAAGACTGGGGCTTAGAAATTGAAAGAAACAGTATCGTCGTTAATTCCAAAATGGAGACCAATATCCCAGGCGTATATGCGGCTGGTGATATTAACACATACCCTGGTAAAGTGAAGCTTATTGCAACAGGATTTGGTGAAGGACCAACTGCAGTAAATAATGCCATGCAATATTTGGATCCAAAAGCTAGAATTCAACCAAAGCACTCTACCAGTATGTTTTAAAAGTAATGCCGAGAATAAAATGCAGACTTGAGTCCTCATATCCGGATTCAAGTCTGCATTTTTGTTACATCATTTCTTGGCATGGAAATAACCCTAACTTATTTTCCTTTTTTACGATTTAACTTACTTCAAATGCGATTTATCTTACTCCATTTTGGAAAAAACACGATGTCACGTCACTTAAATGCTGTTTAACTTACTCCATTTCGGAAAATACATGATTTCGCGTAACTTAAATGCTGTTTAACTTACTCCATTTCGGAAAATACATGATTTCGCGTAACTTAAATGCTGTTTAACTTACTCCATTTCGGAAAATACATGATTTCGAGTAACTTAAATGCTGTTTATCTTACTCCTATTTGAAAAATTCATGATGTCACGTAACTTAAATGCTGATTATCTTACTCCATTTTGAAAAAAATACGATGTCACATACTTTAAAGCTTTTGTTCTTTCCGTTTTCAGCGAAATGATATAAGAGTTAGATAATTTCCCTTTCTATTGTCATGTGTCATTGGCTATTTCAGTTAATGCTTCAAGGTTTCGTATCGTTATGTTACGATGACCTTTTTGTTCAATCCAGTCATTAGCTTGAAAGGTAGAAAGTCTTCTGCTAATCGTTTCCTGTGTTGTGCCTAAAAAAGATGCCAAATCTTTTTTACTAATGGGCAGTTTGATTTGCAAGGAATTCTCCTTCTCCGCTAATTTTACCAAATAACTTGCCGTACGTGTTTCCACATCCTTAACACTTAGCTGGCTTACGAGTTCTTCTGTTTCTTCCAGCCTGCTGCTTAGCTTTTCTACAATTTTCATTGCAATAGAAGGATAAGCCTGCATTAATTGTTGGATATCTTTTCGATGGATGGCGCAAATATTGGTAGGTTTCATTGCCTCTGCATAGCTGTCAATATATTTTTCTGTAAATAATGCGAGCTCACCCATGAATTCTCCAGGGTTTAGCACGCGCAATAGCTGCTCTTTTCCAGATTCAAAGAGCTGATACATTTTAACTTGCCCCGTATGAACAATGTACAAGTATTCTAAAGGGTCGCCATCTCGAAAAAGTATTTCCCCTTTTTGAAACACTTTATTACTTGCTAAGCGAACAATTTTCTCCATCTCATTCGTAGACAAGTGATTAAAAATGGGTACTTTAGAAACACATAGATATTGATCATGGTCCGTTTCATGATTACAATGATGTGTCATTAGATTTACCTCTTTTCAGACGTTGTTGGCTGGGATAACATATAAATTATCTCATAAAAAAACCAGGACGAAGCGATGGACGTCCTGGAGGTATGGTGCTTAAACTTAAACTACATTAACATTTTTCAGGGGAGCCTTCATGATCCTTCGCCCGGAATGATGAACCACATCCACAGGAAACAATTGCATTTGGATTGTCTATACTAAAGCCTCCCCCCATCATGTTCTGCTTGAAATCTATTTTTGTACCTTCAATGATTGGAATATCTTGTTTAAACAAAACGACTGGAATTTCATTGATCATATCTGTTAAATCCAACTCTTCATTAACCTCTTGATCAAAGCCGAGTGAATAAGACAATCCGCTGCAGCCGCCGCCTTTAATCCCAAAGCGCAGACGTACATCTCCCTCTTCATCCTGCATCATTTCTTTAATTTGATGACGAGCGTTATCCGTTATTGTTATAGCTGCCATTGCATACCCTCCTCTTCTTCCACTATTATTAGTATACAAATGTCTGATTATCGATTCAACCATTACGAATGATGAAGCATGTTTATCATGTCATTCTAATTATAGATATCTATTCTGCTTGTTGTACAACATCATGCTTATCCAATTCCTGATAAATGGTTTTCAAACGAGGTATACCTTCTGCTACAAGCTCTTCATTTACAAAAACAATCGGATAAAATAAATCCTCTTCAAAAATTCGTTCCACAAAGTCCTGATGCTTTTTTATAGCAGGTGGTTCATTGATATCGATATATTCATAATCAATGGAATCATCCACATATTTCCTCCCAATAGCAGCTTGGAGCCATTCATACGTATCTTTTGATCCTGGTGCTCCTACACAGCTTGCACAAATTTGCTCTGCACCATAAACAGTGATTAATACTTTTTTCGTTTCCATATCTATGCCCCCTTAAATCTACATATTTTTCTATACTTTTTATGTTCATCATTTGAAGTAATATCCTTACAGTTACTTTTATTTTACAAAATCTTTATTAAAAGATAAAATAAAAGTAATTGATTTAATTGAAATTCATTCTCATGATAGATTTTTAATGCAATCCGTTTTATAATGAAATAGAAAGGAGAAGATGGATAATGCATGAACAGGTACAGGAAGTCTTAAATAAATTACGACCATTTCTACTACGCGATGGTGGAGATGTAGAGCTAGTTGATGTAGATGAAAATGGCATTGTGCTTCTTCGTCTGATGGGAGCATGTGGAAATTGCCCAAGCTCAACCATTACGTTAAAAGCTGGAATTGAACGTGCCCTCCGAACTGAAGTCCCTGGCGTTAAAGAAATCGAACAGGTATTTTAAAATAGATATGTAAAGCAGGTACTCCGAATAGGTGACCTGCTTTTTATTTTTTCTCACAGCTATTTGTCCAAAACCGGTGTACGTGCATCCGCTCCGTAAAGTACGCTGCAGCAATTATCTAAACAGAGCTTAATCATCGCTGTACGCGTTTCTTCACTAGCAGAGCCAATATGCGGTAAACAAACAACTTGCTCTAGCTTTAATAAGGGATGACTCCCATCAATTGGTTCCTGGTCAAAAACATCCAAACCTGCTCCTCTAATCTTGCCAGTTTCTAATGCATGAAGCAAAGCTGTTTCATCCACAACTTTCCCACGAGATATATTGATAAAAATTGCTGATTCCTTCATCAACTGGAATGCTTTGGTATTAAATGTATGGCTTGTTTCCGGAGTCAGTGGTACGACAGATACAACAAAGTCGGATTCCTTTAATAATTGTTCAATGGAAACATAGGAAGCTCCGATGGCTTTTTCAGCGGTTTTATTGCGCCTTCGATTATGATATAAGACATTCATATCAAAGCCTTTCGCCCGCTTAGCAATTGCTTCACCAATTCTACCCATCCCGTAAATGCCAATTGTTTTATGATGGATATCAGCACCAGCCATGAAATAAGGAGACCATTCCTTCCAGCCATTATTTTTGATTAAATTAGTTGCCTCAGGTATTCGTCTTGCTGTTGCCATTAACAGTGCAAACCCCAAATCCGCTGTCGTTTCAGTCAAGACATCTGGTGTATTCGTAATTACTGTCCCTTGAGCTGTAGCAGCCGCAACATCAATATTGTCATAACCAACTGCTAAATTGGAAACAACCTTTAGATGTGAATTTGCTGCCAAAAACGCTTCATCAATTTGATCAGACAACATGCAAATTAATCCATCTACCTGTTGGGCTTTTTCCATCAAAGTGGTATGTGGTATCGGTACCGCTTCATGTTCCCACATATGAATATCCAGCTTAGAGGCATATTGATCTATGATGTTTTTTGGAATACTGCGACTGATATAGATCGATGGTTTCAAGTTAACACCCACTCCTATCTCATTCATGTCGACCTATGTTTTTATTGTTGGAAGCTCTTTCACTTATAACCAGTCTACCATAGGAATGTTGATTGCGGCATATTCTTCCCTTATCCAATGAAATAGTTCCCTGACCCCTGTCTCATACTTGGTTTGTTGGTCCAAGGTATTGGATAGCCTTTGATACGCCTGTTCCGGTTTTTCGGTTGCTAACCCTTCCTCCAAACAATCGAATAGATGAACTGGAAATAATAATCTTGCATATAATAATCGCCAACCAAAAGTAGATATAGGTCGGATGTCGTTGTAGCTACGTAATGTTTCTACAGCAGCAACAATCCCATTTTCCTTCATTAGCTCATTACGAACCAACTCCGCCACATCACGCATTGGATGATCAAATGCGAGGTCTTCCATCCAAATAATTGGTTTTTGCAATTGATTGGTATATCTCCAAAACACGATGGATCCTTGATCATGGGGGCTATGTTTTGTTTCCCGGACACTTTCTTGGACATATTGTATCGCATTTTCACTTAAGCCAACGATATATGGTAAGCTATCAACTATAAGCGCATCATAATCCCGTTTATGCTGTTTTGCTATTTCCATTAGTTTTGATTCAAATGCGGTTAGTTTCTCAATCCAGAGCTCCCTCCATTGCCCATAACTGGAGAGCAAAATCGGTTCATATGGATATTGAGAACCCAGATCATGAAATGCAGCAAGCTGTTTTCCGGGTTCTTCACCTCTGGATTGGAGTAAAGGCTGCGCTTTTAAACCGAGCCTTGCTGGTTCCTCGTTGGTGAACCATTCTCCTTGCCATGTGTACATGGGAACAGTCACATGACGGTAACCTGCGTATGCTAAATATTGAGCCAATGCTCCCTGCTCCAGCAATAGTTCTTCCTTGTTTGCTGAAGGAATGATAAAATAGGAAAAAGTGGAATCTTGTAATCCTTCCCGATGATCCCAGATGACTTTATTATTTGCCTGTACACCATAGTAACGATGAAGTAATTGTTCCACATCAATCTCCTCCAGCACGTTATTATTTTATTTATATGCTTGAAGAGATGGTTTTACGATATAAAAGAAATGGGTGATGTAGATGGAAAACATCAAAAAAAGTGAGTTAGAAATTAAAGCAAGAAAATGGTTAAAAGAACGCGGAGTCGAATTAAGTGATATTGCAGAGCTGGTATATTACCTTCAGGCACAATATCATGAAGAATTAAAAATGGAGGATTGCTTATATAATGTAGATCGTGTGTTGACAAAGCGAGAAGTGCAAAATGCAATTCTCACCGGTATACAGCTTGACGTATTGGCGGAAAAAAATCTGCTGGAAGAACCACTGCAAACAACGATTCAAACAGATGAAGGTTTGTATGGCATAGATGAGATTATTGCTTTTTCTATCGTGAATGTTTATGGTTCCATCGGTTTTACCAATTATGGATTTATTGATAAACAAAAACCTGGTATCCTGAAGCGATTAAATGACCGGACAACTGGAGAATGCCATACTTTCCTTGATGATATTGTTGGCGCCATTGCGGCGGCTGCATCAAGTCGCTTGGCACATGCTAGCGCAGATGAGGAAGGCTCATTGGACAATTAATTCAGATACACGGCAATTGCACCGTTGTTAACAAGACAAAATAAAAGAACTGCTCCTTTCCAACGCACGAGAGGCAGTTCTTTTTTAGTTAAGATATAAATTAGTGCTTGGTTTTTTTAGCTGGATTCGTAATAAGCCACTTACAATACGCGTCCCCACCCGTAATACAGGAATGGGAAGTAACTTCACTACCTGGAAATACATCTTGGAAAACACTTTTTTCATTTTTACAGACCTGGCGATATGCGGAAGCAATATTGGAGATTGGGCAATTAAAGTGCTTCATTTCGTAATCGCCATTTTCCGTTTTTTCGTATTCAACCATATAACCTTTTTCATCTTGAATTTCAGCCACTTTTGCAACGCGTTTATCAAAATCATCCGTCTCAATCGTTTCTTCAAAAAAGCTTCTTTCCCGATCCATTCGCTTCTCCAACAATTCCTTTACGGCTTCTTTTCCTTGTAGCTCTTCCAAATCACGTAATAATTCAACAGGCAGCGCTTCATACTGATTTGGAAAAGTAGCATGGCCTTTTTTCGTTAATTCGTAACGATAAAATGGTCTGCCTATTTCCTGTTTGACTGCAACCTTATGGATGAATCCCTGTTCCACCAGTTCATGGATATGTCGTCGAACTGCAATCTCGGAAATCGTAAAATAGACCATCATCTCCTCAATTGTAAGGAGATGATCTTTTTTTAAAATGGTAAGTAATTTTTGTTTTGTTGGTGTACGTTTTTTCAATGTCATCATCCTTATTTTTCATTTGAAAAAGTATTTGCTACACCCAATTCATTATCTAAATAGCTCGTTATATGTTCGTTAAATGCCCCAAGCATCTGTTGATTGCGTTGCATCGCGGTTATAAGCTGTTCATGATTTACTGTATGATATTCACGTACAAGCATATCCCGGAGCTTTATAAATGCAACATAATGAGGTAGTTCATCCTGTGGCAGCACTTTTTCATCCACTAAAATCTCGATAATATCCTCATAACTTCCAGGATCACGCATAATAAAGCCATCAATCATTTTATTTCCGACATCTATAATAGACTCAATCAGCATATGGACAAGCCGCTCCAACGCCAATTTTTCCAATTTACTTTCAAAACGATGTTGTTTCGATTCCTCCAGCAATGTTTCCATATAAGCTAAAATTGCTTCAATTTCTTGTCGATTCACAAAGTACATCTTTCTTCCTGCCCCCCACTACTCCTGCTACTTTTATCATACCATATTTTTGACTGATGGAAGTGACAATCCTACTTAATTCATACTGTTTTCACTAGGGATTTGTCTATCCTTTGAACAGTTTTATCCATGCTGCGTTACTTCATTAAAAAGCAACAACCTTCCCAGATGCATGTTACAATACAGATAGATGTTTTTAGAAAATTCAAATGGCAGAGGTGATTCATAAAATGCTAACAACGACGGTTCCTACATCCATTTTAGATATGGATGCAGTGGAAATCGCCAAGCAAATCAAACAGGGTAACCTATCCAGCACTGTTGCTGTACAAACATATATCGAACAAATTAATAAATACAATCCTAAAATACGAGCAATGGTTGAAGATAGATTTACCAAGGCACTTGCAGAGGCGGCAAAATTGGATATGGCAGATGAACCGATTGGAACTTTACATGGCGTCCCGATAAGTATGAAAGAGGCTTTCGACGTTACTGGGATGAAAACAACGGGAGGACTCGTCCAAAGAAAGGATTTAATTGCTCAAACAGATGCGGCAATTGTCCAAAAACTGAAAGCTGCTGGTGCGATTATCTTAGGTAAAACAAATACACCAGCATTATGCTTTTGTCAGGAAACAGATAATAAACTATATGGAAGAACGAATAATCCATGGGATATCCTTCGTACAGCTGGTGGTTCAAGTGGTGGTGAAGGTGCATTACTGGCATTTGGCGGAGCAGCAGCGGGGATTGGGTCTGACATTGGTGGCTCCATTCGATTTCCAAGTCATTTGAACGGAGTGGTTGGCTTTAAACCAGGGATGTTTCAAGTCAATGCTGAAGGCCATTTCCCTTCCAATCATATCCCGTTGCAAAATCGGATGCTAGGCATCGGTCCAATGGGAAAATCCGTTAGGGATATGGAGCTTTTGTATCAATTGATATCCACCTATCAACCAAAGGAGATAGATTTGGATCAATATGCCATACACATGCTGCCACATGCGGATATAAAAATTCTTACCACACAATCCAAATTGGTATTGTCAAAAATAGAACAATCACTTCATGCATCGGTATCAGTTTCTTATGCCAAGCCGCCATTTTTTGATGAAAGTGCTCAGCTCTGGCAGGAAATCATGTCTATCGATGGTGCAAAATCATTGCGAATGCTTGCATATAGTGATCGGATATCTTCCCCTGTTCATGCTTTTATAAAAGAGAAAGTCTTTGGAAATTCGATTCATCACCCCTACTTATCGTGGGCACTCATTGGTGCAGCAATGTTTACACCGTCCGCTCCACGAATTCAAGAAATACATGACATCATTGCAAAAGGTGACAATCAAATCAATCATATGCTAAACAGAAGTCTTTTCATTCTGCCTGTTTACCGACAAGGAGCAGTGGAGCATGGAAAATTATATAAAGATATTTTTTCCATCCGTAAAACATTTAAAAAGCATATGCCATTTGTTGCGTATGCGAATGTGTGGGGACTTCCTTCGTTAACGATACCAATTGGACAGGACGAAAATCATATGCCAATAGCCATACAAATAATAAGTCGTATCGGAAATGAATCCGCTATCTTCCAGCTTGGGCACCTATTAGAAAAGCAGTTCCGCGGCTATCAACGCTATAACTAACATCCCGTTCCATTTATTGGCTTTCATGAATGAGACGATATGCACAAATGATAATCAGACATAGACACGAAGAAAGGAAAATCAATCATGTCTGATCGTAACGAAAAATATACAGATTTCGATAATGTGGAGAAAATGAGAGAATATATCAATCCAGAAGAATTTCCTGAAGGATCTGTAGGCTCAACAATACGTGCAAATGAACCAGTCACTGGTAAATCAACACCTTGGAAACAAGGGCAGCGCAGCAGAAGTGCGTATGTATATGAAGATAAAGCATTCCATGAAGATATACCACGCCAAGCACCAGGCGCACATCCACTTCATGACGAACCAAATGAAAAGCAACCATAATGAAGATGCTGGAACATTAATAGTACCTCATGATGAAAAAACGGTCATGATTATCTTTCGTGATAAACATGACCGTTTTTTATTGAGAATTTGATGGGAACTGGTAGTATGTTTTCTTCAATTTTCCGCCTATTTACTGACCTCTTTTTGTTGTGTTTCAATGGGTTTCGCCCAAGCTTTATCAACTCGTTTTATTCACCTTTTTTATCACAAAATAGGCACAACCAAAATTACAAAACTCATATAAATAATCCTCAACAGAACTAATTTTCGTATCAAATGATGATTTTGGATTATGATCCTCATAAAAGCCTTTCAAACGAAGCTGGTCATAGCCCCAATCACCGACGATATAATCGTATTTTTTTAGAATATCCGAATATCTTTCCTTCAGCACTTCTTCCTGAAGTCCTTCTTTTACATTCTCTACAATTTCGTATTTTTTCCCGAATAATTCAATCACTAACATTCACCCCGCTTAACATGTCTATAGTTTATCACATTTCTATAGATGAATCCTGTTATTTCCTGTATGAAATTATCTAGATATACCAAACTAACTACAGAAGAATGTAGAACAGTTAGGAGGAATAATATGCGTTTTATCATGTTAACTATTATCATCGCCTTCTTGGCTAGTGGTTGCTCCATGAATCGAACGGTAACCGATCAGGAAAAAAATGCTCAGGAACTTGATCCGACTAAAAATCATTTATCGAAAGAGGATCCGGAATGGGATAGTCGGTTAGGATACGTCCATTATACAAGGGGACAAGTTGCTAACCAGAAAAAACAAGAAATCTCTTCTTTTGACCGGAATCAATTGGCAGACCAAATTGCCAGACTGGTATTACAAAATTCAGGATTTGAGCAGGTTGCTGCACTTGTCACAGATAGGGAAGTACTGATTGCTTATCAAAAAAATGAGCGGCTAACGGATGAACAAGCAGCAGACATTGCCAAACAAACTGCTTACACACTGCTGCCAAGATTCTTTGAAGTATACGTTTCCCATAACGAAAATCATATTCGAAGTATCCACAGTCTCCATTTATCAACTACAAATGATTCAATTGACAATCAAACATTACAGCAAATTATTGTTGAAATGAAGAGATACCCACAAGGATTGGATAAAACAAAAACAGAGTAAGATCAAAAGCAGGTCCCTCTTCACAGATAAAGGATGGTGAGGTGAAACAAATGAATCGAGTCCACTGGCTGAAATCCAGCCTATTCACAATCCTGATGCTAGGGATTTATACATTTGTTGCAAATGCTGTGGTGTTCGCGGAAGAAGATCAGGACCGCTATGACCAACGCATGGCTTTATACAAAAAAACAGCAGCACTAACACAAATCCCTTGGTATTATCTTGCAGCGATTGACCAATATGAAAGACAAATACTAGAAGATACAAATGCTGACCCCATCATTTCTATCCAATTCCCCGATGAAGCATGGTATGGTCCAGGTAATCTGGAAAAAAAGAAAGACGTAGCAAGTATTGATTTTTTCCAAGGGATTGGCAGGGATGGAAATGGGGATGGATTAGCAGACCCGGATGATCCAGAAGATGCATTATATACCATAGCAACCCAGATCATGGAATATGGTCCCACGGAAGAGGATATACGCATTGGAATATGGAATGTGTATAAGCGTGATTTAGCAGTTCATACCATTAAGAATACAGCAAAGGTTTTCCGTACCTTTCAAAAAATTCATCTAACAGACCGAGATTTTCCCGTATCGCTTCAACATCGATACAGCTACCGAAGTACATGGGGAGATGGCCGTGGATTCGGTGGATTAAGAATTCATGAAGGTACAGATATTTTTGCTGATTATGGGACACCCGTGAAGTCCACCACATATGGTGTCGTGGAATTAAAGGGATGGAATTTATATGGTGGATGGCGAATTGGAATACGCGATATCTTCAATATTTATCATTATTATGCACATTTAAGTAGCTATGATAAAAATATCCAAGTAGGACAGGTCGTGAAACCAGGGGATGTACTCGGCAGTGTCGGCTCAAGCGGCTACGGACCTCCAGGTACCTCAGGAAAGTTCCCGCCACACCTGCACTATGGAATGTATAAAGATAATGGACATAGTGAATGGTCCTTTGATCCTTACCCATATTTGAAACGATGGGAAAGAATGGCCAAAGACAAAAAATAATGCAAATAAAGCACAGAAAAAATGTCTGCAGTTGGGAATTCCCCCCAATTGCAGACATTTGATCATTATCCTTTTGATTTACCGCTTTTAACAGCATGTGCAATACTTGCTGCCAAACCTCCCCATAAAATGAGCATTCCCAGTATCATTACAGTAATTGCACCAGCACTCATATTTAGTTTACCTCCTTCTTATCGGTATCTTCTACATAGGTAGGATCCTTTTTCCATTTTGAAGTGGCAAAGAGAATTCCAACGATAAGCGCAAGTATCGCAACTGCCCAACCACCAAACAATATAAATGTATCCGAATAACCTTCATAGTTCCCTGTTGGTGAGTCGAATTCACGTAATAGGTTCGTCTTTAATAAATCAAACATCATATAACCTAGGACAAGTGGTGTGATTAAGCCGAGGCTAATCGTCCACCAAGATCCAAGTCGAATATCCGAAATTTCATTTGCATGCGATTTAAATTCACCAAGCTTACGGAATACCCAAGCAATCAGAACTACTTCAACAAGTCCTAGCAAAGCTACACCAAATTGGTTAATAAAGTAGTCTGCTGCATCTAGGAAGAATAGTCCACCCTGTGTTGCAAACAAGAATGAAATAATAGCTGCCAGTCCTCCACCGAACAGTACTGCCTTCGTACGTGAAATATTGAATTTATCAACGAGACCAGCTACATAAGTTTCTGTTATCGACATGAGTGATGTCAATCCTGCCAACACCAGCGAGGCAAAGAATAAGAACCCAAACAGCTCGTTTAACGCAGGGAACTGGTTGATAATTTGCGGGAAGACAACAAACGCAAGTCCTACACCGCCTTCAACAACCTCATCAATCGGCAAATTCGACTGAGTGGCCATAAATCCAAGTACCGCAAAAACACCAATACCAGCCAATAATTCAAATGCAGAGTTACCAAATCCAGTTATAAAAGCATTGTTGGTAATATCTGATTTCTTAGGCAGATAGCTGGAATACGTAATCATAATAGCAAATGCAATCGACAAGCTGAAGAAAATTTGTCCATATGCTTGCACCCACACCCCAGATTCAAAAATCCTTGAAAAATCTGGCTTAAAGAAGGCATCCAAACCTGCTGCAGCGCCCGGTAAGGTTACTGCACGAATAACAATGATGAGGAAAATAATGACCAATGCCGGAATAAATATTCGGTTGGCGATTTCAATACCTTTTTTAACCCCTCTAAACAGTATGCCTAATACAACAATCCATACAATAATTAATGGAATAAGTACACCAGGTACAAGACTTCCCACTTGTCCAGGGTCAACAGTTCGATGTAAATAATCATTCATCAAAAATGCGCCTGTGTCCTCACCCCAGGTTAATTTCAATGAAAAGACAGAGTAAGAAATAGCCCATGCGATGATGACTGAATAATAGGTTGAAATGACAAAGGCTACTGCTACAGCCCACCAACCAATAAACTCTGAATTTTTATTGATTCTCTTATAGGTTAATGGTGCTGATCCACGGTACTTATGACCCATCGTAAATTCTAAGATGAGAATTGGTATTCCTGCGGTCAGTAACGCAAACAGATAAGGAATGAAAAACGCGCCTCCACCATTGTCATATGCAACAGCAGGAAACCGCCATATATTTCCTAAACCAATTGCTGAACCTACCGCCGCAAGAATAAAACCTGCTCGTGTTCCCCATTGTGAACGTGTTTCCATAAATGAACCTCCTTTTTTTATTTCATTGCTTCCGCCTTAATTCAGGAAAGAAACAATGTTTGAAATAGTGCAATTATTTAAGATATTATGCTTGTATTATAACGGTATGCATAAAGTCTGTCAAAGTATATTAATAATTAACTTATACGAAAGGCCTGCTTGATATGAGCAGTTATACAGGATTTTTGTCCTAAAGAAATTTTTGGTTGGTAAATATACCCAAAAAATAAAAACCCCCGCCGAAGCGAGGATTTTCATTAAATATTTGATGTTTTATTTCGATATAGCATTGGTACAAGCGGGATCAATATGGCCAATACAATCAATGCAAGGATCGGACCAACAAATAAAACATCCATTAAACCAATAACTAAATACCCTAAACCAGCTGCAAATGCAGCAATAAATGCATATGGAAGCTGTGTCACCACATGATCAATATGATTTACGCCTGCACCAGTTGAGGATAGGATTGTCGTATCCGAAATTGGCGTACAATGATCTCCAAATACAGATCCTGATAATACAGCTGCCATCGTAGGCAAGAGCATCGTCATGTCTGTCACAACAGAAACCTCTGCAGCGATTGGTAATAAAATACCAAATGTTCCCCAAGAAGTACCAGTTGAGAGTGACATCACAGCGGCAACAAGGAAAAATAAAAACGGCAGCATAGCTGGAGCAATGGATAATTTTCCAATTAGACCAGCCATATACTCACCAGTTTGAAGTGTTCCAATTACCGAGCCAATCATCCAAGCCAAAATTAAAATATAGATAGCTGGAAGCATTGTTTTTACTCCTTCGACAAAGACGGTGAGTAAATTTGCCCTAGGTTTGGACTGACCTAACAAAAGTACAACTGCTAATGCAACAGACACAAATCCTCCAATAAATAAGGATAGATTAACATCTGTATTGGCAAAAATGGTTAATATGCCTGTTTCCCCCTGTGGGCGTTCCATCACCCCTGTAACAATCATAGCACCAACCGTTACTACGACCAGCACGATAATTGGTAATAATAGATGATATATTTTCCCTTGTGTATGGGGTTCAAATGTATTACTCAAATCACCAGTTATCTTTTTTGTTTCATCGTACAATTTTCCTGTATTCATTGCCTTTTGTTCATGCTTTCGCATCGGTCCCACATCTAGTTTAAACCAAGCGGTCATAAAGACGAGCAGTAATGCCGCCCAAGCATATAAATTCAATGGAATCATTTTCACAAATGCTTCCAGTGGTTGAATATCTGTAATTTGATTGGCTGCGAAGATACTGCCAATGATTCCAATAATGTATGCCCCCCAGCTTGAAATTGGAGACAAGACTGTCACTGGTGCAGAGGTTGAATCGATATAATAGGCTAATTTCGCACGCGATATACGATGACGATCTGTCAATGGTCTAGCAATTTGTCCCACTGCAAGGCTATTAAAATAATCATCGATAAAGATAATAACACCTAGTACGCCTGTCATTAGCTGGGCACCTGTTCTTGTTTTTACCCGCTTAATCATCCATTCACCAAATGCCTGGCTACCACCAGATGCTTGCAATAAAGCAGCCATAATACCTAATAATAATAAAAAGCCTAACAATAATAAATTTCCTTCATTAATGGCACCATCCACATAAAAAATATCTGCAAATACCATCCATATTTCTTTCATGGAATCGATAAAATGAAATTGATGAATCAGTAATGCTCCCAATACAATTCCTGTTCCTAACGAAAGCAAAATACGTCTTGTTGTCAAAACAAGTACGAGCATTACAATCGCAGGAACAACTGATAAAACCGTTCCTTCCATTCTTGAATACCTCCATTGATGTATAGCTTGCTATGTGTATTTCCAGAATCCATGGAGTTTGTCTTGTTGTTTATTTTTAGACAATAAAAAACAATGATAGAAAATAACCTACCATTGTTTAATCGTGTATGTTATCCTCCATTTCGATCTGTAGTTCTCCATGTTTTCCGGAAAGGATACGGTTGAAACGATCCAATCACACATGACAATATGCCACCTATTCAATGACATATCAGCAATAGTAGCCTTGACGTCTATTATGCTTCGGCAATAACACCTTTCATTTGCATTCACCGTTGTCATCCTCCTGCAAATTACTCATCATTACTGCTCCTCTACCTCACCGATCTGAGATAAGGTTTGCTATTTAATTATGCTTCCAACTATACTACAATTTTATTCTCCCTTCAAGTCCTCCTTTGGAACAGCGATGGAAGGTCCACCTCCACCACCATAAAAATCGGGTACCGCACCCATAACGAGTTGTTTTCCAATTAAAATTCGGGTACTAACGGTTGTCAATTCTGTAGTAAATGGAATGACAATCTGCACATCTGCTTCTACTTCTACATAGAGCGAAACATACACATTATTAATGCCTAATACTTCACGTTCATCGATCAGCTCTGTTCGTACACTTCCAACCAGTTCTAAATTAACAGGAATTTTCGGCCCTAAATTTGCAAATACTGTATTTTTTGTCGCTTGCCCTAGTGGAATTTCTACCACAGTAGGGTCCCGTTCCACCAATTCATCTACTGTATCACCATATTGCTTCGGTTCATCCAGAGGATTCTCATAATTTGGTGGCTCTCCACGGTTCATACTATGAAAAAACTCCTCTACCCGATCCGTTGCTGCACGATTAATCGTGTTCACTACAGAGGAATTCCAATCTACATCCGATATATACCCTTCATTATTTCTAGTTAGTATGGCAATATCTCCAAATTCATAGTTCTCGGCAAATTTCACGGCAGAATTGATTCCTCTTGTAGCAAATTCAGTAGTTTTAACTTGGGCAATCTCCATCAGGGTTGGTTTGATTCCTCTATCAATTAACCAAATACTAAATACTACCATTGCTGCGAATAAGAAAAAAGAAACCATTAATACAGTACTGGCAGGAGGTGGTCCCTTTGCACGTTTGAATCCGTATCGACGCCTCAATATGAAAAACCCCCTTGAAACAACATATGCTTGTTTCAAAAAGGTTAGAATCATAAATAACGTGTCAAATTAGCGTGGAATGTTCCCTATCCTAAGCGATACGGAGTAATGCTTCCCTGCCACTCATCCCTTCCTTCCAACCATGCTTCCTTGATGCATCTGTCACTTTTTCCAATGGAGCATGCAATAATTCATCAATGGTTCGCACACCTGAGGCTCTTCCCGCAATAACCTGTCTGTCTTTGAGCTTCTCATTCAATACATCTACATCCAAGGCAGCACACATGATGTAGCCAACCTCATTTGAGATGATTAACAAATTCGTTTTTGGCAGTTCCACACGAATCGCAGTAAAAAATAGCCCTTCCACCTCTAATGGATTAATCGTAATCATGCAAGCCATCTCCCTTCTACATATCGCTACAGCATATGCTTCAAAGAGTGGTTTTGACACGCTTGAACTATTTAAAGGGAATTTTTCTTGTCAAAGTTTTTTTCAAGTGTAACTACGAGCAAGTCCCTTAAAAATTCTGGTAGAAAATAATGCTTTTCTTCCGAGCGAGCAACTTCTGGCAATAACCTGCCAAAAGTAAACATATCAGGAACCGCAACTTGATAAATGATGTCAGGCTGGAGCGGTTTTCCATCCATGTGCACATCCTTGACATAAACTTCTCCATTCTCATGGGTTTCCGTGACAACGTTTAGTCCGGAGAAAATCATTTGACCAATTACTTCACCACGGAAGCCAAAGCCTTTTAATTTCAACTCAACAAATGACTTCGCAAGGGACTGCCGAACTACCTCCATTAATTGTCTTCCGTTTAATGGAACTACACAAGGGTTAATCGGGTGGGGACAAATCCGGTGGACGGTGCCATAGCTCACCTTTCCAGCAGGTATATCGTCTAAAAGTAAGCCAGCGTTTAACATCGCACAATCTGCTTTTGTCCAATCACACACCGTATCCGTTAATAACTGCATGATTTCCGTATGCTGAAACCATTTGATTTCAATAGGTTCATCCAATTGGACGATTGTCTGGTTCAGCTTGTGAATTGCTTTTTCTTCCCAATCATTTAATTGCACGACCGTTTGTTGATCCAGTGGCAAATGGGTAATATCTGTCGTATACGCTTCTTTATTTATCAATTTTTTCCGCTTATGATCCCAGGTTAAAATGACATCCCCTACAAAAGCACAATGTTTGCCCGCAGCTGTCAATAAAGTGTTATTTACCAGTTCTCCAGTTCTCAGCAAGTGATGTGTATGGCCACCAATAATAACATCAATATCTGGGAACCTGCGGGCAATTTCTTGGTCCTCATTTAACCCAAGATGGGAGAGCAAAATAATAATATCTGCTTCTGCTTTTATTTTGGGCACATACGCTTGCAGTTTTTCATATGGAGAAGCAATATGCCATTGCAGTAAGTGATAATAATCATTAAATGGTGCCGTCATTCCAATCATCGCCACCCGTACACCTGAATCAGATGTACGTACTGTATACATGTTTAACCAATGAGGCATATCGCCAGTTAAACTTTCCAAATTTGCACACGTAACATCAAAGCTAGCCCGGTCATAAAGATGATATAAATCTTCATGAGAGAGCGTAATGCCTTCATTGTTTCCAATCGTTGCTACATCATACGCAATCGTATTCATTAATTCCACATTTGCTTTTCCCATAAATGCTTCTGAAATGGGATGCACCCGATCCACATGATCACCAATATCAACAATCCAGTGGGTTTCCTCGTCCTGCATGTGTTTAGCCCTTGCCTGTTTGAAATAGGTTGCTACCCGCGGCCATTGCTCGAAATTACTATGTAAATCGTTTGTATAATTAATATATATTTTTTCTTGCACGGCAACATCCCCTTTTTCATACCTTCCTTATAAGCAATATAACAGGCATGCACATCATACGCTATCAATAAACACTAACGATAATTTATTTTTTCCTTTGCAGCAATGACCGTCCAATCGTTATAAATAGGTGGATGAACAGCACGATTATCCACACGAGAGATATTCTATTTAATTCAGGGCTTACATAAAACTGAAATAAACGAAATAACATATCCAGCTTTGTATATAACCATTCTCCTAATGGATTAAGTTGAAACCATTTCCATATCTTTGCACCATCCAAGTAGATAAACAGGAATTGAAATAATATGAAAATCATACAATGCATCCAAAAACTATTTTTAGGCAACCAGCTTGCAGCCACATTCATTCGGGCATCCCCCTCATTCTAAAACTTATATTATTTCCTTGGCCTGATAAATTCGAATCGATAAAATCCAAGAAAGGAGATAACATGCGATTGCTACTACCGTTCCGATACTTATAACAATCATATCTGCTGGTACAAGTGGTGATGAAAAACCCCCAATAAAAAATTCGTAAACATAATAAAATGCGTGAACACCAAAAATAATCAATAACATAAATAATACAAATAAAAATAACACAATGCGCTGCTGTCCAAAATAATAAAACAATGGTATACAAATACCACCAGCCAAAAGAATCATAAAAATTCCGCCAAACAGCTCTTTCCAAAGCGAACTATCCAATGAACCAGCTAATCCAAATTGGACAAGTACCGTTACAACAGTCATGATACACGTAAATATAAGCATACTAATATATCGTGCATGGACAATTTCATTTCGTGTAAAGGGAAGCGAATTCCATAATTTATGGCCATTGGCATCTTCCTCAAAATAAAACGTGTTCATAATGACGATCGCACTCATTAAAGCAATCACAAATATAATATCTTTATGAAATAGCATGAAAAATACGAGCATTCCCAGATATAGCAGCCATGAAAGCTTATGGATCATGATGTCTTTTTTAATAAGCTGAAGCATGTTTATCCTCCCTTGAATAATACATAATTTCCTCTAAACTTGCCTTCTCGATAATGACCGAATGGCCAAATATTTTTTCTACTTCTGCTACGTTATCTGTTAAAGCTTCAAATCCATTTGCTGTCTTTTTCACCTTGGTGAAGTATCGTTGTGTGTCACGACCCAATAATTCCGATTCCCCACGAACAATGCCATAATCCGCTTCAATTTCAATCGATTCCTTCGAAAATAATATTTGGCCATTTTGGATTAACGTAATGTAATCCACAATGGATGTTAAATCATTTAAAATATGGGTAGAAAAAAGGATTGTTTTATTTTCGTCCAGCATCACTTCCTGTAATATCTCCATAAATTCTCTCCGAAAGATGGGGTCAAGTCCTGCAGTCGGTTCATCCATGATTAATAATTCCGCATGATGGGAAAGCGCAATTGCTAAAGAAACTTTCATTTTCATTCCTTTAGAAAAAGTTTTTAGCTTCTGTCGTAATGGTAATTCGAATTGCTCGCGATATTGTTGGAATATAGCGTCATCCCAATTAGAATAGCTTGGCGAAATAATCCGCTTCATATCTTGTAAGGTTAAATCTCCATACAGGAGCTCTTCACTATATACAAATCCAATCTTCTCCTTTATTTCTTTTTCATTGTTCTGATAGTCCATGCCTAAAATGCGTATCCTACCAGAATCAGGTCGAATTAAATGAAGGATTAGCTTTATTATAGTTGATTTCCCCGCACCATTGGGTCCAATAAATCCTGTAAAGAAACCCCTTTTCACTTGAAGTGAAACATCCTTCAATTGAAAATATGGATAAGATTTATTCACCTGCTCCAGTTCTATCACATTTTCCATTTTAATCTACTCCTCATATAAGATAGTTACCCATTCCTTTAGCTCCTGTAGGGATAGTCCTACAGCTTTGCTATTAGCAATTACATCTAATATCTTTTCTTCAATTGCTGTCAGTTTCTTTTCTTTCATTACCTCCATGTTTTGCTCGGCTATATAAGATCCCTTGCCAACTATGGAATAAATAAATCCTTCCTTTTCTAGTTCTTCATATGCTCGTTTTGTTGTGATGACACTAATCTGTAAATCCTTTGCCAATTGTCGCATCGATGGTAATGCATCTCCCTCTTGCAACTCACCAGCGATAATTTTCTCTTTTATTTGATTTTTAATCTGATTATAGATTGATTCCTTAGACCGATTGGAAATAAATATATTCATATGTTACTCCCTTTTATTATATTATATATACACTATATACATTATACACAATATAAACAACCGCTTTTTTGAAAATCACAAAATAATAATGAACTATTAAACAAAATTCCGATACGTCAATTGGTTCTATTTAAGAAAAAAACACCACCTCAAAAGGTGATGTTTTTCCGTTTACACATTTTTTTATTCGTTTAAGTCAATCCACACACTTTTAACTTCTGTATAGTTATTTAATGCATAGGAGCCCATCTCCCGACCAAATCCAGATTCTTTATAGCCACCGAATGGAGATGCAGGATCGGTTACATTATAGCAATTTACCCATACAGATCCAGCCTTTAAGCGGTTGGCGACATAATGAGCCTGTCTTAAATTTTCTGTCCATAAGCCTGCTGCAAGTCCAAATGAGGAATCATTAGCTCGATGGATGATTTCATCTAAATCATCGTATGGCATTGCTACAACAACTGGGCCAAATATTTCTTCTTGTGCAATCGTCATGCGATCGTCCACATCTGAAAATATTGTTGGTTCTACAAAATAGCCTTTTGTTGTATGACCCCCACCAGTTAGCATGGTTGCGCCTTCCTCATTCCCTCTTTGAATATAGTTTACGACCCGTTCTTGTTGTTTTTTCGATACGAGGGGTCCCATTTGGGTATCCGGCAACAATCCGCTTCCTTGTTTAACACTTTTGGCAAATGAAACCAGGTCTGACATGACATGATCAAATTCTTTTTTCTGAATATATACCCTCGAGCCTGCACTACACACTTCACCTTGATTCGCCATAATACCGGAAAACACACCTGGGGCAGCCTTCGTTAAATCGGCGTCAGGTAAAATAATATTTGGGGATTTCCCACCTAATTCTAACGTGACCCGCTTCATTGTATTTGCAGCCTCTTTCATGATGGCTTTCCCAACCTTGGTTGAACCGGTGAACGCAATCTTATTTACATCCGGATGCTTCACAAGCGCATCACCTGCTGTTTCACCAAACCCAGGTACGATCTGAACGACTCCGTCCGGAAATCCTGCTTCCGCCACCAATTTTGCTAAATATAATGCGGACAAAGGTGTCTGTTCGGCAGGTTTTAAAATCACTGTACAACCAGTAGCAAGTGCTGGAGCGATTTTCCATGCAGCCATCATTAATGGAAAATTCCATGGGATAATTTGTCCAACCACACCAACTGGTTCATGGCGCGTATAATTAAAATAGGAGCCTGAAACAGGTATCGTTTGTCCAACTATTTTCGTAGTCCAGCCTGCATAATACTGGAATTGGCCAACTGCATTTGGTATATCATTACCTAACACCTCATGTATCGGCTTTCCATTATCCAGTGAATCGATTTCAGCCAGTTCTTGCTTATTCGCATCAATCAATTCAGCTAATTTATACATCAATCTCCCACGATCTGCTGCACTCATTTTAGACCATGGACCATCGTCAAATGCACGCTTTGCTGATTTGACTGCCCGGTCTACGTCCTCTGCCTGTGCCTCACTCACATGTGCTAATACTTCTCCGTTAGCTGGATTATATGTTTCAAAAGTTTTACCCGATAAGGAATCTACAAACTTCCCATTGATAAACATTTGCTTTGTACCTTGTAAAAATTGCGTTACCTTTGGAGAGAGCTTGCCATGTTCTGTCATGATAAAATCCTCCGTTTCCATAATGTTTTTCAAATGTTCCGTTAATTTTCTGTGCAAAAATCTCTTTGCCCATCCATCACATCTTTATTTGAAAAAACTTCCCCCTTCCGAAAGACGTTTTCTATTGCAAATATAACATCACTGTAATTAAAATCAACCGGCCCGATGATCATCAAAATCACATCTATAAAGCTTGCAAACTAGTAATAGCCTGCTTCATATCTTGCTTAAATACATACGATCCCGCAACAAGTACATCTGCGCCAGCTGCTTTACATTGCTTGGCAGTTTCCATATTTACTCCACCATCTACTTCAATTTGAAAGTCCAGTCCATACCGATCACGTAATTGTGCTACTTCTGCAATTTTATCTAGTGATAGCGCTTGGAACGTTTGTCCACCAAACCCTTCATCACAAGTAAGTAGCAAAACAACATCTACGAGCTCGAGACAATTTCCCAGCACTTGAACGGGAGTTTCCAGTTTTAAGGCGACCCCTGCTTTTACACCACGGGCTTTCATTTCCAATAATGATTTCCTTAAATAAACTGTGCTTTCCGGGTGGATCATCAATAGATCTGCATTTGTTTTTATATAGGCATCCAACACGCGTTCCGGTTTATCAACCATAAGATGGACTTCCAAACATAAATCCGTAACCCCTCTGATTGCCTCAATTGTTGGAGGACCCCAGGTGATTGGATTTACAAATATACCATCCATGATATCGATATGAATGGCATCCGCCCCTGCAACTTCCAGGCGTTGGATATCTTCTGCCAAACGGACATAATCCGCATTTAAAATGGAAGGTGATACAAGCATCACAATCAACTGCCTTTCCAATGATTACTTAGAAAGATCCTTTGCCACAGACCTTTTGACATAGAAGCCGATTGGAATCGTGATAAGAATCATGATGATAATCCCGATATAACCAATTCGTCCAATATTCGCGATGATAAAGTCAAATACATTACCATTCCATAGTGCTGTCGTTTGTCCTTTTATATCCGTCGCACCACTATTCGCTGCCAGCTTACTAAAGTAAGGTGCAAACCAGCTTGCAATATACAGAACAACAATCATATTGATAATCCCACTAATGATTGTCTTCAAGATATTATTACTGTGAATAATGGTTGCCATACAAGTGAAAAATGCTACAAAAGCAAGGTCTCCTAAAGGAAGTACCTTATTCCCAGGCAAAATAACTGCCAAGATTAAGGTAAGTGGAATAAGCATCGTACCAACGATTTGTGTTGTTGGCAGCCCCAAAGTAAGTGCAGAGTCCAAACCGATGAAAACCTCTTTACCTTTAAAATGCTTATTAAAGAAGCTTTTAGCAGATTCTGAGATTGGCAGTAAGCCTTCTACGATGATTTTTACCATTCGTGGGAACAGAACAATAATAGCTACGACACCCATCAGTAAATTTGTACCATCTACAAAATTATAACCAGCTAACAAGGCCAATATAGTTCCTAAAAACGCACCAATGATGACAGGATCACCGAACATCCCAATTTTCCCCTGTAAATAGGATAAATCTAATTTGGAATTACGGAGAAATGGAATTCGATTATATACCTTGTCCAACAAGGCAAATAGCGGAACCGTACTTGCTGCATACCCTTGTGGAATTGATATACCATCTACACCTAACATCGTCTGTACCTTTTTCGCCGTATAGTCCGCTGATAATAATGACCAGGTTGCTTGGATAAGGCTGGCCCCCATTGCAATAACGATACTCCCTGTCATTAAATGCACAACTGCACCCGTAAATGCATAATGCGAATAATTAAAGATATCGATATTCATAGTCCTTGTAAAACCTACTACAAGCAGCAGAAGGTTTAATAGAAACACTGCGGGGATGATTAAGGCTCCTACTACAGTGGAAAAAGCCACACCTGCAGCAGCACCGGAGCCAATATCGATAACTGTCAAATTAAAATCAAAGCGCTTCATAATTTCATTAACTGCGGGTTCCAACACATTGGATATGAGAGAAATGGCTAAATTCAAACCAATAAACCCTACTCCAACTGTGATACCACTTCGAATGGAACGTAAAATCCCTTGTCCCAAAATAATACCAATGATTATTAAAACAATCGGTACAAAGACAGTTGATCCTAGCGATAGAAAATAATCAATAATCCCCATACTGGTATTCCTCCCTATTTGGATAATATGTTAATAATCTTTTCTTTCGCCTCTTCTTCATTTACACCGATTAAAAATGGTGTACCAACTACGATTGGTGTTTTGTACTTCGTCTCATCCAGTTTCATCGAGGTCACAAAGAGATCGGCCTTGCCGTCGTATGAATCCAGTTCATATATTTGTGATTGTGATATGGAAAAATCTATACCTGCCTCCTGCAAAATTCCTTGTACCTTCTCCAATATCATGGTTGATGTTGCCAAACCCGCTCCACATGCAATAACGACTCTTTTTGTCATCTTTCTCGCTCCTTCTTTCAATGATTTGTTTTGTTAAAATGCTGTTGCATAAAATTTGTTAATTCATCCTTTGAAGTGACATTTAAGATGGACTGGATAATCGTCTCCTGTTGGAGCAATTGACTGATTTTCTGTAGAATTTCAAGATGCTCCTCACTGTTGTTCAAAATCAGTCCAAATACCAAATCTACCTCAATCGGTTCCAGGTTCTCGATGTTTTTAAAGGTTATGGATTGTTCCGGTTTGATGACGACTAACTTTTCCGTTTTAGCATACATTGCTTCTGTGTGAACGATAGCAACATTCATATCCTGTAACTGCAGTCCTGTCGGAAATTCTTTCTCCCTTTTTTTAATTGCATCTCTAAACCCTTCGGTAACATAGTCTTTCTTTTCTAATCGATCGGCCATAAAGTCAAAAAGTTCATTTTGGTCTAAGACAGGCAGATTATAGAAAACTAAGTCTGTTTCCACATACATGATGGTTCCTCCAATATGAATTGATGTACAACAATGTTGTTCGACTTTTTACCCTTTAAATAAATTCAATAGTGCTTGGGAATTGGTGATATTTTTTATGTCTCTATTTAAGGTTTTTGATTGGATAATATTTTTATATAGATATCCCAATAATTGACGAATATTGCCGATATCTTTTTCTGCAACTGCCAGCAAAATAATGAAAGATACCTGAGCATCCTCGCTCCATTTTACAGGCTGCTTTGTTGTCATCATCGCAATCTTGGTTTCATTCACCATCGCCTGCTGTCCATGTGGCACAGCAATCCACTGTTGGATGATTGTATTTCCAAGCATTTCACGTTCATATACAGATTGCCTGAACGTATGTTTTACAATGTCATCATCTTCTAGGCGATCAAGCATATGGTCCAAACAGGCGTCTTTTGAATCCACGTCCTCCTGTAAAAAGATATATCGTTCATCAAAATAATTGGATGGTTCTACAACTTCCAGCTTATCCGTTTCTTCCTGACGGGTAGAAGAATATTCCAAGTAATAGGAATAGATATTCATTAAATCTGCATCTCTCACAAGCGGAGAAACATACACAACAGGACATGCTACCTTTGGTAATTGTACAGATGAAATAATGAAATCAACCTTGGTCAGATTTTCTTGTTGAAGATACGGCTTTGCAATTAATTTGAAACGAATATTAGCTGGTAACAGTCGCTTGATTCGACTAATAATTAAATCGGAAGTCACAATGCCAGTTTGACAAACCACTAGAATGTCCGTCATTTTCACAATCCTTTCCATTGCAACTTGGAAATGGATTGTAATAAATGCCACCTCGTCCTCCGAAAGCTTGATACCGTATTTCTTTTCAAAGGATTCCATTACATACCAAATCATTCTGAACAAAATGCCATAATTTGTTTTGATTTCTGTTAATAAGGGATTATATACGGCAATGCCTGATTTCACACGATAAATCATGGGAAACATATGGTAGATTAGCGTATCATACAATTTTTCATCCTTGGTTAGATTGATATCCATTGCAGCGCTAACCTCCGATATAATATGACGAATATCCTTTGTAAACAGATTTTCAATATATGGATTATTTACCTTTACCTCCACACGATGGGCAAACAATTGATTGCTAATATAACGAAGCTCCATTTCCGTAAAGGTAAAGTTTAAAGTTGATGAAATACTGTGACTGATTTGTATCGCTAACGGATAATTGGTTAATTCTGTCGCCCCTTTTAGATCAACTTTCGGTAATTGCTGAAGATGATGCCCTTGATACGACCGCTCTGTTAAAATGAGTAAGCAAATAAAGAGAGATTTTAAATATTGCTCCGAGATTTCACTCCCCAAGACGGAGACCAATTCTTCCATCGCTGCTCGTACTGCTTGAATGGCCTTCCTATCAAATAATGACTCCATATTTTTGGCATAAGAAGCGATAGAAAAGTTATGCTGACTTTGTTCAATGACATGATATGCAAAGCGCTTGAGGGTTTTCTGAATATCGATTTCTGTACCTTTAACCCGCGTTCCCTTAATGTCTGAGATCAGCGTAACCTCGTCCTTCATCAATCGTTTAATCTTGTCTAAATCCTTGATAATCGAGGTGGAACTGACATATAAATCCAATGACATGGATTGATATGTTAAGGTTTGATTTTCCAACAGCAACCATTTGACAATTTGTATTTGTCGATCGAAGGGGGAGTATAATGGCACTTCATCTGGCTGTGTCAGCTTCCTGATATGTTGACAAAGATTACCGGATGATTGGAGTTCACCAGTGAGCTTTATGCCTTGATTTGGCTTTTTATCAACAACAAGCTCAACAGATTGGAATATCCCCTCCAGCTTCGCTAAATCATTAAAGATTGTTCTTTCAGATACTTCTAGAAGATCTGCATAATATTTTGCAGGTGCATATCCTTGTTTGCTGGCCATTAACTCTATTAGCTTTGCTTGTCGAGTTGTAATATCAAACAATATGAACACTTCCTCATATGCGGTAATTGCACTAATAATCAGAATCATATCACAAAAGCTCGTTACCGCTTTCATATAAATATTTAATGCTTCCTATTTTAACAGACCTGCAGAAACATCAGCTACTCTCCAATGATTTTAATGTGACAAACACGGTCGCGCACCCGAAGCTGATCCCAATCGATAAAATATATATAACCAACGAGCCCAATTTGCAGGGAGCCTTCTTCGATTACAAATGTTTCACTTGTTCCTAGTAATGTGCTCTTTAAATGTGCATCCGTATTTAGCATTGTATAAGCTTCCGGGCTAATTTTCCCCTTAAAGTCTTCCAGTCCCACTCTTATATGCTCCGGTCCAGGATGATGATATTGCCCTTGAGTTTTACATTGGGGAATCAGTTGATCCAGTAGATCATTCAAGTCCAATTGAAGATAATCATAGCCATAAAAATCCGTATCATAAGATAATTCTTCAAAGATTACGGAACAGGTTGTATGTGGGGATGCAACGACACATATTCCTTCCTTGATTCCACTTTTCAGAACATGTTCTTTTACTTGTTCTGTAATTTCATGATAAGTAACACGATTCCCCTTAGAGGTAAGCGTCAATTTCCCAGTATATACAGCCATGTTCTACCTCCTGTCATGTTTAAAAGCTGCTGTAGCCTTCACCATATTTTCCATCATTTGTATTGGATTGTCTGCCTTTACAATCCCACTTGTTACACCAACTCCATCTGCCCCAAGCTGTAATAGCTCCTCTACATCTGCTGCTGACCGAATCCCTGCACCCTGTTCCACCAACACGTTTGGATTGACTGTTTTGATGGCCTCTATTGTGGAGGTAACGTATTTACGGTCACTCATTTGCTCTTGACCAATCAATGCAGTCGGTTCTGCCAAGACAATCGTTGGATCAAGTAAAGCAGCAGCTTTTGCTTCAGCAACTGAATCAGCGCAAACAATGGTTTGGAGATTGTTTTCATATGCACGTCGCACCGTTCGAGCAAGCGATGCAAATGACATAGGATGATCAGCATGGTTTAACACAACAGCTTGCACGCCAATATGCGATAAGGATTCGGCAAAAACCCGTCCCATGGAATCACCAGGGTTCGTATCGTCCATATGCTGTGAAGTTACCATTAAATTCGGGCAGGTGCTTACAATACCAGCTAGTTCAGCAATAGGAGCTGTAAATAAAATGTCTATATCATATGTCTCTGCTAAACGATCCGCTTCCAATGCTAAATCCTGCAATGCATTTCCATACATAAAACTTTTTGGATTAACTACAAAGAATGGTGCCTTGATGTTTCGAATGGTTTGCTCCTCCTTTCTATTTACAGGTTGACGGATTTTGTCTTAAATATGTGATAATAATGCTGTAGACAAGCTTCCATACCCGCACGCATTTGTTCCTGTATATCGAAATAGCTCTTTCCTTCAACAATTAAATTGCGGACAGCTCCATTCATAATATCTGTAAATATATTAATCTTTACAATCCCACTACCAGCACAGCGCGATAAATTATCATCTCCTGAGGAAGAACCACCATGAAGTACAAGTGGTACCGCAACCGATTCAGCAATATCATGTAATCGTTCAAAATTAATTTTTGGTAGACCTACATAATTCCCATGTGCTGTACCGATGGAAATAGCGAGGGAATCGACATTTGTCGCTTGATAGAAATGCTTTGCTTCCTCAACAGTCGTATAAATCGAATCACTATGGTCATGATTTTCATAATTATCACCTGAACCCACATGACCAATTTCAGCTTCGACAACAACACCCTTTTCATGTGCATAGGCAATCACTTCTTTTGTTTTACGAATATTCTCGTCCAACGTATCCTGAGAAGCATCTATCATTACAGACGTGAAACCCAAATCAACTGCACGCTTAACAAAATCCACATCTTCCCCATGATCCAAATGAAGCACAATCGGCACTCGGGCTAATTCCGCATAATACCTACCCAGGACAGCAGCTTCTTCCAAAGGCATTACTTCGTTGTGTGCTTGTGCAAAGGAAATAATCAGCGGTAATTGCTGCCGTTCCGCAACAGCTATATAGGCCCTGAGTGTATATTGATCTACAAAATTGGTTGCCGGAATAGCAAATTTACTTTTTAATGCAGCATCAAACAATCTCTTAGATGTAACTAACACCAACTAAACCTCCTTTTCCTTAACAATTATCGTGCTTATTTACAAATTATCATGTAAGCGCTTGCTTATCATTTTGTTTTCATTCCATAATAATGTTGAAAAAAAAAACGACCCATACGATATGTTTTCTCCAACTGAAAGAAAAGTTAAAGAAAATCATGCCATATAATGGTCATTTTGTTAATTCATTTTAATGACAATCTAATCTGAAGGGAGATTAATGGAACTGGCTTCACCTGTTTCCGCATCGATTTCCACTTCCAAGTGGTTATGATTAGCTTTTTCAATCTCGGCTATATAATATAGCTTGTCGTTTTTACGTCTATCTTCTTCCATACTGACAACGTGGCCACCATATTTTTCAATCGCGATTTCTGCAGCTGTTTCTCTAGATACTTGTGCAGTAAATACAATCTGATCCTTCCCTTTAGGAAGAGATGGACCTCTTGTTTCTAATTCGTTCTTATCATTTACATAGGCGAATCGCTTTTCTACGGATTGGGAATCTGAATTTGCTGGCTTATTGATTAAAGGTATGGTGTATTCATGCATGAACTGTTCCCCTTTTGGTCCTACAATTCGTAGTCCTACCCAATTATCCTGCACGGGAATCTTATTTCCTTTCAATGCTGAAGAATCAACCTGCACTGTTTCAGGTAAATGAACCGCAATATATAATTCGTCCTTTTCGTTGATACCATATGAAGTGTCATTCGTTCCCTCGATAGCCAAATTCAACACATATTGATTCCCTTTTAACTTCTCAACATTTCCTCCAAGGTCAACGTGTATATCTTCCAAATGAAACGATTCCTGATTCACTAGGTGCTTGCCATTACTATATTGGTTAATGTTTTTATTGCAGGAAACCAGGACCAGTAATGAACATGTTATAAGTATCATGATGGGTTTTACTTTCATTTAGACGTCCCCCTATGACAAATTCAAGTGTAATAGTATGATTTTTTACCACAAAACTTCTATAAATAAACATGAATCACATATGCAAAATCAGGTGGACATTTATATAAAAACATATCTTTCAAGCATCTCTATGATGATTGTATATATTTTTGAAAGACCGTACATTGGAAGGTGGTCATGCTGGATGTAAAAAATAAAAGGAGACGAACTATAGTAGTCCGTCTCCCGCCCAAAAGAAATCGTCTTCCTCTGGCCTTCCTATATTTAATTATCCAATGCTTCCTTCCATTTCGTAGGAAATCAATCGGTTCATTTCAACTGCATATTCCATTGGAAGTTCACGTGTAAATGGTTCAATAAAGCCCATCACAATCATGTCTGTTGCTTCTTGTTCACCGATACCGCGACTCATCAAATAGAATAATTGTTCTTCTGATACCTTGGATACTTTCGCTTCATGCTCCAATGAAATGTTATCATTATAAATTTCATTGTATGGAATTGTATCAGAGGTAGACTCATTATCAAGAATTAATGTGTCACACTCGATATTAGATCTTGCACCTTCTGCTTTACGTCCGAAGTGTACAATACCACGATAAGTCACTTTTCCGCCTTGTTTGGATATTGATTTAGATACAATCGATGAAGACGTATTTGGTGCCAAGTGGTACATTTTTGCACCGGCATCCTGGTGCTGTCCTTTACCCGCAAGTGCGATAGAGATTGTCATACCACGTGCACCTTCTCCACGAAGCAGAACAGAAGGATATTTCATGGTTAGCTTGGAGCCCATGTTCCCATCGATCCACTCCATCGTGGCGTTCTCATCACAAGTTGCGCGCTTCGTAACTAGGTTATATACGTTATTGGCCCAGTTTTGAATGGTTGTATAACGGCAATAACCGTCACGTTTAACAAAGATTTCTACGACTGCACTATGCAGTGAGTTAGTTGTAAATACAGGTGCTGTACAACCTTCTACATAATGAACAGATGCGCCTTCATCAACAATAATCAATGTCCGCTCAAATTGTCCCATATTTTCCGAGTTAATACGGAAATATGCTTGTAATGGTGCAGTTGCTTTTACACCCTTTGGAACATAAATAAATGAACCACCGGACCACACAGCCGTATTTAATGCTGAGAATTTATTATCAGATGCTGGAATAACTTTACCAAAGTATTCTTTAAATAGATCTTCATGTTTCTTCAATGCGGAGTCTGTATCCGTGAAAATAATTCCCAGCTCTTCCAAATCTTTTTCAAGACTTTGGTATACAACCTCAGATTCATACTGAGCAGAAACACCTGCAAGGTATTTTTGTTCTGCTTCTGGAATTCCAAGACGGTCAAATGTTTCTTTGATTTCTGCAGGAACCTCATCCCATGTTCTACCTTGTTTCTCAGAAGGCTTTACATAGTAGACGATTTCATCAAAGTCTAAACCATTTAGGTCGCCGCCCCATTGTGGCATTGGTTTACTATAGAAAATATCCAATGCCTTCAAGCGTTCTTCTAGCATCCACTCTGGTTCTTCCTTCATCCGGGAAATTTCCTCAACGACTGTTTTCGTTAAGCCTCTTTCCGTCCGAAAAACAGAAACATCCTTGTCGTGGAAACCATATTTATATCCATCTATTTCAGGTACATTTTTAGCCATTAATTAAAACCTCCTTAGATAGTTCATGCTTTATGAATAAAAGCATGTATTCATTGGCTTCCCTATTATTCTTCTTTTGCGCCCTTTTCCATTGCTTTCCAGGCAAGTGTGGCACAATTGATACGAGCTGGAAATTTAGACACACCTTGCAAAGCAATAATATCATCTAAATCCAATTCTGTTTCATCAATCTCTTTCCCAAGCATCATATCAGAAAAAATCTTTGACATTTCCAATGCTTCGGATAGCTTCTTGCCCTTAATCGCAGTTGTCATCATGGAGGCGGAAGACATGCTGATAGAGCAGCCTTCCCCTTCAAATTTAACATCTTTTACCACATCGTCTTCCACTAAAAGATGCAGTTGAACACGGTCGCCACAGGAAGGATTATTCATCTCAACTGAGAAAGACTGCTCCCCTAGCGTACCTTTGTTGCGTGGATTTTTGTAATGGTCCATAATGACCTGTCGATATAGTGTATCTAGATTGTTAAAAGACATTACCGAAATACTCCTTCGTTTTCAAAAGTCCATCAACCAGGATATCCACTTCTTCTACCGTATTATACAAGTAAAAGCTCGCTCTTGCAGTTGCAGTAACATCCAGCCAGCGCATGAGCGGCTGTGCACAATGATGGCCTGCACGAACAGCAATTCCTTCTGCATCTAACACCGTAGCTACATCATGGGGATGTACATCATCCAGGTTGAACGTAACGAGTGCGGCCCGATGCTCTGGACCATAAATAGATATACCTTCAATTGTCCGCATCTTTTCCATCGCATAGGCTGCAAGCTTCTGTTCATGCTCTAAAATGGCATCCATTCCAACTTCAGATAAGAAATCAATGGCAGCGCCTAAGCCGACAGCACCTGCAATGATGGGGGTACCGCCTTCAAATTTCCAAGGTAGCTCTTTCCAGGTGGAGTCATACAAATGAACAAAGTCAATCATTTCTCCACCAAATTCAATTGGCTCCATATTTTCAAGTAATTCACGCTTACCATAAAGAACACCAATACCTGTTGGAGCACACATTTTATGTCCTGAAAAAGCATAAAAATCACAATTTAATTCCTTTACATCTACTTCTAAATGTGGAATTCCTTGTGCGCCATCCACCACAATAACCGCACCATGACGGTGGGCAATTTCTGCAATTTCTTTAATCGGATTAATCGTTCCAAGTACATTGGATACGTGTGCAATGGCAACTATTTTTGTTTGGTTCGTGATTGTTTCACGTACTGCATCAAGTGTTACCGTTCCATCTGGCTGTAATGGTATATATTTGAGCTTTGCACCAGTTGCCTTTGCAGCCTGCTGCCAAGGAATGATATTACTATGATGCTCCATCGGTGTCAGAACAATCTCATCACCGGCTTGCAGATTACTGCGTCCAAAGCTTGATGCTACAAGATTAATGGCCGTAGTCGTACCACGAGTAAAGATTACTTCTGCAGTGGAATCTGCATGAATAAATTGGCGAACCTTTTCCCGCGCGTTTTCGTATAAATCTGTTGCACGCGAGCCCAGTGTATGCACCCCACGATGCACATTTGCATTTGCAAATCGATAATAGGAATCAACCGCATCGATGACCGACTGTGGCTTCTGTGATGTTGCAGAAGAGTCTAAGTAAACGAGTGGTTTCCCATTTATTTCTTGGTCAAGAATCGGAAACTGCTGCCTAATGGCTTGCACATCCATTCTTAATATACCTTCCTCTCAATGAGCTCGGTTAATTGCTCACGAACAGAAGCGATTGGCAATTGTTTTACAACAGGTGCCAAGAAACCATGAATAATCAATCGTTCTGCTTCTGCTTGAGAAATACCTCTACTCATTAAATAATACATCTGCATTGGATCTACACGTCCAACAGATGCAGCATGTCCAGCAGTTACATCATTTTCATCGATAAGCAGGATTGGGTTTGCGTCACCACGTGCTTTTTCACTTAGCATTAACACGCGAGATTCTTGCTCGGCATTTGAGCGTGTTGCACCGTGTTCGATTTTACCGATCGCATTAAAGATGGCTGTTGCGCCTTCTTTCATGACACCATGCTGTAGGATGTGCGCATCAGAATCCTGACCAATGTGCAAACTTTTTGTCGTAAAGTTTTGAATTTGTTTACCCCGACCTACTGTTACCATCTTGGCATGACCGGAGGAATTATCACCAATCAAATGGGTTAGGTTTTCAAACACTGTGTGCCCATCATTCATTTGACCTAATGCCCAATCAATTGATGCATCACGATAGGTTACACCGCGACGATTCATATAAGTCGTTGTTCCGGCTGCAAAATGATCCACAGCACCAAAAGAAATTTTTGCATTATCCTTTGCAATGACTTCCGTAACAACATTTGCAACGGTTTCTTCTGTCTCGTTTTGGGATAGATAGTTTTCTACATACGTTAATGAACTGCTCTCGTCTGCTACAACTAGCACATGATTAAACAGAGCAGTTTCAGGATTTTCCTGCCAGAAAACAACCTGAATAGGTTCTACAATTTGTACATTTTTTGGTACATATACAAATAGTCCACCATTCATCAGTGCAGCGTGTAAAGCAGTTAGACGATGTTCATCAACAGATACTGCATCTTTCATATAATACTGCTCTACTAAGTCACTATGATTTTGCATGGCTGTAAAGATGTCTGTAAAAATAACACCTTTTTCTTTAAGTTCTTCACTTAATGTATGATAAGCTACGGAATGGTTCCGCTGAATTAATAGGTTTTTTGGTGGGTTTTCCACATCCAGAAGTGCTTTAAGCTCCTCTGGCAATTCGTTTAAGGATGAAATAGCATGACCTTCTGCGTAATTCGGATTAAAACGGCTGAAATTCCAGCGATCAATTTTTGTTTTATCCGGCTTAGGCATATCTAAGGAATCTGCTTGTTCCAACGCTTGAAGGCGTAATGTTTTCATCCAATCTGGTTCATTACGATCTTGAGAAAACTGAACGATATAATCTTTATCGTATGGTAGTTTTGTTTCAACAGTCATATTACCCCTCCTAACGTTATGCGTTTTGTCCTACAGTTTCGTCCTCAATACCTAATTCTTCCTTAATCCATTCATATCCTTCTGCTTCTAGACGTTGTGCTAGCTCAGGTCCACCTGATTTAACGACACGTCCCTGCATCATGACATGAACTTGGTCAGGAGTAATATAGTTTAGTAAACGCTGATAGTGCGTAATAATTAAGCAACCAAAGTTGTCCTCACGCATTTTATTAATCCCTTTGGAAACAACTTTTAGCGCATCAATATCTAAGCCGGAATCAATCTCATCCAAGATTGCAATTTCAGGCTTCAACAACATCAACTGCAAAATTTCGTTACGTTTCTTCTCACCGCCTGAGAAGCCTTCGTTTAAGTAACGCTGTGCCATGTTTTTGTCAATTTCAAGAAAGTCCAGTGCTTCATCCATCTCTTTAATAAATTTCATCAAAGAAATTTCATTACCTTCTCCACGCTTTGCATTAATAGAAGAACGTAAGAAGTCGGAGGTAGTCACACCGCTAATTTCACTTGGATACTGCATACCAAGGAACAGACCAGCACGTGCACGCTCATCTACTTCCATTTCCAGTACGTCTTCCCCATCAAGGGTAATGCTTCCCTCGGTGATTTCGAACTTTGGATGACCCATAATTGCGGAGGCAAGTGTAGACTTACCAGTTCCATTTGGTCCCATTACCGCATGAAACTCGCCTCCTTTTATCGTAAGGTTTACACCTTTTAATATCTCGTTTCCTTCAATAGAAACATGAAGATTCTTAATTTCCAGTGTTGATCCTGCCATAACGATACCTCCAAATATATTAAATTAATTGAGTGCGAACCACTGTCCGTTCTCAATTTATACTCATTCCAATCTTAAAGCATTTCAAATTTAATATCAACTTTTTTAGGTTTACCAAAACAATAGCAATCATAAGATTTAATTGGGTTTCTATACAAACACGAATATGATGTGCAAGGAAAATGCTGGTCCCCAATTGTAGGAAACCAGCACTTTTTCTCAGTTAATTAATTATTGCCACCAACAGGTACGACCGCACCGTCATATTTTTCAAGAATAAAATCTTGTATTTCTTTAGAATGCAATACTTCAACAAGTGTTTTCAATGCTTCATTGTCTTTATCCTCGGAACGAACTGCAATAACGTTCACATACTCTGAATCTTCATCTTCAATGAATAGTGCATCTTCTAACGGATTCAAATCAGCGCCAATCGCATAGTTTGTGTTAATTGCTACTAGAACATTTTTTTCTGAATGATAAAATTCAGGCAATAATGCTGGTTCATATTCTGGTGAAAATTTCAGTTCCTTGGGATTCTCTACAACATCCTCCAAGGTTGCCGAACCTTTATCTACTTCTGGATCAAGCTTCAGTAAACCGTTTTTCTCAAACAAAGAAAGAATACGTCCATGATCAGCAACAGAGTTACTCATGATAACCTCTGTACCTTTCTGGATATCATCTATACTCGCGATATCCTTAGAGTATACACCCATCGGTTCGATATGAATACCATCGATATAATCAAGGTCATAGCCCGTTTTATCAATCGTTTCTTTTAGGTATGGAATGTGCTGGAAAAAGTTAGCGTCTAATTTACCACTTTCTAAATCATCATTAGGAAATACATAATCCTGATATGGTTCAATTTCCAAAGCGATTCCCTTTTCTTCTAAAAGTGGCTTAGCCTCTTCTAAGATTTCTGCATGCGGCTCACTTGAAGCGCCGACAATAATTTCAGTATTTTCTCCATCTGCATTACCGGAATCTTTATCTCCATCAGCTGACTTGTCTGCATCCCCTTTTCCACATGCAGCTAGTAATAAAATCAATGATAAAAACAAAATCGTCCAAAGCTTTTTCATCTTTATTTCTCCTCTTTCCCGATGTTTTACATCTCATTTTTTTTATGATTTAGCGCTTATCCAATTTCTTGGCAATCATGTCACCGATAAATTGAAAGATAAACACGATACATACAATAACAATTGTGGAAACCAATACGATGTCATAGTCACGTCGTTGAAATCCGAAGTAATATGCATAATTCCCAAGGCCACCTGCACCAATAGCACCTGCCATTGCGGTATAACCAATTAAAGCAATGGCTGTAACTGTAATTCCAGATACAAGTGCCGGCATGGATTCAGGCAGCAGTACTTTAAATAGGATTGTACGTGTCTTTGCCCCCATCGCTTTCGCGGCTTCTACAACACCTTTATCTACTTCCGTTAACGCAATTTCAACCAAACGACCGTAAAATGGTGCAGCGCCTAGTATAAGTGCTGGTAGTGCAGCTTCTGGACCACGGATCGTACCAACGATAATTAGTGTTACCGGAAATAACAAAAAGATAAGGATAATAAACGGAATGGCACGAAATACATTTACAAATGCAGCCGTGATGAAATGCAGCCATTTGTTTTCCCAAATTCCATTCTTTTTGGTTAGATAAAGTAATAATCCCAATAAAATTCCTAAAATAAAGGTCCCAGCAATCGAAATGATTGTCATATAGAAAGTTTCATAAGTGGCTTCCCATAATGCATCTGCCTTTACATTAGGAAACAATTCATTCCACATGCTGAATCACCTCCACTTCTACTGATGTTTCATTGGTAACATAGGCAATTGCAGCATCCATTTCTGCTTGTTCCCCCAGCATCTGCACGAATAATGTTCCATATGCTCCCCGTTTCGTGTGGGTTATTTTTCCTTGTACAATATTTATTTCAATAGCAAATTGCTTGGATAACTGACTGATTAGAGCTTGATTCGTCGTTTCTCCAAGAAAATGTAAACGAATCATTTTCCCCTGATTATAAGTAGCCAATATCGGCTCTACTTCATCTTCATCATCTGTAAGCCCCATAATCTGTTCGACGAATTTCTTTGTGACAGCCTGTTGTGGTCGATGAAATACGTCCAACACATCTCCCTGCTCTACAATCGAACCATTTTCCATTACTGCAACCTGATGACAAATCTTTCGTATGACATGCATTTCATGGGTAATTAAAATGATGGTTAGTCCAAGTTTTTCATTTATATCTACAAGTAGATCAAGAATTGCATTGGTTGTTTCCGGATCAAGTGCGGAAGTTGCTTCGTCACAGAGTAAAACCTTTGGATTATTAGCTAAGGCACGTGCAATCCCGACCCGTTGCTTTTGACCACCGCTCAGCTGAGATGGATAGGCGTTTTCTCGACCTGATAGGTCAACCAACTGAATAAGCTCTTGAACGCGTTTGGCACGCTCCGTTTTCGGGACTCCAGCAATCTCAAGTGGAAATGCAATATTCTGTTCCACTGTTCTTGACCACAGCAGATTGAAATGTTGAAAGATCATGCCTATTTCCTGACGAGCTAAGCGAAGCTCCTTCCCTTTCATGGCGGTGATATTTTTTCCTGCTATTTTAATTTCACCGGTTGTTGGCTCTTCTAATCGGTTCAAAAGTCGTACAAACGTACTCTTACCTGCACCACTATAGCCAATAACACCAAATATTTCGCCCTCCTTGATGTCGAGGGTGAGCTGGTCCACAGCTTTTATCTTTTGTTTTTTTATCGTAAATTGCTTACTTAAATTATTTATTGAAATCAAAGCGAATCCTCCCTGTTGCCTTTACCGTGCCTATATTGCTTCTGTTTCATCCCTTACAAGACTTATGACCTACAATCTACACAAAATAAAAACGCCTTCTGCTAAGTGAACAGAAAGACGTAAATTATAAAATCTTTAAGTTCCCTTATCACTCAAAGCACATTGCCTTGCAGGAATTAGCACCTTTCAAATCATAATTGAGGTTGCCGCGGTATCACAGGGCCAGTCCCTCCACCGCTCGAAATAAGAGATATCACGTATTCAATTAAAATCATCATTCAAATCATAGCACCGATTCATGCACCTGTCAATTATTGATTTTTAGCAGGGGAAAATAAGGCAGGCTCGTATTTCAGTAAATACGAATATATATTTGGAATCGATTGGAAAGCATAGATTTTCTCTGCTGCCTTTCCCTTATCTTTTATGAATAAGCAAGGAACACTTTCCACTTGATTTGTTTGCATAAATTCCGGGTGAAGCGATGCATTCATTTCAAAGAAAATATCCTGTTGATGGGCTCGTTCAATCTCAGCAAGCATACTTCTCGCTACATGACAAGTTCCACAAAATGGAGTATGAATATATAGTAAATAATGATCTTGTGTCAAAACTGTCTCTGTTATCTGCTGCAAAAAATCACCTGGTTCATCAAATTAAATATTTTGGGTCTACTGCAATGTACTTTGCAGTGAGTGCAACTGCCAGAATATGCTCTGGGGTAGCTGCAACCTCCCGATAATCACTGCTAACATATAAATGCTCTGCATGTGGAAGCTCTTTTGTTAACTCTTTCCTGAGCGCAATTCCAGATTTGTCCTCATCCACAAATATAAATACATGCTTATTATCCAAATCATATTGTTCTAATAATTCGTCAAATTTACCTATTCCAAAGGTTCCATTGGTACAAATTATCTCTAATTGCTCTGAGATGATCTTGCTAAGCTGCCTTTTATCCGTTAAGCCTTCTACAATGATGACTTTATCCGAATCAACCGACACGTCACATAGCACTCCCATATGTTTCATCATTCTAAACATCAATTGGTCTTATTATAGCATATTGATGTAAAATTTAAATGTTCGCAGTTTACGCCACCAATAAAAAAGATGACTCTCTCCAAATAAGGGAGTCATCCTGTATAAACAGCTTCCTCTTTATCACAGATTAACTGGCTGTAAGACCCACACATCAAGATTTTTGCTGATAACCAGAATGGTAAATGGGGGATCAACAGCCAGTAAAGGCCCGATTGGTTCAACTAACAATCAGTGGAGAAAGAGCTAAAAGCCCCCACTGATTGAAGTTTCACTATATTAGTCCTCTTCTACAAATGCTTGGTATGCTTCTGGGGATAGTAATTTATCCAGTTCAGCTTCATCTGAAAGCTCAACTACAATCATCCATGCATTTTCATAAGGGGATTCGTTTACAAATTCCGGGCTATCTTCCAATTCTTCATTTATTTCAACTACAGTTCCACTTACTGGTGCATATAGCTCGGACACGGTTTTAACCGATTCAACACTACCAAATGGTTCATCCGCATCAATTTCTTCTCCAACCTCTGGAAGCTCAACAAATACAATATCTCCAAGTTCATCTTGAGCAAAATCAGTAATGCCAATACGTACTTTATTTCCTTCTTTTTTTACCCACTCATGTTCTTCTGAATACAATAGATCGTTTGGTAAATTCATTTGAATCCCTCCGTAAATTGATTGCATCTTAACTATACAAGTTTATCTTATAGAATGCTAGCTTTAATTATCGTTTGCGGCCCATGTTTCTTCAAAAATTTCTGGTTTAAATCCTACCGTTGTTTTCTTGCCATCTGTGGTGATTGGTCGTTTGATAAGCATTCCATCAGATGCAAGGAAGGCAGCCATTTCTTCTATGGTGGCGTCCTTGATTTTTTCTTTCATATTTAGTTCACGATATTTCTTTCCGTTTGTGTTGAAGAAGCGTTTAGCTGGTAATCCACTTGTTTCAATAAAATGAAGGATTTCTTCCTGCGATGGTGTTTCCTCAACAATATGTATAGCAGTGTAATCCACTTCATGTTCATCTAACCATTTTTTCGCATTTTTGCAGGTGCTGCAATTGGGATACCAATAAAATGATAGGCGCATGACATTCCCTCCCATCTACATTTTCTAACTTGAAGTATACCAGAAAAGCTTGTTAAAAAACACGAACATGCTATTACAAGTTTTGTTTTTCGTTCGGAAAGTGATTAAATCATACACGTCAAAAACCTTCCAAAAGAGATGGAAGGCTTTTGACTTTCAATTATACAATATATTTTTCAGCTTCAATGATTTGTGCAGCGATTTCACGTTTTTTGGCAATCACATTTGTTGGCGTATGACGTGTTAGTTTTCTAAGCGATGATAACATCATCCGCAATGTATCTCCTTCTTCGACAGCAATAAGTGTTTCCTTTGCATCTGCTTCAATACGGTTAAATGCCTCTTGTACGTAAACCTGTGTATACAAGACTTTGAGATTATTTTTCTCCTCACCGGATTGTTGAATTGCTTTTTCAGTGCGAAGGATAGCGGATTCCATATTATATACTTCTGCTACCATATCTGCGAGGTTCACTAAGATTTCCTGCTCCTGTTCAATTTTTTGCATATATTTCTGGGCTGCTAAACCAGCTCCAAGCAAAACCATTTTCTTTGCATTGCGAACAAGGTACTTTTCCTGTTCCAGTGTTTCGGTTCCGACTTCCTCCGGCATCATCATCATGAGCTCTTCCTGTAATGTTGTCGCTTTTTCAAATAACGGCAATTCACCCTTCATGGCTTTCTTCAGTAAGGTGCCTGGAACGAGCAAGCGGTTTATCTCATTTGTGCCTTCGAAAATGCGGTTTATACGGGAGTCTCGATAGATTCGCTCCACTTCATACTCCTGCATAAACCCGTAACCACCGTGCAATTGAACCGCTTCATCTGCTACGAAATCAAGTAGCTCCGTACACATATATTTATTCATCGAGCATTCGATTTGGTATTCAGCAATAGCCCGTGCAACTTCCCGACCATCCTTAAGCTGTTCATCTGTCAATGATCCCATCCGTTGCTCAAATAAGCCTACTGTCCGGTAAACTGCACTTTCATTTGCGTACGTATGTGCCCCCATTGTTCCGAGCTTTTCCTTTGTCAAAGAAAAACTGGAGATCGGAGTGTTAAATTGCTTGCGTTGATTCGTATAACCAACCGCTAGCTCCAGTGCACGCTTGGCACCACCCACGCCACCTATAGCAAGCTTATAGCGCCCAACATTTAAAATGTTGAATGCGATAATGTGGCCACGGCCCTTTTCACCGAGTAAATTTTCAACTGGTACTTCTGCGTCTTCTAAAACCAATGTACGCGTAGAAGAGCTCTTAATTCCCATTTTCTTCTCTTCTGGTCCCGTGGATACGCCTGGATAATCTCTTTCAACAATAAATGCCGAGAAATGCTCTCCATCAATTTTCGCATAAACGATAAATACATCCGCAAAGGCTGAGTTCGTAATCCATTGCTTCTCTCCATTTAAAATATAATGTGTACCAGCTTCATTTAATTTAGCAGTTGCTTTGGCGCCAAGTGCATCTGACCCGGATGAGGGCTCTGTCAATGCATATGCTGCCAATAATTCACCAGTTGCCAGCTTAGGTAAATATTTTTCTTTTTGTTCGTCATTCCCAAAAAATACAATCGGTAATGATCCAATTCCGACATGTGCCCCATGAGTAATGGAAAAACCACCTGCACGTGCAAATTTTTCAGTGATGAGGGACGAGCTAATTTTATCCAATGCAAGCCCGCCGTATTCCTCAGGTACATCTGCGCCAAGTAGTCCTAGCTCCCCTGCTTTTTTCAATAGTTCAACGGAATGTTCGAATTCATGATTCTCCAGGTTATCGACCTTTGGTAACACATCGCCAACAACGAAATCTTCCGTTGTCTTGGCAATCATCTTATGCTCATCTGTAAAATCTTCTGGTGTAATGATATCCTCACCAGTTAAATCTTCAATTAGAAATGCGCCACCTTTGAATAAACTTTCTTTTGTTTCTCCCATGCTCTCCATTCCTTTCCTTTTAAAATAATTCCTTCTATTGATTAGCTGATTAAATCAGTTCAAATACACCTGCAGCACCCATGCCGCCACCAATACACATCGTCACCACTCCGAATTGAACACCCCTACGCTTCATTTCGTGCATCAAGCTAATGGTCAGTTTCGTTCCTGTACAGCCCAGCGGATGACCGAGTGCGATAGCCCCACCATTCACGTTCACAATCGATGGATCCAACTCAAGCGCCTGAATCACACGTACAGCTTGGGAAGCAAACGCTTCATTTAATTCAAATAGCCCAATATCTGATAGCTTCAGACCTGCTATTTTTAATGCTTTTGGAATAGCTTCTACTGGCCCAACACCCATAATTTCCGGTTCGACACCTGCAACTGCATAGGAGCGAAATTTCAATATTGGTTGAAGCCCTTCTGCCAAAGCTTTTTCTTTTTCCATCACTAGTACAGATGCAGCACCATCACTCATTTGAGAGGAGTTTCCTGCTGTAACACTGCCTGCTGGATGGAAGGCTGGTCGAAGCTTGGATAATATTTCCTCTGTTGTGTCTTCCCGAACCCCTTCATCCGTATCAAATACAAATGATTTTTCTTCTACTTTATTCTTTTTGCCAATCAACCGCTCCGTTACATCAACAGGGACAATTTCATCCTGGAATTTCCCTGCTTTTATTGCTTGTGCAGCACGCTTGTGACTTTGCTCTGCAAACGCATCCTGGTCCGCCCGGGAAATATCAAACCGTTTTGCTACTTCTTCGGCTGTGTAACCCATCCCCATATAATAACCAGGAGCATCCTGTACAAGCTTCGTATTTGGTTTAATCACATGCCCTGTCATTGGAACGAGACTCATAGATTCCGCTCCGCCGGCAAGTATGGTATCACTGGAACCAACCATGATTCGCTCTGATGCATAGGCAATGCTTTGTAGGCCTGATGAACAGAAACGATTGATTGTTATTCCAGGTACATCGTGTTTTAGCCCAGCTAGGCCAGCGATGTTTCTGGCCATGTTCATCCCTTGTTCTGCTTCCGGAACTGCGCAACCGATAATGACATCATCAATATTACCTTCATAATTACCTGCTCGTTTTAATGTTTCTTTAATGGTTAACGCTGCTAGGTCATCTGGTCTTGTGTTTGCAAGTGACCCTTTATGCGCTTTACCGACTGGGGTTCTTGCACCCGCAACAATTACTGCTTCCTTCACAATTCTTCCCCCATTTCTTTAGTTACGTAATGGTTTTCCTTTCAGCAACATATGCTGCATCCGTTGCTGGGTTAATGGTTCTCCAATTAGACTTAAAAATGCTTCCCTTTCCAGATCAAGCATCGTTTGTTCATCAATAAGTGAACCCGCCTTGATACGTCCTCCTGAAAGAACATATGCTATTTTTTCAGCTATTTTCACATCATGATCAGAAGCATATCCACCAAACTGTAATGTTTTTGCTCCTAATAGCATGGCTGCGTACCCCGCATCCCCAACGACAGGAATTTTTTCTTGTTTTGGTGCTTGATAGCCTGCTCCAGCTAGGGCCAACACCTTTTGTTTTGCATCATAAATCAGGTGATCCGAGTTAATGCTAATGGCATCGCCACTATCCATATAGCCGTTTTCGAATGCTTCTGCTGCTGATGTTGAAACCTTTGCCATCGCCACTTTTTCAAACACATCATTCGCAACCTTTGTTAAATCAAAGTCAATACCATGTGGTAGATTTCGCAACTCCTTCAAATATAATTCCTTCGTTCCACCACCACCTGGAATCAAGCCAACTCCAAACTCAACCAAGCCCATATACGTTTCAGATGAGGCCTGAATTGCAGCTGCTGGAAGCGAGACTTCTGCTCCACCACCAAGTGTCATATTGAATGGTGCCGCAACAACTGGTTTTTCTGCATATTTTATCCGCATTGCCATGTTTTGAAATTGGCGTACAACTAAATCCAGTTCAAAAAAGTTATCATCTTGTGCTTCCATCAACATCAAGGCTAAGTTGGCACCGACACAGAAGTTTTTCCCCTGGTTCCCAATGACAAGTCCTTGATAATTTTTTTCAACTTCATCGATAGCATCATTAACCATTTGAATAATGTCGAGCCCGATTGCATTGCTGCGAGAATGAAATTCCAGACAGGCAACCCCATCACCTAAATCTATTAAACTTGCACCGGTATTCTTCTTTATAACACCTTTTTCTTCTTTCAATTGCTTCAGGTTAATCGCCTTTGGATTCGTTTCTATCTTGTGATAGGAGCCTCCATGGTAATACTGATTCGTTCCAGCATCCTGATGATAAAATGCTTCTTTCCCATTCTCCAGCATTTCTAACACCCATTCCGGAACTGTTTCACCTTCTGCTTGCATTCGTTCTACAGATTTACGCACACCAATCGCATCCCATGTTTCAAATGGGCCAAGCTCCCAGCCAAAGCCCCATCGCATGGCTTCATCAATTGCTTTCATATCATCTGCGATATCCCCTAATAATTCGGCAGCGTATAGGAGAACAGGCTTTAAAATCGCCCAGGTTAAATCCCCGGCACGATCTCCTTTCGCCATTACAAGCGCTTTCATTTTATTCCGGCTTCCTTTTGCTTGCTTGGCTAATTCTGTCGCCTGTGTCTTCAGTTTTTTTCGATCTTCATATGTTAGTGTTTCTGGATTAAGCTCATAAATGATACTTTTACCATTTTCTTTTTTCTTTACATAAAAACCTTGACCGCTTTTTGCACCTAGCCAGCCTTTTTCGTTCATTTTTTTCATAAAATCGGGTACATCAAATACTTCTTTTTCTTTACCATGTACTAAATCATGAACATTTTTAGCAACATGGATGAATGTATCCAAACCAACGACATCCAAAGTACGGAACGTCGCACTTTTGGGTCTGCCAATCATCGGGCCGGTTATCGAGTCTACTTCACCGATACTAAAGCCACCTTGCAGCATTTCCCGAACCGTTACGAGCAAACCATAGGTACCGATGCGATTTGCGATAAAATTGGGTGTATCCTTTGCTTCCACAACACCCTTTCCTAACACATCTTCTCCAAACACCTTCATAAACTGAAGCACTTCCGGATCCGTATCTTTGGTTGGTATAACCTCCAACAATTTCAAGTATCGTGGTGGATTAAAGAAGTGTGTACCGAGAAAATGTTTACGGAAATCTTCCGAGCAATCTGCGGACATGGCTTCAATTGATATTCCAGATGTATTAGAGCTAACAATTGTTCCTGCTTTACGATACTTTTCAACGTTAGCAAACACTTGCTTTTTCACTTTCAAATTTTCAACAACTACTTCGATAATCCAATCCACCTTTGAAAGCTTTTCCATATCATCATCAAAGTTCCCAACTTCAATTAAATCCAGACTTTTCTTTGTTGTAATCGGTGATGGCTTTTGCTTTAATAATGCTTGCTTACTCTGTGCGGCCATCCGATTCCTAACAGCCGGATGCTCGAGGGTAAGTCCTTTATCTTCTTCTTGCTTCGTTAATTCCTTTGGCACTATATCAAGCATTATCGTTGGAATGCCTGCGTTGGCCAAATGAGCAGCAATACCTGAACCCATGACACCAGAGCCCAATACAGCTGCGCGCTTGATTGTACGCTTCATTTTTTATCCCCCAATCATAATTTGAATGAACACTCATTCATTTTATGGTAAAAATAAAAGATAGTCTCCTATCCATCTACTTATACTATAAATTATATTCAGATATTTCGCAATGAGAATACATATTTTTTGTAATTTCTTATCATTAAATTGTAAACTTCCATGCTTTTTCTTTAGCTCATAAGTAAATATCCGCCGGTAGAACCGGCGGTTTTAATTTCGCCCTATAAGGGCACTTTACCAACATAGTCCCTAAAGGGACCTCTAAATTGACCGTCAATTGTTTATGTTCCTATCTATTTTTTGAAT
>NZ_QTSZ01000015.1 GCF_003730295.1 Ornithinibacillus gellani
TTTGCCGCTGACTTCCTTCAGATTCCATCTCACGATGGACACCCTTGTCTTGAGCTAACCGTTACTACTGCCTTCACGGCTCAGGACTTTAACCTTATAGAATATGTGCATGCCTCGCACACAAAAAAACCACTAGTGAGTACTAGTGGTTCAGCTTATTTCGGCTCCCCAAATACATGTTCCACTGTCCGTTTCGTTGCCTGACCGTTATCCCAGTGACAGAAACGGTTGTAAAATGCGCTGTAATTTGCTGCATAGCTGCTTGTCATGGTCTCGATGTTTTCAATTGCCTGCACAACTTCTTCAGAGGTCATGAGCAGCGGACCTGGGCCTTCTTTTTCCAGATACATATAAAACCCACGTAATGTGTCACGATATTTATCCAAATCATAGGTGAAAAATAATATGGGTCGTTTCAGATTGGCATAGTCGAAAAAGACAGAGGAATAATCCGTCATTAATATATCGGACACCAAATACAGCTCAGCGATGTCATCATAGGTGGAAAAATCGTATACAAAGCCCTCAAATCCGGATATATCCAATTGATTGGCGATAAAATAATGCATGCGCAACACAATAATATATTCTTTGCCAAGCCGCTCCTGTAATAATTCTAAATCAAGCTGAAGATTAAACTTGTATTTCCCGCGCGAAAAGAACTCATCATCACGCCAGGTCGGTGCATATAGCACGATTTTTTTATCCAATGGCAAATTCATTTTTGTTTTAAAGGCTTGAATGTCTGTTGGGTTATTTTGTTGATATAAAATATCATTCCGTGGATAGCCATATTCAAGCATTTCCTTTTCAAATTGGAAAGCCCGTCGAAAGATATCACTGGAATATTGATTCGGTGAACTTAAATAGTCCCAGCGACGAGATTGTTCATAAAAGCTTTTCTTATAATTGGGGTCTGCTGAATGAATATCTTCCATGTCAAAAACGAGTGTTTTCAATGGGGTGCCATGCCAGTTTTGGACATAGATGTTCCCCTCACGCTTTGTTAAATATTTTGGGAGTCTTGAATTACTAATCCAATATTTTGCCCGTGCCAGATAATAGAAGTAGCGCAGGCTAAATCGCTTCACTTGCTTGGCGTTGCCGGGAATATTTCTTTTTTCCGTGAAGCTCCAGACGTAACGATAATTTGGATAATGCTCCTGCATATACGCATACATATATTTTGGGCTGCAGGAATAATTCTTTCCTAAAAAACTTTCCAGGAAAATAACATTCTCTTTGATGGAGAGTTTAGAGAATACATGCTGATAAAGAAAAATATATAATTTCCGTCTCGATTTCATGCCATTACGCATATCACGTAATAAATGATGCTGTTTGCTTACCTTTTTATAGGCTGTTACGTGTCGCTGGATCGCTTTCATTTCCCGCTTAAAAAACCAGCCTTGTACTTCATCAGGATGGACGCGCTTCAATGCAACTCGCAATGGTTCATACACTCCGTCAATATGGTCATTCACCTTAAAATACATCACCATCTCTTTACGGTAATAATTCAACAGTTGGGTATCCAAATAATGCTGTGTTTCCTCATCTGGAAATTGATCCTTCAAGGCATGGTATACAGAAAGAAAATCCGTTATTTTTTCTGCCTCATCTGCTTGGGACAAGGATGGCTCTGTAATGGGGTCATTTCGCTTACGTTTAAAGTAAACGGCCTCTTTTACATATGGCACAGATATCGTTTCAGCTAATGCCGGTACTAAGAAAGCGAGGTCTGATTCATGCTGTACATCCTCCCGGAAGGATAATCCATGCGTTCTAATATATTCCGTCCGAAACAAAGTATTCAATACGGACCTATTTTTAAATAAGTGATACCTTTTTTCCGTGTGCTGCTTTACCTTAAATAGTCCATCCAGCACGATGGCCATCCCGCTTCCAAATCCTGTTGACTTCACTCGCCCATGAATCATTGGCTGGCCTTTCACATGCTCGATTAAAATGGCCAAGGTTCTTTCCGGTAAGTAATCATCACTGTCGATAAAATAAATATAATCCCCTGTTGCATGCTTTAGCCCGAGGTTTCGCGCTGCCCCAACCGTTTTACCCTTTTCCAAATCATGGACAGTAATCCGTTCATCCTCCCTTTTCAACGATTGGATGATTTCTGTGCAAGCTTCACTGGAGTGATCATCGATTAGAATAAGTTCAAGTATTTCATGTGTTTGATGCATGATGGATTGTACCGCCTGCTTCACATATCTCTCTGTTTGGTGAACAGGCATGATCACACTAATTTTCCCCTTTGTACCCAATGTGACATCCCCTTTTTCCATATCTTTATCAATTGTGATAACGATTTCATTATAGCATATAGATAGGCCATTCCTATCACAATTTCTTCTTGCGGTTTCTCGTTTGACTTGAAGCTAAAACCCAAAAACAAAAAGACAAGTTGCGGATGACAACAAAACTCGAAAAGAAGCTGAAGTTAATCCATATAAGCAAAAGACACCACTGCTTTCCACCTTTAGGAAAAACGAGTCGTGTCTTTTTGGAAAATCATAATCACCAATCAAAGCCTATTTCTTTAACAATATTTCTTTTTGTTTTGCGGTTACTTGTTCGCGATAGGCGTCTTTTTCTTCTTTTGTCTTCTTCTTCCATTCCTTAATAAATGCTTCGTAATTTGGAATCACTTCTTTTACTGTACCGAATTCACGTACCATACCAAATTCAAGCCAAAGAATTTTATCGCAAAAATCCTTCATTTGTCGAATGGAGTGACTGACAAAAATCATCGTTTTGCCTTGTGCTTTAAATTCACGCATTTTGTCCAAGCATTTTTCAGCAAAAGCTTTGTCACCGACAGACAATGCCTCATCAATAATGAGGATATCCGGGTTAACCGTAATGGAAATGGCAAAACCCAGGCGGGACTTCATACCACTGGAATATGATTTTACCGGCTGGTCAATAAATTTCCCCAGCTCCGAGAAGGAAATGATATCGTCTTCCATCGCAATGATTTCCTTTTTGGAAAAGCCAAGCATTAAGCATTTAAGCTCAATATTCTCCCTGCCAGTTAAATCATTTTTTAACCCTGCAGCAACCGCAATCAATGCCGTATCACCTTTCACATTCACTTCACCAGTTGTTTGCGGCACAACGCCTGCGATAATGTTGGATAGTGTCGACTTTCCGGAACCATTTGTCCCAATGAATCCGACAATATCCCCTTTTTCTACTGTTAAGCTCACATCATGCAATGCATAGAAGTCCTCACCATATTCCTTCGGTGTGATTAAATCAAGCAGGCGTTCCTTCGCATTATGATATAAGCGATATCTTTTACTTACATGTTCTACTTTTATTGCTTTTTCCACTTCATGCACATCCCTTATTATAGGAAATCAATAAAATGTCTTCTGAATTTCACATGCAGTGTCGAGCCAATCACAAACAGGACGATAATCAATGCCCAAAAGTATAGGCTATATTGCCAATGCGTAATGAAGTACCAGTCCACTCCAAAAAAGGCGGATCGATATCCTTCAACTAGGTAGAGCACTGGATTCAGCTTTAGGATAGTGACCAATTTCGGATGGTCACTCAGCAGGGTTAATGGCCAGAGCACCCCTGATACATATAGCATCATACGCAAAATGGAATTCAATAACATATGAATATCACGAATGATTGTAGACAGTGTCGACGTGATTAATGACAAGGAAAACATCAGACAATATGCAGCAAAAATAAAGTAAATGAGCTGCAAATAATACATATTAATCGGATACCCCATCAGCTGGAAAGCAATGACTGTAAATCCAAGCATGAATAGGTGAATATAAAACTGAGAGAAAATGATATAACTCGGAATCACACTCATTGGAAAATTCATCTTCGACAACATTCTCAGCTTGGTGTAAATGGATTTCGAACCAAGAATAGTAGACTGAAAAAAGAATGTCCATAAAAAGAATGCTGCTAACAACCAACTAAAGAATGGAATTTCCACACCAGCAACCTCTACCGGTGCTCTTCCTCGCAAGGTACCAAATACAAACCAATAGATTAAAATTTGGATGGCTGGATTTAAGAATTCCCACAGGATGCCAAGGTAATTATTTTTATTTTTACTTTTTAATTCATAAATCGATAGTCTACGAATGAGATAAAAATGTTCAATTTGTTCCTTTAATATAATCCATGCAGATTTCATATAAATACCCTTTCGGATGGTATTGGCCATACATCGGCTGTCACCATCAATACTTAACATGCCCATAAATTATACTAGGTCTATCTTAAAAAAACAACACGGAGGAAGTTCCATCGAATTCGATACGATTCCTTCCATATAATCTTTCTATCTGTTCGTGCTTTGCTAAACGGTTTCACTTTTTATAAGGAAACATCTTAGCAAAAACAACTATGGAAGCACAAGCCAAACAAAAAAAATTGTCATAATTTGTACATGAAGTTTTTCACTGATAGCTTTTCCTTCTACCATCATGTTTATCAAAATCAAAACGCATGATACGAAACAATTTCCAGACATTTCCCAACATAATTCCCAAAAAATAGTTTAACTTTTCACCTGTTACAGGCGATAATAGATTCATAGATGAAGAAAGGAGGATTATGTATAAATATTCATTATTATGGAGAGGAGTAACAAGCAATTTGAAAAAGAGCATACAATTTAATAGTGCTGCACTTATCTTTCTAGCTGCCATTCTATTAAGCGTGATTGTCCCTCCTGTTCAATCATCGGTACTTGCCGCTGATGCTCAATATGGCATCGCCCTAAAAAATCCAACCAATATATATAGTAAAAAATCTAGAGGTGCGTCAGTAATCCGTACATACGAAAAAGGGACGATATTAAAATATCGCCAAGGCTCAGGAGATTGGCATCAGGCAGTTGTCTATGTCAATGGAAAATGGCAGGATGGTTTCATTTACAAGCATGATGTAGAAACCAGTACAGCTAGTCCAGTAACGAAAAAAGGGGTCGCACTCCAGTCAGCCACAAAGGTCTTTTCGAGTGCTTCAACCAGCGCTTCAAGCTGGAAATCCTACCCTGCTGGTTCGATTTTGAAATATCGAACATTTACTGCCAACTGGTATGAGGCAACCGTTTATGTCAAGGGTAAGAAAAAGACGGGGTACATTTACAGAACCCATGTGGAAAATGCTGTGGAAAAGCCGGATACGCATACAGGGGTTGCATTGAAAAATCCAACAGCTGTCTATTCGAATGCTTCTACAACAGGTAAGTCACTGAAAACCTATGCGAAGGGATCGATATTAAAATATCGGACTTTTACATCCAACTGGTATGAAGCAACAGTATATGTAAAAGGGAAAAAGCATACGGGCTATATTCGTTCAACAGATGTTGATAATGCCGTAAGTGATCAGACTCGATTAGAAGGAATCGGACTGCAGAATCCAACAACCGTTTATGCTGCAGCATCCACCAGCTCCAAGAAATTAAAATCCTATGCTGCTGGAACTGTCCTTATCTATCAAACCTTTGCTAGTGATTGGTATCAAGCTAAGGTTTACGTTAGTGGAAAGGCAACGACTGGGTATATTCATGCAAGTCATGTAGAAGGAATTTATGAAACCCAGAAACGCCTAAATGGACGGGCTTTAAAGAAGCCAACCAATGTATATGCGAATGCTTCTCGACAAGCGAAAGTGCTGAAGAGCTATGCCCAGCATAGCAATCTCATTTTCAAAACCTTGTCACCAACTTGGTTTGAGGCAACGGTTTATATTAAAGGTGTTGCTACAAAGGGATATATTCATGTGAATGATGTGACAACTGGTGATGTCGTTCATACTAATAAATATTCCTATGATTTAAAGCATATGGTAGATTCACAGATGAAGGTATCACCACAAACTGATTTGACAGGTGGCAAAGGCTGGCAGCATGCTTCACGGAATCAGGTTGAATATTATACGAATCCAACCAACTTTAAAAAAGGAAGCCGGGAATATTTTCAATTTCTCGTACTCTCGCATTTAGCTGGTTTGGATGCAAAAGAAACGAATCAGAAATTCCTATCCAATAAAGGTGTGCTAACCAATAAAGCATCTGTTTTCATAGACGGGGCTAAAAAGCATAATGTCAATGAAGTTTATCTGATTGCTCATTCCCTTTTAGAAACTGGTAATGGTACATCTGCATTGGCAAAAGGAATTAGTTCCTGGACCAAGCGTGATGCAAGAGGAAATATTGTGAAGGATAAAAATGGCAAGCCAATCACCATGAATATTGCACCACAAAAGGTGTATAACGTATATGGTATCGGTGCCTTTGATAAATGCGCACGCGATTGTGGTGCACAGCGTGCCTATGATAATGGCTGGTTCTCCGTAGATACAGCCATTCGTGAAGGTGCAGCATTTGTATCTACTGGCTATTTGGATCGTGGTCAGGATACGATTTATAAAATGCGCTGGAACCCAGACCATTTGCGCAACGCAAGCACTGGTTACCATCAATATGCAACTGATGTTGGCTGGGCTGTAAAACAGACCAAGACCATTTACAATATGTACCAATCCTTAAGCGGTAATTATACACTTGTTTTTGATGTTCCACAGTATGTGAACCAAAATAACGCTCCTAAAGGCAGCAAGGATTGGCAAGGTGTTGCTCCTGCTATCTTCATTCCTGGTCTCCTGCAAGATATGGAAGACGAACAACAGGATGAGATGCTGGAAGAGAGCAAGGATACAAACCATGTGGACGATGATATGCAAAACGATGCAAAAGAAGAAAACAATACACCATCAGATGTGACCGAAGACGATTCAGCAACTGAAACAGATCAAGAAACAGAGGAAGATGCAGATCAAGATGAAGTAGATTCTGATGTAGATCAAGAGACAGAAGCTGATACGGATGAGGATCAAGCAGACGAAGAAGACGCTGAGGCGGATACCGAGCAAGAAGCAGATGATGAATTGGACACGGATGAAGAAGCAGACGTGGACGATGAACAAGATGTGAATGATGAAGTAGATACCGATGACGAGCAAAATGCAGATGAGGAAGCAGACACGGAGAATGATCAGAACGTAGACGGCGAGACAGACAAAGAGGGCGATCAGGATGCGGAGGAAGAAGCAAATTCTGATACACCAGATGAAGACGTCGACGTAGATGAAGAGGATGTGTCTTCCCCGGATACAACAGAAGAGATCATGTATCCAGATTATGTTTCTGGAATCGTTCACGGTGAAGAAGCGATCACGATGGTTGATTCAGCGGATATCGATACTGCAAAAAGACTGACAGAAATTCCAAGTGAAGCAGTGCTCGATATTATCGGCGAAATTCGAAACACGGAGGATGAACCGGAAACATTACGGTATCTCGTATCCTTTGAGGATAAAACAGGATATGTTGATCGTAAAGACATCCAGGTTACCAATCTATTAGAATTCGAAACAGAACAATTGCTCATATATGCAGAGCCAGACCGTAACGCTGATGTCGTCGTTCACTTACAAACGGAAGAAAAAACACAGTTTGTTGCAGCTGTAGCCGATGAGGAAAATCAATGGATTACCTCAGATGATTGGATTCAAGTGTATATCGATGAAGATCACACAGGCTGGGTTAATCGCAACGATCATTTAATAGAAATAGAATAATACCAATGGTTTCAAGCATTTGCTTGAAACCATTTTTTTATGCACCCCTTTTATGTCGGTTGATAATAACCGATATATCGTTTAGTATTATCGATATAGTGAAGAAGGAGGTTTTATGTTGAGAAAACGAAGAGGGTTTATTCGTTTTGCCATTTTGCATTTATTGAATGAAGAACCAATGCATGGCTATCAAATCATGAAGGAATTAGAAGCACGCTCCAATCATACCTATTCCGCAAGTGCTGGCACCATTTATCCAGCATTACAAGAATTACTAGATCAACAACTCATTACATTAGACACATCTACCGATAAAAAAATATATACCATCGACACGAACGGAAAAAAACAGCTACAATCCAGCAAACACGCAAATGCAGACTTTTGGACAGAATGGCAGGAAAGAATGACCTGGAGAACCTCCAAGGAAGCGACACAGCTGCGAGACGCACTAGACCATTGGGAGATAGCACTTCGAAAAGCAATGAAACAAACGCGAGGTAATCGCGCACGGTCAAAGGAACTCATTGCACTTATTGAAGAAATGACCAATCGGCTGAAGAATAATCATTAAGGGGACAAATCATGCACGCAATCAAGAAATTATTTCAATATATGAAGCCATATACTTTATTTATCCTGTTAGGTCCACTTTTCATGTGTGTGGAAGTAATCATGGATCTATTACAGCCAACATTCATGCAAAAAATGATTGATGTCGGGATTGCTAACCATGACAATGGCTATGTAATCAAGCTAGGACTCATTATGTTACTTAGTGCAGTCATCGGATTAATTGGGGGAATGGGAAGCTCTGTCTATGCGGCAAAAGCAGCGGCACATATTTCAACAGACGTGCGACGGGATGTATTCCGAAAAACAGAGAGATTTTCCAATCAAAATGTGGATTCCTTTGGGACAGGAAAATTAATTACCATTTTAACGAATGATATTACCACGCTACAGCAAGCTGTCATCATGACCTTACGCATATTCGTCCGTGGGCCACTCTTATTTATTGGATCCATCGTTATTGTTTGGCTAACAGCCCGACAACTGTTTCCCATTTTACTTATTTCGATTCCTATTTTAGCTGCATTCATCTATTTCTTCTCCGTAAAATCTGGAAAGTTATTTGGCAAAGTGCAGCAAGCAATGGACCAAGTAAATACGAAGCTACAAGAAATGCTTGCTGGCATTCGCGTCATCAAAGCCTTTAATCGTCATGATTATGAAAAAAAGCGCTTTAAGACGGTAAATGATCTATTAACGAAGCGCAACATGACTGCCGAGCAGCTCATTCTAACCTTAATGCCCGTCATGATGTTCGTCGTCAATTTAGGAATAATCGCTGGATTATGGCTTGGGGTCATTAAAATAAATGAAGGTACACTGCAGGTTGGGGTCATTTTAGCATTTATCAATTATTTAAACATTATGATGAACGGCCTAATCAGCAGCAGCCATGTATTAATGCAAATTGCTCGTGCCTTTCCTTCTGCAAATCGTATTGTTCACGTATTGGAAACAAATATCGCGATTACAGACCCAGTTCAGCCTCGTACCCATCACACTATTCATGGGGAAGTCACCTTTAATCAGGTTAACTTCAGCTACAGTAAAAATGGGGAGCATGTACTAAAGGATATCACTTTCCATGCTAAAGCCGGGGATGTCATTGGTATTATCGGCTCGACAGGCAGTGGGAAATCAACGTTATTAAAGCTGATCCCGCGCCTGTATGATCCAGATTCCGGGGAAGTACTACTAGACGGTGTTAACATGAAAGCTTTATCAATGGAGCAAATTCGTTCTGCAATTGGATTTGTCCCTCAGAAGGCAACCCTATTTTCCGGAACGATTCAAGATAATCTTCGCTTTGGGAAGGATTTGGCAACGATTGAAGAGATGGACGTGGCTGCACAAGCTGCGGCTGCCAGTGAATTTATCGATCGCTTCGAACAACGCTATGAACATCAGCTCACGCAAGGTGCCACCAATCTATCTGGCGGACAAAAACAGCGGCTTTCCATTGCCCGTGCCTTTGTGAAGCAGCCAAGTATCTTAATATTGGATGACTCCACTTCTGCGATTGATGCACTGTCCGAATTAGCAGTACAGCGGGCTTTAAAAAAAGATTTTACCGATACAACCGTATTTATTGTTTCTTCCAAGATTTCATCCATTATTCATGCCGATCAAATACTTGTCATGGAGGATGGTCAGCTTGAGGCGAAAGGTACACATGAGGAATTATTGCGACATAGTAAGGCATACCAGAAAATCTATCATTCACAAGCTGGAAAGGAGGTAGAAGCATATGGGTAAAACTACTCCACAACCAGCTCCTAACATCATGAGGCGTGGGCGCGGTCCGGGAAGATTTGGTCCCGTCGTGAAGGCGAAGGATCCAATGGGTACAATCAAACGAATCTGGCGTTATATGGAAAAACAAAAAATAGCTTTGATTGCAACAATTGTTTTTGTAGTCATTACAACCGCACTCGGACTTCTTGCCCCTTATATGATTGGTGTGATCGTCGATGATTATATTATTCCAATTGATATTCCAGGTACGATTCGGTATGCTGGCTTGCTTGCAGCCGTATATATTGCAACTACTGTGTTTACGTGGTTGCAAAACTTTACGATGATTCAGGTTTCCCTCCAGACCATTCGGAAATTACGGCAAGAATTATTTAATAAATTTCAAACCTTGTCCCTCCGATTTTTTGATAAGCGAACAACAGGGGATTTGATGAGTCGCGTAACCAATGATATCGATAATTTAAATCAAGCACTTGGGCAAAGTGTCGTACAAATCTTCTCCTCTGTTTTAATGGTATTTGGTGTTGGTATTGCCATGTTTTCTTTAAACTGGGTGCTAGCGATTGTAACCCTGCTTGTCATCCCAATCATGATGTATACAACCAAGAAGTTAATCAAATATAGCAGCAGTTTTTTCATTCAACGGCAAAGAGATCTAGGTGAATTAAACGGATTTATTGAGGAATCTATTTCAGGAAATGAAGTCATTACGTTATTTGGCAAGGAAGAACAAATTGACGAGCAATTTTCTTCAATTAATGAGCGCTTGCGTCATTCTGCCATGTCAGCAGATACCGTGTCAGGCTTTCTTGGGCCAGTGAACAACTTTATTAATAATATGGGGTTAGGCTTTGTGATTGCAATTGGTGCAGTACTTACGGTCAATGATTTAGCAACGGTTGGGATTATTGCTGCTTTCGTAACGTACTCCAGACAATTCTTCCGTCCCATCAATCAGCTATCCAATTTATTAAATACCTTTCAATCTGCCATCGCTGGTGCGGAGCGGGTTTTTGAAATTATGGATGAAACACCTGATTTAGCAGATAAGTCGAATCCTATTCAGGTAGATTCATTCCAGGGTGAAGTGGAGTTCTCGCATGTTAACTTTTCCTATGAGGCTGGGCAATCCACCTTAAAGGACATACATTTTCACGTACAAGCAGGAGAAAAGATTGCATTGGTTGGTCCTACCGGGTCAGGGAAAACAACGATGATTAACTTGCTCATGCGCTTTTATGATGTTAATGAAGGTCAATTGAAAATTGATGGACATGATATCCGCGATTATCAATTAAGTCAGCTGCGCAAAAAAATTGGCGTTGTTTTACAGGATACCTTCCTCTTTTCCGGAACGATTATGGAGAATATCCGCTACGGACAATTGGAAGCAACCGATGAAGCAGTAATCTCCGCTGCAAAAATGGCGTCTGCCCATCATTTCATCAAACATTTACCAGCAGGCTATCATACAGAAATCACGTCAGGCGGCTCCAATTTAAGTCAAGGACAACGGCAATTATTAGCTATTGCACGAGCCATTTTAGCAGATTCAGATATATTAATTTTGGATGAAGCAACGTCTAGTATTGATACGAATACAGAAATGGAAATTCAAGAAGGTATCAACCGATTAACGGAAGGACGAACCAGTTTCGTTATCGCCCACCGTTTAAAAACGATTGAAAATGCAGATCGAATATTGGTCATTCATCATGGGGAGATTATAGAATCAGGTACACATCAAGCATTGCTCCAGCAGAATGGTTTTTATAAACAAATGTATGAGAGCCAATTTAACATGCAAGGGGATTCCGCTAGCGTATCATAGGATTGCAATGGGCTGGCTGTGGTCATATACAGGAATGCACACGGCCAACCCTTGATTCAAAACGAGCAAAACAGAAAACATATGCTACAATATACATATATCGTATTTCTGTGTAAAATATTTCATTTTCCCTTTTATTATTGCAGTCTGATTTCATTTTTTTGCACGTCTTAAATGTCATTGAAAATCTTGTCGGATATCATTATAATAGGAAAGACTCCATTCCAAAGGGGAAAACAACATGGCACAACGTGTAGTACGTACAGTTAAAAAGAAAAAAATTAGAAAAACAGTCCTTCTCATCCTGATTGCGATTATTGCAATTGTCAGTTACGGGATTTATATGGCTGTTACAACATATATGGCTGCAAGCAATTCGTATGATGACCTTGGCAGAGAAAAGTCTGCCCTTCGCGACGAAGCTGTTTCGATTCGTAAGGACCCCGTCTCCATTCTCATTATGGGTGTTGAGGATTATTCCAGCGATGGCGATCACGGCAGAACAGATACACTAATGCTCGCAACATTTAGTCCCAATGACGAACGATTGAAGTTGCTTAGTATCCCACGTGATACACTCGTGGATATCGTTGGTCGTGATCAAAAAAGTAAAATCAACCATGCCTATGCTTTTGGCGGAAAAAAGATGACGATTGAAACGGTTGAGCAATTACTTGATATTCCGATTGATTATTATGCAACGGTTAATTTCGATGCATTTAAAAATATTGTTGATATTCTAGGTGGTATTACGGTAGATGTACCCTTTTCATTTGAACAAAATAGTGATGATCGCAAAGCAGAAAAACTGCAGTTTACGGAAGGTCAAATGGATTTAGATGGTCGCCATGCTTTAGCTTTTGCCAGAATGCGGATGTCTGATCCACGTGGAGATATCGGTCGAAACGAAAGACAGCAAACTGTTATCAAAGCGATTATCGAAAAAGCTGTATCACCGAGCTCCATCACGAAAATTGATGATATTGTAGAAGTTATCGGTGACAATGTCGAAACGAATATGCGTATTCGGGAAGGCTTGGCTTTCTATAAAACCTATTCTGATTTTAAAACGAGTCAGATCGACCAGATTACCTTTCAAACCATGCCAGAACGAATCAATGGTATTAGCTATCAAGTAGCAGATGAAGCATCTTTAGAGGAAGCAAAAACAATCCTAAAGCAGCACTTGGAAATTGATGGCTATTCACCAGACCAAGCAGCACCATAATTTAACGGAAAAACGGGTTTTCTGTCCTTTCTGGATAGAGAACCCGTTTATTTTATGTATGGGAAATAGGCGAAGCTGATGGTATTCACAAGCTGGGACATTTCCGATATGATAGAGTTTATATGATGCGCAATTTTTTAGAGGATGATACATATGACAAACAAACTACCGAAAAAAAGATTCCGAACAGAAATTGAAGGCTTACGGGCTGTAGCTGCTTTACTCGTAGCGATCTACCATATTTGGATGGGAACTGTTTCCGGAGGAGTAGATGTTTTTTTCGTTGTCTCTGGATTTTTAATCACCACGTCTTTACTATCACGGTTTGAGCGAAACCATGCTGTGGATTTCTTCGGCTTTATTTTAAGACTGGCGAAGCGATTATTCCCCATCGGATTCCTAGTTTTATTCGTCATAACCGTAGCCAATATGCTATGGCTGCCGCATATTCAATGGGAACATTCCGTCAAAGAGGCATTCGCTTCTGCGCTTTATTTTGAAAATTGGCAGCTCGCAACAAATGCTATCGATTATTTGGCCCAGCATAATGAAGCGAGTCCATATCAGCATTATTGGGCCATGTCTGTACAGGGACAATTTTATCTCCTTTGGCCACTGTTATTGGCACTCGCTATTCTATTAGCTAAATACATATTTAAACGGTCTGTTCGCCAAACATTTTTATACGTCATCATTGGTGCATCCGTGCTCTCCTTCGGTTATTCCATCTATATTACAGCTGTTAATCAACCATGGGCATATTTTGATACGTTTGCAAGGGTATGGGAATTTGGTGTAGGCGGTATTGCTGCCTTGCTCTTATCTCAGGTCAAATTGGGTAAGGCTCCTTCCTTTCTATTAGGTTGGATTGGTCTTTTCGCTATTGTATCCTGTGGCATTATTTTTCAGGTCTCATCTGTTTTTCCGGGATATGCAGCCATGTGGCCAATTTTAAGTGCCATCTGCATCATCGTCGCTGGGAATCATGGTGGAAAATTTGGTGTACATTCCTTTTTAGGTGCAAAACCATTGGTAAAGCTGGGTTCCATTTCCTATGGGCTTTATTTATGGCACTGGCCAGTATTAATCTTTTATCTCATTTTTACTGGCAAGGAAAACGTACCTATTTTGGATGGTATTCTATTAATATTGCTATCGATATTGCTAGCCTTTGTATCTACGAGATTAATAGAAAAGCCCATTCGTGGCAGAGATTTTTCTCCTGCTAACTGGAAATCATGGGGCACCATAGCAACCTTGCTTATTCCTGTATTACTTACTGCTGGCATCTGGAATGGAATGGTTGAGAAATCGAATGCCGAGCTTGCTGTTTCCCTGCCTCAGGACACTTATCCGGGCGCAATGGCTTTTGCCATGGGACAGGGGGAAGAAGCTTATACAGGCGAGGTACCAATTATGCCATCACCGCTTCAATCCAGGAGTGACTTACCAAAGATATATGACGATGGCTGCCATCAACGTGCAGGAGATGCGGATGTGATTGAATGTGAATATGGCGTGACAGATCAGCCTGCCTACACGATTGCGCTCGTCGGTGGTTCTCATTCAGCCCATTGGCTACCAGCACTAGAGGCCATTGCAGCGAAGGAAAATATTCATATCCTGTCATACACGAAAAGTGGCTGCAGATTTTCAACAAGTGAAGATGCCGAGGAAGATTGTCAGGAATGGAATCAAAATCTATTGGATATTCTAGTCAAGCAAAAACTTGATTTAGTCTTTACAACGGCTACACTTCCAAATAATAAATATGTTCCAGAAGATTATGTCGCCCAATGGCAAATACTAGACGATGCGGGCATAGATGTATTCGCAATTCGAGATACACCGTGGTTTTCATTCGATATTGCGGCATGTGTAGATGAATACGGACCAAATGCGAGTAAATGCAGTGTGCCACGCGAGGAAGTCATACCAGTTGAAAATCCATGGGAGGAGTTGGAGCAACCACCAAAAAACGTTACCTATTTAGATTTAACAGACTACTTTTGTGGTGAAACAGAATGTAAACCAGTCGTTGGTAATATGTTGATTTACCGGGATCATAGTCATATTACGGCGACCTACGCAGAAACATTGGCTCCAATGCTATTTGAGGACTTCATGACGGCATTAAAAAATTAATCATAAAAAAGTGCAATCTGTCGGCTTGGACAAATTGCACTTTTTTCATGTCGTATTATTTAATAAGCTTGCTTAAGTCTAATTCGATCTCTCCACTAACCGATTTAAGCCCACCTACAATAGTTAACCCATTCGGAGATTTTTGTTTGAAATAGGATTCAACTGCTTTTGGTACCTTGCTTCCAACAAGTAGGACACCCGTTTTTTCTTTTGATGCAAGTGCTGCACTTGTTAATGCATCAGGAAATTCCAAGCCTGTCGTTACAAAGTATTCCTTACTCTTGTCATGGAAAGCCTCTGTGACCTTGACTGCAGTCGCAAATCGGTCTTTTCCTTCAATCCGTGTTGGATTTGGCAGTTGCTTGTACACTTTGTCTGAAACGGCCAATGGTCCCCCAACCACCGTTGTTTTTCGAACGCCATTGGCTATAACCGCTTCTTTCGTTGCTTTAGAGTATTTATTCGGTTGTACAAGAAGGACTGGCATCCCCTTCTGTGCCGCGTATGGTGCAATGGACAGGGCATCCGGGTACATGTAGCCATTCACAATCGCGGCTTCCTTCGTGTCCTTTCCCTTCCAAACATCTTTGGCAATTTCGACAGCTGTTTCCTCTCTTGTTCTGCCTGCAAGTCTTCGTGTATATAAGCCCATATCATGTAGCTTCTTTTCAACATCACTGTTCACCGCTTGATTGCCACCTAAAATATAAACGTTTTTGGCACCAAGCCGTTTAATTTCTTTTTCAGTTACAGCTGTTAATTTATGAGATTGTGTTAGCAGTAGTGGTGCCTTATATTTTTGTGCAAAGCTTACACCTGCCAGTGCATCTGCATAATCATCACCACGTGCTAACACGATATTGGTTGCTTTATTCCAACCAGCTTTACTCACTTCGACAGCCGTTGAATATCGACTATCTCCAGCCAAGCGTTCTAGACTTAACGCCTGGTATTTCTCTTTGACTAATTTAACGAAATCTGAATACTTATAACCATATTTAGCAAAATAACCATGTGGGTCTACGTGTGTCGTTCCACCAAGCCATTTGGAAACAGCCCGATGTGACCACAGGCTTCCTTTCCCACTGTCTTCAGCACTTGTTACACCTAGATCATATTTAACAAGTACACTAGCAATATAACTGGTGTAATTTTGAATCGAGCGAGCAAATTGATCAAACGTTTTAACCTCGACTAACTCCACATGGACAAATCGTTGGTTGGCTACCGGACCTGCACCCCATGCTGCATAATCAGTTGGATGGACTTCGATAATATGATTGTGATCAACAAATGCATGAACAAACGCATTTTTATAGTTTCGTGACATCCAAGATATTTCTTGCTCAATGGTTGAATTGGGGTTTGCTGTCTCATGCGCAACGACACCCTCTACTCCACCTAAGCCATTACGATATGTAAACTTAGGTAAAAAGCTCAGATGTCGATCTTCTTGTTTTGCGATTGGTAGTTTATTTTGCTTAATATAGTTATTTACATCCGGATAACTGCTATTCAACTGAACTTTCTCTTCTGGATCAGCATGTGGATGTTCACTTTCTATTTTTCCATCACGCCATCCCTCAGGAACATATTGTAGCTGTTCTTCATTGAACTTACTTATATCAATTCCATATACCTCTGTTCCATATTTTATCCCAAATTCATTATAGTCTTCCTTGTCCTTTTCCGGACCTGCCATAGTGGACGCTGGAGCGGTCCAAATTAAAGTGGATGCCATGGCAGTTGCAATGAACATTGTTGTGAAACGATTTCTCATGATGACCTCCTGTAAATAATAGTAATCTTCCATACCCCATCTATCATCGGCATTCTACTAATCTTTATGTAGCTGGTATGAATTATTTCTATTGAAACATGGTTGTATTATATCAAAAAAAGTAAAGTAATTGGAAAAAAGAAGAAAAAGGGTTGTCTCAACTACGTGACAACCCTTTTCTTTTGTTCATCTTCTTACTTTAGTAAGTCATTTAGAGCTTTCTGGATTTTCTCACTAACTGCTAATGGTCCTCCAATTACAGTCAATGTATCCACATTGCTGTCTGTAACGAACTTACTTACAGAGGCTGGCAGCTTATCCCATACGAGTAGGATGCCAGTATCCTCTTTTGCTGCAAGAGCGGCACTGGATAGTGCATCAGCAAATTCCATGCCTGTAGCTACATAGAAGTGATTTGAATCTACTCCGAAATGCTTTGCAATTTCAACTGCGGTTGCAAAACGGTCACTTCCTGCTATGCGATATGCATTTGGAACTTGCTTATCGATTGATTTGTCAATGGCAACTTCTCCACCAATAACCAATGTCTTCGAAGCACCAAGGTCTTTAATTGCTTGCTTGGTTGCAGCGGATAGCTTCTTATCTTGTGTAACAAGAATTGGCAAGCCCTGGTCTGCTGCATAAGATGCGACAGATAATGCATCTGGGAAGTTATAGCCGTTTACAAGGACAACTTCTTTGGCTTTACCATTTTTCGTAACCTCATTGGCAATCTTAACAGCTGTTTCTGCACGGTTGTCACCTGCAATACGTTTGACATTTACTCCGAGCTTCGCCAGCTCTTTTTCAACATCTTTATTGATAGCAACTTCTCCGCCAAGCAGATAAACTGTTTTTGCGCCAAGGCGAGTGATTTCATCTTTCGTAACTTGAGTAAACTTATCAGATTGTGTCAACAATAGTGGTGCATCATGCTTCTTCGCTAATGGCACACCTGTCAACGCATCTGCATACTCATCTCCGCGAGCAAGAACGACTACTTCGGATTTTTCCCAGCCCTTCTTACTTACTTCGACTGCGGTCTTATATCGACTGCTGCCTTCGATACGATCAACACGATCTTCACCTAAGGTTGCGCGATAGATATTTACTGTTTTGGTTGTTTTATTGTCTGCTAAGTCATAAAGCTCTAGTTCAAATACATTATTACCAGGCTTTAGGTCAACCTTTGTTTTTACTGTCTTCTGATATGGTTTCATATCATAGCCAGGCATTTCATTGGCAAACACTTCATCACCATTCACAAGTAGACGCAATTCCTCCGCATTATCAGAAACATGTGCTGTAATTTCTGCTTGCTTCGTACCGAATTCTACATATGTTGGTGCTTCGACATCTAACTCTGGTGCTGTTGTGTCAATGAAAATCGTACGGCTATTCGCCAATGTTGTTGTATTTCCAGCCGCATCCTTCGCTTCAACTTGAATAGGATGTGCGCCATCCTTCTTGAAGGATACTTTGGAATCAAAGCTGTACTTGCCTGCTTCTGAATCCCACTTCAATGGAACGTCTTTGCCTTCGATTTGGAAGCTGACAATCTCAGAACCATCTGTTACTGTACCGGAAACTTGAATGTCCTTTGTATTGTGAATAGAAAATGCATCTGGACTTTTTACAGCAATGACTGGTCCATCTTTATCTTCTTTTGCACTAATTACTTTACGGTTACTGTTACCTGCATAGTCCGTTGCAATAACTGTAATAGAAGCATTCTTATCTACACCATCCAATTTAACGGACTTGGCAGTACCAGGTACAACACCTTCAGATTTTCCATCAATTAACACTTCAAAATACGCCAGGCCAGATCCATCATCAGAAGCCTTGAAGAATAAATCTGTTCCTAACATAAACGGATCTAGTTTTGGAGCAACCGTATCAACGATGACAGGAATCTTCACAGATTGAGCTTCCTTATTATCAAAATCAATGGTTGTCTTCACTTCTACGTAATACTGTCCATCTTTTACTACTTTACCTTCTACTGTTCCATCCCATTTGACAGCTGGATTAAGTCGATACATTTGAGCACCGCCTGATCCACCATCATAATAATTCTTCCGTACCTCTTGCTCTGTTAAAAATGTTCTTAATTTCTTATTATCGGCATCCAAAACATTGTACTCCACTGTTTTGGCATTTCTCAAATACGATAATACTGGAATAATATGTCCTTGATCACTCGCTGTATTTGGAGAAATAGCAATGAGTGAGGACTTCTTCTCACCAGTTAAAGGATCATTCCCTAGATAGTAATAACCACCATCATGGGAAAATACTGCTGCACCTTGCTCATAGAAAGAATCGGCACCGTCATATACTAGCTCATCCAATACAGGAGGTGTATTCCAATCACCCTTAAAGCCTACATATGGAACGGATAGTTCAGGGTTTGTGTCATCTGAACTTGTTAATGTAACAAAACCTTCTACAAAATAACCATTCTCAAAGATTTCTTCCGGTGCAACCAAGCCATTTCCCTCTTCGTTATACACCTTCGCATCAGATAGATCTACTTCTACTGTAAAGGAGACACTACCATTAGCTGGAACAGATAATGTTTCTGTACCGTTATTTACAGAAACCTTTGCATCTACTAATGTCTGGGCATTTAGATTATCCAATTCACCAGTTAGATATGCATCACCTATGATTCCCCGCAATGCAAAATCTGTTTGCACATTGGCAGCCACATCATAGGATACAGCTTTGTCTGTTTTGTTTTCTGCAACTAATGTAAAGCTGAATTTGTCGTCAACTTCCTTCAAAGCAACTTTACCTAGTCCACTGTCTTTTTCTGTAACAATGACTGGTGTAGTTAATGCGGCATGCAGCTGCATTAAGCCAGCACCCTGTCTTCTAGGTGAATAAGGAATATCTTGGTCTAAATTTCCACTAGAGCTTTGATCTACTGCTGCTTTTGCAGTATTCATCATAATATTTTTAGCAGTAATCGTACGATCTCTACCTTCTAAATCATACAAATCATCCACACGATCCAATACCAATGCAGATCCACCAGCAACATGTGGTGCTGCCATGGACGTTCCACTCATGACACCGTATTTATCATTTTGTAACGTGGATAGGATATTTCCACCTGGTGCGGTAATTTCTGGTTTAAAATCTAAGTTTGGCATAATACCCCAAGAGGTGAAGCCAGACATTTGACCAGATGTTGGATTTGCCGTTTTCGTTTCATCCCCTAGGAAGGAAATCGTAACGTTCACACCATCTTGCAACTGTTCTGCAAGTAAATCACCATCGTTTTTCAGCATAAACAACTGTGGGATAACAATTGTATCCTCTGTCGCCATGTTAATAAGCCCGTCTGTGTTGTTATAAATAATAACTCCAACAGCACCTGCAGCTTGCGCATTTAACGCTTTGTCTGTAAATGCATGCTCACCACGTTGAACAAGTGCATATTTACCAGTAAAATCTTTCCCTTCAAAATCCTCTGGTCCACCTAATGCAGCATATTCAATTTCAAATGTTTTTTGTTCAACATCATTTGGATGAACACTGCTCGCAGACATAAATGCTGCTTTTCCTTCTACATCACCATAGCTATACGTCACTGCATCCAAATCAATGAAACTATTTTCAAAGGATGCCACTTGTAAAGAATCTGTAGATAGTCCCGGTGCTCCTACCACCCCAATATCTGGGTTGGAAGTATACGGGTTAAAGAATCCATTCCCTAAATGTGCAGAGTTACCAGCTGAAACAGATACAATCACACCGTTTTCAGTTGCACGTGTAATTGCTTCTGATTCTGGATTCCCATCATTAGAGAAAGATGCTGGTGATCCAAGGCTCATATTCAGTACATCTGCACCAAGGATAATTGCATCATCAATTGCTTTGATATAAATATCACCATAAGTGGAGCCCATTTCCGGATCATTACCGAATACTTTTAAGGCAAGCAACTGTGCTTCTGGTGCTACCCCTTTTAAGCCACCGTTATCTTCGTCGCCATTAGCAACTACTGTTCCGGATACGTGCATACCATGTTCAGATGCACCTGGTCCAAGGTCACGCACTTCTTGGTTTTCATCCATGTAGTTATAACCATAAGGCACTTTTTCATTGAAATACTTTCCTGACAGACCATGCTTCGCAACATCTGATTCGACATCTTTCTTCGTCAATGCTGCTTTGTCTGCATCTGTTAATACAAAGTCCTTATGATCCGGATCGGCACCAGAGTCAATTACTCCTACTACCATTCCTTCTCCATCATAGCCGAACTCCCAAGCTTCTTGTGCTTCTACTAGTTCTTTACTATATTTCATATCCGGCTTTTCAGACGGGCGTTCGTATTCATTTGCAATCGTTACGTTCGCAACACCAGATAGTTTGGCAATGCTTTCAATTTTACCGAATTCAACGAGACCACTGAAGCCGTTAAAAACGGTTGTAAAGCTTTGCTTATATTCCATTTTAATGGCTTGCTTTGAAAGCTGCTGTTGAACATTTTTCTGCGCTTTTAAAGCTTTGTCATGTAATTCTGCTTGCTTACTTTGATCCAAATCACTGAATTTTTTCCCCTGCTTTGTTGCGTATGTAATCGCAGGTTCACCTTTTACTTCTACAACGACTCGAACCTTATCTGTGTCTTTATATCCTTTTTCTTCTTTAGCATTTTTCAATTCTTCCTTCAGTTCAACCTTAGGCTTTTCTACATCTTGAACCTTAAGCGGAGCTGCGGATACCATAAAGCCTTGTGAAAACACAAGTAAAAATGCCAAAAAGAGTACGATACCTTTTTTCATTTTTTTCAATCAACTTTCCTCCCTTTTTTAATAGCTTTGTTTGTGTGTCTGTAAGACTTGGGTGCATGATGCTTGTCTATTACAGGCGTTCTAATATACAATGATTGCAGTTTTCCAAAGATGGTACGCCTTGTCCTGCTAGCGGATTGTTATCGATTGAGATAAGTAACCCCCTATTAAAATAGGATTTAATAGACTTACATCTATTGCAAAAGTCCTCCCTCACCTCCAAAAAATTGTCGTGACATAGAAAATATCACTCACTATTAATAATATATGAAATAGACTGAAAATTCTAAGGGCTAAAGTCCTATTCACGTATGAGTATTTTTGCCTATTATTTGTCGAATCATCTGAATATATGGAACTATTTTATTTTACACCCATGAAAAAACCTGTCCTGGAGGTCCCAGACAGGTTTTCATTACTATCTCTTATTATTCTATTGTAAATTCTTTAGAAATTGTTTTTTCACTAAAACCTTTTGCTGCTAAGAACACGGTTATAGTATATGTTCCTTTTTCCAATTCGGGCAACTCTAATTCAAAAGTTTCTTCATCTCCGGGTTTTAATTCCATTTCCTGAATGACTTGCATAAATGCGCGGCCTTTAGAATAACGATGTACTTCTTCACCGGCTTCATTGGTTATGATAAATTCATATTTCTGACTGGAGCCAAATTGAAAGACGACACTATCTTCACTATTATTTTTCACGGTATAGTTAAATGTTTTCTCTGCACTTTGCATATCTGCAGGCACAAGTGTAAATTCAACGCCTTCTGTATCTACATCATCTCCATCACCGGGATCAAATGGGTCCTTCATATCATCCTTATCCTTCAACTCGCCGCCTCCGTCATCTGTTTGATCTTTATTATTGTCATCATCTGACTTTTGATTGTTCATGATTACGAATGCCAATACAATTCCTATGATTACAATTGCCACGATTCCGAAAATTGTTTTTTTCATTTGACACACCTCTTTCACCTTTGCGACTTTAGTATACCATACCCTAAAATACGACTAAATTAAACGCGTCAGGACGGTCTACTCTACTATTAAGCTTATGAGATAAGTCAATCAACATATGCAAGGAGTTAAGGAAGAAGGGGCTCGAAAATCAGCCCCCATCCTTTTACTGTAATAACTCTTTCAATGCTGCAAACACTTCTTTGGATACGGCTACTTCACCACCGAAGACAGATAGGAATTTTACTTGTTCTTCCTGTATATATGGTGCAGTGTCCTTTGGTACCCTATGGTGTACCAGGATTATGCCGCTGTCTTGCTTCGCTGCGAGTACCGCTCCTGTTAAGGCATCCGCATATTCTTTACCAGTTGCGACATATTGATGCTTGTTCTCCACACCGAAATGCTTGGCGATGGCAATGTTGGTACCATAACGATCATGGCCATGCAGACGCTTTACAGCTGGCAGCTGGTTCGCAATCTTTTCATGAACCACCTGTGGACCACCAACAACAATGGTTTCCCTTAATCCAAGTTTCTTAATCGCTGCTTCCGTGCCTTTTGGCAACACATCCGGACGTGTTAACAGGATCGGAAGCCCTTCCTTTGCCGCATGTGCTGCAACGGAAAGTGCATCTGGAAAATCCATACCATTCGCTACAACTGCTTGTTTCGTACCGTTTGGTGCCAATTCATCCGCAATGTAAGCGGCTGTTTCAAAGCGGGTATCTCCAGCGATACGTTTAACAGATAGTCCTTGTTTTTTCAAATCCGCTTCAATCTGGTTGCTAACCGCTTTTTCCCCACCTAGAATGATGACATTCTTTGCTTGAAGTCGCTTGATTTCATCTTTTGTTGTGCTCCACATCTTATCTGACGGCGTTAATAAAATTGGTGCGTCTAACGCATGTCCCAGTGGAACACCTGCCAGGCTATCCGCAAATTCATCCCCTCTTGCTAAAATGACTGTATCTGCCTTTGCCCAACCAGTCTTACTGATTTCAACCGCTGTATCGTAACGGATATCGCCAGCGATGCGATTGATTGATTCTTTTGCGACGTGTAATTTACCTTCTGCAATTGCTTGAAGCTTCAAACCATCCTGGTCCTTCAGTTCCACTTCTATCATCGCATCTTGTATATTCGTATTGGCTGGAACAACCCAGGTTCCTTCATATTTTCCTGATTTAACTTCCTTCATGTTTGTAGAATCCGCTTCTAATTTGTTTGCCTGTCCAGTTGGCAACTTGATTAGGAAGTTCGCTTCTCCACCCTCTACCGTGCTTTCGAATGAGATTTTCACTTCATCTCCAGCCAACAAATATTGATCCTTCTTAGGTTGGACATTGGTAATTTCCGGTACAATATCCTGATAAATAACCATAACTGTTTTAGATTGTTCATTTCCTGCAAGATCCTTTGCCACGACAACGATTTGGTTTTCACCTTCTGTTAATGCAACAGGAGTAGAATAATGTTCTTCTTGCACATTGACCTCTTTGTCATTTACCGTTACAATCTTTAAATTTTCGTCCGTTACTTTTCCTTCTACTACTATTTCACTATTCTTTGTGGTCGTTCCATCCTTTGGACTCTCTATTGTTAGTTTAGGTTTGATGGAATCCAATACAACATCAATCGTCTTTGAAACATTTACAGGAGACCCTTTATAGAACGAAACGACTGATAGTTTGTTATTCCCTTCCTCTAGCTTTGATTGATAAGAAAATGCACCTGATTCATCAGCTTGGAAGGTTCCTATTTGCTTTCCATTGTTTAATAAACGTAAAGTAGCAGAAGGTTCCGCTTCCCCCGCTATGTTCAGTTCAGCTTCATTCGTATATATACCAGTAGATGGCGATGAAATGACTGGTGTTTTCATATTTGGAGCATCTTCGCTATATGCCACACTTGCACGAATCATATAATTACCTAGACTATCCTCTGCCTGATACCAATTGCCGCCCAGGTAATCCCAGCTTCTTCCTGCAGCTTGATTCGCATCCCCATCTGATACAAATCCAGGGACATATGGAAAATCATCCACCTGTAAATAGACAATATAGAAATCTCCATCAAGTAGTAATCCCAAGTCGGATAAATCGACTTCTGTCCATTGGTTTAAATCACGTTTTGCTTTAGCTTTAACTGGACCAGCTAGCTTTGTTCCGGGCGAGCCATCCTCACCATCTGCATCATAGATTGCAATTTCAATTGCTTCTCCACCTGGAACCGGAACATGAGCTGCCCAGAATTGCAGCTTTGCACCAGTCAGCATCGCGGCACCTTTCTCCTCATCCAAAGACATTCGAACTGCAAAGCCGTTCCCCTTTTTACCCATTGCAAGGTTTTTACCATAGCTCCCATTATCATAAGAGATTTCTTTATCCTCACCACGGAAATAGGAATCCATATTGATATCAAGTGCGATATCTTCTCCTGCTTCAACAGTAATTTGCTTACTAACAGACTGGTACCCCGGCGCTCGAACGATTACTGTATGATCACCTTCTAATGCGGACAACTCATAGATGCCTGCGTTATCCGAAGAGGCATTTGCTGCCAGTTCGTCATCAGAAAGCTGGATAACAGCATTTGCTATTGGGTTACCAAAAGAGTCTGTCACTGTTCCAGATATCTTCTGTGATGATAAAGGTTCTAGCTGAAAAACAGGTGTTGCTTCACCTTTACTTTCAATCGAAATTTGTTTTGTTGTATGTTTATAGCCATAGGCTTCAATAGATAGTGTGTATGTTCCCGGCTCATGATAAATTGCAAATGAACCATCTTGTGGATTTGTGGTTGTTGTCCATCCGGTTTCTACGACTTCAATATTTGCATTTACCGGTAGCGTCCCTTTTGATTTTTGTATTTTATGGGATTGTTCGATTGGATACTGGATTGCAGAATCAGCCAGTTTTTGCGTATTGTTTCTGTCTTCAGGCTGTACTGCTCCATTACCTCCACCTTCCCGGACTAGTTTGACATCATCAATGTACCAACCAGGGAATTCATTATCACGTGTTAAGAGGTTAAATGCAATATATACTTTTTTTCCGGCATAATCTGAAAGATCAATACCTGCTTCATGCCAGTTTTCATTATCCTTTGATATTTGATACAGCTGCGTCCAATTTTCTCCGTCCTCCGATAAGAAAACAGTTCCAACATCTTCACCAAACCAGCTTAAACTATACCATTGCTTAAACCTTAACACCGTATCTTCCTCAACAAGGACTGGTGGCATCATTAAGGACATATCTGCATCCATTTTGTAATTGCCACGTAAATGGGTCCCCATTACCTTATCACCAGACGCTGCTTGATCAGGACCAAAAAGTGGCGCACCCCATTCCCAGGAATTATAGCGCCCAAAAGCATACCAGCCATCTGGATACAATTCAAAATCCTCTGTATACCCGGCAGAAATCCCTTCCTCAATCGAAACATCATACGTATCGGTTATCGTTTCATTTCCATAAAAGTCCTTTATGGTCCACCAATAGGATAAGTCATCTCCAACTACCCGTTCCCCTGGAATGATAGCTTCATAAATTCCTTCTTGATGGTCTCCATCCACACGATTAGTACGGAAGGTCTCTTCTTTTCCTTGATCAATTGTTAGATGTAACGTTACTTCCTCCACACTCACATCATCTGCTGCAGTAATGGAAAAATGCGCATCCTCATTTGTAAATACAACCCTACGTTCATGATGTTCATATTGAGGCGGTTTGTTATCCTCTTGCTCCGAAATGATTTGACCATGGATGGAACCAACACCATTTGCAGCTGCTTCAACTGCGGCTGGTGCATTGACAATACCAAATCCGTACCCATTATTTGGTGTTTCCGTATATGTTTCATCTGTTTTTTCATCTGCAGTCCATTTCAGAATGGAATCAATTTGATCCACAGTGAGACTAGGATCTGCCTGTAGCATCAACAATGCTATCCCTGACACAAGTGGTGCTGCCATAGATGTACCGTTAAAAAAGTCATATTCAAATTGATCCCATGTTTCCCCTGGGACAGATGAGCGAATCCCTACCCCAGGTGCGGCTAAATCTGGTTTTACATCGCCATTTTCAGACGGTCCTCTTAAAGAGAAGCTTGCTAGTTGGTTCTCCTGATCAGTCGCACCAACAGCGATAGATTCTGGATAATTTCCTGGTGCGGAAGCCGAGCCAGGGGTAGCTTTTGAAAATAACCCAGCATTTCCGACTGAAAATATTGGAACAATTCCAGCATCCCTCCAAGCTTGTACCATAGGGCGGAACCAATCATTATCATACGGATTTCCACCCCAGGAATTATTAACGATATCAGGAGCTTTTTCCGGATGTGGTACCCCTTCATTATCTGTCGGGGCTAGCACCCATTCTCCCGCTTCCAAAATATCAGAATCATAACCAGTATCTCCCCAGAATGCGCGAACTGCGATCCATTTTGCACCTGGAGCTGCACCAATTTTATTCGTACCGTCAGCTTCCTGACCGACCATTGTTCCCATCGTATGGGTTCCATGCCCATCAGAATCCATAGGGCTTTGTCTATCCATTACCGCATCATGCCAATTAAATTCATGATCTGCATTATCTGGATCATCTGGATTATAGCCGCGATACTGCCGTTTTACTGCTGGATGAAGCCAGTCAACGCCACTATCAATATTGGCAACAACCATTCCTTCACCATCATAGCCCTGTTCCCATACTTCAGGTATTCCGACCTGCGAAACATTCCATTCTATTTCATCATCAGCAAGTTGTTTGTCCTTCTTATTTTCTACCTTTTCTGGTGGAGAAAGCTCCCGTTGCTCGTCTAAAACTACTTCTTTTACTTCCGGCATTGCTATCAATGCTTCAGCAGCTTTTTTTGTTCCTTCCACTGCAATTGCATTCAGAATATAAAACGAACGTAACTTGTCAATATCACCAGACTTTTGCTGTTTTGATATTTGTTTTAGCACATCTTTTTGCGTTTCAGTTGCATTTTTTTGTAGTGCAGCGGTAATCGCCTTTCCCTTTTCCATTTTTAATTCCGTAGGTTTTAGCTTCTGGGTTGCAGCTTTCATTTCCACTTGTTTAGAAATGTTTTCTGTCTGCAGTTGCTTTTCTAAAATGACAATAAATCGTACCTTATCCTTTTCTTTAAATGCTTCCACTAATTCTTGCTGCAGTTTACCGATTTGATTGGTAGTAGATGCTTGTGGCTTTGCCATTGCACCTGCAGGAAATACTAAGCTTAAAAGCAACAATACTATCATAAATATCGACATGCATTTTGAATGTCTGCCATTCCGCATTCCCATATACATCCTCCTAAAGTATGATTGGATTATTCATTTTCTATTTCCCCTATACTATATGGATAGATATCTATTCACTATGAACTATAGCAAAAACCGACATATTAAAACATGAAATTAAACAAATATTTTAAAAATAGCGAAAAGTAACTAGCTATCCACCCTATCCTAATGGAAAAGAACTAGTCCAAAGCAACCAGATGGTGCATTCCCAGGCATGGAATGTAAAAAAAGAGCATCCTTTTCCAAGTTGGAAAAAGACGCCCTTTACTATTACTGTAATAACTCTTTCAATGCTGCAAACACTTCTTTGGATACGGCTACTTCGCCACCGAAGACAGATAAGAATTTCACTTGTTCTTCCTGAATATATGGTGCGGTATCCTTTGGCACCCTGTGGTGTACCAGGATTATGCCGCTGTTTTGCTTCGCTGCGAGTACCGCTCCTGTTAACGCATCCGCATATTCTTTACCAGTTGCGACATATTGATGCTTGTTCTCCACACCGAAATGCTTGGCGATGGCAATGTTGGTACCATAACGATCATGGCCATGCAGACGTTTTACAGACGGAAGCTGGTTCGCAATTTTGTCATGAACCGCCTGTGGACCACCAACAACAATGGTTTCTTTTAATCCAAGTTTCTTAATCGCTGCTTCCGTTCCTTTCGGCAACACATCTGGACGTGTCAGCAGGATGGGAAGTCCTTCCTTTGCCGCATGTGCTGCAACGGAAAGTGCATCTGGAAAATCCATACCATTCGCTACAACTGCTTGTTTCGTACCGTTTGGTGCCAATTCATCTGCAATGTTGGCAGCTGTTTCAAAGCGGGTATCTCCAGCGATACGTTTAACAGATAGTCCTTGTTTTTTCAAATCCGCTTCAATCTGGTTGCTGATCGCTTTTTCTCCACCTAGAATCACAACTTGTTTAGCTTGAAGCCGTTTGATTTCATCTTTTGTTGTATTCCACAGCTTATCTGATGGCGTTAATAAAATTGGTGCGTCTAACGCATGCCCGAGTGGAACACCTGCCAGGCTATCCGCAAATTCATCCCCTCTTGCTAGAATGACTGTATCTGCCTTAGCCCAGCCAGTCTTGCTAATTTCAATCGCTGTATCGTAACGGATATCGCCAGCGATACGATTGATTGTTTCTTTTGCGACGTGAAGTTTGCCTGGTGCTTGTTCGGTCACTGAATATCCGTCTTCTGTCACCAATTCAACCTCTATCACCGCATCTGTAAAGGAAACATCCTGAGGTACCTGCCAGATTGCCTCAAAAGAACCTGGTAGCTTTTCAATCATTTCTACCCGTTCTGCATACTTTTGGGCCCCTTTTGTTGGGAGCTTTATCGTATAATATGCTTTTGCATGTGGATCGTTTCCTAGAAAAGCTATCCTTACCTCGTCACCAGGCTGTACATATTGATCAACTGCTGGCTTCAAGTATTTGATTGTTGGCTCTTCTCTCGTAATGGTTACCGGATGTGATGTCCCAGCTTCTCTTCCATTCACTAAGGAAATAGCCACAAATTTATTTTCCCCTACTTCTAATTGTGCATCGATGGCAAATGAACCACTTTCGCCCACCTCGACTGTGTCTATCTTTTTACCATTCTGCTTTAATTCAATCATTGTCGTAGGAGAAGCTGATCCTTCCACCGTTATCAATCGTTCTATTGTTGAATGTCCCTCATCAGGTGAAGTGATTACAGGAGTATCCACTTCATAATCGACTATCGCACGAATCATTTTATTGCCTGTTAGAAAATCTTTTTCCAATTGGTACCAATGGCCGCGATACATTTCCCAGCTGCGTTTCGTAAAGGTACCACTTTTATCATTTTGCAGCTTTGGTGCTTCTCTACTATCTTTGGTTTGAATATAGACGAGATAGAAATCACCATCCACCACAATTCCTTGATCCTCTAAGTCTATAAATGTCCATTCGCCATCCTTTCGTGCTTCTGCATCGATTGGGCCGGCAATTTTGGTACCAGGCGCACCATTTGGACCATCTGCAGCTAACACCTCAATATGGAAATGGTCACCACCAACGTCGGCATTAAACTTGGAGAATAAGAACTTACCACCTGTAAGTGTAGCCCGGTCTTTCCCCTCTGCTAGTGACATTTTAACTGACCACGCGTTACCGGCATCATGGAACCAGCTGCCACCTTCACCTGTACCATCATCGTAAATTAACTCTTCACCCGGATAGCTAAAAAATGGTTCCAATTCGACTGAAATCGATTCGCCAGCCTGTGAAATCTCGACTTGCTTCTCGGTCATTTCATAGTCTTTAGCCGCAATTTGCAAGGTATAGGTACCCTCGTAACCGGTTAGGTTAAAGGTTCCTTTACCATCTGTTCTGACCGGCTTCACATTTGCGTCTTCCTTCAATTGGATCAGCGCATGTTCAACTGGTGTACCTGTTGTAGCATCCACAATCGTTCCAGATAGTTCTGCCTGTTGCAATGCTTGTAGCTCAAAGTTTTCTGTTACGGCTGTTTCACCTAGGGTAATATCACGTTCGATTGCTTGATAACCATAGGATTCTGCAACTAATGTATAGTCGCCGCCAGCATAGGTTAATGCATATGCCCCGTCCGTTGCACTTGTATAGGCCAAACGCTCTGTTCCAAGTAAGCTGACTGTTGCTTGAAGTGCGCTACCATCCTGTTTTTTCGTTACATTCCCTTCAACCGTTCCTATCCCTTGGTCAATGGCTTGTAAAGCATGATGCACATCTAATAAACCATAGCCATAGCCATGATTTGGTGTAGTCGGATATGCTTCGTCTGTTAGTGGTTTTGCAGTCTCTTGCAATAATGCTTCCAATTCATCAACAGATATCATTGGATTTTCGGCACGCAATATGGCGGCCGCTCCGCCAACCTGTGCCGCAGCAAGCCCCGTACTATTGCCAACCGCATAGCCACCGCCGACGTAGGAAGATTTCACTGCCTGGCCAGGTGCAACCATATTTGGTTTTATTTCATCATATGGTGATGGACCTAGTAAAGATATGGTGGATAGGACATCCCCAATATCGGTAGCGCCAACTGCAAACGACTCTGGATAGTTGGCTGGTGCTTCTACTGAGCCTTCTCCCCCTTTATTGGAAGAGCTTCTATTTCCAGTTGGAAAAATTGGCAGTATACCTGCATGTCTCCATTCCTGTACGGCCTGACGAAACCATTCATTTTCACCTGGCCCCATACTCCAAGCGTTTACTACGATATCTGGAGCCATATCAACCCTCGTATTTCCTTCTGCATCCACCGGCGCAAGGACCCATTCCGCTGCAGCAAGTAAGTCTGCATCTGTTGTTGCCCCGTCATGAAATGCTTTCACACCAATAAACTTTGCATCAGGAGCTACACCAATTTGATTGTCTGCATCTCCCCCGACAACCAAACCAGTCATCATGGTGCCGCTGCCGTTATCATCCACTGGTTCAGCACTTTCTCCTGATGTATCGAACCAGCTGAATGTATGATCTACGGTATCCGTTTCAGCCTGATATCCGCGATATTTTGTTTTTAATGCAGCATGCGCCCACTCGATACCTGTATCAATGAGGGCCACAACTGCGCCATCACCTTTTGCCTCTTTTTCCCATGCTGCTGGTGCCTTAATGCGGTCTATATTCCATTCAGCCACAGATTCTTCCAAAGTTTTTTCTTCCAGCTTAGGCAGCTGATGGCTTTGATTCAATTGAATGGCTTCCACCTCAGGATATGCGGCCAGCTCTGTGGCAACCTCCTCTGTCACCGTCGCTGAAATAGCATTAACAATATAATAGTCGTTCACTGCTTTCACTTGTCCTTGCTTTTTCTGCTCCGCAAGGTATTCCTTCACGTCCTGCTGTGAAGACCATGCTGTATTTTTCAATGTTGTAACGACAGCTGACCGTTGCTGCTGCAATTGCTTATATGCACTCATTCCTTCTTGCTTAGCAGCTTGCTTGTTCTGTTTCACTGCAGCCTTTGTGTCTGCCCGCTGCTGGAACATAACCAAAACATCGACTACTTCATCTGCTGCAAAAGCATCCCATACAGCTTGTTCCACCTTTTGTTCAGCTGTTGATTGAAATTGAACCTTAGCTCCTTTTTTTCCTGCAGCTTGTGTCACCATTCCTGGTAATACCATCGATAATACAAGTAAAAGACTTGTCATGATGATAAACAGCTTTCTTTCTACATGTGACACGCTACGTACATGCTTATTTTTCAAGACCTTTTTCCTCCCTCTTTATATGTATGATTAGAACTATTCCTCCCCTAAATCATACATGAAGGATAAGAAAAACTCGTCACATTTTCGGGAATTTTGCAAAAATAGTAGGAAGGTCCTGTGTGATTTGGTATATAGTAAGAAAGAGCTTGAAATAAAAAGGTTTTGAACTTGGATTAGATTTTGAAGGGGTTGTTGTGAATGGAACAAATTACAGATTCGCATATACTTGATGATATATGTCATTCCATCCGAGCTATTTTCGGTTGGAACATCCATCATACGATGGCCATACCGCTTGGTTATAAGAACCTGAAATGGCGTATATTTACCGATCATGGCAGTTATTTTGTCAAACAGTACAATCGGACCCGCTATCCGTCATCTTCCAACGCAGGACTTGAATAATCTCTTCGGTTACAGGATTCTCTGTTTCAAAACGGAATACCATGCCCCAGACTTTATCCATCTCAACAACATTATGTATTAACGAGTAAACTTGGTCAGCGATTTGTCGTAATGGAGGATTTAGACGGATCGCTGATAGAACCTGGTACCATTCATCCTTCACAAGCCTACTCACTTGGACTAACCATTGGTCAAATGCATCAGCTTCTATTTGAAACAGCCCCCGTTAGGCAAACTTTACATTGGAATTTACCGACTAAAACAGAGATGCTGCAAAACTGGCGTAAAAGATGGGAAGAAGCCAAGTCATTGGCATGCGATCAAACGATGAAGCAATTAGAAGTTCAACAAAAAATAATCGATGGGCTGGAATGGGACTTGTTTTCCTCCTGTGAAAAAGGGTGGGCCCACTGGGATTTATTTGTTGATAATATACTGTTTCATTCAGATTCTGTCGCAGCTTTACTGGATTTTGACCGTATGCACTACGTATATCCTGAATTTGATATTTCACGTGCCGTTTTATCTTGTTGTTTATTGAATAATAAATTGGATATGACTTGTACCACAGCTTTTATTTCAGGTTATCGTCAGTACCGCAACTTATCGCATTCCAAGCTTGTCAGGTCCATGAAACTTACATGGTGGAAGGAATCCTCCTGGCTACAGGTTGCGAAAACGACGGATTCCAGACCAATGATTCGCTTTCGTGAAGAAATGATTTGGTTAGCAAATCAATGGGATGTATTAGAGGACGTATTCGATGTTTAAAAAAATAGAAGGCTATTCCTTTAAACATGGAAAGGAATAGCCTCGTTGGTTTCTATATTAAAGATACAGATTAACTGGCTGTAAGCCCCCACACCGAGAATGTTTGTAGATAACAAGTATTGTTAGTGGGGAATCAACAGCCAGTAAAAGCCTGATTGGTTCAACTAACAATCAGTGGGGAAAGTGCGAAATCCCCACTGATTGAAGTTTCACTTTATCATTTATTAACTGGCTGTAAGAACCCCACTGAAGTTTCACTTTATTTCTTTAGTAAATCAAGTAATCCAGCTTCTACGGTTTCACTAATGGCGACTGGTCCACCTAATAATGTTAAACGTTCCAGCGCATGATCTGTGATGTATTTGCTTGTTACTGCTGGAATCTTTCGATGTACGAAAAGAATCGCACTATCCTGCTTTGCCGCTAAAACAGCTCCTGTTAACGCATCGGCAAAATTCATGCCGGTCGTCACATATAAGTGCTTTGATTTCGGCTGATAGTGATTCATAATTTGTATATTGGTTTCAAAGCGATCGGACCCTTCCAATCTTGTCGGCTTCGGTAATTGTTTCATTACCGTATTATTGACAACCTTATCCCCACCAACAACTACAGCTTGCTCTGCTCCAAGCTTGGAGAGGGCTGATTTTGTAGCTTTCGTTAATTTATGATCTGTTACCAATAAAATCGGATGTCCTACCTTTGCTGCATGAGAAGCTACGGACAATGCGTCCGGAAAATCCATACCATTTGCGACAACTACTTGCTTACTCCCATTCGGGCTTAATTCATTTGCAATCTTTGCTGCCGTCTCAAAGCGGGCATCGCCAGCAATTCTTCTAACCGAAAGCTTTTCGTTCACAAGTTGGGTGACAATCGAATCCGAAATTGCTTTCGGACCACCAAGTACAATCACCTGTTTGGCACGCAAACGTTTGATTTCACGTAACGCAGGGCCGTACAGTTTATTCGATGATGTTAAGATAATTGGCGCATCCAATTGATAGGCGAGTGGAACACCTGCCAATGCATCCGCAAATTCATCCCCACGGGCAAGAATTACCGTATCCGCTTTATCCCAGCCTTTTTGACTAATTTGAATAGCTGTATCATAGCGTAGGTAACCAGCTATACGCTGAATAGAGCTATTTTCCTTCGCAGTAGCTTGTTCAACTGCTTTAGGTGCTTGGATCAAGCCATAGCCAAAACCATTATTCGGTGATTGTGTAAAGGTTTTATTGGTTAATGGCAGGGCTGTATCTGTTATCACATCTCGTATTTGGTCGATTGAAAGTCCCGGGGCTGCCTGCTTGACTAGAGCTACCATACCAGCAACGGTTGGAGTAGCCATCGAGGAACCCGACATATTCTTGTAGCCACCCTTTGCATTTGCTGATCGCACGCTTACACCTTGTGCAACAACATCTGGTTTAATTTCCCCATATGGAGACGGTCCCCAATAAGAGCTATTTGCTAACGCGTTATTTTTATTAATAGATCCTACAGCAAATGATTCTGGATAGTTGGCTGGATTTTTAACTGTTCCTGGTCCGTTTGGATGAGTGGCTGATGCATTTCCAACTGCAAATACTGGAAATATACCAGCAGCAACCCATGCTTTCACCACATCTCGATACCATTCATCATATTCGGCTGTTTGACTCCAAGAATTGTTGACAATATCCGGTGATAGATCCGGGCGTTCATTCCCATCTGCATCACGCGGTGCTAAAATCCATTCAGCCGCGCGAAGCAAGGCTGGATCAGAAGCGGTGTCACCTGAAAATGCCTTGACGGCAATCCACTTCGCCCCCGGTGCAACACCGATTTGATTCGAGCCGTCTGGTTCACTTCCAACCATCGTTCCCGTAACATGGGTTCCATGTCCGACAGAATCACGTGGTTCGGCATAACCATCACTGGTTGCATCGTACCAATTAAAAGTATGAGATACTTTACCTGTTTCTTTATTGTAACCACGGTACTTTTCTTTCAATGCTGGATGATCCCATATTACCCCTGAGTCAATCGTAGCAATTACGATGCCGCTACCGTCAATACCTTGTTCCCAAACTGTGGGAGCACCGATTTTTTCAATATTAGCACCCACTTTTGCTGCTGAAATTCTTGATTCAGGTTGTGGTTCCATTTCTGGTATTTCATATGTACCACTTGGTTGAATTGATGCTACTTCTGGAAACTTACTGATTTCCTCTGCCACTTTCTTTGTTGCTTGTACGTAGACACTATTTACAATATGAAATGATTCTATATGAGTGGCTTCTCCAGTCTCAGCAGCTTCCTCCAAGTATGTTAATACATCTGTTTGCGCAGCTTTACTCGTTTCCTTTAAGGCTGCAATAACAGCTTTTCGTTGTTCCAACTCAGCTGTTTTTGGGTCTGTATGTACACCAGATAGAGCAGCATGATTTTCCGCAATCTTTTCTACTGCTGCTGTAGCTTTAAACCGTATCATAAAGCCTACTTGATTTTCATGATCAAATTGAACAATTAATTCGTTTGACAGCTTATTTGATTGTTGTTCTATGTTCTTATTTCCTTGCGCTGCTGCTACCGTATTCATTGGTATCACCAATACAAATACAAGAAGCAACATAAGTATCATATGAGGCCAGTTCGTTTTTCTTATTTGCTGCATCAAGCATATTCCTTTCTGTTGCATGGTTTATTAATGCATCTGCTATTCTATGATTCTAACATTAGTAGTCTAGCTTTACCATTCTTTTTCCATATCATCCATACAACAAAAAACTGTCTCGCGGAATCATCCGACGAGACAGTTTCTTTATTATTCATCCATTGATGAAAGCTATGGTCGATTACTGATTCAAGAAATCTTCCAAGCCTTTAACAATGCTGTCGCTAACTGCGTTGGAACCACCGAATACAGATAGATCAGAAGCACCTTGTTCTGTTAAGAACTCAGTAATTCTATCGTATTTCATAGTCGTTTCGTTAACAAGGATTACTGCAGTGTTTTCCTTCGCTGCCAAAACAGCTCCAGTCAATGCATCTGCGTATTCCATGCCAGTAGCAACATACAGGTGATCAGCATCAACGTTGTAATCTCTTAGGATTTCGAAGTTTGTATCAAAACGGTCTTTACCAGCCAAGCGGTTTGCACCTGGAAGCTGACCAAATACATCTTCAGAAACAACTGCTGGTCCACCAATAACAACTGTAGACTCAACATTCAAGCTTTCCAATGCGCCTTGAGTTGCATCAGGAATCTTGTTTGCTTGTGTCAATAGAATTGGAGTTCCAGACTGAGCAGCAGATGCAGCAATAGACAATGCATCCGGGAAGTCCAGTCCGTTTGCTAATGCAACTTCATTAGCAGAGAATCCTTCTACATTTTCAACTAACCATTCAGCAATTTCAACCGCTGTATCAAAGCGAGTTTCACCTGCTAAACGTTCTGTATCAATATTTTCATTGTTCAACTGGTTATCAACATCTGGGTTAACCGCAATTTCTCCACCTAGCAAGATTGCATCGGTAGCACCTAGACGTTCAACCTCTGCCATTGTACGATCTAATATTTTCTGTAATCCACCTTCTGTAGTAGACGGGACCAATAGAATTGGAGAATTCAATGCATGTGCCAAAGGTACACCAGCTAGAGCATCAGCGAAATCATCACCGCGCGCAAGTACGACTTGCTTCCCTTCCAATGCGCCATCTTCCCAACCTTTTTGGCTGATTTCAATTGCTGTTGCATAACGATCCTTACCTTCAATACGATCAATTTCAACTGCTGGCTCTTCTGGCTCTTCCGGTTCTTCCGGCTCTTCAGCCAATTCTTCAGCAGCTGCTGATACATTAATCAAACCATGGCCAAAGCCATCATTTGGAGATTGTGGATATTCAGCGTCAGTCAATGCTTCAGCTGTATCAAGTAATGCTTGTTCAATATCTGCAATTTCTGCATCTGGAGCAGCTTGTAGCAATAATGCAATCGCACCAGCTACTGCAGGAGCAGCCATAGACGTACCTGGCATTGCTACGTAACCATCACCTGGGTAAGCAGAAACAACATCTACACCCTGCGCAACAACCTCAGGCTTTGTCTCATCATAAGGAGACGGTCCTCTTAGAGAAAACTCTGCAAGATCTTTATTATTGTAGATTGCACCTACTGCGAATGCTTCTGGATATGCTGCTGGTGCAGATACGGAACCAGGAACTGCTTCAACAACACCTGGAACTTCATTACCTGCTGCAAATGAAGCAGCAATACCTGCCGCATTCCAGCTTACAATTACATCACGGAAAAACTCTCCAAGGTCTTCAATTGGATCTACTCCAGGGAAACCCCATGAGTTATTAATAACGTCTGGTGCCAAAGAAGCATCGCCACCTGGCGCCATCATCCACTCTGCTGCTTCTAGAAGATCATTTGTGTTACCATTTCCAGCTGCATCTAGAATTTTACCTGAAATCCATTGTGCACCTGGTGCTACACCAATAATGGTATCTTCATCAGCAACATAACCTGTCATTGTTCCAATGGTATGTGTGCCATGACCATCGTCATCATAAGCTTCTTCAATTCCGTCAATTGGATCAAAGAAGTTTCCTTCGTGGTTAACAGTTCCATCTGCTGCATTGTATCCACGATATGATTCTTTAAGAGCTGGGTGATCCCATTGTGCACCGGAGTCAAGACTTCCGATTACAATACCTTCCCCAGTAATTCCTTCTTCCCAAAGTGGAATTGGATTTACTAAATCAACGTTTTCCAATACACTGGAAGCTAATTTTGCATCAGTAGGCTCTGCTACTGGCTCAATAGCCTGAATTTGCAAGTTAGGAATAACTTTTTTTACTTCTGTTAGTGCTGCTAATTCTTTAGCAACATCTTCTGTAGCAGTTACAACAACTGCGTTTGTAATATGATGTGTTGTGAATTCAACGTTTTTATTTTCCAAGAACTTCACAACATTTTTCTGTGTACTTTTTGCTGTTGCTTTTAATTCACTGATTACAGCTTCACGCTGTGCGAGCTTCACTTGCTCAGAAGAAAGGCTTGCTTTCTCTGCTTTTTCTCTTGCTTGTTTTGCAACCTTTACAGAATCAGCTTTCTCATTCAAAGTAACGATAAAAGTAGCTTTATCATTCGACTTGAATTCCTGTACCAGGTCTGCAGATAGTTTAGATGTAGTATTGCTCTTTGCTGATTGCGCACTTACTGCCGGCGCAAATAATGATACAATCATCAAAAGCGCTGCAAGCATACTAAATGCTCTAGTTTGTAATTTCGACAATTAATTTCCTCCTCTATCCTAGATAAAAATTAAACCCTTGGAACGTGAAGCCCAATGCACAGCCCCCGCTCTTCTGAGTTCACCTCCTTCAATAAACAAGGTATATTTTTTTATTGAATTTCCTAGTCTATTCGTCTATGTAACTTATAAACTAGGAAAAACTGCTACAAAATAAAATAAACAAAATTCCGACTTCGATGCTTCTTCTGTTGTGCGATAAATGAAAAATTTACCAAAATACGTATTACCTATTACGAATAATCATTATAGTCGAAGAAAAGTTTTCCATCAATTGGAATTATTATAAATGATTCGTATTAACTATATATCCATGTTACTAAAGTAATAAACCTATTTTCTGAATTGTTTATATTGGAACTAAAGTCCTGTTCTTGATTTCGCACATAAACACCTGCTCAAAAATACGATTTTGCTCCATAGAAAAACCCAAACACATTTTTGAGTCAAATATGTTTGGGCTTTTATCACTACTATCTTATTATCTGCAAAAATTGATTACGCACTTTTGTTTGGATTGCTTTTTCCCCACCTAAAAAGTAAAGATTCTGTTTTGCTTTCACACGGTTTTTTAACCATGTGTTTATATCAGTTGGTATTTTATGTGGCAAGGTCAAAATGATTGGAGCATTTAACTTAGCAGCAAACGGCGCTGCAGCTAATGCATCTGCCGTTTCCAACCCTTGGGCAATGAAGAATTTGCCAGGTGTCAATGTCTTATTTACATAATAGGTATCGGCAATCGCAATACTTGTGGCAAAGCGATCCGTACCACTAATTCTTTTCACATTGCTTGCTCCTAAAAGCTTATTTAATTCTTTTTCCACGGTAGGTGTAATCACTTTATCGCCACCGATAATCGTTGCCTTCTTGACGCCATGCTTGGAAATAAAATTAGAAACATTCTTGTTTAGCTTCGTAGCACCTGTCAATAAAATAGGAATATTCTTGCTGCCTGCATATGGTGCGATAGCTAAAGCATCAGATGATTTATCGTCCCCCGTTGTCACAAATATTTCCGGAGCAGAACCATTGCCAATCACTTCTTCCGCAATTTGGGACGCTGTTTCATAGCGGGTATCGCCTTCAATTCGTTTGACATGTTTAAAGGACTTCTTGATTTCATTTTCAACAGTGGTTGAAATAGCTGTTTTGTTTCCACCAAGAATATACACAGTCGTCGGGTTTAGTCGCTTTAATTCTTTAGCTACAGACGGTGTCAGTTTATTTATTTGCGTTAACAACAAGGGGCCTCCTGTTTTAGCAGCGAGTACACTTCCTGTCAAAGCATCAATTGGTAAATCTCCCCGACCAATCACGACTGTATCTGGTCGCTCCATATGCCAACCATGATTTGCTATACTTACACCAGTTTCGTAACGGGTATCCCCCTGTAAATGAAATGCATCGATATAATCATTGGTCGGTGACAAATAACTAGAGGCAACCCATCCCTTGACATTGCCTGCCTGAACTGGAACCCACACATAATGTTCATAAAAGGAATTCGTTCCAGCATACTTTCCGGTTACGGTAACTTTTGTACCTTTATTCAATTTGCCGATAACGGAACCACCGGCAGTGCCACGAACATTCAGGCCATTCACCGTAACATAAGCCGTATCCCCTGATTTCAGGGATTGACTCGAATAATGTACTGGGCCATCGATTGTTACATTCTTATTATCAAACCGCATTAAGCTGCCGTCTGCATACGGATTTAATTTATGCGTTGGAAATGGATTTAAATCTAATAAACTATAATCTGCAATACGCTCCAGCACTTTCTCCTGGTAAGCAGCATAAGCATTATCAATCGGATTATTTCTTTGTAATAGGCCGTTGTACGCTAAAATGGCGAAATACCAGTTTTCAATTACCATTGGATCATTATTATTGACCGTTGGAATGAGACCTGAACGATGGTAGTTCCATTTATCTTTTAAAATAGCAATTCCTTCTTGAATGTTAAAACGAAGATCATTTTTCAGCCGATCAATATATGCTTCCTTTTCTGCTCCTTCTTTCATATACATATGATTGGACACTTGCATGACCCCGATACCAATACAGTCATAGCCAAGTTTTACGTTTGTACCATCATATGGTAATGTTTTATCACTTTTTTTACATTTTTTAATACTGGTCGGTACTGACGTCCAATATTGCTGCCAGCCACTTTCCTGATAAGCAATCGCCTTTAGTATTTCCGGCGCAATACCAGCCTTTAAGGCTTCTTCCGTTAAGATTTTATTCATTTCTGCTGCGGATGGATTTTTACCACTGGCTAATAAATTGCTTTTGGATTGTTTTTCTTCAATTACTTCTACTTGTTTCTCCTCCGCCTTGACACTTCCAGCTGTTAAAATAAAGCTTTGTGTCACTAACTTACTCGGATCAGTCATGACATCATCTGTTTCATATGATGGGTAGGTTAAGGTCATTCGGCCGTCTTCCCACTCCAGTTGTGCTCGTTCAAAGGTGTCTGATTGATAGATGGATTGTAAGTTTCCGTTATGGACATGTAAAACCTCAAACATTACTGCATTGGATGAACCGATATAACGATAGACTACCGTTGCATATGTTTCCCCATCTACTTGTTGAACCTTTATTTCCGAAGTATGCACGAGCTCTGCTTTATACGCATAAGCGCTGTTTCCATTCAGCATGAGTTCGATGCTTGTCCGCTCCTGCCCATTGTTCACATGCGCGGTCAATTGTTTTTCCAAATGTACCGTTTGTTTACCTGCTTCAAAAAAGACGGTTGCTTCATCTTCTGCCCCTGCCATACTAGGAATCATGAATACCAAGAAACCAGTAATTAGTACAGCATAAACAAGCCCCTTTGTTTTACTATGTTGCATGTAGCGCCCTCCTTATTTTGTTACCTCATAGAATAGCATGTCTTGCGTTTAGGTTCTAGGTGCTTGATAACTTTCCCAACCTATTTAGGCAATGTATCAAAATGATAGTTAGAACCATAGAGATGTGCACTATTATAAATAACGGCAACCTCATCAAAATCATTTGCTTCTATATATTCTTCAATGGTACGGTCCTGATTGTACCTTGGATCATAAAAGGTTGTCTGATAATAATGTTGTGCAATAAAATAGGCTAACGGATTCGCATAGGAATCTTTAATCACCAATATTTTATTACCAACGTCTTTCTTCGCGGGATTAATGATTTCCAGTTCACGTAAATTGTAGCCAAATATGTCACTATAATTAATAGACGTTTTGGATGTACCAAATTCCCTCGCATAAATCGTTGCCGGATCTACGGATTTACCATCGACAGCTACCTCATAATTTTCAAAGGAACCGTCTGCTGCAACCATAAAGCATAGATTCTCATCATCTGCTTGAACCGTATAATAAATTTGTTTATTATAGCTACCCTCAAATTGCTTCTGTTTAAAGCATTGCTGCTGCACATCCTCTTGTTTTAAAGGCTGCATATTAAAACGAGAATGGGCTTGCAAGGATTTCATGATTTCTTGGTAACCTTCCCAAATCCCATTCATATTCCAATGATGATCTGTTTTAAAATACATGTCCTTGATCTGATCCTCCGAGAAACGGGCCATGAAATCATGGGTAAGATCAAGTGTAACGATCTGTTCCTGATCCAAATGCTCCATGAGATAATCTATACGGTCGATATAGCTGCCAGGCTTAATATAAGCTGGCAATAAAAATTGCATGACACTTACCTTATGTGGAACGGAAAAGTAGTACAAATCCACATCCTTTTTCGCCAGATTCGCTGCAAAAGCATTTAGCTCTTGTGCTGCCTGTGAAAGTCTTTCTTTCGGTATTCCATATTCGGGCTCAGCTAGCATCCAATTATCATCCCCAATATAATAATCATAAATATAGGTTTGATTGGTAAGTCTTTGATAGTCGATATACGCCTTTAACCATCTATTTCTTCCTGGAAATTGGTCCGTGACATAGGAATTAAAATCATCCATAAACGTTCCATTTTTAACGGTGTCCAAGGAGAGTTTTGGTTTCTGTGCCAGTTCACGATTTTCTATTGCCGATACATCCCGATCAGCCGTTATGAACATGTACAGCCCAAATATAAACAGAAAGACAATAAATAATCCTGTTAACAGCGCATTACCCCAACGATTGAGCACGGTCACCCCTCCTTAGAAACGAAAATAAATAAATGGATTATACGTTGAATTCACAAGTAATATCATAGAAAAAACCATAAGCAGCATATAAACGACTGGCATTACCAATGATAGAATTGGAACGATACGTTGTTCATATTGGTTCATTGTTTTCAGCTTTTGGGTGATCCACGGCATGATTGGCAGCGATGCAATGAACCCGATGATGAACAGCAGACCGTAGTCATTTAAATAAATAAATGCTGTACCATCGATTAGGCTATTTCCTGAGAAGCCAAACATGACACGAAGCAGGCTAAATGCATATCCGAAATCATCAGCACGGAAAAACACCCAACCAATCATCACGACAAGAAATGCATACAAATGTCCGACTGGTTTGCCTAATTTTTCGATCCATTTTCCAAGGCCGATGCGCTCCAATACGATAAACACGCCAAAGTAAAAGCCCCAAACGACAAATGTCCAGCTGGCACCATGCCAAAAACCGGTGATTGTCCACACAATAAGCAAATTCAGCAAAGTACGGTAATAGCCCTTTCGGTTCCCGCCCAATGGAATATAGACATAATCCTTAAACCAGGTTGCCAGTGAGATATGCCATCTTCGCCAAAATTCAGCGACAGAACGAGCAATATATGGATAATGAAAGTTTTCAAGAAAATCAAAACCAAACATTTTCCCTAACCCGATAGCCATATCACTATAGCCGGAAAAGTCAAAGTAAATTTGCAAGCCATATGCAGCTACACCAATCCAAACAGATGCAACCGATAATTCAGCAGCTGGTGTCGTATAGACGGCATCAGCTACTTCAGCAAAAGCATTCGCTAAAATTACTTTCTTCGCTAAACCGATGACAAAGCGTTTAATACCTTCTGCAAATTTATCTAAATGAACGGTACGCTTTTTAATTTGTTCTGCAATGGTGTTATAGCGGACAATAGGTCCCGCTACCAGCTGTGGGAAAAGAGATATGTATAATGCAAGCGAAATAATATTGCGCTGTACTTCTGTATCTTTTCGGTACACATCAATAATATAACTCATTGCTTGGAAGGTAAAAAATGAAATTCCAATCGGAAGAGGGATAGGTTCCATCTCAATGGATAGACCAAATAACTGATTCAGGTTATCCACGACAAAACCTGCATACTTGAAATATCCGAGAATAAGTAAGTTACCTATTACAGCTAAGGATAAATACATTTTCCTTAACGGCAGTCGATCCCGGGCATGATTGATTAACAGCCCAAATGTAAAATTCATCGCAATGGAAAAAAGCATGAGAAAAACGTAGGTCGGTTCTCCCCATGCATAAAATATTAAACTAGCAATTAATAGAATTGTGTTTTTCATCCATTTTCCAAACAGGAAATAACAGAGCAGTACAATGGGTAAAAACACGAATAAAAATACAAGGTTACTAAAAACCACCTGCGTCACCTACATGTGTTGAGATTTTTCCAATGGGGATTGCTGATTATTTATTAGACATGTACCTCTAGTCGTTCCCCATTCTCATAGTCTATCGTAAGCTTTTGTTGCTTTCGTTCAAATGACATCGTTTCGATGCTTGGCCCTGCGTCACCAAGTAAAAGTGCGGTAACAAATGCATCATTTTCTGTTGTTTTTTCAAATACGATTTGATTGGTGTCTGTCAGCTCCCCGAATCTTTCGGAAATAACAGCCCGTGGTATGTCACGATTTGCCTTCACACGTTTTCCTTTATCCATCGGTGTAAATTGTCGAATATCCATTTTTCCAGCCTTCGTTTGCCCTATTGCACCTTCTGCTTGAACCGTTTTAGGCTGAACTGCTGGTCCAAGATTAAAAATTTGTTGAATGACAGCGGGATTGTCACTAACTACCTGATCGATAAAAATAACGATATCTGGTTTGATAAATAAAACAGCCCGTGAAAGCTTAACGCCTGTAAATGCATGGTTGATTCCCTTCACTAAATCATATACAGGTGTTGAAATAAATCCTGTTGTTTTAATTTTATCCGCATGAGCAAGCGGCTGATGAACTGGATATCTCTTACCTTTCACAGTCAAAGTCGAATGTGCTGCCGGAGAGACTAAATATTTTCGAATGTCACTATTTCGATCATAATTATATCTACCGGAGTCAGAAAGAATATCTTCTCCTCGCCAGTACAGTGAAACGGATAAATCATCCTGATGTTTATGCGTTTTGCGCTCGTAGCCACAAATGAATGAGAGCCACGTCGCTTTTTCCGGTGTTAATGCCTGGTGCTGAAAAATAGTCACACCAGCTTGCGGGTCATGAAAAGAACCATCCTTTTTCACCAGTTTTGTGAGTGTACCAAATTGGGAATCCCCGATGATTGGTAGTGTTTTATTGGGTTTATATATATAGCTAATGTACGTTTTTGCTTTTGTTAATTTTTCTTTCATATCCTGGCCTAAGGTCAATTCCTCGTGTTCTAAGAAGTTCTCAACCTTCAAATAAATGTTTCGCGTCATCGTATGATAGGCAGGTGAATTTTCTAAATGCACGCCTTGATAGCTAAAGTCACGATAAAATGCATTTTTTATCCGCAGCTTTGCTTTTTCAAACCATTCCGATGCCATTGGATCATCCTTTAGAAAAACAGACAAAACAATCAGCGAACGATCAACCATGATTCCGTGGTTGTTCTCTACATAATGTTTATCATCGGCTAAAAAGCGGCCATGCTTTAGTAGTAGATCGAATATAATCGAATCATCCAACGAGATAACATCTTTTGCAGATAAATAGAAGTACAGGATGTTCAACGTCCGATTCGCTACCGAATGGTCAATCCATTTATACAGATTTTCTTCTTCATCTGTATAAACAAAATACGTCCAATCTAATAAAATTTGGTGGGCCTTGTACAGATATTTTAATTCATTTGTTTCGTGATAAGCATCTGTAAGTGTACTGATGACATTCAAGCAATGCAAATATAATTGATAGGTATTACTGGAATTGGGATGCTGAAAGCGCCAGTTGATTTCCGCTTCAAAAGAAACAATCTCCAAATTATTCATAATGAAAAAATCATTTTTCAAAATACCCTCTGCATTTTCCAAAGTCTTGCCATTAAAGGAAGTCGTTCTAATTAATCGATCGATTGCGATTGGATTGGAAACTTCCTCCAGTGACCCTTTACTTTTTTCAATCAAAGGTTTTAATTGTTTTTGCAGCTGCTTAATTTCTTTTCGAAAACTCGAAGCCTGCTTATATTGACTCATTTTTTTCATCAATTGTTTCACCATCAATCGCTCCTTTTTGTCGGTCCAGCACATGCCAATTGCCGGAAGGCTCCGAGCTTATCCATAGCTGCTGCTTTTGATCGAATCAACAATAAATTATATGGTAACTTTTTCAAGCTGTTTCATTCGATCCTTTATCTCTGCATCAATTTTATTCGGTCTTGCCGATTGATACATCTGATAAATTTCCACTAAAATTGCTTCAGCAGCTGTAGCATCAGCAGGTTCTACTGCATCTAATTTCTTGAAGTACCAATTTTTGAAGTAGTAATTAAATCGCTTGTCCATATAGACGTCCAGCAATTGATTCTCCTCCAAAAATTGAATTCTTGCTTTTTCCATTACCAAATACTTTTGGAATGTTTTTTCCGTAATGTGATTCACGGTGGAACCCTGTACCCCTGCATAATAAATATGGATGATATCGGAAATCACCTTGAACCGATGCGCATGAATAAGCAGCTCATGGAAATACAAGGTATCTTGACCGACAGCACCTTGTACCATGCGCAGGTCATGATTTAGGATAACATCTTTTTTGACCATTAATGCTTGAATACTTTGTGCTTTAAAGTGCGTGGCATCCAAAAATGCCTTTGTATCGATATGATCAAATTCCGTTGTTGCCATATAATAATTAACATCTTTATAATAATTGAATTCATGTTCCGCTGTATCCAGCTTTAACATATTGCCAACGACCATATCATGTGAACCTGCTTCAAGCTCCTGATATAATTTAGCAAACCCATCATTCACTGCTTCATTATCCGGATCAAGAAAGGTGATATAATCTGTTGTTGCCATTTCAATTCCTTTATTTCTTGGTCTGGAGGCACTGCCGCTGCCACCATCATCATAGAAATAGGTGTGAATATTATCGTATTGTCGCTTTAAGCGATCGATGATCAATCGCGTTTCATGATCTGTAGATCCATCATCCACGATGATAATCTCCATATCATCAAACATACTGGAACGTCTTAGACTCAGGAAACACTTCCCATATAAATGCAGCCCATTATTATACGTTGGAATAATAACCGTAAACTTCTTATCTGGTGACGTGTGGTACACCGAAGCTTCTCCAATGTTATATTCCAAGCTGTCCGCACTATAGCCATTTTCCATCGCAATGTCCAGTTCGTCCACTAATAGCTGATCTAGTGCATAGGCATCCAAGGAGAATACGGTTCTATATTTATTATCCATATGAGAAATATAGTTATTTTCAATGCCTGGATGTTTTTCACTTCCATTCCAATAACTATCTTTTGTAACATAATCAGCCGCTGTATACTTAAACGCTTGTATCATGTCTTCTAAATAATACTCCCCGTACGTACTCGCTTCATCAAAAAACGCGACATAATCAAACGTTTGATCTATTCGTATTGCTTCATCTACCGTCAGCAATGTCTTTTCCTGAAAGGATTGACGATCAAACATCTGTTTTATTGCTGCTGTTTTTTCTGCAACGATAACTGCTACAGTGCGCTTCGGTATGGTAACACCGGTCCAGCCAATTTGTTCCAGCATATACGTAATCCGGTGATATGTTGTGTGTTGACGAAGTACTTGTCTTACTCCAAACATCCGTAAACGATATAATTCCTCTTCCGAATATTGCTGTAGAATAGCTTGAATTTCCGACTTATCTGTTGCAAGGAAAATATTAGGAAATAAGTTATTAATTCCGAGGCTGTAATTGGAAATGAGCAAGCTTCCCATCGCCTGAATTTCGTATACCCGATTAGCAAACATCGTCTGACTGTATTTAACAGAATTCAGATTTATAATCCATTCATATAGCTTCAAAAGCGATTGAAGACTTTCATGATCAATGCTTGGTGAAATATAAGATAAATATTCAGAAGGGTAAAAATGCCGATCCAGGTTTAAATGGAAATTGCGGTCAATTATTTTTAACGGTTTCCCAGCATCCAGCACACCATCAAACAGCATACGCGAATCTTTTTGACGATGTGGATATTTTTTATACCAGGAACCTGCAAACATCGCACCCGCTAACTCGCTTTTGGGTTGTACACCTATTGGATTATTGTAGTTTGGATTCACTCCAAATTCCAAAACAAATACGTTATCATGACCACAATCCCGTTGATAATCCGGGACCTTTTCAGCGGCAGTCGTAAATACATAATCACATTTTTTCGCTAAATCAACGAAAAAGTCATAATTGGTTGGGTCTTCCTTGGAATAGAATACAATCTTAACCCCATCATTGCGGAAAAAATCAATGGTTTTTGAAATAGATCTACGGATTTTACCAATATTCGGATTTCCCAGCCCTTTCCAATCTCCGTGGAGCCCTTTCCAGGCACTTGCTACAATCAATACATCGAGCTTGCCAGCCAAATGAGTATAATTATCCCGCTCTACATAATGGAAATTCGCAACATCCTTAAAGGAATTGTATAAGAATTCATCTGCAATAATCCCGATATTGGCATCAATTTTTTGGAAGTAACTGGAGCCATTACTAACTGGTACTTGATCGAGCAGTGGACGTACGTTTTCCAGAAAGCTTTGGTCAGCCATTTCATCCCGCAGCTTTAAGTATTGGGAAACATTACCGTTGAGTGTGTTATCACTATAACGCAATTGGTTCATATTAATGTCCACTTGGATTTGATGGTCATTTAATATTTTTACCTCTTTGCCAATTTCTCCAACGAGTTGGTTTTTCCGTTGCTGTATACGTGCCAACAATTGGTTTAGTTGATTCAAACTCATTATTTATTTCCCCTTTTTCTTCTGCGTAGCTGCCAGTACTTCGTCGTCAGCTTACCGAGCTTTGAGTTTTTAAGGTTGTGATACCTTGTTAATAATCCCTCATACTCCCGATGTAATGCACGATATTTCTTAATGGTTGCCTCATGTTCACTGTATGTATCATACAATTCCTTTTGAAGAAGCACCTTTTCTTTCTTCTCTCGCAAATAATCTTGTTTCACATGATCATTTGCGGACTGCATGCTGTTATTTGCAATCAGTTTTTGTTCCAGTTGAGCTGTAATTTCCTGCTGGATTTCCAAGCGATGTAATAAATCTTTATTAACTTGTGCATACCGCGCTTCCTTATCCATAAAAGCAAGTTCTAATTTCTGCTGCAGATCTGCACTCCATTCCATTCGTTGGTCAAGGCCTCGTTCATAAATAACCCCAATCCAGCCATGAAAGAATTCAAGCTGTGACATGGCAACTTCATCCGTTTGCAGGTCTAACAGCTCCTGCAGGAAAAAGGTCCGTTTGGCAGCTGTTTTTCCAAATGGAATGGCAATAACGATTTTTCCTGTTTCAGAAACTAGCGATGCAGCCTTCGTGAAAAAGGTATCTATATCAGCAACGTGTTCTAATACATGTTGCAGCATAACCGTATCATAGGTGGAATTGAATTCCTTTAAAAAGAAATTGGCTTGTTCAAATGTGACAAATTGCTGGATTTCTTTTTCTTCCGATTTCAGGTGTTGATTTGCAGCTTTGATCTGGTCTGTGTCTGCATCAATACCTAGAACGAATTTCCCTTCTCGACCGAGGTAAATGGACTTTAGGCCATTTCCACAACCAATATCCAGCACGTGATTTCCTGAAATTTGTTGAACCATCCAATTTGCTTGTTCCAGTTTTTCTTCATCTGTCAGCACCTGCTGATGATACATTGGCTTGGCGCCTTTCCCCATTTCCATTTCCTCACATCCTTCAATATCCTAAAACAATTAAAGCTCCGAGCACGAGCAATGGAATAAACATTGCTAGATGACCGAATGCTGTCCATTTATTTTTTTTATCTGCTTGCTTTCGTTTTGTTTTTTCCTGCACTGTATACTGTTTGCGCAGCATATTTTGTTTATATTTCTTTTTCTCTTCTTCCGATAATTGATCAAACCACTCGGTAAACTCCACATAATTTCCAAGTACCCGTTTTTTTGCACCAAAATTTTTTAATCTGCCATAATGCACCCACAACACACGATCACAAAAGGTTTTCATCTGCTTTGCGGAATGGCTGATGAAAAAGATTGTTTTACCCTGCTGTTTAAACTCTTCCATTTTTAAGAGACATTTATTAGCAAATGTGGAATCGCCGACAGATAATGCTTCATCAATGATGAGTATATCTGGATCGGTATGAACAGCAATTGCAAAGCCGAGGCGTGAACGCATACCACTGGAATAGTTTTTTACCGGTTGGTTAATATGTTCACCAATGTCTGCAAAATCAATGATAGACGGCTTGACAGCTTCAATTTCCTCCACTGTTAAGCCGTGCATCATACATTTGAGATCAATATTTTCATATCCATTTAAATTATTGTTCAATCCTGCCGATATAGCAATAAGGGAAGTAACACCGTTGATTGTTACTTCACCAGAGCTGGGTTGAATGACTTGCGCTAATATATTTGAAATGGTTGATTTCCCGGAGCCATTTAAACCGACGATTCCAATTGTTTCACCGTCATTCACTTCAAAGGAAATATCACGCAGTGCCCAAAATTGCTTCGTGCTTTTTTTAGACCGAATAGACAACAAATCAAGGAGCTTGTCAGACTGTTTTGCGTACATATCATAAACTTTGGATACATTTTTAAACTCAACTTTTGCCATGACAATCCTCCTATAAATAGTCTACGAAATCTTTTCGGAATCTAAAGTGCATGCGGGAGCCGAAATATAGCATGATAAATGTAAGTGTCCAAAAGTATAACAAATAAATCGGGTCTTCAAAGAACCAGTCGCCACCAAGAAAGGAGCTGCGAATCCCTTCGATGATGTAATAGAACGGATTTAGCTTCAGAATGTTACCAAGCCAATCTGGCACACGGTCGCCCATTGGATCCCACAGAATCGGTGATAAATATAAAATCATTCGCATCATGGACTGGAGTAAATTTTGATAATCTCGAATCAATGTGGCAATCGTTGAACTCCAGATGGTAAAGGCAAATAAAAACATATACATAGACAATAAATAATATGGTAGCTGCAGCAATTGAACGCTTGGGAAGATACCATATAGCAAGGTAATAATAAATAATACAACCAGTAAGGCGAGAAACTGAAAGCTGTTCCCGACAATCCGTATCGTTGGCAATAAGCTGACCGGAAAATTCATTTTCGATACGAGATTTACTTTTTGATAAATACTATTAGACCCTTGCACCATGGTTGGACTGATGAAGAACCAAGGAATAAGCCCCATCAACAACCAAAGTAAGAACGGGATGTCTCCGTCAATTGGTCTACCACCACGTAAACCAATTCCGAATACGACAAAATATATTCCAACTTGGATAATCGGATTAATAAATTGCCAAATAGATCCCAAATAATGTATTTGGTACATGCCTTTTACTTCAAACTTTGCCATACGGAAAATCAAGTTGTGGTGTTCCCATTGTTCCTTGAATAGTTCCTTCATGTCTTTAAGCATTCTTCATTTGCATCCTTCTCCATCATTTACAGAAAGGCATATAGGTTGCCGTAATTGATATAAGTTAATGTTTCATTGTATTCTTCCACGATATTCTTCGTATCGAATACTTGAGCGGTTCGCATTTTTTCAAAGGAAGCCCCTTTTAAATATTTGAATTGGCTATGGTCACTTAATACCAATACCAAGTCAGCATTTTCCAATGCAGCGTCCAGGTTTTTCTCTACAAAGCTCAGGTTCACATGGGGATCATACGCGACCACATCAAGTGCATCATCTGTGCGCAATTTTTCGTAGATTTCCATCGCTGGACTCTCACGAATATCGTCCACATCCCCTTTATAGGTTAAGCCAAAGACAGTCACCTTTTTGCCGTTATGTTTCGCCAACAGCTTTTTCGTGGATTCCACAACATAATCCGGCATCGCATTATTCGTTTCCCGAGCCAATTGGATTATTGGTGAGTTTTCTGGTGACTTCGCAATAATGAAGTACGGGTCTACTGCCAAGCAATGACCGCCAACACCAGGTCCGGGCGTATGCAGGTTCACGCGTGGATGTTTATTCGCCATCCGAATAACCTCTAACACATTAATGCTGAGATCATTACAAACCTTAGTCAGTTCATTTGCTAAAGCAATATTCACATCACGGAAGGTATTTTCCATTAGCTTCGACATTTCTGCTGTACGGGCATCCGTCTTGATGATTTCACCTTTAACAAACGTTTCATAGACTTCGGCGCCCTTTTCCGTACATTGCGGAGTAACGCCGCCAACGATTCGGTTGTTCTCTACAAGTTCTTGCATGATTTTACCTGGTAATACACGCTCTGGGCAGTGGACCAGATAAATATCCTCGCCAATAATGAAACCTGCTTCCTCTAACTGTGGCTTCACATGATCATCCATGGTACGTGGTGCAATTGTTGATTCAATGATGACCACATTGCCTTTTTCTAAATACGGAATAATGCTATCCGTTGCTTGTTTCACATACGTTAAATCACAGGAGAGGTATTCATCCTGTTTATTCGGAGTTGGTACAGATAAAATGAATACATCTGCTTTTTCCGGTTTGCTGGCAGCGCGGAATTTCTCAACGTATAAAACGGATTCCAATGCATCCTGCAGTCCCGGCTCCTCAATATGAATCGTTCCATGATTTAATTTATCGATTACTTCCTGATTGACGTCGACTCCTACAACATCGACATCATGGCTGGCAAACATAATCGATGTTGGAAGTCCAATATAGCCTAGTCCTATCGTACAAAGTTTCAAAGCTAAACCTTCTTTCCTCTGGTTTTGATGTTAAGATGCATATAATCGATATACATCGAGCAATTTCTCTTGTTCTGTTTCCCAATTATACTTTTTTCGTGCTTTTTTGCAATTTTCCTGGAAGCGTGCACGTTTTTCCGGCTGTTGCAGTAATTCATTAACCCCTTTGGCAATTTCAACTGGGTCATGTGGATCAATAACGACTCCAACCTCGCTTTCCAATACCGCGCGTTTGATTTCCGGGAAATTACAGGCGACGATGGGCACTTCATTCATCATGTACTCAAATAGTTTATTCGAGGAGGCTGACCAATGATTAAAATTAATATTATTCAATACTTGAAAGCCTAAGTAAGCATTTTTCGTATACTTTGGCAAATCACGAACCGGCACTTTTGGGATAAAGCGAATGCCTTTTTCCAAATTCCGTTCCTTAACCATTTGTTCCAGCTCTGGTTTGATTCTTCCATCACCGATAAATACGAGGGTGCCCTCTTGAAAGTGCGGATAGGCTTCAATAAGTTTGTCCAATCCTCTTCCGGCTTGAATACCGCCCTGATACAGGAGGATCTTTTCATCCACTGGCAGTCCGAGCATCCCATGTAAATCCACCTTCTCCTCCACCTGTTGAATCACAAGTGATGGATAGTTATGTAAAACATGTGGATAGAATCCATACAAATCCTCGTTATATTTAGCCCGTGTATCATTTTCCACAATCATACTGTCCATGCGCTTAATGAAGAAGTGCTCGAATCGTTTATACCATGGACTGTCATAGCCTGTTCGACTCGTTTGCACCTCATGAGAATCATAAATGAGCGGTTTTTTACGAAAGCGCCATTTCGAGCTGACATAAGCCTGTGGCATCGTATTTAAGTCATTGGCATGATAAATATCGTAATTGCCACGATGACCCTTCCACATCATTCGTAAAATTAATGCCCCGCGAATCCAGATTACCCGTGCTTTTGTTTTCAATAAAAGCCCTAAAATCAAAGTGAGCGGGATGATCACCCATGGTATAAAATAAGCAAGTACTAACCATATTGCGCCCAGTGGCAGTAATGGCCACTTTCGCCCGACAGCAAATCGATACAGCCTTTGCAGCCATACCAATGTGGTTGGATAGCGTTTCATACGAAAAACACGAAAATGTGGGTTCACTTCTTCAAAGGATGAAATGGTCGAATCTGCTGGATCATCAATACAGATGAGTTCCACATCAAAGCCATTTTCCGATAGAGTCGTACATTCCCGCAGCACGCGCGCGTCATTCGTAAAATGATTCCATACAAACATTCCTACACGTTTCATGCATCTTTACCTCTTCAATTATGATAAAATCCCAACCAGCTTGGAAATATTGCTTTCCCATAGAAATTCATTCGTAATGGTCTTTGTACAATTATCCTCGAGCTTACTTAATAAGGATGGGTTGTTTTTCAGTTCTACTATTTTCTCAATCATGTCATCTACTTCATTGCCTGCAAAAGCATAACCAACACCATTATCCTCAATAATATTGGCTGCGATGCCTTTCACACCTGCAATGATTGGCGTCTTACATGTCATATAATCGACAATCTTCCCGGGTAATACCGTTGAAAAAACTTCATCATCATTTAAAAATGCGAGTGCGACATTGCTATTCTCTATCATTTTTAAGCTTTCCTTCCTCGTGGTCGGATTATGCACATGGATATTCACAAGCTGATGCTCCTTTAAATAAGCAATCAACTCCCCCGTACGCATGCCATATCCGATAATGTCCATACGAATCCCTTTTTCCGACAGGAGCTTTGCAACTTGTTTCAGTCGATCAACATCCTGTGCGAGACCAAGATTTCCTGTATAAACCACACGAAATTCACCTTGATAGGACTTGCGGTAAATAATTTCTTGTTGACGGGGACCATTAGGTAGATAAAGCAGTGAGGTTTGCTTCTTCTTCAGGTTTTCTTTAATATGACTTTCAAAGCCATTACTATTAATAATGATGTGATCTGCTTTTTGGTACATCTTTCTTTCTAAGTAATGGAAAAACTTGATGATCCATTTATTATCAAATGCCTTCACGCCAACCAGGCTATCCGGCCATAAATCTCTAACCTCTAAAATAAGCTTCGATTTCAATATCTTTCGAGCGAAAAGCGCAGAAAAAACGATAAAAATCGGTGGTGTGCTAACAAGTATGTAATCATAGTTTTCCTTCCGCTGCTTCCACAGGGTAATGAAAAATCGATACATGATTTCCAAATAGAAAAAAAGCCTGCTAAAAACATGCTTAGAAAAATGCCTGTTTTTTATGGAGACACGTGTAATATTTTCTGCTTGGTTCATTTCTTCGTCATCCCAAAACAGATTATTCTTGTACATGTTTTTATTGGGATAGGCAGGCTCTGTCGTTAATACATCGACCTGAATGTCATTTTCATTCAATAGCTGATAAATATTTTTCATACGATTTCCTGCACTGCCAATAACGGGATAAAAATTCTGTGTCATGATTAATACTTTCTTCGTCATTTCGTTTCCGCTCCCAAAATTAGCAAATCAATTCATTATCTATACTACCATATTATCTTTTATTACAAAAAATAAGTTTTCTTTACAAAAGAACGTAGAAACATGTCCTTTTGTAAAGAAACGTTAACATTTACCACAGATTAACTGGCTGTAAAACCCCTATTTCAAAAATTTTTGTTCATAACAAGGGTTGTAAGTGGGAATCAACAGCCAGTGTAGGCCTGATTCGTTCAACAACAATCAGTGGGGGAGTCTACTCCTCTGCTTCGGATAAAAGAACTTGATCCAAGGCATGCGCGATTTGGTCTGGCTCATATCTCTTCGCTATTTGCATCCATGCTTCCGCTTCAATGAAAGGACCTTTTTCATGAATGGTCCATATCTTTTCTACCGCTGCATCGACCGTATCAACGATGTGTTCGGCAGGATATATGAGTTCTGCTCCCGGCCAATTAAATAGGATTGGCTGGGCGCCGCTTGCCATCCCTTCCATTGGTGCCAGGTGGAACCCTTCCACATCACTCGTAGAGAGCATATAGCCGATTTGCTGCATCCATTCGGCAACATCTGGTCCGAACGATTCAAATATAACTTGATCCTTCCATGGGGCTTCCTCTATCCGTTCAAATTGCGTTTTATAAAATTGCATTTCTTTCTTTCGGTATTTCATCCAGCTTAATTCCTCTGGTCTTCTCCCTTTTATGTATAGCTTAAAACGCTCATCCCGCTCCCACAGCTTTTCAAATACATCCAGGGCACGATCAAGCCGCTTCAATTGCGGCAGCATACCGAGCAAGCCAAGATGAAATTTACTTTCTTCCGTTTTCGGCAGTATATATTGCTGTGTATCGACCATATTTGGAATGATTTTTACCTTGTGGCGCGGCATACGCTTCAAGCGAATAAATTCCTCCATCACATATGGGCCAACCGCTATAAAAGCATCTACTTTTTGAAAATCAACTTCCTGTAAATAAGCAGTTTCCAATTCCTGACGATGTACACGCACATATAATTTCTGATGTGGCAGTTTATGCTGTGCATAAAACACTGCATTTCCCAGACCCCATTCACAAAAAATAATATCCGCTTGTTTCAATAGCATGTGACTCACTGTTTCATCATGTGCCTCATGCCCACGCCATAAATCAATGAATAACGCACATTTCTGCTGTGCTTGTAGTCTTTCCATATACCAGGAAATAAATTTAAAATCATGCCCAGCAAATAATACCGTTTTCGGCACTGGATTAAACCGCCAGAGTGCTTGCATCAATTCCGGCTCTACTACCGATTGCCGGTAGTTTTTTGCTGCCTGCCAGCAAGCCTTGGCAGTTGTTTCATATATTGTTTTTGATTGAAGGACCGTTTGAAGTTTTTCCTTCATTTTCACTGTCGTACCGGCAAATAGCGGATAATCTCGTCCAAGTAAATCCATATGTTCCTTTGTTCGTTGCAGTACAACGGGTGTGCCATTGATCCCATAGGATAGTAATAATTCTCTTGCCGTTTCCTTACTCGTTCCTGGCAGAATACAGGCAATGTCTGCCCGATATGCATCAGGATTATGCCAATTTAACCCGGCATGCTGCTTCAGTTTTTCAGTTAGTTCGTCTGTATGCCCTTCATGCTTTGCCAACACCCAGCTCACAGCAGGCTCTTCTTTCGTAAAGAAGGTCTGCAGCTCCAGCAGTTGACCAACCGCTCTCGTATGTCCCTCTGGGCAAAAGGCGGAAATTACGAATCGCTCATTTTCCCACACGGGGGGAGCCACATCATCCTTCACATATTCTGTAGAAATAATTGGTTTCCCAGCAGGTGGAAGCATGCCTTGTAATTTTTTACGTACGTGATCATTTGGAACAAATAATAAAGGAAAGGCTGCATATACCTTTCGATAAAACTTTCGCATCCCTAGCTTCACTTCATGTGGTAAGCAGGCTATTGTCTTATGCGCATATTTCTGGCCAACTGCTTGTTCCATCCAAGACCTTCCTGCCATCAGGATGACATGAAAATCATATTGATTATCTAATTCCTGTATGTTTTTGCCAATCATTTCCGTATCCGACGTTCCTGCGTGCTGGTCAGTTGATAGCCAGTATACCCGTTCTGCTTCAAGCTTTATTCGCAGGTCGTTGTTGTGCGCTGCCATCATCCAGATATCAATCCGTGGATTACGGTTCATGATGGTGATGAGTGATTTCGCCCACGCAAAATCAGCTGCTGTCGACCCGCTGGACGTATCCATGGCAAATAATATACGTAATCGTTTCATATCCATGCTCCTTTGGCCTACCCATCGGCTTTTTCCGATTTCCTTTTATCGCTAGCTTCTGTTACTGGATAGCTAGCTAAATCGGATAATGGAATTCCTTTTAGCTCTGAAATTTCATAGATGATTGTAAATGCTTCTGCATTTGTTGTTGTAAACGAACTGGCAGCAGCTGAAATAGCACTTGTGCCATTGATACAGCCAATACGTTTTACCTTCGTACTTTCAATTGCTGCCATAGTATCTGCTATATAGTTCGTGTCATAGGAGTAATCAGATCGCATAATAGCAACGTAATTGCTCTTGACGATATCTTCCAGCTGATAATAGGTCAGCGCATAATCCTTCATATATAAGAGCGTATGCTCCGATTGATTCGCATTCCAATATGCTTCATATCCTAGGAATGGTGTAATCAATAAGACGGCCCGTTTCCGTTCGTAGGTTTGGGCATGGATGATATCGATAGCACGTTGAAAAGCATCTGCTGAATCCACAAAAAACAACATCGTCACATTACGGATGGCCGTTCGATAGCGGATTCCCACTTGATCCAGCAGCTGTTCCATTCGTCGAACTGGCGTATGAGATTGATTCATTTCCCGAATGCCTTTAGCAGTAATCTGCTGACGATCCTCTCTGTCTTGCTGCAGCTTTTTTACTGCATGCACTGCTTCTTCCGTTGTTTGTATTTGATTCACGACCGTGTGAAAGTACCGTTTCCAGCTTCCTTTTGCATTCGTCACAGCTGGGATACCCGCAGCAAGATCATGAAACAATTGCGGATTCCCTAATAGCTCTGACGTAACTGAAAAAATCTGTACACCAGCTATTTTCTCCAGCGCAGCGGTCATTTGATTCGCTTCCTCGGTTTGTTCCACATACACATGAACTTGTTCTTGATCATTTCTTTCTTGAAATAGATCTGGTGCTGCAGTTGGCAACAGGACATCCACGCGACTTTCACCTGCCAATTTCGCCCATTCCTGTCTCTGTTCTGGATTCGCCACTAGAACCTGATCAAAATGCTGCCATTTCACATATTCTTCCATACTGGATGGGAGAGGCGCTGTAATCCAGCAAACCTTGGGAACATCATTTGTTTCGCACCATAGTAATAACTGGTGTAACGATTCTTGGTGATTCCGCGATAAATTTACGAGTTGCTCAGCTTGGATCCAAAGTAAATCCGGCAGCTGTTTTTCACATTGCTCCTGCCAGTCTGTGATGGATAACGGTACTAATTTTGCCGTTTTTTCAAAAGCAGTTGCATAGCTTTTTTCCAGTATCGTGGCAATTTTAATATGTACAGGCAGTGGCACCGTTTTCGGCCGCTCCGGCTTTGCGATTGGGGCAAATGGTGATGTAAATACATCCTCCAGCATTAACTTGCCCTTTCCTTCGAGACGAATGGCAAGTCTGGCATAAACCCCACCGGCTGTACGCTGAATGGTTGTTAATTCATTTAAAAGCAGCTTATGTGTTGTCAGACGCTGACAATCCCGATCATATTGGATGAAATAAATTGATAATTTCATCGTTTTCGTTTTTTGCCCACGAATTCGAATGGTATGATAATCAGAATCACCTAGTACGATTTTCTTCCCCTCTTCGGAAACAAGCGCAAAACCAGTCCCTTTTTCTAAAAAAGTGACATATTTACTCTCTTCATCTATCGATTCTATTTCGAGTTTATTACCTGCAGCTTGTTTCATTTGAATTTGGTTTTTTGGATAAAACCAATTCTTTATACTCCAAAAGCTTGCAGGAATTTCACCGAACGTCGGAAGATTACCGACGTCCGTCTCCAAAAAAGTGGTCATAGCGTACGTCATCCATTCCCTGTTTTTCCGCTATTATAACATATCTACATACCGATGTAGCAGGATTTGGAAATCGATAGAGATTCATAGATTTTAGTAGGTTGAAAGGCCTGTATACGTATCATAAAGATAGATTACAGAATCATTGACGAGTTGCAGATAAGGAATTTGCACTGTGTCTATGCGTCTAAATATGATATAATCTCATGTTTGACAGTTAAAGAGGCTGGGACAAAACATAAATTATCGGTTTAAAAGACGAACAATCACATGAATTAGCTCAGGGAATATACGTAGACTCCTGTGGGAGCAAAGAGCCATATAAGACCCCGCAAGGCGAAGCCTGAGGAGGCTTATTGCTCGCCCACGGAATGCGAAGTATATTCCCTGAGCGGGGTGTCCTACTTATTAAATGTTCGCTTTTTGATTGGATAGAAATAGTATTGTCCCAGCCTCTTTTTTAGTGTGCAAAAGTGAGTACTATTTATGTTTTTTTACCTCTTTTAAAATTTTTTTCATTTTTTTTATGGGTACGATTTCAGTATCTGTTCGGAATCCGAATACATCATGCAATTTATCTGTTAATTCCGTTCTGGTATAAGTAGGAATATATCCCTCATTCGTGGCTTCCAGCACTCTCATTTTCCGTAATGTTTGAATGATTTCAAAACAGGTAGCTGACTCATCAATTTTCTTTTCAATCAGGCGATAGGTCAATAATGATAGAAAGCACACTAAGAAATGTGCCTTGATACGCTCATCTTTTTGAAGGAAAACCGGACGTGTCCGCATTTCGCTTTTCAGAATTCGAAAAGTTTCCTCAATCTCCCAGCGGCGCTGATTGATTTTTACAATTTCCTCCGGGGTACTTTCTAAGTTTGTACATACACCATAGAATCC
>NZ_QTSZ01000016.1 GCF_003730295.1 Ornithinibacillus gellani
AAAAAAAATGAAAAAAATTTTAAAAGAGGTAAAAAAACATAAATAGTACTCACTTTTGAACACTAAAAAAACCACAGAAATGCTAAGTGTGAAAGCATTTCTGTGGTTTTAACTGTCAAACATGAGATTATTATATACATATTTTATCAGACAGTCACTTGCTTGGTGGTACATGGATGACGGGCATCTAAAAATTGTTAATGGTATACCAACAAAAATAATATTATCTACTGAAAGCTTTTCCGAACAAGAAAATATGCTATTAATTGCTTTTTTGGAACAAAAATATGGACTTGTTTTCAAAACAGATAAGCAAAATAGAATTATTTTATATGATCAGTTTCAAATCAGGTACTTCTTATTCCTTATCAATCCCTATATGCAAACATGTATGTATAGAAAAACAATAACAACCTTTTATCTTCCGAACGTTCAAAATCACAAAAGGACAACGTTATACCTGCCGAATTCCATCCCATTAAAACATCCAACAAAAGAAATTAATCAGACACTTCAACATCTAGATCAAATAATATTCGCATACAAGCAAAACTATTTTTATGATGCTTTTAAACAAAAAATTTCTCTATTACAACAAAACACAAAACCATATCAAATCGTCATTCATTGTACAAACTTGATGCGGCTATTATTTTTAAAGGAAGCAACCGGATTAAACTTTAGTAAAATAACAGAGCTGGCATTTACTATATAAGTACACAAAAAAGAAACTCTAACCCAACAAAGGCTAGAGTTTCTTTCATTTTTGGAAATTAACGCAGTAGTTGCAATACTCCCTGTGGAGTTTGGTTAGCTTGTGCTAACATTGCCTGTGATGCTTGTGTTAAGATGTTGTTCTTTGTAAACTCCATCATTTCTTTTGCCATATCAATGTCTCTTATTCGAGATTCAGCTGCTGTTAGATTCTCCGATGCATTGTTTAAGTTATTTATTGTATGCTCTAAACGATTTTGGTTTGCCCCTAGGCTAGAACGTGCCGCGGAAACATTTTTTATCGCTGCATCAATTTTAGCCAGCTCATCATCGTGATCAAAGGTTTCTGCTGTTACATCGATATCGTTTACTTTTAAATCTGTTGATGAGAAACCAGCTGTCTCACCTTCTGCGCCTTGATTAATAGTGATTTCCAGACTTTGCTCAGCATTTGCTCCAATTTGTAGTGTTCCTTCATACTCACCGTTAAGAAGTTTCTTTCCATTAAACTCAGTACGGTCTGCAATTCCGTCTAACTCTTTATTCAAAGCGTTAATCTCATCTTGGATATTTTGAAGTTCATCCTCACCAAGCGTTCCACCATTACCAGCTTGGATGATTAGTTCACGCTGACGTTGTAAGATTGCATGCGTTTCATTTAATGCGCCTTCAGCTGTCTGGATCAAACTAATTCCATCCTGGGAATTTTTGGAAGCCATGTCCAATCCACGAATTTGTCCACGCATTTTTTCAGAGATTGCAAGTCCTGCTGCATCATCTCCTGCACGGTTAATTCTGAGTCCTGAAGAAAGCTTTTCAAGTGAACTAGATACTGCATTGTTGTTTGCACCCAACTGACGATGTGTGTTAAGTGCTGAAATATTGTGATTGATAATCATGATCAATCTACCTCCATGTTTTTTATTTTACTAGCAGGCCCCATCCTTGAGAAATGCTAGTTATATAATATCTCCTAATTTAGGAGTTATTACCTGCGATACACCTCTACATGCGCAATGTGAGTAAATATCATGCAAATCCCCCGTTATTCCAGGTGATTCATCTCTTATATCGGCAGGTTATGTGGATTGTTAAATATTTTTAAGACTTTTTTATATTATTTTTTCTATTCATATCCTCCAATAAATATACGGCTGTCCCCCTTTCTTCCCTTTATAAGGCTGAATGATTTTTTATATTCAATATAAGAGCAATATATTTCCATCCAATTAACCATTGACAACCTATAAGTGCGATATTATAGTTAATTGTATTGATATTGATAATCATTCTCAACTATGGATCGATCATTTACATACAATACATTCAAAGGAGAAATTGCGCATGAAAAAAATATTCATTTTTAGTAGTCTACTTGTACTTATTCTCTTAGGGGCTTGCAGTAGCAAGGATGACGCAAACAAGGATAAAGATAATAGCATCAATACAGACGATGCTGGAACAATCACTTATGAATCGGAAAATGGCCCTGTCGAAGTACCCGCAAATCCGCAGCGTGTTGTTGTACTTTCCACTTATGCTGGTGATGTCATACATTTAGGTGTGCCAATTGTAGGTGCTGATTCCTGGTCCATGGACAACCCAAACTTCGCGGATGCACTGAAAGACGCAGAAGAGGTTTCCGATGAGAGCCTGGAAAAGATTATCGAACTGGAACCAGATCTTATTATTGGATTATCCTCCATTAAAAACGTGGATAAGCTGAAAGAAATTGCACCTACCGTTACGTTTACGTATGGAAAAGTAGATTATTTACAGCAGCATATTGAAATTGGCAAGCTATTAAATAAAGAAAAAGAGGCAACAGAATGGGTAGAGAGTTTTAAAGCGGAAGCGAAAGAACTGGGAGAAAAGATTAAAGATAAAATTGGCCCGAACGCAACTGTCTCTGTCATTGAAGACTTTGATAAACAATTATACGTCTTTGGTGACAATTGGGGACGCGGAACAGAAATCCTCTATCAAGCTATGGGATTAAACATGCCTGAATCTGTTAAGGAAATAGCCTTAAAGGATGGTTATTACGCCCTTTCGCTAGAGGTATTGCCCAAATATGCTGGTGATTATATGATCTTTAGCCGCAGCAGTGGTGCTGACAGCTCTTATTTGGAGTCGGACACATATAAAAATATTCCAGCTGTGAAAAATGGACATGTATTTGAAGTAGATCAGCGCTCCTTCTATTTTAATGATGCAACAACGCTGGAATATCAGCTGGAATTCTTTGAAGAAAATTTTTTACAAGATTAACAGGAATAAAGAGGGATTCTTAGATCATGGAATTCCTCTTTTTTAAAGGGAAGATGCACATTGCCGATAAAACACCCCAAAATTCGAAACAAAAAAATATATATTTATGCTGCATCCATTTGTGCTTTCATTGGTATGTTTATAATTGCCATCTTATTTGGTGCTGCCAATACTTCGATTACGGATGTCTGGCTTGCCATCACAACCAATCGGACGCAGGAACCTATTTCAGTCATACGGGATTTTCGGTTACCAAGGGAATTGGCAGCTGTGTTCGTAGGTGCTGCGCTAGCTGTAGCCGGAGCAATCATGCAAGGAATGACTAGGAATCCACTAGCAGATCCCGGCTTGCTTGGGCTCACAGCAGGCGCGAACGCTATTTTAGCTATCACCATGGCCTTTTTTCCGGATATTCATTATTTCGGGATTATGATTGCCTGTTTTATCGGTGCAGCAATAGGTGCTGGTATGGTTTATGGGATTGGTGCACTTGGTGGCGGGAAGCTTTCTTCTTTTCGTATTGTACTTGCTGGTGCAGCAGTATCCGCATTGCTCTATGCAGTTGAACAGGGAGTTGGAATTTATTTCAAGGTTTCCAAGGATATATCGATGTGGACTGCTGGAGGCTTTATCGGGACGACCTGGACGCAGCTATATGTAATCGTGCCTTTTATTGTATTTGGTATCCTTTTGGCCATTGGACTAGCCAAACAGCTCACGATTCTTAGTTTGAATGAAGAAGTCGCAATTGGCTTGGGACAAAATACGGCCATGATCAAAACCATCTTATTCCTAGTCGTGATTATACTTGCAGGAACAGCTGTTGCATTGGTGGGGAATATTGCTTTTGTCGGCCTAATGATACCGCATATCGTTCGTGCCATTATTGGGACAGACTATCGCTCCGTCATTCCAATGTCCGCCATTGTTGGTGCCATCTTCATGCTTTTTGCTGATACGATTGCTCGTACCTTAAATGCGCCATTTGAAACACCAATTATCGCAGTGGCAGCTATATTGGGATTACCATTTTTCTTGATGATTGTGCGTAAAGGAAGTGCAAGCCTATGATTCGTTCAACAGGTGTAAAAAAACAACGTCTTTTATTTATTCTATTTATCATACTCATCCTGATAACCGCCATGATCAGTATCCGAATCGGATTCTCATCCTTAACCTATGATCGGATTTTACCAACGTTATTCGGCCAAGGTGACTTTAAAGAGTCATTCATTTTATTTTCTGTGCGCTTGCCACGAATCGTGATTACAATCTTGGCGGGAATGGCACTTGCCTTATCTGGTGCGATTTTACAAGGAATCACTAGAAATGACCTTGCTGATCCAGGCATTATCGGAATTAATTCTGGGGCTGGCGTTGCAGTTGCACTATTCTTTTTGTTTGCCCCTATTGACGTCGGCAAATTTGCTTATATGCTTCCACTTGCAGCATTTATCGGCGCCATGATTACGGTAATCTTGATTTATTTATTTTCCTTTGACAAAAACAATGGTTTACAGCCAGTCAAATTTGTCCTAGTGGGTGTTGGGTTTTCCATGGCGCTATCGGGGCTGATGGTGGTGCTTATATCCTCCACAGATCGTGAAAAGGTTGATTTCATTGCTAAATGGTTGGCGGGAAATATTTGGGGAACGGATTGGCCTTTTATTTGGGCAATGCTACCATGGCTACTCATTCTCATACCATTTACACTATACAAAGCCAATCGATTAAATGTACTTGGGTTAAGTGAGCAGGTCGCGATTGGAATCGGCGTTTCCGTTGATAAAGAAAGATTGATATTGCTTATCACAGCAGTTGCATTAGCCGCTTCTGCTGTATCTGTCACCGGTGGAATTGCTTTTATCGGCTTAATGGCACCACATATTGCAAAGGCATTAGTTGGACCAAGAAATCAATTATTTATTCCGATGGCCATCTTAATTGGCGGCTGGCTACTATTACTGGCAGATACCATCGGGCGAAATATCGTTCAGCCAGACGGCATCCCAGCAGGCGTCATGGTCGCCCTAATAGGAGCACCCTATTTTATGTACTTACTAATGACCTCAAACCAGACCTGATATAGGGAATGACATTAAAACCATGCTCCCTAGGAAGGGGGCGATAAGCATGCTTCTACCACATCACAATATCCTTATTCCTTTTTTCTATAATATATCAAGAAGGAATTTTCAACTTTTAAAAAACAGGAATGGAATCACATATGATAATAAACAAATATCCGCGTTATTTTAAGATTTTGTTTTCTACATATCGGCATACTCACTCCACTATTAGCTGTATTTTATATATATCCAATAATATTTAATTATTAAATAACGTGAATCAAACTTTTGAAAGGGGGAACAATCGTATGATAAAACATTTGACGAGTCAGAAATAACATTTCATAGCTATTAATTTACAGACTTTGTAACAAACGCAAATGTAAAACAAAGATACCCAGCATACAACGATGAGATGGCTCTATGACTATCGAATTCACATTAAAAAGTAACAGAGAGCGTTCAATCCAGAACAACACATCTATACTATATTATTATGGTTTGGCAATCATTGAAGATAGTTATTTAAATACTACGCCATCGACACTTATACTTAAAAAAGGAGAGTCAAAAAAATTCTATCATGCATGTTTATATTTTAGATCCGGACAAATACAAGGCTGCGGAAAACGAACCATTTTTTATTGAATTCGGTCCAATAGTTTACGAGGGAGATGAAGGATCATAGGATTGGAATGAAGGTGAGATCGTCAAGAATGAACTTCCATAGCAATAAAGAACATGGATACTGTCCACAATATTTGTATTGATTAGAAACAAAAAATTAGAAATCCATCTTCCATTCAGATGGATTCCTAACCTAATCTACTAATTCACTAATTTCGCTAACGTATTTTCTACTTTTTTGCTAATTGCCTGTATGCCACCTAGTAAGGTTAAATTTTTAACTTCGTTTAACTCTAGGTAATCTGATACTACTTTCGGTACCCGATCATGGACTAACAAAATCGCGCTATCCTTTTTAGCAGCTAATACTGCCCCCGACAATGCATCAGCATATTCTTTACCCGTAGCAACATATAATTGTTTCGCTTCCAATTTACTATATTTCGCTACTTCTATATTTGTTTCATAGCGATCATGACCGGCGAGTCGTGTTACTTTAGGTAATTGTTTTTCTATACCGGTCCCAATAACACTAGTTCCTCCAACAACAAGGGACTCTTCGATACCAAGCTGTTTTATTGTTTTCAACGTTTCTTGGGAAATCCAGTCATGTTTTGCTAACAAAATAGGAATTCCTTCTTGTGCTGCATAAGTAGCGACTGATAATGCGTCTGGGAAATCCATCCCATTTACTACCGCTACTTTATTCGTTTCATTCGTTACAACCTTTTTAGCGATTTTTGAAGCTGTTTCAAAACGGTCTTTTCCATAGATGCGCTGAATTTTAACGCCAGCATTCTGTAAGCTTTTTTCGACACCATTACTAATCGCTTGTTCACCACCGAGTATGATTACTTCTTTAGCTCCAAGGCGTTTTATTTCCTTTTCTGTATTTTTCCAAAGTTTATTGTTCGGTGTTAACAGAATAGGTGCATCCAGTTTCTTAGAAAGTGGTACTCCCGCCAGTGCATCTGCATAATTATCACCACGTGAAAGGATTACTTTTTCTGCATTATACCAACCTTCCTTGCTGATTTCGACTGCTGTATCATATCTAATGTCCCCAGCAATGCGATTGACCTTCTCGGGATAAACAAATAAGCGTCCATTAGTTTGTTCCGTTAAAGTTTCATCTTTTCCATTTGTATAAGTTATTTCGATCATACCATCTCGTATATCAAGTTGATCTGGTATTTGCCAATGTCCTTTATAGTAACCTGGTAGGGTTTCTTTCATCTCCACCTGATTCACTACTATTTTATTATTAGGTAACTTGACTGAGAAATAGGCCTCTGCACCTCTCAAGTTGCCATGAAATCCAACGGTTAACGTATCACCTGAAATCAAAAATTCATCCTTTGATGGTTTTAAATATTTGGTTGTTAGTTTCTCACGGTGTACTGTAATGGGATCAGATTTATCCGTAACTTGTCCTTCTACAGTTGATACAGCTATAAATTCATTGTCGCCTATTGAAAGCTCCACATCAAATTCAAATGTTCCAGTTTCATTCACTTTTTCTTTCCCCACAACTACCCCATTGTTTGTTAATTCAATAGTTGCCGTTGGTGATGCTTTACCTACGATTGTAACCGCTGGGTCAGCAGACTTCTCACCAGTACGAGGTGATGTAATTTCCGGCTTTTCCATACCATAATCTACACGTGCACGGATCATATAGTTTCCATCTTCCACAAAAGCTGGATAGAACATACCATCAAGATACTGATAGCTTCTTTTGTAATATGGATTTCCATTATCTGTTGCTAAACCAAGTGCGTCTGGATAGTCCAATGTTTGGACATATACCATATAAAAATCACCGTCTACCTTAATGTTATGCTCTCTTAAATCAACAACCGTCCAATCATCTAACTGGGCTTCAGCTTTTATAGGTCCAGCTAGCTTATTTCCCGGTAAGCCATTGTTACCCTTAGCATCCCATACTTCCACTGCGAATTCTGTTTGTGGGCTTTCCGAGTAACCCTTATCTATAAAATGAAATACACCATCAGTAACTACAGCTGATTTCTTTCCTTCTGGCAGAGACATTCTTACCGCCCAACCTACACCTCCTGCAAAGTACATGCTTCCATTATCTACTTTGCCATTGTCATATCCTAACTCTCCGCCTGGATATGTATAAAAAGGATCTAGTTTGACATCAACGGTCTTCCCTTTTTGATCTATTGTTATTTCAACGGATTGATCATGGTACCCTGGCGCAGTAACCATCAATGTGTAACGACCTTCATATGCTTCTAATTCGTATTTTCCTTTACCATCTGACTGTACTTCCGGAATGTTAGCATCTTCGACCAACTGCACTGTTGCATTTGTAATGACCTCATTCGTTGCACGATCTGTAATCGTACCCGTGATTATCCCTTTAGGTATTTCGGTTAATACAAACTTTGCTGTTGCAGAAGCTTCTTTTTCAAAAGATATTGCTTGTTGGTTAGTAAAGTGACCATATGCCGTCGCTTCCACAGTAAAGTCTCCGACCGGATGAATTAACGTAAAAGATCCGTCTGCTGGCTCCGCTTTTGTGGAACGATTTGTCTCTTTTACAGTAACGGCTCCGACTAATGGTTTGGCTGACTCTGCTTGCACTATCGTTCCTTCTAATTTACCCAGTCCACCCTGTAGTGATTCGACAGCATTATATATATTAATCAGCCCATGTCCATACCCATTGTTTGGACTCTCTTTATATTCATCGTCTATAAGCTTTGTTGCTGTGTTTTTCATTAATTCCTTCATCTCTTGGATGCTCTTTCCTGAATCAAACTGGGTTAATAACGCAATTGCACCCGCTACAGCAGGACTTGCCATGGAAGTACCATTTTTTTTGCCATAATCTCCTCCAGGAATAGCGGAACGAATTTCAACACCTGGGGCAGCAATATCCGGTTTGATGTCTTCGTATGGTGAAGGTCCTCGTAACGAAAAACCCGCTACCTGATTATCCTTATCAATTGCACCAGTTGCAAAAGATTCTGGGTAATTGGCTGGATCTGGAATGGAGCCATCTCCTCCAGGGTTAAATAAATCTGTATTTCCTGCAGAAAACACAGGAAAAATACCAGCAGCTATCCATGCCTTTACAACATCACGATACCATTCATCAAGGCCCGGATTTCCGGCCCAAGAATTATTTACAATATCTGGTGCCATATCCACACGCATATTTCCATCTTTATCTGTTGGCGCTAAAATCCATTCAGCAGCGCGCAATAAATTTGCATCCGATCCACCCGTTTCTGAAAAAGCTTTAACAGCTATCCATTTGGCACCTGGAGCGACACCAATTTGATTTGAACCATCATTTTCACTCCCTACCATGGTTCCTGTTACATGTGTACCATGACCAATATCGTCATATGGTTCAGATTGATTTGCGGTCGCATCATACCAACTATAACGATGGTCAACAGTTCCATCTGCCGGATGATAACCCCGGTATTTTGATTTTAAGGCTGGATGTTTCCAATCTACGCCTGAATCAATGGTAGCAACTACTACTCCGCTCCCATTAATCCCTTCTTTCCATACATTAGGAGCACCAACACGATCAACATTCCATTCAATAAGGTCATCTGATTCCGTTAACAGTTTCGTTTCCGTTTCTGGTAATTTGATCTTTTCATTTGGTAAAATAAGTTCTACTTCTGGGAATGAAGCTATTGTTTCCGCAACATCTTTTGTGGCAGTTACTGCTACCCCATTCACAATAAAAAAGGACTTTATAGTAGCAGCATTACCTTTCTTTTCTTCTTGCTGTAGATAACTAATAACCTTGTGCTGCTCCTTTTTTGCTGTCCTTTTCAGCTCTGAAACGACAGCGGAACGTTGCAGGAATAATTCATTTGCTTGACCCATTTTCTGCTTTGAACTTCTTTGTTGCATCTTTTTAACTGCTTTTTCTGTGTCTGCTTTTTCCTTAAATTTAACTAAGAATGATACCATGTCTTGATCTTTAAAGCTTTTTCGTACTTTTTCACTTAATTTACCTTTTATTAATTCAGTATTTTGTTGTTCCATTCTCTGAAAGTCATTTGCTTGATGTGTACCTTCTGCTTGTGCTTGTACAGGTATAAAAGAAGAAATGATTAACAGAAATGATAAAAGAATATGGAACATTTTCAAGCATTTATTCATGTTAGCCCACTTTCCGGAAATGATAATGATAATTTCAAAATTTCCTTTTTTTGAAATAATTTAATGATAACTCCCTTGTCTACAGTCTATTCAGAAAACTTTTTGCTTATTTATCTACTTATCTTATTTATAATTGTCCCTCCTAACTTTAAAAAATAACTTTATGAAGTAGCATAATAAGAAAGTGTATCATGTATGCAAGCTAAAAACTATACATTTGTTTGAATATTTTTAATCGGTTGTATTTACAAAATAGGTATTTTGTGAATCTTCCTGAAACCCCAAAAAACAGAGCATGGCTTATAATCCATGCTCTTAGTCCTGTTTATTTCACATCATCCGGCAATGCAATTTCATCTACATTATTATGGTTGGTGTAGGTTGTGATTGATTTTTCTTCGGTTAACATGGTGCCTTCTTCGCCGTCGAAGTCCATGTCATAGGAATACTTTTTGGACAATTCGAGTGTCTTCAAGTATTTGGTTTTCTTGTCAATTGTCATTTTATAGCTTGTTTCTTCTATCTTATAGGTTTCGAGCATCTTCTTTTGCGCATTTTCATCCTGAGCGAGATTGGACTCTTCCATTGATTTTATATCGCTTTCCGTTATCTTATCTGGATTGATCAAGATGTGAATTACATAATTGTCTTCGGTTTCTTCAAACTTTTGTTCATCTGTATAATCCTTCAGACGGTCTATAATATTTCGGATGTCTAATGTTTCCTGCTCAATGATTTGATCATCTGTGAATGTGTTTTCAGATGTATTCCATTCTTCTCCACTAAAAGAGTGCTGTGAATAGGTTTTTCCATCTACAATATATATCGTAGACTCTTCTACACCAAAGCCTCCCAAATCTTCATCCGAATCTTTTGCTTGCTCTGATTTCATGGTGACTTTTACTTGTAACGGGTCAAAGATAACATCTTGCTTTTGGGTGTGGACGAAGTGATTTTCTTGGTCGCCATAGGTTTGCAAAGAATCGGTTTCTGTTTCAAAGGAAAAGCTTTTCAATTCTTTATTTACTTTTGTAATTTCATCTAATAGCTGATCTGTATTTTCATTCTTGTCTGCTTTATTGTCTTCCTTTTTCTTATTATCCGACTTATCTTCCTTCTCTATACATTCACTGTTTTGGGCTGTTTCTTCTGTTCCGGAAGTGTTTTCAGTTTGATCTTTATCTGCATTTTCTTTCGTACCGCAGGCAACTAAAAGTATACTAGTAAACAATAATAAGCATGCAAGCATGATGTATTTCTTCATTTTGATGTCCTCCTTGTATTCGCTTTTGTCTGTCAACATGGATGTCATACTATACGGTTGTCTTCCTATTTCATCGTTGCACTTTTGAATGATAAAATGACTGGGTTTATGATTAAAGCGAGTTGATGTGTTTGGTATACCATTTTTCGGATATTGCTTGGATGCATACGTCTATGCACCCCAATTCCTTTCACATCCATTTGCGTTGTACAATTTTTCATACGCGCGGTGCATCAAAAGGTTTCACAGCGAATCATTCCATTTGCAAAAATGGCAAAATTCCCCCTGCATGACTAATCCACATGAATCTTTCTATAAATCTTTGAAACACCTATGTTCTGCAGGCTTTTTCCCGTTTTCTTCAATGGAGCAATCCCGAGTAAAAATGAGGACTAATGGCTTATTTTATCCATACTTTAGAATCATTTTTAAAAACTACCAGCTTTATCCAATACTTTCTTTATGGAAAGAAGCATTTACCCACATCCAAGGGACTAGTGAATTTTGTCAATCATTGTCGAAAATTACATGCGAATAACCTATAGACATATTTCTTCTTTCCCTGATAAGGTTGTACATAATCAAACAACATGTACGTGACGTAAGCATAATAAGAGTGCAGAAATTTGTACGGAGTGGATCAAATAAATTCGTTGTTCGGATCATGCATCTTCTGGTTTTTAGATACTCCACCATTGAAAGCGCTGCCAATTCCGAAGGGTAGAATGAGGAGGGATACCATGATTTCGCTTAATAATGTGGAGCTTATTTTGTATAACTGGTTATATGCGCTCAAGAATAGTTTAGAAGAGAGATATGTAGAAGTTATCGAAAACAAATGGATCATTTGGGTTATTGTATTAATCGCGCTTATTGGGGGAATTGGTTACGCTTTTTATTGTACGAGTAAAGGCTATACCTTTTCCGGAAAAGTAAAGTGGAACTGGCCTCGCGTATGGGATATTGGAATTGGGTGTAAGCCTTAAAATAAACCAGCTGCTTTAATGCAGTACTAGGAATCTACCCTTCGGAATTTTTTTATTAATTTATAGGCTGGAGGTTGGCCATATGATTCATATTAATCAATTAAAAAAGTCATTTGGGAAAAACCTTGTACTAGATCGGGTATCGAAGAAGTTTGCGGCATCCGGTATTGATATCATTGTCGGTATCAATGGGAGCGGAAAAACGACGCTGTTGAATTGCATTTGCGATATTACCCCTTTTGAATCAGGCGCCATTACGATACAGGATGTGGATCGGAAAGAGAAAACGGCGAAAGAAAATATGTATTATATTCCTTCTGAGTTCTACTTGCCAGATTATTTAACAGGATATGAGTATGCGCGGTTCGTGTTTTCACGTTACCCTCATGCGGATGAGAAAACATTTGATTTTTTTATCGAGTTATACCATTTAACGCCTGCTGTGCATCAAAAAATTAGTGATTACTCCTACGGGATGAAGAAAAAACTGCAGCTATCGATAGCGCTGTCATTAAACGTGTCATTTATCCTTGCTGATGAAGTTTTTAATGGGCTCGATTATGAAAGCTATTTACTAACGGATTATATTATCAATTTGTACTCCCGCCAGGTCAAATTTATTTTGGTAACGCATAACATGGATTATATCAACCGAAACCCGCGCGCGGACACGTATTTATTGGATGCTGGAAGCCTGGAATTAGTGACCGACGTCAAGAAGATTGAAGAAATCGTCATGAACCGGGGTGACTTAAAGGATGCCTATGAAAAAATTGATCGATTCGTTTACCGTTTCCAAAATATTGCTGAATGAAATTTTTCATAATATCTTTTCCAGTCCCATCTTTCGTAAAAAGCGAAATCGCTATGCGGTGCTCGCTTTATTTGCGGCTGCTTATATTGCATATTACATTTTGAATATGTCGCAGTTAAATCAAATGTTTGTTACGAAGGATCAGCTAACCAATGCACTTGAGATGAATCTGTTTTCCAGCTTATCTAATGTCATCATCATTATTGCTGGTTTTATTTATTTAATTGTAACCATATCCTTTTCACTGACGAAGAAAATGCAATATCAGCTAAAAATCCTTCCTTTTGAAAAAGACAGTGTGGTGATGGGAAGTATTTTATTCAAGCTGCTATTAAGCTACTTTTCATTTCTTATTATATTTGCCATTATTATTCCCATGCTGAAGTTATTCTATTTCTCCAATACCCTTAATCTATTCATTTTTGTATATTGTCAAATCCTGTTTTTTGCCAGTATTACCTGCTATCATTTTGTTTTTCATACGCTTATTCAACGCATTCGATTAACTAAGTTTAATCTGAATATCATATTGCTTGTGGCGTTTTTATTCTTTTATTTCTTTGTGTTTCGATTTCAAATTGATCAGAAATTCATGCAATCCGGGCTTGCGGTTCATATTCCGCTCGTTGGGTCGCTCATCTTATGTCTTCTCGTCATCATTGGTCTTGTTGGCTATGGCATCTATGTATTGAAGCCTGATGATGACGATGTCTATCTATCTCATGATTTTTTTCTATGGAAACGGATCAAGCAGATGAATTATTTTATGGTCATTGTGTTGGGATTTATCCGAAATAAACTGACCTTGAGCTTGATTGGCATTGTATGTCTCATCGCGATACTTTCTTATGTGGACACGAGGGACATGACGATTACCTTAACTACACTTTTATATGTTTATCCTATCGTATCCTTTTCGGCGATTCGTTATTTTAGTACGACGACTTCCTATCGAACATTGAATCCTTTATTTCGATTAGATGCTGCACTGGAAACCATGACGACAACGATATTAAATATAATCCTTCATTTGCCGCTGATTATTATTGTTCTATTTTTACCAATTGATGAAATACAAATCATGCATTATGGCCTCATCTTGTTTGAATCGGCGCTTATTATGAGCATAATATTTCCGAAGCATAAGAGCTCTGTAAATGAATTTGCGGCTTCTGTTCTGTGCATTGTTTTGGCGATCGGACTATTTTTAATTTCCGATAATATCCTCTTATTTGGGATTATTTTCATCGTATTGATAGGGATTAAATATTACTTACTGGAGAGGAGCACTTATATTGAAGCTGTCTAAGGTGATCGTTATTGGTACAGTCGTTTATTTAGTCGCTTTTCTCATCGACTATTTAACGACGTTATTTTCTATTGATCGCTCCGGGGTGTATCATTCCAAACTAGGGTTAAAAATTACGATGGAGATGAGCCCGGAAGAAATGTTTACTACTTTTTCCTTAACACCACAAATCATCGTTACTTATATAAGCTGGATTGCCATTCTTTGTTTGTTATATTTCTTCATCAAGCTGCTAGCAAAAAGAAAGCAATTAAATTAAATGGAGAACTTCATCCTATTGCTGCAGGCGATGGCGTGGTTATATGGTCTATTATTTATTGTCCTCCTGCTACATGAGTTGATTCATTTCCTATTTATCAAGCTATTTCATAAAAAACTAATCACTTGTAAAATCACTTTTTTTGGTGGCAAGGTTACATATGAAAATGATGATCGTTTTGTAGAAATCCTCATTATATCCCTGGCACCGAGTATCGTGCTGCCAATGATTGGCGGCCTTATTTGGTATGCCAATCTCGGATTATACTTCAATGTCTTTGCCGCATTCTGTTTATTGAATGTCGTTAATTTCTTACCATTTACAGCTGATGGTAGAATTGCACTATACTGTATTTTAAAAATGTTCGAGCCCAGATGGAGAAAGGATGCTTGAGGAAGAGTTTATGAATTGATGAATTGAACCGTAATATATTATGATGGGCAGTACAATATAAATACATCCCTTCATCGAAAAGAGGTTCTGAAAAATGATTAAAATAGGTAGAAATGACCCTTGCCCTTGTGGCAGCGGAAAAAAATATAAAAAATGCTGTATAGGGAAAGAGCTCAAGCTAAAGGCAGATCTTAGTCCGCCAGCTATGGAACCTCGTGCAAAGCATCGTATCCCCAATTTATCCTCTTATAAGAAAGTGAATGCACTTACTTCCGAGGAAATCATTGAAAAGTTAAAGGAATTAGGCATTTCATTTGAAGAAGAAGCATTTTCACAAGATGTGGAAACTTTTTATGCAGCGGGGGAAATTACCGATAAATGGCTCCAACAACAGTCGATTTCAATAAATACCCAAATAATAGATTTCACACATTGTGCTGCTTGGGTTTTATGGGAAAGATTTGCACCAGTTCAAAATCTACCTGCCGAAGCGTTGAGCCAGCTTTATACGAGTGGAATGGATGATTCAATTAATCGAGACCCGATTGCAGCTTGTGATAAATGGCTCAAACTGTGGGATGGAATTAAATATCGAGTTAATCCCGCACGAAAAAACTTGAAATACTTAGACAAACATTATGAATATGTCTTTTCTATCCGAAATTTTGTCCAAGATGTAGAGTTTGAGCTTAATAAAGCAGGAGATAAGAATCCAGCTTATTTTGAAAAAAGGATCGTTTATTGTCAAGAATTTTGCGATCTCTTCCCAAAAGAAGATGTATTAATTCTTCATAATATGCAACGTTCTTTAGCAGAATCCTATAGTTTTCTTGGTAAATATGACCAAGCCGATGATACTTTTCGTAAGCTAGCTGCTGACTATCCTGATAACCCTTGGAGCTATATTGGTTGGGGAGATATTTATTTTATTGACATGAAACAAAATTTTTCAAAAGCAAAAGAATTGTACGAAAAAGCATTAGCTATTTCTAAGGTACCTGAAGATGTGGAGATCGTAAAAGAAAGATTAGAAAGTTTAAATAAATCCATGTAATTTACGTGTAAATACAAAGTGGGGTATCGAATGAATAAAGTGACCTAGTCCTGTTATTCATTCGATATTTTTATTGTCCATTATAAATACCATCCTTTAAGCTCCCGTTCTTTTTCTAATCTTATCTGCTGACAACATATTTTCCAGCTTAAATGTGCGGACTTTTTTTCGATAAAAACAAAATGCCAATACGTGATCTTCTGTAAGTTGTAGAACACGAATATATCGTTGCGTGATTTTCCCATGACGATCCAAATAATAAATGACAATGGTTGCTTTGGTTTGCATTGCATTCATAAGGAAGGCCTTCATATCATCACTCCTAACAGGAACATTTGTTCTATTATACCACAACAAGAGAACGTATGCACTCTTTTTTCGAAATGTGATCATGAGGATTTGGTTCATCCATGAATTTTTTGCAATCCAGCTTCCTCTACCAGATAAACCCCCTTCCCTTCCATTTCTGTACATATCCCATTATGAAAATAGATACCGGTGTTTTCATCTATGCCATAAACGGTACTATCTGTAAATGTTGCTGCTATCTTTTTGGCATGTGCTTCTTCTCTCCATTGCGAAAAATGTACCGCTATTAATACTTGCTTTAGCAAGCCCAACCCTGGCCGTTGTGCACGTTCACATTCCAAACGATCTTGATCAGATATGACACAATGCTCCAAACTGATGAGTGCTCCTGCTGAAAATCCAGCTACTGGTACACCTGCAGCGTATCTTGCCTGAATGGTCTCTGCAATTCGGGTATCAACAATATAATCCGCATATTTACTTGTATCCCCACCACCAATAATGATTCCCGCACTTTGGTTTAATTGATTGGTAACATTTTTAATTGGTGTAGACGGAAGAGGAATAAAGCTAAAATGCTGTAAGCCCCTTTCCTCCAACGCTCTCGTGTAATTGGGCATATATTGTTCCCATCCATCCCGCTCCACAACCAAGATCGAAATCGGTCCCGTTTTATGGATGAGGTTATTAAATCTTTGTGCCAACTTTATCGTAAATGGCGGCCCACCACCAAACAGAAATAGATGTTGACCCATTGGACTCCCCCTATGCTTTTATTTCATACTATATCATGGGGGTTCAAATTGTGGTAATCCATTGGAAAATTAGCTTATTCCTTTATAATGAAAGGATAGTATCCATAAAGTGATTTTTACCTTATTAATAAAAAGGAGTCTATCACCGTGCAAAAGAACTTTGAAAAGGTTGCCGAGGTAAGCTATCTTGCCGCAGATAATTATGAACGATATCGTGCTATAATGAATTTCTTTTATAAGCAGCACCGTCAAATGAATGACCTGTTATATCGCAAGGATATACTAGAATATATGCATTCTCTATATGCACAGAATGAGTACGCTGAAAAAGAGTTGGAACAAGATTTACATGCGCTTACCTCTTGGGGAAATATCGTGCCTCGCCAAGAAATGAGTGAACCAAAATCAATCCAGGAATATAAAAATAAACACTTTCGTTATCAAATTACAGAAACAAGCATTGCACTGGAAGAAATGATGGATAAATTAGAAAACAGCTCTGGAAAAAGTAGAGGCTCCCTTGATAAAAACACATTTGAACGTCTATTAAATAGCCTTACTTTACTCCAATCCGAGAATGATTCAGTTAAATTATTGAATACCTGGGATGATGTACAAACACATTTTACCAATATCAAAAATAATACATCAGATTATATCGGATATTTGCATAGTGACCAAGCAGAAGCAGTCATGCAAACAGAAGCATTTCTCGTTTTCAAGGATAAATTCATTTTTTATTTACGTGACTTTATTGTTACCATGCAAAATACAGCCGATCGTATTCAAAAAGAAATAACCAATGTCAGTGAGGATCGGTTGGAAACTATCTTTCAATTGGTAGTCGATAAAGAAAAAAAGATTCCAAGCACTGCCTTAAACGGTTTTGATGAAAAAGGTTTGCGAATAGAATTTTTTGGTATTTGGCAAAGTATCCGCGCGTGGTTTATTAGTGATGACAATAAAACCAGCGAATATAGCTCTCTCATCAAACAAACAACTTATGCAATAAGTAAGATGACACGAATGATTCAACGTTTTAGCGACCGCAGACAGCAATACCAAAGTCGAAAGAAAGACTATATCAAGCTCGCTAAATGGTTTTACCAATGTGAAGAGTTGGATGAGGTGCACCGTCTCTCAGCAATCATGTTTGGAGCTGCACATACGAAGCATTTTTATGCGGATCCTTTAGAAACAAGCAATAAGCATTCCGATCTTTGGGAGGTTGCTCCTAGTCATCATCAAACAGAGCCACGAATTCGGGCTTATCGGACAAGAACAAAGGCAGCGAGTTTCCAGCGCAAATCAACTGCAAAACGGGAACTGCTGGAAGGTATTTTGGAAGAAAGAGCTGTGTTGGAAAATCAAATGAAAGGCCTGATTCAGGATCAAAAAATTGACCTTGGCATACATCAGACTGTGCCAATCGCAATTCGAAAAGTGTTTCTGCGTTGGCTCAGTTTAACCTATCAACAAGAAAAACGCGCCATATCGACAGAATTTGGCTTTCAAGTGAAAACAATTATCTATCCGGAAAGACGTATCAAACTGGAATCAGAGGATGGCATTTTAACAATGCCACATGTTGTATTTGAAATACAACAATGAAAGCATGTGAATCAATTACGAAATAAAGGATGGTGAACATCAATGACACAGGAACAAATCCAAACCTGTATCGGTTATTTGTTCGAAAACTTTTGGATTATCCGCGAATATCAACGGGATGAATACTTCCAGGTAAAAAAGAATGAAAAAGAAATAAGAAAAATTCTGGAACGACAATTTGGCCTTCGCCTGCGGGTCCATGCCAAATTTATCCGTTTGGAAAAAATCCCTTATTTCCCACAACCGTGGATGGGCATTGCATCATTCACACAAAAAATGGATTATGTACTATTCGCCTGTGCTATGGCTTTTACCGAAGATAAAGGAGAAGGAGAGCCGTTTTTATTAGAAGAATTGATTGAAGAGATTAAACATCATTATCCCGCAGCTGATGAACTTGACTGGACAAACTTTAACCAGCGAAAAAGCTTGGTTCGTGTGTTAAACATGATGACAAATCAGCATCTAATTGAAGTAATTGAAGGTGACCAAGAAGCTTTTGCTAGTGACCGACAAACAGAAATTTTATATAAGGTCAGTACCTATAGCCGCTACTTTATGCGATCCTATCCACAAGATTTGGCAGATCTGAAGGGTTGGCAGGAGCTTGCGGAAATAACCAAAGATTCCAGAGAAGACACGGTTCGACTAGAGGCATTTCAACGTTTGTTGATGGAACCCGCTATTCAAAGAACGAAAGATAATGATCATCTTTTTTACTATTTTCGTAATAAGCAGCAGTATATTGAAGGTGTAATCGAAGCTTATACTCCGTTTACCTTTGAATTGACAAAAGACGTCGCCATGCTGACCATTCCTGACCGACTCAGACAGTATACATTATTTCCTGCTCCGAAAATGGCCGATGAATCTTTACTGCATCTAGCTGATTTAATCCGAAAAAAATCATTCCAGCATGATGAATATGGCGTGATTCAATTAAGTGCCAATCAATGGAAAATGCTTATCGGTGAAGTGATAGATAACTATCGTGTTGGCTGGTCCAAAGAATACCGCGAAAGCTCGCTAAACAAGCTGATGGACATGATGTTGGAAAACGGAAAAGCATGGGGATTCTTTGAAGAGGACCATCTCGGTAATGTATCTATCTCTCCATCCTTTGCACGGCAAATAGGGACATTTCCAGAAGATTTTAAACAGACAACTGGGAAAGTGTAAAGTCATAAAGATATGAATCTTCACGTTATGCATTGATTTTAATATCATCAAGGAGGTTTACCTGTGGAACAGAATAAATGGATTGCTAATCGAGTTGGCCTAATAAACTTTTGGTACTATGATGAGCAAATATATGAATTCTCAGATGGAAAAATGCTACTGCGCGGATCTAATGGTTCCGGAAAATCCGTTACCATGCAAAGTCTGCTTCCTGTATTACTGGATGGGCGTACAGAACCAAGCAGACTAGACTCATTTAAAAGTAAATCCCGGCGTATGGAGGATTATTTACTAGGTGAGGAACAAATCTCTAAATTAAATGAACGCACTGGCTATCTTTTTATGGAATTTAAGCGCGTGAATGCTGATCGATACATGACGATCGGTATTGGGCTGCAAGCGAAGCGAGGCAGTGGGCTTAAGAAATGGTATTTCGGTATTACCGATGGAAGAAGAATTGGCGAACATTTTAGTCTATATGATCAGTTAAGTGGTGAGGATTTACAGCCACTTTCTCAACGACAATTAATCAATCGCATTGGGACTGGCGGCAAGGTGATGACAGTACAAAAGGAATATCAGCAATTTGTTAATGATCGTATCTTTGGCTTTAAAGAAATGCAACAATTTGAAGATTGCTTGGCATTGCTAATTGAATTAAGAAGCCCAAAGCTGTCACGCGATTTTAGGCCTACTGTTATTTATTCCATCTTAACCAACTCCCTTCCTGCCTTAAAGGAGGATGACTTACAACCTGTATCTCGCAGTCTGGAACAAATTGATGAAAGTCGACAGCGCTTGGAGCAATTGGAACGTGAACAAAAAGCAATTGAAAAGATCAATGCAAGCTATGAACGATTGTATCAAGAGAAATTGACCATTATTGCCCACAAATGGCAAGAAGCTGAGAAATTACGTCAACAAGAGGCAGATACTATTGAAAAGCATCAAACAAAGCTGGCAGAAATCGATAGAGCGTTTAAAGCACTGCAACAAAACATGGCAGATCTCAATCAGAATATGGATATATGGGAATCTGAAAAGAATGATTTGCAGCAGCACGAAGCCTATCAGCTTGTTGCCAAGGGGGAAGAATTAAAAGAACAGCTTCAGGAGGCAATACAATCTGCTAACAAATGGAAACAGCAATGGACCAGAAAACAAGACCAATTTCACAACCATAACAGACAAATCGAACAGTATGAAGCTGATTTACAAGAGCATCAAAAGCAATGTGAAGCATTTTTATCCGAATTGCAGGATCATGCACAATCGAGCGGGTTTCAACAACGACACGAACAACATTACACAGACATGGAGAGATTGGCGGATCAATATGACTATACGTATTGGCAGCGCGATATTCGCACATATCGTAATCATCTCAAGGATTGTGTGCATATTTTCAGCCGTTTGGATGAGCTGCGGAAAGAAATGCTTGAGCTGGATAAATTATTAGGTGACTGCAATGAGAAAGTAGAAACAGCTCGACAACAGGAGCGCCATTGGCAAATGATTTTCACAGAAGAAAAAGAACGAATTGCCGATGCGCTTATTGGCTGGCGTGATCAAGCACCATTCTCTATACCGGAAATTGAATTCCAGGAAGTACTACGCCGCCTGGAACAGCTGTACGAAGAAGTCACGCGATTCTCGTTCATGCTCGACCCAATAATTGATGCTAAAAATACGTATATACAAACGTTGGCAAATCAATTAGCTCCAAATCGAGCGGAACAAAAAATCACCCAAGAAAATATCGAGGAAGTACAGCGGGATATAGAGGATTGGCAAACGAAAAAAGATCCTGTGCCCTATCGCACGAAAGCGACGGAGGCATATCGCGAGCAGTTGAAGGAGACGGGTATTCAGGCGCATCCCTTCTATGATTGCATAGATTTCCAGGACCATGTGGATGATACAACCCGGAACCGACTGGAAGCCGCACTGCTGGAAAGTGGTTTGTTGGATGCACTCGTTGCAGACGGAACATTACAATTAAAAGCAGATCGCCAAATCCTTCCTAAGCCATTGCTTTTACAGGAAACATTAGCAGATTATTTAACAATGGATGCAAATAACACCGAAATCAATGAGCGCTTAATTACTAGTTTATTGCAATCCATTGCGGTAGAAGCAAATATAACTGCATTAGATTCAGTAGATGCCCCAGTGATAGCATTGGATGGCTCTTATCGTTTGGAAAATATCATAGGTATGGCAGACCCACAATATTTAACTTCTTTTATAGGACAAGCAAGCCGCACCAGATTTCGTGAAGAAAAAATTAAAGCATTAATGGCTGAAAAGGAAAAACTAGCAGAGCAACTTCATCAACTGCAAGAAACAGAGCGTGAATTGTTAAACAAACAACAGCTTGCAGAAACTGCTCTAGAGCAATTACCAGATGAAGAGAATTTACGCTTTGCGAATACGCAACTGGAGCAATCTGTAAGACAGATGCAAATATTATCAGAAGAAGCCGAAAGACATCAAAAAAATCTCGAATCCAAAAGAAATGAACAGCGAACAAGTTATGCCGATATGATGCAACTTACGAAAACAGATAATATAGAAAAGACACTAATTGCATATCACGAGGCGGAACAGGCGCATACGGATTATACAGATGCTTTTCAGGATTGGATTACCGAATTGGAACGGATGCGGGGTGTAAAGCGTTCCCTGGAGCAGGCTGCCAATCAATTATTATCCATCGAGGAAGATTTGGAGCGTGCCGAACAAGATTATAAAGAGATGGAGCAGACGGTACAAGATATTGAAAATCGCTTGGCCTCAAATAAGGAAATGCAAAAACTACAAGATGTTGAAAAAATCAAACTCAAAATTGAAACATGTATCCGTAACTTGAAACAAGGTAAAGAACAACTGAAAACATTCCAATCCGAGCAATTGGAACTACAAAGAGAGCAATCCTCAGAGGAAAAAACGTTAGAAATAGAGCAGGAAAAATTTAAATTTGACGAACCATTTGCAGGCCTTTGGAAAGAAACTTTTGAATCAGAGGTACATCGGTACGAAACCGCGAAGCAGGATTTACAACAATTCGCGAAACAGTTAACGACAAATTGGGAATTAGTTGATAAACGCCTGATTACGTTAAATACTAATTTTGAGTCCGCATATCGTGAAAATGAGGGGGATCTATTGGACTATCGTTTGCGTATAAACCAAATAGATGCACTAGAAACACCAGACTGGCTACAGTATACAGACCATCATCAACATCAAGATAAAATTTCAGTTTGGGAAATGACAAAACAGATGAAGATTATGGAGGTCAATACAGACGGAGCATGGAGAAGTCCTTCCGTCTTACAACAGTCCCTCCTTGAACAAATCGATGAGGTCAATCTGGTACTGCGAAAAAGTGATGAAGAATTATTTGAGGAAATTATTTTCCATTCTGTCGGAAATATTTTACGGGCACTTATCAAAAAAGGGCAACGTTGGGTCGATCAAATGAATCAAATATTATTGGCTCAGGATAATTCATCCGGACTGGCATTATCCCTTAAATGGAAACCGAAAGCTGCCGACTCAGAAGAGATGCTATCTACTTCCGAATTGGTGAAGCTGTTATTAAAAGATACAAGCATTTTGAAGGACGCAGATATTGAGAAAATTAAATATTACTTCCAAGAAAAAATAGCTCAAGCAAAAATTCAGCGGGATGAATCAGAGGATTATGAATCATTGTATCAAGTACTACAGGAAGTTCTGGATTATCGTCAATGGTTTAGCTTTGAATTGCATTATTCCAAAGGTTTTCCAAATAAGGTGGAACTAACAAACACGCGTTTCAATCGTTTTAGCGGTGGCGAAAAAGCAACCGCGATGTATTTGCCGCTGTTCACCGCCATGTATTCACGCTATCAAGATGCTAACGCAGATGCACCCTATTTAATTACGTTGGACGAAGCTTTTGCTGGTATCGACGACTTAAATATCTCTGAACTATTCAAGGCGATGGAGCAGCTGGAGTTTAATTACATGATTAATTCCCAAGCGCTTTATGGTGAATATCCAACTGTGACAAGTATTAACACATACGAATTAATTAGACCAAATAACGCGGACACTGTTTCTACTCTGCTCTACCACTGGGACGGAAAAACGAGTACAATTATTCCGCCTAAGGAGTTGATGCATGATGGAGCGAAATCTTAAAAAAGAAGCCGTTCAATACTTTAAACAACAGCCTGTTATGGTCACTTGTTTACAGGTCATGCAGCAAAAATATGCTACCTATGGTAAATTAACCGGTACGATTCCAAAAAGGCGATTGGAACGTTTGGATTTAACACCCCTGTTGAGATATTTCAGCTGGGGTGAATGGGAATATGAAAAACAAAAAAGCATTTCCATAAAAAAGTTTATCGATATTTATAACGAGAGTGTATATGGTGAAATTCCATTTGAAGCCGTTATCGAAGGTGTACTAGGTGAACCACTCGTATCCAATCAAGCCCGCAAGGAAAAAATACAACAGCAGCATCAAGCATTTATCAAAGCCGTTCGTACATTTGATAAACGGTTTGAAAATGCTTTTGCCAATGAACCTAAATCAATCTTTTTTGAATGGTATCTGGAAAACGAAAGGGAATGTCTTTCCGCTTTTCGAACTGTCGCACGAAGCATTGCCCGGTTACCAACAAGCTATACGAGATTACCTGTGTTCGCCCACCAAGTCACCGGGAATCCACATGCTTTTGATACGAATACAAGAACGGGAAAATTATTGCAATATATGTTACGTGACATCCTTCAAAAAGAAAATGAAATGGAAAATATCTTGGAAAAGGATGTAATCACAAATGAACAAGCAACCTCCCTTTATTCTGCTGCGGAAAAGGAAAATGAACTATATGCAAGCTTCCATCTTATTAAAGATGATATTATGAATTTTGTAGCAGTTAACGGCTTACGTGCGTTCCAGGGTGACCAACCATTACCTTTATGGGATGCTGCGTGTGATGCAAAACAAACTTGGAACGTTCCAGTCCGGCAATTACTTTCTGTGGACCGTATAGAACCAGCTTTACAACAAAAGTTATTTTTAATTGAAAACTCAGGTGTGTATTCTATTTTATTGGATAGGTTTCCCACATTGCCAATGATATGTTCCAATGGCCAATTTCGCTATGCGGTGTGGTTATTGTTAGAGCGATTAGACTCGAAAACAGAAATCTATTATTCAGGTGATTTGGATCCTGAAGGAATGCTTATTGCTGAGCGATTGTACGCCCGTTACCCTAACCAAGTAAAGCTATTGCAAATGGATCTTGAGGCATATACCAACGTAAAATCAACAGAAAAGATTTCAGAACGCCGACTAAAAATATTGGATCAACTAACACACCCAAGTCTGCTGAAAATAAGCGAGAAAGTCCGTCAGCAACAGATGGCAGGTTATCAAGAAGGCGTGATTGAAGCACTTATCAATCAAATAGAGACTTTAATCGAATAATCAGGGGGGGTTTTGCGCTTCCCCCACGATAGCCGCTCTGGAAATTATTTCACTCTCATATTTTTGGGAAAGTATAGAAATAGACATGCAGGTCGAATCCGTTAGTTCGGATTCCGACCTGTATACTTACGTTTTGAGCAGATTTTTCGAATGGGGCCTCTATAGATATTATCTTACTCCACTTCGGTAATAAACACGTTTTCGAGTAACTTAAATGCTGTTTATCTTACTCCATTTCCGAAAATACACGATTTCACATAACTTAAAAGCCGTTTATCTTACTCCATTTCTGAAAATTCATAATTTCGAGTAACTTAAATGCTGTTTATCTTACTCCATTTTCGAAATTACACAATTTCGCGTAACTTAAATGCTGTTTATCTTACTCCATTTTCGAAAATTCATGATTTCGAGTAACTTAAATGCTGTTTAACTTACTCCAAACCAATATAGCAAAAAAACTGTCCATCCATTGCCTTCAGCAATGAATGAACAGTCTTCTGCAGCTACTCTAATTCATTTGATTTTTATTCTTCTGCTTTGCTTTGATAGCTTTCATGATTTTGCAGTTTCCATAGCTTGCCTGGCCAAAATGCAAATCTTCCGAGCACCGTTGTAATCGCCGGTACAAGCAATGGTCGGACGATAAATGTATCGAGCAAAATTCCGATTGCTGTAATGGTTCCAAAGTGGACGAGCACCTGCAGTGGCAGGACGGCGAGTACTGAAAATGTACCTGCTAAAATGAGTCCTGCAGAGCTAATGACACTTCCTGTTTCCCCGACGCTATCGGCAATCGCCTGCTTGAGCGGCATTTCTTTTCGCTTCCGCCAAATGCTCGAAACAAGGAAAATATTATAATCCTCACCCAACACGACCAGGAACACAAATGCATAAAGTGGAATCAATCCTTGAATTTCTGCTACGCCGAATAAATGATGTAGAACGAGCCAGCCTATTCCCAATGCAGAGAAGTACGATAATAACACGGTTGCCAATAGGTAAGTCATTGCTACAAGCGATTTTAAATATACAAATAGCAACAGGGCAATAATGACCAGTAAGACTGGAATTATGAGCGCTTGATCACGACTGGTGATTTCCTCTGTGTCGTAAAGTGTTGCTGTTTCACCACTTAACCAAACAGCTTCTTCTACATTGGACACCCCTGCATCCTTCAATGCATCTTCTGTCATAGCTTGCAATTCCGGAATGCTTTCAACTGCTTCCGAAGCATATGGATCGATGGACAAAGTGACCTCCCATTGCATCAAATTGGAATCATTTGCTCCTTCTTTCGGATCGGCAATTTTCTCTACGTACGGATGCTCTGCTAAAACCGCTTGTAAATCAACTTCCTTGCCACCTGTGTCAGCAATAATCTCGATGGGAGCAATTTCTCCAGGTGGGTAGTGGTCAGCGATAATCGTAAACCCTTCTCGGGATGGCATATCCTCTGGGAAAGAATCCAATAAGCCATACGTGAATTGCATTTTTGGTACGAAGGAGGCCAAGCCACCAAGGATGATGACAGTAACGACAATAATTGTCCAAGGCTTTTCTGTTACAAGCGCACCGATTTTCTTACCAAAACGATGGCTTGGTTTTGGTCGGCGCAGTTTTTTACCTTTTTTCTTTTCTATACGTTGAATCATCGCTTCTGGTCGTGGGATAAATGGAACAAATGCAATTCTTCCCAGCAAAGCTAAAATGGCAGGAAGTAATGTTAAAGCTGCAATCCCCATGATGAATATCGATAAACTAAATGGTACTGCGAAACGATCGTAGGAAGCATAATATGCCAATCCCAGTGATAGCAACCCTAAAACGGTTGTCATCGAGCTCATCATAATGGCACCGCCAGTACCACCCACGGCACGTTTTAAAGCTACATATTTATCTTCCTCATGACGAAGCTCATCCCGATATCGTGAAATTAAGAATAAACAATAGTCGGTACCAGCACCGAATAAGAGAACCGTCATAATCGATATCGCCTGACCATCCACAACAATCCAGCCTTTATCAGCAAAAAAGCCTAGCAAAGGACTAATAATTCCATAAGCAATCCCCACTGCAACAAGTGGTACAATTGCCAAAATAGGAGAGCGATAAAGTAATATGAGTAGAACGAATACAATCATTACGGTTGTAATTAACAGGGTAATATCTGCATTACTAAATAGCGAGACGGCATCTGTTTGAATACCTACTGGTCCGGAGAATCGAACATGTAAGCCATCATCTGCTAGTTTATCCTTTAACACGTCACTGCCGAGCTGATCCGTTATTTTAACCTCCAGCTCATCCAATGCTGCCTGTAATACTTTCGTAGAAGCTGTATCATCAAAAAACACAGGTGTAATAAGTGCGGAACCGTCCTCTGATGCACTGCCGGCTAATGCTTCTACTGGTGCATTTTGAAATGGTGGTATAAAGGTTTGCGAATCCACTGGCTCCTCTTCTAACACAGTATATACATCCTGAATGGCTTCATAATCCGCATTTTCCAATCCACCATCGCGATACCAAACCAACAGTAATGGCGTGCCTGCATCATTTGCAAATTCTTTATTATTAATTTGGCTTGCAACGACTGAATTGGCATCCTCTGGCAGCAATTGATTATCCGTTGTTTCCCGATCATTGACCTGGGGCCATATATACGAAAATACACCAATTAATAAAATCCAAACAAATATCGTTGCCCAACGGGTTTTCGGACTGGCAAAAATACCGCCCAATTGTTTAAATATATCCTTCAATATGCTCATCCTCTCGAACGCATTCTGTGACAGCGTTGGAATTTTGATAATAAGATTACCTATTCAAAAAGCGGATAATTTATTATAACCATCCCACATTTTGAACCCTTTTATAATTATATATACTGGAAGGTTAATTAAGCAAGTGACAATTTATTTATGATATACTACCTATACGAACTAGATTTTAGGAGTGAGCACGATGCAACATTCTCATCGACCGCTGGGAAGGCCCCGTAAGGAACAAAATGGAATATCCACAAAAGATATGATTTTACAAATCGCAACCGGATTATTTTTAGAAAAAGGATATCCATTGGTGTCCATGGACGATGTAGCCAAGCATAGTAATGTCACAAAAGCGACTGTTTATTATTATTATAAAACAAAGGCTGATTTATTTACCGATGCCATGGTAGCTTTAATGATTCGGATATCTGAGAAAATAGTAGGCATCCTTTCCACAGAAGAACCATTAAAGGATCAATTATTTGAAGTGGCAAACGCACATTTACAAGCAACTGTTGATTTTAATATTAATTCATTTATGAAAGAGGCCAAAACATCGCTTTCCAATGAACAGCTGCAATTGATGAAGGAAGCAGAAGATCATATGTATAGCGTATTAGAAAACGCCTTGGAAAAAGCAATGATAAAGGGTGAAATCCCCGCAAGTAATCCGCGTCTAGGTGCCTTGCTGTTTGTGTCCATGCTAACCGTTGGGAATGGTCTGGAAAAAGAATTTAAAGACACCTTCGCATCCTTTCATGATATGGTGACACAATTTATTGATTTGTATTGGAATGGTTTAGCCAACAAAGATTAAATAATGTCATACTTATGTTTCAACAACAACTCATTCTTTTTCACAAACAAAAATAATCACCTGACACACTGCCAACGGTGATTATTTTTGTTAAAGGCATATAACTTTATATATTGATAATCATCCCATCATATGCCACTTCAATTTGGTATGGTTCAAATGCTTCTACAAATCCCTCATGCAATAAACCCGCATTATGTGTGAAATGCGTTGCAATGATACGACCATTTTCCTTCATGATATGTTCTTCCTGGAAGACTTTTTTCACTTCCAGAACCGTTTCAATACACATATGGTTTCGGCTCCGCTTGTTTTTATAATAACCACCCGTGCAATCCAAAATCGCGAGGTCCAACTGCTTTCCTTTCAACCATTCCCAGGTCGCCTCAGGGAACCAGCCCGTATCATTTCCATATAAAATCTGCTTACCGTCCTTTTCAATATAATATAATAAACAGGTTTCGTTCGGATCATGGTCTGCTAGTAACGGTGTAATGGTTGCAGTTTGTGTCTTTATTTCCTGAAAAGGTAATACACGATGGTAAACAAATCGGTTCTTATCCGGAGGGATGTTCTGCCTATAGCCTTGCACCGCAAGATCATTTCCATACACATGCAGCGGTGCATTAACACCATGGGCAAATCCTTCGATACGGTTTAATAAATCCTGTGGGGTAAAATGGTCCCCATGTGTGTGTGTAATGAGTAAATCCTTTAGCTTTGTAAAATTAATTTGATCCCGAACAGCATGATAAAAAGCATCAGGCGGATCATCCACCTTCAGCTCATCATCAAAAATGACCGACGTTCTTGAACGGATATTCTTGCCGCCGCGTTTTCTTGTTTCCTCACAAACAGAACAGGTGCAGTGGGGATTTGGTATCCCCTCTGCCGCTGCTGTTCCTAAAAAGTGTATTTTCATGTTGTCGCTCCAATCTGTTTATTCCTCAAATCGATCTAAAGCTGCTTGTTTAATCTCTAGATATTCGTCTAGATTCATTTTTTCTAATGTTTGTACATAATGATCCCACTCATCGAAAGAGGTTTCTCCAGCAATAAATTTGTCTCGCATTTCCAGGACATATTTATCGATATCAGAGCCAAATGTCGTTAACTTATCCATTTCCTCTTCCTTATAAATAAATGGTGGCCATGGATCTTCAATCACATCTGGTCTTAGCTTTTCAGCTGCTTCAATTGCCTTTTCAGAACTCTCCGCTGTCCCTTGGAAATATTTCTCCGTTGTCACAGATGGGAGTCCGCCTCCCTGATAGGTGAGGTACTTGGATTGCTCCTGTGCCATTGTTTTACCCTCAGAACTATTTACAATATGATCCATATACACTGCTTCACCATCATCATTTATTTCATATGTTTCCCCCTCTACTCCGAGGAAAAACAGCTTCATGCCTTCTTCACCATAAAAATAGTCAATCCATCTGACCGTTGCGGCAGGGTTTTCATTTTCATTTGTAATGATAAATGCACTCTTATTATCTGCCTCAGGAGAAAGGGTAACAAATTGTTTATCTCCATTCGGCCCTTCAAGCATTGGCATACTGGTTAATTCTTTTACTTTTTCGCCACCAACTGATATTTCCGGGTTAAAAAAGACCGTACTGCCATACATGCCTTCTGCTGTATTCGCTCGGTATTGTTCATCTGTGATGGAAAAAATGTTTTTAGCAATCAAGCCTTCACTGTAAAGCTTATTTAAATATATTAACAAATCTTTGTAAGAATCGGAAATCGGATAGAAACGTAATTCATTCGTTTCCGGGTCTAAATCAATATTGGCATTGGATGTTCCTTTTGTTTTAATACCAAATGCACCAGATAAATAATTAAATAATGGATCGATTTCTCTACCACCATATGGCACTTCATCAGCTTTGCCATTTCCATTTGGATCGCCATCCTTAACAGCCAATAAATATTGATAGAAGTCTTCTGTCGTTTCCGGCATATCCATATCTAATGCCTCTAACCATTTTTCATTAATCCACGGTTTTTCCTTTGTTCGGTAAGAGAAAAACTCCGGATCCGTAATTTTTGGGAATCCATATATATTTCCATCTGGAAAGGTAATTTGTTTTTCAATGACAGGATTCTCTTCAAGAATCTTCTTGAAATTCGGTGCATACTCATCGATTAAATCATTCAATGGAAGAAACACACCCTGCTTACCATATTTCATCATGTCACTATTAGACAGAAAGATAGAGTGAAATGCATCTGGCAAGTCCCCGCCACCAAGCGTTAAATTCAATTTTTCGGTAATGACATTATCTGGAACCATCTTAAAGTTGACATCGATATTGGTCAGATCTCTGTACGTATTAAATACAAGCACGTCATTCCAGTTGTCATTAGAAACTAATGCCTGTCTTGCAAAAATATCCAATTCAATCGGTTCTTTAACGATTGGCATACCAGATTCATTTAAATTATCCAAATCTTCCTCGGCCTTGCTTTTGCCACTACAAGCACTTAACATCATTAACAAAATACAAAATAGGATTAGCAGTCGTTTCTTCATCTTTCACCCTCCATATACGTTATTCGGTAGAATGGAACGTTTCCTCACTTTCCGCTATAACCGTGCTGCTTCACTTCCGTTCTGCTCCCAAATAGATGATTTCTTCTATCATAATCGGAAATTAAAGCGCTTTCTTATTGTATTGAGAAAATATTCCCACAATCGGAAATTATTTTTTTATTTATAAATGCCATCTAATAAAGCACTTAGAAAAAAATTGTCTCCCCAACTGGAGAGACAATCTCTTCATTATTATTTTTGAATTTGAAATTCTTTTCCGCCACAAGTAATGTGAAAGGCTTGTGACCGGATTTGTAAGGAAGGCTTGGTAGCCCATATTTCCTCAAATGCTTGCTGATTAGTGGCAGCATAAACGGCTGCTGCCAGCCAATGTTTTCCTTTTGGAATATCTCCAACAAGGGTTGGGATCTCACAAACATTCGCATAAAGCAAATTTGTGTTTGGAGAAGAACGAACCCTTTTAAGGCTCCGATTTTGACATAAGTCGATCATGCCACTGGCTCCAAATTTGGTTTTGGTAAAGGATTGATCTGGCTTCATGTTGCCAGCATAAGGGTCTGCAACCGGTACAGAAAATCCACCTTCTGCACCATGTAGCTCCCGGTCTGTTTCGATATGGTGGATACGAATATCCCAGCCATTCACTGGGATAAGCCAGGTTTCTATTTGTACGTCTTTCCATGGCCTCCAAAGGCTATAGATGGCATGTTCTGTTATTTGGACTTGCTCGCATTGACGACGAACCCGATAATGATTATCCCTTTCCGATAGTGCAAGTGTGGAATCAAATGAACCATGTCGCAATCCATATGTTTCCTTTGCGACACTAAATCCAAATTGATTCGAATACGCGAATTTAGCATACTTTTCCGCTGTATGAGCAGGTTCAAAGCCCGCATATTGACCAGATGTTAACGCGTAAACATGTTCACCTGCTGCATCGCGCCGCATGATCATATTTGCATGTGTCAATACCTTCGTTTGTTCTAAATCAGGTAAAGGCTGTTCCTTCGCCTGCCAAAAAGGATGGTCATCTGCCAATGCCAGGACAAGAAATGATTTCAGCGCCCAGTATGGTGAGCCCGGCGCATTATAGTTTTCCGACATGATTAAATTGGGATATGCATAGCCAATCGTTAAAATTCCATCTGACGTAAATATGGGCTGCTGCATCCACCAACGTAAATGACGCAACACAATTCCTTTGATAACACCCCATGGAAATGCTTCGACCTCCGCAAATGCAAGTGCACTCCAAAAGGCAGTTTGCGCAAATCGATACGTTAAGCTTCTTCCAAATGGAATAGAGGAACCATCCGCACCAAACCAGTAAATGAAATCCTTGGCAAATTGACTGGCTCGTTCTTTAAATAATGCAGAACGTTCCGGATCATCCTTCTCCTTCATTTTTGCATAGATTAAGCAATAAAAATGGATAGCGAAGGATACATAATAATCCTTTTGCTCCGTTTGTCCATCCGCATACCAGCCATCACCTAAATAATACGTTTCAATTCGTTCAAAGGCCCGCTCATTAGCAGCCTGATTATCTTCCATACCTGCTTTGGCCAAGCCTAGATTGACCAGCACCTTGAATAAATTCCAATTATTATCTGGTGTCTTTTTTTCATTGACGACACGAATCCACTGATGTAAGTTTTCCTTTTCCTCAGTTGAAAAAGAGGCCAATAGGTCGGGACTGCATAAAGCGATGGTTAATCCAATGGCAGCTGTTTCAACCGTTTTTTGATCATAGTCCCGTGGATAGCCCCAAAATTCCGGATGATTTGGATTGGTTCCGTTTTTCAAACCAGTAATGAAATCCTCCCAAACATCGACTGAACCACCACCAGCGATTAATGGAGCAAGGCCCCATAATAGCCTGGAAAACGCTTCATAGCCAATTACCTGTGGACTGTAGTGTGCCTGTGTATGTCCTAAATCTAAATAGGCCTTATCCGGACTAAAATAGGTTGTCAATGGGGTGGCCATGTCTTGCATCAATGTTTGTAAATCGCGCTTCGTTTGGAGTGGATTATTTTTGATATGTGCTACTGGATCCTTTGCGATATGTACCATTTCAACCCTCCTTATCGTTTTAAAATGACTTCCGTTCCAAGCTCTCATCAAGCAGACTACGTAAAGACTGTACATCTGTCTGCAGCTGTTTTACATCATCATCCTTAACAAACTCCATGAGTAAATAACGATCCTGTTCAGTGGACTGCAGTGCTTGGAGATATTTTTCCCAATCCGCTGTTCCTTCCGAAAAGGCAAGTCGATCTGCCACATTCCAATGCAAGACATGAATATTTCTCAGCCAAGGCTTGACCATCCGAATGCTCTCCAATCGGTGCTCAACCGTTTCCCCAACGGCAGGTTGCCAGTAGGTAGATACATTGGGATGATTGATTTCAGTAAGCAGCTGTACTGTACTTTCTGGTGTATCTGTTAATGTATTACGATGATATTCCAAATGAATCGCCATGTCGTGTTCATCAGCCTTGTCCGCAATGCGACATGCATCCGCCACCACTTGTGCGCGCCCCTGTTGATCTATATCCTGTGATCCGTATATTCCAGCCCAGACGCGAATAGAAGGTGCTTGTAACGCTTTGGCTGTTTGTAAAATTGCTTCAAATTGCCCCGGTTCCTGTTCATGGCCCAATCGGTAATAGGAGCCATATGCAGCTACTTCTAATCCTGCAGCATGCGTCTTTTCCGCTACCGCTGCCGCTTCATCGACCGCTCCGTGTGGCACGTGAATATCTCCGCCCCATTCTATTCCTTGTATACGTGCATCCTGACTGACTGCAATAACCTCTTCAACCGTCAAGTGTCGGAATGTAACCGAACATAATCCAATGCGAAACATCCAACTCCTCCCTTCTGTCCTTTTATCGAAGGCTTAGCCTCCATAATTTTATGCCATGGATTCAAACTGTTTTCGATTGACTGCCCATTGCAATGGTTCATTTGCGATATACCGTTTCAATTCCTCCAGCATATACGTCCCCAAGCGCCCACATTCCTTTCCTTCACTGCCAGCTAAATGCGGAGTCAATACCACATTTGGCAAGCTATATAACAAGGAACCTGTCTCAGGTGGCTCCGGATTGGTCACATCCAATATAGCGGTAATATCCGGGCGTTGTTGTAATTGTTCCACCATTTCTGATTCACAAACAATCGCTCCCCTTGCCGTATTAATAAAAGAAGCATGAGGTTTCATGGCAGCGAAATATTCGCCTTTAATCATTCCCACCGTTTCTGGCAGCAAAGGGGTATGCAAGGAAACGACATCTGATTGTTTAAAAATCTCTTCCAATGTAACGAGCTGCACTCCTAATGCAGCTGCATCCTCCTCACGAGCAAATGGGTCATAAGCTAGCACGTTCAAATCAAATGCCTGTAATAATTTGGCAACCTTACGACCAACTGTGCTTAACGAAATTAGTCCGACTGTACTTCCAAAAGCTCCGGGAAGATGTGTAAATGGTTTTGCTGGGTAAATCTGTTCTTTTCGGATGTTACGGACGAATTTCCAGCCATCCTTTAAGGTAAATAAAATCTGCGAAAGCGTATATTCCGCAACGGGCACTGCATTTGCATCAGCAGCAGTTGTAATTGTAATTCCCCGCTCCCAGCTTGCATCTGTCACAATCGACTTGATCGTTCCCGCTGCATAAAACATCGTCTCGAGCCGAGGGGCTGCTTCCAGAAATGCTGCATCCATCTTTGGACCACCCCACCCCGAAAAAATGACGTCCGCTTGCTCCAGAATCGTTGGATTTTCCTGGATATCCTTCGTCGTTAACGGGGGACGGTAAATATGGACCAAACGTTTTATTTCTTGTTGTACCTCCGGGGGATAAACGAGATCGATAAACTGCCCGCTCATGATAAAAAGTCCATTAACCATGTTATTGCCTCCTGTTATGCCTGAATCTGCGTCCTGTTTTCTCACATGTACAGGTTGATATATATTATCATACCATCATCATAAACGAACCATGCTGCCCTAGCATTATACATGTTTCAAAAAGCGGTCTTTGATTGTAGCAAGCACATCATCGCCCGGCTGATCCCAAATCGATTGATTTATAATTTCCACCTCAATTGGTCCGTGATAGCCAGCCTTTTCCACCGCTTGACGGATGCGACGGATTTCAATGACCCCATCCCCCATCATGCCACGTCCTTTAAATAAATCTGGTACGGGTACAATCCAATCCGACACATGAAAACCGAGGATATTTCCAGCTGCTCGTTCGATTTCCTGATACAAATGCGGGTCCCACCACACATGGAATACGTCTACAATGACACCAACCTGATCCGGGCTAAATTTTTCAGCAATGGTATTTGCTTGATTAAGGGTGACAATTACTGACCGATCAGCAGCATACATGGGGTGAAGTGGCTCAATCCCTAATTTGACACCATGTGATGCGGCAAATGGGGCTAATTTTTCAATACCTTCCTCCACCCATTTCCTTGATGTATCGATATCTTTATCTGGAGCCGCACCACAGACGAGCACCAAAACATCTGCACCAAGCTCTGCAGCTTCCTCGACAGCTAATTTATTATCATCTAAATTTTCCTGACGTTTTGCTGTAGTGCTTGCTGGAAACATACCACCCCGACATAGGCTGGAAACCTGCAGGCCTGCATCCCGAATCATTCGCTTGCTTTCCTTGAGGCCCAGTTCATGCACCTTGTGACGCCACGGAGCAATCCACTGAATATCCGCACGTGCACAGCCTTCAATGGCTTCTTTTAAGCTCCAGTTTTCAGTCGTTATTTGGTTATGACTGATTTGTTGTAGTGATGGTGACGCTTTTGACATGCCAACACTTCCTTCCTTTATGATTCCACTCCGGCTAATGCCAGTACCGATTTCATTCGTTTTACCGCTAGCTCCTGGTCGACAAGCAAACCTGCTTGATCTGCCAGCACAAATAATTCCGATAAATGAATGATAGAACGCCAGCCTTCCGCACCACCAACCATGCGAAAATGGGATTGATGTCCATTTAAATAGGCCATGAATACAATTCCTGTTTTATACGCATAGGTGGGTGCCTGGAAAATATGCCTCGCTATCGGGACCGTTTTATCAAGCAATGTTCGATATGTCTTCATATCCCCCTGGTCTAATGCTTGCAATGCCGCAGCTGCAGCCGGAGCAATTGCATCAAAAATGCCAAGCAATGCGTGGCTATAGCCCTGCTCATCCCCTTGAATCAAATCGGGATAATTGAAATCATCCCCCGTATACATGTTGACCGTTTCTGGTAAAAGGCGTCGCATTTCTATTTCCCGTTGTTTATCGAGTAAGGAAATTTTTATGCCGTCAATTTTCTTCTCATTTTCGCGAATAATACGTAAACATACTGCCATCGCCTGGTCAATATCTTCATGTCCCCAATAGCCAGTTAATGCGGGATCGAACATATCTCCAAGCCAATGTAAAATCACGGGCTGCGATACTTCCTGCAATATTTTTCCGTACACATAAACATAATCATCCGGGGAAGTTACACATGCTGCCAATGCGCGGCTTGCCATCAGGATAATCTGTCCACCCACACCTTCAATATAGGAACATTGCGTCCGGTAAGCTTCCACAACATCCTCAAGTTGCATAGGTGCGTTTGGAGATAAATGATCGGTTCCAGCCCCACAAGCAATTCTGCCACCGACTGTTTTGGCTTCAGCAACTGATTTGGAGATTAGTTCCTTCGCGGTCTCCCAATTTAGCCCCATACCACGTTGTGCCGTATCCATCGCCTCGGCAACTCCCAATCCTTGGCTCCATAAATAATGACGGTATTGAAGGGTCGCCTCCCAATCTATGACACTATGATTAAGCGGATCCTGTCCTTGAAATGGATCCGCAACCACATGTGCTGCCGAAAACGCAATCCGCTTCGTAAATGGTCGATAGGTCACATCCGGCAACGACTGCCCTGTTAATGAATGTGTATATAATGCCCCACCCCGCTGCGGAAGCTTTAACTGATTTGCCAATATAAGCTCCCCCTATCCTTTTAATTCCGGTACGTCAATCCAGCGCCGCTCCTGCCAAGATTGTAAAGCCAGCTCGGATAATTGCGTTCCCTTCGCACCTTCCAATAAATCCAAATCATATGCAGTATCTTCAGCCACATGCTTTAAAAACATTTCCCATTGCACCTTAAATGCATTGTCAAATTCCGTATTTGCCGGAACCTCCTGCCATTGGGATTGAAAATCAAATGGATTCGGAACATCCGGATTCCAAACTGGTTTCGGGGTATTGACACGATGCTGAATCTTGCAATCACGTAATCCAGCAACAGCACTACCTTCCTTGCCATCTACCTGAATCGTGAGTAAATCTTCTCTGTTCACACGTACGGTCCAAGAGGAGTTGGCTTGCACAATAACACCATTTTCCAATTCAAAGGTTCCATATGCAGCATCATCTGCTGTTGCCTGATAAGCATCTCCGTTTTCATCCACACGTTCCGGGATATGGGTTGCACCTAGGCAGGAAACTGCTTTAATATCGCCGAATAAATGCTTGATCACATAACGCCAATGGGCAAACATATCGACAATAATTCCGCCGCCCTCTTCTTTTTTATAATTCCAGGATGGCCGCTGACATGTTTGCCAATCTCCTTCAAATACCCAATAGCCAAATTCCATCCGAACAGAATAAATATCCCCAAAAAAGCCTGAGTCAATCAGTCGTTTCAGCTTTAATAAACCAGGTAAAAATAATTTATCCTGGACGACACCATTTTTGACACCTGCTTGCTTGGCTAGCTGCACAAGCTCTAATGCTTCCTCTGTGCTTTCCGCTGTTGGTTTCTCGCAATATATATGTTTTCCAGCTGCGATAGCCTGTTTAATACCTGCTGCCCGTCGGTTGGTCGTTTGTGCATCAAAATATATTTCATTATATTCATCTGCCAATGCTTCATCGAGATTTGTCGTCCAACGCGACAATCCGTATTGCTCCGCAAGCTCCTGCAGTCGATGTGGACGTCTGCCAACTAAAATAGGATCTGGCATAAGATAATCCCCATTCTGCAGTGGGATCCCACCTTCTTCCCTTATTGCAACGATGGAACGAATCAAATGCTGATTGGTGCCCATCCTTCCAGTTACCCCATTCATGATGACGCCGATATGTTGTTTCGCCATTCCTTCATCTCCCTCATTCATCTTCTTAGCCCTATGTTATTTCAATTTGAATGCGTTTTCTTATAACAACAAGTGATAGATTATCAATTTCGGAAATGAAAAAAGAAAGAAGGAAAATAAAAACCATAATGACACATGGCATCACGTATCATTATGGTTATAGGAGGTTCGATATTTTTTTGGTGAAATATGTGTGTAACGGTTAAACGTTCGATAAAAGGTGGAAAGTGACTCAAAGCCTACTTCAAAGCAAATGGAGATAATATCATTATTTGTTTCCAACAACAACTTTTTCGCGGCTTCAATTCGAACTTCTGTGAGATATTGTAATGGCGTCATATTGTATTGCTCTTTAAAAATCGTGTTCACATGCCGGATACTATAACCAAGTCGAGAAGAGATATCTCCTGCATTCATCACATTAAAATAATTGGTATCAATATATTTCTTAAGTTTTTCTGCCCGTAATGTATTCGCATCGGTAATAATCGATTCTTGTAATGCATTACAAAGCAAATACAAGATTTCTAATAGATAGACTTCCAATCCCATTCGTTGAAAAGCATGATCTAATGATTGCTGATAAAGCATTTTACGCAAAAGCTGCCGGATCCCCATTGCTTCGAATTCACTTACCACAATCAATTGTGAGTCATGCAAATAATCATGCAACAGCTTCTGGTGGATAGCGGATTCCAAAACAGTCGGATGAAATTCCAACACCAATATAGCAAGCTTACTATGTGCCAAAATAGAGTGCTTGGAATAGGGCCGAATAAAAGCAACTTGATCTCGAGTTAGCAGATGTTTCTTGCCATCCATCGTAATTTCCCCTTCATCCTCCATGACATATAGAATTTGATAGGTTTCATGATAATGCTCTTTTACTTTATCTTGTTCCGAATGAATACTTTCATGCAGTTGTATCATGTGATCACTCCAACGACGCATCCTTCATCCCCCCTCTCATTTTTTTATCATATGTATGATTGTTTCGATAAAAACTACTTATTCGTATTATACCAAAACTGTCTGTTCACGAATAACCATGTATCATAAGACAAAAAAACAGAGCGACTCTCGACTATTTTTCGAGAATCGCTCGTCCGATCATATTACGCTAAGTTATCGCAGCACCCAAACACTCGCATCTCCCGGTGTTTCCCCCTGTGTCCACCAAAGCGCTTCATAGACTTTTCCGTCATAGATAATTAAATCACCTTTTGTATATACTAAACTCGCATTCCAAGCGGGCGCGGCTGGATCTTCTCCATCCCCTTCATCGCCACCGCTTTCTCCTTCACCAACGAGTGCCCATACATTGGATTCTCCTGGTGTATCACCCTGTGTCCACCATTGTGCGCGGTAAACTTTACCATCATAGGTTACCTCGTCACCACTTAAATACACACTGTTAGCATCCCAAGCTGGTGCATTAGGCTCTTCCGGCTCTTCTGGTTCCTCAGGCTCACCTGGTTCAACAAAGTCGCCATCAAAGTTCGCATCAATCACCTGGTAAAAAGCATTTGCTGTATCAGCAACTTCCCAATAAGCTAGGATAACATGGTATCCAGAACGGTCAGGTATGACACAATCATGCTCTACCTGAAAATCTGGACGTTTGCCACCATCATCAATCGAGCAAAACAGCTCTAAATCAGAACGCTTTAACGGCGAATTCGGATCCCAATCTTCTTTTGTAATATAGTAATCCCATTTTTCTGTCGCATGTGCAGCGGTTAGTGTCCAACTAAACGTGTAAGCACCACTTGACATACCAACCTTTGCCCAACGATCTTCACCCTGCTCGTCCAGCTCAGGAAAAACGCCTCCACCACTAGCAATTTGTCCATCAGGAACGCCAGCATTCGGGAAGTCTCCCGGTCCTTCAATACTTTGTGGCTCATACACTACTGCTCCACAATCTTTATTAACACCTTCTTGACATAACACAGCTCTACTGCTCGGGCCATCGACATAACCATGGGCAGAAACATTCATGCTAAAACCCAACGTAAGCGCTAACATTATAAACCCGCCAATGATCACGTAAATCGGATTCATCTTTACTGAACGCAATTCCAAAATAAATCAGCCTCCAATTTGTTATTTTTTGTTACACTCCTATTCATTCACAAATGGTCATTACATTTTTTAATAGGGTATAACATTATAATGTTATAATATAGGAACTTTTCACATGATAAAAGAGTCAGAATGCTTATATTTAGAATGATTTTCAGTAGAACTTATTAACTACCAATCTCAAAAACACCAAAAATACAGCTTATGAAAAGACGCAATCCATCTATTCAGACTGCCTTTATTCGACAAATTGCTTGTTAGGCATAAAGTATGATTTTACTGAATTTACAGCTTATTAACGATAAATCAATATAGCTTTAACAATCCCTTGTTAACGTTGAAAGTGAAAGAAAAAACAATAATCGGAGGGATTGAAATGAAGAAGCATGTGAAAAAGCTAGTTGGAATTACACTAGCTGGGGCATTATGTACATCAGCTGCCCTTGGGATGGTAAGTTCCAGTTCAGCAAAAGAAAATCTACATACCATCGAGTCAGAAAACAATGCCAAAAATGTGATCCTGCTCATCGGGGATGGAATGGGGCAAACGCAAGTATCTGCGGCAGCCTACTTTCAAGGGGAAGGTTATGGTGCAACTGAGTTAGCTATGGATCAGTTTACAAATGTTGGCTATGCCAGGACGTTCTCACATGACAATACGGTAACTGATTCCGCCGCAGCAGCTACCGCTTTCTCAGCAGCACATAAAACTGATAATGGCGTATTGGGAATGGCTCCTGAGAACGAAGAACACCACGAAGATGAGGAACACTTTGATGTAGAAACAGTCCTAGAAGCCGCAGAGAAAAAAGGAATGTCCACCGGCCTGGTAACTACTGCACGCATCACCCATGCAACTCCAGCTGCATTTGCTTCCCATATCGGAAGCCGTGATGAGGAAAATAGTATTGCCGAGCAAATGCTAATTGATCACGACATTGACGTGTTACTTGGCGGTGGGAAAAGACATTTCCTTCCAAAAGAGGAAGGCGGCAAACGAGAAGATGGAAAAAATCTACTCCAAGCTGCAAATGAAAAAGGCTATAAACTGATTGAAAATGAAGCTGCATTAGAAAATACGGACGCAGAGAAGATGCTTGGGCTTTTCAATAACAGCCATATGACCTATGAGTTGGACAGAGATTTAACAGAGGAACCAAGTCTTGAATTGATGACTACGAAGGCATTGGATAATCTGGAGAAAAATGATAATGGATTTTTCCTGATGGTAGAAGGTGGCCGAATTGATCATGCAGGCCATGCCAATTATCCAGCAACCAATATTCACGAAACCATCGCCTTTGATCAAGCTGTCGCAGCTGCACTCGATTACGCTAAAAAGGATAAAAACACACTTGTCATTGTCTCCGCAGATCACGAAACTGGCGGCATGTCCATTGGTGCAAATGGTGTTTATGGATTTGAGAAAGACGTTATTAGCCAAGTAAACAGATCGCCGGAATTTATCAGCAAACAATTGAACAAGGACTATTCCAATATGGAAGAAGTCATGGCTGAATTCGTTGGCATCACAGATCTAAAGGAACAAGAAAAACAATCCATTCGCGAGAGCAAGGATACAGCTGCTGCCATTGCACATATCATTAGCGAGCGCGCACTTATTGGCTGGACGACAACTGGCCATACTGCAGTAGATGTTCCTGTCTATGCCTATGGACCGTTATCAGAACAGCTAGTAGGTACCATTGATAATACGATGATTGCAGAAGTGATAAGTAAAGCCATCCCAGAGCCAAATACGGAATCGGCAAAGGACTTACAGGCACAGATTCAAACGATGCAGGAGAACGATAAAATCACCTCCGAAAAAGCAGCACGTTCGCTCCTTCTGCATGTACAAACAGTCATTCAATTTGAAGAAAAAGAAGCCTCCCAAAAGGTTATCAAACATTTAACAAGTTTTAAAGCATTATTAGACCACGTAAAAGAAAAGAATGAAATCTCAAGCGAAGCCTATGAAACGTTAATGAAGGATACAGAAGCATTAATAACCAAATGGGATAAATAAATCAGTGCGGGTCTTGCAGCCAGTTAATCGGGATAAAATCTATGAAAATAGGAAACTGTAAAAGCCAATGACAGGAGGAAGCAAATGAATTCAACTTACCGGAAAGCCGTTTTATTTGCAGTCGTATCTTTTATGGGGTTGGTCATTTTCTTACCGGCCTCTCCAGCTTTAGCGAGTGATACACTCACATCCAAGCGAACAGAGGTTATGAATATTGCCCATCGCGGGGCATCTGGTCAAGCTCCGGAAAATACCATTGCGGCATTTGATAGATCCATTGCATATGATGCAGACTTTTTCGAGCTTGATGTCCAAATGACAAAGGATGGTAAATTGGTTCTCATTCATGATACAACCGTTGATCGCACAACAAATGGTACTGGCGCGGTAAAGGACCTTACTTTTGATGAAATAAGAGCACTCGATGCTGGCAGCTGGTTTGATGCATCCTTCGCAGGTGAAAAAGTTCCAACCCTTGAGGAAGCGTTAGATCGATATCAAGATAAAATTGGCATCCTCATTGAGCTAAAAGATCCACATCTATATCCAGGAATAGAACAAAAAGTGGCAGATGCATTAATAGAGCGTAATTTACACCAAGCTGAAAACATCATTGTACAATCCTTTAATTGGGATGTGGTCCAATCCTTTCATGACATCCTGCCCGCTGTTCCTACAGGGGTATTGGTTAGCAGTGGACAAACGATAGATGGCGAGATTACAAATGAACAATTAATGAGCTTTTCGGCATACGCTGATTTTGTTAATCCGAATAAGAGCTTGCTCAATCAAGACACGGTCAATCGCATTCACGAGCACGAACTGAAAACCTGGCCATATACGATAAAAGATCGAAAATGGGTGGAGCGGCTTATGGAATGGGGGGTTGACGGAATCATTACCGACTATCCCATATTCGTGAACACCACAGCAAGTGCCAACAACATGAAAACATTAGTCGAACGCTTTGAAGGAAAGGAATTAACGCGTGATGATGCACAAGATATCAAGCTGCACCTCAGTGCCATCAGCCATTACGAGCAACATGATAAGGGTGAAAAAGTCGTCAAACACTTAAATAGTTTACTAGCTTTACTCGATTACCAGCTGGATCATCATTTATTATCCAAACGTGCGTATGACATTTTACAAGGTGAAGTACATTACTTACTGGAAAAATGGTGATTATGGGACAGGAATAAACATGTTTTGTAAAAGGAGCCGAATGGGATGAAAGCAAAACGGGTGGTTAGAGCCATCGGGAATAGTATGATGACATTCCTCATGATTGCCCTCGTTGTGACATTATTTTTTGTCCTCATTATGAAGGCATCAGGAGGGCAAGCAAGTATATTTGGTTATCAAGTCAAAACGGTTCTCTCCGGTTCCATGGAGCCATTATTTCAGACCGGTTCCATCATTACAATCAAGGAGACAGACACCGATCATACGTTTAAAAAAGATGATGTGATTACCTTTACAACGGGAGAAAACATCGTCGTTACCCACCGAATCATAGATGTAAAGGAAGCGGATCAGCTTTATATCACAAAGGGAGATGCCAATGATGCACCAGATATGGAAGCTGTTTCCCCTGCCCAAATCATTGGGGCTTACACAGGATTTACCATCCCATACATTGGTTATATCCTGCATGCTGCTAATACAAATGAAGGAGCGGCACTTATCCTGGTGATCCCTGGTATATGCTTTCTATTGTATTCCATATTCACGATTCGCAATGCATTACAATCAATAAACCAAAAAGAAGCAACAAAACCACTATAACCATAACCAAAAAAATGGAGGTTGATGAATCATGGGAATCAAAAAACAACTTGCTACAGGAATGTTAACGGCTGCACTCGGTTTATCTTTAGTAGGTGGAGGAACCTATGCCTATTTCAGCTCTTCTGCAGAGACCAATAATACATTTGCAGCAGGTACACTCAATTTAACGGTTAATCCAGAAGCAATTATTGAAGTAGATAGCTTGAAGCCTGGAGATTCGATCATTCGCGATTTCGAATTGAAAAATGACGGGACATTAAATATCGAAAAAGTACTGCTGGAAACGAATTATGAAGTAATAGATGCCAATAACGATAACACAGAGGATTTTGGCGACCATATCGAAGTAGAGTTTTTGTATAACGCTGATAAGATGGATGAGGTTATTTACCAAACTACATTGGCAGAATTGAAAGACATGACACCGGAAGCTGTGAATGAAAATGTCTTTATTCCAGCTTTTGGTGAAAAAGGGTTAGAAGCCGGCACAAGTGATGACTTGGTTGTCAAATTTAACTTTGTAGACAATGGGGAAGATCAGAACCAATTTCAAGGCGATTCCCTTCAACTGGAGTGGAAATTTACTGCACAACAAGGAACTGGTGAAGAAAAATAATTTCATATAACAAAAAAGGAAGTAGAGATCGAGTCGGTCTCTGCTTCTTTTTTTTGTTTTCCAATCACCCTTTATCGACTGTAATATAAATGTGAGAAAACGTTCACAAAAAAATAATGAATCCATGATATAATGATGGTTAAACATAAATCATTTAATTATGGGATGGACAATACCAAATTAAAGGGGAAAGAAAATATGATTATGACTTCCATCGTAGTTAGTTTGTTATTTACAATTATTGTTTTGTGGTTAACGTTAATTACGATTTCGAAAGGGTATGGACTCAAGCATACGATTGATCCATTAAATGAGGGCGACGAAGTGCGTGAGTATACCGACAAAGGAGATTACAGGGTAAAATAAGCACATTTATTATTCTACAACAAAGGACCAACAACAATGAAAAATAATCTTAGCCTAATCGAACAAGCCATTTTATTAGAGTTGGAAAGGGTACACCCTACACCTGTAAAAATCAAAGACCTCATAGCAAGTTACCGTGATTTTTATGAAATCAGAGATAATGTTTATTCGCTGAAGCATAAAAATTTAATCGATGAGGTAAACGGAGAATTTATGTTAAAAAACACCCACGAATTTGAATGTGTGGGCTGTGAAAGATGAAATGAAGCAATAACCACCCAATGCATGCCAGTTATGAATGCATTGGGTGGTTATTTTTTATACTTATGCTTTTACTGCGCCGCCTTCTTCATCCCTTTTAGCGGAACATCGCGCATCGTCAATATAATGATTAACGAAATCAGATAAATTGCCGATAAGAACGTCATTGCCACGGTAATATTGAAGCTGTCCAAAAAATAACCAATGGCGATTGGTGATAGACCACCTATCGCTCTCCCCGTGTTGAAAATAACATTGTTAGCTGTACTTCTAGCATTCGTTGGATAGAAACTGCTAATCAATGCACCATATCCAGCATTCATCCCATTTGCAAAGAAACCAACAATCACGCCACCAATTAAAACCGTTACTGCACTATCTGCAAATACATATATAAACACCGAAATAGCTGAAGCAGTAAGGAAAATGCCATAAGACCATTTTGCACCGAAACGGTCTAATATTTGGCCAAAAAGCAGCATTCCCAGTATCATACCAACGATGGTACTAATCATCCAAAGAGACGAATCGGATATGCTTAAACCAATTTGTTTTTGCAAAATTGACGGCAGCCAATTCATGAGCCCAAAATAGCCTGCCACCTGTACACTCGACATAATCGTTAATGCAATCGTTGTGTACGTTGTTTTCGGTGAAGTAAACAATAGGGAAATGGTATTCTTTTCTTTTTTGTTCAGCATCGCCTGACGGTTTGCTTCCTTCCAATCATCGGTTTCATCTAAATTTCTTCTTACATAGTAGGCTAAGAATACAGGTAGAATACCAATGATGAATAGCGCACGCCAGCCGCCTAGAGGAATGATGATTGCAGCAGCTACCGCAGCAACAATCGCACCTAACTGACCACCTATTGTTACCCAGGAAGTCATCCGGCCGCGCTTTTCTTTTGGAAATGCCTCTGCAACCAAAGCCATTCCAATACCAAATTCACCACCACCGCCAACTCCAGCTAGGAAACGAAGAATATAAATCATCGACATATTACTGGCAAAAGCCATCAATGCAGTTGAAATAGCAAATAGGAAAATCGTATAAGTAAAGACACGAACCCTGCCAATCTTATCTGCCAAAATTCCAAATCCAATTCCCCCGACAAGCATCCCAATATTTGTAACAGAGGAAATAGCCCCACCAGCTGCAGATGAAATATTGAATTCCGTAATAATACTCGTTAAAACAAAGGATAGAAATAAAATATCCATCCCTTCTAATCCTAATCCAAGCATAGAGGAGGCTAGTACCTTCTTTTTATATCCTTTTTCTTGTTGACCAACTTTTTCTATGTTGTTCATTACATAATCCTCTTTTCCAATTTTGAAGTAGATGTACTATTTATGCGGTACAAGCATCTAATATTGCCTGTGCTGCTTTTTGATGCAGCTTTTGATAGGCTTCATCTGGAACCCATTCATCATTTGAGCGATTGACATGGATTACGAGACAATTTGCAGCAGGTATTTGATATAAAGATGCCAGCAAATATAAGATAGCCGTTTCCATCTCGTAATTGGTAATATGTCTATCCTTCCAGTAGTTCAACATGGAAGGATCAGGCTTTGGACCGTTTTCAATTTCGTGTGCACGTCCTTGTCCAAGATAATAGCTTTGGGTTGTCATGCCGATCCCGCTATGAACCTGAAATCCTGCATGCTTTATTTGCGTTTTAATGGTTTGCAATAAATCAAAGTCGGCAACAGCAGGATAATTATCATCTACATAATTGGCTAATATGCCTTTATCGCGTGCCATCGCATGATTAAGCATAATATCTCCTGTACGCATATTTGTTTCAAATGTGCCGCATCCACCAAGACGGATTAGCTTTTTCGCACCGCTTTGAATCAGCTCAATAACCGCTATTTCAGTAGATCCTAAGCCAATTCCAGTTGAACAAATAGAGACAATTTTTCCCTTCCATTTTCCAGATACCAAGATGAATTCCCGGTTCTCCAGAAGAAGTCTTGTATCTTCCCAGTTTTGTGATATGAGTTCTACACGTCCGGGGTCACCAACCAATAATGTAACTTCTCCTAAATCAGATGGCTGAATCGTTTTCAAATGCACATTTTCCATTACCATAGGCTCCTTCTTCATTCATGTCGACTGCATGATGTTTTCTGACAAATAGCGACGCTTTTAAAAGTTAAATAAAGTATAGTATGATGAAAAACAGAAAACAATTGCCCTAATAGGGAAATATCTTGATTATTTCTTACTATTTGGCGCATATGGAGGAATGTGTATGGTTAAAGTAAAAGATATTTTAAAAATAACGAGCATGCATAACAGCAGATTATTAACAGGGAAAAAAGGTGTACATCATAGCGTTTATGACATTTCAATCATGGAAACACCTGATTTTGAGGAATGGGCAAAACCCGGGACAGTTATGTTAACCAGCTTATATGCTACACAGGATTTTTCATATGAGCAGCAATTTGACTTCATCAAACGATTACATCACATGGAGATAGCTGCATGCATCATAAAAACAGAGAAATATGTTAAGAAGGTACCCAAAGGTATTATCGATGGCGGGATACATTATGGTATGCCAATCATCCAAATTCCTAAGGAAACATCCTATAATATAGTGACGAAAGAAGTCATGCAACTACTTTTTGATGAAGAAAATAAACGATTAAATTACTATCATAAATTATATGAAAAATTTTTAGCGCTTTCTTTGGATGGCTTGGAAACAGAGGATATCATCCATTCCTTAAAGAATATGATTGACCATTCTGTTGAATTTTATGAAAGCGATACGGCATATCACGTTCAGACGCCATTGCCATTAGCGGAGCACATCCCAGCGGAGCATATCAATGAATTTATTGTGGCGTATGATTCAGTCACAGCATATGTTGTTTCCATTCAGCTGGAAGGCCTGAAAAAAATGTACTTAACGATTCCTACACATACTGAAACGTTAACAAATCACGAGAAAATCGCCATACATGTTGCGGCTTCGTTTATTAAACTAACCTATATTAAAAACATAGCGATCCATAAACGAAATCAACAAAAATATGTCCAAACCATCCACAACCTTTTACATGATGTTGAATTGCCATATCGAAGCCGGTGTTTGTCAAGATAGTTGTCGCATTTGGTAGATTAGTTTTTGGAAAATGTATTGCTTCTGTTAAACTACCGCGCTTCGCTTGCTGCCCTAATTATTTGAAAAGAAAGGAAATTCATCTTTCATTTCAAATAATTAGGTTATGAGGCATTCTACCTGTATCAACTCGAAACAGAATTCACCTCTTCCTCCTGCATTGGGTTTAGTGCCACCTGTTTGTGTGGTGACCAATCTCTTATATCTCTTGCCCACCGCTCTGGATGCTTGTTTTTGGCCTTTTCATAGACAGTCACCCGGTTAGCTAACACGTCCCTATAGGTTCCATTGTGGCACTGTATTGGTGTAACGAAATTCAAACTGCTATGCAGGTGGATCTCATTGTACCAAGTGACAAACTGACTAGCCCATTTTCGTGCTTCTTCTAATGATGCATGATGTAAAGCCCTTGTGGGGAAATTCTGGTCTATACTTAAGCGTTCGGAACATCGCTTCCAAATATGGATTATCATTGCTGACTCTTGGTCTAGAAAATGAACTTTGTATGCCTAATGTTTCAAGCAATCCTTGGAACGTAGCCGCCTTCATGGGACTCCCATTGTCCGAGTGCAACACTAAAGGCTTCCCTTGTATTTTCTCTTTCATCACAGCTTTTTTCACAAGCTTCTCTGCGTACCGTGCTTCTTCTGTCTCCCATACTTCCCAACCAACAACCTTACGGCTGAATAGGTCAAGAATCAAATACAATCGGTAAAATAATCCTTTCACTGGTCCTCCAAGCCACGTAATATCCCATGTCCAAACTTGATTTGGTGCAGTTGCTAAATGACTTTCAGGAACCCGTTTCTTTGGCTTTGGACTACGTCCGCGATGGTTCTGCATTTGTTCCTTACGTAGGATACGATAAAAGGTAGATTCGGATGCAACATATTCCCCTTGATCGGCTAGGTGTGGCACAATTTGTGTGGGAGGTAGATCTGCATACTCCTTTTGATTAACAATTTCCAACACCCTGGATTTTTCTTCTTCCGAAAGTTTGTTTTTTGGCACTGGTCGTTTTGCGCAAGGACGTTGATCGACTTTCACACCACCTTCAGCAACCCAGCGCTGGTACGTTCGTACATGAATTTGTAGTTCCTGGCACGCTTTTGAAAGACGAGCCCCATTTCGGTTAGCCTCCTGAATTAATTCCACAGCCAAAGCGCGATTTGAAGGATCAATCATTCGTCCTCTTCTTCCCCCCAAATCGCTTGGGCCTTTTTTCTAAGAAGTAACAATGCTGCAGCCTCAGCCAGCGCCTTCTCCTTTTTCTTAAGATCTCTCTCCAATGTTTTTGAACGTTGTTTTTCTTCTTTTAACTGCCCGTTTAGTTGTTTAGACGCTTCAAAAACTTTTCCGTTTGCTTGCATACATGTTTGCTGCCAAGCAATAATCTGTTCCCGATATAAGCCTTTTTGACGGCAATATCCAGCTAATTCCTCCTCGTTCATGGCATACGTCTCCAGTACAATAAGGAACTTGTCTTCACTGCTCCACTTGTCGCTGGTCTGTCCGTTTCCTGGCGCTGCCACACCAGATTCTCTCGCTTCCTTACGCCATTTGTATAAAGACACATCGGAGATGCCAGTCTCCTCACTTATTTTGGACACCGATTCATTTTTGGGCGGCATCATTCGTTTTACAACCTTTGCTTTTTCCTCTTCAGAATAACGTATTCCATTTTTTCTTGTCATGACGATGACCTCCGTGTAATTTATTTAATCATACCACGTTTGCCTCGTACGACATCTATCCTAACAGAGGGGGAAGCCGACTAAATATACTTGATCGCCTCACACTTTCAGCTGAAAGTAATTTTGTAGTGATCATTGTTGAAACGTATACTTTTAACGCCAAATTGATGAATCTTTTTGAGGATCGGTTGACTTTAGCCTGGCACAGTGATTCCAAATTGATAAAGTATAAAAAGCAGGAAAATCAATTGGTTTTGATGTTTGATAAAAAGAGCGAGAACATACAAGAGGAAGTGTATCAACAGCTTTTATCCATGGATATAGCGCATTATGAGATTTACATTGGTATATCTGAAATGGTTAATCAGGAATTAGATTTCCCCAAAGCCTTTGATCAAGCAGAAGACGCATTAGCGTTAGGAAAGCAGTTATTTTCAAAGCACGGAAAGTATGTATACTCCTATCCGGATATGGGGATTTATAGAACATTTTCCATGCTGCAAAAGGAAGGTTCCTTGGATTATTATATAAATCCAAAGCTAAAAAAGATATGGAATACGGATGAGGCGAATAAAGATCAGCTGATACAAACATTACAAGTCTTCCTGGATGAAAAACAAAGATATAAAAACACCGCAGCAAAGCTTCATATCCATTGGAAAACAGTAAAAAATCGTATCACAAAAATAACCAAGATGACCGGGATACAATTAAATCGTCCCGAAGAAGCCCTGGACATTCATCTATCATTAAAATTGCTTACGTTTACTTCCGAGCAGAATATATGACAGCAGCAATCGTATGAATTTGCTTATACGGGCTAATGGTAAAATACAGCTAAAACATGTATAAATAAACGAGCACATAAATTTGTAATGGTGTTTTATTATAATGATAAATAACAGGAATATTATCGATTTAATTCAATAGAAAAATAGAAAGGGGAAAATGAAATGAATGAAGTTCAAACCATTCAAACCCATAAAGGCAGAACATCATTTTTTGATGGTGGTTTATTGCAGTATATCGGTTGGAAAATTCTTGGTATCTTGATTACTGTTATTACGCTCGGTATTTGTTATCCATGGTCCATTACAATGATTTATGGATGGAAGATTAATCATACCGTGATTGAAGGAAGACGTATGCAATTTAACGGCTCGGCAGTTCATCTTTTCGGAAACTGGATTAAATGGTGGTTCTTTACCGTTATTACACTAGGTATCTATGGTTTTTGGGTCTTTATTAAACTGGAGGATTGGAAAGCAAAGCATACGACTTTCGTAAATTAAATTTTGCAGAAACAATATAATCCGAAAATAGGATTGTGCTACTACTCGCTTAATCGCAATAGGTACAGGCCTTCATTGAAAATTAATAAAACCCGGACAACTACTAAAAAATATACAGTTGACCGGGTTTTGTATTAAGTTCACAATGCAATCATCATATAGTTTCGGTTGGGCTGAATTTCTGTCGTTTCTTTATTTTGTTTATTTTTATCATCAATCAGAACTTTTGACGAACCGGATTTTATCTCCATTTTTAATACAATCAACTAGAGGGACATATGATTCTACTATTCCTCCAATGACATTCACTCGCTCATCTTTTGGATAATGATTACGCATGATTTGAACCTCTCCCGAGTACCGTTGATATGCCTCATTATCCATCGTAATTTTTCCTCTGTTTCTTTCCGAACAATATTGTGCTTTTATCATTTTACCTTTGGAAGCAAATTCTCGCGATTCCTGCAATCGCATGATTCCGCTTGGTGAGTCAATGCGAATGGTGTACGTATGACCATACAAATATTCATAATTGGATTCAAACCTAACAGGAAGTGTAATAACCCTGTTTGCTCTATAATCTTCAATCATGTGTAACTGCTCGGAGGAAATACTTACATCACCAATAAAAACCTGATCAACAGAACTGTTTTTAATGAAGTCCAAATATGCAACATAAGGTAACAAATCACGATGACCCTCTAATGTTGGTAGACCTTCAAAAATTGGACCACGTAATATGTCATCACCTGAAATAAATGCCACAATTTGCGTAGACCCGTTTTGCTTGATTGCTTGATTGATTGTTTCAAACAACTGCCGATCCAACCCAGTCTCAGGCCTTGGATAAAAATTATGCATGGCATACAAACCTTGTGCTTCATAAGTAAATGGGTTAGCTAAATTTATCGTTGAAGCATTAAATGCAACTGGAATCTGCTTAGCAATTCTTTTTACCTCTTGTACATCAAAACCGTAATCTAAACGTAGCACAGAAACTCCCATTTCCTTGGCAAAGTGTAAAGGATCCTTTTGCCCAAAGATTTGCAGTGTTTTCGGTGATATATCTGCAATCACATTAAATTTATGTTGTTGAAGCCATTTACACATTGCCTTCGCCTTACCTACATATGCATCATTTATCTCTTCTGAAATATGAAATGAAGTAAAAATGTAGCTATTTTTATCTTTAAGCGCTTCTAAATTAAACATCTGGGATTCAAAAGTGGATACATATACAGAAAGCCCAAGTGGGTTAAGCATTTGCCACATCCTCTTTTTTAAGGAGAAGACGTGTCATAATAAAACCACCCGTATAAGCGATAAAGATACCAATAATATAATGAATCATTTTATCTGCATGCATCAAAGGAATAGCCACTAATCCTGATGGTCCCCATGCATTTGCCATAACATGCATCATCATCACATATGCGCCACCAAAACCTGCGCCAAGGCCTGCTGTAATAAATGGTTTACCAAGTGGTAAAGTAACACCATAAATTAAAGGTTCGCCAATACCTAGAATTCCAGCTGGTAATGCACCCGCGATAATTTGCTTCATGCGATGATTTCCTACTTTTTTACATATTAAATAAATAGCGATGGATGCTCCCACCTGTCCTGCACCGGCCATGGCTAATACTGGGAAAAGTGAAACACCACCAAGTAAATCCAATTGAATAGCATAGATCGGAATTAATCCATGATGTAGCCCAAGTAGTACCATTGGTAAAAATACAGCTGATAAAATATAACCAGAGATAATACTTACAATTGTATTATCGGATCCAATGATGACACTTAGCCCACTAACAAGCCAATCAGAAAATATCCCCGATAAAGGCATAATAATAAATACAAAGAGTGAAACGGTAATAAACAGGGTTACAACCGGTGTTACAATTAAATCCAATACATCAGGAACACGTTTACGTATGGCTTTTTCCAGCTTAGCCAAAATAAACACACCAAATATCACACCGATAATTCCACCTTTTCCAGTCGTTAAAATAGAGTTTAACGGTTCCTCCGCATCATATAGACCAAAGAGCTGTGAGAGTTCAACGAGAGGTGTAGCTATAGAAATAGCACCAATCATACCACCTAATGCTTCTGTTGCTCCAAAACGCTTTGCTGCACTTATTCCTGTAAAAATGGAGAAATATCCTAAAAATCCTGTACCGATTAAGGCAAATAATAATCTTGTTGCTTCCCAAAATTCAGCTGTCAGTGTTCCTTCCCCTTGAAGCGTACCAATTAAGCTACTGAATCCATTAAAAATACCCGCTGCAATGATGGCAGGTATCATTGGAATAAAAATACCACCAATTGTTTCAAGCGCGTTTTTTATTTTACCTTTCTTTTGTTTTTGTTTGATGGAAGCCTTATTTTCTTGCCAATCCTCCGTAACCGCTTGACTGTCATTTGTTACATTTGGACCGTCTTCTGCAGAAATATGATATCTTTCCAACAACAAATCTGTTGATTTCTTCGCTTTACCAGGCCCAACTATTATTTGAAGCGTATCCGCTTGAACAACACCTAGTACCCCAGCTAATTCTTTTATGCTGGCAACATCAACACGTTCCTCATCTATAATACGAATACGCATTCGAGTCATACAGTTGGTTGCTGATTGGATATTGCGCTTACCACCAATCAGCTCCACGATATCATCAATGAACTTCTCTTTTTCATTCGCCATTTAAATCCCACTCCCCCTCTGAATATTATTGTGTTTTTCTAATATGTCCTTTTGATTTCTGAAGCTTTTGCTTAGCAGTGGTTAGATCACAATCCAATAAAATCATGGTAATAGCCAGCTTCACACTACCTTCTGCCTCCTTTAATTTAGTTTGGGCTATATCTATATTTACTTCTGTTGCAGTCATAATGATGCGTAATGCCCTAACTTCCAGCTTTTCATTCGTTGTTTGTAAATCTACCATTAAATTTTTATAAGCCTTACCAATTCCAACCATGGAAATGGTAGAAATCATATTTATAATTAGCTTTTGTGCTGTAGCCGCCTTCAATCTAGTGGAACCAGTTAACACTTCAGGCCCAGTCATTACTTCTATAGGAATTGCGGCTATTTTTCCAATTTCAGAGTTCTGGTTACATGCGATAGCAACTGTCTGCACACCTATGGAATTAGCATAATTTAAAGCACCAATCACATAAGGTGTTCGACCACTTGCTGCAAGACCTACAACAACATCCTTTGATTGTAATTGAACATTTTTTAGATCCTGTACCCCCATTGCTTCGCTATCTTCCGCCCCTTCAACTGCTTTGACAAATGCCTTTTCACCGCCGGCAATAAGTCCAATTACTTGAGTCGGATCTGTACCAAATGTTGGTGGACATTCGACCGCATCTAGTACGCCGAGCCTTCCACTTGTTCCTGCTCCGACATAAATCAATCTACCCCCTTGGTTAAAAGCATCGATAACTACTTTTACCGCTTTCTCAATTTCTGGAAGGTGGTTCTCAATTTCCTTTGCAACCTGCTGATCTTCCTTATTCATAGTCTTTAATGCTTCTGCTACGGGCATTTGGTCCAAATTTAGTGTATTTGCATTTTGCTTTTCAGTTGTCATCGTATCTAAGTTAATCATTTAATGAGACTCCTTTTTAATCAGATTTTTCCCCAAGATTTCAATTGATTTTTCATAATGCATGTTTACATAAGTCGTATAAAGAATATCAATCAGATTCAGTTGGGAAATTCTCGAAGACATCGCCCCACTTCTGAAAGCGTATTCATTTGCAGCGACAAAAAGTCTATAATCTGCCATATCAGATATAGTGGTATCTCCATACTTGGTTATTGAAATAAGTTTTGCTTGGTTTTCCTTTACTGTTTTGGCACATTGGATCATTTCATCTGTCTCCCCAGAATAAGAAATAACAATTCCAACATCTTGTACCCCCATGTTCTTTGCTATCAGCAATTGAGTATGCCAATCTTCCGCAACATAAACCATCTTGTTAATTCGAGTAAATTTAAGCTGTGCATCCTTGGCAACAATTAAGGATGCTCCAATACCAAATAACACCAGCTTCTCACATCTATAAATGGATTTAACACACGCATCAATCACGTCATATTCGAGTAAACTCTCTGTTTCTTCTAATGATAAGATGTTCTTATTCGTTACCTTTTCGACAATTTCCTTGACACTGTCTATTTTTGTTACATCCGCCATTCTTTTGTTTTTATAGTTTTCTCTAACGGCTAGTTCAAAAAGGAGGGATTTTGAAAACTCCTTGTATCCATTAAATTTATTCTTCTTGCATAGCCGAATAATGGAAGCCGGTGAGGAAAACGTCCTTTCAGCCAATTGGTAAATGGTCAACTTTGATGTTTCTTCTGGGTTGGCTAGTATATAGGAGATAATTTCCTTTTCTGTTATTGTAGCCTGCCCATAAAATTCTTTTAATCGAATTGTTGCGATTTTCACTTGATTAGTCCTCCCTGCTATAAGTTCGATGATACCTATTATGAAACACAGTGACAATGGTATTAACAAATTATGAAATAAAGTTCCATATCCCGGTACTAATTAATTGTAACCCCTTTCACGAATGAAACATTTATTGTATTTTGTGAATAAAAGAAGGGAAAATACAATTTATAAAACGTTTCTTTAGCGATTGTTAGTTGAACCAATCAGGCCTTTACTGGCTGTTGATCCCCCACCTACAATTCTGGTTATCAACAAATACTCTTAATGTGGGGGGCTTACAGCCAGTTAATCTGTGATAAAGTGAAACTTCAATCAGTGGGGGTTTTTGCACTCCCCCCGCTGATTGTTAGTTGAACCAATCAGGCCTTTACTGGCTGTTGATCCCCCCTATAATTCTGGTTATCAACAAATACTCTTAATGTGGGGGGCTTACAGCCAGTTAATCTGTGATAAAGTGAAACTTCAATCAGTGGGGGTTTTTGCACTCCCCCCGCTGATTGTTAGTTGAACCAATCAGGCCTTTACTGGCTGTTGACCCCTATAATTCTGGTTATCAACAAATACTCTTAATGTGGGGGGCTTACAGCCAGTTAATCTGTGATAAAACCATAAAATTAAGCTAAAAAAGCATCGAATCAATATGATTTGATGCTTTTTTAGCTTAATTATCATGCATGAACTTTTCCAAACCAATAAATGAAAAATGGCTTCTTATTATTTATTCGCTACGTTAAATCAGCCAAAGAAATAAAAAAACGCTTCATCCTTTAAGGACAAGCGTCTATCGAAAAGCTTCCAACAGGATTTGAACCTGCGACCTCTTCCTTACCATGGAAGCGCTCTACCTGCTGAGCTATGGAAGCATAGAAATGGCTCCACAGGTAGGATTCGAACCTACGACCGATCGGTTAACAGCCGATTGCTCTACCACTGAGCTACTGTGGAATAAGAAGTTAAACTAATGATTAAATTGTATTACTTTATGTACCTTTACATCCAAACTTTATTATAGCAGTAAATAATAAATTAAGATACAAAAAAGCGGCCTGGCGGCGTCCTACTCTTGCAGAGGCGATGCCTCAACTACCATCGGCGCAGAAGAGCTTAACTACTGTGTTCGGTATGGGAACAGGTGTGACCTCTTCGCTATTGCTACCAGACCTGCAGGATACAGGTCATTCTAATATCCATAGAAGCGAATCCTTATGGATAGAATTTCCTTTTAATAAAAATTTATACCCTGAAAACCAAATAAGCGATCATTCAATGACATGTCAACCAAAATAAGTTAGTTAAGTCCTCGATCAATTAGTATCCGTCAGCTGCACGTGTCACCACGCTTCCACCTCGGACCTATCAACCTCATCGTCTTTGAGGGATCTTACTCACTTGAAGTGATGGGAAGTCTCATCTTGAGGGGGGCTTCATGCTTAGATGCTTTCAGCACTTATCCTTTCCAC